>NZ_JACHCQ010000084.1 GCF_014205835.1 Pedobacter sp. AK013 | reverse complement strand
TGTAAAGGTTTAGTAATTCGGTAACAGAATTAGCTTTGTAAATAGCTAATTATGATTTATGCGAATAAACACTAATGACCTTACCTTAAAGCGCAATTATTTAAGCAAGTACCGTTTTCTGATCAAAGAATATGAGCAGGTAAAAGATGGGAAACATCCTAAGTTCAAGCTTGTAAAAGATTTTTACACTGCCCATGATACTGATGCAAGGAGTTTTCTGAAATATTACAACAGGTTCAAACAGTCCGGCGATGAGCTGGATCTTCTTCCAGCAAAGCGTGGCCCCAGGTACCGTACCAGGCGTCCAGATCTTCAGGATGAGCAAAAAGTATTGGATCTGCGCAAACTCGGCAGCAATAAATTTGAAATAGCCAGTCAGCTTAAACAAAAATCGGATAATTTTACACCATCGGCATCTGGGGTATATAATATCCTCAGGCGTTACGGAGAGAACCGTTTGGAACGTGCCGAAAAGGAAGTTAAACGAAAGATTATCAAGGAGCGTATGGGCCAGTTAGGACATATTGATTGTCACCATCTAAGTAAAAGTGTAATCAGGGGAGAGAACAGAAGGCTTTATCTGATCTGTGTCCTTGATGATTATTCACGTCTGGCATGGGCAGAGGTAATGGAGGATATTACCGCACTTACAACCATGTTTGCTGCCATGCGCTGCATGCAGATGCTAAAACAGGAATTTGGGATACTATTTGAGGAAATGATTGCCGATAACGGACCTGAATTCGGACCGTCCATCAGCAGGAACAAACAGAACCACCCATTTGAAAGAATGTTGATGGAAACTGGTATCAAAAGGCGGTATACACAGGCATACCGACCACAGACAAACGGAAAGGTAGAGCGTTTCTGGAGAACGCTAAAAGAGGACCTGATTGAAGATACAGACTTTGATAGTCTGGAAGAGTTACAGGATGAACTTTTAAAGTATATTGTTTATTATAACTGGGAAAGACCACACCAGGGAATTAAGGGTAAAAAACCGGCGGAAATGGTCAATATAAATAACAAAAAATAAACTCTAGTTCATTACCGAATTACTAAACCTTTACA
>NZ_JACHCQ010000083.1 GCF_014205835.1 Pedobacter sp. AK013 | reverse complement strand
CTACCCTTTGTAGTGTTATATTTGAGTTACCACACCTAAATACAACATGGGCAAAAATACATTTTTTACCGGACAGCCGATATTAAATCAGCTATTAAGTTTGATCGACCGGAACTCGGTAAAGTCATTGTCTCGCCGTGGAGGTTACGACCGCTATTACAAGTATTTTGATACTTTTGAACATCTGGTTACCATGCTCTATTGCAGCCTGAACAATTGCACCAGCAGCCGTGAGGTTGTTAGCGGTATGCATGCATGTCATTCCAAGCTTTTTCATCTTGGGATAGTCAGCCCGCCCACAAGAAGTACCCTCTGTGATGCAAACGGCAAAAGGTCGTTTTATGTTTTCCAACAGATCTACGAGCTTTTGTATAAACGGTACGGGCATCTTTTACCGGACAGCCGGTTGAAGCAATATGATAAACTCTTCATTGTGGATTCTTCCACCATCACACTTTTCCAACGGATACTCGATGCGCCCAGTCCCGGCAAGATGAACGGCAAAAGAAAGGGCGGAATCAAGGTGCATACCCTGATAGGTGCAACAGAACAGGTCCCCTTGAAAATCAGCTTTACTGCTGCCAGTGCAAATGACATGCCCTTCCTGAAGGAAATAGACCTTGAAGAAGGATCGTTTATAGTGTTTGATAAAGGTTATGTGGACTATTCAGAATATGAAAGGATCGGGAAACAGGGTGCCTTTTTTGTTACCAGACAGAAAAAAGATGCAAGGTACGAAGTCATCAAATCCAAGGAACTGAGCCAAAAAAGCATGGACGCGGGCGTACAGAGTGACCAGATACTGGTACAGGGGACGCGTACGCAAAGAGAAAAGATCAGACTGAACGTACGTATGGTTACTTTTTTCGATGCGGAATCGGGACGTACATTCGAGTTCCTGACCAATAATTTCTCTCTGTTGCCCGAGGAAATTGCAGAAATATACAAAAAACGCTGGCTTATCGAGGTACTCTTTAAAAGGGTCAAGCAGAATTTCCCCCTCAAATATTTCCTCGGGGACAACGAAAATGCGATCAAGATCCAAATATGGTGTGCATTTATATCCGATCTGCTAATAAAAATCGTTCAGATACAGCTTAAAAGGAAATGGGCATTCTCCAACCTGAGATCTATTATCAGGTTGCACATCATGAGTTACATCAGTCTATATAAATTCCTCAACAATCCTGAAAAATTATGCATGAATAGAGGTAATAATGGCCATTTAAAACCGGGGACCTTAGAAATAGATTTTAAAACATAAACAACCTTAATTAGCCAATAAGCCTTATTTATCTTCAATAATCAATTTTAAC
>NZ_JACHCQ010000082.1 GCF_014205835.1 Pedobacter sp. AK013 | reverse complement strand
ATCAGTATCTATGTAATAAAGTGATCTTAGTTCAAGTGGTCTTTAGCAAGCCACAATTGTTAAATTTAAACAAAGAAGAGAACTAAGATCATGACAAATTTAGCAGAAAAATTAGATTTTAGCGGTCATACGATAAGCTGTGGCATCGATGTGCACCTTAAAAGCTGGACAGTTTCCCTGTATCTGGGGAAACAGTATCTCAAAAGTTTCGTCGAGTCTCCTCCATCAGTTGATGGACTGTGGAATTTTCTTTCAACCAACTATCCTAAAGCCCGTTATGAATGTGCTTACGAAAGCGGTTTCTGTGGATTCTGGATACAGCGTGCTTTTGCGGTTCGTTCAATAAGCTGTATCGCAGTAAATGCTGCAGATGTTCCACGGACCGATAAAGGCACAAAGAACAAGAATGACAGGAACGATTCCAGGCGGATAGCCGAGGCACTTCAGGCTGGGCAGCTGGCAGGTGTTTATGTACCTGATCCCGAACTTGAGGCGGACAGGCAGCTGGTACGGCTCAACGAGCGGTACAGCAATGACCTTACCAGGTCAAAGAACAGGATAAAGGGGCTTCTCCGCCTGATGGGGATTGAGATACCCCAAAGGTTTGGGAAGGCCAACTGGAGCGGGGCATTTGTGAAATGGTTAAAAGAGGTCAGCTGTGGGGAGCCGAGCATCCGCATCGTACTGGACAGGCAGCTTTCTATAATGGAAGCGATCAGGATCCAAAAATTGGACACGCTAAGGGAAATAAGGAAGCTTATGGGCAAGGCACGCTACCGTACTATCTTAGGCCTGCTCTGCTCTATCCCGGGAATAGGCCCGATAACAGCAGCTGTACTGATTGTTGAAATCGGTGATATTTCACGTTTTAAGAAATTTGACAGGCTCAACTCATTTGTCGGACTGTGTCCTATGGAGCATTCTACGGGTGAAAACGACAGAAAGGGAAGTATAACCACAAGACAGCACCGTCGGCTCAGGTATATGTTGGTGGAGGCTGCCTGGGTAGCGGTAAGAACAGATCCCGCCCTTACTCTATGCTATAGCAGATGGGCGGCAAGGGTTGGCTCCAGACGGGCCATTATCAAGGTAGGGAGAAAACTGCTTTCCAGGGTAAGGCATGTTTGGAATAACCGGACACCGTACGTGAGCGGACTTGTGAAATAAAAAAACAAAAACTAGCTGTAAAGATATGATAGACTGCTTTCTAAACCTTGCTTGGCAAAAACCTGCTTTAATCAGTGTGCGGCTATCTTTTAACCTGATTATTGATAAATACCTGCGGCAAATTTAACGACCGCTAATAGGAGGATATAGCTAAGTTTTTATACTTTTATAAAAGAAAAGCTTCTGAGAGGCGTTAATTTAAGTAATAGACCGCCAATTCTCAGGACAGGGAACATCTTTTGCCCATAAAAAAAGAAAAAGCTTCCTAAGCTGCTTGAAAAAGGGTTTTATTCATAGGAGGTTTA
>NZ_JACHCQ010000081.1 GCF_014205835.1 Pedobacter sp. AK013 | reverse complement strand
AAACCCCTTTTTTTCCTCTTTCCTCTATTTCAATACGCCGATGTTGATCAGCTTTCCGTCCTTCCGAACCGGGCTGCAAAGGTAGCAATCTTTTCTTCATCCGCAACATTTATTTTAAAATAAATATTGACCCACTCGCGCTAATGCCATCCTTTCAATCAAAACCCTTCCTCCGAAGCGGGATGCAAAAGTAGAAAAAATTAATGCTTCTGCAAAGCTTTCCTTATAGAATAGTGCGGGCTTTAACGTAACCACATGGTTTTCAACAGGAAAAAATGTTGCGCAGCATAAAACTTTTTGAGCGAAAGGGTGTTTAACGTTGCCCTGTAAATATTGCAGATTTCAATAACGTTCAGAATCTGGTTTAATAAAAAGATCCTGAAACAAGTTCAGGATGACGGATCTGCTGGATAAACGCACTAAACTTCCGAAGTTTCCTCTGCACCCAGCCCTTTAAAACTTCGGAAGCACCTGCCCACCTAAACCCGATAGCAGCAGAAAACCCGAAGGTGAGGAACGAACCAAGGCTTTGCAGCGCATAGCGGGAACAAACCTATATAGGTAGTACTAACCCTGCTTTGCTAAAAATAATAACTAAGCTAACCTGCAAAATGGAATAACTTCCACCTTCCTTATGCTCTGATAATAGCTAAAAGTTTTTTACCTGCAGTTACAACAAGCACTGAAGCAAGTCCGGCTGTTAACCCAAAAGTAAATTCTCTAAGAATCGAAGGCAAAATATGAAGAACATGATGTAGAAAACCAATATTATGTACAAAAATCCCACCCGAAACCAAGATCAACGCTACCGTGCCTACAATACTTAATATTTTTATTAAAATTGGTAAAGAACGAACCAATAGGCTTCCGATAAATGAAAATATTCCCTTTTCACCAGAGGCCTTTATTAAGCGATATCCGGCATCATCCATCCTTACAATAATTGCTACAATACCGTAAACACCAACGGTAGCCAATAAGGCTATAGCTGAAACGGTTATAATCTGTATAAGCAGCTTTTCTTCGAGCACACTTCCCAAAGCAATAATTACAATTTCTATTGATAGAATAAAATCTGTAACGACAGCGGATCTAATCTTTGCTTTTTCTGCTACCTCCCCCTCCTGGATAACTTCTTTTGCCTCTACATGCAGGGGTTTTGATCGATGAAAAAAATATTCAACAACTTTTTCTACTCCTTCATAAGCCAGATATAGTCCGCCTAGTATTAAGATTATTTTAATTGCTATCGGGAAAAAGAAATTGAGTAATAGCGCAATGGGAACAATAATAAGCTTATTCAAAAATGATCCCTTGGTGATTGCCCACAGTACCGGCAATTCTCTCGAAGAAAGAAAACCGGTTGATTTTTCCGCATTTACCGCCAAATCATCTCCCAAAATACCTACAGTTTTCTTGGCCGCCACCTTAGCTGTTACTGCTACATCGTCCATTAAAGCACCTATATCATCTAAAATCGCAAAAAAACCTGAAGCCATAACTAAAATCAATTGTGCTGCAAAATATTAAATCCTTTTCAGATTTAGACAATCATATTCAAATCTTCAAGCTATATGGGTTAAATAGTGGATCAAGCGGAAAAGTTGGGGGGATGTTTTAAGCATATATTTTCGACAATCTGAATAAGAAGAATTTAATATCCCTTACACCTCTTGAGGTTG
>NZ_JACHCQ010000080.1 GCF_014205835.1 Pedobacter sp. AK013 | reverse complement strand
CAGTAGAAACCCAGGTCGTACCGTTGTAAACATAGGTTTCACCGGTAGTGGTATTAATATAAGTATCACCAGTAGCTCCTGTTCCTGTTGGAGCACCAGCACCACTGGTTACCGATTTTCCATCAACGCCATTTGTGCCATTTGTACCATTTGTTCCAGCAACCCCTTGTGGGCCAGTAGCGCCAGTTGCACCTTGTGGGCCAACTGCACCAGGATCGCCCTGTGGTCCTTTAATATTGCCAGTAGAAACCCAGGTCGTACCATTGTAAACATAGGTTTCACCGGTAGTGGTATTAATATAAGTATCACCAGTAGCCCCTGTTCCTGTCGGAGCACCAGTACCACTGGTTACCGATTTCCCATCAACTCCATTTGTACCATTAGTTCCCGCAACACCTTGAATTCCTTGTGGACCAGCAGCACCAGTTGCACCAGGATCGCCCTGTGGTCCTTTAATATTGCCCGTAGAAACCCAGGTTGTACCATTGTAAACATAGGTTTCGCCGGTAGTGGTATTAATATAAGTATCACCAGTAGCTCCTGTTCCTGTTGGAGCACCAGCACCGCTGGTTACCGATTTTCCATCAACGCCATTTGTGCCGTTTGTACCGTTAGTTCCAGCAAGACCTTGAGGTCCTGCAATACCTTGCGGACCAACTGCACCTTGTGGGCCTGCAACACCAGGATCGCCCTGTGGTCCTTTAATGTTGCCAGTAGAAACCCAGGTTGTACCATTGTAAACATAGGTTTCACCTGTAGTGGTATTGATATAAGTATCACCAGTAGCGCCTGTTCCTGTCGGAGCACCAGTACCACTGGTTACCGATTTTCCATCAACGCCATTTGTGCCGTTTGTACCGTTTGTTCCAGCAATACCTTGAGGTCCTGCAACACCTTGCGGACCAACTGCACCTTGTGGGCCTGCAACACCAGGATCGCCCTGTGGTCCTTTAATGTTGCCAGTAGAAACCCAGGTCGTACCATTGTAAATATAGGTTTCACCTGTAGTGGTATTGATATAAGTATCACCAGTAGCTCCTGTTCCTGTCGGAGCAGTAGTACCGCTGGTTACCGATTTCCCATCAACTCCATTTGTACCATTAGTTCCCGCAACACCTTGAATTCCTTGTGGACCAGCAGCACCAGTTGCACCAGGATCTCCTTGTGGTCCTTTAATGTTGCCAGTAGAAACCCAGGTTGTACCATTGTAAACATAGGTTTCACCTGTAGTGGTATTGATATAAGTATCACCAGTAGCCCCTGTTCCTGTCGGAGCACCAGTACCACTGGTTACCGATTTTCCGTCAACGCCATTTGTGCCGTTTGTACCGTTTGTTCCAGCAATACCTTGAGGTCCTGCAACACCTTGCGGACCAACTGCACCTTGTGGGCCTGCAACACCAGGATCGCCCTGTGGTCCTTTAATGTTGCCAGTAGAAACCCAGGTTGTACCATTGTAAACATAGGTTTCACCTGTAGTGGTATTAATATAAGTATCACCAGTAGCTCCTGTTCCTGTTGGAGCAGTAGTACCGCTGGTTACCGATTTCCCATCAACTCCATTTGTACCATTAGTTCCCGCAACACCTTGGGGCCCTGCAACACCTTGCGGACCAACTGCACCTTGTGGGCCTGCAACACCAGGATCGCCCTGTGGTCCTTTAATATTGCCCGTAGAAACCCAGGTTGTACCATTGTAAACATAGGTTTCGCCGGTAGTGGTATTAATATAAGTATCACCAGTAGCTCCTGTTCCTGTTGGAGCACCAGCACCGCTGGTTACCGATTTTCCATCAACGCCATTTGTGCCGTTTGTACCGTTAGTTCCAGCAAGACCTTGAGGTCCTGCAATACCTTGCGGACCAACTGCACCTTGTGGGCCTGCAACACCAGGATCGCCCTGTGGTCCTTTAATATTGCCAGTAGAAACCCAGGTCGTACCGTTGTAAACATAGGTTTCACCGGTAGTGGTATTAATATAAGTATCACCAGTAGCTCCTGTTCCTGTTGGAGCA
>NZ_JACHCQ010000079.1 GCF_014205835.1 Pedobacter sp. AK013 | reverse complement strand
TGCATATACCAATAAATTTGACCCCCTTTCGCCAATTTCAAATTGACCCCCAGAGTTGTTGCTTGAAAAAAGCAGAAGTTGTTGTGCAAAAAGGCATTTTAGAGTTGATCTTTTAAGTCCTGTTTAACAACTGTTATTTTACAAAAATACGTTTTCAATCTTAGAGTTTCTCCTCCTCATTGATTCGCCGAATAATTCAACTCTCAATGAGTGATGAACTATACGGTCAAGAACGGCGTCAGCTATCGTTTTCTCGCCAATTATATCATACCATTCCTTAACCGGTATCTGCGATGTAACTATTGTTGACCGCTTCTGATGCCTGTCTTCAATGATATCCAGTAAAGTAACCCTTGACTGTGGGTCGAAGGGCTGAAGGCCGAAGTCGTCAAGAATAAGAAGATCAACCCTTTCGATCTTTTTCAGTTCTGCCAGGATGGTACCCTTAGCCTTCGCCAGCTTTAGCTGCCCCATGAGTTTAGCGGTATTGACATACAGAACCTTGTATCCATTCTGACAGGCCTGATATCCAAGAGCGGTTGCCAGGTAGCTTTTTCCGGTACCAGTGGAACCGGTTATAAAAATATCCTTGTGCTCCTTAATGAAATCCAGGGCCGCAAGCCTGTGTACCTGGTTCCTGTCAAGCCCACGTTCAATGGAGTAATCAATATGCTCAAGAGATGCCTTATATCTGAACGCAGCCGCCCTAATTGTTCTTTCCACTGAACGGTTGCGTCTGTCATCCCACTCGCTGGCAACCAATACGGATATAAACTGATCAGTGGTCAGCGATTCCTTTACCGATGATTCCAGATTGGTCCTGAATGCATCGTACATCCCAAACAGCCTTAGCTGTTTCATTTTTTCTAATGTTTCATTGTTCATTTCTAATTGCTGTTTATTGTTACTGGTAATATTCCTTACCTCTGATGTTTCCATGCTCAGGGATCTCTATCGTCTGTTCTTCTACAGATAGCTGATCAAGCTGCTTTCGCAGTATCTCCTCAATTATGCGGTAGTTGTATTGCCCAAGATTATCTGCCCAACGGCAGGCATTTCTTAGCCGCACCGTTCCAACACGACGTGCAAAGTTCAGTATGCCCGAACAGGATTTATGGGCCTGTTCCGGATGTCCCTTATACTCAAGCACCTTTGATATATAACTGGCAACATCACTATGGATCTCTTCTGCCTGCCGTATAAAGTTTTCAGGCGTCCATTCTGAGATATACCGGTGTTGTGGCGCCAGATGGGTTTCCTGGGTGGTATAATGGTGCTTTGTCCGTACTCTTGAATGAAAAGCTATCATGGTATAGTTGTAATAGACTTTTACTGAGCCGAAAGTGTACAGCAACTTCACCTTTTTGCCAACATAGTTATAGGGAACACTGTAGTAGTGAACATCTTCGCCCAGCCGTACATGCCCATTTCTCATTACGGTAACCATCACCTGCTTGTGCACCTCATATCGAACCGGATTAAGCACGGCAAGTGCTTCACGTTCGATTTCCTCAAACTGTTCCCTGCGTGAGTAGTTTCTGCCGGAAAAGGGTTTGTTATTATGGATTTCCAGCAATGGGGCAATCGCAGAATTGAGCTGCTCCAGGGTTTCAAAGTGGCGATTATCCAGTTTGCTATAAATGCTTCGATAAATGAGTTTCACAGCTCCTTCTACGAGTGATTTGTCGCGAGGTTTATAGGCACGTGCGGGAATAACTGTTGTTGCGTAATGCTCCGCAAATGCTGCAAACTCATCGTTCAGTACCGCCTCATACCTGCTTCCCCTTGTTACAGCAGAGCGAAGATTATCAGGCACGATTGCCTCGGGTACACCTCCGAAATAGCGCAGTGCATTTTCACATGCGGCGATGAGATCCTCCTTTTTCTGTGAAGCCACAGCCCCAACATAGGTGAGCTGGCTGCAACCAAGGATCGCCACGAATACCTCTACATCCTGCCTGATATTATCATTTCCGCTAAGAAATAGCTTTTTACCGGCAAAGTCGATATACATTTTATCGCCAGCCTTATGT
>NZ_JACHCQ010000078.1 GCF_014205835.1 Pedobacter sp. AK013 | reverse complement strand
GCCTTTTTGCACAACAACTTCTGCTTTTTTCAAGCAACAACTCTGGGGGTCAATTTGAAATTGGCGAAAGGGGGTCAAATTTATTGGTATATGCAGATATGGCTTTAAAGTGATTTAAACGATGTTTTTTGTTTATCTTTATTTAAGATAATTGATTGAAAACTCAGCCAAAACTCAGCCAAATTACCCAAAATGACAAATAAAAAACCGCTTCTAAAGCATCAAAAACAGCGTTTAAGGAACGCAATTGAGGAAATTTCAAATCCGATATTCTCCACAAAACCCATCAAATAACTACAAAAGAGTTGTTTGATGGGTTTAAAAATCCAATCTCTGATGAAATTCCGCTACGAACTAGAACTTTCTGTTTTACGGATATTCGAGACTTACCCTACACCATTCCGAGATTATTTAAGGGGAAAAAAGATTGAGTCTGTTCCTAAATAAACTGAGTAACTTTTGCCAATAGTTATTAAACTATCATTTGTTTACGCATTTAGCGTTGTAGATACAGATAAAAATGATATTGTAAATACTGTGTTTTTCATACTAAAATTTCAAGGCCGCTAGGATCGGTGAAGGCGGTGAACTCCCATCAACCAGTAAGGCGGTAGATTTTATACTTATAGTTGAAACGTCTAAAAAATTTAATGCTGAGACGATAGATCCATACCTTGTTCTGGCATATATTTATCATATTCTATTTGTTTTGCAACTGCTTCTGCCACTTCTTTGCCTTTTAATTTTGATACCAAGTGCAAAGCACCATCTATACCAGCCGATATCCCGGCCGTGGTGATTACCCTGCCATTATCAACGTAGCGGACATTCTGAAGCACTTTAGCTTTCGGGACAGCCTTTTGGAGATTCGTTATGCTTTTATGAAAAGTGGTAACCGTAAGCTGATCAAGCAAACCTGCTTTTCCAAGAATAAACGCCCCGGTGCAAACAGAAAAATAATTTTTAGTAACGCTGTCCCTGGATTTTATCCAGGAAATAACTTCGGGATCATTTGTTGCCACCTCGTCTGAACCACCAAATACCGCAAAAATATCTGTTTGCGGGGCATCCTTAATGCTGTAATCCGGGATGATCTTTAAAATTCCCTGCGACGTGAGAGGAGCTTTGGTTTTTGCGACGGTGATGACTTTGAATCCTGCGTAGGAAAATACTTCCATCGGCCCTGCAAAGTCAAGTACCTCTACGCCATCATATAAGTAAAAGCAAACGGTAATTTTCTTATCCATTGACGCCTGTTGATTTTTCTCGACTAACGCCATTCCGCAATGCTTACAAACACCGGGTTGCCCATAAGTTGTGGTATCACATGGATGGTTACAGGGTGTGCATACATATGCGGTTGCATAAACTTGTGCAAACGCAAAGCATGGGATAAAAAATAATAGGTGTAACAGTTGTTTCATAGAAATTTAATTAAAATTCAAAATTAACTGAACACTGCTAACAAATCAGGACAACCATAGTAACAATCCGGCCATTTTAGCAATGATCATGGTCAATATTGTTTTTTTTAATTATCCTCCTCAGCTGAGCCGGACTGCTAAAGCCACATTCTTTAGCTACCCAGGCCACTTTATGATTGGTTTTAAGCAGCTGCTTTGCCTTTTCCTGCCTTAAGGACTGTATATATTGCCCGATCGTGATTCCTGTGACAGATTTGAATAAACGTGTAAGATTACGCGGACTAATAAAGACCAATTGGGCCAATTCATCTATGATTAGTTTATCATGTAAATGCTTGGTAATATGATCCTGGACCATATGTATAGGATGGTTAATATGCTGCCTGTTTTGCAAGTAAATGCTATTTTGCGCTTCCGTGCCATCTCTGCGCATATAAACAACCATGTCTTTTGCTACAACGCATGCAAAAGCCGCTCCGTGCTGCTCTTCAATAAAATATAGCGCCAAGTCAATACCTGTGGCAATTCCCGCACTGGTGAATATTCGGCCACTTTGCACAAATAGTTTATTCTCTATTACTTTAAGGCGGGGATATTCTCGTTGTAAAGCTGCGGTCCATGCCCAATGCGTAGTGCAATTGTGCCCATTTAAGAGTCCGGCAGCAGCAAGCGCAAATGCTGCAGTACAAATTGAAGATATGGTGGCACCCGTTGCAGCAGCATCCTGTAGCCAGGGTATCCAAAGGTGATCATCTGCTCTGTCCCATTTTTTAATTTCCATTCCGGCTACAATAACAATGTCGTCTTTATTAACTATTATCGAATGTAGTGGCTCAACGTTTGAAAATCCAAGACCTGATGAGGTTGCCGGGTTGCGGTATGGAGAAACATAACGTATATCGTAATTATTGCCGCAGCACCCAGACTCATAAAAAACGGTTACAGCGCCAGCCAGATCCAAAAGGTGAACACTATCAAATATGAAAAATATAACACGATTAGCGCTCATTTTTCAAAGGTAGCAGATAGAACGTAAACCTCCTATGAATAAAACCCTTTTTCAAGCAGCTTAGGAAGCTTTTTCTTTTTTTATGGGCAAAAGATGTTCCCTGTCCTGAGAATTGGCGG
>NZ_JACHCQ010000077.1 GCF_014205835.1 Pedobacter sp. AK013 | reverse complement strand
TGGAGATTTCGCTGAAATTGACCACCCCGTTTCGGTTTAAACTGACCACCTGTTCCGCGGGAAACTGACCACCTGATTTCGGGCCAAATTGACCAGTCCGAACGATCGGCAAATGCTATGGTTACAAGTCTATTTTTGGGAGATATATAATTCCCGAAGATGGCAAATACGACTATTAGCATGAGCAAGATAAGACAGATTCTCAGAATGTACAGCCAAGGGCGAAGCAAACTTTCCATAGCGACCCAGGTCGGTGTTTCCCGCAATACAGCAAAAAGATACTTCAGTGCGTTTGATTCCGGTGGGTGTACATTTGAACAGATAAATGCACTTAATGACAAAGAGCTTGAGGATTTTTTTGGAAAGAGCCGGGAACGGGCACCCGATAGCCGTCTGCTAACCTTACAGCGTTGTTTTCCTGGTATTGACAAAGAACTTAAACGCACTGGGGTGACCCGTGTGATGCTATGGGAAGCTTATCTAAAGGAATTTCCCAATGGCTTTCATTACACGCAGTTCTGCTTCTATTATAACCAGTGGAAGTCCCGTGTGAACCCAGTGATGCACCTTGACCACAAGGCGGGCGATAAACTCTTTGTTGATTTTGCCGGACAGAAACTCTCCATTGTTGACCGGGAAACTGGTGAGGTGATTGATGTCGAGGTGTTCGTTGCTATCCTTGGTGCCAGCCAGCTTACCTATGTGGAGGCCGTACTCACACAACAGAAAGAAGACTTTATATCTGCGTGCGAGAATACATTTCATTACATTGGTGGAGTCTCAGCGGCCATTGTTCCCGATAACCTCAAGGCAGCGGTAACCAAGAGCAACAAATACGAGCCTACCCTGAACGAGACCTTTGCGGATTTCGCTGACCATTACGGAACAACTATTCTGCCTGCACGGTCATACCGCCCAAGGGACAAGGCACTTGTTGAAGGAGCTGTTAAGATTGCCTATAGCCGGATCTACGCGCCATTAAGAAAACATGTCTTTCACTCCTTGGCAGAACTGAATGTTGCAATACTTGAGGCACTTGAGGTGCACAATAGCCAGCCCCTCAAGGGAAGAAACTATAGCAGACGCTTGCAGTTCGAGGAGATTGAGCGGGAGGCACTCAATCCTTTGCCAGTGCTGAAATACGAGTTCAAGAAACAGCACCACGCAACGGTGATGAAAAATGGCCACGTCAATCTTGGTCCCGATAAGCATTATTACAGTGTCCCATTCCGTTTTATCGGTAAAAAAGTCAAGATACTCTACTCCAGGTCAAATGTGGAGGTTTTCTATCACTATGAGCGCATAGCGATGCACAAACGGATGAAAAGTCCTTATAGTTACACTACGGATAAAGACCATATGGCCACTACCCATAAGTTCGTCACGGAATGGACACCGGACCGTTTTCTGGAGTGGGCATCCAGCATAGATGAGGACGTCAAGCTTTATATCCTTAAAATACTCGACAGAAAACAACATCCTGAGCAGGCTTATAAATCATGCGTGGGCATATTAAGCTTTGCGAAGAAGGCCGGGAACCAGCGGCTGATCAATGCCTGCAGACGGGCCCTTGGCTTTGGGATATACAGTTATAAAACCATACAGACCATACTTGAGCGCAACCTTGACCAGTATGAGGAAAGCCTGTTCGCCGATGAACTGCCAATGCCATCCCATGACAACATCCGTGGGGGCGATTACTACAAATAACCCTTAAAACCATATAAAGATGAATACGAATACACTTGACAAAATGCGAAGGCTGAAGTTCTACGGAATGTTCCATGCCTTCAAGAGCAGTATTGAAACCGGGCAGACCACAGAGTATACCGCTGATGAGCTGTTGGCCCATCTAATAGAGGCTGAATGGGATGACAGGCAAAACCGAAAGATTGAGCGCCAGATCCTTTATGCCAGGTTCCGTTACAAGGCATCTATCGAGGATCTGCATTATCATGTAGAACGAAGTATTGACAGGAACCAGATTATGAGATTGGCGGACTGTACCTTCATCGACAGGTTCGAAAACCTGCTCATAACAGGAAGTACCGGGATAGGAAAAAGTTATCTTGCCTCAGCAATCGGTTATCAGGCATGTATGCTCGGTTACAAGGTTCTGTATGGAAGTACACCAAAGCTATTCGCAAAGCTAAAGATGGCAAAGGCTGATGGATCTTATATCAAAGAGGTTTCACGTATTGAAAAACAACAGCTTCTGATACTGGACGATTTCGGGATACAGCCATTCGACTCACAAAGTAGGGCTGCACTCATGGAGATCATTGAGGATAGGCATGGTAAGACATCACTTATTATAACATCACAGCTTCCGGTAAGTAAATGGCATGAGGTAATTGGAGAAAAAACGATTGCTGATGCAATCTTGGACAGGATTGTTCACGATGCCCACAGGATAGAACTCAAGGGCGAATCGATGCGCAAGAAAAGAACCGTTGCTCCCGAAAATACCTATCTGTAAAAATTACTTTTAAATCATTACTTTTGACACCATACCTATAGCATCTGCTGCAATCGTTCGCTAGCAATTCAGGTGGTCAGTTTGCCACGGAATCACATGGTCAGTTTCTCCGAAATATACA
>NZ_JACHCQ010000076.1 GCF_014205835.1 Pedobacter sp. AK013 | reverse complement strand
GGCTTTTTGCTTTGGCGGACCTTATCAAATTAACTCGGCAAAGGGGGGCGTTTTAAAGTGGCGAAGGGGGGTCAATTTGAAGCGGTTTATCCAATAAGGAGCTTACACACCTTTGTGATCTTTTCTTAAAAAGCACATTCCATAATATTTTTGGAAAAACATCCAATACAAAAAAAACAACCAATATCGGCTCTGTCTGTAAAGTCACAAAGTTGGCGGGATTTGAATATAGTAAATACATTACGTATCAGAATTCAGGTGAAATCATGGCTGTTCGTGGTTTAAATGTAAAAGAAGGAAAGATCAAACCAGACAATGCCAAATATATCGACAGGAATACTTCAGACCTTTTGCCCAGAAGTAAACTCTTCAAAAATGATGTGGTAATGACATACATCGGAGTAAATATTGGTGATGTAGCATTAATCGAAAAAAACAACAAATATCACCTTGCACCGAACGTAGCTAAAATAACTCCTAACGATGCAAACCAATTAAGCTCAGTGTATTTGCTACATTACCTAATGTACAATCAACGAGAGATAACCAGACATCAAACGAACACTGCCAAACAGGCTTTGAACATGGAAAATATCAGAGAAATACCGATTCCTGTCCCGGACATCAATCTACAACATCAGTTTGCGAAAGTTTTCTTGAAGGTAGATGCACTCAAAGAAAATTCCCGAAAAAGGGTAGCGGCTTCAGAAAGACTATACTTTTCTATCTCCCAGAAAGGATTTGAAGGCACACTGAATTTAATTGATTTTGATGTCGAAAGCTTAAAACAGCTTCATGAAGCAAAACAGATGGAACCCCTCGCTGTTAAAGCTGAGAAATTGACAAAAAAACCTGCAAGAAACAAGTCTAAGCTTATTTGGGAAGAAGTATCGGTTGAAAAAGCCGCAAACTGGATAAAAGAAAAATACACTGGCTTCCATTTTACAACTGAGATGCTTGTGAGATTCTTAAAAACTGAATACTCGGTATTTCCCGATTATTACAGTTCAGAGGAACTAAAAATGTATCCTCAATTAAATGAAGCAAGCGATTTAAAATCATTAATATTTTCAGCAGTACATAAAGAAAACTCTTTCCTGAAATTAAATCAGTTCTTCTATGATGCAAAGCGAAAGAAAAATCAGCTTTATCTAACAACTGAAGATGCCGATCTTTTGAAAGAAAGGTCGGACGAAGAGCGTTCAGGCATTTATTTTTCTATTGAACTATGAAACTTAAAAGTGTAAAGATTTTAGGAGACAATTTTCGCAGCCTTGCTGCGAACAAACTCTATGAGTTTAATTCATCAATTCGAACGGATAAGCTTTCTACCAAAATATTTGCTGGCCTAAATGGAAGTGGCAAGTCTAATTTCCTTGAATTGTTCTCCGAAATCTTTTATTTTCTGGAGATTTATCATCTCGAAACAGTTCCAAAATCTGAAAAGGCAAACAAAGGATTTGGCTTCGAGATTGAGTACTTCTTGCCTACATCAAAAGTCCTTAAGAACAAAACAAAAACGCAAAAGGTGCATTTTAATATGCATGTTAGGATTGTCAAACCTTTGGGTGAGGTTCCGGAGTTTTCCAAAAAGGATTACGGAAAACAAGAATTCGAAAGAGTTGATTTCGATACAGATTTGCTATTACCAACCAAAGTAATCGCATACACCTCTGGGCAAAATGAGTTACTTAGTAATCCTTATTATAAACTCAAGTACCATTATTTCAAAACATTTGAATTAAGCAAGAAGTATTCTGATAAAAAGTCACTGCTGGAAAATCACCGGCTATTCTTTTTAGATTATAATACAAATTTCTCAATCTTCGTAGCTAATCTTATGCTTGCAGATAAGGGAAAAGTTGATATGTTAAAAGATGTTTTACGAATAGACGATTTACAATCATTCCGAATAACGATCAATACGGACGAACTTTATAAGAAAGTAATCCCTGTCAGCGAAACTTTGTCACAGAACATTACAAAATTAAAATTATGCGCAACAGCATGGATTGAGAGAAAAGTAGGCCCATATAATTTGCTGGTACTTGACTATCTCGTGACAAGAGAGACTAAAAAGGCTTTCGCTTTCCACTTTAAAAAGGCTTTCGATCTCTTTAAAGTATTCTATGAACTTGAAATTTTTAATCTGTATTTGGTGAATAAAAAGACCAGAGATTTGATGTTACAGGTTCACAAGACATTTAATCTTTCCGACGAATTACCTAAACATGATCCTTCAAGATTAGTATTCCGCATCGAAAAGATTTTCATAAGCAAAATCCTAAGCGCAAGTCAACCTTCCAAAAATATCTATTATAAAGCTCTATCTGATGGGGAGCACCAATTCAATGAAGTCATTGGCACCATTTTAATGATGGAAGAAGAAGGATGCATGTTTTTAATCGACGAGCCAGATACACATTTTAATCCGATGTGGCGTTCGAAATTAATTAAGATGCTCAATTATATGGCCGCTCTTTCGTTCGATTCCAGAGGAAATATCAAAGAAGTTAGGCAACAGGAAATTATTCTTACAACCCATTCTCCATTTGTAATATCGGATTCCACAACTGATGATGTTTATCGATTTAAAAAAGTAAATGGTATCATTGATTACGATAACCCAAAAGAGCAGATGTTTGGTGCATCCATATCTGTAATTCTTGATGAAATTTTTGAAAAAGAAGAAACTATTTCCGAAATGGCAAAAAAAGAACTACTTGATATGGCAAAAGGGGTGAGATCGCTGTCAGGTCTCCAGAAAATTATAAATCGTCTAAACACAGAATTTGGTGACTCCGTAGAAAAATTCGATTTATTCAGCAAATTAATGATGATAAAAACTAGGTTACAGGAAAAAGTCAAAAAATGATATACTTTTATAAAACAATATCTCCTCACCTAATTGAAAACTTGCATAAATATTTGCATTATTTCTTTAGCCAATTGTTTGCAGAAGTCCATCCAACATTTGATCATGTGTTCTATATCCACACCGATTTCAAAGATATTGTTGATGAATACCCTGATATAAATACCAGTCTCACAACAATTACATCTTCATATTTAATATTATCAAAAAAAGATAAAGCGTTAGTGCGCAAAATATATTTGCACAATAATGCGATAGAAGAAATTTGTAATAATAAGAAAAAACCTTTCCCATTTGACGACTTACCACTGAGCGTCCAAACACCAATAAGGAACTTATACGATTCAGAAGGCCTTCTTTATAGCATGCTGACCAAAAAGACTGGCTACCCAAAAATTAAAAGTAAGTGTGGTTCTCTAAAAAAACACTTTGAAAGCTTTAGGAAGGTTAACCAATATTCTGTTTGCCCGTTCTGTGGAATGGAAAATCTGATGACAGAAAAAGAAACTAACAAAAATGAATATGATCACTATTTTTCAAAGGGCCGATATCCATTTTGCAGCATAAACTTTAATAATCTCGTTCCTATTTGCGACTATTGCAATAAAAGCGGCAATAAAGGGCAAAAAGACATTCCATTCATACCAAGGTCTAAACCACGTAAACAAGGAGTTTTATATTACCCATATTCACAAAATATTCCCAAACATGAAATAGGATTGCAAATAATATCACCTACCACAGACCTATCTAATCCAAAAAAGTGGAACTTAATAATATCTGCTACTCCAAAGACAAATGAGAAAAGAAAAGATAGGTGGGTAGAAATCTACAATATCGAAGATAGATATAAAGGAAAAATTGCCCAGGATAGCTATAAATGGAAAGAAAGAATTAAAGAGAAATATAGAATGCGTTGTAAAAAAAGAGGTATTTCATTCAAAGATTTTAAAGAAGACATTCTTGATGATTTTACTTCTTATAAAGACATAAATAATGGAATTATAATGAAATGTTTTGACGAGTTTATAATGAATAATCCAAACTGCGAAACCTTTCTATCAGGCAACATAGTTTTTTAAATCAGAGTCGACAAATTGTGTATCCGTTTAACACTTAGCACCTGAAAATTTGTAACGAATCTTTTAGTGTACCCCAGTAAACTCTGCAAAATTCCTGACACCTTCTCCCCCACTGGCATTAAATTCTTAATTTTATATTATATTTTTTTATAATTCATAAATATTTATATCTTTGCCAACCGAAAGTCAAAAGCGACTTGATTTTCTAGATACAGATCTCTGGAGTAATTTTTCCAAAAGGTCCAAAAAATTAAAAAGCGGTTCAAAGAATTTCCCGTTAGGGCTACGAAACCGCTACAAAAGCTGAGCAGTTTTTTTTATCAGTTTCAACACTGTAAAATTGAAGGTTGGTATTTCCCTTAAAAATACAGGAGAGTGCGGGGTGGAGCAGTTGGTAGCTCGTCGGGCTCATAACCCGAAGGTCGCACGTTCGAGTCGTGTCCCCGCTACCAATTCAGTTGGTAGTTATC
>NZ_JACHCQ010000075.1 GCF_014205835.1 Pedobacter sp. AK013 | reverse complement strand
TTTTAAAACATAAACAACCTTAATTAGCCAATAAGCCTTATTTATCTTCAATAATCAATTTTAACCGGACAACAGTGAATTTATTTCAGCATCTAAATGGTGTACTTCTATCTTTTTGTAAACGTTCCTCTTGTAAAACCTTCGCCAATTAATGTTTTATCATCCCTGATCAATAACATAATGGTATTTTGCTGATCATAAAGTTTGATCATATCGCCTTCGATAACGTATTTCGAGGTGAAAATAGAATCAGTATAGGCATCGGTAACCGTTACCGAATCTTTCGATTTAAAATTAAAGGTTTTATATTGTATATCTTCGTTGCTGGCAAAGGTGCCTGTTACCACCTTCGCCTGTATAAAAGTAATGTAGCAGAAATATCCGATTACCAGGATTACAACCACCGAAAAACCGATCAAAAATTTATTACCACTTGCATATTTAATCGAGAAGTACAATATGGTAATGAGTATTAAGGCCACAACTACAAAAAAGATGATGTTCGTATAATCTTTGTTTTCTTGAGGTACCGATGCCGCAATGGTAGTTTTTTGGGCCGCAGCTTTTACAGGAGAAATTCTTACTAAAAATTCTTTACTCACCCATCCTTCTCCATTAGTAACCTTAACCTTGTAAAAGCTAGTGTTTGATGAATCTATAACGGCAACATTTTCATTTTTAGGTAAATATCCAACAATTTTGCTTTTCGGATCAGCTTGTTGCCTTACACGTAAATCGTCGGCAGTTACACGATACATATCTGTACTTAGCGCTGTTTGAGGGGTAGTGGCGGGTTGTGCAACATTTGCCTGAGGAGTTGATGGTTTAGGAGCTGAGGCAATTTTTTCTACGAAATCTTTGCTTACCCATCCCTCACGGTTTTTAAACTTTACTTTGTAAAACTTGGCATTGCTAGCATCTAAAACCGTAATGTTTTCATTTTGAGCAATATTTCCAATAACCTTACTTTTCGGATCACTACTTTCTCTTACACGCAATTTGTCGGCTTTAACCCGATACAATTCTTGCGCATTTAAACGGTTAGCAAAAATAGAAAGAGCGATAAGGAGGAAGAAAATTCTAATCATAAGTATTGGGTTCTGCGAAACAGTTTTTAATAGGTAATTGCAAACACGCTATAAGCAAACACCGTGCTAAGTGTTTCAAAATTAGAAAATACTTTTAATAGGAGAGGATAAGATTGAAAAAAGACAACTACCAGCTTCCGCCAGTGCCGCCGCCGCTGCTACTACCACCACCCCAGCTGCTGCTCGATGAAGATGATGAGCTACTGCCAGATGAAGAGGAACTTGATGACGAACTGGACTCGACCAGCATGGCCAATGTTATCCATTTTATAAATTCTGTTTTTTTACAGAAGCTACATTCGTTTACTAGCTTCGCCTGGCCTTCATGACTGTAAGTAGCCTGTTTAACTGTTACGCGTTTATTCAGTTTATAAGTTCTGAAAGCACATTTGGGGCATTCGGTATAGCTATTGTACTCTTCTGCAGGCCATGCCTTAATAGTATGTTCTTTATGGTCGGCACTTTCCCAAATATCGTAATCGTATGCTTTTATTATTTCCTCTTTGCGTTGGCCCTTTGTTAAAAAAGGTTCGCCTTCAATATTGGTATCCCTGTCAACTCGCACCATTTCTTGGCCTTTACTATTCAGCACAGGTTTAAAGCGGCTAATATTCTTAACTTTTTTAAATAAATAGATAATGATGTTGATTAAAATAAGGGGAGAAAAAATGATCAGCCAAAAATTCTTTTTATGAAAGCTACCTACCGAAGTAAAGAAATTTTTATCGTCATTGTGTATTCTCCGCAATGTAGAAATATGGAAAAGGTACCTGCCGAAAAGTGCAAGGGCCAAAACAACATACAAAATAATCGGGATATCTTTTGGCCTTATTTTTTCAACTAATTCCATACCACCAAAAAAGAAAAATATAAAGCCAATCGCAAAAGTGATTATCATAGCAATTGCGCAGCCTTTGCCAATCTTTTCATATTGGTTATTATCAGATTGTGATTTCTCTTTTGTAGCATTTTTAGCCTGTCGGTTCACAATTTTAAATACGCCCCAAAAAAGCAGGATGATTATTCCGGTAGGTAGCAGGAAATTTTCTAAATTATTGTTTTTTTCTGGCTGGGTAAACAATTGGTTCAGCTCCGATTTGTTCTCAGGTTTTAAAATAACATCGCCAATGGCGTTAATGGTATTGGTAATTCCGGTGGCAAAATCATTTTCTCTGAAAGCTGGTATAAGTTGCTGTTCGGCAATGTGTTTTAACTTTACATCAGGTAAAACACCTTCGGCACCTGTACCCGTAATAAACCTGTATTTGCGGCGCTCTTTTGAAATAAATAACAGCAAACCGTTATTGCTGTTTTTTGAGCCTATTCCCCAGGTATTAAACAGCTCATAAGCAAAGTCGAAATCCTCTTTATTGTGGTCGAAATCGTTAACAATCACCACTGCCACCTGAACGTTGGTTTTATGTTCGAACTGGGCAATGGTATTATTTAAATCAGAAACCGTACTGCTTCCCAAAATGCCATCAGGGTCGCTAACGTAGCCCCCTCCATTGTTTTTTGGATCGGGAATATCTTTTACATGATAAGCTGTTTGTGCAATTGCAAAATCGGCCAGGAAAAGGAAAAGTAAAAGAGCAATATGTTTGGTTAAATGGGTTTTGAGCATTGTATTAATTTAGGTGTAAAATTATTGCGCCATCATTTAACAAACAGATGCCGATTTGGTTTACTCTTTTAATATTTTAGCCAATACCTTATCCAGTTTTGCTTTGTCTTTCATGTACGCTTCCAGATCATAAAGCTTTACTGTTTTAAATTCTATCGGATGGCTTTCACTTTGTAACGAAATATAACCCGATGTTAATGGTTTACCATCTATTTTAACTTTCGGGTCGAAATTTGAAACATTACCTCCACCAATTTGAGGCTTAGTGTATTCTAAAACCACTTCACCGGCTATGATGTGTTTGATAACGGAATCACCTAACACCAAAAACTCTGCGGTTACCCATTGGTCGCCAGCATAGGTTTTCGATTTAGAATCTAAGCAATGAGGTGTAAATAGTTTGCCATTATAATTAATCAGCGTCCCTGGAGTACATACGTTACTGGTATGGCGTTCGTGCTCGCCATCACCACCAAGTATCTGCCCCTCTATAGAGATCGGGAAATCCTGATCCTTCAACATTGTTGCCGGGTCTTGGCAATGTAACATGGCACCGCTATTTCTGGTTGCCCAACCTTCACCACCTTTAGCCTGATCGCCGACAAAACGATAGGTTACTTTTAATAGGTAAGCTGAAAATGGTTTTTTATAGAAAATATGTCCGTATTGTTGGTTAAATTCTTTGTATCCATCGTAACTCACTTTCATTACGCCATTTTCTACTCGGAAAGTATTGGCATAATTTTCTTTGTATTCGTGTTTGGAAATTTTAATGTTCCAATCTTTTAAATCTTTCCCGTTAAAGAGATTGATCCAGCCTTTTTGGGCCTTGGCGTTGAGGATCGTAACCGATAAAAATAATACAACAAGGTAAATTGATTTTAATTTCATAGTAACATTTGGGTTAGTTGCTAAAAATATGAAATTTTTTTTGAAGTCAACGTCAATGGCCCGATAGTTCATGGTTGATGGTCTGGAGCCAATCAGTTTGGAGTCAATTAACTGATTTAAACAATTCCTCCCTCGGTGTGCAATCCTGAGCAGAGTCGATGGGCTCGTAGTTAATAGTTCGATAGACCGTATTTTTGAGTGTGAATTAACCTGTTTAAACAGTTAACCAAAATCTATTCTAAGATTGCTTCGTCGTTCCTCCTAGCAATGAGGAATACAGCCATTAACCATCAACTACTAAATTATTGACGAATGAACTAATGACTGGTGAACCAATGAACCAATGAATTAATGAACCAAAAACGGTTCTACTCTTTCCATTGCAAAATCCAATTGCTCTTCTTGTGTAAGATCGGTATTATCTAAAATAATGGCATCATCGGCCCTAACCAGCGGACTTTCCTTACGGGTGGTATCGGCATAGTCGCGGTGTGCAAGGTTTTCGAAAACTTCTTCTAAAGTGGTCTCGTTATTGCCTTTGCTTTCCAGTTCCTTAAATCTTCGTTCAGCCCTGATTTTCGGATCAGCAGTCATAAAGAATTTCACAGGTGCATCTGGGAAAACAGTAGTGCCGATGTCGCGGCCATCCATTACAATATTTTTGGATTTACCCATGCGTTGTTGTTGTTTCACCATTTCGTGGCGGACAATTTTATGTGCTGAAACTTCACTTACATTTTCAGAAACAGGCATTAAGCGGATTTCATCTGAAACCTCTTCACCGTTAAGGGTAATGTGCGATTCATAATCGCGCGAATGGAAATTTAGTTCGATGTGTTGTAAAGCATCTTCAACTTTAGCATCGTCGGTAATATCGATATGGTTCCGTAAAAAATATAAAGTAACGGCTCGGTACATTGCCCCGCTATCTACGTAAATAAAACCTAATTTTTTAGCCAATGCCTTTGCCAGGGTGCTTTTTCCGCAAGATGAATAGCCATCAATAGCTATAACCAAGTTTTTCTTCATTCTGCTACAAAGGTAAAAAAAGCCAATGGGTTTGCTAACTTTTTTTAAATCGATATTCTTTATACTTTTGCCGCATGTTACCTACCAGAGAAGAAATTTTACGATCAGCCATTTTTAAAACATCGCGTAGTGGAGGTAAAGGTGGGCAAAACGTAAACAAAGTTTCGAGTAAGGTAGAGTTGGTTTTTAATATTGAACCCTTTGCGTATTTTACTGATGAAGAAAAAGTATTGCTCAAAGAAAAACTGCAACATCGTTTAGATAGTGAGGGTTTGCTCCATATTGTTGCCCAGGAAGACAGGAGCCAGCTGCTAAATAAAGAGAGAACAATTGTAAAACTGATCGATTTACTAAAAAAGGCATTGATTGTTCAGAAAAAAAGAAAACCAACCAAAATACCTAAAGGTGTTATAGAAAAGAGGTTAAAAAATAAGGCATCCACAGCCGAAAAGAAGAAAAACAGGAAAGTAATTGATTTTTAATAATTTTTATTAGCTATCTGAATTAGATTAATTCACATATGTTTAATGATCTCTTGTAGATGTTGAGTTCTTAGAGTCGTCACCCTGAATTTATTTCAGGGTCTATTATAACAGGAGAGATGCTGAATTTATTTCACTGTTGTCCGGAGAAATATTTTTTTGTTTATAAAAAAGGGTAGCTTTAAGTCTACCCTTTGTAGTGTTATATTTGAGT
>NZ_JACHCQ010000074.1 GCF_014205835.1 Pedobacter sp. AK013 | reverse complement strand
AAGATCAAAGCTTTTAGAGCAACCTCTAGAGGTGTAAGGGATATTAAATTCTTCTTATTCAGATTGTCGAAAATATATGCTTAAAACATCCCCCCAACTTTTCCGCTTGATCCCTTTTTTATAAGTAAGGTGAAAGTCGTGCTCCCAGTTTTTACCATCTACAGACTTTTCCCAAAATCCCGAGATGACGTTTTTATCTTTGTTAATCTCACCTGTAAACCGTTGGATAAATTGGGGGCCATTGCGCCATATCTTCCATATTCTGTTTTCAAAACTCATTTCATATACCCGGGAAGATTGTTGATCATCAATGTAAAATACGGTGTAGTTCTGTGCATCTTTATCACGACCAATAAACCATATCGCCCAGGGCGTTCCATTATTTTTTGTACCCTGCCGAAAAATTAGAAATTCACCTTCTTCAAACCATTCAAAGGATGCTTTCGCCTTAATAACTGCATTGGCATCGGGTAAGAAGGATGCATTTGATATTTCCATTTCCCATGTACCAATAAATTGCTTTAATTCTTGTAATGCCAGATTGATGTTGTTTTTCATTGGAAGATAAGTTGATAATTATAGTTATAACCCTTTATTGATTTTTTTAATCCAGGATTCACTTAACTAAGTTGTTTTGATTAATCTATTACACAAAGATCAGCACTAATATAGCGTTGGGTGATATGCAAAAGCGACTATCTTAGGGGCTATTACGTCAAAAATTATCCATCAGATAACTTTTCAATTTGGGTTAACAGGGTATTTTGGTAGCCGTGTATTAATACCCATTCCAAACGCGCACCTATTATTATGTAGCCTGAAAAAATATCCCTGTATTTGTAAGCCAGATTAATAACATAAGAGTATATGTCAGCTAAAATTGTGTCAGCTTTAAAACAAATTAATCCTAGATTACATTAAAATAAGTTTTAACAACATGCAGCATTATTTACTTATACACCAGAAATATTCAAATAAATACCAATGACCAATAAAACACTATTATCCTTTTTTTTCGCTCTGGCCATATCAGCATCAATAAAGGCTCAGAACAGAAATCCATTTGGCAAGCCGCTGGTTCCAGATATGATTGCAGACGCCAGTATTCAACAGATTAACGGCATATTTTATTGTTATGCCACTACAGATGGCTATGGCAGAGGCCTCAAATCTTCAGGTCCTCCTATACTCTGGAAATCTACTGATTTTGTTAACTGGAGCTTTGATGGTACGTACTTTCCATCAGCTGCTAAAGAATTATATTGGGCACCAAGCAAAGTTGTTCCTGCTAATGGTAAATTCTATATCTATCCTACTGTTAATGGTTATATGTACCCAGCTGTTGCCGATAAGCCAGAAGGACCTTTTAAACTCGCCCGAGGCAAGGATGAATGGTTTAAACCTTATACGCCATCAACGTTATTGCAGACCAAAAAGCCAAATGGTATTGATGCAGAAATATTTATTGACGATGATAAGCAGGCCTATGTGTTCTGGAATACCAGGCATGCAGCGAAATTGATGCCTGATATGATTACTGTAGACTCAGCGGTACAGGTAATTTCGACCCCAAGAACGCAGTATTCTGAAGGGCCGATCTTCTTTAAAAGGAAAGGCATTTATTATTATTTATATACCATTGGCGGGAACGAGAAATACCAGTACGCTTATATCATGAGTAAAGTTTCTCCCTTAGGACCCTATACCTTCCCTAAGAATGATATCATTACGACAACCAATTATGAAAAAGGGCTGTATGGCCCTGGGCACGGTTCTGTTTTTAATTTAGAAGGAACGGACAAATACTATATTGCATTTTTAGAATTTGGAAGGGGCAGCACCAACCGGCAAACTTATGTTAGTCCATTAACATTTGCCAGCGACGGAACCATTAATCCTGTAGATGTAAATCTTGACGGCGTTGGTGAGCTCGCGAGAAGCAAACAGCCAAAGCAGCTGCAGATCAGTAATGCTTATGCCTCAAGTACAGCAGATTCGATGAAAATTAAACCGATTAGCGATCCATCGTTTAAACGGGAAGAATTCTTCGATCCCAAATTTGCCTTTGATGGCTCCAATGGTTCGCGCTGGATGGCGAAAGAGAAAGATTCAACGGGCTGGATAGTGGCAGATTTAGGAAAAATAAAGTCTGTAAGTTTAAGCAAAGTTTATTTCGTTCGGCCAGCGGCAGGCCATGCTTACCTGCTTGAAACATCGTTAGATGGAAAATCGTGGCAAAAAAGTGGAGGCCACAGCGAAACTAAAGTTCAATCGCCACATGTAGATCAATTACGTATCAAATGCCGTTATGTTAGGATAAAAATTTTGAATGGTGTGGCTGGTATCTGGGAATGGAATTTATATTGATACAACCATAAGGACTAGAAAAAGTAATAAGATCAATACCGGAAACGCTTAGGCGTTTCCGGTATTCTCTAAATAAAGAGGCATGCTCGTTAAATGGAATGACATCGATGGCCCAAACCAGCAATAGGTATTGCTAACTGAAAAACTATCCTCAATTATCGCTTATCGTGATTATAAATTTCTATTTTATCATTATTGATATGAATCGGAAGCCATAAATATGTAGATTTTTCGAGGTCGGTTTTATTCCACCTATCGGCCATAAAAATAAATTTCCCCGGTTGGTTAGCAACAGGCAGTACAAACGTGCCCTGAGCGAAAAAAGACACTTCGGCGTTTAGTCCTTTGCATGGATTTTCACCCTCTACCCATGGCCCCATAATATGATCGGCAACAGCATAAGAAGCCGCATTAGGCGACCAACCGGTACAGCCTGATGTAATTAAAAAGTACTTGCCCTGGTTTTTAAAAATAGCCGGACTTTCTCTTGTTTTTTTCTCCAATATTCGTGTATAAGTTTTACTTGGTGTCAAATAATCATCGCTTAGCAAACAAACGTGCATCGTATTGTTATTTTCTGACGAATAAATAAGATAAGCTTTCCCATCATCATCTTTATACAAAGTCATATCTCTTAACATCTGATTGTTAGGCGCCACACTACCCAGGTATTTATAGGGTCCAAAAGGATTATCACTTATTGCAACCCCTCCACGAGAATAACTGTAGTCATTCTTATCTATGTGCATCCACATCACAAATTTCTTTGTACGCTCATTATAAATCACCTTGGGTCTTTCAATAACTCTACCCGTATCAAGATCGTAACCGGGATTGTTTGTAGTAGGTTTTAAAACCACGCCCCTGTTTTTCCAATGTTTAAGATCTGTAGAAGAATAACATGAAACCCCTCCAGCCGGAACCCGGAAATCTTCCCACACCTGCTTCGGAACAAGCCATGTTTTACCTTGCTTCACCTCACCAAAAAGATAATAAACGCCTTTGTGGTACAATACACCTGCGCCATGGGCATTAACTAGCTTTCCATCCGTATCGATTAACCTATTGCTATTAAACAACGTATCAGTTAATGGATGTACACGATCTGCAAACGATAAATTGTAACAGCCTATCAATAATATAATAAGCACGATTTTAATTCGACTACCAGAAATGTTCATAAGAGCTACTTGTTTTTTGTTTTTAAAACCAAAGTAGTTACCACTGAATCTAACTGTACCCCAGCTAAATCTATCGTGATGCCTGCTGCATCCTGCTGAAATTTAACTTTTTCACCCTGTATTATATTACATGCAGTAATGGCTTGCTTAATTGCTGGTAATTTAATCGTAGTGCTTCCTACAGGAGCTTTCAGGAGGTGTATATATATATTATTCCCCTTGTATGTAGCACCATAAAAACCATCAACAGGCTGAAAAGGCCCAGGACGTGTTCCGTATATCCCTTCGCCATTTTTAGCTAACCACGCTCCCACTTCTTTCAAACGCTGTACGTGGGTGGGTGGAATAACACCATCGGGGTCTGGCCCAACATTTAACAACATATTTCCTCCACGGTCTACCGTATTCACCAGCATATCTATAACCCGTTTCAAAGGCATCAAATTCTGTGCTTTGTTGTACCCCCAGCTTGTTTCGTTAAGGTTCAGGTTTTTTTCCCATGGAAAAGGAATAATAGGCCCTTTAACATCTCCACCTCCTTCGTCGGTCTGGAAATCGCCAACCATTCCAGACCTGGGATTGATTACCACATCAGGATTATAGCGGCGTACCATGCCATTAAGTTTTAGCGGCTCCCAAAACCAGGCAGCATCAGCATCGCTACCTTTATGGGCTAGCCAGCCACCATCGTACCAGAGAATATCTATTTTGCCATAGTTTTTCATTAGCTCTTCTACCTGGCCATAAGTCTGTTTCTTAAGCAGTGCGGCATTTTCAGGAAGTCCCTTAGGATCAAAATAACCAGGAAAACGCCAATCAAGCGGGGAGTAATAAATACCCACGTAGAGACCTGCCTTACGGCATGCATCAGTATATTCTTTTACAAAATCGCGATGGGCGGCAGTTTCCCAGCTATTAAAGTGTTTATAACTCGAGGGGCTATTCCAAAGGGCAAAACCATCGTGGTGCCTGGCAACCATTACCATATACTTCATTCCGGCTTCTTTGGCTACCTTTGCCCATGTTGCACCGCTAAAATGCTTTGGATTAAACTGAGTAGCTAGTTTGGCATATTCATCTGCTGGTATTTTTTCGTTAAACATGGTCCATTCGCCACTGGCGGGGATTGCATATAAACCCCAATGGATGAACATTCCAAATTTCTGATCTTCCCACCACTTCATTTTTTCGGGTGAAAGATTGGAACCCGGCCCCGATACGCCTTCTCCTCCGCCCTTTAGTGAGGGGTAAATTGTTCCTTTTTCCATCGATTTTCTTTCTGCATCGCCCATCACCTGGCTCTTTACAGTTAAAGAATAAATCATGAACATTAATACAAGCCCGGTTGCAGTAATTTTTATTTTTTGTTTGAACATCATCTGTTTTAGAAACTTAACAGGTTATACTATGACAAACACTGTTATATTTGGTTAAAAAATTTTAGGCAGTAGCCCATAGCGCAAGCTGTTGAGGCCCTAATTATACGAAATTAGACAAATTTATAGCCTTAGGATTGTCTCCATCAGACTTTATTTTGTACAAATCCGACTCTCTCTAGGCCCAGTTCAAATAATATGAATGGCGCAATATGCTTAATGGTTTGTCTTAACGCGGGCCAGATTTAAAAATATGCTACAATTTTTAAATTACAATCATAAAAAACATACCGATTACTCCTTGTTATTCAGCGCAAAAGGGCCATTAGCACACTTTTTAAAGCAAAAAAAAATAAAATTATTTTTGATAGTGATATTTATATTTCTATATTTGCAACCCCAAAGGAATACAACACCATGTATTAATTTGCGAAAGTAGCTCAGTTGGTAGAGCACGACCTTGCCAAGGTCGGGGTCGCGAGTTCGAATCTCGTCTTTCGCTCTAAATGCCTTCCTACCAGAAGGCATTTATTTTAAAGTTAACCTACCGAAGGATTTCGGAACAGGCTAATGCTCGGGTGGTGGAACTGGTAGACACGCAGGACTTAAAATCCTGTGCTTTCAAAGGCGTGCGGGTTCGATTCCCGCCCCGAGTACACGACGGGAAGTCCGATCTAAATGATCAGACTTCCCTTTTTTATTTCCTCTCAATTCTTTAATAATCAAGTAAATAAGCGGATCAAGCGGAAAAGTTGGGGGGGGATTAGAATAATTTGGGATCAAGCGGAAAAGTTGGGGGGATTAGAATAATTTGTTTCTTTGTAGTATTACAACAATTATAACTTCCCTTGAATCAAGCCGAACAAAC
>NZ_JACHCQ010000073.1 GCF_014205835.1 Pedobacter sp. AK013 | reverse complement strand
ACCGTTTGCGGCAGGTTAAGGAAGTTGTATCCCAGAGTGATGTTCTTCTGGCTATCGCTGGTGAGGTTGCCATTGGCGTCGTAGCCATAACTGCTATTGGTAAAACCACTGATAGCTGTTAACCTGTTACCATTGTAGCCGGTATAGTTGTTTGTTCCAAAATTATCACGGGTTAAACTGACAATATTACCCATTACATCGTAACTAATGGCTTCGCCCAGGTTGTTGCCTGCTGTGGCATTGGTCAAACGGTTCAGCCTGTCGTAACTATAACTGAAGGCATTGGCCGTACCGTTGGTATAACTCTGGCCAGAGATATTGCCATTGAACTGCGCAAGGATACCATCGTTATATTTCAATTCCATACTGAACTGATCGGAGGTACTGTTCTTCATCCAGCCACGCTCGTTGTAGGCAAAGGTAGTGGCCTGGCTATCGTTGTGCAGGTTCTTTTTACTCAGCTGCCCGATTTCGTTATACTCCAGGTGGCTCAATGCAATTTCGCCTTTATCGTTGATGTTCTCGAAAGTGGCGATCTTGCGACCGGCATGGTCATACTCGTAACGGTTGGCAATGGTAGTAACTGCCCCGCCTACCGTGTGGGTACGTATGCTCGCTTTCAGGCTGCCATCAAAGTTCCAGGTATTGTCTACCACATCGGTACCATTCAGGTGGTTGCTGCTCTTGCTCTGCAGTATACGCCCTTCCAGATCATAATAGTTTACGGTAAGCAGCATCGTTCCGTTACCCAGGTTCTTTACCTTTGTTCCTGTCAGCAGGCTTTTGGTCCGTGCTGCTGGTGCCTGGCTTGTTCCGGGCTGGCCAAAGGTGTTACCTACAAAATCATAATCGTCGTAATAGTTCAGTACATAATAATCTCCGATACTGCCCTGTGGAATAGCATCGTTGCTGTAACCAATCTGTGCATTTGATGCATCAGGTTTTTCATAGGCAGCAGTTCCGTTTGCGATATCCTGAAAAGAAACCCTATAATTGGTTCCCGACTGCCCGCCGTGAAGATCATCAATATAACGCCCACTGATTACTATCCTACCGAAAGCATCATATTTGGTAAAGTTCCATTCCTGCGGGCTTTTGTTGCGCTGGTTGGCATCCTGGCTCATTACCACCTGGTCGAGTTTGTTGTAAACCATAAACTCCCAGCCCTTGCCAGGGATTTTCTTCTCCACCAGCCTTTTGCGTCCATCGTAATGGTAACCGTAGATAAACTGGTCGAAAATCGTTTGGCTTTCGTCAAAAGTGCTTAACGCAGCCTGTCCGTTTTCGTTTACCGCCGGGGGAAGCACATAACGTAGGTTGCCAAGGTCATCATATACATAATAGGTAGATAGGCTTCTTCCATCTGTTTCCCATACCCGTTTCAGCACCACACGCCCTTCAAAATCCTTGAACTCTTCGGTAGTGCCTGCCTTTACATCTGCTGGTTTCCAGTTTTCGTCCTTAAGAATGGTTTTATACAGTTTCCCTGGCCCGTAAACACTGGCTGCAGCACCATTACCAGCATTATTCACGATCCACAGTTTTACCTCATCCTGGGTATTGGTGCCATATTCGGTTTTAAGCGCATGGCCAGCACTGATCTGCCAGTCTGCACCTGGGGCACCCTGCTGTAATACCCGGTTTAGTGGTGAGGCTTCGAAAACCGTTTCGGCAAAGGGATAACCTGTTGCTTTTACCCCCGCTGTTGGGCTGTTGTAAAAGGACAGCTGATCAGCCAGCGCAGCTGTACGGTAATTACCAGTGGTTCCGGTCTGTGCCGCATAGGGCTGGTATTTAAATTGCTCGCGGCCAAAGGCATCGTAGGCCACAGGCTGTACAATATCCTTAAAGCCGGGGCTGCCCTGCACCTGAACAGTCTGCAAGGACCTGCCCAAACCATCGAAATACTGGATCGTTTCATTTACCTCACAAATGCTGCGACCAGAAAGATTGTTCGGATCTAAGCCCGGCTGTTTAAATATCTTCGTACTGATATAGTTCTGGTTGGTACTGGGCGTTGAAGAGAGCGGCTGGCAGTTCAGATAGCTCAAACCCGTGGTGAAAATCCGTACAGGTCCCATGGTATGGAAACCGTCGGTCAGCGTTGCGCTCGACGGTGCACTGATCTCGCTTTCGCCATTATATACCGATACCACTTTTTGGGCAGAAGAGCTGCCAACAAACAGCAATAAGACTGCTAAAGCATAAAAATATTTTAGATGTTGTTTCATAGGAGCGCCTTAGTTTTTATAGTGGTAATCAGTCTGTTTTAAAATGTTGCCGTTCTGGTCTTTTATTGCTTTTAAACGCTGGAAGGCATCATACTCATAATAGGTGGTCATGCCTTTGGCATCGGTGCTACTGGTCATCCCAATTAATGGTTTGTAGGTAAAAGTAGTAACCTGCGCATCTAAAGGAAATATACGTATATCGTCAATGGCATCGCCCTGATTCAAGACTGTAGCTCCCTGATACGCCGCTTCAATGTAATGCCATAAGCCATTTTCAAGATACCAATAGCTGATTATATAATTTCGGCCATTGGGGATATTCCAACTAATGGTATAATCTCCTAAATAGTATTTCTCTCCGCTGTGCGCATTTCCTACAACGCCGTTCTCTTCAAATCCTTCAAAAAAGAATTCATCTTCCGTGGCATTTTTGCACTGTGCGATTACATACTGATTGTTATAGCCCCATTTATAAGCCGTTGAAATGCCATTGGGAACACTAAAGTTTAGCAAATTACCATGCCCATCATAGGCATTATAAACGATTTCAATAAAAGGCGCTGCGCTGCCATAAGATGTTTCAATAGATAAAGGTTGGTAAGTGCCAGAAAATACCGAAAAATTATTTTTTCTTTGGGCTATCTGCTGGTTGTTTCCCTGATCTATAAACCTTTCCTCTACTACTGGGGAAATTATATTTGCATTGCTCATGGCCAAATAAACCGGAATGTTAGTTTTATCTTTTACATATTGTTTTTCATTACGCACAATCCTTCCCTTGCTATCGGTATTGTAAATAATAGTAGGGAAACTATAATTGGGATTTCCATAAGTATACTCAGAACCTGTAGTAACAGAATCAGTATTTATCGAACTATAGCTAACTTCTTTTGTTTGCTGAAGCTGTACCTTTCCAGAAACAAACAGAAATTTCTGCACTTCAAACTGTGCAGGTATCTTTGAATAGTGATCTCCCGAACCAACAGTAACCTCTGGTTGTATATAACTAATTTTCATACTTGGGATAGTATCTCTCCCAACTATTGGAAAACCGTAGGTATTTTTTGATGAATGAACATTTTTGTAAACTGCTCCATCAAGCCTTTGCACTGTTTCTTCAGCAAGCATTCCTTTGGCGCCTTCTATCGGACCTTTTAGATAGCGATAAATCTTCCTACCGTTTAGCCCGTTTTCTTCATAAGTTTCGCTCACTTGTTCGTATCCTAAGGTATTATCGAGGTTAACACCAAGAGATTGGGATGATGAAGAGCTAATTACGTTATATCCACATGTTCCCTCTAAAATTGCACCACCGCTAGCAGTATTTATTTTAGGAACAGTGTAAATGCTATTAAAAACCAAATAATCAGGTGCACTTGTTGGTAATATCACGCTGCTATGCTGTGGATCATTTATCCAATTGTAGTTATAAAATTTACTACCGGTTAAAAGTGCTCCATCATAAGTTTTTATCGCTTTAACTCTTAATCCACCAAAAACAATTTTACTATAGGTATTGGTTGTAGTTACCGGTTTTTTCCACTCAAAATATAAATCCCCCTTATCGTCTCCGTTGCTACCGGCGATCATCAACCTATAGTTAGCACCTGCCGTAATGCTGGGAAAATTGGTTTCAAATCCATTTCCAGACACAGTTTTATAAACAGTGGAAAAATTGGTTCCTCCCATAATGTAACCAAACATAAAATCATCTGTGTTGATGGTTGGCAGCGACCAAGACATTTTAAATTCAGCTGCGTTTAGCGGTAAAAAAAAATCCGTAGAACCGTTTGAAGTATTTGATACCGTAGCTGATTCTGTTATATAATTGGTAACACTTTCTGTAACATTATCTTTGTGCGGTTCGAATTCAAAATTTGTAATACCACCAGTAGGATATCGTATTCCAATCAATGAATAAGTTTTCATGTATTCAAAATCAGGCATTCTATCAGCCCCTGTAATCCGTCCGATAGATGGTATTGGTGGGATAAAAGTATTCGTCGCTGTTTTTCCGTTATAAAAGCCCCAATAATCCTGCGAAAAAGACAGTCTCTCTGGTAACTGGTGCTGTTCATCATAAGTAAACTGATAAGCAGGCTGGCTGTCTTCTTTTATAGAGAGTAGCTTTAAACGCAGGTTCGTACCAGATCCGAAATAATTATGGTTTAGATCCCAATTCTTAACCGTTACTCCGTTTTGCTTAACAACAATGTGTTCCAGGGCATTTCCTTGATCGATATTATTGTATTTCAGATCGAGTCTGTTGGAAGCTGAATAAGAAAATTCGACCAAGCTCGAATTATCAGAAGACCTGATTCTTTTGATCCTTTTTCCAAAAAATTCCTGTATGGTATTGCATGTCCGGTTTTGCATTGTCAATTCTGCACAATCCAAAATTCCCTGCTTTTCGTAACGCACCTCATTATAACCTTTAACAACCTTATAATTATAGGACTCATAATCAAAATCGATCTCATTGTTATTTGGACTAACAATCTTGGAAAGGTAGAAAGCTGAAATAATTTCATCAGGGTATTCACTATTACCAGGTATACCAACTGAACACACCGGCGTATTTTTTGAAGTTTCTATAACATCAAAATAATATTTTATTCCCTTATCATCTGTAATGATAATAGAACCACCGTTTTCGAACATATTGACTTTTATATTAGGATCTGAAGGGAAGAAACATACTTTACCACTATGATCAATCAAAAATTTGCCTGATGAATTTAAGAAATTATAATAGTAGAAATCTCTTTCCATATCTATGTGTTCCTCTACTAATTGCTTTCCTAAGTCGTAATCTGGATGACTTCCTTCTAAATCTGGAAAATTCGGATTGAAAGGATTCGGAAAACCAATGTTAGCAGAACCATCCGGCCCGCCATTTTGAGTCCGAGAAATTACTCCCCCAGCATTCAGCGACCAACCTAAACCGACATTCGTTGCGATATCATCTACTCTTATTCCCCCTGCATTGTAACTTAATTTTATGGGAACAGTTATGTCGCCGATCTTAAAATTATAAATCGGGATAGAGACATCTGGCAATCCCGAGAATAGGGATACAGGTACATCGCCATATTTACCAAGTGCAGCGGCTTCTGGTGATGCTGTTATGGGATTGGGATGTTCGGCCTTACTGAAAGTGTTAGATATAGATTGACTAAAACCTGGGTTACTCCATAGTTGCAGTAAAGCGCAAATTAAAATGGAGAGGAGCGTTAAGATTCTTTTCATTTTTGTTGAATTTATTTATTAGAAGGCTAAGATGGAGTTGCATTTTTCAGGATAAATTTTAATAATTATCTGAAAGCAAAAACTTTGATATGAATAAATTATCTCAGAAATATTTTGTACGAAGTTACCTTCATTAGTGTGGGAATATTGATTGAGGCGCATATAAGATATTTTCACCAAAAATGTCTTTAAATTTTAAAATTGATCAAGAATTTTACACAAACCCCTTGCTTTATATGACGAAACTAACATTTATTCAGAATTGGAAATTTACTAAAAAACAGGAGAAGACCTATTAAGGAATTATGGCCATTTTTTTTTGCACTATCGGTCTGTTGTGTAAGCATACAAAGAAAAGCTAAGGACAAATCAAAAAAATAGTTCTAAACTAATCTGCTATTCCCGTTTACCAGACTGAACCATAAGCATGAATACTTTGAACAAGGTTTGGATCAAGCGGAAAAGTTGGGGGGAATAAAATAATTTGTTTCTTTGTGGTATTACAACAATTATAACTTCCCTTGAATCAAGCCGAACAAAC
>NZ_JACHCQ010000072.1 GCF_014205835.1 Pedobacter sp. AK013 | reverse complement strand
GAAAAGATTGCTACCTTTGCAGCCCGGTTCGGAAGGACGGAAAGCTGATCAACATCGGCGTATTGAAATAGAGGAAAGAGGAAAAAAAGGGGTTTAAAAAAATAAAATTTATTTTATTTGGAACTTCGGAAAAGATCCTTACCTTTGCACTCCCAACCGAAAGGAAAGGTAAAAAGGTCGGAACGGCGGATGCCGGAAAGACAGGAAAAAAGATTGAAACAGGCGGAAACACGTTCGGGACAAACAAGACCCTGACGAACTGAAGTCTGAAGATATATAAAGACCGGCCGCGAGGCTTAACCTGGTCAACAAGTTCTTAAAAGAGATGTCAATGTAGCGTAGCGAGGTAATGGAGTACAGATCAAAGTACATGATTGCGTAGCTTTATTTTAAAGGTGGTGTCTGACAGACAACACAAAAAAGAAGACCATTTTTAACATGGTTAAAAACTGGTCAGTATTGAACAACACATTTTACAATGGAGAGTTTGATCCTGGCTCAGGATGAACGCTAGCGGCAGGCCTAATACATGCAAGTCGAACGAGATTATCCAGCTTGCTGGATATGAAAGTGGCGCACGGGTGCGTAACGCGTATGCAACCTACCTTTATCAGGGGGATAGCCCGGAGAAATCCGGATTAATACCGCATAAAATCACAGAGTGGCATTACTCAATGATCAAACATTTATGGGATAAAGATGGGCATGCGTGTCATTAGCTAGTTGGCGGGGTAACGGCCCACCAAGGCGACGATGACTAGGGGATCTGAGAGGATGGCCCCCCACACTGGTACTGAGACACGGACCAGACTCCTACGGGAGGCAGCAGTAAGGAATATTGGTCAATGGAGGCAACTCTGAACCAGCCATGCCGCGTGCAGGAAGACTGCCCTATGGGTTGTAAACTGCTTTTATCCGGGAATAAACCACATTACGTGTAATGTGCTGAATGTACCGGAAGAATAAGGATCGGCTAACTCCGTGCCAGCAGCCGCGGTAATACGGAGGATCCAAGCGTTATCCGGATTTATTGGGTTTAAAGGGTGCGTAGGCGGCCTGTTAAGTCAGGGGTGAAAGACGGTAGCTCAACTATCGCAGTGCCCTTGATACTGATGGGCTTGAATGGACTAGAGGTAGGCGGAATGAGACAAGTAGCGGTGAAATGCATAGATATGTCTCAGAACACCGATTGCGAAGGCAGCTTACTATGGTCTTATTGACGCTGAGGCACGAAAGCGTGGGGATCAAACAGGATTAGATACCCTGGTAGTCCACGCCCTAAACGATGAACACTCGCTGTTGGCGATACACAGTCAGCGGCTAAGCGAAAGCGTTAAGTGTTCCACCTGGGGAGTACGCCCGCAAGGGTGAAACTCAAAGGAATTGACGGGGGCCCGCACAAGCGGAGGAGCATGTGGTTTAATTCGATGATACGCGAGGAACCTTACCCGGGCTTGAAAGTTAGTGAATGATCTAGAGATAGGTCAGTGAGCAATCACACGAAACTAGGTGCTGCATGGCTGTCGTCAGCTCGTGCCGTGAGGTGTTGGGTTAAGTCCCGCAACGAGCGCAACCCCTATGTTTAGTTGCCAGCATGTAATGGTGGGGACTCTAAACAGACTGCCTGTGCAAACAGAGAGGAAGGAGGGGACGACGTCAAGTCATCATGGCCCTTACGTCCGGGGCTACACACGTGCTACAATGGACGGTACAGAGGGCAGCTAGCCGGCAACGGTATGCGAATCTCATAAAGCCGTTCACAGTTCGGATTGGGGTCTGCAACTCGACCCCATGAAGTTGGATTCGCTAGTAATCGCGTATCAGCAATGACGCGGTGAATACGTTCCCGGGCCTTGTACACACCGCCCGTCAAGCCATGGAAGCTGGGGGTACCTAAAGTATGTAACCGCAAGGAGCGTCCTAGGGTAAAACCGGTAACTGGGGCTAAGTCGTAACAAGGTAGCCGTACCGGAAGGTGCGGCTGGAATACCTCCTTTCTGGAGTAGAACCACCTACTCGCCACGCAACATGATATTTCTAAAAAAGGTATTAAGGTGAAAGCATAAAGACTAAAGCTGAAAGGCATGTCTTGATACTTGATACTTAAAAAGAGACAAGAGAAAAAAGAAACACCCAGAAGACAACGGTTTGCTGCTGTAAAAGGTAAGCTTAACGGTATAGAGCTGAGGTTAGCAAAGGAAAGCGGTAGCGGTAAGATACTATATACTGCGTCAGAAGCTGCCGAACGCAAAGTCCCGTAGCTCAGCCTGGTTAGAGCACTACACTGATAATGTAGGGGTCTCCAGTTCAAATCTGGACGGGACTACCATTGAAGTTTACAATTGGCAGTTTGCCGTTGACAGTTATCATAACTGAAGACGGAGAACTGAAAACTGATAACTACACTCTGGGGGATTAGCTCAGCTGGCTAGAGCGCCTGCCTTGCACGCAGGAGGTCAACGGTTCGACTCCGTTATTCTCCACATTTAAGCATAAAGCTTAAAGACCAGAGCGGAAAGCTTTTAAAAAACAGAAGAAATACCAGGATTGGTAGAATACATTGACATAAAGATTAAGAAAAGAAGAAACGCCATGGGGCACAGATGAGACAGAGATAACATCTGAAACGGTTCGAGACCGCAGTTTTTTACTAATAGGGCTGAAACGAGGCTTGGTTAGGGGACAATGAAACCCTCTACCCTTATACCCTCGAGCTTCAACCTTAATAAAGTTCTTTGACATATTGGAAGAAGTTAAAAAAGAAGAGCAAACAACAATAGGCGACTGTTGAGTTTGTGCTCTCCCGATCATAGATCGGGAATGAGACATCATAACAAGAGCAAAAAAGCATACCATGCGGCGCAAAAGGCGCATGAGTAGAAGAAAGTAAGAAAGAGTACACGGGGGATGCCTTGGCTCTCAGAGGCGATGAAGGACGTGATAAGCTGCGATAAGCTTCGGGTATTTGCAAATAGGAATTGATCCGAAGATTTCCGAATGGGGCAACCCGGCATGTTGAAGACATGTCACATATAATGAGCAAACCTGCCGAACTGAAACATCTAAGTAAGCAGAGGAAGAGAAAATAACAATGATTTCCTGAGTAGTGGCGAGCGAAAGGGAAAGAGCCCAAACCTACCTTGTTACGGCAAGGTGGGGGTTGTAGGACTACGATGTGGTATTAGCAAACAGAAGTGGAACGGGATGGGAAGCCCGGCGATACATGGTGATAGCCCAGTACACGTATAGAATGCTAGCCTAGTAGTATCCTGAGTACCGCGAGGTCGGAGACGCCTTGTGGGAATCAGCCGGCACCATCCGGTAAGGCTAAATACTCCTGAGAGACCGATAGTGAACCAGTACCGTGAGGGAAAGGTGAAAAGAACCCCGAACAGGGGAGTGAAATAGAACCTGAAACCGTGTACTTACAAGCGGTCGGAGCTGGCAAGTCCAGTGACGGCGTGCCTTTTGCATAATGAGCCTACGAGTTACTCTTCTCTGGCAAGGTTAAGTGCTTCAGGCACGGATCCGAAGCGAAAGCGAGTCTGAATAGGGCGTATAGTCAGAGGAGGTAGACGCGAAACCTTGTGATCTACCCATGGACAGGTTGAAGGTGCGGTAACACGTACTGGAGGACCGAACCGATAAACGTTGAAAAGTTTCCGGATGATCTGTGGGTAGGGGTGAAAGGCTAATCAAACTGGGAAATAGCTCGTACTCCCCGAAATGTTTTTAGGAACAGCGTCGGTGTAGAGTTATATAGAGGTAGAGCTACTGATTGGGTGCGGGGGAGTCAAATCCTACCAAATCCAGACAAACTCCGAATGCTATATAATATAACCGGCAGTGAGGCGCGGGGTGCTAAGGTCACGCGCCGAGAGGGAAAGAACCCAGACCATCAGCTAAGGTCCCCAAGTTACAGTTAAGTTGAACTAACGAGGTCCGATTGCACAGACAGCTAGGATGTTGGCTTGGAAGCAGCCATTCATTTAAAGAGTGCGTAACAGCTCACTAGTCGAGCGATCGGGCATGGATAATAAACGGGCATTAAATTGTACACCGAAGCTATGGGATTGAAATATATCGGTAGGGGAGCATTCCAATTGCGGTGAAGGTATCTGGTAATGGGTGCTGGAGCGGTTGGAAAAGCAAATGTAGGCATAAGTAACGATAAGGCGGGCGAGAAACCCGCCCACCGAAAGGATAAGGTTTCCTGATCAACGCTAATCGGATCAGGGTCAGTCGGGACCTAAGGAGAACCCGAAGGGGAAATTCGATGGACAACTGGTTAATATTCCAGTACTTTTTATAACTGCGATGTGGGGACGGAGTAGTGACACTGCCGCGATCTGACGGAATAGATCGTTAAAGGCCGTAGGTATATCGAACATAGGCAAATCCGTGATCGATGCTGAAAGCTGATAGTACCGCAAGCCTTCGGGTGAGTGGATAGTGCAGGTAATCAGACTTCCAAGAAAAACCGCTAAGCTCCAGGTTATAAAAACCCGTACCGCAAACCGACACAGGTATCCGGGAAGAGGATTCTAAGGTGCTCGAGTGAATCATGGCTAAGGAACTCGGCAAAATGGCCCTGTAACTTCGGGAGAAGGGGCGCTAGCAGCAATGTTAGCCGCAGTGAAAAGGCCCAGGCGACTGTTTAACAAAAACACATGGCTTTGCAAAATCGAAAGATGAGGTATAAGGCCTGACACCTGCCCGGTGCTGGAAGGTTAAGAGGGGATGTCATCGTAAGAGAAGCATTGAATCGAAGCCCCAGTAAACGGCGGCCGTAACTATAACGGTCCTAAGGTAGCGAAATTCCTTGTCGGGTAAGTTCCGACCTGCACGAATGGTGTAACGATCTGGGCGCTGTCTCAGCCATGAGCTCGGTGAAATTGTGGTCCCGGTGAAGACGCCGGGTACCCGCAACGGGACGGAAAGACCCCATGCACCTTCACTACAATTTAACATTGACATTGGATACAGGATGTGTAGGATAGGTGGGAGGCTTTGAAGCGGCGTCGCAAGGCGTCGTGGAGCCAACGTTGAAATACCACCCTTTCTGTATTCGGTGTCTAATCCCGCTCAGCGGGAGACATTGTTTGATGGGTAGTTTGACTGGGGTGGTCGCCTCCAAAAAGGTAACGGAGGCTTTCAAAGGTAAGCTCAGTACGCTTGGTAACCGTACGCGGAGTGCAATAGCATAAGCTTGCTTGACTGTGAGACATACAGGTCGATCAGGGTCGAAAGACGGATATAGTGATCCGGTGGTTCTGCATGGAAGGGCCATCGCTCAAAGGATAAAAGGTACGCTGGGGATAACAGGCTGATCTCCCCCAAGAGCTCATATCGACGGGGAGGTTTGGCACCTCGATGTCGGCTCGTCACATCCTGGGGCTGGAGAAGGTCCCAAGGGTTCGGCTGTTCGCCGATTAAAGTGGCACGCGAGCTGGGTTCAGAACGTCGCGAGACAGTTCGGTCCCTATCTGTTGTGGGCGTAGGAATTTTGAGTGGGGCTGACCTTAGTACGAGAGGACCGGGTTGGACCAGCCTCTAGTGAATCTGTTGTTCCGCCAGGGGCATTGCAGAGTAGCTACGCTGGGAATAGATAAGCGCTGAAAGCATCTAAGTGCGAAACTAGCCACGAGATGAGAATTCCATATAGGACCGTAGCAGACTACTACGTTGATAGGCTACAGATGTAAAGCTGGTGACAGCACAGTCGAGTAGTACTAATCATCCGAAGCTTTCAAAGCAAACAGACTGTTGTTTGTTCTTCATAATAACTTCTTTCAATAATATGTCATTTAAGGCTGGAAGGCCGAAGGTGGAAAGGCGGAAGGTAACCCTCCCTCCCTTAAACCCTCCCTCCCTCAACCTTAATTAAAAATATTCAGGTGCCTATATCGGTGGTGTCCACCTCTTCCCATTCCGAACAGAGAAGTTAAGCCCACCAGAGCCGATGGTACTGCGGTAACACGTGGGAGAGTAGGTCGGTGCCAGATCTTAAAAGAAACCCTTCAGCAGCAATGTTGAAGGGTTTTCTTCGTTTATAACTATT
>NZ_JACHCQ010000071.1 GCF_014205835.1 Pedobacter sp. AK013 | reverse complement strand
GTTTGTTCGGCTTGATTCAAGGGAAGTTATAATTGTTGTAATACCACAAAGAAACAAATTATTTTATTCCCCCCAACTTTTCCGCTTGATCCCTAAAGCATCAAGATCCACGGATGCGCGAGGATGACGATCGTTCTAATCTCAAGACATTGTCATTTCGATCACAGTGTTTCAAAGGAACTCCTTTGGAGGATAAATCTTTAAACATAGTTCAAAGATTTATCCATTTCACTGTGCAAATAACGATCCTCCTCTCCTTTCTGTTATATTTCATCCGAGTTATTAAATCGCAATAACAACACAAAAAAGAAAAGCTCCAGTAAACTGGAGCTTTCTTGGTTGTTTGGTTTATGTTGATTATGAATAAGTCTTGAAAGTTTTATAAAAAAAGCGCCGTTACCAGCGCTTTTTTTAAACCAAATATATAATAATAATTAACGAGCATTACAAAAGTACAAACTTTATTCATATTAACAAGTATTTTTATCAAAAAAATTAAAATTTTTAATACAAATTACATAAAACACTAAAATCCAGACACAAAAACCAAAACAAATCAACACAAACCACATTAATATTAAATTTTATCATAAAAAAAACTAGTTTTATTCTTGTAAAATCATAATTTAAGGAAATATTTAAGCAAAATGATAGAAGATTTTATAAAAAATTACTTTAATCATCCCAAAACTTACGATGAAATGTTTCTAAATGGTGATAATTACAGAAATCACTATGCAAATTTTATCAGCAATTTCTCTAAAGAGTCGCTCGAAAATCTAAATAAAAAGGAAGAACTCGCCAAAAAGCTATTTATGAGTCAAGGTATTACCTTTACAGTATATGATAGCGGCGAAGGCATTGAAAAAATCTTTCCTTTTGATATTATTCCGAGAATTATCACTTCAACAGAGTGGTCTTTCATAGAAAAAGGAATAAAACAAAGGCTAAAGGCGCTAAATCTTTTCTTAAAAGACATTTATAGCAATCAATTTATCTTAAAAGACCAGATTGTACCTATAAATGTAATTTATTCTTGTCCGCATTTTTTAAGAGAGATGCACAATGTAAATGTACTGCACGATATCTATATCCATATTGCCGGGATAGACCTGATCAGAGATCATGACGGAACATTTTATGTACTCGAAGATAATCTTCGAACACCATCAGGCGTAAGTTACATGCTCGAAAACAGGGAAATTACCAAAAGGTTATTCCCCGATCTTATTCCGCAATGTGGTGTAAGGAGCGTAACCGAATATCCCGCCATATTATATAAAAATTTGATGAGCCTCTCTCCCAGGGCAGTTTCGAACCCAACAATTGTACTGCTAAGTCCGGGCATGTATAATTCTGCATATTACGAACATACTACCCTGGCCCGCTTAATGGGGGTAGAATTGGTAGAAGGGCGCGATTTGGTGGTTAAAAACCAAAAGGTATTTATGAAAACCACTACAGGCCTGCAGCAGGTAGATGTGATTTATCGCCGTGTAGATGATGACTATCTCGATCCGCTGGTTTTTAACCCGAACAGCGTACTGGGTGTAGCAGGCCTGATGGGTGCTTATCGCAAAGGCAATGTGGCCATTATTAATGCAGTAGGTAATGGCGTAGCAGACGACAAAGCTGTTTATACCTATGTACCAGATATGATCAGGTATTACCTAAACGAAGAGCCCATATTAAAGAACGTACCTACCTACCAGCTCAGCAATAAAGATGAGCTTGATTATGTTTTTGCAAACATCAATACAATGGTCATAAAAAAAACCAATGGAAGCGGTGGATATGGAATGTTAATGGGGCATGCCGCCAATGAGCAGGAAACTGAAGAATACAAAATGGAGATACTGAAAGATCCACGCAACTTTATTGCCCAACCCACCATCAGCCTATCTTCTGCTCCTTGTTTTATTAACGGAAAACTGGCTCCGCGCCGAATAGATCTCCGTCCGTTTGCTTTAAACGGACCAGATGGCATTTCAATTGTGCCAGGCGGCTTAACCAGGGTAGCCTTAAAAGAAGGCTCACTGGTGGTAAACAGCTCGCAGGGCGGCGGCAGTAAAGATACATGGGTTTTAACTTCTTAGAATACGGAATATGTTAAGTAGAGTTGCATCAAGCTTATATTGGTTAAGCAGATACGTTGAGCGCAGCGACGGTATGCTGCGCATGTTAAAAATAAATTACGCTTCCTCACAAGACACAATACAGGAATTTACCTGGAAGCCCGTAATCAGGATTTTTTCGTCAGATGATGAAAATGAACTATTGAATATACAGCACGATAGCCGGGCAGTGATAGAGTACCTCCTGCTAAACCGCGAAAACCCAAATTCGATTTTAAACATTGTTACCCTGGCACGGGAAAACGCACGGAGCGTTCAGGAACATATACCAAAAGATTTATGGCAATGCCTAAACGAGTATTACCATACTGTTAAAGATGAAAAACTACTGTGGTATGTACAAAAAGACGATCCTGTTACAGCATTAGATATCTTGATTAAACAGGTAATGCTGTATAACGGAACCGCCGATAGCGCAATGGAGCGTGGTGAAAGCAGAAGTTTTATGAATATTGGCAAACACCTGGAAAGAAGCATCCAATCGATTGATATTCTGGACATTAAATTCAGCTCAATAAGCAGCAACCCCGATCTGTTGACCGATATATCCTACTGGAAACATTTATTGCTTTCGTTAGGTGGTTATGAACTTTATCTTAAAACCTACAGACAAGGTTTCGACGCGAAGAACATCATTGAGCTGGCTATGCTCAACAATGATTTTCCACGGTCGGCATTATATGCCATGAATAATATTGAAAGATATTTTAACCGGCTAAAGAGCGAAAGCAATATCGAACATTACAACAACCTGTCTTTTAAAATTGGGCGTTTAAAAAGTATGATTACCTATAGCTCGGTAAATACCATGAACGAAGAGCAATTGCACCATTACCTTACTGAGATCAGGGCCGAGCTTTTCGGCATCGGAAACCTGTTAAATGAATATTATTTCGCAAATTCATAATTTTTTAACCACAGATGAGCACAGATCAACACAGCGACCATTCTTTTATTGATTTATGATCTGTGTTTATCTTTTTAATCAGTGGTAACCTATAATAATAACCAATATGCCAATTTTCAAAATCAAACATATCACCAACTACAAATACGAATTGCCTGTTCGCGATAGTGCGAATCAGATTATTTTATTTCCAATTAAAGATGATTTCCAAAAAGTGGTTAAACACGACCTGAATATATCAGGAAGCCCTGAAATTGAAATTTTTATCGATTATTACGGTAACGAGGTAGGTACTTTTACCCAAAACGAACCCCATACTCAACTTAAAATATTTTCGAAGGTAACTGTAGAAACCTTTCCGAAGCCATTACCACAAGATGATATGTTTAGTAGCGAACAATGGAACAGTTTAAGCGCCTTAAAATTTGAAGTACCCTATATCGATTATTTACGGCAGGAAAGTTTTGACGGTATCACGCAATTAAGGGAAACGGCCTTAGGAATTAAAGGCACCGAAGATACCCCCTACCAAACCGCTATCAGGTATTGTGCACACGTTTTCAACAACTTCGAATACATTAAAGGGGTAACGGCGGTTGATACCACCATTGATGAAATTTTAAATCTTAAAGCAGGCGTTTGCCAGGATTTTGCGCATGTACTAACAGCTATGCTACGTTTAACCGGAATCCCTGCGCGGTACGTAAGTGGTTATATCTGCCCCAACAGAGATGGTATGCGTGGCGAAGGTGCTACCCATGCCTGGGCCGAGGCCTATTTACCCGAATATGGCTGGCTGGGCCTAGATCCTACCAATAATTGTATTGCCAACGAAAACCATGTCCGCCTGGCAGTAGGCCGCAATTTTACCGATTGCTCACCCGTAAAAGGTGTTTACAAAGGTGGTTTCGAACATATTATGGAAGTGAATGTATCTGTAGGTTATAACGATGAAGACTTTAATGATAATGAAACTTACTTCCAGCCAAAAGAAGTAAACTATACCAAAGCTTCGGAAACGATAAGCACCGCCAGAACGAAAAATAGCTATCAGCAATATATGGAAGCGATGCAGCAACAGCAGCAACAACAACAGTAGGCAGTTTGCAGTTGACAGCCACGCCAAGCTAAAAAACTGAAAACAGTATGCTGAAAACTGCTAACTGATACGTTTTTTTTTTCTAAATTTGCGCCTTTTACAAATAACAATATGATTAAGAGACAGCAAATTAAAGATTTATTAAAGTCGACAGCATTTGACACAGAAGTAACGGTTATGGGATGGGTTAGAACTTTCCGTAATAATCAGTTTATTGCATTAAATGACGGGTCTTGCATGAGCAATATCCAGGTGGTGATCGATTTTAATAATTTGCCTGATGAGCTGTTGAAAAGAATAACAACCGGCGCAGCCATTTCTGCAACAGGTAAATTAGTCGAATCGCTTGGCAAAGGTCAAACAGTAGAAATTAAAGCAACAACGGTTGAAATTTTAGGCGACAGCGATCCTGAAAAATTTCCGTTGCAACCAAAAAAACACAGTTTAGAGTTTTTACGCGAAATTGCACACCTGCGTTTCCGTACCAACACTTTTAACGCCGTTTTTAAGGTTCGCCATGCATTGGCATTTGCCATCCACCAGTTTTACAACGAACGTGGTTTTGTATACATGCACACGCCCGTAATTACGGCCAGTGATGCTGAAGGTGCAGGCGAAATGTTTAAAGTGACCACTTTAGATCTCGACAATACCCCACGCACTGAAGATGGTAAAGTAGATTTCTCGCAGGATTTCTTCGCCCGTGCAACCAACTTAACCGTATCCGGACAATTGGAAGGTGAATTAGCGGCAATGGCTTTCGGACAGATTTATACTTTCGGTCCTACGTTTAGGGCAGAAAACTCGAATACAACACGCCACCTGGCCGAATTCTGGATGATTGAACCCGAAGTTGCCTTTGCCGATTTAGAAGACAACATGCAGCTTGCTGAAGACATGATGAAGTATGTCATAAAATATGCTTTAGACCACTGCAAAGATGAATTAGAATTCTTAAATACCCGTTTAGCGGAAGAAGATAAACAAAAACCACAGAACGAACGCAGCGAATTTAGCTTGTTAGAGAAATTGGATTTCTGTTTAGCCAACGAATTTGAGCGCTTAACCTATACAGAAGCGATCAGGATTTTAAAATCTTCTAAACCGAACCAGAAGAAACAGTTTAAATACCTGATTGATGAGTGGGGAGCTGATTTACAAAGTGAACACGAACGTTACCTGGTAGAAAAACACTTTAAAAAACCAGTAATCTTAACGGATTACCCTGCAGATATTAAATCGTTCTATATGCGCCAGAACGAACCAGATGCAGAAGGCAGACAAACTGTTGCCGCTATGGATATCCTTTTCCCGGGTATTGGCGAAATGATTGGCGGATCGCAACGTGAAGAACGTTTAGACCGTTTAACACAACGTATGGAAGCTTTAAATATTCCGCAAGAAGAACTGTGGTGGTATTTAGATACCCGCCGTTTTGGTACTGCACCACACGCTGGTTTTGGCTTAGGTTTCGAGCGTTTAGTATTATTCGTAACCGGAATGACCAACATCCGCGACGTAATCGCGTTTCCTAGATTCCCTAAAAACGCAGAGTTTTAGGAGGGTTTAGGGTTTAGGGTTTAGGGTTTAGGGTTTAGGGTTTAGGGTTTAGGGAAAACAAATTGCCTGTTACCAAAAGCGTCAAGTTTTAAAAACTTGACGCTTTTTTATTAATGAAATTATTATGATTGGCAATGCGGTAGAACGGCTTCCGTCATACTGAACTTGTTTCAGTATCTATCATACTATTTTGCGTCATTAGACCCTGAAATAAATTCAGGGTGACGATTCGAGAGAACGGCTTCCGTCATACTGAACTTGTTTCAGTATCTATCATGCTATTTTGCGTCATTAGATCCTAAAATAAACTCAGGGTGACGATTCGAGAGAACAAATCCCGTCATACTGAACCTGTTTCAGTATCTATCATGCTATTTTGCGTCATTAGACCCTGAAATAAATTCAGGGTGACGATCGAGAGAACGAATCCCGTCATACTGAACCTGTTTCAGTATCTATCATGCTATTTTGCGTCATTAGACCCTGAAATAAATTCAGGATGACGATCGAGAGAACGAATCCCGTCATACTGAACCTGTTTCAGTATCTATCATACTATTTTGCGTCATTAGACCCTGAAATAAATTCAGGGTGACGATTGAGAGAACGGCTTCCATCATACTGAACCTGTTTCAGTATCTATCATATTATTTTGCATCATTAGACCCTGAAATAAATTCAGGGTGACGATTCGAGAGAACGGCTTCTGTCATACTGAACTTGTTTCACTGTTGTCCGGTTAAAATTGATTATTGAAGATAAATAAGGCTTATTGGCTAATTAAGGTTGTTTATGTTTTAAAATCTATT
>NZ_JACHCQ010000070.1 GCF_014205835.1 Pedobacter sp. AK013 | reverse complement strand
TAATCATACTGCCTACCACAACTTTTCAGCCGTTTTTCAGGTTTTCCTACCGCATTTTTCAGCTGTTATAAAGAACGTTCCTTTTGCGTAAAGTTAGTTTTTTGTTCGGTTTTTACAAGCCTGTTGTTGGTGCATTTTTTTTGTTCCCTCCGGGACTTTTAGGTTTTTTTAGGCATTGGGTGCTCCAAAGTATGCACCAAACGACAAAAGCCAGACTTGATGCCTGGCTTTCCAACGTTATACTTCGTTGCACACTGGTGTATTTCCTCGCAGGTTGCTCCTCAGCAGGGCCTGTTTCCGCTTTCGCCAGTAACATAAAGATAATCGGTTTTATCTTTTTTATTAGCTCTTTTTTTCAACATTCCCGGGCGACATCTCTTCCCTCAAAGGGATGGAAAGAGCTTTGGTTTTGTGTGGTGGCTGGTGCGGCTCTTTCTATCCCTGAGAGGTTGGGCGGGTGCAATGTCCCTGCTACGAAGTTCTACCGATGTTCCCCCGACCAGGCTTCCACTGAACCATTTTAACATTATCAATCTCTGCCTTGCTGCCGCAGGCTTCGCCGCTGACTGACCGGAGGGAGACGGCGGTGCGCTGGCCAGGTGTCGGGATGTGGGGCTATTTAACATAACACCCATTATAACGACGGCTTTGGTGGTGTTTTGGCTTCGTGGGGCAGTTTTATAATGTGTGTTATGTTATTTTGCTTTGGGGCAGTTTTAGGCGGACTTTTTGTTTGGAGGGGCGGCAGCTTATATGCCTGTAAGGTAGGGGAACTCGTACTGAAAGGCATATGTGCTGCCATGCTGGGGTACAAAAAGTGTGACGGAAAACCGCCGGAAGGGTCGGCCAGGCTAAGGGTAAAAAAGACAGGGGAAGCGAGCTTGCGAGCTGGCTGGATTTTTTGCCCGGGCCTTCGACGGGGCTCAGGCTGACACCCAACACACAGGCTATTATTTCAATGGATGGTGTTTGTTCAGTGCTTCTTTCAAGTCTTCAAGGTTATTAGTCTGGTAACGCTCCGTACTGCTCACATATCGATGCCCAGCCATATATTGCACTGTCCTCAGGCCCTTTTCTTTCAGCCATTCAGTGATTACACTTTGCCTTATTTGTATCGCATTCTTTAGCTTTGGATTGATTTTTCTTAAGGCGTGGTTTAAGTGAAGCAAGCTATTTTTCAAACTTTCCATATCATTCCTGCCCGTAAACAATCGCTCACTTTGTTGTTGTATTTTTGGTCTGATAATCAATATATATTCTTGCAGGTCTAAGATTTGGTGTGGTTGCAAACTTAGATTTCTACTGTTGTTCTTATTGGTCTGTGGAACATGGATTTTACCTTCTCTCAGTTTCAAATGCTCTGGACGTAACACTTCCAGTTCACTTCTGGTCAATGCCTGATAGACCAGTAAACCCAATATTACTTTATTACGATGGGTACGTTCATCTTTTATCTCATATTTCTCGTACAACTCCTCCAGTTCTGCCTTTTCAAGCAAGTCGTGTGGGATATTCCGTACGGTTCCTTTCAATGTGATTCCTGCTGCCGGATTGTACACCATTACCCCATCTTTATACAGGTAGGAAAAGTAATAACGTAATGCCAGCAATACCCGGTTAATTTGCCCGATGCTATGCCCCTCTTGTTTTAACCCGTCTGCAAAGCTTAAGATTTCGCTATGGCCAACCTCGTCCAGGTGCAGGCTTTCATCGCTCATCCAGCAGATAAAGTAATGGATATACCGCTGATGCTGCCCAACGGTATCGGGTTTCAATCCCTGTTCCTGCAGATATTCTTCAAACTTCATTGCTTATATGGGTGTAGATTTGGGTGCTTTCCAAGCTGCTATGCCCCAGGAACCTTTGGATATGCTCCAGTTTCATCCCCGATTGCAAAAGGTGCGTAGCGATGCTGTGGCGCAGGGTATGTGAACCAATGGGCTTGTTTATCCTGGCCTCCAATTTTAACTTTTGTATGCGCTCGAATACCGTTTTCAGTCTTTTGCCATTAATGTTCAACAGCAAGGCTTGCTCTTTTTTGTTGCTTGATAAATGTGGCCGGCTGTAGTTCAGGTAATTTTCAATATCGGTCTTGTTTTGGCCAGCCAATGGAACAAAACGTTCTTTGTAGCCTTTGCCCTTTAGCACATAGATTAACTCTTTTTCTAATAGCACATCTTCAACATTCATCCCCAGCCCCTCGTTTTTTCTCAGCCCACAACCGTAGTACAAAGCCAGCATTGCCCTGTCCCTCAAACCCAGTTTATCTTCTTTGGTGGCTTCGTACAGCTTTGTGATTTCTTTTTGCGTTAGTATGCTCTTGATGTTGCTCGTTTTGCCTTTCAGCTTGATGTTTACTTCGAAGCTTTCCTGGTTGCTTTCTGCCAGGTATCTGCTAAACTTTTTAACCACCTGTAGGTACTTGCGGATATAGTTCTGGCTCAATCCACCAGCTCGGGTTTTGCTCGGACGTTCAGATAAATGGTTTAGGTAATTCTGAATGTGGCTTTCGGTTATTTCGTTGATGCTGTTGCAATTCTGTATTTCCAGATAGTTTAGGAACTCGTCCAGCATCTTGGGCATATCCCTTTGACTGCTTTTTTCAAAGTTCAATATTCTTAACCACTCACTGAAACCAGCTTGCAAGCGTTTATATAATGGATTTTTCACGGAGTGGGTGATTACACGGATTAAGGGATTTCACAGATTTTATTCGGCTTTTGAACAGATTTATTTTTTTGCTTACTGTACGTTTTTTATTTAGGCTGGACTACCACCTCTTTCTTGCTGATTTTCTGCCTGTTATGTAGCCCATTTGTACTTTGGACTACTGTTGGGCTACGGGCTACATTTTTGATGTTCTCCAGTATTGTTTTTACCATATTTTGGCTATCCTTCTGCAAACTTTCCAAGTCGTTCCAGCTATTGATTTTGTACTCAAAGCCCTTGTAACGGTTGCCCCTTACGATTTTGATATAGCCCATCCGTTCCAGTTCAAACAGGTAACGCTTTAAACTGCTTGGACTTAAACGAAAGGTACTGCGAACCTCTTTGGCATAGAAAGCCTCTGTGTCCTGCTCTTTCAGATACCTTTTCAGTTTTTCAAAGAAGCTCCTGCAGGCATCGTTCAGCTCGTCGCTTTTCTTCAATATGGTGTTTTCCAGTAGCGTAAAGGCATTTTCTACATCGTCTATCGTACTTTCAATGTACTGTTCGCCAGTGTCCGTATCTGTTTTTAGGGTTCGCTGGTACTGGTGGTAATAGGTTATCGTTTCTGTGAATAATAAGAGTAACAGCATCGTTCTTCTTGGCTTAAAAACAGCCTCCGGCAGTTGCAGATAGGTGGCATAGGGATTTTTAACCGTAATCGGTTTCAGCAGCCGCTGTACGTTTTTGATTTGGTTGCGTATCTGTTGTTCCTCCGCCTGGTCAATCTGACCTGCGCTTAGTTTGCGCTGGTAATCCATAATATTTTTGTCCTGCTCGGTACTGTTGTCCATATAAAGCAATATGCAACGGTTGGCATTGTCTTCGTAAAGCTGTTCCCTTGTGGTGCATCCGCTCACGCAAACAGGCCCTTCAACGTTCAGCGTGACCGTTTTTAGGTTGCCCTTATTATCTTTCAAGGTTACCGTTTTGCTGATTTTCCGTTTGCTCTGCAGTTCCCGTAATGGATAAAGCACGCTTTCTGCACCGTCTAGGTCTTCGATTAATAGCAATTTGTGTTTCAGTTCTTCTCTGCCGAAGTAATAAAAAGCGTTGCTGGAAAGTGTGGTAATTTCCAGTTTGTCTTCTTCTGGCATCAGTTCTGATACTTTTTCCTGTAGCCAGGTCTTGCCCGTTCCGCTTGCACCCAAACACATCAAATGCAGGGGTACGTGGCGTTTCCTGCTCGTATAGGTCAGGTAGGCAATCATGCTGTTGGTTTCCTCGCCAATCAGTCCGCTCAGTTTTATGGCTTCTTTGGTTCGTTGTAACAAGTTTGGGGATTTTAAGAAGTTAATGGCCTGTTTGCGTTCCGTTTCTGATAGTTCCCTTTTTTCGGGTTGCTTCGGTTTCATTTCTTCCAGCCTTTGCGCCCGGTAGTTTTCCAGTTCGGTTGTCAATCGGCTAATGATTTGGCTCGTTTCGCTTGTGCTGATATCCAACATTTCAGAAGCCTTTTCTATCAAAGCTTCCGTTTGGATGCCGTTGTACAAATCGAGGTTATGGCGGTAGGCCGTATTGGATTTTCCGGTTAGGCTCAGTTTCAGCGTTACCTTCAGCCTGTCCAAGCCTGTCAGTTTTATTCCGCCGAGTACCGTGATATGGATTTTTCCGTCGATATAGATGAGCAGTTCGGGATTGTCGGTTATCAGTTTTGCCATGTGGATAAAAAAAGTTTTTTAGAACATATTTTGTCCAAATGTATATTATTTGTTTTAATCATACAAACAATTTTAGATTTGAATAGATATTTTTTGTTCCGTAGATTTACACTTTATCTTATTTTTATGGCAGATATAGAACTTATCTTATTCGGGGAACGTCTTTTACAGGCTCGTAAAAAGCGAAAAGTATCGCAAGATGACCTTGCTAAGCAATTGGGCGTACATGCTCCGGTAATTGGAAGATACGAACGTGGAGAAGTGAAACCTTCTATTGAAACGGCAGCACGAATGGCAGATGCTTTAGGTGTATCACTCGATTATCTTACTGGCCTTTCTGACCAAGAACTTGACCAAGATCTAGTAAAACAAATTAACGAACTCCAATCGCTCAAAAGCGAGGATAGAACCCATATTTTACAAACGCTTGGCGCTCTTATCCGCGAGGCCAAAACAAGACTCACTTTTGGATAACAACCGGAATATAGAGATTCTCCAGGCGCTGGCCGCTGGTACCGACCCCGTAACAGGAGAAGTATTCCGCGCAGACAGCCCGTACAACCAGCCCCAAATCATCAGGGCATTATTCTTTGCTCTTGATGAACTTAGGGCGGTAGCTGAAAAAGGTAATCAGGGAATGCCATGGAGCGAAGAAGAAGATGCATGGCTTGCAGAACGCTTTGGTAATGGAACCAAGATTACAGAACTTGCCAAACTACACTCCAGGACCTATGGAGCCATCAAAGCAAGATTGCTTAAACTCCAACTCCTGCAGGAATAACAAAGCCCGGCAATTCTGCCGGGCTTTGTTAAGTAAGTTACATTTTGTTCTTAGTGAGACACGAAGAACAAAAGGACTTAGCGAGACACTAAGACTAGATGGGGATGAGGACTATTCCCACTTCTGCCATTCTGAATCTTTACTTTCTCTCCATAAACCTTCACCTATAGATAGATCTACAATTGGCCATAATGTAGCATCTATCCCCAAGATTGTTCCCAACGGAACTATTCTAATATCCTCTTCTTTAACATCTGGCCCTGGCCCCGAAAACATTTCCCATACACCTTCTTCCCATCTGGTAAGTTCAATTATTGTCTTGCCTGTTAACGCATCAAAATCAGTAATTACATAAGAATTTACTGGTGCTTTTATATTCCAATCTATATCTAGCCATTTCCAAATAGGATCATTTAGATCTCTTGATTCTGACATTAATGGTATATCTAGTGTTCTTTCTACTGGAATAATTTGATAAGCGATAATTTCACTTGTATCATAATAATCATAAACGCCCAACATCATTTTTTTAGCCCAAGATGGGTCTACCTTGCTCAGGTAAAAAGTACTTTCGTCTGGTAATGAAAACTTAGAATCAACCACATATCCAGATTGCAATTGATTAATTACATAATCAAATACTGCCTCATTACCTTTTACTGAACTAAATCCTCCTGCCATGATCAATTCAAAACCTAATTTTTCAGTTAATCCAATAGAGTAAGAAAAATCTGGATGCTGTCCACCATTAACGAGCGTAATATGATAGCCATTTTTATCAATATTTGTTCTGATAATATCTAAAAACTCCTTATTTGTCATTAGTTATTTTTTGTACTGTGTAAATAAGTATGACATTCTTTACAGACAGGAGTAGTTTTTGTTCCGCCATCTGCATGTCTCTTTGGATAATGATGTGACCTTGTGTCTTTTGCTTTTGTTTCATTACCACAATTCGTACACTTATTGTCATTAGCTTTTCTTTCCTGTTCTTTTTCCTTAGCTGTAGGAACTCTTTGTTTAGCTCTTTCCGATGCAGGGACTGTCCCTTTACCCGTTGGCGATTTTTCAAGTTTTCCTGCTGTACCTCTTGCTGTTGCACCAGATTCTGAGGTTGCTTGTTTTGCCCCAGAACTCTTGCTTGAATCTTCATTTTTCAGAACAGTAGAAGATTCTTCATTATTTGAATGAAATTTATCCCACAGATAAACCGCTCCCCCTCCTATAAGCCCTCCAACAACAATACCTCCCCCTACTACCCATCCTACAGGGGCACCAACAACAGTACCAGTTCCTGCAAGGGCAACTGCTCCTCCAGCAGCAAGTGAACCACCGATGATTCCTCCTGCAGTAATGCCTACACCAACTTTAGGCCCTGGCCCACCATCAAAATCTTCATTAACATCTTCACCGAACATTCCATCGGGATCAGTATGGCGAATAGGATCATCAAACGCATAAGCATAAGGAGTTGTCTTTCTATCTAGTTCCGCAAGCGGGTCTGGCACATTCCACCTGCCTATAATCGGATCATAGAACCTTGCGCCATAATCATA
>NZ_JACHCQ010000069.1 GCF_014205835.1 Pedobacter sp. AK013 | reverse complement strand
GAATACCTTCTGGTAATAAAAAACTGATAAGGGTTTGTTCGGCTTGATTCAAGGGAAGTTATAATTGTTGTAATACTACAAAGAAACAAATTATTTTATTCCCCCCAACTTTTCCGCTTGATCCCAACTTTTCCGCTTGATCCCAACTTTTCCGCTTGACCTATTGTTTCCGCAACCTATAAAAACAAAAAAGCCTCAACTTTTGCAAGTTAAGGCTTTTGTTGCGGGCTGTACGGGGGCACAATCGAACCCTTGATAAAGTTTTTGGCATTTATTAACGAAATTGAATCAGTTAAAAACCACAAAATAATACGTTTTATGCAAACTGATCATCTGTGAGATATAGTCGTTGATAGGATATTGAAATATAGTAACTATTGTTGCAGAACATTATTTATCAGACTATATTAGATTTAAGTATTTTGTTTAGAAAACTGAATATTCAATTTTGCAAACATGGACAAACAAAACTTTTCAATAATTGCGCCGGAGGCGTTAGCACAGATGCTCCAAAAGAAGCTCGCTGAAGGTGAAATTGAGATCGGATTTGCGCAAGAGGGAGAGAATACGATGTCAGTAGTAACAAAGGATGAATATAATACAGATCAAGAATTTTCTTTGCATTACCACAGTAACGGTTTTTTTGAAATTGTATATAGATTCTATGACGATGACCATACGGGTGGTTGGATAATACTCAGCCACATATTAAGCGAAGAAGAAATTCGGATGCTGCCCGAAGGCCTGCAACCTTTAATGGCAAAAGTGGCGCACTCTGGAAATCCGATCAAGATTACCGGTAGACAATTAGCATCCCCCAACAAAATTTAGAAATAGCAGCCACTGGTACAGAGCGATATCCCAAGGAACTATTCTTCTTGAAACCTCAATTTACCTTTGACCGCAGTACCTTCTAAAAAATACGGCCCTGATATATTTAATCGATTGGGCTGGCCGACAGCACTATCATAATTTCCAAGAATTTGTTTCTCGCCAACGACACTCCACACTAGCACCAATTCCTCTTTTTCTAAAAAATCCATCAGTTCCTGTTTCCTTACAAGCAGCCCAGAAATACTTTTATTATGCACAGATGGATCAAAACATAGTATTCTACCACTACTGTTGATCAACTCACCCTCTCTTTGTGAAAATTCCAAGTTTAGTGCCTTTTGAATGAGTGCTGTTGGTTTGAAATATTGAATAGCAGATCGTTTAGAGCAATCAAATTCTTCTTCCCAGTTGTACCATTCTACTGTTCTACATACTTCGGCAATCAATCTATCGGTTTTCCGGTCAGAAACATTGACCCAATCTTTTCCGCTATAATAGGGCTTATTGAAGAACTTGAATGCAGGCGACCAATAGTATTCCCTGTCAAATATGGTGTACATACTTCTCGCTTCAGGTAATTCTCCCCTGTGAAAATCTCGGCTAAATGCCTTGGAGAATCTAGAAAAGTCTTTCCTTCTAATAAAATAACTCCGGATCTGGTACCAAAGCCGCTTTCGTTTACTGTTCCACCTATCCTCTCCCAGTCGTTCTTCTTCGCCCCACTCTGGATGGACTTCCAGCCATAACCATGAATCGCCCTGGTTGTCCTGCACCACTACGATATCCTGCGGAGCGGGCACATCCTTCCTGTCAACAATCCACTCCCTATCTGGCTTGTCCCATGGCGCATAAGATTGGTTGAACCACCAGTGTGAGCTATGCTGATCGGCATATCTTTCTGCCTTAGTTTCTTTAACAAGAATAGTGGGATCCAGATCCCGGATATAGGGATACCAAGGTCCATTATAAGATAAAGTTTTCTTTGGTTTGTCCCAATTAGACTCGTCATAAAGCTCGCATTGATCCGACACCCGGGCCAACAGCTCATAAAATACAATCCACTGGTACTTTTTCCCAATGCGTTCACGGTGCCCGGATCCTCTTCCAGAACCCTGCCTTGAATCGAATTCACTAAAAACTTTTGGATCATATCCGAGTTCGAAAATCCGCTGGATGGCATAATTGCTTAAGCCATTATGGTCTATGTTCCAATCATTAAAAGCCCTTTGAAATGTGTACCGGCCAAAATCCCCATACCTGGCGGTTCCTCTTCCATATTCTGTGGTCATGGAGCCCAAGATTGCGGTAGCACCCCACGATTCCCCGCCATAATTGCCCGTTTCTCCCTTGGGCCTGTATTTTTTATCAATTGTCTTGACCGAAGGAAAACGCTTAGGTAATCGCTTACTTCTATATGGAGGACGTAGCTGCTCGATATCAACATTGGGGCTATACTTTAAGTAAAGGGTAAATTCAATGATCCCCCTGGCGTAGTCCCTGAGCAAGATATGCGGATAGACTTCCTTTTGATTAAATATTGTTTCATAAATGTATTCACTGACCGCTGGTAATTTTTCCCGCTGGCATGTCCGCATGACCGCCCCGTAAGCCGCAGCATACAGGCGTTCCAGTACATAAGGATCATTAACGCTCCTAAATTTTTCCAATAAACCGGGAATCAGATGCACACGATGCTGTAACAGGCAAACCAATGCCTTGGTCGAGGCATCCCTTAAATACCGGTTCGCACTGCAGAAGAACCAACCGAGCATGATGCTACCCAATAAAATGGATTCATCATCGATCTGATGCTGATCATCTTCAACATTCCAGGCAAAATCAATCAATCTTTTTACTGAACTGAAAGAATTCTCGTCATCATCATATTTGTTCTGTAACCAGATTGTCCAGAGCTGATCGCGTTCAGCTAAAGAAAATTTCGTAAAGTACGCATGAAGCCTGTCCGCGTTAAAGTAAAACCCGGGTCGCATGGAAACTGAAATTGATGCTTCCAAAAATTGGTCAAACAAGTCCTCTTCTTGAATAATAACTTCATTGACGTAATCCCTAGCGCTTTGCCCGAATGACTCATGCTTTCGCCAGATAAGCGATTGTACAAAGCCCTCTGCCACTGGCCAGAATAACCTAGCATGTGGGGCGACCTCAAATAACTCATGCTGTATTCTCTCCGGCAGCTGAATGGACAACGCTTCGATAAGGTTCTGATTGGCATAGGCGGCAGAAGAGTCTTTAACCAGTTCAAAAAGTTTGCCTTCCTGAAAAGAAGTGTCGGGGTGCTCAACATCTAAGTATTTATCCAGCAACAAGGAAACCGTCAGATGATCCTGAAAGCGTTGATAAGCAAAGTAAATTACATCATGGTGATGGCCCTCCCGGTCCCAGTGCATATCCTCATTTAAGACGCCCTCAGAAACCAACCTCTTTAAATACGGTTCTATATTTCCGCAGGAACCATAGAACACCTCATTAATAAGCTTATCTGCTTGTAAATATTCCACATGGTCTTTGCTTCCATTGACCATCTCTAATAAAAGTTTTTCGACAGCCCTTCGAACCAGCGGTCTTTTTTCGTCATAATCCAACTCTTCTGGCCTTGCCAACTTTAGATTTACGCTATCCAAAAAATAGTCGATGACACTCGTTATACCGCCATACCCTGGCGGCATTTCATATAATTTCCGATCTGAAAGTGACTTGCAGAAAAGTTTAAGGAACAATGGGTTTTGAAATTCAGGATTTAATAATGGTGCACTTGGTTGTGTAATTTTATAATGATTGAAATACCGTTTTACTGCTGCATATTCAACGCCTGAAAATCCATTATGATTTATCCGGACAATCAGGTTAGTGTCAATATCATCTGTCGGGGCAATTAATTTTTCAAAGGATGTCCTGATGCTCAACACTAGACCCAACCATGGATAGTTCTGAAAAGACTGGATGAAAGATTTCAGTCTTTTCGGCCAGACTTTACGACCGTTCCCTTCATTAATCGCATCTATGAAGACAACGATTCGGGCCCTTTCACTTTCTGCTTTTGCATTTAAAGCTCCAAGAAATACAAATTCATCAACCTGGTTCTTACGTAGCTGATTGCTGAGAATTTGAGTCCAAGGCATATCGGCATTCGTGAAATTCTCCCCCAATAACAGCAAACTGTGCTGTCCTTTTTCGTTTCTTTTTTCAACGATATCTGCCAGAAGATGGGACTTTCCGTTTCCGGCTTTCCCGGTAATGAGTAGATAGGGGTTGTTAGCTAATAGGCAAGTTACGCTACCTAAAAAATCATTAAACTCACGTAGACTGGCTTTGAAAGAATTAATGTCACCAATATCATTGGAATGAGGTCTGGAATAATAATCTTTTATACCGGTTTCAGCTTCTTTTTTATTCCTTAACTCATATAAAGCATCCTCTATCTCCTCTGCGGTTTGCGCAGAAATAAGCAGTTTTGCGCTAAGTTCAGTTAATGGAAGCTGCTCATTACCCACAAAATTAAATGGTTCATAAATTGCCCGGATTTCTTGTATACTGTCCCCAAGGGAATTCAGACGATTGTTAATTGTCTCATCTTTCAGGTCAATGCGGATGCCCCTATATTTTTCGAGGAAGTTTTTATACTTTGAATGTATCTGTTCTTCAAACTGTTGGTCTCTGCTAAGTCCGTCAAAAACTTTAGCAATAGGCAAATCAAAATTCAGTTCTTTAGTATATCGTGCGCCTAAAGCGTTTATGCTTTCAGTATTTTTTGCGGTCAGCCAGTCGTTCGATAATTCTTCTTTATTAAACCAAAAATGGGTTAGGCCTTCATTTGTTTTTTTTGAAAGCCTTGATATGAGTTCAGTACTTCCCCAAAACTCAAACTCAACGGACAGCTTTTTCGAAGAAGCGTAGCTTTGCCATTCCGTCACTTTCTGTTTCCATTTATCCAACATAGACTCCTTATCATCTATTTTTCCATCTGGCATATCTAAAGGGAGACATACATAATACTTAGAAAGTTTTGTATGGTTATCAATAGCAGTTTTAACAGATTTGGTTATCTGCGTCCATTGCGTTGCATTCATGCTGGAGGTGAAGTATTTCGCCTGCCACATATATAAACTTCCGTCCGCAAACTCCCAATAACACTCTTTTCCTGCGTCGGGCTTACCTATCCGTTGAAATTTTACCTGATGCGGAATAACCTCTCTCGATGCCAGTTGGCATACTAACTCTTCAAAGCCATCATTTAGGCTACTATGAATTGGACGTATGTTGTGCCAGTTAATCATTTTTTTTACAGGTATCGTTATTTTTTATGCTTTTGTAAATTTATTATTTTTCAAAATCATTAAGATTAATGCGCTCAGGCAAATCAGCACAAGAAAATTCTTCATCCACGCACTCTACAAAGCCCCACTTGAAAAGCGAACTGTTTAAGTATAAATGATTGCGCCTGATCTCATCTATGCAGCCTCTGATGATGGTTTGATTGGCAAAATTTTCAAAAAAACTCTCCCATAGATCCAGTGTGGGCAAGAAATCATAAAGGTATCGGCATTGATCAAAAACAAAGACATCTGAATACATCCAGGTTTCTTTAGCTTTATATTTCAATGAAAGATTTTTTCCTGCATGTGCTACATAAGGATGGCCATAGAGCCCGATTAAGAGTTCAACAAGGAGGTTTTTCATCGGTATATCACAGGTGAGAGGCATGTGCCGATCAAAGAAATCCAGCTTACTTAATGTAGTTTTTAATTTCTCTCCGCAGATGTTATGGATAAATGTTTTGAAGCCGGTGTCCGCTTCCTCGAAACGTTTTAAGAGACTACATATGTATAAAGAATCTTCTATAGTCATCTTTCTTCGGTTACTTTCGATAAACTTTATCAGCGGATGATCAGCGGATAGATTTTCCCTTATGAGCCTTGCCCAATTTAAAAGCGGATAGATATCAACTGCGAGGGCATAGTGTGGAATTTCATTCAATAACTCCTTAAAACTATCTGCTTTTAACTGCTGATTTTTGATTGTCTTAAGCTCTTTTTGTAGGGCCTGTTCATTTAGCAAGTGGTTGCTTTGGACTGATCCTAAAGCTGATAATTGCCACATCGGGATAATTTCAGAGGCCATTGCGGGGATAAAATGCGTCAGAAAGGAACTATAATAGTCGTCAAGATGCTGGTTTATAAAATTGCTATAAGCCGAAAATGAAGCACACTTTTCCAGCGCAGACCTTCCGAAGTCATCATCTATTTCGGGAAGCTCGCCAAATTCTTTTGGCGCGAACCAGGGGGCTAAAATATCACCCCAATGATAATTTTCTTTAGGTTCAGCAAAATTTGTGATCAATACGGATAGCCCGGTAAGACGTCGGTTTAAGAATATCTGTTTAAGCGTTTCCAAAGGCGATTGCTGAGGAGAAAGAATTGGAGAGCATGCGTCAAAGTAGATAATATCAAATTCGTGGTTAGTCAGCTCAAAGAATTCGGTGAGTGAACCCCTATGGATTTTGATTTGAATTTTAGCGTCCGTCAATGATTTTACGGCTTGCTCATAAATCTTTTTATCCGATTCAATCGCCCAAATATTTTCAAGCCTGATCCCTTTATTGCAGAGTATATCAATATCATTGTATGGCTCTGGTCCCGACAGGTATAACACCTTCAGTTCACTTGCAGTTTTGGGCCTGCAAATACTTTCATAGAATTCAAACCAACTGTTTTTACCACCGAAAAACTGCCAGTTGTATTGATTGGTGAACTCAATATTTTTGCCGCCTACAAAGCGAAACAGCATGGAATTAAAACGATCCGTTATTTTGGTAAAATGGTCTTTTGAAACCAGATAACTCTCTTGCCGCTGGCTGGTAAGCGAGCTGATTGCATGTTCAATTAGTTTTTCACGTGCATAGTTTTTAATGCCCTGTTTATAAGATTGCATGTTTTAAATCTATGAATTTTCCTTTGAACATTTGTTGTGCCAGTAAAGAAAGCAGCGCATTTTTTCTGTTGCGAGACTTGGTTACCAGAAGCAAAAGACTTTCACCTTCCAGCCTTGCTAGCCTTAGCGAAATCACAATTGTAATCCCCGAATGTGGTAAGAACGGTTTAAGAGAAGGGATATATTTCCAAAAGAAAAAGGAAAAAAGAAAGCTTAAAGAGTAGTGCGCACCCTGGGCAGGCGCAAAAGGAAACGGAATAAAAGTTGGCTCTGAGCGCAGGCAATGTGTTTATGCCGTAGTCTTTTGAGCGGGATTGTGCGAGAGCGGGGCGCAATAAATTTGCGGTTCTTTTTAGCCTTTTTAAAATTAGGCCACAAACAAAAGATGCGAAGCCCCTTTTTTTGGCCCTAAAGAATAATGGATTAGTAACGTTGTTTGATTGATACGATATTAGCGCTCGTTTTCGAGATTGTTACACTCATTGGGCAGATCCTTTCCAAAATCTACGATGTCCAAATCGAAAGACCTTCGCGTTTCACGAAGATTGGAGTCGAAAACATCCGGTGGCAGTTTAGATTTCATGTATGCAGAGAAAGACCTATTGAGCTGGAAATAAACATATGCATTGTTTGGATAAACCGCTTCAAATTGACCCCCCTTCGCCACTTTAAAACGCCCCCCTTTGCCGAGTTAATTTGATAAGGTCCGCCAAAGCAAAAAGCCC
>NZ_JACHCQ010000068.1 GCF_014205835.1 Pedobacter sp. AK013 | reverse complement strand
CAATTCTCAGGACAGGGAACATCTTTTGCCCATAAAAAAAGAAAAAGCTTCCTAAGCTGCTTGAAAAAGGGTTTTATTCATAGGAGGTTTATTTAATTTCGGACTGTGGTTCTTGGAGAGGATGGGCTACCTAAGCCCAGTATTAATTAATCATATTCTAATAACCATGATCTTAAAATCCAGTAATCATAAAAATCCTATTCTATGTCATTAATTAGTATCATCAGCAAAGATTTCGATATACCAGATCATCTTTCTGAGAATCAGTTGCGGGATGCAATGATTGATGCATTTGCTTATCTGATTGATAACGATTTTCCGAAACTGATCCAGATTTTGTACAAAGCTGATGTAGACCAGTATAAACTAAAGGAACTGCTGGAAACGGTTGAAGGCTCGAGTTCTGCTGAAGTAATTGCCGATGCTTATATTGCCCGTCAGAAGGCCAAAATAGAAACCTGGAACAAATACAGTCCGAAAAAGGATTAAGGTGTTTCTTCCTGTGATGGATTAAAGCGGTTATACATATCCATATCAAAAAAAGAAATAGAATTGATCTTATCGGCTTTCAGTACGAGATCTGTTTTTAATTCATCGGTATTCGCTACAGAACCATCTTCAATATAACTGGCATAAACCGTTAAATACTGAGTGGTAAAAACCAGTTCTTTATCGTCGGCCTTGCGGTAACCGCTAAAAGCAGGGGTAATGCGGATATAACTTGTAGTAAAAGGTTTAGGTAGTTCTTTCACCCAGCCAATATAAAATTTGCCGCTATCCATGGTAAACTGTAAAAGGTGGGCGTCAAAAAAAGATGAACTTAGTAATAATTCAAATTCATTTCCAGAAGTAGCTATAGCCCTTTTAATGGCTTTTAGTCTGTTGATAAAAAGATTGGCAATTTCTGTGGCGGCTACCGCAACTAATAATGATAGGCTGGTAGTGCCGAAATAAGGCGCATGGATGGGGAGTAATTTGCTAAGGTGTTCAATGGTTTCGGGCCAGATGGCAATAAAAATTGCTCTTAGTATAAAACATGCGCCGAGTAATAATATACCTGCAAAAGCAGAATTTAATAATATACGCTGGCTTTCGAGCCGATATTGCACATAGCGCAGATATCTGAACCTGATCAATATATAATAGCCACCTACAAGAGGGAATAAAAGTAGGTTAAAAGGCATCTATAAGGCTATTTCTTGTTTTTATCCTTCTCTATCTTTTTAAAAATACTCGATTGCATTAATGCGCCCACCATCTGGATAACCCTTGGCTGTGCAAAAAAATCAGGACTTTTAATGTAGAGCTTTCCGCTGCTATCGGCATGGATGATGCCGTCTAATTCGCCGTGTTTTCTCATGTATCAAATTTACATATATTTTTTAAATATCTGAAAAACAATATTCAGCTTAAAAAGTTTATTTTTGCCCAATTGGGCCACTGATGTGTTTTAGCGCTTCCATAGGCAGAAAAAACATATAATTTAAAATTCTTTATTTAGGCTTGTAAATCAAAAATAAAATTAAGATATTTGCGTCCTCTAAAATAGAGGTAGAAAGACTAATAGGAAATGTCATAAGCGTTGTTGCCAGCAAATTGCAAGAATGTTCTTGATGCTTTCACACAAATAACTAAAAATAATATTCAAATGAAAAAAGATTTGCACCCAACAAGCTACAGACCAGTTGTTTTTAAAGACATGTCTAACGAGTATGCTTTCTTAACAAAATCTTGCGTAGATACTAAAGAAACAATTAAATGGGAAGATGGTAACGAGTATCCTCTTTATAAATTAGAGATCTCACACACTTCTCACCCTTTTTATACTGGTAAAATGAAATTGGTTGATACTGCAGGACGTATCGATAAATTCAAAAACCGTTACGCTAAGAAATAATTTTAGCAACAAAAAGCATTTTTTGAAGTCCCTTTGCCAAAAGCATCGGGACTTTTTTTATTTTTGCTGCTTATGACAATCAATCTATTTGATGATGCTTCTTGGATGTCCCTACGTCCGCTTACGTTTACCAGGCCTGTTGCCGACTTACGCATTGGTATTTTAACCATTGCCGAGAAATGGGCAAAACGTTTAAAAGCTGATTTTGGCTTTCATACCCAAGATTACCTCTCCGTAAAGTTTGCACCAAAACCTAATGCCGATTTGTTTATAAACGGCTCTATTTGTCCGGACGAAGCTTTACTTAGCGCCGTAACCGGGCTTAAAACTGGAGAGGTTCTTTATAAAAGAGATGTTATTATTGCATATATCGCAGATCTGCATGATTTAGAATCTGTTAAATCATTAAAGCCGGTTGAGTATAAAAGTGATTTTGTACAGATTGTTTATCCGGAACATATTTTCGGGAATAATCCAACGGAGATCAGAAAAGATTTTAAATTATTGACCGAAGGGCGCAGTTCGGCAAAGTTAAGCAGTACCAATCAGTTGCTAGGGGATGATATTTTTCTAGAGGAAGGCGCTAAAGCAGAATGCAGTGTGTTTAATACTTCATACGGACCCATTTATATTGGTAAAAATGCTGAGGTGTGGGAAGGTAGTTTAATAAGAGGATCTTTCGCGCTTTGCGAAAATTCATCCATAAAAATGGGGGCTAAAATATATTCGGGTACCACAATAGGCCCCAATAGCCGCGCCGGAGGCGAAATTAACAATGCCGTAATCTGGGGCAATTCGGCCAAAGGCCACGAAGGTTATCTGGGTAATTCGGTAATGGGCGAATGGTGTAATATCGGTGCCGATACCAACAACTCGAATTTAAAAAACAACTATGCCGAAGTAAAACTTTACGATTACGAAAGCGAAAAAATGCGCAATACCAATCTGCAGTTTTGTGGCTTAATTATGGCCGATCATGCCAAAAGTGGTATCAATACCATGTTTAACACTGGTAGCGTAGTAGGGGTTGGGGCCAATGTTTTTGGTGCGGGCTTTCCGCCACATCACATAGCCGATTTTAGTTGGGGCGGTGCTACTGGTTTCGATACTTATAAATTGCACAAAATGTTCGAAATAACCCAAAAGGTGTTTGCAAGAAAGGATATGGCCTTTAATGAGGTGGAAAAAAACATCCTGACCAAAGTATTTGAATTAACCGAATCGTATAGGCGATTTTAATATAAAACCTGATCTGGAAAGATCAACCAACCATTAAATAATACAAAATGAGAAAAAAGATTGTTGCCGGTAACTGGAAAATGAACTTAGATTATAACGAAGGTGTTTCGTTGTTCAGCGAAATCGTAAATATGGTTAAAGATGAGCGCAAAGGCGATCAACTGGCTATTATTTGCGCCCCGTTTATTCATTTAAACAGCTTGGCAAAATTGGGTGGTAACGATGTTAAAATTGGCGCTCAAAATATTAGCGATAAAGAAAGTGGCGCATATACAGGCGAAACTTCGGCTAAAATGGTGAAATCTGTTGGTGCAGAATATGTGATTTTAGGCCACTCAGAACGCAGGCAATATTTCGCTGAAAGCGATGCTTTATTAGCTGAAAAAACTAAAGTTGCTTTAGCCAATGGTTTAACCCCGATTTTCTGTATCGGCGAAACTTTAGACGAGCGTAACAACGGCAGTTATTATGAAGTATTGAAGAAACAATTGGTAGAAGGTATTTTTAGTTTAGCTGAAGAAGACTTTAAAAAACTGGTTATTGCTTACGAGCCAGTTTGGGCTATTGGTACTGGTTTAACTGCTTCTCCGGAGCAGGCGCAAGATATTCATGCTTTTATCCGTAGTGAAATCCAAGCTAACTATGGTTTTAATGTGGCTGATGATACAACCATTTTGTATGGTGGAAGCTGTAATCCAAGCAATGCGGCGAGCTTATTTTCTCAAAACGATATTGATGGCGGTTTAATTGGAGGTGCATCATTAAAATCGCGCGATTTTACAGATATTATTAAAGCATTAAACAGCTAGATGCAATACATAAAAGCAATATTTACATTCAAAAGTATCGAAGACTATCAACAGGATCTGCTTATTAGTGATCTTGCCGATTTAGGTTTCGATACTTTTGAAGATAGTGAGGGTGGGTTTACGGCTTTCGTAATCAAGGAAAATTTTAACGAGCAGGAATTAAAAGACCTGTTGGGCAATTATAGCGAAGAATTTGTAACAGATTATACCTTAGAAGATGTTGCGGACGAAAACTGGAATGCAGAATGGGAGAAAAATTTTAGTCCGCTTATTATTGATGATGTATGTTATGTAAGGGCAACCTTTCATGAGCCACAGCCATCATATCCTTACGAAATTGTGATCGATCCTAAAATGGCTTTCGGTACTGGGCACCACCAAACTACCACAATGGTGATGCAGTATATTTTGGCAGCCGATTTAAAGGATAAAAACATCCTCGATATGGGCTGCGGAACCGGAATTTTAGCTATTCTGGCTGCAAAACTGGGCGCTAAAAGTTTACTGGCTATCGATTATGATGATATCTGTTACGAGAGTACAGTAGAAAATGCTGCACTTAACCATGTAAATAATTTACAGGCACTTTGCGGTAGTAAGGAAGTGATTCCTAACGAAGAATATGACGTAATCTTTGCCAATATTAATAGAAATATCCTGCTAGATCAGATCCATCGCTATGCTGAGGTATTAAAAGGAGGTGGTAAGATTTTTTTCAGTGGTTTTTACCTCGATCCCGATTTGAGCATGATTACTGCTGAGTGTGCTAAATACGGCATTAAATATGTTGATCATAAACAGAACGGAGATTGGGTAGCGGCACAATTTGAGAAAAAATAATGATTGAATTTCGAATGAGTGAATGATTGAGTTTTAACACAACGCCTATTCTCTCATTCAGTACTTCTCTCATTCAAAATTAATTTATATGCGCATACATTTTATTGCGATTGGTGGAAGTGCAATGCATAACCTGGCCATCGCCTTACATAAAAAGGGTTACCAGATTACAGGTTCTGATGATGTTATTTTTGAACCTGCAAAATCAAGGTTAGATAAATATGGTTTATTGCCAGCCGAAATGGGTTGGGATGAAAGCCGTATTTCTGCTGATTTGGATGCGGTAATTTTGGGCATGCACGCCCGTATAGATAATCCAGAGTTATTGAAGGCACAAGAATTAGGTGTTAAAATCTATTCTTATCCTGAATACATATACGAACAAAGTAAAAATAAATTACGCGTTGTAATTGGTGGTAGTCATGGTAAAACAACTATTACCAGCATGATTTTGCATGTGCTTAATTATTATAAACGCGATTTCGATTATTTAGTTGGCGCACAGCTAGCTGGTTTCGAAACTATGGTGAAAGTTACCGAAGAAGCACCTATAATGATTATCGAAGGTGACGAATATTTGTCTTCGCCGATTGATAGAAGGCCTAAATTTCATCTTTACAAGGCAAATGTTGCGGTAATTAGTGGTATAGCATGGGATCACATCAATGTTTTCCCTACTTATGCTGATTATACTTTGCAGTTTAATAAATTTATCGATACCATTGAGCCTAATGGCACTTTGATTTACTGTAAGGCAGATGCCGATCTGAATGAGATCGTAGCATCATCAAAAGCCAATGTTTCAAGGATTGCTTATGCCATTCCAGCGCATGAAATTAGAAACGGGGTAACTTATCTGCTTCCCGAAGAAACGGCTTTAAAAATTTTTGGTGATCACAATCTAATGAACCTGAATGCAGCAAAATTAGTCTGCAAACAATTAGAAATCAGCGAAGCTGAATTTGATGGAGCTATTTCTTCGTTTACAGGTGCAGCTAAACGTTTAGAGGTAATATCAGCTGATGAATCTACAAACGTTTATAAAGATTTTGCGCATTCGCCATCAAAACTGAAAGCTACTATCGATGCAGTTAAAGCACAGTTTGCTAATCGTAAATTAGTAGCCTGTATCGAATTGCATACTTTTAGCAGTTTGAACAAGGATTTTCTGAAAGAATATACAGGTGCTATGGATAAAGCCGATGAAGCAATCGTATTTATTGATATTAAATCTTTTGAGCAAAAACGGATGGAGCCTTTTTCTGAAGATGATGTGCAACAAGCTTTTGCCAATCCAAAACTGAAGTTTTTTAATGATGCTGTGAAATTAAAAAGCTATTTGTTAAGCCTCAACTATAAGGATGCTAACTTGCTTATGATGAGCTCTGGCAATTATGCCGGTTTTGATCTGCCCGTGCTGGCAGCTGCTTTAGAGAAGTGAGATTTGAGACGAATCCATTTGCTCAAATCTCATGTCTTTGGTACGTCTCTTGATGTGTGTCTCATCTCTCAAATCTAGTGTCTCATATCTAAAAAACTATGAAAAGTATCGGAGATCGTATTAAGCAAAGCAGATTGGCCTTGGGTTTAAGTCAAGCCGATGCGGCTAAAAAGCTCAATATTTCTACTCCGGCTTTCTGCAAAATAGAGACGGGGCAAACCGATCTCAATATCTCTCGTTTACTCCAGATTTCCAAAACGTTTAAGGTTCCGGTAACACAGCTAATCACTGGGCAGCCAGTAACATCAGATTCATCAGAAGAACTTGTTGCACTTAAAAAAGAGCTGATCGAAAAGGAAGAAGAAATTAATAAGCTTCGTAAAAAGGTTATCGATCTTTATGATAAACTTGGAATGTGAAAGGCATTTTGTCTGTTGTTTAACCGATTAATTATCATTTTAAAATTATATTTAAGAATAAAATTCATTTTTATTTAAAATTTTTAGAATTTTATTCTAAATATCTATAGTTTTACGGAATGGTAATCGAAAACAATTTTAGTTTGGATCATATCGATCTGGCTATACTTAAACTTATGCAGAATAATGCCCGGATCTCGAATGTTGATTTAGCAAAGGCATTGGATCTTGTTCCATCAGCCGTATTGGAACGCGTAAAAAAGCTGGAGAAAAAGAACGTAATTACCGGATATAACGCCAAGGTAAATCCTGTTGCGGTTGACTTAAAATTGTTGGCTTTTATCTCCATGAAATCTTCGCAAAGCTTCAGTTGTAATGATACCGCAAATGAGCTGGCGAAAATTCCTGATGTGCAGGAAGTGCATGTAATAGCTGGTGATGATTGTTTTCTAGTGAAAGTAAGAACCACCGATTCGGCATCGCTAATGGCTTTATTACGCGATGAGTTTAGCAAGGTTCCCAATATTTTATCGGTGAAGACAACTATTGTATTGGAAACGGTAAAAGAACAGCAACAATTGGTTATTCCCGAAAAATAAAATCATGACAAATTTAAATAAAAAGGCATCGCCGGTAATGGTTTACCTCGCCTTTGCCATCGTATATATCGTATGGGGCTCTACCTATTTTTTTATCCAAAAAGCTTTGGCTGGATTCCCGCCATTTATCTTGGGGACAGTCCGTTTTTCAATCGCGGGGGTTTTGATGTTAAGCTGGTGCAAAATGAAAGGAGAGGATATTTTTAATAAAAAAACGATAAAAATTGCTGCAGTAAGCGGAATTTTAATGCTGGGCCTGGGGAATGGAATCGTCATTTGGGTAGAGCAGTTTATTCCCAGCGGTTTAGTGGCTATTATGGTGGCCTCGGCAGCGATATGGTTTGTTATTTTAGATAAATCACACTGGAAAGAAAACCTGAGTAATAAATATATCGTTTCCGGTTTGATCATCGGATTTCTAGGGGTTGTGCTCTTGTTTGGCGATCAGATTAGGCAGGCGCTTGATAAACCTCAAAGTAATCTACAGATTATTGGCATGGTACTGCTTGTTTTTGGGCCGATTGCTTGGGCTGGAGGATCGCTTTATTCAAAATATCATCCCACTACCGATAGCTCGGTTTCTGTTAACACTGGCTGGCAGATGTTGATGGCCAGTTTAGCTTTCTTTCCAGGTAGTATTTTGAAATCAGAATTTAAATTACTCGATTGGGGAAACATACCGCTTGATGCTTGGTTATCTATCGTTTACCTTATTCTGTTTGGTTCAATTGCAGCGTTTAGCGCTTATGTGTGGTTGCTAAAAGTGCGTCCGGCTACGCAGGTGAGTACTTATGCTTATGTAAACCCAGTAGTAGCGGTGTTATTAAGCTTAACCTTTACCAACGAGGTGATTGGCCTTACCCAGGTAATCGGGTTAGTGATTATTTTGGGAAGTGTACTGTTAATTAATCTGCCGAAGTATAAAGTTTAGGCTAAGTTTTTATAAAAATTGTCATTGCGAGGAGGAACGACGAAGCAATCTTTTATGCTAGCGATTCTTGTTATAATGATTGCTTCGTCGACTGAAAAGCCTTCTCGCAATTGTAAAGGTTTAGTAATTCGGTAATGAACTAGAGTTTATTTTTTGTTATTTATATTGACCATTTCCGCCGGTTTTTTACCCTTAATT
>NZ_JACHCQ010000067.1 GCF_014205835.1 Pedobacter sp. AK013 | reverse complement strand
GCCAGTACCGCAGGGCTTAAAGCCAGGGCCGTACTGCCTGTAAGTGCATCGGTAATGTTCACCCCACTAAGGGTAACATTGCCCGTATTGGTCGCTACAAAACTATATGATATGGTCAGACCGTCACCAGACACTGCGGCCGTCTTCACCAGCGCAATGGCCGGGTTCCTGTTCAAAGAAGTATTGGTCGGGGTATCGTTGTTCTGCGCCGTACCCGAAACATCGCTCACCGTACTGGCATCAGGCGCCGTTCCGGTAACCGTGGCCGTATTGCTCACCTTGCCGGCATCGATGTCCGACTGCCTGATGGTATAACTGGCCGTTGCCGTGCCCGAAGCTCCCGGGGCAAGTACCGCAGGGCTTAAAGCCAGGGCCGTACTGCCCGTCAAAGCATCGGTGATATTCACCCCGCTAAGGGTAACATTACCCGTATTGGTCGCTACAAAACTATATGATATGGTCAGGCCGTCACCAGACACTGCGGCCGTCTTCACCAGCGCAATGGCCGGGTTCCTGGATAGCGGCACGTCCGTCGGGGTATCGTTGTTCTGCGCCGTACCCGAAACATCACTTACCGTACTGGCATCAGGCGCCGTTCCGGTAACCGTGGCCGTATTGCTCACCTTGCCGGCATCGATGTCCGACTGCCTGATGGTATAACTGGCCGTTGCCGTGCCCGAAGCTCCCGGAGCAAGTACCGCAGGGCTTAAAGCCAGGGCCGTACTGCCCGTCAAAGCATCGGTGATGTTCACCCCGCTAAGGGTAACATTGCCCGTATTGGTCGCGGTAAAGGTATAACTCACCACGTCACCCACTGCCCCTGTGCCGCCAACACTTGCCGTCTTCACCAGCACAATGGCCGGGTTCCTGGATAACGGCACGTCCGTAGGGGTATCGTTGTTCTGCGCCGTACCCGAAACATCGCTTACCGTACTGGCATCAGGCGCCGTTCCGGTAACCGTGGCCGTATTGCTCACCTTGCCGGCATCGATGTCCGACTGCCTGATGGTATAACTGGCCGTTGCCGTGCCCGAAGCTCCCGGGGCAAGTACCGCAGGGCTTAAAGCCAGGGCCGTACTGCCCGTCAAAGCATCGGTGATGTTCACCCCGCTAAGGGTAACATTGCCCGTATTGGTCGCGGTAAAGGTATAACTCACCACGTCACCCACTGCCCCCGTGCCGCCAACAACAGCAGTTTTCACCAGCACGATGGATGGAATAAAAACAAACACTGTTGCTTGAGCTATGTCGCAATTACCTGGATTGAGGTTCTCGCAGATGCGATAGGTCAGTACATAATTTCCTGCTGGAGTACCCGCAGGAACGGCAATGGACCCATTCGCATTGAGTGTAAACCCTGTAGGAACGGTAACCGCGCTTAAAGTGACATCCGAAGGGGTTAAAATAATGCCATTCAACATATCGTTTGTCAGAACGGAGGCTGTTGTACCCCCATTGATCCCGTTTATTGGTACTCCGGTGTAATCATCTGCAACCGCATCAATCACGGCAGGCTGGACTACTAGGGTCGCGGTAGCAGCGTCACAATTGGTAGATGGATTGATTGCCTCACAAATCCTGTAAGTCACCACATAAGTCCCTACAGGAACACCTGCTGCTACAGCAATGGTTCCGTCTGGATTCATCGTCAATCCGGGCGGAACGCCCAAAGGCGTCAAAATAATGTTGCCGGAATTCACCGTTGTTCCGTTCAAACTGTCGTTATTCAACACCGAAGAAGTAGCGCCGCCGTTACGCTGATTGATTGGAACCGCAGTAAAATCATCATCTACAGCATCTATAGGCGGAATGGGAACCGTTATTTTTATCGTATCGGTACAACCATTACTATTTGTCCATATGAAATGATATATACCATCAACAGTAAAATTGGAAGTGGTGGCTGCCGGATCAGTGGCAGATGTAAAACTTATAACACTTGGGTTACCCGCCTGTGCACTCCATACACCTGTTCCACTGGCTGCCAGGGTCGCAGTTCCGTTAGATGGAATCCCCTGATCAGCACCTGCATAAACTGTTGATAAGGTTACCGTAGCAGACAGACTTGCCGAGCCAGCGGCATCTATTTCGTTATAAGTAAAGGACATGGCATAAGTGCCAGCATCCGGATCCAGCTGTAATAGGCTTGGGTTATAATTTGAAATCACCTGTCCGGCAGTCACAGCTGCCCCGTTATAATATAGGGTTGCACCTCCTGGCAAAGTTAAAATAGTTACCCTGTTACTGTTGCTGATCCCAGTATAAGTACCTTCTTCAGGGTCGCTACCGGTAAGGACCGGTACTATCAGCCTGGTGTTGCTTCCCGGATCTTTCAAGCAGGCAGATACAGGATCTGCTGTAGGCCGGCTATTGATACCGAAATTGGCGTTAGATATATTATTCGTGTTGACCACGATATTGGCTAATATTCCGTTCACAATGCCGTCATGGCCTGCAGCCACCCCAAGGTTCTCACCAGTATTTACCCAGCCCGGAGGAAGACTTGCCCCCGGAGGCGCCGCAGCTACCGTACCTAAGGTAGTGCTTAACACGATACTGTAGGTATCTGGTGTCAGTGAAGCAAAATTATAGGTACCGTTCGTAGCAACTGCTGAGTTGGCCACCACTTTTCCTGCACCGTTTACCAATACCGCCGTTAAGCCACCTGCGTTTGTACCCGTCCCATTCACCGTATTGGCTGGTGTTCCATTCAAACCATCCTTATCGGCAAATACGGTACCGGTCAATGATAGCACCGAATTATAGTCCTCTACCTCCCCATTGTCAAAAATATCGTCATAGGCTGTAAAAACTATCGGTATATCCGCTACGATCAGCCTCGTTTTATATTGCGAGACCCCAACTGGGGGAAGCACGGGGACATTTATGGTCTGTCCCGCCGTCCCGCTGCCGTTGTAAAAGGCCGGATTACCATTGGCATCCACATCGTCTGCAAAATCTCCATTGTTATTCCAGTCAAACCACAAACCATAATTGACCGTTGCCCCTGGAGTATTACTGCTCAGTACAATGCCATAAGGATCTGAAGAAACTGCCGGTTTTATCAGTCCATCATCAAAAGTATCCGCTGACCCCATAGCATTTCTAAGGGGGGTACCCTCATAGCTTATACCTGTCCCTGCCCAGACGGAGTTCTTTGTACCTGTAGGAACCCCGGAAACCAGGCAGTTGGTTATTTTAGCCTGCGCCACTGGCCATGGGGCAGTCAGGTCACTATAATCATAGCTATCAATACCCATCACCTCAAAACTGGCTACGGAGCTGCAGCCCCCATTAGAGCCCGTCACCGTATAGGTACCCGGGGTACTTACCGTTATCGTACTGGTATTCATATCTCCGGTACTCCAGTCATAAGTGAGTGCTGGCGCAGCACCCCCTGCATAAAATAATACACTGGCCGGAATGACCTGTTTGGCAATTGAAGGCCCTGAATAAGAAACACTCAAAGCCGCTGCACCTGCTGAACCGTTGAAATAGTTTACCGTAATGGCATGATAACCCACAGAAAGGTTGACTGCCGTAGAGGCAACCTCGGTTAGGGTATGGCTCCCATCATTATTGATAAGTGTTGAGCCGTCTATAGATAAGGTGCTACCATCCTTGCTGTTGGTGTAAAAAGTATAATTCCCAGCTGTTGTGATATTAATAAAACCTTTATATTTTACCCCGTAGGCTGTAGAAGAACCTGTTACGCCCGTTAGTCCCGATAGATTCAATTGCGTTGCTATGCCGGTGCTGCCTGGCTTTTTACTATAGAAACCCGGGGTAACTACCGTAAAGTTAGAACTGGCAAATAAGGAAGATGCGTCATAAGGATTGAAAGTCTCATATTTGATACCGGGAGTAAATCCGGTAACACTGAGCGTAACCGAAGGATTATCACAGCTTATTTTATATTCTCCCCCTATTGTAAATGTTGATAATACGGATGTACTTACCGATATGGTTGTGCTATTGGAAACTGTACAGCCATATTTATCGACATAGGTGCAGGTGTAAGTACCTGCCTGAGCAGCAGTAATACCGGTAATCTCAAAGTTGGCCTGAGTGCTGGTAAAACCGTTCGGCCCGGTCCAAAGAATGCTGGCAGGAACAGCCCCAGAAGGAGCAGCCACCGAAGTAAACTGCACTGAAGATCCTACGCAGGGAGAAGATGGTGTGGGGGTAAGTGTAATAGCATCCACAGCAAGGTCCACCATTACGCTTTCTGTGTAGGTACAGTTTTTCTCATCGGTAACTGTTACTGTATACCTGCCTACACCTGCAGCTGTCAGGTTCGTAATTGCAGGATTGGCTATAGTACTGGTAAAACCATTTGGCCCTGTCCAGCTATAACTCTGTATATTGGTATTGTAGGCGATAGCGCCGCTGTTCAGCATAATGGTATTAGAACCACAGACATGATCTGCTTTTGGGAATAAGACAACGTTACCAAAATCAGAGAAATTACTGTAGTCACCGCCTCCACCGCCATCTGAATATATATTCTGATAAAAATAAAACTTGCCTGCTGTATTCTCAACCTTGATAATCTGTCCTCTGGCAAAAATACCCGTAACGGTTTTCCTGGCATATTTCCAACCTGGTATTCCTGGGATAGCAATAAAGTCAGCAGCTGTAATAACGCTGCTGCTGCCGTTGAGCAGAAAGTTCCCTACAATAGCATCGGGAGCCACAAAACTAAAAATGGCCTGGTTGGCTGAACTGGGATATTGATAAGCGACCAGGCTGGTTCCCTTGCAATCGGCAACAGGCGTCAGTATTCCCCCTCCCAATTCTGTACTAACCCCCCCCATTTTATATACCATTACCGGCTTGTCCGTTTTAATGCTGGCAGCATTGATACCGGCCGGCAATAAATGCTTCACAAAAGTCCCTTTATTCACCACCAGTGTGCTAGTGGTCGTTCCATCAAATATGGTTACAGTGGTTCCGTCTTCCGTACCGAAAATATAGGCAAGTTCGCCACTGGCAATAAGATTGGCTCGGATATGGGCATAGTCCTTACCCAATCTGCTAACGGGAACAAGCTGGTCACCCGCATTATCAGCAGCGCCGTTAAAGTAGAGCAGCTCATCGCTATAGGTAACCACTACAGGCAAACTGCTCTCCACAAAACTACCCCCCAAATGGTTTCCTGTTGTAGCTACTGCATCAGCAGAATAGCTCTGTCCCTTATTCAGGGTAATGGTAAAGGGCACATTCGCCCCATGCCCTGTAATAGCCTGGCTGGGAGTGATAGTAACCCAGGTATTGTCTTCGGTAGCCGTAACTACAAATAATGCTCTCGCGTTGGGATAGGCTGTGCCATTAGCAAAAGTATCCTGACCTGGAATGATAAATGATGTTCCCAGCCCATTTGGGCCGCGTAGGGGCATGGTACCATAATTATCTCCTCTTTCATTCGCATAGTATGCGCCCATTTGTCCCATCACCCGGACTCTGAGTCCCCGGTTTACAATGGTATTGGCAGGCTGCACAGTTATGGCACTAACGAAAGAGCTCATATCTATGATTTTTGACCCGCCACCGACTACGGTTCCTACTATAGGGGTAAAACTTGGATCGGCAGGCATGTCGATAACATAGGTGGCATATTGAGTAGCAGAAACACCTGTAAAATGTAGCTTTTGTGGGCTATTGTAACCAATAGACCAGCGTGGCACACCATACCAATATTCAAAATCGAAAGTGGCTGGAATGGCCCAATTTCCCATACTCAATGAAAGATAGTCTCCATCGTTAAGACTTACCCCTGTAAATTCTATCGTATCGTTAGACCCCACAACAAAAGCTGCCCCTGTAACAGGGGTAGCCGCCGCAAAACTGCTGGTGCTGTTTTTCAACAAGGCAACGTTCGCTAGGTCGGGATTGCTCATCAATTCGGGCAGATCTCCGACAAACATCCTGATGGTAACGGTTGCCGGGTTGGCAGACTTGCTTACCCTCCAAACCCGCTGCAATCGTTGGCCATAACCCGCTGGAGCATCAGATGAACGCGAGTTAACATTGGCTCCATCATCTCCGGACACTAAATAATCGCCATTATTTAGAACGGTAGGACTTTCTATCGCAAGTAAAGCCCCAGCATTAACACTCTTAGAGATCGTTCGGTCAAGCCCAGCCCCATCATCTCTACCAATTCCGACCACGTTATTAACATAAGCGGTATGGGTGCTAGCGCTAGGGTACCAGACCGCTCCTGTACTATTTACATAGTTTTTTGCAACAGTCTGGTCGAGGGTAATACCATATTTAATGGCAAGGTAACTTTCAACTTTATTTTGATCAGCTGCATTTAAGGTAGCCGTATAGGCGATTACCTCAGCAATACTACCTCCCATGGGCTCGAAAGCTGCACCTGAGCTCCCTAAATGAATGGTTCCGGGCGCGGTGCCTGCGCTTACCCCTCCAGCTGCCGAAACCAGTTTTCCATCAGAGTAGAAGGAAGCATTACCGGTGGCTGCACTGCTGCTTAGCGCCGTATTAAGGATGGGTTTAGTTCCTATGGAAACATTTCCCGGCCCCACCCAATTTCCGGCGTAAAAATTGGCATTATTATTATATGGTCCTATCAGCCAATTGTTCGATCCCTGTACTGCCCTTCTTGCGACACCGGAGGTACTTGTACTATTGTAAACAACAAAAAAACTGTATGGCCGTGCCACTATACTCGCCGTAGTAGCCATTGCATCATCGGTTAAATCAAAATTTACGGAAGGATTACCATTAAAAAGAGGCGAACTGGTGGTAAAAGCAGGCCGTTTGGCTACGGTTACCTGCGTAGCATTAAAACCGCCACCGCTCTGGTCTGCCCAGGTACTTACACCAGAGCCGCTCAAAGTCACACCGGCATTGGCCTTGAGCCAAAGTTTAAGATTCGTATTTACCCCGCCCGGAGCCTGAGCTCGTAATCTTGCTGAAAACATCAAGAATACGGAAACAATGACAACAAAATACAAGTATTTTTTTCTCATAGTAGAACGTTAATTAAAATAGCAACTAGATAGTAAAACGTATAATATATAATATACTATGTATTTTTAGGACTCAATAAATATTGAATCATATACGTAGTGTAATTATAACAAATAATGATAATATTGCAAACGAATTTAGAGCAAATAAGAATAATTTATATTCGCTCTTGATAAACTTACTTTCGTAATTAATTGCCCACACCAATGATATTTAGGCGATCGGAGAGCTTACCTGCTACATTCTCCTACAAATTTAATATTGATGATCACTACCTCATCTATAGGACGGGTACTTCAAGGGTTAGTCCCGTAATCCGCTTTTGGGCCAGTCGCAGAAGTTGTAACCTCATTATTCCGCGAGTGCGGCACATTTTCTACTTTTCCCTGAAGTAGGTGCATAACTTGTTTCCCGAAAGGTTACCAATTCCATGGAAAACGATAAGCTTTTTAGTCCAGTGCATTAGCAGCGTTTAGTCCAGCGAACCTAAAGAGCATGTCTAAAACTATAAGTGATAAGGCAATTTCATTCATTGGAAGTAAGCCGAATAGCCGCATTAGCGATGTCTTGCTGACGTAGTCTCCATTTTCCATAAAAACGGCAATGGATATCGCAGCGCACGCGTCTGGATCAATGGTCTTAATTTTACATTTTCGTTGTAATGCAACACGCAAATCATCTAAATTTTCCGACATATTGTCTTTGTAGTTAGGTAAAGTTACCCAAATTGAAACAATAAAAATACACTCAGGATTGAAACTGCCAAAGTTGTGATTAATAATACCCACTTTGTCTAGATTATTAAACTTTAAAGCTAATCGAACTGGTCATTTAAAACCACCCTTTTGATTTGGTTATTCACAAAAATCAGGGTATTGTTAATATCCTGCAAAATACTTTTTGGATCCGTACATTATTTCAACGCTGACTGAAAATTACAGGTAGCAATCCTAACAAAGTTTATTTAAATTTCTATGAGGTGTCTCAACTAACTTTCTGTGTCGCAAATATATCTATGGGGACAAGTAATATATTTACAGAAAACAACAACTTTTAGCTATATTTATTCATTAAATTGCCAGCACAATAGAAGCTTACAAGCGCCCTATTTTAAGACGATACCGGAAAGAATCCACATTTAATGACCGGAAAACATCTTATTAGGCGAGTAAGTAAATCTTAAAAAAGAATATGGTAGATCTAATAGCATATCAGTTGGAATTGTGGACACGAAGAAGATTATACTCCCACTATGGTGAGGAAATGTATCGATTGATTAATGAAAAGATATTTTTCCCAACCGATAGCTCTAAATACCCGGATTTTAGATTTGCAGAGAACATGCCAAAGGAAATCGATACCGAAGAGTTAATTCAACTGATTGAAACATTCTATGAAAATGCGAGGGCGGAACTAATCTGTTATGGAAAAAAAACCTAAGTAAGGAGTCATCCTTTTAAACCAAGATTAAAATTTACAAATATTATAAAGCTATGTCGAAAGGCTCAGCTTTCGCAATTGTAAGCCTCCATGCGGAATGTGCTAAGGAAGATTTCATAATACTGCTACCTATTGAAAGAAATGACTGTAGTAAAACATATCCATCATGTCCATCAAAGAATCCTCGGCTGGTCTAAATCGACTGGAATTGGAGTTTGGTGGCTGATATCAGGCATCCTGCTAATTGTTTTCATGGCCTATCATGGAATACTCACATCTTCTTTTAAAGAGCTTTTTCGTTAACCATGGAAGTTATTTTTTTAAAATGCCTAAAAAACGTGAGATTTTGCCTCAGAAAAATTTGGGAATGATGCCAAAGCATACAATCATATTAATACCTATCACAAACCTAATAATGCGATGATATTTGCATTAGGAATAAGTCAACTTTAATTATTGTTTTAATAACATATTAATGTTTCAACTGAATAGGCCATTGATCCAGTAACCTCATAAAATTGATGAAAAATATTGCGGGAAACCTAATCGTCGTTTAACAAAATGCACCTGGAGCGTAATTTCAAAATAACAGCTGCATTTGGCCGCTTCGAATGCCATATCTCTTATTGGAACGTCGGCGCAGAAATATTCAATAATAGATTATTAAGATTTCTGACGTTTCATTTTATTTTCATATTCCTGATTTAGTTTTGGTATAACAAAAACATAAAAACATGAAAAAGATCCTAACAATGGCCTTCTCGGTATTGGTTTTTACCGGAGCTATGGCCCAGCAGAAAACTAAAGAAGTTTCAATGCAGGCAAAATCAAAAGAAGAGATTAAATTGAACAGGCAAAGTGCTGAAGGTTCCCAGTCTGCCAACACCAAAGCAACTTTCAATGCCCAAGAATTAAAATCTACGGCAAAAGAGAAAAAGAATGTTGTACAGCAGAAATCAGAAGGTATAAAAGAGGCTATAAACGAAAAAGCGACTAATGCCGAAGCGTCAACAACTGGTAAAGCAGGAACAAATGGAACGGTAAATGCTGGCACGCATGGACTAGAGGTAAGTACCACAGCCCAGTCAGATGTAACCACCGGGACAAAGGGTGCAGTTGCCAGCAAGGTAGCCTCGGTAAATGGTCAGCTTAACAATGCTGCGAAAAATGCAAATGTAAAAGCTGATGCAAAACTCAAAACTGATGCGAATCTAAAAACAGACACAAAAGTCAAAACTGATGTTAATGTAAATCCTAAGTCCATCAACACGAAAGTAAAAGCGGCCACAGGAATTAAACTTTAAGCACTTTAAGTTATAAATTTGGGGATTCTTTTGAATCTCCAAATTTAAAGATTATGAGACATCTCTTTCACATCCTATTTACCATGCTCATCTTTACCATGCTCATCATTGGTTGTGTTCATGGTGCATATGCTGCCAAAACCGGAAACCGATCTACTTCATTGCGGATAATAGAACAGGATACATTGTCTGCAACCAGTCGACAGGTAAAGCAGCGTGTAGAAAAAGATAAAAAAGAAAGTTTAGCCCAAACCAGAGGGGACTTACAGCACGTACCAAAAGCTAAGAACAAAATCATTCCTAAAACTATTGGTCCGGCATCCATAAATGTAAAATCCCTCAATATTAAACAAGTTAAGGTGAAAGTCAACACTCAGGTAAAGATCAAATTATAAATTTATGAGAAATTCATTAATTATCCTGGTATCCTTGTTGGTAGGTGTTCCTTTATTTGTATCCGGGCAATCTGATACATTGTCGCAGGGAAAAACAAATACATTAACCCTATCTTCACTGGTCAGTTCAAATGCCAGTTATTATGGCCAGACTGCAGAAGAGCGCCTTCCTTTTGCATATGTAGACCTGAAGTTCAAGAGTTCCTGGGGATGGTATATTGCCGGCGGGGGGTATCATCTGCTCAGGGAGGACAATTTTCCTTCAGAAATGCACCTGAAGTCAGGATTTGAGTTCCAGCTTGGGCCTAAAGCAGATTTGGAAGTAGGATATAACAGATCATTCTATTCAAAAGCTTCGCCTTTGCTTCAGGCTTCAAATCCAAATAGCTTAAGCGCGACCTTGGGTATTGACCATCTGTTCCGGTCAGAACTGGTGGCAGACTATAATTTTGGGCAGTCAGAAGATATATTTATATCGATCGATAATTCCAAAAACATTTTACTGGGACAGCTGGGGAAAAAAAATACGTTTTACTTAAAGCCTGGCATAAGTATAGTAGCAGGGACCCAACGTTTTTATACCACTTATATTGAGGATCGAAAACAATGGCTGAACGGCCTTGATTGGGCATTTCGGCAAAAATGGCCAGCCGTTCCGCATTTAAACTGTCACCCCATTTCGCTTTAAAGTGACCACCTGTTTCGGGGCAAACTGGCC
>NZ_JACHCQ010000066.1 GCF_014205835.1 Pedobacter sp. AK013 | reverse complement strand
GAGACCTATGTCTATAACGGCACGACCTGGGTGTCCAACGGCAATATCCGCGGTCCGCAGGGAGCTCAAGGTATCCAAGGCCCTGCGGGAACTAACGGCACCAATGGCACGAACGGTACCAACGGTACTTCTGTAACCAGCGGTACGACTTTGCCGGCTACCGGCACTAACGGAGACACGTTCATAAATACGACTACGGGTGAGACCTATGTCTATAACGGCACGACCTGGGTGTCCAACGGCAATATCCGTGGTCCACAGGGAGCAGCAGGTACCAACGGAACCAATGGCACGAACGGTAAATCGATGCTAAGTGGAACGACAGTTCCAGGAGCTGGGACAGGTGTCGATGGCGATACCTATGTAGATACGACAACCGGTTTAACCTATACCAAAATAGGTGGTACCTGGGCATTAGACGGTGGAACATTAAAAGGTCCAGCAGGAGCTACGGGTCCTCAGGGTCCAGCAGGAACTACAGCTACCGTAACCGCAGATAATGGTTTAACCAAAACTGCAGATAATATCCAATTAGGTGGCGGCTTAATTAAAGCAACTGATATAGTAACAGATGCTACTAATACTTTAGCTGTTAAAGGCCTACAAACTGGTTCAAATAGCGATAATCTTGTTGTTACAGATCCAGTTACAGGTGTATTAAGAGCAATTTCTCCATCATCTTTTGTCAATATATACAATGCAAATGGTTCGCTAACAAATAGCAGAGTAGTAAATTTAGCGGGAAATAGCCTTAGGTTTACTGCACCAGAAAGAGATATTTTTTTTGACAATAATGGTCGTATTGGCATTGTAGCAAAAGATACTAATGAAGCAGATATGTATTTGAGTTCAGGTTCCGGACCTACTTATAATCGTTTTGATATCCAGTCTTTTCCAATTGGTCAGATTAATTTAACGGCAGCCGGGGCGGGAGTTCAACAACTGTTGATAACTACCCACATGACAACAGATCCAGCACCGTTAGTATTTTCAACAAGTGCAGGTGGCAATACTTCGGGAGCCGAAAGAATGCGTATTACAGGTGAGGGTTTAGTGGGTATAGCTACCGCCTCCGATGCTCCTTCAGAACAATTTGATGTTGGATCTGGAAATGTTCGAATTAGAGATATTAACGGCCTGGCAGGAAATACTGCAACAGACAAGGTAGTGGTAGCTGATGCAGACGGCGTTTTAAAAACAGTTAGCCCAAGCTATAGCCAAGTATTAGTGGGAGGAGACGGCATAGATGCCATTACAACTCCAGTTACAATTTCCACCAATGGTGCTGGTACTACATCAACGGTTATGGCAACAAAAACATTCACCATCACCAGAAAATCTGCTGTCACATTTTCTTATAACCTTGGTGTTGGTTCTATTTCTAGTAGTAATGGAAATCCAATAACTGATGGATTGCCTAAAAATATTCGTGCTCAATTAGTATGGCAAGCACTTCCAAGTGGAACCTCTTTTACAGTGGGCGGCCTAATTCAATCAAACTCATTCCCCTTTACGGCCACTGCTTCAGGCGGAGCAAATGGGTATTATACTAATGGCAGCTCTAGAACAATAGTTTTAAATCCAGGTACTTATGGGGTTAATTTGGTGGCACAGCTTTTTGCTAATGATGCAAATGGTGTTAGTGCTACTTTCGGAGGATATGTAGCTGATCAATTCGATATTGTTGCTATTCCCATTGAGTAACGAGGTTTTGTAGAGAAGTAATAAACAGTGCTTATATCACTGAAAACGAACGGAGCTAAAAAATGAAAAATTATAGATACCTAATTATCCTTTTTGTTAGCCTGCTATTTAGCTTGAAAATACAGGTAAAAGCACAAAACGGAGCTGGAAGTGTTACGGTAGATAATTCTGCAGTGGTGATAGAAAAAGGTACTATTGAACAGCGTTTTGCCGAGGGCAATTACTTTGGTCCAGAAGCTGACTGGGTAATAGACGGTACTTTGGAGATATATAGTAGGAATATTTGGATTGCAGCAGGAGCTAAGTTTAGCGGTACTGGTAAAATTATTATTTACAATCCCGGCAACAATCCTTACTACTTAGATATGCCAGCTGGCCCTACTTACATAGATGGCAATAATGGTGCCTTTATTAAGCTGCTGATCGAACATCGAAATGCCAGCAATGCAGTATTGGCAGATGTTGAGGATCCGGGGTATGGCACTACAAATCCCTCTGGTGCGGCTTCGGCTTCGCTGAACATTGGAAAGGAACTTAACCTAGCGGTTGATGGTGCAGATATGATACTTAACGGCCATAACCTTTCTTTTGACGGCAATGGCAAGATTACTGGCTACAGCGCCGATAGGATGGTGGTAACCGGCAACAGCACAGCTGGCCATATGGTAAAAGAATATCCCAGGGCTGGTTCTTTTGTATTTCCCGTTGGTATAGCAGAAAGAGATTATACACCGGCCACCTTAACTACAAAATCTGCAGGCAAGCTATTCGTAAGCGTGCAAGACTATGCTGCCTCAGCGCTTGGGGGCATTAAACCCAACACCGGCATAGACCGAATATGGCATATTTACGCCGATGCCCCGTTATGGGCAGATGTTACTTTGCAGCATAACCAAAGCACTAACGAGTCGCTGTTCAAAGATGCTGTTGCGGGCATTGCACAGTACGTTGCCGTAAATAAATGGGATATTGCCAAGAGCCTCAATCCGAATATTGGCGTCCACACCCGTCTTAATATGGCAATGGCCACCAACCCGATGGATAAAAACGTTTGGTTCACCAAATTTTCTGTTTCTGGCAGTACATTGGCTATCCCCAACCTTTATACGCCCAATGGCGATGGTACTAACGATACCTTCGAAATCCGTGGATTGGAACTGTTTGCAGAGAATGATATCGCCATTGTTAATCGTTGGGGCAACGAAGTATACAAGGCCAGCAATTATAAGAATAACTGGACCGGCGAAGGCCTAAACGAAGGCACCTATTTCTATGTGCTACGAGTGAAGGAAGTTGCTGGTGGCGAGTGGCAGGTATTTAAGGGTTATGTCACTTTAGTGAGGGCTTTTAAGAAGTAAAGGTAAGATGGGGCAATAGTGAGGCATTTTGGAGACGGGTGTTCAGCGTTGAGCATGGCTAGGGCACAATGAAGGGTTTCCTTGGCCTCACAAAAACAACCAATAAAAATGAAACGATCAATCATAAAAAAGTTATTAACAGCTGGCCTGTTACAGCTCGTCTTCGGTTTGGCCTATGGCCAACAGGATGCGCAGTTTAGCCAGTACATGTTCAACGGCATTTATATTAATCCCGCCTATGCGGGCTACCGCGAGCAATTGAATGTGCATGCATTTTACCGGAGCCAATGGACTGGCATCAATGGTGCTCCACAAACCATGTCGGTAGCAGTTGATGCCATTGCCAACAACGGCAATGTAGGGCTTGCCTTGCAACTATCGAGCGACAGGCTCGGTGCACAACGTAACGAGTCTGCCTATGCCAGCTATGCCTATCGTATTCGTACCAATGCAGATGGAAGCTCGAGATTGGCCTTTGGTGTAGGCGTAGGAGCCGTGCAATTGGGCATCAACGGTGCTTTACTGAACCCCAATGATCCTGAAATTTCCCAACCTTTGGGCATGCAGAGTACTATAGTTCCCGATGCCAGAGCTGGGGTCTACTATTCAAGCGATCGGTTTTATGCTGGCTTGAGCGCTGATAACCTTATTTCGCAATATATCGATATTGATAGGTATGCCTTTATACCCAAGCCCAAACCACATTATTACCTCACGGCTGGAGCATTATTCCCTATGTCGCAACAGATATTGCTCAAACCTTCTTTTTTGCTAAAGGATGACAGGGGCGGACCTACCAGTTTAGATATAAATGCTTTTCTGATCATGGCAGATAGGATATGGATTGGCGGTTCGTACCGTACGGGTGTAAAACTCTATAATAAAGACTATTTGCAGAATGACTTGAGCAGCCTTAACTCGGCAGTGGCTGCAATACAGGTATTTGCAACAAGCAATCTTAGGATAGGCTATGCCTACGATTTCTCTATCGGACCCCTGCAAAGCTACAGTGGCGGTACGCACGAAATTTCGATCAGCTATTTTTTTAATAAACGAAATGCAAGAATGCTAAGTCCGAGATATTTTTAAGAGAAATGGAGTTTACCCAGATGAAAAAAACGCTATTTATAGGGATCATTTTATGGAGTTTGTCTACAAGCATAATGGCGCAATACGTAGTAAACGAAGCCGATAAGCAATTCGAACTGTTCAACTATGTGAAAGCAATAGACCTTTACGAGCAGGCATGGAAGAAAAAGGAGGCTTTGCGTACGGCCGAGCGTTTGGCAATGGCTTATCAGGCTATACAAAACTATAAAGAAGCCGAGAGTTGGGGTGCCGTTGCTGCCAATATGCCGGGAAGTTCGCCTGCTAACAGGCTGAGCTATGCAAAAGCGTTGCTGGCCAATGGAAAATACAGCGAAGCCAAACAACAGTACCGTCGATATGCTGCATTAGCAACAAACACCATAAGTGCAAAGCAGTTGGATACCTGGATACTTTCTTGCGATTCGGCCATACAATGGATGCGCTCTCCCAAGCCTGTAAACATTGAAAACTCAAAGTTATTGAATAGTGCCCGCTCAGATTGGGGGCTGGCAATTTATGCCGGATATACGGTGTTCAGCTCAGATCGCATAGATAAATCAGAAAAAAACAAGGTGTCGGAGCATAAGCCGTTCCTAAAATTTGATGGCTCCAAATTCCCTGATAAAAATACTTATGGCTGGACCGGCAATGGCTATTTTCGTCTTTATGCTAAAGTCGCTGCACAAGATAGCATATCGCTTTTTCCGTTGCCTGCACAAACAGATTATCATATCGGAGCTGCAAGTTTCAGCGCAGATGGCAGCGAAGTATATTTTACCTTAACCCGGATCCCAAAACTTGGTAGCGAAAGAAACAAACTGCTTACCATTAATGTAGAAATCTATAGCAGCAAAAATGTGGAAGGAAAATGGAGCAGGCCCGTACCTTTTGCTTACAATAAGGTAGAAGAATATTCAGTTGGAGATCCTTATTTAGCTAGAGACGGCAATACCCTATATTTCTCTTCCAATATGCCTGGTGGTATGGGCGGAACAGACCTTTATGCCTGTTTTCGCACAAACGGGGGAGATTGGGGGCAACCTATGAATCTCAGAGAAGTAAATACGGAGGGCAACGAACGTACCCCGGTTTTTGACAGAGACGGCAACCTATATTTTAGTAGCGACGGCCGTATCGGCATGGGCGGATTAGACATCTTTAAGGCAAGCAAAAGCAAAAAAGGTACTGGCATTGGTAACATAGACAATTTGGGCTATCCCATCAATTCGCCACAAGATGATTTTGCATTTAACCCCAACATAGGCGACGGCAGAATTTATTTTGCATCTAACCGTATAGGAGGTATGGGGGGCGACGATATTTATAGCTATGTTCAACAAAAAGTATCAATAGCGCTTAAACTTAAAGGCGTTGTTTACCATAAGGAAACAAAGCTTCCTTTAAAAAATGCCACGGTAGGCTTGGCCAAAATGGACGGTAGCGATTTAAAGGTTGAAACAGATAGTTTGGGCAGGTTCAGCTTTGATCTGCAAGAAAGATCAGTTTACGAACTAACCGCCGATAAAACAGGTTTCAGAAGTGATAAAGAGCAGATTTCTACTATAGGGTTAGAAAAATCTGGCATACTTGAAAAACAGCTTTACCTAGATACTATTGCTATCAATAAGCCGATCAGATTAGAGAATATCTATTATGATTTTGATAAGGCCAACATTAGGACAGATGCAGCCGTTGAGCTGGATAAATTGGTGAAGATTATGCAGGATAATCCTACTATCTGGATCGAACTGGGCTCGCACACTGATAGCAGGGGCAACGATCAGTACAACCAGCGGTTGTCACAGCGCAGGGCCAATTCTGCCGTGCAGTACATTATAGACAGAGGCATTGCCAAGAATAGGATTACGGCCAAGGGCTATGGCGAGAGCCGATTATTGAATGAATGTACCAACGGTGTAAAATGTACCGAGGCCGAACACCAGCTTAACCGGAGAACTGAATTTAAAATAACCAAACAATAAGCTAATAAAAGATACTGGCCAAGCAAGACATATCAGTAACAAATAGGGATGATTTTATTGTTTCTGCATGGCCCTTTTAAAAACTACAAATTTGAATTTTAGAGCTATGAGTTGCATGTTAAAAACGAGATGCAATTTGTCGTCTAGGGAGCTGTGAAGCTGGTCTACAAGAGCATTTATGTCAAGCTTGAGAAAAGGTGGACAGTGGATAATTGGGATACACACTTTCTTTTATAAGCTTATATTTTAAGATTACAGAAAGTAAGGAGCTTAATACTCAATTTGATTTTTGAAACTGTCACACCATTTCGCTTTAAAGTGGTTCTTCCCCAATTTTGGTGGTCAATCCGGTGCTAACACTAATCTTTTTCTGAGTGAATCGAAGCTTGCCCTTCCATACATTTGATGTTTAATAGTCTTCAGTTTGTTAACATTGCCTTCAACTGGACCATTGCTCCAATTATCTAGTGTATTTCTAATTTTGTGGCTTGTAAAATAATATATCTTTTTTGAATTAGAAAGGTTTACAACATATTGTCATTTTTGTTATGCATCAAGATAGTTTTTAATATATGATGTGTCTAAATTGAGCTGTCCGTTTGAAAACCGTTGACTGCCCAATAAGAATGGAATGGGTTATCAAAACCGCCCCTTAGTGTATAAGAATATCCATTTTTCACCTGAATACGAAAAATGGTCTAAAGGAAACTCACATAAAAAAACGTTACAGATACGTTACGGAACAAAATTTTGAAGATTGGGAAAAAGTGATTATATTGCTTCTGTAAGTCAGAAACAAAGATTTTTGTCCTTTTTAGGACGGATAAGGTAGAAGACTCATAATCTTTTGGTCCCTGGTTCGAGCCCAGGTGGGCCCACCCAAGTGGGCAAACACGTTTTTACGTCGTTTGTCCACTTTTTTTTGTCCGGTAATTCGCTGGAAATGTGGCTGATAAGTGACACTAAATTATTAAGCCGAGCGGTTCGATGTTCCTTTCCATTAAAACTTAATTTTTCAGGAAAGATCGAACCAATTATAGTTCTTTTTAGCGGTGTTTCTGCTCCCTGATAGAATGAACACAGATTTACAAGTACTTTGGCTGCTTTTTTCAATTCGAGATCGATATTTACCTTTGGTGCAGATATTTCAAACAACTTTTTCTCCAGATCAACAATTTCTTCTTCACATTCTGTTTTGATTATTCTATAATCGTTACTATCAAAATCCCGTTTTAGAAGTAATTCTCTGGCATTCCTGACTTTAATATTCAGGGCATCAATTTTTTCGACAAGTTCTTTTCTGCTCTCACCTAGTTCAGAAAAATCATTTTGATACATTTCGTTGACAACTAAAAGGCATACTTCATCTGTACCGGGCTTGGGAATAAAATCTTTTAAACGGTTAACAATAGCCTTGTTAACTATATCGGCTTTGTATCTGCAACCGCAGGCTGATGAACAGTGGTAGTAGGAGTAGTACCGTCCTCTGCCTTTTGAGGCACTGCCTGTTAATATTCGGGTGCATCGTGAGCAAAGTAAAAAGCCTCTCAAAGGAAGCTGATCCGTGGATGAAATTTTCGCACCTTTTGGTCCATGCTTAGAACGGCCATCCATAATATCCTGAACTTTATAAAATAGTTGTTCTGAAACCAATCCCTGATGGATTCCAGGTACCAGAGCACTCTGCTCATCCTTGTATTTCGGTATGAATATTTTACCGCAGTAGACCGGATTTCTCATGGCAACCAAAAAATTGTTTTTGCAACATTTTAATCCCTCAACCCTGAGGGCTTTCCAGACCTGTTCTGTTGAATGAATGCCCAGGGAGATTGTTTCGAACCCGTTTTTCATCAAGGTAGCCTCTGGTTCTCTGGGAACGATCATTTTCTTGCCGTCTTCAGTGGTGATGTTTTTATAACCAACGGGTGCTGAAGCCATCCATCTGCCTTCTTTTCTTGCTTTGCGCATCCCGTTGATGACGTTAAGTGCCCTGCGGTCATTTTCTACTTCCGGAGTGGAAAGGTAGATGGCTAGCATTAGTTTGTTTTCTGGAATAGATAAATCCAATGGCTGCTCTATTGCCTGTGGTTCAATTCCTAATCTCCGCAGAATGCTGATCATTTGGTAGGCATCTCCGGCATTTCGGCTGAAACGATCCCATTTGGTAAACAGAATAAGGTCGCTGAATTTTCCTTTTGTTTTTTTGAGATCTGACAGCAATATCTCCCAGGCTGGCCGGTTAAATGTTTTGGCCGAATGGTCTTCATGTATGATCTTTCTAACCTTGATATCGTTGAACTCACAATATCGTTTTAAACGTTCTTCCTGATCTCGTTGGGAGTAGCCTTTTTCGGCCTGTTCATCGGTGCTGACTCTGATGTATAAATCTGCAATTTTCATGATTTAAATACTTGTTTAAGCCATAATTTAGCGAATTTTCGATAGAATTCCAATATCTCTCTGGCCTCTTCGAGTGTAACAATTGTGCCATGTTTAGCTAAGACTTTTTTTACTTTTTCAGGTGTTACTACTCGTTTTTTCTGATGCATTTATCTCTTCCTCCGCACAATAATTGGAAGAAAAGGGTAGTATGTTTAACAATGAAATTGGGGAGTACCGAAGGAATTATTTGTCGGTACTAAATATTTAGATAAAAATATAATCTGTTCGATTATGGTACTGAAACTTTTTTAACGAAATGCACATATGGAGCGAATCCGTCTTATTTGTAAAATTAAATTGAACAAATAAGTTTTCGGTTAAAAAAGAGCAAAAATGTATATTGCATTAACGATATGAAACATATAAAGAAAAAATTTCTCGGCAAGGTACGGGTTTCAGAAGAAGTTGTGAGCTCATTAAACCAGATGACAGTTTCAGCTCCACCCAAAGCGACTGATCTTAGTGGAATGGTTGCATGGGGACTTAATGACGATAATGAATTTATTTCCATGTTCCAATTAAAGGATGGTAAAAATACCTACATAATGCCCGAACCTGATCTAGTTATCTGCCTATTTGAGATGGGGAGACAAAATGCCATAAGAATTCCCGATCTGAGAAAAAAACTTCTATCGTCCCTCAACAGCACACATGATACTTTTGTTAGTACCAACGACTTTTATGCAGCTGCCTCTATTGCATCAACTTCGCTGATTAACGCTATGGAATCCTACATTAATCGTATTATTCCAAACGATTTTAGATATGAAGTAGAGACGGTAAAAAATACCGTTATACAGAATAAAAAACAACTGGAGCGGAATGCCAGCTTTGAGGAGAAGATTAAATATATTGTCCCTCAGGCATTGCAAAAGGTGTTTCATACGACTTATTCATCACAATATGATTCGATCATTTCACTTAAAAAGCTCAGGGATGAAATGACCCATATGAAGTCATATAGTGAGGAGAAAAAACCATTGAGCTATGCTGAGATTTATAACATGGCCTTTAAAATAGATTATCTGAAAGCGCTCAATGCAGTAAAAACCTATTTTAACTACTACACGGACAACTTGATTGAACCTTGTCCGTGTGGTAGTGATTTTTAATGATTCGGCTAAAAAAATCTACAAAATATGTTTGAATATAATCCTGGAAGTTTAGGAGCGGCAAGTTCATGAGCGGTCCCACAAATAACAACCATTACGTTCCATGCTTTTGGTCGGCATTGTGGAACACTGAATATTATGACCTCAAAATTGCAGGAGCCAACGCTCCCAGTGCGAGGACACAGATGTTACATGTTTTGAATATTAAGTCAGATACAATCTACTCATGCAAAGCCGAGAAAATATTTTATAAGGAAAGACTTGGTCATATACCAATTACACGCGAAGAATATTTGGAACTTACTAAATTCGATGGTTCGCCTCCAAAGGAGCAAAACCTATTTGATGATGATAACAGCATTGTGATAATGGATATTGAAAACCACTTTTCAATGTTTGAAGAATCCATTGGCTACGAATCTATATTCCGGCTAATGAAAGATCATCGTAGTATAGACAACTATGGGAGTAAGGTAGAAATTTCCGCATTCCTTTTTTACCATCCGTATAGAGCTTCCCGTTATTTGCTAGATTTATTCGAAAAGTATTCTGCATCCGAAAATAATAGGCTTGACGCGTTCTACGAATGGAAATACTTTATGAACAAAGATAGTCACGCATTGGCTATTACCCAGATTTTGGAAGGAAAATGGACTGTGTATGCTTTGGAAAGATTTAGTTTTCCGATATGCGACAACCCAGTATTAAACGACGGAAAGAAAATTTATGCAATAATTTCTCCGAAACATCTAATTACGGTTGACCTTCTAGAAAAAAGTGACATAACACATTTTAAGAATACAATTGGATATATAGAGTATAAAAGACTGCTTAGAAAAATTATCACAAATACAGATTCGGTGATAGCCCATACTAATAAGGATACTCTAGAACGGCTTCAAAAATCAAATTTCTGGAAAAAGACTCGGCAAATAAAGAAGTGATGATTTTAATAACCGGAATTTTCGGAGCAAACGGCAAAACTGTCCATAATTCTTTTCAATTGTACTATCTTCGTCAAAGCGCTTCAAAAAATGAATATAATCTTTATTGGTTTCAAAGAGACTGACAATGACTACTATAAAAGTGTCCTAAAATCTGTTTCAAATGAAAATGAGCTATCATTTTACTATAAGGCAGATGATGCATTTAACGCATTTAGAAACCTTATTATTCCTTTTCAAGCTCATGTCGATCTAATCATTGCCAAATTTAACCTGGATGGCTATGAGTTTGCGGAGTTCGTGGATTTTTTTAGAAATAGTTTGGAAACGTATTCATACCACAATTTTAAATTGTCAGCTATTCCGATTGTAATCTTTCAAGATGAAGTATCCAATGATGTAAATTCTTATGACGTAAGTAATGTTATTCATCAATCTGATGCTGAAAATGGTATTAAGTTTTTACAGATGGTCAAAGACACGGTGAAAAATTGGCGTAAGCAAATTTATAATGATCTAGAAATCCTTGGTGTCGGTTTGGATTATAGTTTTAATAAAATTGATCTTGGTTATACTGTTAAGGTTAAATCGCATCAAACTGAAATTCTTTCTGCATCTTTTGTTCTTAAACAAGCAAATCTTCCATATCTGTGGTTAAATAAAGACTTTTTTGAAATAGAGTGTATATTTCGGAGAAACTGACCATGTGATTCCGTGGCAAACTGACCACCTGAATTGCTAGCGAACGATTGCAGCAGATGCTATAGGTATGGTGT
>NZ_JACHCQ010000065.1 GCF_014205835.1 Pedobacter sp. AK013 | reverse complement strand
CAGTGCAGCTTTTCATTAAATAGAGATGTTGACGCAAAAGGCCGTCCATCATCAGGTGTTTATGGAGGTACCATCCACATCGAAATCGAATCAACAGAAGATACTTCTGTAATCGAATCAATGGTTAACAACCAGTACAAGCCACTTTCGGGAACATTGGTTTTCAAAAAAGGCGAGGAAGATGCAAAAATGAAAGAGCTTTCTTTCGAAGATGGCTACATCATTCAATACAACGAGGGTATTGCTGTAAACGATAATACCCCAATGACATTAAGTTTTGTGGTATCTGCCCGTAAGCTAAAGCTGGGCAACGCAGAACACGAAAACGATTGGCCTAAAGCTTAATCATCAAGTATAAAGTAAACTGAAGCGACCGGTTTATATCGGTCGCTTTTAGTTCACTCATATTTTTTATCGACCTAAAACATCTAAAAATTAATACTTCAGTCTTGTGGCAACCTCCGCAGGGCAATCTCATCAATTAAAGCTCAATTATGTCTAACCAACGCAAATATATTGTTGTAAAAAACGATTACCATCCTGGTAAAATGTTTGGTTCGGCACCCGCACACAAAATTCATCTGAACATGCCATATATAAAAGTGTATTCATTTTTATTGGAAAGGGCATGTATTAAAAACTCGGCAACTGGATTTAGCTTAGGGTAATTTTTGTGATCAAGATTAATCAATATGGAAAAGAAACTCATTGCAGAAATCAATATAGAGGATAAGGAAATTACCCATTTTGCTTCCTTCAGCCTAACACAGGCTTTTAACGAACACCATTATTTTGAGCTGCGTTTTAACCACGATCAAATGGGGGCACCCGGGCTGATCAGTTTAGATGATAGCCGCGACTTTGTGGGTAAAACCCTAACCGCGTCTTTTGGCCATTCGCCAGAAGGCATGCAGAATTTTGTTGGTCTCGTTTCGAAGGTAGAGCTTTCGCAGAGCCATGGTTATCATGGTGTTTTAATTGTAAGTGGTTATAGTCCAACTATTTTGATCGATCGCGGTCCCGATTTGGGTTCGTATTTAGATAAAGATCTGAATGAGATTGTAAAGCTGGCCACGAAAGATACACCTGCCAACGATTTAAAAGTAGTGGCCAATGCCGCCAGGAGTACATCTATTGATTATATTATTCAATATAGGGAAAGCGATTTTGCTTTTCTGAACCGTCTTTCTGCCGAATACCATGAGTGGTTTTTTTACGATGGCAAACAGCTTAATTTTGGAAAGCCTAACACACAGAAAGAAATATCGTTGTTTTATGGTAGGGATGTGCAGGAAATGCAATACGCCATGGAAATTGCACCGATTAAAAATAAAAGGTTCTCCTATAATCCGAAACAGAACGAAATGTTGCTCAGTGAGAGCACAGGCAAGGTAGACGGAACTCCCGATTTATCGCATGCCATTAAAGCTTCTAATCTAACTTTTAGCAAAACTTTTAATCAACCTTCTTTAATCAGGGTTGATAATAATAATGATATCAAAAACCTGGTCGAAAATGAAGAAAAGGCCAATACCAGTGAACTTTTAAAAGTTACGGCTAGGGGTGATAACGCAGGGCTGAGCATTGGTAGTATCGCCGAAATTACCATGAGCTTAAGGAAAGAGCTGGCTTTTACAACTGAAAGTTTGGGCAAATTTCTGATTACGGGCATTAAACACTACATCGACGAAAATGGCAAATACCATAATAATTTCGAAGGAAAAATAGCCACAACCGAGCGTTTGCTGGTGAAAAACTTTGAAAAACCACAACCCGATATGCAATTGGCAGATGTAATCGATAATAACGATCCACAGGGCCAGGGCCGTATTAAAGTAAAATTTAAATGGGAGTGCTTAACCAATGATGTAACCGAGTGGCTGCGAGTGGTTACTCCGAGTGCGGGTATTGGCGATAGAGGCAATAACCGTGGTTACTTCGCTATCCCCGAAATAAATGATCAGGTAATGATCGCTTTTGAGGAAGGTAATATTGCACGGCCAGTAGTAATAGGCAGTGTTTACCATAGCTCGAGCGTAGATAGTAGCCCGCTGATTCAAAACCACCTTAAAAGTATCATTACCAGAAGCGGGCATTTAATCGAGTTTGACGATAACCAGGAAACACAGGGCATTAAAATTACCGATATCCACAGCAATATCATCCATATCGATACTAAAGGGAATAATATCACTATTACGGCTTTAGAAAACATGACCTTGAACTGTAAGAATATGCAGATTAATGTAGGGGAGAATATGGATGTGAGTGTAGGTAAGAATATTGCAGAAAGTGCAGGGGAGAATATTACATCAAGTGCCAACCAGGATATTATACAAACTGCAGGTAAAGATATCAACATTAGCGCCACAGGCGATATGCGGGAAACAGCAAATAATAAAAACGAGCTGATAGAGAAAGCATATACCAGGAGCGCACAAGATTCTACACAGTATGCAGAAAAGGTAACCATTTTTAGCACAAAGGAAAATATGCTGTTAGAGAGTTCAGAAAAAACGGTAGAGATCAACAGTGCCGAAAAATCAAATCTTTTTTAACATGGCCATCAAGAAAACTGCTAAAAATTTATTTATCACTATCTCAGATAAATATGTTTCAACATCGCAAACCCATGTTGAAAGTGCCGAAAAAGTGGAAATCGTTGCTTTGAGCGATAATTTGGTTCTGGCCTCAAACAAAAAAATTAATATCACCGGTAAATAAACAGGCTATGACGAATGTAATATTTAAGAAGCCAAGGTTTGTTGTCCCCGAAGCTACAAAAGATAAAAAGATAATTGACCTGTTAATGATGATTGCGGGGACAACTGATCCAATAAATACCAAAGGCTTAAAGCACGAGGCTAATACAACTTATTGGGATGGTAGAGATAAGGGTGGTAATGCTAGCCTTGTAAATTTTTGGGCAAAAGTACAGGAATTAAAACCTCAATTCCTCAACTTGCATATAGAAGGAAAATTTTTTAGCTGGTCAGGCGATAATGATACCAGGGAAAGGAATTTGGCTGCAGATCGTTTATTGGATCTCATCAAAAGAGAATATCCTGGTTTTAAAAGGAAGGAAGTTCACCTTCATCTGGTAGGTCATTCTCATGGGGGCAATGTTATTAACCAGTTTACCAACTTAATAACGACAGATAAGGGTAAGGAATTTCCCGAATTGTGGAAAATAAAAAGCATCACCTATTTATCTACACCTTTTTTTCAAAATAAACATCAACTAAACCATGCTAAATTACATCCTGCTTGTAAAATCATTAATGTACATAACGGCTATGATTTAACACAACAGTTTGTTGCAGATTTTTCATTGATTAATCTTGAAGTTCTGATCAGGAATTTGAATAAAGGTAATTTTGAAAAAGCCTTAAAAAGGATAAAAGCCGTAGATTTTACAACATTTGATGTTTTAAGTGATCTATATATAAAGGATGATACTGAGGGACCGAGTTTATGGCGGAATATGGCCATCCTTTTGGATGGGATTAAATTGCTGATCGCTGCGGTAATCGATTATATCTTAAGTATAAAAACCGAAAAATTTAAAGCTGAAAAGAAACAGTTTTTGGATTTACTCAATAGAATTTCTACTTGGGCTACAACTGCTCAGGGAGTATTTTCATCAAACCAAAGTAGAAGAAGAGGTGGTTATGGGAGGTCTGAATTTTTTGCTGATTTAGATCTATTAACAGGATTAAGGCTTTTTAATGAAATTTTAGCGATAGAAAAAAGCGAAAATGACAGCTATTTACTTGGTGTTTTAGAAGCTTTATTTAAGGAAAATACAGGAATAACAGATAGTATTGAACAAACAGGTTGGAATCCCAAAAAGCAAACCAAAGGACTTGAAATAATTGATGTTCCAATTACCGATTTTGATAAGTATAATAGTAGAAAGAAAAAAGGAAATTTTGATGCTTTCTTAACACCGCTCCAATCGGCATTACAAGCTAGAAAGTTAAGGGAAGTTTTAATGCGCTTACTGAGCCAGTTTATAACCGGAGATCAAATTAAAGATATTCAAGATAAAATTAGCAAGCTCGAATATGTGGTTTCCGGAGAAAGTGATACCCAGCTAAAATTACTTAGAAGAACACACCTTAAAGTTTATCGCGATTTAGTGACAAAATACAATGCAAATCTGGTGGCTACTCAGGATTTAAATATAGACCTGATGGAAAGACCGGGTGGTATACCTTATCTAGCCACCATATCACATAGTTTAAGCCATAGCCAATTTTGGGATAAAGCAAAAAATGGGCTAAAAAGTGCATTTAGTTCAGGGATAAATCCAGGATATAAGGGGAAATAATATGGAAATTAAGAAAAAGAGTCTTTGGATAGGTATTGCATTAATCCTTATTGCAGCTGGTGTTATTTTTCCTATAGAAAAGACCGGTTTTTTAGAAGATTTGATGTATACCTTTTCGACCCTGATAATTGGGCTTTTGGTAATTATTTATGCCATATCAGGAGGGAATTTTTTTAAAGTGATAGGCTTTTTGCTAGGGAGTATCCTAATGAGTATGCTATTATGGTTTTTAGTTGAACGTGGCAAATGGGGGAGCTCGATTGCGGTAGTTTGGGGTGGAATTCCTTCAGGCCTCATTTCGGGCATTCTGTTTTTAATTAGCAACCATTTTTTAAGATTGAGAGAAAAGAAACAATATAAATACATCAAACAAGTGCTACTGTACTTCCTTATATTATTAATTGTATCCGTATTATTCAGATATGGGGGTGATTGGTATTTTGATGCTTTTGAAAGCTAACGGCATCGAACACATTATTGTTGGATAAACCTTTGGTGAAATTGATAATACAAACTCGATAAAATGGACATTTCAAATAAAACAATATATTATTCAGGTGTAAATGCCCTTCGTTTAGAATGGCCGGCAGAACTGTCGGTAAAATACGGTGTTTTAGTCACCTTTAACGAAGGTGAAGAAAATAGTAACGAGGTAAAATACGAAGCAAAGGTTACCAGGCTAAAGGCTGGTACAGAAGGGCAGCCATTATTTCAGATCGATCGGATCGGCGATGTGTTTGTCAATGAAATGCTTCCTGATCTGGTTGCCGATCGTTTAGCGTATGCTCTGGGGAAAGTATTTTATCCACTCGTAATTGCGGTAGATCAAAATGGTGGTTTTCAAACCGTCTATAACCATCAGGAAATCTTAAAAAGATGGCCAGCCATTAAAAAAAGGGTTCTCGATAATTTTGAAGGCAGTCTGGTTGAAAATTATATCGAACGTATGGAAAAACAGCTTGCCAACCCAGACAGTATACAGCTTGCATTTTTGAACGACTGGTTTATCCAGACTTTTTTTAAACCCCTTTATAAAGAATATGGGCAGCACCGTACTACCGGATCTATATTTAAATTTCCGATCGTAAAAGATTTCAACGTTGAAGGTTATATAACCGAAGAAAAACTAAGCGGACAGACCAACAGTTTTGGCGCTATAGAATTATTGCACAATGGCGTAATTAAGCCCCTGGAAGATGATTTATATATCGCAAATAGAGCTACAGGCGATTATGAAGGCTATTACCTTCTACATCCAAAATACAGAAGAATCATATCGGTGGTTTCTGATTTTGGTTATGGTGCGCCGGTAGTATCAAAAGTAAAGGTGAAAATTACGGTTATCCCGGAGGATGGATTGGAATTTGATCACGATTTTGAATTGGATACCAATGTTAAGGGGATGCCGGTAACAGAAATGGTGGTGATTGACGGGCAAAGATCAAGAAAAGGGTTTTGGGACCGTTTATTAAAATAACTAGAACATGGCAGAGAAACATATTGTAGTTCAGGGGGCACAGTGTATGTGCAAATTTGGGTCGGCGCCAGATAAACTCAAGGTGCTTACCCATACCAAAGAGTATGCGAATGATAAAGATGGAAGCCAGAAATCGATCGCAACGACAAAAGATATTGGCGTTACTTTCGAAAAAAATATGTTCGGATCATGCTCCAAAATGAACAATAAACCCTGCAACGCAGTAGTTACAAAATGGTCAGGCTTTTACGAAGAAACCATATTGAGCAATGGAGGAAAAATCCTGCTTGAAGACAGTAAGGCCACCTGCCCTGTAGGCGGTTCCGATTGCATCGAGATCATCCAGCACGGACAAAAGGCAGAAGCCTCGAAACAAAACTTTGATAACGCAGATAAAAATGTACAGTCACAGCTCAACCCCATGTCAAAATCATTAGATGATTCTGCAGATAATGCTGAGGGTGTTGAAGCAAATGTTAAAGCATAAGCTATGGCAAAGGGAATTAAAAAAATTGTTTGGACCGGTGAAGGTACCGTATATAATGCTTCTAAAGGATCAATACCGGGTCAGTTAGCGGTTGTTGCCCCAAGTCAGGATGTTTGGTTCAAAATTGGGGAATGGGAAGCCGGAACAACAGAGCAGGATAAAAATAAGAATATAAAATGGGCAATTTTTAACCCAAAAGGTATTATTGATTTTCAGAAAACGATCCCAAGTAATTTTAAATATGGATTTAAAATTCCCAGGAAACTTTGCGGGCCTTATTTATGGTATATCGAAGCAAGCTGGAGCGGGAATTTCGATGGCAAATCAGGCCTGAAGATCAGGGGCGAATCGCCGGCAAGGATTGTAAGTAGTAAGTGGTCGCAGAATGAAGGCGGACCCGATGTAAGGAAAACCTATCAGTTTTCTTATGGCGAACTGATCTGGTTGAGATTAACCACCGAAGGTTTGAATGGCTACAGTAATGTAGAAGTCCGTGTATTCAGAAAATTGCGGAGCATGATGGGACTGTGGCCCAAAGACGACGAAGTAACCCGTAAAATTTATAGAGTAGATGTAATTGATGGTGAAATCAATTTAAAAATTCCCAATACCTATTCCTGGTATCAATCGATGAAAGACAGGGAAGATGTTGAAGAATTTTATGTACGCGTGGTACACCCCGTAACTGGTAAATATATTGAAGATACAGGGGGTAAGGGTGATACTGCCCATGCCCGTTTTTTGAGGATAAAAGACAAGGTGAAATCGCAGGTAATGGAAGCGCCTCAAAACAGGACACCGGTAACCATTTATCAACCCGATAAGAATGAGGCCAGGTTTGAACTTTGCAAGTTTGAGCAGATTAATTTAACCGAAGCAGGAGGTAAGCCTGTTCTTATCTTTGATAACGGAAAGGGTGTTAAAAATATTAGTGATAAAAGGGAAAAAACGCTCGAATCTATTTATTTTAAATTCGATAGTACTGAACTATTACCCGAAAGCTTAAAACAGTTGAACAATATTCTACAGTTCCTGTTAGAGCATAGGCACAGTACCATCCAACTTGATGGTTTTGCCTGCGTAATCGGTAAACAGAACCATAACAACATATTATCAGAAAACAGGGCAAAAACGGTGAGGGAATTTTTTATCAAAGGGAAGCTGGATCCTAACCGCATCAAAGCTGTCGGTCATGGAGAGGTAAATCCTACTGATGATAAAATGGGGGGCGATAATATCAAATATAAAAATGAATACGATTATACCAGCAACAGAAGGGTGGATATTGCATTCGAATATTACAGCCATAATGCGCACACAATCATTTACCAGACAATATTAGGTAGTACGCCCAAAAATATCCTCTTACAACCAGTTAATTTCGATACCAAGGCTTGTTTTATCAGGAAAAAACATAATAAAATAATTACGTTATACAATCTTAATGAGAAAAAAGCACAAAATGAAGGGAGTATTACTATCCCTGCTGTGTCTGCTATAGGTAGAAACGATCTTATGCCTATACAATATTTGTGGCCGATGAATAAAGCTACATTAACATCATTTTATAGCTCTGCGAACGAATATCTTGTTCATATTCATTCTTGTAGATACTTTTCGGTAGAAAATAACCCTACGGTAAATGTTCAAGTTTATCCTGATATTAAATGGACTTTGACTTTTTTTATCAATCTTACAAATGATCTTAGTGTAAAATGGCAAAACCAACCTGCCGCAAAGCATAAAGAGTTGCAGAGTAAATCCGGTAAGATTGGAGCTGAAAGAAGATGGAAGCAAAAAGATGCATCTTTTGGCTTCGGCCTTAAAGGCGAATGGGATAAAAGTAGTAGCGGTAGCTATCAGAGAAGTAAAGAGCTTAAGGCTGAATATGAAACGAAATTCAAAAAACTTTATGATCTTTTTGCTTCGGTCGGAGCGATGTCTGATGGGATAACGAATAAGACTAAAGGGCAAGTTAGGAATATAGGATTCAAAGGATTGCCTATGACATTTGCCGTTAAGCCGCCTAATCTTAACCTCAAAGGAGAATGGAATTTAGAAAGAGCAAAACAAAAAGGAGTAGAAATAGAAAAAATAGGCACGAAAGTAGACATCTCTTTTAATGCTGATCCGTTAATAGGTTTAGAGGTAACGATAGACCTTTTATGTACAGCTGTTGGGCTCGTTGCGGGTGCTATAAGTGGGGGAACTGCTGCTCCAGGTGCCGTGAGACTTTACGGATTTATCAAAGATAAGATGAATACGGGCATGGAATTTGGTAATGATGATTTTGGAGCTAAAGTAAGTGCCGACGTTTATATTGATCTCGTTATTTCAAGCGTGATCAAAACGACCATTGGTTTTTCTTTCAACACAGAGAGTGATAAAAGTGATGATCAGAAAAAGCTAGAACTGACAAATACACTTAAGGTTGAACTAAAAGCAGGGGTATGGGTAAAAGGAGAAGCTAATCTTGTTATCGTAAAAGTTGAAGGCTACTTCGAAATGAGCGGAAAAGGGTATGCATCTGTAACATTTGGCCATGGTTTGAAATATGATGATAAAGGCTTGAATTACCGCCCGCAATTAGGATTCGACGGTTTAAATGCTGAATATGTTATCAAAGGAAAAGTAGGAATGTCAGCAAAAAAGAAAATACCAAGAGGGCAAAACAAAAAAGCAGCAGAACTAAAAGGCAACAGTGAAGATGAAGGGATCATTGCAGAGGGCAAGTATAACGAGGTAATCCCTAAATTTGACGTGATTAAAAGTTTGGAAGAACTCTTTGGGATTAGTGCTGATATTCCGTTAATTAGAAATTAATCATATGAAAAAAATAGTTTTAATAGGTTTGTACATAATAACATGTCTATCATGTCAATCACAAGAAAAAATCAATCTAGAAAAAGTCGATTTTGCAGAGAGTTATAAACAAATTCTAAAAAATGTTAAGTTTCAGACAGACGCAAGGGAGATCGTTACCACGCTTCCTATAGCATATACCAAAAACGTAAGTCAATATAGATTTGGGAACATTTCTTTTGCAAATAGTAAGGAAAACTCAATAAAGAGTTCTACAGTAGGCTTGTTAATCAATAATACTAAAGAGCGTCTTACTAAAGGTATTAAAATAGAAGTTGAAGATACTTCCATTAGCAATGCACTTTTAGCATATTTAAAATTACAGAATAAAGCTCTGAAAGTACTTTCGAGAGTTCCGGGAAAAAATAATGAAGGAAAAGTACTAGGAAATGCAGCCTATTCCTGGACGCTGAAAGATAAAACAATAGTACTTGTTCAATATTACGAATACACAAATAATAAACCAAATATCTCCTCTGTTCTATATATGGTAGACAATCAGGTGATAGCCCCTGAAGTACAACAAACAGTTGTTTCCCGTATCATTAAAACGTTTACTCCATAATAAGTATTAGATAAAATTAGTATAGTAAATGCTAATACGATTACTGAAATGTATAAGATAGATCTAAAGCTTTAAAATTAAATAATATGATAAAACAACCGTATTATATGATCGATTTCAGTGCCTCTGCTTGTTTATTTGAAATCAGAATTAATGACTATCCCGTGATCCATATGAATGTGGAAGGTCAGGTTGCCAGTAATATTCCCATCAATTATGCAATATTGAAAAGTGGTACTCAGTCTATATCACTAACAATTTTACCCAATATCGGCGATCTGGAATTGCATAATAAGTCTGAAGTAAAATTTAATATAAAATTATTTGATGTTGCCAATGATTTTGTTTTTAATCAACAGTTTGGAGATTATCAATCAGATCCTGTTGGAGAAAAGAAATTACCCATAATAAAGTATATGAATTCTTTTCAAGCCGATGTTCCATATAATCTAGATGCTTGGCAAAAAGGAAGAAACCTTAAAGATATTGATGATTGTAGAAAAAAACTGGAATCAACGTACAATAAAATCATTAAAATAATTCAAGATGGTGAATATAATAAGTATAGGCAATTGATTTCTAAGAGAGAAAATAATATGTCTTCCGCCATGTACTTATCAAAAGAAGAATCGGAAGAAAGAATAAATGAACTCATCAACGACTTTAATTCGGGATTTAAAGTTCGGTCTATTTCAAAAGAAAATTTAATGGTTCTTTATGCAAACAATAAAGTTGCTATTTTGAAGAAGCTTAATGGAGAGTCTGCCTTATATCTAGAAAATGAAGAAACACAGGAAGAATTAATGCTCGACATTTCTTTTTACATTCCAGAAGGTGGGTCTGACTTTGAAGTGATTTAGTTTATGAAAGGAATATTAATCATATTATTGGCTTTTGCTTTTTTGAGCTGTACTTCTCAAACTGCAGGTCAAGAAAAAAATATAGCAGTTGGTCAAGTAATAAGAAAGATCGTAATAAAGGTAAATCAATAGGAAAGATGTATCCAGAATTCACCAAAAATGGTTTATTCTAAGAACAGGAGAGGGGGAATGAACAAGTTATTTCAAATATTGAATCTGGTGGCGAAAAATCTGAATATATAAGAGTTAAATAAATTACGAAATAATTATCTGCTTGAAATATTTAAAGTGAAAATAAAATTATTGTCATCCGCTTTATTACTTGTGATGTTAATAACTGCCTGTAAAAAAGAAGCTATAGATATTGCACAGTTAACTCTCGATAAACCATTGGATATTGATTTAAACGGTTACTTAGTAGACTTTAATGTCTCCCTTGCAAATTTTGATATCCTGATCAATGATGTCGTGGCCTTTTCGTATGAGAGTTGGGGGAGCATTTATTCGAATTATCCCATTAACATTCGTTTGAAATTATCCGATAGACCGCCAATATTAAAACCATAAATTATAGCTTGTGAAAAGAATAATGGTCATGGCATGGATAAATCAATAGCATATATCTAGAAAACCTACAAAAAATGGCGGATTATTTAAAACAGGAATGGGAATGGACCAAGTGTAGTATTTAGTTCGGAGAAAATCCAGAATGTAAAAGAAAAAATCATGAAAAATATGTCTACGCTATTAATCAAATTTTTGATTGTTCTTTTATTAGCCACCACAATTGTTACACTATATTTTGTGTACAGCTTTGGTGCCCTTGCCGATAAGATTACTTTCGCAGCCATATTGCAAACCATAAAACAATTTGGACTGGTTATCGGCATTCCAACCACTATTTTGTTTGTTCCTGCTGATTTTTTAATAACAAAAATACAAGGGGTCTGGCTATTGTACATCGTGCGATGTATGGTTTTTTTCGGTATCCTCTCATTAGTAAGTTTGGTGCTTTCTTTTTATTTGGTCTCAAATGCCTTGTTGAATAATCCTTTTGTCCTTTTGTGAGATTGAATAGTACAGGCTTAATAAAATGTGCATTTCAAATAAACGATATATTAATAACCTGAAAAAGTTATTAGGGAAGCTTTTGGTTTGTCCATTAGTTTTTGTACTCATGTAATTGTAGAGAAGAACTACAAACTGTCCTGAAGTACTACAATATTCCGAAGAGTGGCATGTAATTAAAATGAGGCATTTGATGATTTAGAAAAAAATACATTTTTTTTCCTGGCAATAATCTGAGTTTTCTGTAGCGTGAAGCAAGATTTTTAAATTTTAATACTGCTCTTACTTGTTATATATGAGCTACATACATAATAATTGGCTTAATATTTGGTTTATAATTAGTGTAGCGGAGGCTACGATAAATCAAATTTTTAACCTTTAAATTTTAAAACTATGGCTTTCAAAGCTAGATTAAATTTTTCGGGCAAGGAGTACGATGTGCTTCACTGTGCCTATGCGTTAAAC
>NZ_JACHCQ010000064.1 GCF_014205835.1 Pedobacter sp. AK013 | reverse complement strand
GCCTTTTTGCACAACAACTTCTGCTTTTTTCAAGCAACAACTCTGGGGGTCAATTTGAAATTGGCGAAAGGGGGTCAAATTTATTGGTATATGCAACTGATTAAATCTTCTGTGAATCTTCTATACTTATCTCCGATTTCTCTTAGGTGACCCGAATTCAATACCAAATCATTTGATCACTTTCTCCATCTTAAACATATAGGTGGTGCGACAAGTAAAATCCTCAATTTAGTTTCAGGCGACTTTTTTTATTAAAAAATGGTAGTCTTGTTTTAGTGATTTTGTGTCTGGTGACACATTCTGTTTTTTTTTCTGCGAATTCTGCTAAGTGTTTCGCGGCTGATACCAAGGTACGAGGCGATGTTCTGTTGTGTGGTCTGCTGTTCGATTTCGGGATGGTTTCTTAGCAGTAGATCATAGCGGTGTTCGGGGCTGCGGGTGCGCAGTAAGATGGCCCGTTCTTCGCTCAGGATAAAGTACCTCTGGGTGATGAGCCTGCCCAGTAGGTTGGCCTCCCTGAAGTCGGCGTAATAGGCATTAAGTTCTAGCCATGTAAGGGACTGAAGTTTACAGTCCTGAAGCACTTCTATATACTCATTTGCGGGCTGCTGGGTAAAAAAGCTATGTACGGAGATCATCAGATCGCCTTTGCCTGTAAACCAGGTGGTGCACTCATTTCCGCCGTCGTCAATAAAATAGGCACGCAGGAATCCACTGCGGATGAAGTAGACGCGGCGCGCGGTTTCGCCGGGTGATAATAGGAGTTTCTTGCGCTCGAAAGTTTCAATGAGGCTTTCTTCTTTTACCCGGTTTTGCATGGGGGTCGGAAGGGGGATAATGAAGCTTAATGTTTCCAATAGGTCGGCTTCGGGGTCGTTAAATTGTAGCATGGTGATCGATTGTGTCACAGATCAACCATAGTTATTTTTAAACGGGGTAATATTGTCCTGTCGGAACGGATACTTTTTTATAACGTCTTATTGACTGTTTTAGTATGGGTATGTCGGTTCTGGTTTATGCTAATGCTTTCCTGTTTATTGTTAATAAAAAGAACCGGGTATGAGAAAAAGAAAAGAATAGCAGAATTACTCTTGAACAAACCTTTTTTTCATTTTGATGAATTTACATTTTTTCTACCTGTGAGAGTTGTTGCCGGTTAACGGGCGAGGTGGAAGTATATCTAAATATCAACCTTATGTACAACAAGTTTAGTGAAAATCTTCTGGGTGAACTTAATGCCCGGCTGGAATCTTTATCTGAAGAGGAACTGTCTCCAGTAGCAATGCTGAAGGCGCAGATTACTGCAGTTGCGGATGCGCTGAAGGATCTGACTGGTTTTATTTCTGAACATCCATTTACGGATCCTTTGGAAGAGATCGGTTATTTTAAATTTATCTACCCCAGGTTCAAGTCTTTACTCGTGTATTACACAGAATATCATTGTTTTACGGCTGGTGTTCCCCAATCGGGGCTGAAAGCCAAAAAGAAATATTACCTCTCCAAGCTTCGCGCCATCACTGTTTTTTTTGAGCAGAACTGTATGCATTATGATTATTTCAGGCTGGATGGCTGTTTGCTGGATGAGGTCTTTTATTCCCGGCGTGATGTGAAAAACATCCTTCAGCCATTCGTATTGAGTTATGAGCCCATTTTGGGTACCCCGATGGCAGAGCTTCTGAGCTGGTTTATGGCACAAGAGCGTGTGCGTAATGAGATTTTGGCGCTACTGCATGGGCTTACTGGACCTGGGCCATTGTCTGCTACGGTTGTCGATCCAACAGGTAGTCTGCAGCGTGAGATCAAATGGACGGGAGAAGATATACACCTGATAGAGTTGGTCCATGGTATTCATTTAACGGGACAGGTCAATAATGGCAGCATAGGGATTGTGGAACTGTTCAAGGTCGTGGGGGCTTTTTTTGGGGTGAATCTAAGGGTACCCAAACGTGGATTTGATGATCTGAAAGCTAGGAAGACCATAAGCAAAACGGCATTTCTGGATATGATGAGAGTGGCAGTTTTAAAGAAGATGGATGAGGATGATGCCTATGATCCGGGCAAGGCTGCCAGAAGGAATGGTTTTTAATAATTGGTAAAGTATGCTCGGTAGGGGGTTTAAGGATGGGTTGGGAATCCAATCTATCCAACATTGGATAAGAAGATTTGTGGGCGTTGCAACTTTGCTTTATCAAATCCCGGTACAATGGAGTAGCGGGACAAAGTTAAGCTGTTATGTTGCATGGTTTTTCTACTTCTAGGTTTTTAACGGTGTTGGTGCTATTGGGACTGCTCTGGTATGGTGGTGTATTGTTTTTCTTTTATCTGAAAAAGAAGAGGCGGCCTTCGGATCCGGGGATTGGAAGCAAGAGAACTGATCGTTTTGCGGATGGACCGAGATATGATCAGAGCGGGCCTGATTCAAAAATCCCTTTAGCAGATGATCTGATGGGTAAACCAAAATTGCCCGAGGGGATGAGCAGTGTGGGCATGGAAGAAATCGGTTTTGTGGGAGTGGAAGAACGTGATGTTGAGGATCAGCAGGGGCTGGTGCCGGATTTATTGGAGGAAATCAAGAATGTGTTTTTGCTTCTGGCCAAAGAAGATGGTAATAAACGTGATTTTTTGGAACTGATGAAAGCGGTAAAAGAGGTCTATCCGGGAATGGCTTCGCATCCACGGATCGGGCGGATCAATGGATTTATTGCTGAACATGCAGCTTTTCACCTGAGTGCAGAGGAGCTGGAAAATCTTTGGTATTAAAGGCAAATCTTTTCTGGCTGGCCAGATATTTAACTCTGACCCTACATCTATCAACGTTTAACATCTATTTTCTATGAAAAATCAATTCAATAGCCCTTTGAGGAAAATTTTTGCCAAATTTTTATTGATGGCCTATATCTTTTGTTGGTATCAGCTCTGGTATGCACTTCCACTTTTTGCCCAGGATGGGGATGCCGGGATCCAAGAGGCAACCAATAAGGTGAAGGGTTATTTTGATAGCGGCTGTGACCTGATGTATGCCATCGGTGCAGTGATGGGCATCATAGGCGCTGTAAAGGTCTTTAACAAGTGGAATGCGGGAGAGCCGGATACCTCCAAAGTGGCTTCTGCCTGGTTTGGGAGTTGTGTATTCCTGGTGATTGTGGCAACGGTTTTAAAATCATTTTTCGGGATATAGTTATGGCTACGGTGTATCATATCAATAAAGGGATGGGAAGGCCAATTGTCTTTAAGGGGCTGAAAGCGCAGTACATCGCTTATCTGGCTTTGGGGTTGGTGCTAATGCTGATCGGTTTTGCTATTGGTTATGTATCAGGCGTGCCACTGGTGTTCTTGATGGTTTTGGTGGGTGTTTTTGGAGGAGGGTTGTTTGTCGTGGTATTCCGCATGAGCGAGAAGTTCGGAGAGCATGGCTTGCTTAAGTTTTTGGCTAAACGCGGTATTCCCCGTTTTCTGGTATTCCGCTCAAGACGGTTATTTACAGGGCTTAAAAATGTACGGTCATGATCGAGGCAACAGATATATTTCCTATATATAAGGTAGAACATGACTGTATCCAATCGATGCAAGGGGATCTGACGGTGGTGTTCAGGTTGACTTTGCCCGAAATCTTTACGCTGTCGGAAAGGGATTATGAAAGTTACCACCAAGCATGGGTAAAAGCGATCAGGGTTTTGCCTGTGGGAACAGTGCTGCATAAACAGGACTGGTTTTTAGAAAGCAAGTTCAAGGCTGATTTTTCAGCAGAACATAGTTTTTTATCGGGAGCATCGGAGCGTTTTTTTAATGAGCGGGAATTTTTGGAGCATGAGTGTTATGTGATGCTAACTGCGAAGCCTTCGGGCAGGAAGCTTTCAAACTCTGCTTACAGTAATATCCTGCGCAGACGGATTGTGCCTGAACAGACCGTTGATCCAGCCTTGTTTTCTTCCTTTCTGGATTATGTGGGACAGTTTGTCCGGATTTTATCAGATAGCGGTTTTGTGTCTATGGTCAGGCTGTTGGATGATGAACTTGCGGGAACGGCCAATAAACCCGGACTGATCGAGCGTTACTGCTTTTTATTAGGCAAAGAGGAGATGCCGCTGATTTCGGATATCCATCTGCATGACGAAATCCGGGTGGGCGATAAACGATGCGAACTTTACACGTTATCGGATGTGGAAGAACTGCCTGCACTGTGCGGTCCACGGATCAACTATGATAAATACAGTTCGGACAGGTCAAAATTCAGTATTGGTTTTGCCAGCCCTTTGGGATCACTGTTATCCTGCAACCATATTTTAAACCAGTATATTTTTATAGGTGATAGGGATAAAGTACTCAAAAAGCTGGAGGCAAAAAAACTGCGCTTGCAGTCGCTATCCGCTTATTCCCGCGAGAATGCATTATCCCGCGATGCGGTAAATGATTTTTTAAATGAGGCAGTGGCCTCGCAGCGGCTTCCGGTCAAAGCGCACTTTAATGTGCTGGCCTGGTCTTCGAACAGATCAAAGTCGCTGGACCTGAAGAACCTGGTAGGCTCGGCTATGGCTGGTCTGGATGCCTCAGCAAAAAGGGAGACGGACGGACAGGCACAGGTTTGGTGGGCGGGACTTCCAGGAAATGCGGCGGATTTTCCGATGAATGACACCTTTGACACTTTTTTAGAGCAGGCCGCCTGCTTTTTTAACCTGGAAACGGCTTATCAGAGTTCGTTAAGCCCATTTGGGATCCGCCTGGGGGATAGGTTAACAGGGAAACCGGTGCATGTGGATATCAGCGATGAACCCTGGGCGCGTGGGCTGATTACCAACCGGGCGAAGCTGCTGATCGGGCCATCGGGATCAGGTAAATCTTTTGCGGTGAACCACATGATGCGGAGTTATTATGAACAGGGCGCGCATTGCATACTGGTGGATATCGGTCACAGTTATAAGGGACTTTGCGAGCTGGTCGGGGGGTATTATTTTACTTACAGCGAGGAAGACCCGATCAAGTTTAACCCGTTTTATTTGTCTGATGGGGATCAGATGGACACCGAAAAAAAGGAAAGCATCAAAACTTTGCTGCTGGCGCTTTGGAAAAAGGATGATGAGCCTTACCGCAGGTCGGAATATGTGGCCATATCGAATGCACTGAAACTATATTATGAGCATCTGGAATCAAGGGCTGATATTTTTCCCTGCTTTAATTCCTTCTATGAATTTTTGATGTCGGAATATATGCAGGTATTATCTGATGGCAAGGTAAAGGAAAAGGATTTTGATGTAGGTAATTTTCTCTATGTACTTAATCCCTATTACCGTGGGGGTGAGTTTGATTACCTGCTCAATGCTTCAGAAAACCTGGATATGTTGTCCGAGCGCTTTATTGTTTTTGAGCTGGATAATGTGAAAGACCACCCGATCTTATTTCCGGTAGTCACGCTGATCATTATGGAAATGGTGATCTCCAAGATGCGAAAGCTAAAAGGGATCCGAAAGGTCGTATTGATTGAAGAATGCTGGAAAGCAATAGCAAAGGAAGGTATGGCTGAATATATCCGCTACCTTTTTAAAACGATGCGTAAGTTTTTTGGGGAACCGATCGTGGTGACCCAGGAAATTGAGGACGTGATTTCTTCACCTATTGTCAAACAGGCGATTATCAATAATGCGGACTGCAAGATCCTGCTGGATCAAAGTAAATACCAGAACAAGTTTGACCAGATACAGGAGCTGCTTGGGCTTACGGATAAGGAAAAGGCACTGGTGCTTTCGATGAATAAGGCGAATGATCCAAAACTTAAATACAAGGAAATCTTTATCTCGCTGGGTGGGCAGATGAGTAAAGTGTACAGGACAGAGGTAAGTTTGGAAGAATACCTGGCCTACACCACCGAAGAGCGTGAAAAGATATTGGTGCAGGAATACGCGGCGCGTTATGGCAGCATCCAGAAAGGCATATCGGTGCTGGCAGCAGAGATGAGGGCTAGAGCGAAGCCGGGCTAATGATTCTGGAATTTGCAACTGGGATTTTAGCAATCGATCAATACAACAATTAACCAATCCAAATATCATGAAAACAAAAAAACTTTTTTTATTGCTAGGGGTACTGGCTTTATGGTCCTGTAAAGAATCTATAGACCTGCAATCTTTTATTCCGGGTACTTATGTAGATTATGCCAGGGGAGAATACAGCGAATCCTGGGATACATTGATGATCGGAAGTTTTAACAAGGTAAAGCGTAGTTATCCCATTGTCCGAAAGACTAGTTTCAGGCGGTTTGACAGTGGAAAGCAGGGACCTTTGGAGTATGAGGTTGAGCGCTGGCTGGGGATCTGGGATAAGGAAAGTGAATCGATCCAGGTGCCCAGAAATTCAAAGATCATCAGCTTTTACCCCGATTCCGGAGTGCTATTATTGGGCGCTCGAGAATACCGGAAACTGGGCGCTGAGTAGCTGGTAAGCAAAGCCATTGGCGCTGCTAAATAGAAGTAAAAACAATCAATTATAGGTATGAAAAACTTAATGTTTACCGGCCCAGTGGGCTGGCTGGGAAAACTATGGACTAAAATCAGAAAGAAGATGAAACAATATATGGTAATTCTGCCACTGAGCACCGTGACGCTGATCGTGGGGCTGCCAAAAGGAGCGGATGCGCAGATCGCCGTGCTGGAAGTGATCAAGGCGGGCGTGAAAAAGGTAATCAAAGCGGTGGACCTGAAAATCCAGCGTTTGCAGAATAAAACGATCTGGCTGCAAAATGCGCAGAAGGTATTGGAAAACCAGCTTTCTAAATTAAAGCTGACCGAGATTGCAGACTGGACGCAGCGGCAAAAGGAGCTTTATAGAGAATATTATGAAGAACTCTGGAAGATCAAATCAGCCATTGCCTATTATAAAAAGGTGAAAGACCTGACGGTGAAACAGGTGGCCATTGTGGATGAATACAAATGGGCCTGGAACTTATTCAAGCAGGATAAACATTTTGAAAGCTCAGAGCTGGATTATATGCAAAAGGTGTATTCTGGGATACTGGATGAAAGCATCAAAAATATTGATCAGCTGCTATTGGTGGTGAATTCCTTTAAAACGCAGATGAGCGATGCGGAACGGTTAGAGATTATTTCAAAGGCTTCGGAAAAGATGGATGCCAATTATACGGATCTGAAAAGTTTTAACAGGGGCAATGCGGTTTTGAGTATTCAGCGTGCTTCTTCGATGGAGGAAAGCGCTAAACTAAAAGAAATCTATGGAATCGAAAATTGAGTGTTGCGCTAAGACCGGAAAGGTTCCGGTATTGGCTGCCAGTTTAGTAAAGCATTGGGCTTTTAGAGTGAGGGCTTGGGTTGTTGTTGTGATGGTAGTTGTTTTCTGCTTTGGAAGTGCAGTACATGCCCAGACCTTTGGAGAGTTTTTTAACCAGAAGAAAACGCAGAAAAAATACCTGCTCGAACAGATCGCCGCTTTGCAGCTTTACCTGGGTTATGCGAAGAAAGGTTATCAGTTGGTCGATGGTGGTTTGCAAACGGTCAGGGATATCACGGGTGGTGAATTCAGTTTGCATGGTGCTTTTATTTCATCATTAAAAACGGTAAGCCCGGCTGTTAGAAAAAATGTGAAAGTGGCAGAGATCCTGGCCTACCAGATCAGTATAGCAAGATGGTTTGGGGAGTTTAAAGGAAACGCTTTGCTTTCTCCGGATGATCAGCTTTATATTTTGGAGGTAAAAGCGGCTGTTTTAGCAGATTGTTCCCGCGACCTGGAATCGTTGCTTTTGGTGGTGACTTCGGGCAGGCTCGAGATGGGGGAAGCTGAACGCACCAGGCGCATTGATCTGTTATATGAAGCGATGCAGGATAAGGCTGCTTTTACTGCTGATTTCATGGGCAAAGTAGAACGGTTGATCCGGAACACAGAAAGGGATCATCTGGATATTTTAGATGTGAGGGGGGCTTATGGTTTTGAATAGATTTTTGATGTTGTTTTTTGCTTGCAGAATGCTGAGCATACTAATAAGGAAATTTAGGGTGTGCTTTATAGGACTGCTTTGCTTTCCGCTGCTGCTACTTTCTTCTCCTGGTTACGGCCAGTCTACTGAAGCCCAGCAGTTGCTTTTGAATGTGGAAAAGCTCAGTCAGCTAAAGAACATTTTAACCGACATGAAAAAAGGCTATCTGCTGATTTCCAGTGGTTATAAGGCGGTGAAGGATATCGCTGAAGGAAATTTTTCGCTGCATGAGGTCTTTCTGGATGGCATGATGCTGGTGAGCCCGGAGATTAAAAGATACCACAAGGTAGCGGATATCATCACGGACCAGGGACGAATCGTTTCAGAGTACAAACGGGCATTTAACCGTTTTCAAGCCTCGGGCAATTTTTCTGGGAACGATATTGCTTACCTCTCTGGGGTATACAAACAGCTTTTTGAGCTGAGTGTCGATAACCTGGACGAACTGCTCACGGTGATCACCTCGTCAAACTTGCGCATGAGTGATCAGGAGCGCTTAGCGGCGATTGACCGGATTTTTGCGGATACCGAAGAAAAGCTGATGTTTTTGCGTGCTTTTAATGACCAGGCGGTAATGCTGGATCTGCAACGGAGCAAAGAAAGGGCGGATGTTAAGGGTTTATCTGATGCACTTCGGGGCAGGAATTAATTACCGTAAGGTTGGCTAGTGGGTTTTATGCGCTTTGAAAGTGGCCTGGCTGATGGCCAGGCTCAAAAGAAATCAATAAAATTTAGGATAAAATGAATATTAGGTTTAACTCATTCTTATGTGCTTCCTTGACTTTTTTAATGCTGCCGATCTTCAGCTATGCCCAAACTTCAGCCCAGAGCATTTCAGGCCTGCAACCAGTGCTGGACCGGGTATATGATGAAATGTTGCCATTGTGTTCGGGCATGATCAACGTTGGCAGGGGGCTGGCAGGTTTTGGGGCGCTATGGTATATTGCTTCCCGCGTTTGGCGGCAACTGGCTTCGGCTGAGTCCATCGACTTTTACCCGCTGCTCAGGCCCTTTGCGCTGGGAATGGCAGTAATGCTTTTTCCGGCAGTGATTGCTATGATTAACGGGATATTGCAACCTACAGTATCGGCTACCAATGCGATGGTTGCTGGTAGCAATAAGACAATAGAGCGATTGCTTAAAATGAAGGAAGCTGCAATTAAAAAGAGCCGCTACTGGCAGATGTATGTTGGGGAAGATGGTAGCGGTGATATGGATAAATGGCATAAATACGCCTATCCAAAGGATCCAAACGGCGAAGATGAGAGTTTCTTGGATGGATTAGGACGTGGGCTGGAGTTCAATATTGCTAAAGCTTCGTATAATTTCAGGAATTCCATCAAGCAGTGGCTGAGTGAGGTACTGGAGATCCTTTATGCCGCGGCTGCGCTTTGCATCAATACGGTACGCACGTTTTTTCTGATCGTACTGGCCATTCTGGGGCCACTGGTATTTGGATTTGCGGTCTTTGATGGGTTTCAGAATACTTTGACGGTATGGATTGCGCGGTATGTGAACATATTTCTCTGGCTACCGATCTGTAATATCTTTTCGAGTATCCTGGGTAAGGTGCAGGAGAATATGTTAAAACTGGACTTATCCCAGATCGAGCAGCAGGGGGATACTTTCTTTTCAAGTCTAGATACCGCTTACCTGATTTTTCTAATCATCGGCATCGTGGGTTATTTCTGTGTACCGAATGTGGCCAATTATGTAGTACATGCTGGGGGAGGCAATACGATCCTGCAAAAAGTGAATTCGATAGTGTCTTCGTCAACGCGTACGGCGAATCAGGCCGCGAAATCGGGCGGTGGCATGGTAGCAGATGCGCTGGGCGATGGTTACCGTAATGTAAAGCAAAGTTTTTCATCCGGGGCGCAAGGGGATTATTTTCCAGATAATCCGCACCAGCAGCAGCGTATAGAGGGACGGTAGGTGCAGGGTCTTCCCCTGCTTATTTAATGTTTATTATTCACCGATGATTAGATTATTATGTTCAGTCAGTTTAAAAATATCGATACCGCTTTTAAGCATATCCGCCTTTTCAGCTTATTCCTGATCCTGGCCTGTATGGTAATCAGCTGTTTTGCGATCTATCAATATTACAGGTTTTATCAGCTGAAGGATCAGCGAATATACCTATTGTATAATGGTAAGCTGTTAACTGCTTTAGCTTCTGACCGCAAGAGCAACCTGCCGGTAGAATTGCGTGACCATATCCGCACCTTTCACCAGTATTTTTTTGCCCTGGTTCCTGATGATAAAGCAATCAAGGCGAGCGTAACCAGGGCGCTGTACCTGGCCGATGAGTCCGCCAAAAAGCAATATGATAATTTTCAGGAGAACGGTTATTACAATAACCTGATTGCGGCCAATATTGCTCAGGAGATTGCAATCGATAGTATTCAATTGGATGTGGACCATTTTCCTTATCCCTTCAGGTGTTTTGCCACACAGAAGCTAGTGAGGTCTTCTTCAACGGTTTTTCGAAAGCTGGTAAGCCAGGGCGTGATAGATGATCTGAAGAATCAGACCGATAACAATCCTCACGGCTTTCTGATCCGAAAATTTGAGTTGTTGGAAAACAGGGCTGAACAGTTAAAACCAGAGGCGCCGTGAGTATCCGGAACTATTTCTTAAGGGGTAAAGGAGCTAAAAATGATAGCGCTGTAGCGGATGGGACTTTGCCTGTAACTGAGCGAAATGCTGGGCGGTCAAATAAAAACGATATATCATTCCGCCTGGCTGGGAAAATACTTAAAGGTCAGCAATCAATAACGACTTTTTTGAACATGAAAACCAAGGGCATTTCAAAGTTAAGGATGCGGCTATTGTTCGTGGGCTTTTTGATGGTGGGCGCTACTTATTGCTTATATCTAATCCTCTCAGTAGTGCTAATTTTTCTTTAATAAAATGATTAACCAATAAAAACAATCACGATGGAAAACAGGAAAAAAATAGACAAAAAGAAAGTGCTGCTGGTGTTTTTACCATTGCTTGCAGCAGCCGTACTGACCACTGGTTTTTATATACTGGGCGGTGGCAAGGGGACATCCGGGCACACTGCTGATTTTCGCGGAAAGGTGGATTTCTCACTACCTGACGCGGCGATTAAAAAACAGCAACCAGCAGATAAAATGGCTTTTTATGAGCAGGCGGAGCGGGATTCGGCGGCCCGAGGATCTGCTTCACTTTCGCGCATGAGCGAAAACTTAGGCTTTAAAAACAGTCAGGAGGATCAGACCGGTGAAATCTCGTTAAAACTAGAAGCCTTGAAACGTGAGATTGACCGCCCGGCTGAAAATGCTGGTGGGGTGAGTGGCGTTGCTGGGATACGTTCGGGTCATGGAGCGTCTAGTGCTGCCACTTCTGGGAACATGAAAAACGATGTGGACAGGCTTGAGGCGCTGATGAAGATGATGGTTGAAAACAAAAACGCTGGCGAGGATCCTGAGATGAAACAGCTGAATGCGATGATGGAGAATATTATTGATATCCAGCACCCTGAACGGGTAAAACAAAAAATGGCTGTAGTTAAAAAAATAAATACTGATAGTTTGTTTAAAGCGATCCCCGCAGTAATTGCTTCGGATAAGAAAGTAGTGCAAGGTGCGACCATTAAGCTTTTATTGCTGGATACGCTGCGCGTGAATGGGGTGTTGATCCCTAAAGGACACGAGCTGTTTGGTGCCTGTAAGATTACCAATCAGCGGCTACTGCTGGATATTAAACAGATCCGTTTGGGCAATGCGATTATTCCGAGTGATCTTTCTCTGTACAGTTATGACGGCATGCTGGGCCTGGATGCACCGGAAGCAGTACTGAATGAAACGATGAATGATGGGGCTGGCAATGCGGTTGGGGAAGTGGCACTGAATACTTTTGATCAGTCGCTAGTAACGCAGGTTGCAGGGGCCGGGATCGACGCGGCAAAGTCGATGCTAACCAAAAAGCTGCGCAAAATTAAGGTGAAGTTAAAGGGTGGGCAGGCTGTTCTGCTCAGGGACAATAAACTAAAGCTTCGTTAGTCGTGGATCCTGCTATCAATCGAGCTGAACAGCTTTACCTGGCTTGGGAAGAGCGGCAGAAATCCCTTGCTGGGCTGATGGGCGCCAGCCTCGATGAGCGTAAGATGAGGCAATTGAAATATCAGTTTTTATCTCAGGGACTTTTTAGAGTATCGGTCAGGCCATCGGAAATGGAGCGGCTTTATATCCAGGTATTGCGATCGGTAACGGTTAGGCTGCGTCGTCAGCTTTATCCGAGCCCTGTGCTTAGGCTTTTAGTGAGGCTTAAAGGGCTGGTGTATGACAGAGGGGTGCATTTGCGGCGATTTGCCAGGACCCGCGAAGAAAATGTGTATTCGCTAAAGTCTGAACTTTCTTCGCTGGGGCTAGGTGGTATTGTTGTGAAGCTAGAACAGCGGCTGGACTATGAAGGGCAATCGGTGAGGTTGGATCTGACTAGAGGTTTAAACACTGGAGAAAAGATTTCGCTTCAGGCTGCTCTGGAAAAAGAGGGGTTAGGTAGTTATGCTTTCGCAGGCTTCAATGCAAGGCTGTTGCAGGTGGATGGGAGCGAGAAATCCTGTTTTTTTTCTAAGAGTACCGGAGTTGATCTGGCTGAGGCGATCAATCTGCTGCGTGGTGGGTCAGTGCTGAAAAACTATCAGGGGCTAGATGGCAAATGGGAAAAAACATGGGTGAAAATGAATGATACGGCTAAGGATTTTTCTGCTGCCCCACTATTGTTTTCTGCTGGTATTGGACAGGACTATGATTTAAAAAAACAGTTATTGGATCATGCCATTGCGCTTGAATGTTATGCGGTCAGTTCTGATTTAGTGTTACGTGGACTTGAGCGGGGAAATAGGGTGGAAATTAGTGTTCCGGGGAAAGACAAATTTTATATCCGTGCCGGACCGTTTGAAAACAGGCTGGAGTTCTTTGATTCAGCAAAAAAGGAAATTGGTTTTGAACAGCTTAAAGAAATAATTCGACCGGTGAAAATGCAGCCTTTTTTAGCGCTCAGTCTGGTTAAACCGCTGGGTCAAGCAAAGGAATCGCAGCTGGAGCTTAGCAGATAAAAAACTTTTTATGGTCAAACTGATAGGGAAAGCAGGGCTGGCTACCCAGTTGCGGCAGTATCTCGAAGAGCAGGTCTCACTGGGACAAGCCTATGTGGTTTATGATAGCGATCATCCGCTGTGCTCTGAATTTGACCTGACCTGTTTTGCTGATCCCATTTCTGCCATCTCCTTTGAAAGGGAGTATCAGCAGATTTTTAACTGGCACGAGGCGGTGCTGATTTCAGATATGATCTATCAGCTTAAGGAGCTGGAGAAATCAGGATTGACGTCAGATCAGAAATTAAATTATCCTAAAACATCAATAAATACAAAAGCTATGAATTTAAACAATTTAGAAGACCGAAAGGACGAAATGAAAGCCCTTGGTGCATCGGAGCAGACCATCGCTAAGATGGAGGAGCTGATGAAAACCGGTGTGCCGAAATTTAAAGTTCATCAGGTGATGCCTGCTAATAAAGGGCAAGTAGATGTGGAATTTTATTTGCAGCAGTCGTCAAAATCAGAGTATTATTTCCTCAATAAATTTACTGTTGCTCATAATCTGGGTAAGCCCCTGGAGAAGGATCAGCATTATCTGATTATTACTCCTGGTAAGGATGGGCAGCCCGGCTCAGATAAAAAGACCGATCTGGTAACTGAAGCAGTTAGCCTGTTCAAAGAAAGGAAAGATACAGTGGAGTTAGCCATCGGGAAAGATGTAGCCCATAAACAAACACTGGCTACTATGGAAAATGGTAAGGTAAATTTCGTAACCAAAGACTTTAGGGGGGCTTTTTATGGAAAGCCAGCGTCGCAGACCATGTGGCCGGATCGTGGCAAGGGATTTACGGTGCAACAGTCTGCTCAGATGATCCAGGGATATGCTGTTTATCGTAATGACCTGGTAAATTTTCTTTCAGGTGAACCTTATGCGGCATGGGTAAAATTTGATATGGATAAAGGCGTGGGGGCTAATGGAAATTTCAATCTGCAACAGTACCATGATCCGCAGTACGGTTTTGATCTGCCTAAGGTATTGGACAATTACAAAATCAAAGAGTTGTCTATCCCCGAGAAACGCGAAAAACTGGAAGCCGATCTGCGTAATGGTATGACCCCGCTGGTAAGCGTGGAGAAAGATGGACAAACGCTAAAGCTTTTGATTGAAGCGGTTCCCAGGTATGGTAAAATGAATTTTTTTACCCCTGATGGTAAAATGGAAAAACGTGAACTACTGATGACCAAAGAAGCGCTGGCTAATCTGCTTGATGTGGGGCAACAGAAGGAAAAAAATAAGGAAAAAGAGCCGGAAACAGGAATGGGGATAGGGCGTTAGGCCCATTGTTTCTGCTGCATCTCAGTGACTGATTAGTGGAGTTTGGTACCGTGTTATGGAAGAGGATAAAAAGCTTTTGATTGCTGTCGGTTATGCCAGGATTGAACGCTTCAAAGACATGCGGGAGCTGGATCGGCAGGCAGAGCGGATTTATGAATTCTGCAAAGAAAATGGCATTAAACTTCGCGTTGTGCTCTCTGAGCAAGGGGAAAAGAGTTTGTCCTGGCAGCTTTTGGAACGTATTGTGGATCAGCAGGCAGGCCGCATTAATTTGGTGGTGGTCGCGGATATGGATGTACTTTCCAGCGATGTGGGCTGGCTGCTACTCAAGCAGGCGGAGTTTGAAAATGAATACGGTGTGGAGATAGTTTCGGTTAAGGGTAGCCAGCTCAGTGTTGGGAAAGATGGGGGAATGACCATGGATTAGGTTTGCCTGATCTGTATTTTGTTAATTCATTGATTTTTTAATTTTTAAAGCAATTGTTATGAAAACATTTGGTTCGTTAAAGGCGCTTGTTCTGGGCGCGGAGGAAGATGCAGAGAAATTTTTTACTAAGGGAAATCGGGCAGCTGGCACAAGATTACGGATTGCTATGCAGCAGGCTAAACTGCTTTCCCAGCAGATCAGAGTGGAAGTGAGCGAGGGAAAGAAAAAGAAATGAGGTTGGTTAGTTTTGGTTTGTTTGAATGCCCGGGCTTTTGCCTGGGCATTTTTTTTATCAGCTTTTAAAGGTAGAATTTGCCACTTAGCTTTTTTAAATATATAGCAGGCAGTGCATATACCAATAAATTTGACCCCCTTTCGCCAATTTCAAATTGACCCCCAGAGTTGTTGCTTGAAAAAAGCAGAAGTTGTTGTGCAAAAA
>NZ_JACHCQ010000063.1 GCF_014205835.1 Pedobacter sp. AK013 | reverse complement strand
TTTACGCAAAAGGAACGTTCTTTATAACAGCTGAAAAATGCGGTAGGAAAACCTGAAAAACGGCTGAAAAGTTGTGGTAGGCAGTATGATTACGGGGCAAGGTTCTATGACCCTGTCATAGGCAGGTGGAACGTGGTGGATCCGCTGGCGGAGAAAGGTAGACGGTGGTCACCTTACACTTATACATTTAACAACTCGATAAGGTTTGTAGATCCTGATGGAATGGAAGGGACAGATTGGGTAAAGAAAAATAATCGTTGGACTTTTGATGAAAACATTAAAACTGCAGAACAAGCAACTAACGCGGGTTACGATGATTATAAAGCACCGGGTTCTGTAGTAAGTGCGAAACTAGGGGACGATGGAGAAGTGGGCAGTATATATCTAGGTGCGAGTGGTTCTGATGTACATTATGTTACAGCCGATAATTCAACTAAAGACGCTATTAATTGGGCTGCAACTGGTTTGATGACTGCTGGGGCCGGTTTAGAAGTTGCAGGAGAAAGCCATGCAGCATCTCTATTTCAACAAGGTGTTAGAGGAGGGGTTTCTGGAAATTACACGTTAACAGGCCGAAACCTTTCGTTATTTGGTAATGCAGCGATGACATCATCTTCGGCACCGACTAGTTTCCTTTCAGGTATAGGAAAAGGGGTAGGAACTGTCGCGACTATCGGAGCCGTAGGAGTATTAGGTTATGAAGGTTATCAATTTAGTCAAGGTCAAATGGATGGAGGAAGGCTGACTTATCATGGGGTGTCATTAGGGGCTTCTATTTGGGTAGGAGCAGCAGCTGGAGGGCCTGCAGGAGCTGTAGTTGGCCTTGGGGCTACAGGAGGAGAAATGGCTTATGATACCAGTAAACAAACACTGAGGACATTGAATGGACAATGGAGTAACTTTCTGCAATCAATTATTAATGCTACAATGGGAGGAAGATAAGATATAATGGAAGTATTTAAAGTTGGCTTTAAAAGTCATGTTAAAAGTGGATGGTTAATAATTCTATGTGCAATAATCAGCTCGGTCTTTCCTTATGGATTATCAGTAATAAAACATATAAATATTAACTCCGTACTTTGGATAGGGCCATTTATGTTTTTTGTTATGGCGTTACCTGCGATCGTGGTTCACGTAAATTATTATATCGTCAATCGTGGAGATATATTCCAGTATTTTTATCAAGATAGAGAGATTACTTTTATCCATAAAGGAATGTCAATAACTTTTAGTTTGGATGATATAGATTATATTACACGCTACATGTCTTATAATCAGGCTGCAAATAGAGCTTTTGTGGGGCCTTGGGAGGGATATAACCATTCCTATATCCACCTGAAAGATGGTCATGTACTTACAGTAACAAGTTTGTTGGTTCCGAATTTAAGACTGCCAATACAAGGAGATAAAATTATAATAAAGAAAGGTTTTATTTGGTTAGCTAAGAGGTATAATAATTAAGCTCCCCGCTGGTGTAGCGTGTGTTTTGTTGGTTTGCTAACGCACGTCTGTGGCGTGTGAGAATAAATAAAATTAGTGGCAAAGCCTAGCAGTTTAAAAACTGTTGGGCTTTGTCATTTCTGTAGTAACCCAAGTTTGAGGAGTCTAGCTTTAATTGCTCCGTAGGTGCGAGAATGTAGTTTGGCAAGCTGGGTAATCTTAGTGCCTTCGTTAAAACGCTGCGCGAGCACTTTATCTTCTTCTTCACTCCAGGGCAAGCCCTGGTTGCCTTTTTCAGCTACCGCCCTACCATTTAATGACCGGAGCGAGCAAGAAGGTTATGAGAATTTGAAACCTATAATGATAAGCCAACTAAAAGCAGAACGTTCTTATGGTTTGCATGGTGACCTGAATTATAGAACACCAATAGGAGATGCTTTTCTAAGCATTAATCAATTGTTTTTCTTCACTAAAGTAGATCATCCTTTGGTGCTCGAAAATAATACCTTCGCAAATGCTTTTGGATATATCAGAACTCAGGGTGCGGAAACGAATATTAAACTTGCTATCGACGAACTTGGGTTTTATCTGGGGTATACTTATACGGATACCAAACAATATAATAAAGAGCAGCTCGGCACACAAGCCTTAACGCCGAAACATCGTCTTAGTTTTGATGCAACTTATGAAATAGAAGGTAGTTTCCGCTTTGGAGCAGAAAGTTTTTACACAGGATCTCAGTTGTTAAGTGATGGTTCGATAGGCCGTGAATTTATTACCTTTGGTTTGCTGGTACAAAAAATGTGGAAGCATTTAGATGTGTTTGTAAATGCCGAAAACTTAACCGACCGGAGGCAAACCCGCTGGGAAAACATTTATACCGGTAACATTGCCCGTCCAAAATTCAGGGATATTTATGCGCCTCTGGATGGTAGGGTGGTTAATGCAGGGCTTAGAATAAAACTAAAATAAGTACCAAGCTAGGGGGTGAATGAAAAAAAAACATTCGCCCTTTTTACGTGACAGTGGTTATTGTTTGAGTAGGATATGAAGGAATTACCGTACTGGTTATTTTGAGCGGACTTCGGTTGTTGAGATAATTTATTATTAGCGTCGTGGCCCAAATTCAGGTTTTTTCATGGTTGTAGTGTTCTTGTTAAGAATCCCAAACGACTATTGTTATCATGATCCACAGCAACTACATGAATTTTTGGAAGATAACAACTATCTTTTGAATACTGTTATCCTCTTACTGCGCTTTCTGTTTTCCAGAGAAGAATTTTATAAAAGAATAACATAATTATGTAAAACGTTAAATTTTATATGTATTATATTTGATGATAAAATAAGTGCATGCGTGTGAAAAATCTTATTTTTTTGAACAGATGAAAATAAAATCATCCATAAGGGTTAAGGCGGTAGTATTGCTGTTGGTGTTTTTACTGAACACTGTAGTAGGTTTTGCCTGTGCCATTGGGATGGAAACCAGTCATGAACATCAGCACGCGGAGAAAGGGCACCATCAGCACAAACATTCAGGTTATGACCACCACAGGTTAGCAACGGATTTTAAAACGGATCATCATTCGGGAAAAAGCAACGATAAAAATTGCTGTAAAGAGGAGGTGACCAAACTAGTGAAATCTGATAAATTGCTAACAGTTCCAAGTGGGCTGAATGTGCAGTCATTGATAATAGGCGCTGTATTACCAGTGTTTTATCAGTATCAGTTTTTACGTGCATTTGTTCATACCCCAAGTAACAGGTGTTTTGTTAGAAGCTATCATCCGCCCATATCCGATATCAGGATAAGCATTCAGAGTTTTCAGATTTGATTTAATGATTTCATAATTACATGAAGGTTCATCCTTTGTGCATATAATTTATTGAATACATTTTAATTAAATCATCATGAAAAAGATATTTTTATTAGTTGCGTTAATTGCAACTGTAGGGATCAATTCTGGTTTTGCACAAAACAGCCAGACCCAATCGCTATTAGCTTCTTATTACGACATTAAAAACGCACTGATAAACGCAGATGCAACAACGGCAGCTTCCAAAGCCAGTGAATTCTCTAAAGCGCTGGAAAATATAGATATGAAGTCGATGCCAAAGGCGGAAATGAATGCCTTTATGGGATTTCAGGATAAACTTGCCTTTGATGCCAGGCATATTTCAGAAACAAAGGACATTTCTCACCAAAGAGAACATTTTGCCAATTTCTCAACAAATCTTTTTAAACTGGCTAAAGCAGTAAAGTTGACCAAAGACCCCGTTTACTATGACTATTGCCCGATGAAAAAGAGTTATTGGCTTTCAAACAATGTCGAAATCAAAAACTCCTACTTCGGTAAACAGATGCTGACCTGCGGGGCAGTCAAGGAAACTTTAAAGTAGGCCAATTTGTTGATTGTACATCTGCAATTTCATAATGGCGTTGTGGTTGTACAATTGACTTATGGATTTTTATCAAATAAATCTGCTATAGGTTAACATAAACAGTTTGTTGCGCCTTACAGAAAAACAATTATTTAAACGGTTTTAATCAAAATATAATGAAAACATTAATTTTTAGTTCAGTTTTTTCTCTACTGTTTTTAGCAGCCTGTTCTAATGGCAGTAACAAAACTCAATCCACTACTACATCAGACACTGCATCTAGCCAGGCTGCTATTTCAAAATCACGGGAAAAAGGTAGTTCTACTGCTGCAATATTAAGTGCATATATAAAGTTAAAAAATGCCTTTACAACGGATAATGATAAAGCTGCAGCAGCAGCAGCAGCCGGAAATGAAATGGTAACGGCCTTTGCCAGTTTCGATAAAAAATCACTAACCCCAGAACAGGATAAAGCTTATACCGATATATATGATGATGCCAAAGAGCATGCTGAACACATTGGCGCCAATGTTGGAAATATAGCACATCAACGCGAACATTTCGATATGTTGAGCAAAGATATATATGACCTTGTTAAGTTACTTGGAACCAATCAACCCCTGTATGTTGATCGCTGTCCGATGTACAATAACAATAAAGGGGCAATTTGGCTAAGCGAGGTTAAGGACATTAAAAACCCTTACCTTGGTAAAGCAATGCCTACCTGCGGTACTGTTAAAGAGGAATTAAAATAATAGGCCATGAAAGGCATAAAAAAAATACTTCTTGGATTATTGGTGATCCTTGTCATGATCCAGTTTGTACAGCCTGTTCGCAATAAAAACGGGCAGGCTATGCCAAATGATATTTCAAAAGTGATCGCCATGCCCGATAGTGTCCAGGAGATATTGAAAAAGGCTTGTTATGATTGTCACAGTAACAATACTAATTATCCGTGGCATACAAATATACAGCCCTTGCACTGGTTTATGACTTACCACATACAATCTGGTAAAGAAGAATTGAATTTTAATGAATTTAGTTCTTACACCACAAGGAGACAACAGAGCAAATTACGCTCCATAGAAAATAGTTTAAAAGATGGTACAATGCCCTTATCTTCTTATACGCTCATCCATAGAAATGCTATTTTAAACAAAACAGAGAAAACGTTAATTATTAAATGGGTTCAAAATTCTAAGGATAGTTTAAACAAAAATCACTAACGATCTCTTAATCAATAAAGAAATGAAAAACATATTAACTGCCTTTTTATTGCTCTTTTATGCGGCAGTATCCGCTCAGGAAATGAAAGGAATGAAAATTACTGATCAGGAAGGTAATAAGCAGACACAGGCTATATATACGTGCCCAATGCATTCGGAGGTACAATCCACCAAGCCCGGTAATTGCCCTAAGTGCGGGATGAAGCTCGTTGCTCAAAAAGCCAGAGCACCCAAATCAGAAATAAAAGAGAAAAAAAATCTTCCGTCAAAAAATGAAGATACAGGTGATAGGAAAATGCCTGCACAAAAGAAAGACAGTAATAAATCCGGGCAAAAGATAACTTATACCTGTCCAATGCATCCCGAAATTCATGCCGAAAAACCAGGAAATTGCCCTAAATGTGGGATGAAACTCGTTCCAGAAAAACCGAAAGCAACAGCTAACGATCATAGGGAAATGAAGATGGAAGAATCGCCAAAAGATCAAATGGGCATGGAAGGGATGCAAATGGAGGGCAATAGCGCAACTATGGAGAACATTAAAAAGGCCAAGGTAAATTTAGGTCCTATTAAGACCACTACTGCTACTCACGCACCCCGGACAGTACGTTATGACCTCGATATTGCAGATACAACAGTAACTTTTGGTAAGAAAAAAAAGCGGGCAATTGCGGTAAACGGACAGATACCCATGCCTACATTGACCTTTACCGAGGGTGATACAGCATTGATATATGTACATAATAAACTGGACGAAGAAACTTCCCTGCATTGGCATGGTTTATTTTTACCAAATAAGATGGATGGGGTGCCTTTTTTAACTCAAATGCCCATTAAACCTCATTCTACCTATATCTATAAATTTCCCATCGTGCAGCATGGCACACATTGGTACCATAGCCACAGCGAACTGCAGGAACAGATTGGGATGTATGGTGCATTTATCATGAACAAAAGAAAGGAATGGGATATTCCAACTATTCCGGTAGTAATCAGCGAATGGACAGACATGAAGCCTGAAGAAGTACATCGCAGTTTAAAAAATGCCAACGATTGGTTCGCTATTCAAAAAGGTACCACGCAAAGTTACGCTGAAGCGATTAGAACAGGTCATTTCAAAACCAAGATAGCGAATGAATGGAAACGCATGAACGCTATGGACGTAAGTGATGTATATTATGATACTTTTCTCATCAACGGCAAGAACCAAAATGAACAGCCCCAGTTTAAAGCTGGAGACAAAGTAAGGTTGCGTATTGCCAATGGCGGGGCTTCTGATTATTTCTGGCTGACTTATTCTGGTGGTAAAATAACAGTGGTAGCTACTGATGGGAATGATGTGGAGCCTGTTGAGGTAGATAGGCTAATTATAGCTGTATCGGAAACTTATGATGTGGTGGTCACCATCCCCGAAAACAAGAGTTATGAATTCCTGGTAACGCCCGAGGACCGTACAAAATCTGCTTCCCTCTGGTTAGGCAATGGAGAAAAAGTTCCGGCACAAAAACTGCCTAAGCTAAAGTATTTTGCCGGAATGAAGATGATGAACGATATGATGGATATGAACGGTAACATGGTCGAAATGGAAGGCATGAAAATGCAAAACCAGGTTATGGACATGAATACGGTCATGTATCCGGAAGTAACCGGAGAAGAGGATCCGAAAAAAGAAAATAAAAATACAGCTGCAAAAGGTATGCAAATGCCTGATGATAAAAGTATGGCAGGCATGAACATGACAGCAGAAAGCCCGGATATGGTTACATTGAACTATGGTATGCTTCGTGACCCGAAGAGAACAACTTTGCCTAAAGGCCCCTGGAAAGAACTGAAGTTTAATCTTACTGGAAATATGAACCGCTATGTATGGACTTTAGATAATAAAACGGTTTCTGAAAGTGATAAAATCCTGATCAAAAAAGGAGAAAATGTGAGGATCATTTTGTTTAATAACAGTATGATGCGCCACCCCATGCACCTGCATGGCCATGATTTTAGGGTGCTTAATGGGCAAGGAGAACATGCACCTATGAAGAACATCATAGATATTATGCCAATGGAAAGGGATACACTTGAATTTGCTGCATCGGAACCCGGGGGCGATTGGTTTTTTCATTGCCATATTCTTTATCACATGATGAGTGGAATGGGCAGGGTGTTCAGTTATGAAAATTCGCCACCCAATCCTGAAATTCCCAATCCTAAATTGGCGCAACGCAGGCTGTTTAGTGATGACCAAGCATTTCATCCAATGGCAAGGATAGGAATTGAGACTAACGGAAGTGATGGAGAAATCATGCTGGCGAATACACGTTACCGCTTCACTACCGAATGGCGCATTGGTTTTGATAAAGAAATGGGTTACGAAAGCGAAAGTCATTTTGGAAGGTATATTGGCAGAAATCAATGGCTGTTGCCTTACGTAGGATGGGATTTTAGAAAAAGGACAATTGATCCGCTGGATAAAAACATCTTTGGTCAGTCACTTGCGCCGGGAAACAATCTTTTCGGACAAAGTAACACCAAGAATTTCAGGCAGGTATTTCATTTAGGCGTGCAGTATACTTTACCCATGCTTATTGTTGCAGATGCCTCTGTCGATCATAAAGGAAATGTTAGATTTCAGTTAATGCGGGAAGACATCCCTGTTTCCAAGAGGCTCCGTTTTCAATTCATGATCAATACGGATAAGGAGTATATGGCAGGGTTTAGATACATTGTCAGTAAATATTTTGGCCTGTCTACCCACTATGATAGTGACATGGGCTACGGCGCCGGATTAACATTGAACTATTAACCCATTAATAACTAATGATCAGATCATGAAGCATACCTATAAAATAACCGGAATGACCTGTGCCGGCTGCCGTAGCAAAGTTGAAAATGCCCTAAATGCTATTGAAGGTGTTTCAGCGCAAGTTTCTTTAGAAGCGGCTGAGGCTGTGGTTACAATGGAAAGGCATATTCCGACGGAAAAATTGCAAGAGGCGCTATCTGCCGTTGGAAATTATAGCATTGAAATGAGCGCCCATACACCGCATACAGAAATTCAACATGGGCAAGCACATTCTAGTCCTCATCATTCATCAACCCATGAACACCATAAGGATGGAAAGGAAATAACTAGAGGGGGGTATTACTGTCCGATGCATTGTGAAGGAGATAAAACTTATGATAAATCGGGTCATTGCCCGGTTTGCGGAATGGACTTATTGAAGCAACCTGTACTGAAACAAACCACCCAATTCACTTGTCCTATGCATCCGGAAATCATAAGAGATCAACCAGGTGCATGCCCGATATGCGGAATGGATTTAGTGCCATTGGGCGTTAATTTGGAAGAGGAAGATAAAACTTATGAAACACTCCTGCGTAAATTTAAAATCGCCACAGTTTTTACCGTTCCTATTTTTTTAATTGCCATGTCTGAAATGATACCTGGTAACCCCATATTCAGATTAATGGAATTGAAATACTGGAATTGGGTTCAGTTTGTGTTTTCGATCCCGGTGGTATTTTATGCCACATGGATGTTCTTTCGAAGGGCCTGGCAATCCATCATTACCTGGAAATTAAATATGTTTACCTTAATCGGAATTGGTGCCGGGGTGGCTTGGCTGTTTAGTCTTGTTGCCCTGCTTTTTCCCGATGTTTTTCCAGATCAGTTTAAAACCCATCATGGTACGGTCTATGTTTACTTTGAAGCAGCAACAGTAATCCTTACCCTGGTTTTACTTGGACAGCTTTTGGAGGCCAGGGCACATGGAAAAACAAATAGTGCGATCAAGGAGCTATTGAAATTGGCTCCAAATACTGCTACTAAGATTGTAGGAGATAAAGAAACAAGTGTTTCTATAGATGATATTCAAAAGGGAGATATGCTCCGTGTAAAACCAGGTGAAAAGATACCTGTTGATGGCCGTATTAAAATTGGTGAGGTGGCAATTGACGAATCTATGATCTCCGGAGAACCTGTTCCTGTTGAAAAAAAAGCGGGAGACAAGGTAAGTTCAGGTACCATTAATGGCAATAAAACCTTTGTGATGCTTGCCGAAAAGGTAGGCGCAGAAACATTACTTTCCCAGATTATAGAAATGGTTAACGCTGCCAGCCGTTCAAAAGCGCCTATCCAAAAAATGGCCGATAAGATTTCGGGATATTTTGTACCTGTAGTGATATTGATTGCAATAGCAACATTTGTAATTTGGTCAATATACGGGCCAGATCCTGCTTATGTTTATGCTTTTGTAAATGCAATTGCGGTATTGATCATTGCCTGCCCATGTGCACTTGGATTGGCTACGCCAATGTCTGTAATGGTAGGCGTAGGAAAAGGCGCACAGTCTGGTATATTGATTAAGAATGCAGAATCATTGGAGAAAATGAATGCCATTGATGTGGTAATTATTGATAAAACAGGAACGGTTACCGAAGGAAAGCCATCGGTTGAAAAAGTCGTTAGTGGAAATCCGGATTTTGATGAAAAAGAAATTCTTGAAAGGATTGTAGCACTAAATAGTAGCAGTGAACATCCTTTAGCGCAGGCAACACTACGCTATGGGGAAGAAAACAAAGTAACTGTTCAGTCGATTATCAATTTTGAAGCAGTAACGGGCAAAGGTGTAACAGGTACACTAAATGAGGAAAAACTTGCTTTGGGGAACAGAAAATTAATGGAACACATTAGTGCAGAAATTGCCCCTGGTATAGAAGAACAGGTGAAGGCTGCTCAAAAGCAAGGTAAAACGGTCTCTTATTTAGCTATTGGAAATAAAGCTGTTGGCTTTGTAGTTATTTCTGATAAAATTAAGCCAACAAGCGTTGCCGCTATCCATAAACTTCAGACAGAAGGTTTAGAGGTAATGATGTTTACAGGAGATAACGAAGATACAGCAAGTGCAGTTAGTAGCGCACTAAACTTAAATGGTTTCAAAGCCCAAATGCTACCAGAAGACAAACTGAAGGAAATAAAAAAATTGCAAGCTGAAGGAAAAAAAGTAGCGATGGCGGGCGACGGCATTAATGATGCCCCAGCATTGTCGCAGGCAGATATCGGTATTGCCATGGGCACAGGAACCGATGTTGCCATTGAAAGTGCGGCCATTACTTTAGTGAAGGGTGATTTGAATGGGATTGCAAAAGCCAGATTGTTGAGTCACAAGGTAATGGGTAATATAAAAGGCAATCTGTTTTTTGCTCTTGGGTATAATGTATTGGGCATACCGGTTGCAGCGGGGTTACTTTATCCTTTCTTTGGTATACTACTTTCCCCGATGATTGCAGCACTGGCCATGAGCTTCAGTTCAGTATCGGTAATTCTGAACTCTTTAAGACTTAGAAGTGCTAGCATCGATTAATGAATATGTTGAGCCAAAAAAATGATAGTAAGTAAGATTAGGTATTAACCTGGTGTATTTTATCCAATTGTTATATAAAAACCATAACTACAATTTTTCAATTATGCCAGGTTATTAGTTCTAAAGTAGTCTTCTTTAGGTTTATTCAAGTTTGAGAAGACTCAATTATAGCCTGCTCTTAAAATGATTTTTTTCTCTCCAAATCTTCGATTATTGGCGCTATAAGCAATATAAAAACTAACCATAATTAATTAGGTCCTTTAATGAATTTCAAAATCCGGTAATTGTTAGTTTCGTCATATAAAGCAAGGGGTTTGTGTAATTTTTTTTATCGATTCTAAAACTTAAGGGATTTTTGAAAAAAATCTTTATATGCGCCTCAACCTAATTTTACCGCACTGTCCAAAGTGCATGAATAAATTACATCCTGTACTTACAAGGGGTATTGTCTTAGTCTTTAACAATTTCTCATTGATACATGATCCATTAGGTTGCTGTTGAACCTGACCGCTTCGGTATGCAATTCCCTATTGTCTTATTAGATAAGTTTTCAAATTGAAAATATTTCTGTAAAGAAAAGTCTTCGGCTTATTGCTCAAGAGAGGTTTGAAAGGGAAATACATCATATCGGTCGGCATGTCCAAATTGTATACGCAGTTTAGCCGTCGTCCGTATTTTAGGATACAGCCCCAGCTCCCATTATCTAAATTATTGTCAAGCAAATTTTTAAATGAAAAAAATCTTTATTACACGCTGTTCAGTTTTCATGCTGGCTAATCTTTATGCACAGACACAACACCTGAATGCTACCATTAGTTCCATGCTTCTATGGTTAAAACAATCTACTAGAAAATATAATATGATAAATAGACTGATATTTTGTGTGCTTTTATTTTGCATCAGTACTTATGCAACTAATGGACAAACCATCAAAGAGGCGACAGCTTCAGTATTACCTGTTTCACCTGAAGCAGGATCGTTGGGGAAATTTTCTGAAATCCCAGTTTCTAACTATACTGGTATCCCAGGTATCTCGATTCCCATCCACCGCATAAAAAAAGGTGATATTAACCTGAGTATTGATCTGAGCTATCATAGCGGGGGAAATAGGGTTGATGAAATTGCATCACGGGTGGGTTTAGGTTGGACACTGAATGCAGGAGGGATGATTACCCGGTCTGCCAGGGGCCTTCCTGATAGTTATAATTTTCAGGTAGATGTTAGCAATTATGCAAACAATCTGATGACGAGTACCCAGGCACAGGATTACATATGGGATGTTTATACCGGAACGAAAGATTCGGAACCGGACATCTATTATGTAAATGTCGGTGATCTGAATGTTAAGTTTTTCCGAGGGAACAACGGCGAGTGGATCACCATGCCAAGGGATCAGAATATCAAAATCCAAGAGGGTATTGGCGGCTATCACTGGATCATTACTTCTGGAAACGGGGTAAGGTATAAGTTTGGTAATGCTGAACTCAGTACGGCAACCCAGTCATCAGGTGCATATAGTACTGATGTGAGTTCCTGGTACCTGACGGAGGTGGATGATGTTAAGGGTAATAAAGTGAGCTTTACTTACCAGGGTTACCAGAGTTTTTATATTCTAAAGGGAGGTGAGACAGTGAGTATCCCTTTTTCGAATTTTAACTATCCGTGTCAGAAAACAATACAACCTACAACAATCCAATTGGACCTATTTGGCGGTCTCAAGCTAAAAACCATTAGCTATTCCGATGGCCAGATTAAATTTATTGCAAAAAACGAAGCCAGATTGGACCTTCCGGGCGACTCGAGCCTCAGCAAGATAGAAATTTATAATAACTCTGGTTTTGTAAAAGGTTACCAGTTGTTTACCAGCTATTTTACCAATAATGACATGGGTGTAAACAGCCCTAATATTTTTAGGGCAATGGACCATCAGCGTCTAAAGTTGGATTCGGTAAGGGAAGAGGGAGTGTCGGGTACACTGAAACCTTATAAGTTGGATTATTTTTATTCTATAGGTTTACCTTACAGGAACTCGCATAGCCAGGACCATTGGGGTTTTTTTAATGGCCGGAACAACCAAGGTACATCTGTAAGCTATCTTGAAAATGGCCAATGGCAAGGCGCAAAAAAAGCGGCAAACCCAGATTATGCTAAAGAAACGGTACTGACAAAGATTACTTATCCAACCGGGGGCTTTATTGAATTTGACTATGAAGGAAATACCTACCGTGCCAGCAGCCTGATCCCTGGCGATGAAGAAAAAGTGAGTTTGGTAAATTTAACGGGGCATAATACGGTTACAGGGACCTATGTAGGTGACGGACTGAATTTTCATTTCGAACGAAGCTTTGCATTGAGTGAAGCTGAATACGGTCCTGCAGGCACTTCTGTTACCGTTCTTCGTTCTTCCACATTGGAAGGTTATTCCCCCACCTGCTCGTGCTATTTTAGTTACACCCTTAGAAATCCCGATAATAGCCTTACACAGATCCCCGCGCAGTCTACAGATCCTATTTACCTCAGCCAGCGGGGTACCTATACCTTGATGGCCGATATACAGATGGAGTTTCAGGAAAATCCATTTGTATATTTTAACATCAATCTCTCTGCGGTTAAAGGCACTGCAGGAGTCTTCAGTGCGAACGGTCCGGGGCTGAGGATCAAGAAGATTAAAAAAACGTTTGCGCCGGGCGATACACTCAGTACCTATTTTAACTATGATGATCCGATTACAGGTATTTCAAGTGGCCAGATAGGTAATCTCCCTGATTATGGGCGGGATGTAACAATGGTTACAGGTGTAGATGGGCCGGATTATACCTGTTATTATCATGTGTACAGTGCTGCTTCAAATTATCCCCTGATCAATACGAAAGGCTCACATATAGGCTATACAGTCGTTACCGTTACGGAAGACTTGAACGGTACCATTGGAAAAAAAGTTTACAGGTATAACCATGAAAACGATATTAATGCTGCAACAGCTTTCCCGTACGCCCCGAACTCACCACAGGACTGGAAGAGGGGATTATTGTTGGAAGAGTCTTCATACAAAAACAACGGGCTCTCCTATGAGCTGGTTGAACAGCATAAACTTAACTATTCGGTATTACCCGGCTCCCTGTATCTTGGTAGAGGGATAAAAGTTGGTTCTTCGGTTGTCCGGAATTATGGATCAACCGGTCCGGGGAACGTGGTGCCCGGTCTTACCGTTGTAAATTATCCATTGCAGTCTGATGCGCTGCTGGTGGTCTCTGATACATTGATCTCTAAAAATGGAACTGCGGATGTGAAAGCTATCAATACTTATACCTACTCTCCAAGTAATTATCAGTTGGTTGCTCAGAAGAACTACGCCAGTGATGGAAAGGAATCGGTCCGAAAGCTGTACTATACAACTGATTATGCCGCAAACGCAGGAAGCTCAGCAATTTTGACAAAAATGCTGGACAGATATATGGTAAATGTACCAGTTGAAGAGATGAATACAGTTATTGAAGGTGCAACAGAAAAGATAGTTTCTGCCAATGCTTTTGAGTATGACTCCAGACAATTAGTCTCTGGTACGGAACAGATCTATTTGAAATCGGCATATTCGGCTGATGTCATTCTTGCAGCCCCATCTTTGCATTACAATTTTCTAGGCATGCCGTCCCATTATTATGAAGTATTGAAAAATGAACTCGTTAACGACTATTCTAAACCGCTGTATCAAAAAAAACAGAGTTCTATTAAAACTGTTTATATCTGGAGCTATAATGGCCAATACCCGATAGCAGAAATCAAAAATGCAGATTACAGCACTGTAGAAAGTTTACTGGGTGGAAACAGTGCCGTAGAAACTTTTAGTAATTCGAACCCAACCGATGCACAGATTAGTTCATTTTTGACTCCCTTGAGAAGTGGCCTGTCTAATGCCCAGATTACCAGCTACACCTACAAGTCTTTGGTGGGCATGACCAGTAGCACCGATGCCAAAGGCATGACCACCTATTATGAGTATGATGCCTTCCAGCGTTTAAAAGCAATAAAAGACCAGAACGGCAACATTTTAAAACAGACTGATTACCACTATAAAAACTAAGGCGCTCCATGAAACAACATCTAAAATATTTTTACGCTTTAGCAGTCTTATTGCTGCTTGCCGGCCGTTCTTCTGCCCAAAAAGTGGTATCGGTATATAATGGCGAAAGCGAGATCAGTGCACCATCGAGTGTAACCCTTACCGATGGTTTCCATACCATGGGTCCGGTACGGATTTTTACCACGGGTTTGAGCTATCTGAACTGCCAGCCGTTGTCTTCAACGCCCAGTACCAACCAGAACTATATCAGTACGAAGATATTCAAACAGCCGGGCATAGACCCGAACAATCTTTCTGGTCGCAGCATTTGTGAGGTAAATGAAACGATCCAGTATTTCGATGGTTTGGGCAGGCCTTTGCAGACTGTTCAGGTGCAGGGCAGCCCAGGTTTTAAGGATATTGTACAGCCTGTGGCCTACGATGCCTTTGGCCGGGAGCAATTTAAATACCAGCCCTATGCCGCACAGACCGGAACCACTGGTAATTACCGTACAGCTGCGCTGGCTGATCAGCTGTCCTTTTACAACAGTCCAACAGCGGGGGTAAAAGCAACAAGTTATCCCTTTGCCGAAACGGTTTTCGAAGCCTCACCACTAAACCGCGTGCTACAGCAGGGTGCCCCAGGTGCAGACTGGCAAATCAGTGCTGGCCATACGTTTAAAACCGATTATGGTACTAATGCCCAGGATGAGGTAAAACTGTGGATCGTGAATAATGCTGGTAATGGTGCTGCAGCCAGTGTTTACGGGCCAGGGAAACTCTATAAAACCATTCTTAAGGACGAAAACTGGAAACCAGCAGATGTAAAGGCAGGCACTACCGAAGAGTTCAAGGATTTTGAAGGTCGTGTGGTACTGAAACGGGTATGGGAAACCGATAGCAAAAGCCTGAGTACCTATTACGTGTACGATGACCTGGGCAACCTGCGTTATGTACTGCCACCGGCAGTAAACGAAAACGGGCAGGCTACGTTAAGCACTTTTGACGAAAGCCAAACGGTTTTCGACCAGTTTATCTACGGTTACCGTTACGATGGCCGCAAAAGGCTGGTGGAGAAGAAAATCCCTGGCAAGGGCTGGGAGTTTATGGTTTACAACAAACTCGACCAGGTGGTAATGAGCCAGGATGCCAA
>NZ_JACHCQ010000062.1 GCF_014205835.1 Pedobacter sp. AK013 | reverse complement strand
TCATGATCTTAGTTCTCTTCTTTGTTTAAATTTAACAATTGTGGCTTGCTAAAGACCACTTGAACTAAGATCACTTTATTACATAGATACTGATAGGAGCGGGCACGGAGTGTAACGGAGTAAAGCAGATAGCAGGAACAAACCTATATAGTAGCACGGAAACTGCTTTGCTAAAAAACATGAGACATATACTATTATATATGGTATAGGAATAGAACAGAGGCAGCCTGAATAGATTCCAGAAGTTCTCAAGCAGCAATTGACAACCATCGTATCGAATTTTTGAACAATAATTAATACTTTTATGCCTTTATTAAATCATCCAAACAAATGAAGTTGATGCTCAAATTATACCTATCTCTGCTATTTATAGGCATAGCAGAAATTGGTTATGCGCAAAATTATAAAAACGAGCTTGTTATAATCTCTGAGAACGATGCCTACATTGATATTACCAGTGATCGTTATTATACAAACGGTGCTTTTATTAAGTATAGGCACGCGCTAAATGGTGAGCACTTAAAAGCAGGTAGAAGTAAAGAAATTATCGGTTTTGAGCTTGGTCAAAAAATATACAACCCCTATTACAGCTTTGCACCAAATCCCGCCCTACACGACCGCCCTTTTACGGCATACCTTTATGGCGAGGCAAATTATAGTCGGTTTTACACAAATAAACAGATGCTTAAAGTTTCTGCGCAGATTGGAATTACCGGAAAGGATGCTTTGGGCGAAGAGTTTCAAAAAGCATTTCATAAACTGGTTGGTCAAAACCAGATTGAAGGATGGGAATACGGCTTAAACAGCGAACCAACATTAAACTTAGGCATAGAATACAATAAGCTTTTAGTGAGTACAAATAATAAAATATTCGATATTACGGGAACAACTTCTGCAGCGGCTGGCAACGTAATTACAAAAGCAAATCTTGGAGCAATGTTCCGTCTGGGCAGATTCAATGATATGGACGGCTCCTCAGCCTTTAATAGCTTGGTGAGTAATAACCATACAGATAAAGCGCAACGCAAATACGAGCTTTTCCTTTCTGTTAGCCCGCAGTTACATGCTGTTGCTTTCGATTCGAGTTTGCAGGGAGGATTATTTTTGAACGATAAAGGACCAATTACCTTTAAGCCCAAACCGATTGTTTTTACTACGCAGGTAGGTTTAACTTTCGCTATTGCGCGCTGGACAGCCAATTATACTGCTACCTTTACTTCGAACGAAGTTAAAAACAGTGCCACTGGCTACCGTTATGCCTTTTATAGTCTTGCTTACCGTTTTAGTAAAAGCTAATGAAAAAACAACTACTCTCTTTTATTCTTGTTATTACGGGCTTGGCATTTGCTAAGGCTCAAATTACGCCAGAAAACCGTTCCATTATTCTTAAACCCATATTCGGCACACATATAAATAATGATCAGGGACACTTGTTTCAGGATCAGATTACAGGATTTGACGCTGCTTATTTTAAGGACATTAGCCAGAACAGCGATAAATGGATTGGTTTTAGTGGCGCGAAATCTTACGGGATCGGCTTTATTTTCAGAAACCTGAGCAAACTGAAAGGTACGAAAGATACTTCGGCCAATGCTTTTGGGCAGATATATGGTCTGGTGGCGCAAATGGACTTTCAATTATTCAGGGTAGGAAAAGCAAAGTTTAATTTTACGCCGGGAGTTGGCTTGGGCTATACAAACAAGTATTACTTTAATAATACCAAAAACAGATTTCTGGGAAGCCCAATCAATGAAACCATCAAGGCGGACTTAGGAATGGAGCTGCCAATGAGCAAATATACTGATCTGCTTTTAGGTTTGGGTTTCTTACATGTATCCAACGGGGGGGCAACTGTACCCAATGGCGGCTTAAATACCGGAAACGTTTACATCGGGCTTAAACTAAACAATCCAAGAACATTAACTGCTGAGCAGAAAAGCACCTACACCACTTTGCAGCGTAATTCGATTGAGCTTAGTGCGGGTTTAGGCGCAAGGGGCGTGTTTGGCAATAGAACAAAAAGCTTGTACAAAAGCGGGGTATACGCGGGTTACAATTTTTATCTGAACGATGTGATGTCGCTTAAGGCAGGCGTCGATGCGGTTTACTATTATACTGTATTTGACCCGAATAATTATGGTGAAACATTCCAAAACTACGGCACTTCTTATGATAGATGGCGCACAGGTATTAGTATTGGCGCTGATATCAACTTATGGCGTGTAACCGTTGCAGCACAGATTGGGAAATACATCCACTACAATAGATTGATGAATAAAGCAACCTGGTACTGGACATTTGGACCTACTTTTAATATTACGCCGCACATTGGCTTACAAGCCAAAACCTACATGCACTTTGCCCAGGCAGATTTTGTAAACTGGGGCGTGGTGTATAGATTTTAATATTGCCCGGTGCTTAGCAACACCAAAGTACAGGCTTCAACAGGTTCGATATGGTGCTCATCCAATAATTTTTCCAGCTCATAATTTTCAGTTCCTGGATTGAAAATTACCCGCTTGGGCTTTGTTTCCAGGATGTAATCATGGTATTGTGCCTGTAGAGGCGGACCAATATATAAAGTTATGGTGTCTATATCAGTGTGGATCTGATCTGGTTTTTCAATTTCTACGCCTGCAACCTCTCCTTTCTTTATGCCCACATTAATAATTTCGTGATTAAAGCGCGTAAGCATATGGGCTGCTTTATAGGCATATCTTGATGGGTCTGGTGATGCACCGATAATAAGTGTCTTCTTCATTATAATTTAATTACACAGGTGAGTTACTAAAACTTAGAAAGCAAAGCAATTTGACCAGAATGGTAAGCATGGTGCTGTGCTAAACCACTTAAAAGCTCTGCATTGGTTACGCCTGTTCCCAAAGCGGGATTTCGCTCACCCTTTACTTCATCATCCCATTGGTTGTTTTTTATGCCTTCGCACAGGCGGATGAGTTCTTCATTTGCAATTTTAAAATTAAAAATAATACGTTCCCAAGCCTTTGGCGTTCTGCTTTCGGGTACTGGCCAATCGCCCATTGCAGGTTCTGCAGCAGGTTTCCCGCTCAGTCTTGAAGAAGCCTCTTCTGTCCAAGCAGTTAAATGCAGTGCAATTTCGGCAATAGAATGTGCGCCCGGTATAAAATGGCTAAACGCACTTTCAGGGTTAACGTTATTTAAAGTCTGCATTACATGGTTGCCATGCCAGGCATCGCCATTAAATGCCTTTTTAATTTCGTTCGTAATATTAAACATATCTAGACAACAATTAGCAAAATATAAAGTTTGTTAAGATGCATTTAATATTGCATTTGCACAGTTAATACCATCTATTGCTGCCGATACAATTCCGCCGGCATAACCAGCGCCTTCAGCACAAGGATATAAACCTTTTATCTGAGGGTGCTGATAAGTCTCTTTATCTCTCGGAATCCTGACCGGAGAGGAAGTTCTGCTTTCTACCCCTACCAAAATGGCTTCATTTGTATAATAACCTTTAATTTTTTTTCCGAACAAGGGTAGTGCCACACGTAAACTATCTGATACGAAATCGGGTAAAATATTATCCAGCATCGAACTTTTGGTGCCAGGCAGATATGAGTTCTTTGGTAAATCTATCGATAGTTTATTGTTCACAAAATCGACCATACGTTGTGCAGGAGCTACCAGATTTCCGCCTCCGGCCTCAAAAGCCATTTTTTCAATCTCCGATTGGAAATGCAACATCCTAAGCGGATCGTAACCCACAACATCATTTAAGGTAACCTGAACCACTGTTCCGGAATTGGCATAAGGATTATTCCGTTTAGATGGCGACCAACCATTTACCACAATTTCATTTTCGCCTGTTGAACAAGGCGCAATAATACCGCCTGGGCACATGCAAAAAGAAAATACCCCACGTGTACCAACCTGCTCAACCAAACTGTAATACGCCGGAGGTAAAAACTCCGATCTAATATCGCAGTGGTATTGAGCTGAATCAATAATTTCTTGGGGATGTTCAATCCGTACGCCCAAAGCAAATGGTTTTGCCTCAATCAGGATATTTTTACTATTCAACAACTCGTACACATCTCTTGCAGAATGGCCAGTTGCCAAGATAATATCATCAGCAAACAACTTTTCTTCAAAATTTATCTCAATTCCTTTTACTTTTCCGAATTCGATCAAAAGATCAGTCATCCTGCTATCGAACCTCACTTCTCCCCCAGCATTCAGGATCGTATCTTTTATGGAAGTGATAATATGCGGAAGTTTATTGGTACCTATATGTGGACGGGCATCAATAGCAATATCCGCTTCCGCCCCATGGTTTACAAACACCTGTAGCACCTTGTTAATATCGCCCCTTTTATTAGATCGGGTATACAGTTTACCATCCGAATAGGTTCCTGCGCCACCTTCACCATAGCAATAATTAGATTCGGTATTCACTAAACCCTGCTTATTTATGGCTGCCAAATCTCTCCGGCGTTGCTTTACATCTTTACCGCGTTCGATAATAATGGGCTTTAACCCATTCTCTATACACTGCAAAGCGGCAAATAAGCCAGCCGGACCTGCCCCAATAATAATGACAGGCTTGGCATCGCTTACATTTTTGTAGTTAATGGTGTATACCTCGGGAATAGCTTCCTCATCAACAAAAACTTTTACCTGTAAACGAAAAATTACCCTTCTGGAACGAGCATCGATCGATCTTTTCAGGATTTCGTAGCCTTTAATTCTTGTTTCGGAAAGTTTTAACCCTTCAGCAAGTTTCTGCCTAATAACTTCAGTCTGCTCAACCTGATCAGGGAGCAAAGTAATTTCGATGTCTTTTTGCATATCATGTCAGGTTTTTATCCCGAACGATACAAAGATAAATATCTGATAGCATATTTGATGATTTCAGCGTATGAATAAAAACTATTAACAGACTACAGTAATGCTTTTATGTTTTTTGGAAAGCAATTGCAGTATTTCATTGGAAACTATAGTCCCGCTCTCCCTTCTGCCCCAATGAAAAATTGGGGGCATCCGTTGGATCGGGTTTAATTAGGTTATTTTTCTGCTACTATGCCGGTTTTCTGTGCCACAGCCCAAAGTTTGTAGCCCCGATCGGAGCGGGAACAAACGTTAAAAAAAGCGAAAGACTTTGCGCTTCAAAACAAAAACATTAGTTTAAACCTTACTTCAAGCTTGCCAACCTGTCATATAATCATTCAAAGTGTAACAAAGGCATGCAATTTGATATCTAATTCGTAAATTGACCATAAATCAATTCTATTAAAAAGACAAAAACCATAAAAATGAAAAGATTAATATTTGGAATTTTAGCTGCAGTTATTGCAGTGAGCACCTTAAGTTCATGCGGGTATAACAGCATGGTTAAATTGGATGAGAACGTTAAATCGAAATGGGGAACTGTGCAAACCCAGTATCAAAGAAGAGCGGATTTAATTCCTAACCTGGTAGCTACTGTAAAAGGAGCGGCTAAATTTGAGCAGGGTACTTTAACTGCTGTAACCGAAGCACGTGCAAAAGCTACACAGATGACGGTTAAAGCCGATGAATTAACGCCAGAAAACATCCAAAAATATCAGGCCGCACAAGGTCAATTGAGCCAGGCTTTAGGTAAATTGCTATCGATTACCGAAAATTACCCTGAACTAAGGGCTACGCAGCAATTCAGTGATTTATCGGCACAGTTAGAAAGCACCGAAAACAGGATTACTGTTGCCCGTAAAGATTTTAACGATGCAGTACAAGAATATAATGGCAAAATCAGATCTTTCCCTACCAATTTAACAGCTGGCATGTTCGGCTTTAAACCTAAAGGATATTTCGAAGCTGATGCGACTGCAAAAGATGCACCTAAAGTAGAATTTTAATATTCTGAACACAATATATAAGGGTAGTGAATGTTTATTAACTAAGCATTTATTACCCTTTTTACTTCATACAAAATAAGCACATGTCGTTATTTTCAGATATTGAACAAGAAAAAATAGCAAATGCGATCTCCGATGCAGAAAGAGCTACTTCTGGAGAAATTAGAATTGCTATTGACAAACATTGCGCAGGCGATCCATATGAAAAAGCTACCGAATATTTTGCTAAACTGGATATGGATAAAACAGCAAAAAGAAATGGCGTGCTCATTTATTTGGCTCACGCCGATCATAAATTTGCCATTATTGGCGATGTTGGGATTCATCAGGTAGTACCTGAAAATTTTTGGGAAACTACTAAAATTGCGATGACAGCACATTTTGCGAAAGGCAATTTGGCCGATGGCATTATTGCAGGCGTAGCATTGGCCGGAGAAAAGCTGGCCTTGTTCTTCCCGCCGCAAAAAGGCGATATTAATGAGTTGCCAAACGATATTGTTTTTATGGATAACCTAGAGAACAAATAAGAGATGAAGAAAATATTCTTATTATCACTGTTCAGTTTATTATTTGCTTTCGCTTTTGCGCAGGATTTTCCTGAAAAGCCAAGCACCTTAGTTAACGATTATGCCAATGTATTGTCTGCTGAGCAAAAACAGGCGCTTGAAAATAAACTGGTAACCTTTAACGATTCTTCTTCTACGCAGATTGCCATAGCCATATTAAAATCAGTTGGCGATTACGATATCAATGAATATGCGGTAGGGCTCGGTAGAAAATGGGGCGTTGGCCAAAGTGGCAAAAACAATGGTATTATGATCGTTGTGGCAGTTGGCGACCGAAAAATATCTATTCAAACGGGTTATGGCTTAGAAGGCGCACTGCCCGATATTTATGCCAAGCGTATTATTGATAACGATATTAAACCCAATTTTAGAGCAGGAAATTATTATGCCGGCTTAGATGAAGGTACTACTTCAATTATAAAATATACCAGAGGCGAATATAAAAACGATAGTCCGAAAGCTTCTTCAAAGAAAAGTGGCTCAGGCAGCATCGTTATCATTATTATTATCGTAATTGTGATTATCATCATTATGCGAAAAGGTGGCGGTGGCGGGAGCGAAGTAATCGGCGGACGTGGGGCATCTAATGCACTGTTTTGGGCTATGCTTTTTGGAAGCGGTGGCGGCGGCCGAAGCAGCGGTGGCTGGGGAGGTGGTTCTTCTGGTGGTGGTGGCGGATTTGGTGGTTTTGGCGGTGGAAGCTTTGGAGGAGGTGGTAGCAGCGGAAGCTGGTAATTATTAATTGGTTAACTGATTAATTGTTTAAATCGGTTAACTGCAGACTGACTATTGGTACATAGTTATTCAATTACTATCTTCGGATCTCTAACACCCTACTTCCAACTAAAAATAACTTTCCAACAGATTAAAACATTACAACAATAATGTATAGAAGAGATTTAATCACAGCAGAAATACAGAAACTTGCACAGGTTTTGGCTCGGATTATGGGTTTAAAGTTAGAGGGAAAGTTAGCCGAAGCCAATCAACTTTTTGACGAAACTATGGAAGGCGGCTTTCAATTACCAAAAGAAATTCTGGAAAGTGAAGCGCTTTCGGTTTTTGAAAATTGGTTAGACGAAGGCAACCTTCCTCCGGAAAAACTCGATTCTCTGAGCGAATTCTTATATTATGAATTAGGCACAAGCCCCAATAGAAACCAAATGATAGCACCAAAGCTGAATTTAGTATATCAATACTTGTCAGATCGGCGCAAGATTGTACATTTGGTAAACTTGCACCGTCAGAAAACTATACAACAGTATATCAGTTAGGAATTGACGTTTTTAGTTTGGAGTAAAATCAATTAACATAAATAAATTAAATGATTATAGAAAAGTGGCAGAAAATTGCCTCTAAATATTTAGTGAGAGAAAAGTGGGCTACTTTAAGGGTAGATGAGGTTAAACTTCCGGATGGTATCATAAAAGACGACTATTATGTTTTGGAGTATCCAAATTGGGTTAATGCCATTGCATTAACGGCTGAAGGGAAAATAATTATGGTGCGCCAGTACCGCCATGCTGCCGATATTGTTTCGCTTGAAGTGCCAGGCGGTGTGATTGATGGAGATGAAGCGCCAGAGTTTGCTGTTAAACGCGAACTTTTAGAAGAAACCGGTTACAGTTTTAAAACGTGCAAGCTTATTGCCGAGCTTTACCCCAATCCTGCAACATCAAACAACAGAACCTTTACTTATTTCTTAACAGGAGGGATTAAAACCCATGAACAGCATTTAGACGAACATGAAATATTAAATGTTGAGGAATACACCATTGATGAGGTTAAACAATTAATCAATGACAATAAAATAGCCCAGGCACTACATGTTGCGGCCTTGCACTACGGCTTAGCCGAACTGGAAAAGCTTTAAATATTAAAAAAAACACATTATAACAAAGGCCCGATAAAATATCGGGCCTTTGTTATAATTGAATAAACTTTTGAACCTGAACGAAAGATTTTATTTAAACCCTTCTACCTTTCTGTTCCCGAACCTTAGTTTAGCTCATTTTTAATTTCTTTTGGATATCGTGCACGTAAGCTTTAAACTTTTTATCGGTATCGATTAAATCTTCTACGGTTTGGCAAGCATAAATTACCGTACTATGATCACGGCCACCAAAGAAAGCTCCAATTGTTTTCAATGATGATTTAGTGTGACTTTTAGAAAGATACATCGAAATCTGACGTGCCTGAACAATTTCGCGTTTACGTGTTTGTGATTTCACCATATCAACAGGAACTTCGAAATACTCGCAAACCAATTTCTGGATGTACTCCATCGAAATTTCTTTAGAAGTATTTTTAATGAAGTTTTTCAACATCTGTTTAGCAAGCGCTAAATCGATTTCTTTTTTGTTCAAAGTAGCTTGTGCCAGCAACGAAACCATGGCACCTTCCAGCTCACGCACATTGTTATCAATGTTGTGTGCAACATATTCTACCACCTCACCTGGTAACTCAATACCATCAGCGTACATCTTCTTTCTTAAAATGGCAATACGCGTTTCCAGATCAGGAATCTGTAAATCTGCAGATAAACCCCATTTAAAGCGGCTTAATAAACGCTCTTCCAAACCAGCCAAATCTTTCGGTGCCTTATCAGATGTTAAGATTACCTGTTTGCCCGATTGATGTAGGTGATTAAAAATATGGAAGAAAATATCCTGTGTTTTTTCTTTACCTGCAAAGTTGTGCACATCATCCATAATGATCACATCCATTGCCTGATAAAAATTAACGAAATCGTTAATGGTGTTGTTTTTTAATGAATCCACAAACTGCTGGCAGAATTTCTCACAGCTTACATAGATCACCAATTTATCTGGCATGCTGCGTTTAATCTCATTACCGATCGCCTGCGCCAGGTGTGTTTTACCCAAACCTACTCCACCGTAAATCATTAAAGGGTTAAAAGATGTGCCCCCTGGTTTAGCAGCTACAGCGTAACCTGCAGAACGCGCCAAGCGGTTGCAATCTCCCTCAATATAATTTTCAAAAGTGTAGTTAGCGTTTAATTGTGGATCAACATTTAATTTTTTTAATCCAGGGATAATAAATGGGTTTTTAATATCCTTATTAATGGAAACCGGAATCGGCATCGATTGTACCTTTGCCTCCGCTCCATTTCCATTTGAGGGCATATTGGTAGTATAAGGATTACCGCTGTTTGATGATTTATCTACAACGATGTTATATTCCAACCTGCCATCCTCTCCAAGTTGTTTTTTTACAGTCTTGCGTAGCAAGCCTACATAATGTTCTTCAAGCCATTCGTAAAAGAACAAACTTGGCACCTGTATAGTTAAAACCTTACCTTCTAATTTAAGGGCCGTTATTGGCTCGAACCAAGTTTTGAAACTTTGGCTCGGAATGTTATCCTTAATAATTTGAAGACAGTTCTTCCATACTTCTGTACAAGTTTTTTCCATTGCGATTTCTATAATTTATTGGTTTACAGTGCCTATTCGAATTAAAGGGATGGTCCGTTTAGGGACTACGAATATTGAGAAAATTATCAACATTTTAAACAAAAATTTCAAATAAATCGTAACATACTGATAAGGAATATAGTAGCCCGCTTAACCTCAATTTTTTATGTTGATAACTATTTATTAACATCGGTTATCCACATTAACCATCATTTAACATCAATACACCCTCATCATTTCGAGTTTCTGTTAAAAAAGCAAAATCTAAGCCATTTTAGGCATTAGTTAAGCGTTTTAGTTTTTCTTAATCTCGAATAAACTGAATATCAAAGCCATAAGATAAATAAATTAATATTAATTTGAGCCGATTATTTAAACTATTTCACTACCCGTTATTATTGTATGAATTTTACGACAGTTTGGCCCACTGTTTTAACTTAAATGAACAAGATATCTGTTCATTATATTATCACCCCATCAAAAGCAGAATACCTTTAATTTTAACCTGGAATGAAGCCCAAAAACCGGAATGTTTAAGTTTACTTAATAAACTCCAAAAGTACTTCTAAACACATCTGCAATTTCGCCGAGTGTAGCATACTTTTCAACCGCATCTATAATCAATGGCATTAAATTGTTTTCGCCTTTAGCAGCTTCATGCAACCTTTGCAATGCTTTTTCTACGGCATCGTTATCGCGGGTTGTTTTTAAATGTTCCAGTTTTTCAGCTTGCAGCTTACGGATAGAATCATCAATATTAAAAACTTCAGTCAGGCCCTCTTCCTCCTGCGTAAATTTATTTACGCCTACGGAGATCCTTTCGCCGTTTTCGATTTCTTTTTGATATTGATAAGATGCATCGGCAATCTCATTTTGCATATAACCGCTTTCTATAGCATTAACAGAACCACCCATAACGTCTATCCGATCGATATAGGCCCAGGCTGCAGCCTCTACTTCATCGGTTAGGCTTTCTACAAAGAACGATCCCGCCAATGGGTCTACAGTATCCGTGACACCACTTTCGAAGGCAATGATCTGCTGGGTACGTAAGGCAATTTTTGCTGCCGATTCTGTTGGAAGTGAAAGTGCCTCATCGTAGCCATTAGTATGTAAGGATTGTGTTCCGCCTAAAACAGCAGCCATAGCCTGATTGCTTACCCTGATCACATTATTTAATGGTTGTTGCGCAGTTAAGGTTGAGCCTCCGGTTTGGGTATGAAATCTTAACATCTGCGCTTTTTCGTCTGTAGCACCCAAATCCTTGGTAATCTTAGCCCACATGCGCCTTGCAGCCCTGAACTTAGCTATTTCTTCAAAGAAATTATTATGGCAATTAAAAAAAAACGATAAGCGTTTTGCAAACACATTAATATCTAAACCCTTATTTAAAGCAGCTTTTAGATAGGTTTTACCATTAGCTAATGTAAAAGCAAGTTCTTGCACAGCAGTAGATCCAGCCTCACGGATGTGGTATCCGGATATAGAAATGTTATTCCACTTTGGAACTTCTTTGCTGCAAAACTCAAAAATATCGGTAATCAAACGCATTGATTGCTTTGGTGGATAGATATAAGTTCCTCTTGCAGCATACTCTTTCAAGATATCGTTCTGTATCGTTCCTGAAATCTGCTTTAAATCTGCACCTTGTTTCTTGGCCAATGCAATATACATAGCCAATAAAATTGAAGCCGTTGCATTAATTGTCATCGAAGTAGTGATGTCTTTCAACTCAATGCCATCAAATAAAATTTCAATATCCTTTAACGAATCGATAGCCACGCCCACCTTGCCCACCTCTCCATCAGCCATTTCATGATCGGAGTCGTAACCAATTTGTGTTGGAAGATCAAAAGCAACCGATAGTCCTGTTGTTCCCTGCGCCAATAGATAGTGATAACGCTTGTTCGATTCTTCAGCGGTTGAAAAACCAGCATATTGCCGCATCGTCCATAGGCGCCCCCGGTACATATCCTTTTGGATTCCCCGGGTAAAGGGAAATTCGCCCGGACGCTCGTCCATCGACTTCGCCTCGGTGTACAGCGCTTTTATTTCAATGCCTGAAGTGGTGATATGCTTTTTTTCGCTCATAATTGGTTAGTTCAATGGTCATTGGTTCATTAAGTTAAGTTAGTTAACTGTGCATATCTGCAGATCAATCTAAAACAGTTAACCAATTTAAATGATTAATTCCTCTTAAAACAAACTATGGATATCTTTTTTGATCAGCTCGATCGTTAAGTCATATGGATTTTCATCAATACTGGCCATATGCTGTAAAATTGTTTTACTCAGTTCAATTCCATTTTCACCGGCAGGTAAACCCTGTACTGCATTATTAATCATGGCAATGGTATCGTCTTTTAATTTTCGCACTACAGCCCAGATTGCACTATCTACATACAACTGCTGGGTAATATTATGCTGATACTCTGAGCGGATTTCATTTAAAATACCAGCTTGTAAAGTAGCCATGGCAATTCCTTGCTGGTGCAGGCGAACAAGTAAATTAGCAGGGTTAATCCGATCGATAAATATAATTAAACGTTCGTGTGCCTGTAAGCGTAAGGGTAAAATATGCGCCCGGCTTTCTTTGTTTAGTTCGATGGTTTTTAAATTAAAGAAACGCTGGATATCACTCCTTAAAATATAGTAAACAGCCATTAGTGCAATGAAAATGCCTGCAAATAAGATTACTATATCAACTAAAATTTGTTGGGTATTCATAAGTATTGTTTAATTACGGTAATATTAACAGACCGTTAAAAGCAAAAATGTGCATTATTATTTATATTTGTAACAGATAAAATTTAAATAACATGAGCACAACAGTTGATACAGCATTTGCACCAGTTACTTTTTCAGAAGGAGCAGCTAAAGAGTTATATAAATTAAAGGATCAACAGGAGATTGGTGAAGATTATGGGTTGCGTGTTGGCGTAGAAGGTGGCGGCTGTGCCGGTATGAACTACGTTTTAGGTTTTGATCAGAAAAAAGATGGCGATCAGGAATTTTTTATAGACGGCATTAAGGTTTTCATGAACAAAGCGCACCAGATGTACTTAATGGGCATGATGATTGATTGGCAGGATGGGTTAAATTCACGTGGTTTTACCTTTGTTAACCCTAATGCAACCAGCACCTGCGGCTGTGGTACGAGTTTCTCGGCATAAATAAAATATTATTGTAACATATAGTGCAGTCCCCTTGTCTAAACATCGGGACTTTTTTTATTTTTACCCATAGCGGTTGCAGGCAAAAGGTATAGGGTTAATCCATCTTGATACTCAATACCCGATCCGATACTTGATACTTACAATAAATGAATTACAGAGAAAACATCAGACTGGCATTAGAATCTATTAAAGCAAACCGCTTGCGCACTATGCTTACCGCCTTAATTATTGCCATTGGTTTAATGGCTTTGGTTGGGATTTTAACCACTCTTGATGCTGTAAAGAAAAGTATGACTGATGCTTTTAGTAGCATGGGGGCCAACTCATTTACCATCAGAAACCGTGGCACAGGAATTAGAATTGGAAATGGTAAACGGCCAAAACCTTTTAAAGCCATCCGCTATGAAGATGCCATTAAATTTAAAGATAGCTTGAATACCCCGGCAACTGTTGCCGTAAGTGTATTTGCCAGTGGTGGTTCTACCATCAAATACGGCAGTTTAAAAACAAATCCAAACATCAACGTTCAAGGTATAGATGAAAATGGTTTAGCCTCTCAAGGTCTAAATTTATCACAGGGAAGAAATTTTAGCGTTTCTGAAATACAACTCGGAAGTAACGTTTGTATTGTCGGCGGCGAAGTGGTTGAAAAATTATTTAAAGATTCAGATCCATTAGATAAGCTGATTAATGTAGGCAATAACCGTTTTAAAATTGTTGGTATATTAGAGAAAAAAGGATCGAGTATGGGCTTTAGTGGCGATAGGGCTGTTTATGTACCGCTGCTAAAAGCAAAGCAGATTAACGCCAATGCCAACCCTTCTTATACGATAACGGTAATGGTACCTAGCAATGAGATGCAGGAAAACATTATTGGCGAATCTACTGCGTTATTCAGAAATATCCGTAAGGTAAAAGTGAACGAAACCAATAACTTCGAAATCACAAAGAGTGATGCAATAGCCCAAACTTTATTCGAAAACCTGGCATTTGTTGCCATAGGTGGGGTAGCCATCGGAATTATTACATTAATCGGTGCCTCAATCGGGTTAATGAATATCATGTTGGTATCGGTAACAGAACGTACGCGCGAAATTGGAATCCGTAAGGCCATTGGAGCCAATCCAAAAGTAATTCGTCGCCAGTTTTTAATCGAGGCTGTGGTAATCTGTTTAATGGGGGGTGCTTTAGGTATTTTTCTGGGAATAGTTTTAGGAAACCTGATCTCTCTGGCCATGGGTGGTGCATTTCTAATTCCCTGGTTATTTATTATTGGCGGCTTTGTATTATGTGTGTTCGTAGGAATTCTATCTGGATATTATCCCGCTAAAAAGGCATCAAAGCTAGATCCGGTGGAGGCTTTGAGGTACGAGTAAGTTGGTTCACTTGTCCATTGGTCAATGGTTAACTAGTTCATGGTTGATAATCTAAGTTCGATTTTCCTGCAAGTACCTGCTTTTATCGCTCTAGACCAGTCGTCTCGTTATGTTGATCCAATCACTATCAGATTCAGTTCAGCATCTTATTTGCAAGGGAGGCCCTGAAATAAATTCAGGGTGACGACCATTCATGCAAAAAAGAACAATATTAATCGAACCTCGTTTAATGTTAAAAGACAATAACAATTAAGGCAATTTGTACGCGATATACAGCACCAATGAACTAATGACAAATGAACCTTACAGCAATGCATTATTCAACTGAGCCTGAGTAAGCAATTGTTGCATTAATGGTGTACTAAGACTATCTTCGAGCGCTGCAGCATGTTTTACATGGTGCATATCACTGCCTACAAAATCGACCATATGGTTTTCTACCATTTCTCCCGCTACTTTCTTTGCCCCAGTACCATAATACCCTGTTAGCGCAATACCGTTTACCTGCAAAAGGCAACCAGTTTCTCTAATCTGATGATAGCTTTCAAAAGCGTTGTGGTAATAAGGATACCGTTCGGGATGGGCCAAAATGGGTTTATAGCCAGCATCCTGCATCATTTTTATAAAATCGATCAGGTTTTGAGGCGGATTGATATAAGAAAGTTCGAACAAAAGGTAATTTTCGCCAAAAGTAAGCACCTCTTTCTGCCTGATTTTCTTTTCTAGTGTTTCATCCAGGTAATATTCGGCTGCGGCATTAACTTCCAAACCGATTTCGTTTTCTTCGAGACCCTTTCTTAAAATATCCAATCCACGGTTAATGGTATCTGGCGTATTACGAAAATAATCGGCCATGATGTGTGGCGTAGCAATCAGTTTCTGATAACCTAGAGCCTTAAACTTTTTGGCCAGGAGCAATGAATCTTTAAGGTTTTGTGCGCCATCATCAATCCCCGGAATAATGTGCGAATGCATATCAGTCTTAATACCTGAAAAATTAAATTCGGGTGCTATTTTTTTCTTTTTAAACAATCCGAACATAATAGTTGGTCATAATTTAGCTGATCTCTTTTGGTAAATTGCTTGCTTCTGCCGCACCAGCTAATTTAGAGGAATAGATTTTAGCTAGCAAATTATTTAAGTCTTCACTTAAATCGAACTGCAGGTCTTCGTGTAGTTTTTTGAATTTATTAAGGGTTACCGCGACAGTTTTTAAGTAAAAAATACTAAAAAGCATCATAAAATCGCGGTAACCAAAAATTGATTTCTTATAATCGAAAGGGATAGCGTTGAGGATAAACAATTTTAGTTCTACCTCACCAACGGGATCTTTTGTTACTTTGTAAAAGTGGTTAACCGATGTGATCATTTTCCTTACTTTTACCAATGCCTCTTTGGCGTTTAGTTTTTTCAGTTCAGAAATCTGTTCGTTAACATCGATTTTAATTCTTTCCTTTCGATCTTCGAGATCGGTTTCATCTTCCAATAATTTGTAATGGAGATGTTCTGTAAGCACTTTATCTTTGGCCACCAAACGCAACAAGAGCTTGTCTTTTTCTTTAACAGGCAATTCTGTTATGGCAGTTTTTAAATCTTTGTGCTCAGATAACTTCATTTAAAAAGGGTTAGCCTTAATGTATTTTTCCCATTCCCATGCCGAGCGCATCATCTCATTGATATCAAGATTAGCTTTCCAGCCTAGCTCGTTATTCGATTTTTGTACATCGCCATAAATCTGAACAATATCACCTGCCCTTCTTGGGCCAATTTTATATTCAAGCTTTTCTCCATTCACTTTTTCGAAAGCTGCAATAATTTCTAAAACGGAAGAACCTTTACCCGTTCCAATGTTGAAAACATCATAATTACCGTTAGGGTTTCCTTCTTCTAATTTTTTGATGGCTGCAACGTGTGCTTTTGCCAGATCAACCACATGGATATAATCGCGGATGGCAGAACCATCAGGCGTATTATAATCATCGCCGTAAACGGTAATCGGACCGCGTTTGCCAATGGCCGATTGCGTGATGAACGGAACCAAGTTGGCAGGAACACCATTTGGTAATTCGCCAATTAAAGCAGTTTCGTGCGCGCCAACCGGGTTAAAATAACGTAAAGCGATAACATTTAACGCTGGTGTTACTGCTGCAGTTTCTGCCAAAATTTCTTCGGCAATCTGTTTGGTATTACCATAAGGCGATTCAGCTTTCTGTACAGGTGCAGCCTCAGTTACAGGTAAAGTTTCTGGCTGACCATAAACGGTACAAGATGAAGAAAACACAAAATTAATCTTCCTGTTAAACGAGGTTAATAGATTAATTAAACCGTAAAAATTGTTTTTATAATACTTTAAGGGTTGTTCTACTGATTCACCAACGGCTTTTGATGCTGCAAAATGGATAATTCCATCAATATCAGTATGGTTTTCTGCAAATTCCTGAACTGCTCTATCATCCTGTAGGTCGATTTCATGAAAATCAAACCATTTGCCAGTGATTGCATGAAGCTGGGTTAAAATTTTGATATTCGAGTTAGAAAGGTTATCAACAATTACAACTTCATATCCTGCGTTGTGTAACTCTACTGCTGTGTGCGAACCTATGTATCCTGTTCCGCCAGTAACTAATATTTTTGCCATTTTAACGGTTAAATGTGGTAAAATCTTTATGATCTATCTTTTCCAAAGCCTCTGCAGGCAATGATTTAAAATATTCGTATGTAATCTTCAATCCTTCGGCGCGGCCTATCTTGGGCTCCCATCCCAATATCTCTCTCGCTTTGGTAATATCCGGTCTGCGCTGCTTAGGATCATCCTGCGGAAGTTCTTTATAAACGATTTTCTGCGTAGTACCTGTAAGTTTGATAATTTCCTCACAGAACTGCTTGATGGTAATTTCATCCGGATTACCAATGTTTACCGGTTGTGCATAGTCGCTCATCAATAAACGGTAAATCCCTTCAATCAGATCGTCAACATAACAGAAAGAACGTGTCTGACTTCCGTCGCCAAAGATAGTTAAATCTTCGCCTCTTAAAGCCTGGCCAATAAAAGCAGGTAAAACACGACCGTCATTCAGCCGCATTCTCGGCCCATAGGTATTAAAAATCCTAACGATTCTGGTTTCTACGCCATGGAAAGTATGGTAGGCCATAGTAATAGCTTCCTGAAAACGTTTGGCCTCGTCGTAAACACCACGTGGACCAACGGGATTTACATTGCCCCAATATTCCTCTGGCTGAGGATTTACATTTGGGTCGCCGTAAACTTCAGAAGTTGAAGCAATGAGCATTCTTGCATTTTTATTACGGGCCAAACCCAAAAGGTTATGTGTGCCTAACGAACCTACTTTAAGTGTCTGGATCGGAATTTTAAGATAATCTATCGGGCTTGCGGGCGAAGCAAAATGTAAAATGTAATGAAGTTTGCCTGGAATATGTACAAATTTAGAAACATCGTGGTTGTAAAACTCAAAATTCTCCAGCTTGAACAGGTGTTCGATATTTGCCATATCGCCCGTAATCAGGTTATCCATTCCGATAACATGATAACCCTCTTTCACAAAACGATCACAAAGGTGTGAGCCTAAAAATCCGGCTGCACCTGTAATCAATATTCTCTTCTGCCCCATTTTAATCTATTAATTTTCTACCTATGCTGTTATAATAATAGCCAAGATCGATCATTTTTTGTAAATCATATAAATTTCGACCATCGAAAACCACTTTATTTTTTAAAAAGCTATCGATTTTATCAAAATCAGGATTACGAAAAACCGACCATTCAGTCGCAATCAATAGTGCGTCAGCCCCTTCTAAAGCTTCGTATTGGTTTTTGGCGTAGTTTACCTGATTGCCAATAACATTTTTAACATTGGCCATTGCCTCCGGATCGAATACGGTAACGGTAGCACCCTTTTTAATCAATGCATCGATAATATATAGGGCCGGTGCCTCGCGGATATCGTCTGTTTCTGGTTTAAACGCCAAACCCCAAAGCGCAAAATGTTTGCCTTTTATATCACCTTTATAATATTTCAACACCTTATCAACAAGAATTGTTTTTTGTCTTTCGTTAACCTCCATTACCGATTTCAGGATCTGAAAATCGTAGGCATAATCATCAGATGATTTCACCAAAGCCTGAACATCCTTCGGAAAACACGAACCGCCGTAACCTACCCCAGGAAAAAGGAAGCGTTTACCGATACGGTCATCAGCGCCTATGCCCCTTCTTACCGAATCAACATCAGCACCAACAAGTTCGCAAAGGTTGGCAACCTCATTCATGAAAGTAATTTTGGTGGCGAGGAAAGAATTTGCTGCGTATTTAGTCAGTTCAGACGAACGCTCATCCATAAAGAGAATTGGATTCCCCTGGCGTACATAAGGGCCGTATAATTCGGCCATTAGTTTTTTGGCCCTTTCGCTTTTGGTTCCTAAAACCACGCGATCAGGTTTCATAAAATCATCAACAGCCACCCCCTCTCTTAAAAACTCAGGATTTGATACTACATCTACTTCAATCGAAGTATTTTCGGTAAAAACAGCCTTTACTTTATCGGCCGTTCCAACGGGAACAGTTGATTTATTTACAATGACCTTATATTCGGTAATCAGTTTGGAAATATCCTTTGCAGCGCCTAAAATATAAGAAAGATCAGCAGCGCCGTCTCCACCCGGAGGCGTTGGCAAAGCCATAAAAATAATCTGCGCCTCTTTTACGGCATCAGCAAGGCTTGTTGTAAAGGTTAACCTTTCCTGTTCTATATTTCTATGGAACAAAAGATCTAAACCGGGCTCGTAAATCGGCACTTCACCAGCCTGCATTTGTTTTACCTTTGCTTCGTTAATGTCAACACATATTACATCATTTCCTGTTTCTGCTAAACAGGTTCCGGTAACTAAACCTACGTATCCGGTACCAATAACGGCTATCTTCATCTGTTAATTTATTAAACAATTAAATTGTTTTTCATCGGTTTTTAATGAGCTCGCAAGCTCTGTTATTTTAGCTGCAATGGAGCAATCATAATCTGCCTATTTATTATATTGAATGACAGGCCAAATCATGAGGCTTCCGCATATTTTTAAGCTTTTTAAATATATTCGTTTTATCTTGGCACGAAGATATGAAATTACACTAATGCTTTTGCTTTACATAATCGGAATTCGGCTTTACACTTTGCTTATCAGGATATTTTCTTTATTCAATCCTAAAGCGAAGCTGTTTATAAATGGCCGTAAAAACGTCTATACACAAATTGCTCAGAAAATTAATCCGAGCGAAAAACAGATATGGTTTCATTTTGCCTCTTTGGGAGAATTTGAACAGGGCAGGCCAGTTTTAGAAAAGCTAAAAGCCCTTTATCCTGCTAAGAAAATCGTGGTAACTTTTTTCTCTCCTTCGGGATACGAAATCAGAAAAAATTATGCCCTGGCAGATGTATTTTATCTCCCTATTGATACCCCAGCTAATGCCAAACGTTTCATAGCAGGCATTAATCCTGAAATGGCCATTTTTACCAAATACGAATTCTGGCATTTTTATTTTAAGGAATTAAAAGATCAAGGCATTCCTTTATATGTGATTTCCGGGATTTTTAGAGAAAGTCAAGCATTTTTTAAATGGTACGGCAGCTTTTACCGCAATATTTTAAAATCTGTTACTTACTTTTTTGTACAAAATGAAGAAAGTAAAAATCTTTTAAAATCGATCGGGTTAAATAATGTAACCATAAATGGCGATACCCGTTTCGATCGTGTTTATGAAAATGCGCAATCACCCAAACAGCTTATACTGATCGAAAGCTTTATCGGCAACTCCCCTACATTAGTTTGTGGAAGCACCTGGCCTGAGGATGAAAAAATATTATCGGCTTTGCCTGAAAAATATCCCAACTGGAAGTTTATCATTGCACCACACGAGATCCACGAAAGCCATATCGAAAGTATTGAGAAACAGTTTTCAGTTGGCAGTGTACGGTTTTCGGTTTTCAGTACGCAGTTAGCAGGTGAAAGTTCTCAAATCTCAGCGCTCAAATCTCAAATCTTAATCATTGACAACATTGGTATGCTCTCCTCATTATATCAATATGGAAATGTAGTGTATATTGGTGGTGGTTTTGGAACGGGAATACACAACACCCTAGAAGCTGCAGCGTTTGGCTTGCCTGTAATTTTCGGTCCGAAATACGATAAATTTCAGGAAGCAAAAGATCTTATTGCCATTGGTGCCGCAAAAAGCATCACCTCCATAACTGATTTAATACATGCGCTTGAAGGTTTCGTAGAAAATAAAAACGCTGCAGAGCAGGCTAAAAAATATGTTATGGATAAAAAAGGGGCAACCGATCAGATTATTTCGATGATTACGGAATCAGATCGGTCTTAGCAATTTCCTCCACGATTTCGGGAATACCCTGATCAATTGAAACCGTTACTACATCCTGTTCATCAGATTGTGGCTCTTCTAATGTTTCAAACTGACTTTTCAATAAAGTGCTTGGCATATATTGATGAGAACGCTTAATAATCCGACTGTGAATTAAATCGAAACTTCCTTTTAAATAAATAAAGCGAAGTGATGCATTATCTGTTCTTAACAAATTGCGATAAGATTTTTTAAGTGCAGAACAAGCAATAATACAACTTGTACCATGGGCAACATGTTCACGGCCAACTTTTGCAATCAGCTGTAGCCAATCTAAACGATCGGCATCTGTTAATGGGACTCCTGAAGCCATTTTATCAACATTGCGTTGCGAATGCAGGTTATCGCCATCTATAAATTCGGCATTTATTCTCGGCGCCAAAGCCTTTCCAATTACTGTTTTTCCACTTCCTGAAACGCCCATTAAAATAATAAAACTTGCCATAGTTAAACTATTTAATCATTCCGGCCAAAGCCTCGATAAACACAGGACTATCGTTTAAGCTTTCTACCAGCTGAACATGTTCGCCACCCAAAGCCTTAAACTCTTCATGGTATTCTACCGTAATTTCGTAAAGTGTTTCTAAACAATCGGCTACAAAAGCAGGACTAAAAACCAAAAGACGTTTTTTGCCTTCGGCAGCCAATTTCTTCAATACATCAGTAGTGTAAGGCTGCACCCACGGCTCTTTACCTAAACGGGATTGGAAACAAACAGTATATTGCTCTTTTGATAGATTTAATTCTTTTGCAATTAATCTGGCCGTATCATGCCCTTGTGCAGAATAACAGAATTTATTGGTATCATTTAATGTCTGGCAGCAATCGGCGCTTTTTAAACAATAACTACCGGTATGATCACACTTTAAAAGTTGACGCTCAGGCAGGCCATGAAAGCTAAACAACACATGATCATAACTTTCTACATGATGCTTTTTAGCATTTTCTGCAAAAACTTTAATCATCAATTCGTTATCATGGAATGAATTAACAAACGAGATTGGTGGAACCGTTGGCCACTTGCTCACCAATTCCATTACCAGTTGTATTACTGAACCAGTGCTGGCAGAAGCATATTGTGGAAACATCGGTATTACCTGTATGCGCTCTACCAAACCTGCTTTTAAATTTGCCAGTGCCGACTCAATGGATGGGCTTTGGTAACGCATGGCCAATTCGACATGGTATTCATCACCCAATCTTTCTTGTAGCATTTTAGCCTGCAACTTGCTATAATACAAAAGCGGCGAACCGTTTTCACCCCATATTTCGCGGTATAATTTAGCAGTTTTAGGGCTACGGAAAGGAACAATAATCCCTTTAACCAATAGTGTACGGTTCAGTTTAGGAATATCGATTACCCTTTCATCCATCAAAAACTGATCAAGATACTTTTTGACATCGGTTGTTGCCGTACTATCGGGTGTTCCTAAATTTACCAGTAAAATTCCCTTTTTGCTCATTGATATTAAAATATGTTATTTGCGCAAATATCGCGTATTTATTGTTTTTAACCTATGTTAAAAAGTGATGAAAAACATTTTTTCGTCAACGAAAAATAATATTAATGGCAATTATTCCCCGCTTGTTTAACCTGGCTCGCTATAGTGAACTGTCAGACAGTTACCATCTGACACCACTACCACCATTATAGCTTCGTTTTATAAAGCTGCCACCAGGGTATGCCTGGTTTTTGATGATGTTCTAAATGATAACCAAAAAAGTAACAGGTAAAGAAGGCGATAAAATGATTTTTCTGCAAGGTTGAAGAATGATATTCATTATCGTGTTCCCCTTTATGAGGCAAATAAGTTCCGAAATAAAACAGTTGAAAAGTACTTAATAAGGATGGCAGCACCCAAAACAACAGCAGGTTCTTTTCATCAACCCAGATTTTCAAAACATTATAGGCTATGGCCATAACCACCAATTGAATTATCGTGACATAATTTAGCATAAAACGGAAATACCATTTCCAAAAGCCATGTGGTGCAAAATCAGGATCGTTTTCGCTATGTACATGCTGGTGGTGCTGGTGGTGTTTTGCATACAAACGGTTATAAAAAAAACCTGCGTAGAGAAAAACGCAAAGGTAACCAATAAAATTATTTGCTTTTGAGTTCAGAGATATCGTTCCGTGCATAGCATCGTGGGCGGTGATAAACAAACCGGTGTACAAATGCATCTGAACAACAATCATCAGATAAACCAAAGGATTGCTCCAGGAAAAATCCCATATAAGCAGGAAATAAAGAGAAACCAACCAACAGGTAATTACGGTTAACGCAACCAGTATTCCGATATGTGGGTTTATAGTTTTCAATGGCTTATTTTATTTCGTCATGCTGAATTTAGTTCACTGTTGTCCGGAGAAATATTTTTTTGTTTATAAAAAAGGGTAGCTTTAAGTCTACCCTTTGTAGTGTTATATTTGAGTTACCACACCTA
>NZ_JACHCQ010000061.1 GCF_014205835.1 Pedobacter sp. AK013 | reverse complement strand
GGGCTTTTTGCTTTGGCGGACCTTATCAAATTAACTCGGCAAAGGGGGGCGTTTTAAAGTGGCGAAGGGGGGTCAATTTGAAGCGGTTTATCCAATTGAGCGTCAACGGGTGGTTACTGACCACTATATAGAATTTCACAAAATCAACCTCGTAGACACGTTCATCGACAGGGGAAAAAGTGCAAAAACCTTCGATAGACCTGATTTCATCAAGCTACAAGAGTTTATCGGATTATACCATAAAAATGTAGATTACCTATTGGTTGACCAGATGGACAGGTTTAGCCGGGACGCGGGCGAGGCAATGAGCATGGTGAAAACATTGCAGTCCAAATATGGCATCCAGATCATCAGTGTCTCAGAAGGTATAGAATTTGACTACAATACCCCAGGTAGCTTCTTCAGGGCAGGCTTACAATTGCTGTTAGCAGAGGAAGATAACATCAACCGCAGTATTAAAATCAGGTCCGGGCTGTATTCCAAGAAAACCAAGGAAGGAAAGTTTGTTTTTGGGATCAGTCCTTTCGGCTATAAAAAAATAGGAGAACCAAGAGACCGGCGATTAATCATCGATGAACGAGAAGCAAAAATCGTGCGTTTCATTTATGAAGCCTATCTAAAAAACGTACCGCTTTACCTGATCAAACAAAAAGCAGCCGAAATGGGCCTAGACCGTAAAGGCAACATGATCGTAGAGCGGATCCTAACCAATGCGGTTTACGCGGGGCTGATTAAAGCCGAGCCCTATAAAGAACATCCCGGAGGGCTATTCCCTGGCATTCACGAACCTATTATCGACATGATCTCATGGAAAATGGTGCAGAGTAAATTTACCAGGCCCGCCAAAACCCGAACAATCGTCAACGACGAACTCCCCTTGAGAGCCATTTTAAAATGCCATTGCGGAAATGTAGTGACCGGCGCAGCCTCACGTGGCAAATCCGGCCAATATTTCTACTACTATAAATGCAGATTCTCTAAACACAACAACATTAGCGCAAAGAAAGCGCACATCCAATTTGATACCGCATTGGAATTAATGAGCCTGCCAAAAAAATCCGTAAAAAAAATCAGAGACCGCGCGAATCAAGAAATCGAAAAAGAAGTCGAAAATAACAGGAAGGGTCTGGCCAACAAAAAAGCAGAACTGGCAGGTGAACAGGAAATGCTCTATGCTGTCGAAGAAAAGTGGATTAGAAATGAAATCGACCAAGAGACTTACCGAAGGTGGTATTTAAAGTACAAGACCAATATCGACGACCTGGAAATCGCTATCGCCAGGTTAGGCACTAACCACGGTGAAGCCTATAAAATACTCAACAACCGCCTGGATACATTTACGGACATAAAATCCGTTTACCATGAATTTGATACCCTGGAAAAGCGTGAATTTATTGAACTGGTGTTCGACTCTAATCTCTACTATGAAAACGGCATGTATCGAACACCTACGATGATGAATTTACTATCCATTAATTACCTGAAAATGAGAGAATTAGGAGTGCTGTATGTAGACAAAAAAAGGGAGGATTTTTCAATCCTCCCTTCAAGTGCACTCGTAGGGATTCGAACCCCAAACCTTCTCATCCGTAGTGAGATGCTCTATCCAATTGAGCTACGAATGCGTTTCCGTATCGTTAACGGACTGCAAAGGTATAATTTGATATTTTAATTTCCAATTAAATTTAAAAAAATCTTAAATTAATTCTTTGCAGAATGTACTTTATGCGCTTAATGCATCATTAATTGCTTTAAAATCAGGCAGATCTTTTGCATTTTCCAAAACTTCCGCATAAGCAATTTTTCCTTCTTCATCGACCACAAAAGCGGCTCTTTTAGAAACACCTTTCAATCCAAACACAAATTCATCATAAAAAGCACCATAAGCTGCAGATACTTCTTTGTTAAAATCGGATAATAATGGGAACTGGTAATTTTGCACTTCTTTAAATTTACCCAGAGAAAATGGAGAATCGACAGAAATACCGATTACCTGTGCATTTATGCCTTCATAGTAGCTAAAGTTATCCCGCATGGTACATAACTGCTCGGTACATGTTCCGGTAAAAGCCATCGGAAAAAAGTGGATAATAACTTTTTTACCTTTAAAACCAGAAAGAGCAACTTCTGTTAAATCTGAACTGTACAATTTAAAATCAGGGGCGGTATCGCCAATTTGTAGTGCCATTATATTTTTTTAGTTAATGTGTATGTTAAATGGTTTAATTGCTTAATTGTTTTAAGACTACCGACTCAAGACTATCCTTTCATCTGTTGATCTAAAATCGCCAACCCCTCTTCGAAACTATGAGGATGGTAATCTAAATCTTTAATCGCTTTATCCAAAACGAAACCTGTTCTAATTGGTCGTTTAGCTGCCTGGTTTAAACCTGCAGAACTTATTTCATTAATGAATGATTGTTTAAGCCCCCAATAGTCGGCAACTTTTCGCACTAAATCTGCAATACTCATGTAATCTTTACCCGATATGTGGTAAAATCCTTTTGCATTTTTTTCTACGGCTAATATACAGGCTTCGGCTAAATCTTCGGCTAATGTGGGCATACGCCACTGATCATTTACTACATTAATAGGTGATGCTTCTTCTAAGGCCCCTTTAGCCCAAAGTACAATATTGCTTCGGCTCATATCGCTGGTAATCCCATATACTAATATTGTTCTTAAGATCGCCCAGTTTGCTTTTGAGTTTTTCAATAGCTCTTCTGCCAATACTTTCGATTCGCCGTAGTAACTTACTGGATTAACAGCATCTTCTTCTTTATAAGGCCCGTTGGCACCATCAAAAACAAAATCGGTACTTAAATGAATAAGCCGAATCTTTTTTTCTTCACATATTGATATTAGCGTTTGAACTGCATCTGCATTTAATTGGCGACAAAGTTCTTTATTGGCTTCGCAAGTATCAACATTGGTCATGGCTGCAGTGTGCACAATGGTATCTGGATTGTACCTTCCAATAACTTCCCTAACCTGAACAGCATCCAGGATATCCATTTCTGCATATTCATAACCATCCTTTACCGGATAGCGGTTTACCCCTTTTGATGTAGCAATCAGGTTTACACGTCCTTCTCTTAAAACTTTTTCGGTTATTTTCTGTCCCAAAAGACCGTTGCTACCTGTTGTTAAAATGGTTTTCATATGCCTGATTTAGGGCACTAAATTATCCATAAAAACCATGTTGAAAAAATTTATAATATATATTTAAAATTAAGTAAGAATAACTTAACTTTGCCAACCGAATTGGAGCCCCTGTAAACAGCTTTAATTCATTGACTGTAATAAATTTACTCACAACAGATATGCCTAACTTAGGAAAAATAGCACAAATTATCGGCCCAGTGGTTGACGTTAGCTTTGCTAATGATGCCCATCTACCTAAAATTTTTGATGCGTTAGAGATAACGAAAGAAAATGGACAGAAAATTGTTTTAGAAGTTCAACAACACTTAGGTGAAGACCGCGTACGTGCGATCTCGATGGACTCTACAGACGGTTTAGTTCGTGGAATGGACGTAGTTGATACTGGTGCTGCGATTAAAATGCCAGTTGGCGACCAAATTAAAGGTCGTTTATTTAATGTAGTTGGTGAAGCGATTGATGGTATCAACACAGTTGATAAAACAGACGGTCGCCCTATTCACGCAACTCCTCCTAAGTTCGAAGATTTATCTACTGAAACTGAGGTGCTTTTTACAGGTATCAAAGTAATCGATTTATTGGAGCCTTATGCAAAAGGTGGTAAAATTGGTTTATTCGGTGGTGCTGGTGTAGGTAAAACGGTATTAATTATGGAGTTGGTTAACAACATCGCTAAAGCTTATGCTGGTTTATCAGTATTCGCTGGTGTTGGTGAGCGTACTCGTGAGGGTAACGATTTACTTCGTGAGTTTATCGAGTCAGGTGTAATCAACTATGGCGACGAATTCTTACACTCAATGGAAAAAGGTGGATGGGACTTGAAAGCTGTTGATACTGAAAAATTAAAAGAATCAAAAGCAACATTGGTTTTCGGACAAATGAACGAGCCTCCTGGTGCACGTGCACGTGTGGCATTATCAGGATTAACAGTTGCAGAATATTTCCGTGATGGTGATGGTGAAGGCGCAGGAAAAGACATCCTTTTCTTCGTTGATAACATCTTCCGTTTTACGCAGGCAGGTTCTGAGGTATCGGCTCTACTAGGTCGTATGCCATCAGCCGTAGGTTACCAACCAACATTGGCAACTGAGATGGGTTTAATGCAAGAGCGTATTACTTCAACAAAACGTGGATCAATTACATCAGTACAAGCGGTATATGTACCAGCGGATGATTTAACTGACCCGGCTCCGGCAACAACTTTTGCCCACTTAGATGCAACTACAGTACTTTCGCGTAAAATTGCCGAGTTAGGTATTTATCCTGCAGTAGATCCATTAGATTCTACTTCACGTATCCTTTCTCCAGCTGTTTTAGGTGATGAGCATTATAATACTGCACAACGTGTTAAAGAAACTTTACAACGTTATAAAGAATTACAAGATATCATCGCAATCTTAGGTATGGACGAATTATCTGAAGAAGATAAATTAGTTGTATCAAGAGCACGTCGTGTTCAACGTTTCTTATCTCAACCCTTCCACGTAGCTGAGCAATTCACAGGCTTAAAAGGTGTATTGGTTGACATTAAAGATACCATCAAAGGATTTAACATGATCATGGATGGTGAAGTTGATGAGTACCCAGAAGCTGCATTTAACTTGGTTGGTAGCATTGAAGATGCAATCGAAAAAGGTAAAAAATTATTAGCAGAAGCGAACAACTAGTATCGAGATATCCTGTATCAAGTATCAAGACCAGAAATTTCATCTTTATACTCGTACTAAATACTCGTTACTCAATCTAAAAAAGATGAATTTAGAAATATTAACTCCAGATAAAAAAGTTTTCGAAGGTGAAGTAACAGCAGTTACGGTTCCTGGTACTTTAGGTTCTTTCCAGATTTTAAAAGACCACGCCCCTATCATCTCTACTTTAGAAGATGGAGAAGTTATTATAAAAGCAAATAAAGCTGATGAGCAACGCTTTTTTATTAAAGGCGGTGTGGTTGAAGCTATCCACAACAAAATTGTGGTTTTAGCCGAAGGTATTGCTTAGTTAAAACAATTAACTCGTTTTAAAAGCCTCCCGATAAAAAAAATCTGGGAGGCTTTTTATTTTATGTTATTGTTTAACAAAATCACAAACCGCCGCAGTAAATTCCTTATTCTTCTCATAATAAAGCATGTGCGAACCATCTATCTGCACTACTTTTTGATTGGGGAATTGATAATTTTTATAATAATTTGGTCCAACAGCGTGATCATCCTTACCCGTTATAATTAAGGCCGGTATTTTAATTTCACTGGTAAGTAAAGCATAATCTTTAAAATATTCGGGATACTTTTGCACCTTTGTGCTATCCATCAAAGGCATAAAAAGCGTCATTCCGAAATCTGATGTACGTTTATAGGAGTTTTCAATGCTGTCCATTTTAATAATAGTACCTACATCATTGGCAATATATTTATAGCCAAGATGCACCGCGCTTAACTTTTTTCTAACCAGCGCTGCTTCATTCATTAATTTTTTAAAATCTGTTTCATTTATAGTGGTATCCTTTTTCAATAACCTGTATCCATATTCAATTTGTCCCTTAACCTGATTTAGATTCATAAAATGGGCTATTGTATTCGCCATGATGATGCCAGATAAATGTTCGGGATACTTCAGGGCATAATTAATTGCCAGAACACCACCGAACGAATGACTAAGTAAGTACACTTTTTTTACGCCTAATTTTAACCGCAGCTCTTCAACATCTTGAACAACCCGGTTTAAACTATAATTTTTTGCATTTTGCGAATGACCAGATCCTCTTTGATCCAGATAAACCATCGTTAAACATTTCTCCAGACTAGCTCCACCCATTTTTTCAAAGGAAAGAAAATCCTGACCAGGGCCTCCATGCAAGTAGATGCAAACTGGCCCTTTGCCTGCTACCTTAACAGATAACTTTACAGTATCTGAAGTTAAAATGGTCTGGTCTCCCATTTTGAGATGGGAGTTTGAATCTGATGGTGAACAACCACTAAATAGTCCGATTAAGAGAATCGAAAGGATATAAATTGTTTTCATAGGAATAGTTTCTAATATTAAATTACATAACTAATTCCAATAAGCAATCAAAGGCGTTCAACGATACCATGATATGCACAAAAAACGTCAGTAACGCTTCGTGTTTTAACGTCAAAATATCGCCTGAATTTTCAATTTCACATGGCCTTTAACTCGTTTTAGGCAGAAAAACCGAAAATTTACAATGCAAGCATAACAAACAGACTATATACCGTTTTGATATCTGGTCTACAGCTATCGGCATTAAATAACTAATCTAACCCGCATTAAGAATATTATTTCGAATAAAACAAAAAAATAAGAATAATATTCTTATTTAACTTTTTTCTGATTTCTCTTGCATATTAATGAACCAAAAACTAAATTGGTTTTCATAAACAATAAGATAATAATGAGCTTTCAGAGCAACACATTTTCTACCTACATTACTGCAAAAGCAGCTGGTAATGTAGTGCTGTTACCTGTCATTTTATTTAACCTCCTACTCCTAAACATTTTATGGGGTAATAAGCGGACGCAGTTTAAATAGATTTTAAAAAACTAAATATACCTAAAGCGTCTCGATACAAACGGGACGCTTTTTTTAAATAACAGAACACAGTATTATGAACTTTCAATGATTAAATAAACCAAAAACAAATGAAATACTTATTTAATCATGGCAAGCGCCATCTGACTGATGAAAAAACAATAAAATAAACAGATGAAATACTATAATTCTAATACGATTATTTACCTTGACGGACAGTTTGAAAAGGCTGTAAATAGTAGTACCGATCTTTACGGGCAGTCGCTACACTACGGCTATGCTGCTTTCGAGGGTATTAGAGCCTATAAAACACATAACGGCAACCGTATTTTCAAAGCCGCTGGACATTTTGATCGCTTAGAGCGCTCTTGCCAGTTGGCAAATATCCCATTCCCCTGGGATAAACAAGAATTAATTGCTGCAACCTATAAATTACTTCAGTTGAACAAACTGAAAGATGCTTATATCCGCCCTTTGGTATTTTGCCACCCAAACATGAAATTAAACGAACCAAGTGGGGTTTCTATATTAATCTGTGCTTGGGAATGGGATGCATATTCGGGCAACAAATTGTTAAAATTAACAGTTTCTGATTACGAAAGACCAAACCCGAAATCGACTCCAATGGAAGCGAAACTGAGTGGTAACTATGTCAATTCTATTTTAGCTACCACAGCAGCAAATATTAAAGGTTATGACGAAGCTTTACTTTTAGATATGCATGGCTTTGTTGCTGAAGCATCGGGGGCAAATATCTTTCTTGAAAAAGACGGAAAATTATATACCCCATCTTTAGGGAATATTTTACCAGGCATTACACGTGCAACTGTAAAAGAACTTTGCACCGTTCTGGATATAGAATGTATTGAGAAAAAACTAACTATAGAAGATCTTAAAAATGCTGACAGCGCTTTCTTATGCGGAACAGCGACCGAAATAGCCGGTATTGCCTCAATTGATGATATTGTTTATCGGCCATTATGGAGAGAATCTATTGGTTATACTATACAACGTGCCTATAAAAACCTGGTGCTAGAAAAAGTAAATTACGAAGTGATTATATAGTCCGAGGTCGGAAAGTCAAGAGTCCGAAGTCGAAAAAATAGAGAAATAAATAAAATAGTTCTTTGCATTTTTTAATATGTTAGTATGTTTGTAATTCGTAGAAAACATGAATTTAAACACAAACATTATTAGCAACCTAATTATTGTCATTTCTCAAAAGAGAGGTGGAAATCGTTGCGTATAATATAAAAATATACCATATCGAACCGCCTCTTTAAAAAGAGGCGGTTTTTTTTTGCCTCAAAAAGAAATAATTGAAAAACAACTGCATACATACAATTTAAACAATGAGCGAATTAAACAAGTACAGTAAAACATTTACACAAGACCCTACACAACCGGCAGCCCAAGCTATGCTTTACGGAATCGGATTAACTGATGCTGATATGGCTAAAGCACAGGTCGGTATTGCAAGTATGGGTTACGATGGTAACACCTGCAATATGCACCTTAACGATCTTGCAAAAGATGTGAAAAAAGGGGTCTGGAATAATGATTTAGTGGGCTTGGTTTTTAACACCATTGGCGTAAGTGATGGGATGAGCAATGGTACCGATGGGATGCGTTACTCATTGGTAAGCCGTGACGTTATTGCTGATAGTATCGAAACCATTTGCGGTGGCCAATATTACGATGGAATTATCTCCATCCCTGGCTGTGATAAAAACATGCCTGGCGCCATTATGGCTATGGCACGCTTAGATCGCCCTTCAATTATGGTTTATGGCGGTACAATTGCCCCAGGCCATTATAAAGGCGAAGAATTGAACATTGTTTCGGCTTTCGAGGCATTAGGACAAAAAATTTGCGGTAATCTTTCTGATGAAGATTATCAGGGCATTATTAAACACACTTGTCCTGGCGCAGGAGCATGCGGTGGTATGTATACCGCAAATACCATGGCATCGGCAATTGAGGCCTTAGGTATGAGTTTGCCTTATTCATCTTCAAATCCAGCTATAAGCCCAGAGAAAAAACAGGAATGTTTAGATGCCGGTAAATACATTAAGGTTTTACTGGAGAAAGATATTAAACCATCAGATATCATGACGCGAAAAGCATTCGAAAATGCCATCCGTTCGATTATCGTATTAGGTGGTAGCACCAATGCTGTTTTACACTTTATCGCTATGGGTAAAGCCATCGGCGTGGAAATTACACAGGATGATTTCCAGAAAATGAGTGATGTAACTCCGGTACTTGCCGATTTTAAACCTAGTGGAAAATATTTAATGCAGGATTTACACCAATATGGAGGTATCCCTGCTGTACTAAAATATTTATTAAATGAAGGTTTATTACACGGCGATTGCTTAACCGTAACCGGAAAAACTATGGCTGAGAATTTAGCTGATGTGAAATCGATTATGGATTACGATCAGAAAATTGTTCAAAAATTAAGCGAACCCATCAAGGCAACAGGGCACTTGCAGATTCTTTACGGAAACCTTGCAGAAAAAGGTTCTGTAGCAAAAATCAGCGGCAAAGAAGGTGAAAAATTTGAAGGACCTGCACGTGTTTTTGATGGTGAACACGATTTAATTGCTGGTATTTCGAGCGGCCGTGTTCAACCGGGTGACGTAATCGTAATTAAAAATTCTGGTCCGGTAGGTGCACCAGGTATGCCTGAGATGTTGAAACCAACTTCAGCCATAATTGGTGCTGGTTTAGGTAAATCGGTAGCTTTAATTACCGATGGCCGCTTCTCTGGTGGTACACATGGTTTCGTGGTTGGTCACATCACACCCGAATCTTACAAAGGCGGTTTAATAGGTCTGGTGGAAGACGAAGACCCTATTTTGATCGATGCTGTAAACAACATCATCAGCTTACAAGTCAGCGAAGAAGTGATTGCCGAGCGGAGAAAAAAATACGTTCAGCCAGCATTGAAAGTAACAAAAGGTGTTTTATATAAATATGCTAAAACAGTTTCGGACGCAGCTAGTGGCTGTGTAACTGACGAATATTAAAATCAAAAAATCATCCCCAGATTAATTGATTACTAAGAAATAGATTATGCAAATAATTAAAAGTATTCAGAATAGGATTTATGAAATCCGGTGAGAGAGAATAATGCTCGATTTTGATCTGGCATTGCTCTATGAAGTTGAAACAAAGGTATTAAATCAGGCTGTAAAGCGTAACATAAAGCGCTTTACTGATGATTTTATGTTTAGGCTCACTCAGATTGAATGGCAAAGTATGCGGTCACAAATTGTGACCGCATATGGAGAAAACATCAATCAGACACAAACAGTGATGATAAGCCAAAACAAAAGGAATCTGGGAATTACTCCTTATGCCTTTACGGAGCAAGGGGTGGCCATGCTAAGTGGTATTTTAAAGAGCGATAAGGCGATTAATATGAATATTGCCATTATGAGAGCCTTTGTTGATGTTCGGAAAATTTTGCTGAAGCAAAGCAACCTTAATGAACAACTAACAGAAATTAAAGAACGGATTGGAGAACATGATGTTCAGCTCAACGAGCTTTATGATGCAATGGAAAATTTAATAGACGAGAAAATTGCTCAATTAAAATGGAACGACAGACAAAGAATTGGGTTTAAAATTAAAGAATAGTAGAACCGCAAAAACATAACTATGGAAACTGCACAAGATACAATACAACAAAACGAGGCAAAAGCAGCAACCTCAAAAACCTTATTCAAAGGAACAGGCTCGCAGGTTTTGTTGAATGGATTAGTTGAAGAAGGTGTAACCACCATTTTCGGTTATCCGGGAGGAGCAATCATGCCTATTTATGATGCTCTTTATGATTATGCTGATAAATTAGAACACATACTGGTTCGCCATGAGCAAGGTGGTATCCATGCTGCTCAAGGTTTCGCACGTGCAAGCGGCGAAGTTGGTGTGGTTTTCGCAACCAGCGGACCAGGTGCAACCAATCTGGTTACCGGTTTGGCAGATGCACAAATCGATAGTACACCATTGGTTTGTATTACCGGTCAGGTTTTCGCTCATTTATTGGGAACAGATGCTTTTCAGGAAACCGATGTGATCAATATTACCACTCCAGTTACCAAGTGGAATTATCAGGTTACTGACGCTAAAGAAATCCAAGAGGTTTTGGCTAAAGCTTTTTACATCGCTAAAAGTGGCAGACCAGGTCCTGTATTGATCGATATTACCAAAAATGCACAATTACAATTGGAAGAATTTCCTGAGTATGTAAAGTGTAACCATATTCGCAGTTATCGTCCGAAACCTAAAGTGAGGATAGAATATATCGAGCAAGCAGCCGAATTAATCAACTCAGCAAAAAAACCTTTCATTCTATTTGGACAAGGTGTTATTTTGGGTAAAGCTGAAGAAGAATTTAAAGCATTTATTGATAAAACAGGTATCCCTGCCGCATGGACCATTATGGGTGAAGGTGCTATCCCAACTTCACACCCATTAAATGTAGGTATGTTAGGCATGCATGGTAATTACGGACCAAATGTATTAACCAATGAGGCTGATGTAATTATTGCCATCGGTATGCGTTTTGATGACCGTGTGACCGGCCGATTAGATAAATATGCCAAACAAGCTAAAGTAGTGCATTTGGATATCGACCCTGCTGAGATTGATAAAAATGTTAAAGCAGAAGTTGGTGTTTGGGGCGATTGTAAAGAAACTCTACCCCTATTAACCAATTTGGTTAACGAAAATAAGCACGAAGATTGGTTGGCTAAGTTCAGGCAATATAACCAAGAGGAAATAGATCAAGTCATTACTCCAGAGCTTTACCCAACGGGCGATGAAATGACCATGGGCGAAGTATTGCGCAACATCAACGAAATTTGTGGTGGCGATGCTGTAATCGTTACCGATGTTGGTCAGCACCAAATGGTAGCCTGTCGTTATGCTAAATTCAACAATACCCGCAGTAATATCACTTCAGGCGGTTTAGGTACAATGGGCTTTGGTTTACCAGCTGCCATTGGTGCTAAATATGGTGCTCCTGATAAAACAGTTATTGCCATTATTGGTGATGGTGGTTTCCAGATGACACCTCAGGAGCTGGGTACCATTATGCAATTTGGCGCAGCAGTAAAAATCCTCATCCTGAACAACCGCTTTTTAGGCATGGTTCGCCAATGGCAACAACTGTTTCATGATAAACGTTATTCTTTTGTTAACATCACCAGCCCTGATTTTGTGGCTTTAGCAAAATCGTACTACATCGAAGCAAGCAAAGTTGATGAACGTGCAAACTTAAGGCAGGCATTAGAAACCATGATCAACCATGAAGGTTCTTACTTATTGGAAGTAATGGTTGGTAGAGAAAACAATGTTTTCCCAATGGTTCCGCAAGGAATGAGTGTAAGCGAAATCAGGTTGAAATAAGGTATAGGGCAGAAAGCTTAAAGACTAAAGTAAAAAGCAAAATAGCATCAATAACAAACCTTTATGGCCTTGTGCCTTAGTGATAAAAAAGTTTTGAAAATGAGTACTGAAAACACATTAGAACATAAAATAGATAAAGCTGATTTGGAAGGTAAGCAGGAATATACCATTACGGTTTATGCCGAAAACCGCGTCGGTTTATTAAATAGGATTGCGATTATTTTCTCTAAAAGGAAAATCAATATCGAAAGCCTTAACACCTCTCCTTCTGAGATTGATGGTATCCACCGTTTCAACATCGTGATTCACGAAAGCTATGAAGTGGTACGAAAACTGGCCCGTCAGATTGAGAAGCAAATCGAAGTATTGAAAGTTTATTTTAATACCAACGACGAGATTATCTGGCAAGAACTGGCACTGTACAAAGTTTCTACTGATGAAATTGCTGAAAAAGTAACGGTAGAACGCTTATTAAGACAATATGGGGCAAGTGCCGTAGTAATCCGTAAAGATTATACTGTTTTTGCAGTAACTGGTCACCGCGAAGAAACTGATGCTTTGGTAAAAGCTTTAGAACCCTACGAGCTGATCGAGTTTGTGAGATCTGCAAGAGTAGCCATTATTAAAGATAGTGCAGGATTCCACGAAAAACTGAAAGAATTCGAAGCTTTCGAACCGGGTGAAGAATTAGTAGAAAATGAGTTTTTAGATAAAGGACAGAAAATTTTTACAATGTAGTATAAAGATGGAGGGCAGAAAGACGGAAGGTAAAAGAATGATGCTTAGCGACCTTCGCGAAAACCTTAGCGCCCTTTGCAGTTAAACTAAAAAATATGAAATGCAATAAAGTGATACCGATTTTAAGAATGTTCGATTACGATAAGGCAATTGAATTTTATATAAACTGGCTGGGCTTTAAAATAGACTGGGAGCATACTTTTGAAAAAAACACCCCAGTTTATATGCAAATTTCCTTACATGGTATCGAATTACACTTAAGTGAACACCATGGAGATTGTTCGCCGGGTGCACATGTTCATATCAATTGTACAGGTTTAAGAGCATTTCATAAAGAAATTATAGATAAAAAGTACAAGTATAACAGACCAGGCTTGGAGAAAACTTTTTACGGAACCTGGGCAGTAACCGTAAACGATCCCTTCTTTAACAAGATTACATTTAACGAAGAATTAACCGAAGCCGAAAAACAAAACGATAATTAGATAGATACAAAGTATAACATGATAAACCCGATATTTGATTTTATAATAAACTCACGCAAGGCATTTATTAAGTTAATAGATACCTTAACAATCGAAGAATTGAATAAAATTCCTGATGGTTATAACAATAACATCATCTGGAACTTTGGCCATATTGTAGTAAGCACACAAACACTTTGTTATGTTCGTACAGGGGTATTAAAAGATGCTGCTTTGGTAAAGTTTAACGAGTATTATAAAAAGGATACGAAGCCATCTTATACGGTAACTGAAGAAGAAGTAGCGGAATTGAAAGCCATCGCATTAGAGAGCATTGAAAGAATAAAAGAAGATTATGCAAATGGAAAATTTTCGAGCATCCCCCCCTTTTTAACGGCAACTTACGGTGTGCAGTTGAATAGTATTGAAGAGATACTAATTACTACCATAGGGCATGATAATGTGCACTTTGGCTATGCCGCTGCGTTAAAGAAACAGATATAAGGTAAAAAGAAAGAATCGGTAAAATCACTAAATCAGTGCAATCAAACCGAAGGAAAGAAAATATAAACCCGATAATTAAATAGAAATTAACCAATAAAAAACAATGGCAAATTATTTTAACACATTACCTCTTAGAGAAAAATTAAACCAATTAGGTGTTTGCGACTTCATGGACAGTTCTGAATTTTTAGATGGCGTTAGCGCATTAAAAGGTAAAAAACTGGTAATTGTAGGTTGTGGTGCACAAGGCTTAAACCAAGGTTTAAATTTAAGAGATAGTGGTTTAGATGTAAGCTACACCTTACGTAAGGAAGCAATTGAAGGCAAACGTGATTCGTGGAAAAATGCAACTGAAAACAATTTCACAGTTGGTACTTACGAAGAATTGATTCCGAATGCAGATGTAGTAATCAACCTTACTCCTGATAAACAACATACCGCTGTTGTAAATGCAATTATGCCTTTAATGAAAGAAGGTGCTACTTTATTATATTCTCACGGTTTCAATATCGTAGAAGAAGGCATGCAGATCCGTAAAGATTTAACCGTGATTATGGTTGCACCTAAATGCCCAGGTAGCGAGGTTAGAGCAGAATATGTGCGTGGTTTTGGTGTTCCTACCTTAATTGCGGTTCACCCTGAAAATGATCCTCAAGGTAAAGGATTGGCGCAAGCAAAAGCATATTGCGCTGGAACAGGCGGTCACAGAGCTGGCGTATTAAAATCATCTTTCGTAGCTGAGGTAAAATCAGATTTAATGGGTGAGCAAACCATCCTTTGTGGTTTATTGCAAACAGGTTCTATCCTATCTTTCGATAAAATGGTAGAAAAAGGAATCGATGCGGGTTATGCTTCTAAATTGGTTCAATACGGTGTTGAGGTAATTACCGAAGCCCTAAAACAAGGTGGTATTACTGCAATGATGGACAGATTAAGCAATGTAGCTAAAATCAAAGCTTTCGAAATTTCGGAAGAATTGAAAGACATTATGCGTCCATTGTTCCAAAAACACCAGGATGATATTATGAGTGGCGAATTTAGCCGTATCATGATGGAAGATTGGGCAAATGGCGATAAAAACCTATTGGCTTGGAGAGCTGAAACTGGCGAAACTGCTTTTGAAAAAACACCTGCAGGTGATGTTAAAATCGGTGAGCAGGAGTATTTCGACAATTATACTTTAATGGTTGCTTTTGTTCGTGCCGGTGTTGAATTGGCTTTCGAAACCATGGTGCAGGCTGGTATTAAACCAGAATCGGCTTATTACGAATCGCTACACGAAACACCGCTTATTGCCAACACCATTGCACGTAAGAAGTTGTTCGAAATGAACCGTGTAATTTCTGATACGGCTGAATATGGTTGCTATTTATTCGATCAAGCCTGTAAACCACTTTTAGGCGATTTCATGAAAAAAGTAGATACTGATTTAGTTGGTAAAAACTTCAACGAGGGTAAAGATGGCGCTGTTGACAACAGACAATTAATTGATGTTAATGAGGCGATCCGCTCGCACCAGGTAGAACAGATCGGAGCAACATTACGTAAAGCAATGACCGCAATGAAGGCGATTAAAACAGCATAGAAACAAAAAGAATGTCGTCCCGAGCCTGTCGAAGGAATTCTTTTTGTTTCTATAACGAAAAAGTCTTCGACAAGCTCAGACTGACAAATATTTAAATAATAGCAAAATGTCAAAAACATTAGTAGAAAAAATTTGGGATGCTCACGTTGTAAAAAGTGAAGAAGGATTTCCTGATATTTTATACATTGATACACACTTAATACACGAGGTAACCTCTCCGCAGGCATTTGATGGTTTGCGTAAAAGAGGCTTACCTGTTTTTCGTCCTAAACAGACCGTAGCAACGGCCGATCATAACGTACCTACACTAAATCAATTGTTGCCAATTAAAGAGGAGCTTTCGCGCTATCAGGTAGATATGTTAACAAAAAACTGTGCAGAATTTGGTGTAGAACTGTATGGCTTAGGGCATCCTTTTCAAGGCATTGTACATGTTATCGGCCCTGAACTGGGTATCACTTTACCTGGTAAAACGATGGTTTGCGGCGATAGCCATACCTCTACCCATGGTGCTTTTGGTGCCATTGCATTTGGTATTGGTACTTCGCAGGTAGAGCAGGTTTTTGCAACGCAATGTTTATTGCAGTCGAAACCAAAAACCATGAAAATTGAGGTAAACGGCGAGCTTGGAAAAGGCGTTGGTGCAAAAGACATTATCTTATACATTATTGCCAAAATCTCTGCCGCTGGCGGTACAGGTTATTTTATCGAATATGCAGGTTCGGCAATTGAGGCTTTAAGTATGGAAGCCCGTATGACCATCTGTAATATGAGTATCGAAATGGGCGCCCGCGGTGGCTTAATTGCACCAGACCAAACCACTTTCGATTATATTAAAGGAAGAGAATTTGCTCCTGCTGGCGAAGAGTGGGATAAAGCTTTAGCTTATTGGAAAACATTATATAGCGATGCTGATGCGAAATTCGATAGCGTTTTAACTTTCGATGCGGCAGATATTGCACCTATGATTACCTATGGTACCAACCCTGGAATGGGCATGGGTATCCAAGAACATATTCCGGCAACTGGTATACAACCAGAAAAAGAAAAACTTTCGTACCAGAAGGCCTTAGATTATATGGGCTTTGATGATGATTCTTCATTAATCGGAAAACCAGTTGATTATGTGTTCATCGGAAGCTGTACCAACTCACGGATAGAAGATTTACGCGAAGTAGCTCATTTTGTTAAGGGTAAACGCAAAGCAGATAACGTTACTGTTTGGATTGTTCCAGGATCGAAACAAGTAGAACAACAGGCTAAAAACGAAGGTTTGGATAAGATTTTTGAAGCCGCTGGCTTCCAATTACGCGAACCAGGTTGTAGTGCCTGTTTAGGAATGAACGAAGATAAAATTCCGGCAGGTAAATATTGTGTATCCACATCAAACAGAAACTTTGAGGGTAGACAAGGACAAAATGCACGTACTTTATTGGCCAGTCCACTTACCGCAGCAGCCGCTGCAGTAACCGGAAAAATTACCGACGTAAGAGATTTGTTGGAAAAGGTAGAAGGTTAAGAGACTTAAGGTAAAGGCCCGGCCTAATCGTCATTTCGAGGCACGAAGCAATCTTAATGCGATTGCAAGACTAAATAGATGGCTTCGTGCCTTGAAATAACAGAAAAGATTAATATATGATTTTAGAAGTTGCCATACTAAATGTAAGAGCCGGGTTATCGGCCGATTTTGAAAAAGCTTTTAGCGAAGCCCAAAAAATTATTTCTACAATGGAAGGTTACATTTCGCATCAGCTTCAGAAGTGTATAGAAGTAGAAAACAAATATATCCTGCTGGTAAACTGGGAAACACTGAAGGCACATACCAAAGGTTTTAGAGCATCGGCAGCATATCAGGATTGGAAAAAGTTACTACATCACTTTTATGATCCTTTTCCAACAGTTGAACACTTTACAAAGGTGGAAGGCTGAAGATTATTATAAATATTAAATCAATGAAATCACCTCCAATCGGTGAAATCATTTAAATCTGTGTAATCATCATTAAAAAATGAAAAAATTCACAAAATTAACATCGGCAGTAGTGCCTTTAAATATAGAAAACATCGATACCGATCAGATTATCCCTGCGCGGTTTCTAAAAGCGACTACGCGTGAGGGCTTTGGCGAAAATTTGTTCCGCGATTGGCGTTATGAGAACGATAACCAGCCTAAAGCTGATTTCGTGATGAACAACCCAACTTACAGTGGTCAGATACTAGTTGCCGGAAAAAACTTTGGTTGCGGAAGTAGTCGTGAGCATGCAGCATGGGCCATTCAAGATGCGGGTTTTGATGCAGTAATTAGCAGCTTCTTTGCCGATATTTTTAAAGGAAATGCTTTGAATAATGGTTTATTACCCATCCAGGTAAGCGACGAGTTCTTGGCGCAGATTTTCAAAGCGGTTAACAACAATCCAAAATCGGCTTTAGAAGTTGATTTAGAAAACCAAACGGTTACCATTATAGAAACTGGTGCTCAAGAATCATTTGAAATCAATCCATACAAAAAATCGTGTTTAATAAATGGTTATGATGATATCGATTTCATCTTGAACCAAAAACAATTAATTGAAGCATTCGAACAAGCAAAGTAATGTTTAAACCATTCCTCCACATACAGGATCTAAACTTAAGTTACCACAACAAAGCGGTGCTAAAGGATTTGTATTGGGAAATGAATATTGGCGAAAGCTATGTAATTGGTGGCCAAAGCGGAACAGGAAAAACATCGCTAGCTAAAGCTATTGCAGGCCTGATTCCATATCAGGGAAGCATAGAAATTGATTTCGATCAATTGAGCAAGCTTCCAAAAGAGGTTCTTTATGTAGAAAGCTGGTATCAGTTTAAAAACCTGGAAGGAGTAGCCAATTTTTATTACCAACAACGTTATACCAGCCAACAGGCTAAAGAAACTTTAACGGTTCATGCCGAATTGGTTGGTTATGGCAAAGAAAAAGGCCTTCACTTCGATCAGGTTGAACCTATTTTAGAGGCTTTAGGCTTTGCTACCTTTGCCAGTTCACAACTAATCGAATTATCAAGCGGCGAACATAAAAAGCTACAGTTGGTTAAAGCCCTATGGTTAAAACCCCAATTGTTGATTATCGATCAGCCTTATACTGGTTTAGATGCGGCTTCGCGCAAGAACCTGAACATTTTGTTGGATCAGATTGCAGAAGAAGGCGTTCAATTGCTCTTAATCTGTAATGATACCGAACTACCAACCTGCATTGGTTCTTTTGCTGAAATAAGAAATGGACAATTGGTTAAAGTAGGTGCTTTAGAATCGTCTGCTAGTAACGAAACCCATTTGAGAGAAATTCCGGATTTCTTAAAAGAGCCGCCCGTTTACAGTTCTCAGAACATTGTTAAAATGGTTAATGTAAATATTAACTATGGCAAAAAACAGGTATTGAAAAATATCAACTGGGAAGTAAAGGCCGGTGAAAAATGGCTTTTACAAGGTCCCAACGGATCGGGGAAATCAACATTATTGAGTTTAGTAAATGGCGATCACCCACAATCTTACGCCAACGAGCTTTATTTATTCGGCAACAGACGCGGAAGTGGCGAAAGCATTTGGGATATTAAACAGCATATCGGTTTAATCTCGCCTGAGTTTCATTGGTATTTCGACCCTACTGCTACCGTTTGGCAAAGCATAGCCTCGGGCTTTTACGATACAGTAGGGCTTTTCCGACAGCTACCTTATACCAAAAGTACACAGGTGGACGAACTGGTGGAATACTTTGGCCTGACTGAAAATAAAAATGAATTATTAACCGCGCTTCCACTCGGCAAACAACGATTGGTTTTATTAGCGCGAACAATTATAAAAAATCCGGAACTATTAATTCTGGATGAACCTTGCCAGGGTTTAGACCAGCAGCAAACAAAACATTTTAACCAATTGGTTGATGAACTGTGCAGCAATGGAATGACCCTGATTTATGTTGGCCATTTTGAATCGCAGCTGCCAACCTGCATTGAAAAAAGAATATTGTTAGAAAAAGGCGAAGTAAAAGTCGTCGAAACTATACTAGAAAACGTTTAGTACAATGAAGAAGAACATTTTAGTAATACCTGGAGATGGTATTGGACCCGAAGTTACCACTTGGGGAAAAGCAGCATTAGAAAAAATTGGCGAAATTTTCGGACATGAGTTTACATTTGAAGAAGCTTTAATGGGTCACGCAGCTATTGAAGTTACCGGTGAGCCTTTGCCTGATGAAACTTTAGAAAAAGCAAGACAAAGTGATGCCATCCTTTTTGGAGCAATCGGTCACGCCAAATATGACAACGACCCTAGTTTAAAAGTTAGACCAGAACAAGGTCTGCTGAAAATCCGTAAGGAACTGGGTTTATTTGCCAACCTCCGCCCGATATTACTATTTGACGAACTTCTTCAGGCATCGAGTATTAAACCAGAAATTCTAAGGGGAACCGATATTTTGTTCTTCCGCGAATTAACTGGCGATGTTTATTTTGGTGAAAAAATGCGCTCCGAAGACCGTAATACAGCTTCGGATTTAATGATTTACCACCGATACGAGGTAGAGCGCATTGCACATAAAGCCTATCAGGCCGCACAACAACGTAACAAAAGATTATGTTCGGTAGATAAAGCAAATGTTTTAGAAAGTTCTCGCTTATGGCGCGAAACCGTTCAGGAAATTGCAAAACAATATCCAGATGTAGAAACAGAGCACATGTTTATCGATAATGCAGCTATGCAGTTGATCAAAAACCCTAAAAAATTCGATGTGGTTTTAACCGCCAATTTATTTGGTGATATTTTAACAGATGAAGCTTCACAGATTGCAGGTTCAATGGGTATGCTCGCTTCGGCATCTGTTGGCGAAAGCACAGGTTTTTTCGAGCCCATTCACGGTTCTGCACACGATATTGCCGGCAAAGATTTAGCCAACCCATTGGCTTCTATCCTATCGGCTGCATTAATGTTAGAAATTGGATTCGGACTAAAAGAAGAAGCTAAATTATTGGTTGATACTATCGATCAGGTATTGAAAGAAGGTTTTAGAACACACGATATTGCCGACCAAAATACAAACCGGTTTAAAGTTTTAGGCACAGCCGAAATGGGCAAATTGGTTCTTAAATTCTTATCACAAAAATTAATCACTTCCTAAACTTAAGATTATGATTCACGACCCAAACAAAGTTTATATTTTCGACACGACATTACGTGACGGTGAGCAGGTTCCAGGCTGCCAGTTAGATACAAACCAAAAAGTAGAAATCGCTAAATCACTTGAGCTTTTAGGTGTTGATGTGATTGAAGCAGGTTTCCCGGTATCTAGTCCTGGAGATTTTAACAGTGTAATTGAATTATCAAAAGCAGTTACCAACCCCATTATCTGCGCTTTAACCCGGGCAAATAAAAACGATATCGATGTTGCCGCAGATGCTTTACGTTATGCGAAAAGACCACGTATTCACACAGGCATTGGCTCGTCTGATTTCCACATAAAACATAAATTTAACAGTACCCGCGAAGAAATTTTAGAACGTGCTGTTGAAGCCGTAAGGTATTCGAAAAAATTTGTTGAGGATGTGGAGTTTTATGCAGAAGATGCCGGCCGTGCCGATATCGAATTTTTAGCCAAAATGGTTGAGGCGGTAATTGCTGCCGGTGCAACTGTGGTAAATATTCCAGATACCAATGGCTATTGTTTACCAGACCAATACGGTTCGAAGATCCTTTTCTTAAAAGAGAATGTAAAAAATATTGATAAAGCCATTATTTCTGTGCATTGCCACAACGATTTAGGCCTGGCTACAGCGAATTCTATTGCAGGCTTACAGAATGGTGCGCGCCAGGTAGAATGTACCATTAACGGCATCGGAGAACGCGCAGGCAATACATCTATGGAAGAAGTCGTCATGATTTTGAAGACGCACAAAATTTTGGGTTTAAATACCCAGATTGATACTACCCGTTTTTACGAAATGAGCCACATGGTAAGGAACCAGATGAACATGCCGGTACAACCGAACAAAGCAATTGTTGGTGGAAATGCATTTTCGCACAGCTCAGGTATCCATCAGGATGGTTTCTTAAAAAACCGCGAGAACTATGAAATTATTAAGCCAGAAGATGTTGGTTTCCCTGATGCTACAATTGTATTAACAGCAAGAAGTGGCCGCCATGCTTTAAAACACCATTTAGACCGTTTAGGCCATAAATTGGAAAAAGAGCATTTAGATATTGTTTACAAACAATTCTTGGTTTTGGCTGATAGTAAACAAGGTATTAACGATCATGATTTAAACCAATTGGTTGCCTTACATTTAGCTTAATGCGGTGAGGGTTTAGGATTAGGCAATTAGCACTTAGTTTAACGCATTGACTTAAGTTTAATAAACCTGATTGGAATGAGCATGAAGCGCAGCGGAATAAAATGTAAAGCAGGACAGCTGCAACCGATGGAACACCGAACCCTGCTTTACAAATATATAAGCGAGATTTAAGTCTTGATACTCATATCTCTCTACTTGATACGACAACAATGAATACTACAACACCAAATACATTAGATTTTCAATCTGCATCACAACGATTAAAGGGCGTGGTAAAACGCACACCTTTAGAGTTTAACGCCGGACTTTCTGCACATTACAGTGCCAATATTTATTTAAAAAGAGAAGACCTGCAGATTGTACGCTCTTACAAATTGCGTGGTGCCTACAATAAAATTAGCACGTTGCCACAAGATGCATTGATTAATGGTGTAGTTTGTGCCAGCGCGGGCAACCATGCACAGGGTGTAGCCTATTCTTGCAAGAAACTAGGTATTAAAGGTGTTATTTTTATGCCAGAAATTACTCCAAAACAAAAGGTAAAACAAACCTATATGTTTGGTGGCGACAGTGTAGAGGTAGTTTTGGTTGGCGATACTTTCGACGATTGTTTGAAAGAGGCTTTGGCTTATAGTGCCGAAAAATCGGCTACTTTTATACCTCCTTTTGATGATGAAAAGGTAATTGAAGGACAAGCAACGGTTGGTGTTGAAATTTATGAAGACCTGCCTGATCTAGACATCCTGGTGATGCCTGTTGGCGGTGGCGGTTTAGCCTCGGGCGTAAGTGCCTACATGAAAACCGTTAAGCCAGATGTTAAGCTGGTTGGCGTTGAGCCCTTGGGTGCACCATCGATGGTTACGGCCATGGAACACGGCGGCCCTTATACTTTAGAAGAAATAGACCGTTTTGTAGATGGTGCCGCCGTAAAAAGAATCGGCCATATTACTTATGAGTATTGTAAGGAACTGCTGGATCAGATGCATTTAATCCCTGAAGGAAAAATATGTACAACCATATTAAAATTGTATAATGAAGATGCTATTGTTGTTGAACCTGCCGGAGCGCTCTCTGTGGCTGCATTAGATCAGCTTAGAGACCAGATTGCAGGTAAAACGGTAGTTTGTATTGTAAGCGGTGGAAACAACGATATCGAGCGTATGCAGGAGATTAAAGAAAAATCTTTGCTATTTGAAGGTTTGAAACATTATTTCATTGTACGTTTCCCACAGAGACCAGGCGCTTTAAAATTATTTGTAAATGAGGTTTTAGGTCCACAGGATGATATTACCCGTTTCGAGTTTATTAAAAAAACAAATAGAGAAAACGGTCCTGCATTGGTTGGTATAGAACTTTCTAATAAAAATGATTATGCCAGTTTACTGCAACGTATGAAAGATTTTAAATTTGAAATTATTGAACTAAACCAAGACCAAACTCTGTTTGAATATTTGGTTTAAAGGTTTTACCGTATAGATATTTCCGTCATTTCGAACGGAGTGCACCGAAGTCGAGAACCCGAAGGCTCAGCGAAGCCAAATCTATCAAAAATAGATCTCTCCACTCCACTGCATTCCAGTCGAGATGACGATTTTTTTTAACGTAAAAAATAAAAAAAATGAATTTCCAAGACTTAACCAACAAAACATTAATTTCTGATAGCGATATCGATTGGGAAGATTTAGGAGCAGGCGTTAAACGCAAAATTATGGCTTACGATGAGCAGTTGATGTTGGTTAAAGTAAGCTTTGAAAAAGGCGCCATTGGTACCATACACAATCATCCTCATTTGCAAATGAGTTATGTAGCCAATGGTAGTTTTGAAGTAAGTATGGGCAATGATAAGCAGATATTAAATGTGGGTGATGTATTCTTTGCCCCATCTAATGTATTTCATGGTGTGGTTTGTTTAGAAGCAGGCCTGTTAATCGATATTTTTAACCCACATAGAGAAGATTTTTTAGTTACGTCACCCTGACCTATAGCGAAGCGGAAAGCTACGAAGTAAATTTATTTCAGGGCCTTTGTAGACAAGATGCTGAAATAAATTCACTGTTGTCCGGTTAAAATTGATTATTGAAGATAAATAAGGCTTATTGGCTAATTAAGGTTGTTTATGTTTTAAAA
>NZ_JACHCQ010000060.1 GCF_014205835.1 Pedobacter sp. AK013 | reverse complement strand
ATATAACACTACAAAGGGTAGACTTAAAGCTACCCTTTTTTATAAACAAAAAAATATTTCTCCGGACAACAGTGAAATAAATTCAGCATGACGATTCCCTTAAAATGAGATCAAAATAAAAAATGCCCAAGTAAAATTTTACCTGGGCATTTTGCTATATGCTATTTAGCTTTAAGCCTTAGTCTTTCTGCTTCTACCTTTAGTGGCTCGGTGCATCAGCATTTACACGCTTAATCTGTGCGCCTAAGGCACGTAAACGTGTATCGATATCCTGATAGCCACGTTCAATCTGTTCGATGTTATAGATCGTCGATTTGCCTTCTGCAGATAAAGCTGCAATTAGCAAGGAAACACCGGCCCTGATATCAGGAGAAGTCATGCTAATGCCGCGAAGTTTGTATTTTTTATCAATGCCATTAACGGTAGCACGGTGCGGGTCGCATAAAATAATTTGTGCGCCCATATCAATCAGTTTATCAACAAAGAATAAACGGCTCTCAAACATTTTTTGGTGAATGAGCACGTTTCCTTTTGCCTGTGTAGCTACAACTAAAACAATACTCAATAAATCGGGGGTAAAACCTGGCCATGGCGAATCGGCAATGGTTAAAATCGAACCATCAATAAAAGTGTCAATTTCGTAATGTTTTTGCGATGGTACATAGATGTCATCGCCACGACGCTCTAATTTAATACCTAGTTTTTTGAAAACCTCTGGTATTACGCCCAGTTCATCATAACAAACATCTTTAATGGTAATTTCCGACTCTGTCATGGCAGCCATACCGATAAATGAACCGATCTCGATCATATCTGGTAACATTCTGTGCTCAGTTCCGCCCAATACTTTAACGCCCTCAATGGTAAGCAGGTTAGAGCCAATGCCCGAAATTTTTGCACCCATGCGGTTAAGCATTTTGCAAAGCTGTTGCAAATATGGCTCGCAGGCAGCGTTGTAAATGGTAGTAGTACCTTTAGCTAAAACAGCAGCCATTACAATGTTTGCCGTTCCGGTTACAGATGCTTCATCCAGTAGAATGTAGGCACCCTGTAAATTGGTGGCATCTACGTTAAAGAAAGCTTTTTTGCTGTCGTAAACGAATTTAGCACCTAACTTTTCGAAACCAATAAAATGGGTATCTAATCTTCTGCGGCCAATTTTATCGCCACCCGGTTTAGGGATTGCTGCTTTTCCAAAACGTGCCAACAATGGTCCAACAATCATGATCGAACCACGTAAACCACCACCTTTCGATTTAAAAGTATCAGATTCAAAGAAATTTAAATCAATATTTTTGGCTTCAAAAGTATAGGTATCTTTATTAATGCGCTCAACGGTAACACCTAAATCGCCAAGTAATTCAATCAGTTTGTTTACGTCTTTAATATCAGGAATATTACTGATGGTTACTTTTTTTTCGGTGAGCAATACAGCTGACAAAATCTGTAAAGCTTCATTCTTGGCTCCCTGAGGGGTAATTTCGCCTTTTAATTTAATTCCGCCTGTTATCTCAAATGCGTTCATATATTTTTCTTTTGCTAACCCGTTCGTCATGCCGAATTTATTTCAGCATCTATTCCAAAGATTCTGAATCAAGTTCAGAATGACGCATGGTTATTAATATTTAGATTTATTGTTGTTGTTGCGTTGACGGTTATTATTGTTGTTATTTTGACGGTTTTTTCCGTTGTTGTTATTGTTGTTGCTTCTGCCCCGGTTATTGTTATTATTGCTTTGGCGAGGATTTTGCGCTCTAAATTCTACTTTAGCTAAGTTAACACCCTCGTCGAGTGATAACAATCCGCCAGAAAGGTATTTTAGATCTTTAATAATGGTATCATCGCTCACATTATCCTTATTCCAGGTAACATAAGCCATTTTCATAAAATTTGCGATGCTCTGAACCATTGCCTTCTTAATTTCGGCATTTTCTTCACGCATGGCCTTTTCGATCAGATTTTCAACTGTTTTACCATAATGTTTGTAGGTAATGCGTTGCTGCGGATAGGCAAGAGGCTCTGGTTTAATGTAAGCATTTTCTATTAATGGCTTTGGGTACGGACTATCAACATCAATCTGGTAACCAGAAATAATGTGCAGGTGATCCCAAAGTTTATGCTTAAAATCGGCAACATCACGTAAATGTGGTTGCAAAAAACCCATCAGGTCGATAACCGCCTGGGCATATTTATTACGTTCTTCAATGGTGGGTAATTCGCAGATATACTTCACCATGTTTTGTACGTTACGGCCATATTCCGATAAAATTAAATGGCTACGCGTAGTATTATAGTCAAAACTCATGTTCAGATAAATTAATGGATAAATTTTCTGGCGATACGAATTATGAAATAACCAGAAGAGTTTAGGTTATGAATTCACCGAAATGTCTATTGCCAGATTTTCGTTTTATATATTCAAAGGTAATAAAATTATTTGATTTGTAATATTCCTATCGAATTTGTGATATACGTATCGGATTTGTGATTATATTTTTTTGGAAATGTTTGCCAGTAGTTCTTGGCTTCTTCAGTCCCGTTATTCGCTATTGCCCCGATGAAGGATCGGGGGGCTGCCGCTACTACCGGGTTTATTTTACGACAGATTGTGCTTGTCGGAAAAGACCTTTGCAGCGCCAATGAGCTAAGCCGTTTTAAGTATTCATTGCAGTTGGCTAAAGCCAATCTGCAATGAATTTAAGCCTTAATGTTCTTAATCCCTTAATGGTAAAAAGCCTTAAACTTCATCACTATTCTTCGGGTAATCAAAAAATATCAATTCTCCTGTTCCTTTGCTTACCATTTGCCACGAATCAAAAGGAAAAGAAATTAATACCATGCCCGCTGTAGGAATGTTGTAAATGTCGGCATCACATAACTCGTTCGCAAAATCTGTAAAACCGGGGTTATGGCCAAACATTACTACATGGTCTGCGCCATTATTTAATCCGTTAACCACTTTAAGTAGGGCTGTGGTATTGGCTTCGTAAATAGATTCTTCAAATTGGATATGTTCTATATCGTAGGCTTCTGCAAAATATTTGGCAGTAGATTTGGCTCTTTTAGCAGGGCTACTTACGATCAGATCTATTTTGAAACCCCTATTAACCAATCTTTCGGCCATTTCTGGTGCATTTTCTTTACCTCGTTTATTTAACGGGCGGTCGAAATCACTTAAATCTATATTTCCCCAATCCGATTTGCCATGGCGGACCAAAAGTAGTTGCTTAGCCATTGAGTTTCTCTTTAATTTTGTTTACAATTGTTTCGGGCTTAATTAAATCTATACAGTTTTCAACACCGCAGACGCAAGGTTTGTTTCCATAAATTGAATTTGGTCTTGCTGGATGATCGATCTGGATACAATCGCTTTCCAGTTGTCCATACCCTAAAAAGCCTGCATAAGGATGTGTAGGCCCCCAAATAGATATAACGGGTATGCCAACAAGTGATGCTATGTGCATGCCAGATGAGTCCATGCTCAACATTACATCTAAGTTCGAGATAATGGCAAGCTCTTCCGTTAAGTTAAAATTGCCGATTAAATTATAAGTATGTTTATACGTTTTAGTCCAGTTTTCAGCAACTGCTTGCTCGGTTTTACCACCACCAAATATGAAAAGTTCATCACCCAATCCACTTAACGAGGCAATTACCGCTTCCATTTTTTCCAAATCATACACTTTATAAACATGCTGTGCAAAAGGGGAGATGCCTATTTTTTTTGTGGCGTTATTGGTGAACAAATGTTGTGCATTTGTCGGAATTTGCTGCGGAGATCTATTTATTTGGTGACTTAGCTTAACATTAAAGCTCAATTCGCGGAAAACATCTGCATAACGTTCAACAGTTTTTCTCAGTGGTTTAAAAACCTTGTTATTGGTACGGGTTAGTGCTTTTTTCTCAGCTCTTCCTTTGTTTATCCGCCTGATTTTTGTTCCTGTTAAACGAAAAAAAGTAGAAATTGCTCTACTTCTCAAATTATCGTGCAAATCGGCGATTGCGGTTGGTTTATAAGTGCGAAGTTCCTGATAGAGTTTATATAAGCCATTAATTCCTTTGTGAATGGTTTTAGGCTGGATAGGGTGAAAGATGAGGTTGGGAATATGATCAAAAAAGGGTTTAAAAGCTGGCCGGCTTACCATAATTAGCTCAACTGTTGGGTTTTGCGCAGAAAATTCTTGTAAAACAGAAGCTACCATGGCCACATCGCCCATAGCCGAAAAACGTAAAACAATAATTTTTTGGGTTGATGACATGAATTTCGCTTTCAGCTTTGGTCTTTCCGCTTTTCTATGATTTATTATACAATACCGGATTTAAACTCGGATCGTTGTACATTTTCATTTGTTTGTATACTTTCATGTATTTTTTGCCTGCCTCAATATCCGCCAATAACTCGTCTATACTGTTTGATAAATCCTCGCGTTGCGATAACAGTACATTTAATTTAGTCTGGCATTGCATGCGGTGCTCGGCTGATGCACTTTCACGTTCAGCCTCTTCCTGCATGTGGTAAATTTTTAGTACCAGGATAGAAAGCCTATCTATTGCCCAAGCCGGACTTTCGGTGTTGATTTTTGCATCTGGCAAAGCCGAAATTCCCTGATAAAGGTTTAAGAAATAGCCATCAATAAACTCAACCATATCCGTACGTACCTGATTTTGCGCATCAATACGCCTTTTCCAGCTCAAACCTTCAACCGGGTCAATCTGCGGGTTGCGTACTACATCTTCCATGTGCCATTGAGCGGTATCAATCCAGTTTTTAATATAAAAAAGATGCTCTAAACTTTCGGCATCATATGGGTTTTCAATCGGATGGTCAATATCATCAAACTTGTGGTAGTCTGTAATTACCTGATTAAATATGCGGTTGGCAATTTCACTTATCATGGGGCAAAGATATTAAAAGATTCCTTATGGTTATTATGGTTATTGTCTGCCGAGCGTAGTCGAAACATGCTTACGGGTGATTGCATAGGTTTAGCGATTACAACGATTTATTTATTAGATTTAAACAAGATTATTTTATACCTGTTTCGCCCTAAAGACTAAAGATTCTTATTGGCAAAATACGCCATTATCTCTTCCAAAGTAAAAGCATTTAAACATTTATCGGCACTTAAGCCACCTTTGCGGGCCACTAAAATACCGTAATGCATATCATGAAAACCTTCGGTGCGGTGCGCGTCGGGGTTTATCGACAATAAAACACCTTTTTCGAGTGCATAACGGTGCCAGCGCCAATCTAAATCTAAACGTAAAGGATTGGCATTGATTTCGATTACCACTTTGTTGGCTGCACAGGCATCAATAATTTTTTTATAATCTATCGGGTATCCGGCCCTGCTCAACAATAAGCGACCCGTTGGATGACCTAAGATGGTAGTATACGGATTTTCGATAGCTTTTAATAAACGTGCGGTTGCTTTGTCTTCGTCCATGCGGAGGTTGCTGTGTACAGAGGCTACAACAAAATCGAATGTTTTAAGGATATCATCAGCATAATCCAATGAGCCATCACTTAAAATATCGCTCTCAATACCTTTGAAAATTTTAAAGGGAGCGAGTTTTTTATTTAGTTCATCTATTTCCTGGTGCTGTGCAAAAACACGCTGTTCGTTTAAGCCTTTTGCATAAACAGCAGTTTTAGAATGATCGCAGATTCCTAAATACTGAAGATTTAAGCTTTCTTTGCAGTATATAGCCATTTGCTCCAGCGTATGTACGCCATCGCTCCAGGTAGAGTGGTTGTGCAAACTGCCCTTTAAATCTTCGTATCGGATTAAAGTTGGAAGTTTATTGGCTTTCGCCAGTTCAATTTCATCAAAATCTTCGCGAAGCTCGGGTTCGATAAAAGATAAACCCGCTTTACTGTAAATTTCTTCTTCGTTTGCGAAAGGTCCATCGCCAGCTAATGCCAATACTTTTTCAACATGTGCTGTATTTCCAGTTAAGCTGAACCATTGCAAATAAAAATCAGCTTTTTCTACCACATCAATCTTGATTCTAAAACCTGCTTCTGTAGTGCAGATGAAAGCATTTTCAGCTTCGATAAGTGAAAGTGGAGCAAAAACGGGTAAGTTTTGTTTAATGGCATCGATTTGTGCTGTACCGATTACGATTTCTAATTCATCAATAATCTCACAAGCGCGACGGTACTGACCAGCGAAACCCAAAAGGGCGTGGTTATCAATTTTTGCAGTCCAATCAGAAAGTTGGGTAAATAAGGTTTTTGCAAAACCTTCAACCTGCGCATATAAAAATCTGCCATTTGCAGCCAGTTTAAACTCAATGGCATTTTTAATCTCCTCCTGCGTTTTTAACCCGAAACCCTTGGCTTCAATCAGGCGGTTTTCGTTACAGGCGTAATATAGTTCGCCTATACTTTCTATTCCTAAGGTACGCCAGATAATGAATATTTTTTTTGGTCCGATGCCCTTTATAGCCAGCATTTCTACTACACCTTCTGGTGTTTTTTCGAGAATTTCGTTAAGTTCTTTTAATTCTCCTGTTTGGAGAAGTTCTATGATTTTGGAAGCCAGTCCTTTACCTATACCCTCAATTTTATCTAATTCATCTAAAGGTTTGTCTTTTAAGGCAAAAGGCAGTTTATCCACCTTGAAATAGGCATTTGCAACAGATTTGATCTTGAAAGGATTTTCCTCATGCAGTTCCATTAACTGCGATAGGAGACGTAAGGTGCGGGCAATGGTCTTATTTTCCATAAGGGGTAAAATTAGGAAATAATGCCTCAAATTTTGACCGAGCTCATCAATTTCTAAACACAATTTTATTAAAGCGTTGTTTTACACGGATGAAACCTATAAAAATTATCCTTTTAGGATTAAGTATAAGTTTGGCTGCCTGCCAATCTGGAAATAAAAAAGATGAAAATAAAGCCGATTCGGTAACAAACATCGCTGTTGTACCGGCGCAAACTGTAGATAAACGGTTTTTGGTTGTAGCTGGTCGTTCGGTTGGTGAAATAACTTTAGGAGAAAATATAGAGCAGGTAACTAAAAAGCTTGGCAAACCTGATGCTGGTGATGCTGCCATGGGGAAAGCCTGGGGGATTTGGTACAGCAAAGATTCGGCAAAACACCGTGATGAAATTGCTGTATATTCTTCTTACCGAGATACCAGTATGCGTGTTAAGGATGTAAAACAGATCAGGATTACCTCAAATCGATTTAAAACAAAAGATGGCTTGGCTACAGGGGCAACTTTGCAAGAGATTAAGCTAAAATTTCCAAACATTAAAAAACTTTCTTCTTATTTAAATGAAAATAAAGATACCGTAACGGTTTATGATGCCAAAGATGGCGGGATTGGCTTTGAATTTTTAAAGGGAAAAAGTATTTCTTTAACGGTTCATCAGGTGAATATTCCGGTTAATGCGACTTATCTTACTTTGCATCCCGAATGGAAGTTGATTGAGTAGTTAATCCGTCATTTCGAGCGGAGTCGAGAAATCTTTTAATAAAGGCCTCAAGGCAAATTTAAAGATCTCTCCGTTTCGCTGCGCTACAGTCGAGATGACGATAGTATAGTTAAACAAAATCCTATTACTAGATTAGACCTTGCAGGTTTTTAACGCTTCAGCCTTCAAAACCTGCGAGGTTTAATTATCATTTAATTACTGCTTCGAAAGGCATTCTGGCCTGAATTCCAGAGCTCGCAATCACTTTTTTCATCTGTTGGTAAAGCATATAATTATCGCCAAGTTCTTGTTTGGTATAATAGGTTTTAATCCTGTCTGTACCCTCGTCCATTAACGATTTCCATGGGTCTATTACATCCGGATATTCTACCACCTTATAATTCTTTAATTTAGCTTTTTTAGCAGCCGCTTTAATGGCATCGTTAAAACTTCCGATTCTATCGGCCAGGCCAATTTGAACGGCATCTGTTCCAATCCAAACATGGCCACCGCCAATGCTATCGATATAAGCTTTGCTTTTCTTCCTGCCATCGGCCACACGGCTCACAAAACCACTGTAAATTCTGTTTAATTCATTTTGGATGATGAATTTTTCTCCTGCAGTCATAGGGCGGTTAGTGGCCATAATATCAGCATATTTACCGGTTTTAACACCATCAAATGTAATGCCCAGTTTATTGGTCATTAAATTTTGGAAATTCGGGATAATACCAAATACACCTATAGAACCGGTAATGGTATTCGGTTGAACAAAAATACTATCGGCAGCACAACCAATATAATAACCGCCTGATGCAGCTACATCGCCAAAGGATGCGATAACCGGTTTCTCTTTTCTGGTTAATACAACCTCTCTCCAGATTACGTCTGAAGCAAGTGCACTACCTCCGGGAGAGTTTACACGGAGTACAACCGCTTTAATATCGTCATCTAAGCGGGCTTTTCTGATGGCTCTGGAAATCCGTTCCGATCCAATCTGTTTATCAGAACCTTCGCCGCCGCTAATTTCTCCGTTGGCATAAATCACAGCAATTTTGTCTTTTCCTTCACCCGTATCGCTATTGTTTTTGGCATAGTCGTTAATAGAAACAGAACGGACATTCTCTCCCCTGGTTCTACCAGATAATCCTTTTAATTCCTCTAAAATCTGATCTTTGTACTTTAAAGCATCGATCATTTTAAAGTTTACGGCATCTTGTGGCTGCTGTACTTCGTAATTATCGGCAATGTTATAGAGACTGTCTTTTTGGATATTTCTGCTCTGTGCAATATCAGTTAAGAAAGTATTGTACAAGCCACCAACATAAGCGGTAACCTGTTTGCGATTGTAATCACTCATTTTATCTAAAATAAATGGCTCAACTGCACTTTTGTAATTTCCCACGCGGATAACCTGCATTTCTACACCAACTTTTTCTAAAGTTCCTTTAAAGAAAGTTAATTCAGAGCTAAAACCTTTAAATTCTAAAGCACCTTCGGGGTTTAAATATACTTTATCAGCTGCAGAAGCTAAATAGTAAGCCCCTTGTGTATATACTTCGCTGTATGCAATAATTTTTTTATGAGATTTTTTAAAATCAATCAGCGCATTTCTAACCTCGCGCAAAGTTGCAAAACCTGCATTCGGACTACTCACATTCAGGTAAATACATTTAATATTATCGTCTGTTTTGGCTTTTTGTATCGCTTTTAAGAAGTCGTTTAAGCCAATGCCGTCTTTTTCTTCACCCCCAACAATAGGTAGGTTTCCGAATGGATTTTTGGGCGTACGTTCTGTAATGGCTTGGTCTAAATTTAGGAATAGTACCGAATTGTTAGATACAACAACCGTTTTGTCGTTATCAATAGAAGATATTAAACCCACTACAACTACGAAGCCGATAATAAATACAATGACTATTGATAAGAAAAAGCCCAACATAGAGGCAAATAAATACTTAAAGAATTCTCTCATTTAAATGTTTTAATTTTGTGCTGTAAAGATATAAAAATACATGATGCTTAATAAAGCTTTAGAGTGCAATACGGCTTATTTGTTACTGGGTGGAAATTTAGGCAATAGGGAGGCTAATTTGAAAAAAGCCATCGAACTATTGAACAATAAAATTGGTAAGGTGATAGCCTTCTCATCTCTTTACGAAACCGCTGCCTGGGGTAAAACCGATCAGCCTGCATTTTTAAACCAGGCTGTGGCCTTGCAAACTAATTTAAGTGCATTGGAAGTTTTAGATCTTGCATTAAACATTGAGCAGGAACTGGGCAGGGTGAGGAAAGATAAATGGGGAGAACGCTTAATTGATATCGATCTGATTCTTTTTGGAGATCAAATCATCAATATTCCAGATAAACTTCAGGTACCTCATCCGCATATGCAGAACAGAAAATTTGTGATGGAACCCCTGGCCGAAATTGCGCCTGATGTTTTGCATCCTGTACTCGGAAAAACAATTTTATCAATCTGTCGCAATATTGATGATCCACTTGAAGTTAAAAAGCTTTAAAGCATCCAGTTTATACGACCAACGACCGTGCACTTTCTTTTCTTATTGAACGATTGATAGTGACTTTCGATTACGCTACTATTGACAGACTCAAAAAAAATCGTCATTGCTTCGTCGGCTGAAAAAGCCTTTACAGCAATGACGATCCTCAGCGGAGATTTTATTCTCTTAAGTTCTCCTATCATTCATGATGATTGTGATGCAATAAATTATCCCTTAGGTTGACTTATTGGGGTTGCGCCCTTAAAATGCAGAAAAGACAAAGCGATATACAATACCAGAACAAAGGGTATTGCCGCAAATTTTAGAATAGCAATTAATATAGCCGATAGGATGAGGAAAATAAATTTGATTTTGTTTTTCGCCCAGCTTAAATCGCTGAATTTTAAAGAGAATATTTTTATTTCACTCACCAGTAAGAAGCTTGTAATTGCTGTAATGGCAATCAGCAAAATGCTAGAAGCAATAATCTGCGGATAATCGTTGGCAATAAATGGCAACGAACAAATAAACAAAGTATTCATTGGTGTATTTAAGCCAATAAAATCTTCTGTTTGCCTTTCATCATTGTTAAATTTGGCCAACCGCAAGGCGGAAAAAATAGTGATTAAAAAACCAAAATATGGCAGGTAATCTGATGCATAATCACTTCCTTTTAAAAGATGGAACATAATTACACCTGGTAAGAACCCAAAACTTACCATATCAGCCAAAGAATCCAGGTCTTTTCCTATTGCAGATTTAACATTTAATAAGCGGGCAACCATGCCATCAAAAAAATCAAAAATTCCGGAGAAAATAACGAAATAAGCTGCGGTTTCTAAATGGCCTTTAAATGCAAAAACGATTCCGATACAACCAGATAAAAGGTTTGCACAGGTAATCGCATTAGGGAGATGCTTTTTCATAGGATTTGAAGGCTGGAAGGCTGGAAGGGCGGAAGGCTGTAGGAAAACCCTTATACCCTCAACCTTCCAACCCTTAACCTTATTTAGCTGTTCATCGAAATTAAGAACTCTTCGTTACTTTTTGTTCCTTTTATTTGAGATTGAACAAATTCCATCGCTTCCTGGCTGTTCATATCAGCCAGGTGGTTACGTAATATCCATACGCGTTGTAACGTATCTCTGTCGTGTAATAAATCGTCGCGACGGGTGCTTGATGCCGTAATATCGATAGCTGGGAAAATACGCTTGTTAGATAATTTACGATCCAACTGAAGTTCCATGTTACCAGTTCCTTTAAATTCTTCAAAAATCACCTCATCCATTTTAGAACCTGTATCGGTTAATGCTGTAGCCAAAATGGTTAATGAACCACCGTTTTCGATGTTACGGGCCGCACCGAAGAAACGTTTTGGTTTATGTAAAGCATTGGCATCAACACCACCTGATAATATTTTACCTGATGCTGGGGCTGTAGTGTTATATGCTCTCGCCAAACGTGTAATCGAATCTAAAAGGATGACTACATCATGTCCACTTTCTACCAGGCGTTTCGATTTCTCTAAAACAATGTTGGCAATTTTAACATGACGTTCAGCCGGCTCATCAAAAGTTGAGGCAATTACCTCAGCTCTTACACTGCGGGCCATATCGGTAACCTCTTCTGGGCGCTCATCAATTAATAAGATAATTAAATAAACTTCGGGGTGGTTTTTAGCAATTGCATTAGCCACCTCTTTCAATAAATTGGTTTTACCCGTTTTAGGCTGGGCAACAATTAAACCACGCTGTCCTTTACCAATTGGGGTAAATAAATCCATAATACGGGTAGAATAATTGTTCGTATCCGTAAATAGGTTTAATCTTTCGGTTGGGAAAAGCGGCGTTAAATAATCAAAAGGAACACGGTCGCGAACCTCAGCAGGGATTCTGCCGTTAATGGTTTCTACGCGAACCAATGGGAAATATTTTTCACCTTCTTTTGGCGGACGGATGCTACCTTTTACAGTATCACCGGTTTTTAATCCGAAAAGTTTTATTTGAGACTGAGATACATAAATATCATCAGGAGAAGTTAAGTAGTTGTAATCTGCCGAGCGTAAGAAACCGTAACCATCTGGCATAATTTCTAAAACACCTTCATTTGTAATTACATTATCGAAATCCAGGTTAGAGTAACTGTTTTCGTTCTTGTGGTGATTGCCACCGCCTGGTTGTTTTTGCTGGCGATTTTCGTCGCGTTGCGGTTTTTCCTGCTTTTCTTTAGGCTCTTGTTTTTGTTTTGGTGCTACCGGAAGTACTTCTGCACTTTCTTCTATTAAAGCAGAGATTGGTTTTACACTTTCTTCCGCTTCAACAATTCTGTCGGGCTGTCTTTCTGGCTGTTGTTGGTGCTGAGGTTCATCAAATAATGTTACAGCATCTCTTCTCTTTTCAATTGGTGTTACAGGTTCGGCTTTTGTTAACCTTGCCCTTTTTTTAACAGGCTTATCGGCTGTAGTTACATCAGGCTTATCGGCTACTACTGTAGCTGCTGCTGCAGCCGTAACTTTTGGGGCTTTTACAGCTTTAGTTTTAGGTGCAGGAGCAGCTGCTATAGGTTCAATTTCGCTATAAGGGTCTGCACCAGCTTTAGCGGCATTTATAATTTCTTGTTGGTGTAAAAGGACTTCAACAAGGTCGATTTTTCTTAAGGAGTCGGCACCTTCAATGCCATAGCTTTTTGCTAGCTCACGTAATTCTGTTGTGAGCTTATCATTTAATTCTGTTTTACTAAACATTCTAAATATATATGTTTCAAGAAATTTTTCATTTGTTTATAACGGATGTTTTCTGTTATAAATCTACACAGGCTTAAAAAATATTTGTGTTAGCGTAAGCCCGGCTTTTCAATTGTGTATAAATTCTTAAGGCTATAAAACATTAAATGAGTTCATTAGGGATAATGCTCAAATTGTTTCATAATTGTTTACAAGCTGAATAAAAAGCAATATTTGCTTCTAAAAAATGGTAACAAAAAACAAGTCTTGATAAATTTTTCTGGGATATTCAGATAAACGGTTGAGAAATTATGGTGCAATTGTATGTATTTGAAACGTAATCTGCAAGCAAAAGTTTAAAATGTTTATAAAAATAATTAATGTGCACATTATTTTATCGCTCAGAAAACTTAAAAATCTTCATATTTGCAGCAAATAAGCCCATATATGACCAAGCAGCAACTTTTCGAGCAGATACAAAAAAAACGTTCATTTTTATGTGTCGGATTAGATTCTTCGTTAGATAAGATACCAAAACATTTGTTAAAGTATGAAAATCCGATTCTGGAATTCAATAAACAGATTATCGATGCCACGAAAGATTTGTGTGTAGCTTATAAACCCAATACTGCCTTTTATGAGTGTTACGGTAAAAAAGGTTGGGAAACCTTAATCGAAACCTGGAAATATATTCCAAAAGATATTTTTTCTATTGCCGATGCCAAACGCGGCGATATTGGCAATACTTCTGCCATGTATGCCGAAACGTTTTTCAATGCCGCATCATCTGAGATGAGTTTCGATTCGGTTACCGTTGCACCTTATATGGGTAGCGATTCGGTAACACCTTTTTTAACTTTTAAAGATAAATGGGTAATTCTATTGGCTTTAACCTCGAATATGGGGCATGCCGATTTTCAATTGCAGGAAGTTGGGGAAGACAGGCTCTTTGAAAAAGTAATTAAAACCTCCCAAGCCTGGGCAACTGATGAGCAGATGATGTATGTGGTAGGTGCAACCCGTGGCGCCGCTTTTGGCGATGTACGTAAACTGGCACCAGATCACTTTCTTTTGGTACCAGGGGTTGGTGCACAAGGTGGAGATTTAGGCGAAGTGTGTAAATATGGATTAAATTCGCAATGTGGATTATTGATCAACTCTTCAAGAGGAATTATTTATGCCAGCCAGGGTGAAGACTTTGCCGAAAAGGCCAGAGAAGAAGCGTTGAAACTGCAACAAGAAATGGAGCAGATTTTAGTTAAGGCAGAACTAATTTAATTAAGCCAAACTTCTCTTCAGCGTCTTGCTGAACTTGTTTCAGCATCTTTTTTGTGTGTAAGACCCTGAAATAAATTCAGGGTGACGTCGAGAAAAATTTAAACTTATAAGTTAGTTGAAACCAAGTAAATTCATTATCTTCCGAAATGAATTTTCCGGAAGATTTTCTTCATTACGTTTGGCAGTTCAGGTCGTTCGATTTTAACGATCTGCAAACTACGCGCGGCGAAAATCTGAAAATCATAAACCCGGGCCTGCTCAATAAAAATGCTGGTCCCGATTTTTTTCACGCAAAAATGGAAATTGGCCATACCACCTGGGCAGGAAATGTAGAAATTCACTTAAAATCGTCTGATTGGTTAAAACACAACCACCAGGTTAACCCAGGATATGAAAATGTAATCTTACATGTAGTTTATGAGCATGATGCTGAAATAAACAGGATGGATGGATCTGTTTTACCTGTTCTAGAATTGAAGAGCCGCATTTCTAACGATCTGATCAGAAAGTACGAAAATCTATTTCTCACCTTAACTGATTTTCCTTGCATCGCTCAAATAGGAAAGGTAGATGCGTTAATTGTTGATTCTTTTTTATCAAGAACCTTGCTGGAGCGTTTTGAGCAGAAAACAAATGCTGTTACGGAAACCTTAAGCGAACTACATGGGAATTGGGATGAGACTTTCTACCGTTTTATGGCACGTAATTTCGGATTCAAAATAAATGCCTTACCTTTTGAGCTGTTTGCCAAAGCAGTTCCGCAGCATATTTATGCCAGGCATAAAAACAATCCATATCAGATAGAGGCATTGGTTTTTGGTGCTGCAGGATTTTTAAACGATCATTTTGAAGAAGAATATCCCCAAAAGTTAAAAGCCGAATTTGAGTTTCTCCAAAAGAAATACAACATTAAGCCCGTTAACGTTTCATTGTGGAAATTTATGCGCATGCGTCCTCAAAACTTTCCAACCATCCGCCTGGCACAATTTGCAGCATTAATTATAAAAGCCAATCATCTTTTTTCTAAAATGATGGAAATAAAGGATGTGGCAGGGCTGCGTACGTTATTTGAAAACCTGCCAGTAAATGATTACTGGAAAACACATTATCATTTTAAGAAAGTAGCCTCCTCAGTAAATATGCAGATCGGGAAAACATCTGTAGATAATGTGCTGTTAAATACTGTAGCCTTGTTTTTATTCGCTTATGGGAAACATACAGCAACATCATATTTTATCAGTAGAGCAATAAAACTGTTAGAAAGTTTGCCTGCTGAACAAAATGCAATTACTGATAAATTTACAGCAGCAGGAGTGAAGGTAACGAACGCCTTTGCCTCTCAGGGAATTTTACAGCTAAAAAAGCAATATTGTGATGAGAAAAAATGCCTATCTTGTGGTATTGGAATTAAAATTTTAAAACAAACTTAACCAGATACAGATTTCCGGTAAAACTTTCCACCCTATAATCCGTTTTTATATTATGGAATTTCCACACGAGCTAAAAGAACTATATCCTAATCAGATTATTGAGGTTAGGGGTAATGCCGATGCCTTAACTGTTATTTTAAATAAAGATGTAGATATTCATAAATTTAAGGCAGAACTGATCAAAAAATTTTCAGGACTGGAAGAGCAACAAACGCTTTTTATTAAACACGAAGATAAACAGGATTTCGAAAAATTGGTTTTAGAATAAACGAGTATGGTTTGCTATTAAAATTTAACCAATTAAATTTGCTAAATTAGAGTTCGAAAGCAAAATAATGGTTTCAGTTTAGGATAATTTTTATTTTGTGCTTGCGATTAAGATTTTTAAAATAAGCTTAAAATGTTACAGAAGATTATAACTTATTTTGAACAGCAGAGTTTCGGCGTTTCTACCTATTTGGCCAATAAGCTGAATATGAGTACCGCTAAAGTGCGCCTGTTTTTTATTTATTCGTCGTTTTTGGCGGTAGGCTTTCCAATATTATTCTATTTTTTGGCAGCTGTTGTGCTCGATATCAGGACATACATGAAAAGAATGCGGCTGCGGATATGGGAATGATCCAGTTGACAGTTACAGTATCCAGTTTGCAGTTGATCAAACTGTTAACTGAAAATTGAGAATTGCAAACTGAACTAGTCATCGTCTCTTAAAATCTCTGCAATTTCATTAAAGCCTTTTTCTGCAGCTAAATCTGCAGGCAGTTTTCCGCCTTCCATACGTAAAGAAACTTCTGCTCCGTGCTCTAACAGTAAAATAATCAATTCAATATTTCCCAATTGTGCAGCAGTATGTAATGGAGCCAAGCCTGCTTTCTGACAAACATTTGGGTATGCACCCGCATCTAACAGCATTTTAGTAATATTGAAATTATTAGCTGCTACTGCTGAGTGGATTGGAAATACATTAAAGCCATTTTTTGATGCCAGGTTAACATCGGCACCTTTTAAAACCAGAAAACGGGCTAATTCTTCATGTCCAAAATAGCAGGCTAAACCAAGTGGTGTAAAACCATCTTCGGAAAATTCATTTATACTTTCCGGGTTTTGAAAAATCAATAAGGTAGCCGCATCGAATTTACCAACTGCACAGGCTTCAAATAAGGTTAAATGATCTACAAACTCAGCTATTAAGTCGGCTATTTCTTGCTTTTTATAGTAACAAGCCAATAATAGCGGCGAAATGTGATGAGAAGTAGCAATATTTGCCAATTTTGGATTTTCTATCAAAATTTCTTTTACTGCTTGTAAGTTCCCGGCCTCAATTTGTTCTTCAAGTTGCGCTATACCCATAATATTGTTCAAAAATCGCTTTAAATTAACTAAAATTAAGGAATTGTAAACTTTAATGCCTAAATATATATAGTGTAAGGCAATCTACCAAGACCTTAGCGGTTAAAAAATCCTATACTATCTCTAAAAAGAGCCCTTGGCCAAAATTGCCAACCGTTAACTGCAAACTAATTTGGACGTTACCCTAATCCCGGTTAATCGGGAAAGGGGCGGGCTTTGCAGGGCTGCACTTTGCTCCGGTACTGATGAAAGATTGGTACTAAACTCTTAAACCTATTAATCTTAAAGCCTAAGAACCACAGACTCAGGTTAAATAAACCTGATAGAACGAAAAGCCCGGAACGAGGTAACGAGTGAGGACTTGTAGTGATAGCAGGACTTTTGTAACCGAAGCACACCGAACCCTGCTTTTCAAAATAATATTGACCACTTTAATCGTCTGCCCAGGCCTCATAGGGGTTTTAAGCAGCTTCAGCCCTCAACGAGCTCTTTAAAATAAATTAAACGACTTAAACCTATAAGGACTATATAAAAAAAATCCCGTTTAACCTCTCCAGGCAAAACGGGATAAAACCTAAAACAAAATCCGCTTCATTTGACAAAACGTAACAACTTGTGTGTTGTTAAAATAATAGACAATAATTTCTGTTTAAGGTTTAATGCCTGATGAATATTTTTATTTAATTTAAGGCACATTATAAAAATAAGATATAACGATATATTTCCTCGGGTTTAATGCGTTGTTTTAAAAAGGGGAGGCATGGTAGAAAGCATATAACAGCTATGGTTGCAATTTGTGATTATTTTTTTTGTAAGGCTTTCGTTAATGCTGCGCAGTTTTATCTAAGTTTGTTCAATATTAAATTATTATAGGATAGAAAATGTCGGTAAGGGGTAACCAGTTTAAAACCAATACATTCAGAGATAAAGGTGCAGAAAGTGCACCCGGCAGGTCATCATCAGGCAGGCAGCCAAAAGAAAAAAGAGATTTTTTGCCAAGTTTCGACTTGGCAGATGGCCGTGCAGTTAAAATTGTAGGCCTGTTTTTTGTGATATTGTCATTATATTTTTTAATTGCTTTTACCTCGTATTTATTTACCTGGCAAGATGATCAGAGTTATGTAATCGATGCGAACGGCGGTTGGGGCAATCTTTTTAAAACAGCAGAAGAACTAAAGGAAGCTGGTGTTTCCACACCCGTGGTTCAAAACTGGTTAGGTAAATTTGGCGCTTTGTTATCGCATCAGTTTATTTATGAATGGTTCGGTATTGCATCTTTCTTGTTCGTTTTAGCCTTTTTTATTATCGGTTACCGTTTATTGTTTAAAGTTAAAATCCTTTCTATCTCTAAAACATTAGGTTATAGCTTTTTCTTTTTACTGTTTATTTCGTTAACCTTAGGTTTTGCACATAGCTTTTGGTCAGAATCGCCACATTATTTGGAAGGCGAATTTGGTTATTGGAGTAATAAATTATTAAGTGCCCAAATTGGCGCAGCTGGTGTTGCGGGGTTAATTGCTTTTGCCGGATTAACCATTTTAATCATTGCCTATAATATCGATTTTAAATTTCCGGAACGTAAAGCGAAAGAAGTTTACCTCGATAACGAAACGCCAGATTATGTAAACGACATTAGAACAGAAGCTGCAAAAAACAAAACTTACGAAGAACCATCAGCACCGATTGAATTCCCGGTGCGCGATAAGCCTGTAGGTAACGAACGTAAACAACAAAATGTGGTATTGCAGCCAAGCCGTTACGAAGAAAAAGAAGAAGAGGAAGAAACTGTAGCACCTGTGGTATTATCTCCATTAGCTGCTAATCTGCCACTGGCTACTGCTGCAGCCTCATCGCTGCCTTTAGTAGTAGAACCACCGATTGAAGCCGAAAAGGAACCCGCTTTTACAATCGAAAAAACTGAAGAAGATAAAAAATCGGATGACCTGGTTGAACAGTTTGGTAATTATGATGAAAAACTAGATTTATCTGGCTATAAATACCCAACAATAGATTTGCTTGAAAATTATGGTACCAATAAAATTTCGGTAAATGCCGAAGAACTGGAAGCCAATAAAAATAAAATTGTAGAAACCCTTAATCATTACAATATTGAAATTGATAAGATTAAGGCAACCATTGGCCCAACGGTTACCCTTTACGAAATTATTCCGGCCCCTGGCGTTAGGATATCGAAAATTAAAAACCTGGAAGATGATATTGCACTTTCTTTAGCGGCCCTGGGCATACGTATTATCGCGCCAATGCCTGGTAAAGGTACAATTGGTATCGAGGTACCGAACCAACACCCTGAAATGGTGCCCATGCGCAGTATTCTAAATACCGAAAAATGGAGCCAAACCACTATGGATTTGCCTATTGCATTAGGTAAAACCATTAGTAACGAGGTGTTTATTGCCGATTTGGCTAAAATGCCTCACTTATTGGTGGCAGGGGCAACCGGTCAGGGTAAATCGGTGGGTATTAATGCCATTCTGGTTTCGCTATTGTTTAAGAAACACCCTGCACAGTTAAAATTTGTACTTGTTGACCCGAAAAAGGTAGAGTTAACACTGTTTAACCGTATTGAAAGGCACTTTTTAGCTAAACTACCGGGCGAGGCCGATGCCATTATTACCGATACCAAAAAAGTGGTAAATACGCTAAACTCGCTTTGTATCGAAATGGATCAGCGTTACGATCTGTTGAAAGATGCGCAGGTTAGAAATTTAAAAGAATACAATGATAAATTTGTTAAACGCAAGCTTAATCCAAATAACGGTCACCGCTTTTTACCTTTCATTGTTTTAGTAGTAGATGAGTTTGCCGATTTAATGATGACAGCAGGTAAAGAAGTTGAAGCACCGATTGCACGTTTGGCACAATTAGCCCGGGCTATTGGTATTCACCTGGTTTTGGCCACACAGCGTCCATCTGTAAATATTATTACCGGTACCATTAAGGCCAACTTCCCGGCCAGGCTGGCCTTTAGGGTATTATCGAAAATCGATTCGAGGACCATTCTGGATAGTGGTGGTGCCGATCAGTTAATTGGCCGGGGTGATATGCTTTTATCTACAGGTAGCGACTTAATCAGGCTACAGTGTGCTTTCGTTGATACACCTGAGGTAGACCGCATTTCTGAATACATTGGTAACCAACGCGGTTATGCTGATGCTTATCAACTGCCAGAATATATAGATGAAGCAGGAGAGGGCAGTAAGGCTGATTTTGATCCTAACGAACGGGATAAGTTTTTTGAAGATGCAGCCAGACTGATTGTGATGCATCAACAGGGCTCTACATCCTTAATACAGCGCAAACTAAAATTAGGCTATAACAGGGCTGGCCGCATTATCGATCAACTAGAAGCTGCGGGTATTGTTGGCCCGTTTGAAGGAAGTAAAGCACGCGAAGTTTTGTATCCAGATGAATATTCTTTGGAACAGTTCTTGAATAGTATGGATGACAAGGATTAGATTAAACCATTTAACAATAATCTACTCTAACGTTTCAAAGGAAAAATTTAAAAAAGAAAAGATGAAGAAATTAATTTCGGCATTAATGGTTGTAGTTGCTTTTACCACTTCAACTTATGCTCAAACTGATGCGAAAGCTAAAGCCATTTTAGCAGAGGTGAGTAAAAAATACAAATCGTATAATGTAGTTAAAACAGATTTTACCTTTACTTTGGATAATCCAAAAGCTAAAGTAAAAGAAACCCAGCAAGGTACTTTGTACGTTAAAGCCAACTCTAATAAGTATAAAGTAGCCATGACTAACCAGGAATTGTTTAGTGATGGTAAAAGCCAATGGACTTATTTGAAAAAAGACAAAGAAGTGCAGGTAAGCAATGTAGATAATAGTGGCGATGCGATTAATCCTGCTAAGATTTTTACTGTTTACGAAAAAGGCTTTAAATACGTTTATACCGGCGATGAAAAAGCTGGCGCTAAAACTTATCAAATGATTGATTTAACACCTGTAGATGCTAAAAAATCGATTTTTAAAGTACGTTTAAGTATTGATAAGGCAGCTAAGCAAATTGCAAATGTGGTGTTGTTCGATAAAAATGGAAACAAATACACTTATAATGTGAAAACTTTTTCGCCAAACGTAAATGTGCCAGAAACTACCTTTGCTTTCGATGCCAAAAAATATCCTGGTGTTGAGGTGGTAGATTTAAGATAATTGTTATTACCGCTAAGGCGGGATGAAACCTGGAAGGTTCAGTTGGAAACAGCTGAACCTTTTTTGTTTTTAATAACATCCTAGTTCATTTTATCAACTAAGGTGTTCTAAGATGGTTGGAAAACGAGGATGGATGGTGAAAAATAATCTTAGTTGCCTAAGTTAAACATGTGTTTGTTCTTTAGCACATATTCCTAACGTTACCGTCATGCTGAATTTAGTTCAGCACCCTTTCGGTTATTGACTGACAAAACAATAGTTTGTATACAAATTTTCTACCGCTCTATGCCGCGGGGGCATGGTAGTTTTTCGCAACTCTTAGTTGTTTTTAGTTGTGCTCAAGAATGCTCCGCATTTTGTAGCGCCAAAGTACCCAAAGCGCTTTGTCAATCGAGCAATGAGCCTTTTGCACATCCCCAGGCGCATCAAAAAAACAGAGGCACTTCATTTTCATTTGCCTTTATGTCTTCAACGGCATTTAAGCTAGCTTCGCTGGTCTTTTTGATGCCAAAAAGAAAGAGCCCTTTGGCGGCGACGAGCCGAGGCAAGACAGTGGTATATGGCAAAAAAATATACATTAATATTGATTTTATACTATAAATTATCTCTAAGCATAACGATCGCCTTAGTAATTGTACTCAATAGAACATTGTTTAGAATAGAAATGAACACACTGGTTGATAAAATTTTCATCCCGTATTTATGAATGCTGCGCAGATTTATCTAAGTTTGTTTCCAATGTCATTGCCACTAACAAACCATACTTTAGAGAAATTGGAAGCCCTGCTTTTTGCTATGGGTTATAAGGTTCGTTATGAGAAAGGGAATTTTAAAACAGGTTCTTGCCTGCTCGAGCACAATAAAATTATTGTAGTCAATAAATTTTCAAACCTGGAAGGAAAAATTGCCGCATTGGTTGCCCTGGTTAAACAAACCAATGCCGACGAAAACCTGTTGGATGAAAAACAACGGCAATTTTATCAATCTTTGCAACAAACCGAATTATTTTAATGGAGATAAAAAACTGGAATTATATCAATAGAAAGGAAAGTTTAAGCAGATGAAAGTTACTTTTTTAGGCACTGGTACATCGCAGGGCGTTCCCGTAATTGCATGTAATTGCGAAGTTTGTTTATCTGCTGATAAAAGAGATAACCGCTTAAGAACATCTATTTTATTAGAAACAGGTGATAAAACCATTGTGGTAGATAGCGGTCCTGATTTTCGTTACCAGCTTTTGCGCGAAAAGGTAAAGGATCTGGATGCTGTTCTGTTTACGCATGAACATAAAGATCATATTGCCGGGCTGGATGATATCAGGCCCTTTAATTATCTGTTACACAAGGTGATTGATGTTTATGCGACTGATAGGGTACAAACAGCATTAAAAAGAGAATTTTATTACATTTTTGCCGAAACCAGGTACCATGGTCTGCCACAAATTAATCTCCATACGGTAACTAATGGCGAAGCATTTAAAATCGGCGAAAGTACCATTGTTCCCTTTGAAGTAATGCACCATTTATTACCTATTACAGGCTACCGGATTGGCGATTTTACTTACATTACCGATGCCAAAACCATATCGGAGCAAAGTTTTGAAAAAATAAAAGGAACAAAAATATTGGTGTTGAATGCATTACAGAAAGAGGCTCACATTTCTCATTTTACCTTAAACGAAGCCATTGCTTTTGCAGAAAAGGTAGGCGCAGAAACCACTTATCTTACACATATCAGCCATAATCTGGGTAAACATGCCGATGTAGAAAAAGAATTGCCGGCAAACATCAGGCTGGCATATGATGGACTATCTGTTGAATGTTAAAATCATATTGTATAGCGGTTAATTCCGCTACGATCAAAAAATAAAAGTGCCACAATAGGTACTCATTGATATTTCCGTCCTGTCATCTGAAATAAAAGCAATCCAGGTATGAAATGTACTGCCTTTAGCAACCGATGATAGCGCTATGGTTTCCGTTCCCTTTGATCGCCTGGCACCCCCTGTTTCGTAAATAGCCATTTTGTTTTCTAGGTCGTAAATCAGGAGCATCACCTGGTCATACTTCCTGTTATAATCGCCATTGGAATTATCCGACCAGCTGAAATGCACGCCCATATCATCCTGTTCAAGTTTAACGTCCGTTGCACCGCTGATATTTCCAAAGGTTAAACGCAGGGCTTCATAGTCGATTTCGCCAGCTGCATTTTGTGCGTTTAACATGTTATAAGATTTTGCAGCATTATGTGCCGTCATCATTCGCTTTTTCGATTCCATGTTAAAACCAATTCTCACAAAACCGACAATCGGACTTAAAAAGGTTTGCATCATCGTAAAGCGTGATCTGCAGGCCTTTTGATCTGCGCTGCCTATTTTGTTTTTTATCGATTTTCTGCGCTTGCTTCTGATTATCCATTTCCCATTCAGGTAATAGCCAGTTACAGCACCTACTGTTCCGGTAAATCCACCGTTAATTCCGCTTTCTATTTTTCCCATGATTGCGTTAGTTGATATGTTCAATATAGCAAATTGCTGATTACTAAACAAATAATTTGTATTTGCTTCTGATTTACGTCGGGTTTTATTCGGGTTTAATTGTCATAAGTCCGACGAAACCCCGACTTAAATCCGTCGAAATTCCGTCATAAATGTTATTACTTTATAATTACCTTATACAGAATTAGCTTTATATGAACCGAATGCTTACCTGGGGTTAATTACGCCAGGTATACCCGGCATTATTGAATTGCTTTAATTCCCAACTTAAAAAGATTTGCTTTTTCGGAATTTCGGTTCAAAAATATTTTATGAATTTTTGTTCGCACGAATGGTTAATTTATATATTTGCAACAATTTAAACCCAGGTGGCGAAATTGGTAGACGCACCAGCTTGAGGGGCTGGCGCCTGTATGGGTGTGGGAGTTCGAATCTCCTCTTGGGTACAACCGCACTTTGAACATTTTAAAGTGCGGTTTTTTTGCGCCAAATCGGTGTTTTGACTTGTCCAAACCTTGGGATCAAGCGGAAAAGTTGGGGGGGATGTTTTTTTAAGCATATATTTTCGACAATCTGAATAAGAAGAATTTAATATCCCTTACACCTCTTGAG
>NZ_JACHCQ010000059.1 GCF_014205835.1 Pedobacter sp. AK013 | reverse complement strand
AATATAACACTACAAAGGGTAGACTTAAAGCTACCCTTTTTTATAAACAAAAAAATATTTCTCCGGACAACAGTGAATTTATTTCAGCATCTTTCTGCTACTAAGATCCTGAAACAAGTTCAGGATGACGATTTAATCTATTTCGCAAAAGCTACAGAGCGTGTTTCTCTAATTACGGTAACCTTAATCTGCCCCGGATAAGTCATTTCGGTTTGGATACGGGTCGAAATATCAGCAGCTAAAAGTTCTGCCTGAGCATCAGTAATACGCTCGCTCTCTACAATTACACGTAATTCCCTACCAGCCTGGATTGCAAACGTTTTCTCAACACCAGGGTAAGATAAAGCTAATTCTTCTAAATCTTTAAGGCGTTTAATGTAACTTTCTACTACCTCACGACGTGCACCTGGGCGGGCGCCAGAAATGGCATCACATGCCTGCACAATTGGAGAGATCATCGAAGTCATCTCAATTTCATCGTGGTGGGCGCCAATGGCATTACAAATTTCAGGATGCTCTTTATATTTTTCGGCCAGTTGCATACCTAGAATTGCGTGTGGCAATTCTGGATTATCATCAGGCACTTTACCAATATCGTGTAATAAACCTGCACGTTTAGCCATTTTAGCATTTAAGCCTAATTCTGCAGCCATAGTAGCACAGAAATTAGCTACCTCACGCGAGTGGTGTAATAAGTTTTGCCCATAAGATGAACGGTAACGCATACGGCCAACCATACGGATTAGCTCAGGGTGTAAACCATGTATGCCTAAATCGATCACTGTACGCTCACCAATTTCTACAATCTCATCTTCGATCTGTTTTTTCGTTTTGGCTACAATTTCTTCAATACGTGCCGGGTGGATACGGCCATCTGTTACCAAACGGTGTAAAGCCAAACGTGCAATTTCCCTTCTTACTGGGTCGAAACCCGATAAAATAATGGCTTCTGGTGTATCGTCCACAATAATCTCGATACCGGTTGCGGCTTCTAAAGCACGGATATTTCTACCCTCTCTCCCAATTACACGACCTTTAATCTCGTCACTTTCGATATGGAAAATAGATACAGAATTTTCTATAGCTGCTTCAGTAGCCGTACGCTGAATGGTTTGAATAACCACTTTCTTAGCTTCTTTACTTGCCGTCAGTTTTGCCTCATCAACAATATCTTTCACCTGCATCATCGCTTGCGTACGGGCCTCTTGTTTCAGATTTTCTACCAATTGCTCTTTAGCTTCTTCGGCAGAAAGACCAGCTATAGTTTCTAATTGTTTTAGGTGTTGGTTCTTAAGCACTTCTACTTCTTCTTGCTTTTTAATGGCAATTTCGGTCTGCTTTTCTAAAACGTTTTTTTGCTTATCGAGTTCTTGTTCTTTTTTATTAAAATTTTCCATACGCTGGTTTACCGATTGCTCTTTCTGCTTGATGGTATTTTCGCGTTGGTTAATGTTGTTATTCTTCGCATTCACTTCTTGTTCGTGCTCAGCTTTCATTTGCAAAAACTTCTCTTTTGCTTCTAAAAGTTTATTCTTTTTTAAAATTTCTGCATTGTTTTCTGCATCCTTTAAAATCTTTTTCACTTTGTTCTGTGCGGCAACTTCCTGCTGTTTAAGCAAGTTACGCAGGAGGAATCTTCCTACCACTACTCCGATAGCTATACCCGCTATTACGGCAAATACGTATCCTAATATTTCAACTATTTCCATTTTGTTTTTTATGTAAAAAAAAACCGCAACTAATTTTTTAAAGTCTCATACATTTTAAACCTCAACTAAGCATAATTAGGGTTTAAGCCATTTTCAGGTGCCATAGCAAATGAAATACGCCCTCTTAACCCTATAGATATTGAAGTGTTAAGTTTTATAAAATTTGAAACTCAAAAACTAGCTGCGGCTATATTTTTGTGCTAATGCCGTGTTTTGTCGTGAAGCAGAGCGCATAGAGTCGAAAGCCTAATACGCTAAATGTTCAGAAGCCAGGATTTACCTCCTAGATTCTTCCTTGCATTCCTTGTGACAAAAAATATAAAGAACGAACCTTATTTTGAAAAGAAATTACTGAGTAAAACATCCAATTCTTCAACTTTATCGGCAACAGCAGTATCTTGGTTTTGTACTTTGTTTTCTGTTCTCAATACAGCTGTTGCATAATGCAACACGGCCATAGAAAGAAGATCCTGCTTATCTCTAACCGCATAATTATCCTGGTAATCTTTTATGCGCTCGTTGATCATTTTTGCTGCCCGTCTCACAATTTCTTCCTCTTCCATATTCACCTTTAGTGGATAAATACGGTCGGAAATGGTTATTTTAATCGAGATTTCTCCCATTTGTTTAGCTTAGTTTCTGATTTCCCTGCATCATTATTTTTTTAATAATGCAATACTCTTGTCAATCTCCCGCACAAAATCGTTAATTTTTTGCTTAATGTCAAGCGATTTTTCGCTTGTTCCCTCTATACTTTTAGCCAATTTTGTAACCCTTAATTTTTCGTCAAGTTCTACATTTTTGTCTTTCGCCGTATCGAGTGCTACTTTTAACGATTGATTTTCAAGCTTTAATAAATCATTTTCTTCCTGTAGCGCATTACATAAGGCTAATACTTGAGCCGTTTTTTGTAATACTTTATCTAATTGATCTGCAACAGAAGTCATGAATTTATTTCTAAAAATACGAATTTATATTTTATTTCCTAATTTCTGCACCAGCTTGTGCCATTAAATTCGCGATTAGTTTCTGCATTGTATTTTCGATCTGCTTATCGGTTAAGGTTTGTTCTTCATCCTGCAAAATAAAATTCAGGGCATAAGATTTTTTCCCGTCAGGTAATTTATCACCAACGTATACGTCGAATACACCAACCTCCTTGATCAGCTTTTTATCGGTTTTGAATGCAATACCTTTCAAGGTATCAAAGGTTACATTTTGATCAATCAACAATGAAAGATCGCGGCGAACCTGTGGGTATTTAGAAACATCTTTGTGCACAATTGTATTTTTCCTTACAATATCTAACAAGGTAGCCCAATCGAAATCAGCATAAAATACTTCAGCGTTTACATCAGTCACTTTACGGTCGGCTTTTGAAACAGCACCGAAACTTACCAGGGTTTTATCTCCATGGAAATATTTAATTCCGTAGGCAAAATTTTCATCGTTTAAAACATCAGATTGATAACTTGCAATGCCCAAACGCGATATAATGGCATCAACTGCCGATTTTAAATTATAAAAAGTTGCCGGTTTAGCATTGTGGTTCCATTGTTCGCTTTGTTTAGCCCCCGAAATTAATAACAACAACCTGGGGCGTTCTACATACTTCTCGTTAATTAAATGATAGGTTTTACCAAACTCGTAAAACTTAACATCTGCATTTTTACGGTTCTGGTTGTAGGCCACGCTTTCTAAGGCCGGCATCAATAAATTTTGACGCATTACATTTAAATCGCTGCTTAACGGATTTAAAATAAATACGGCCTCGTCTAAATTTTTCGAATAAGCCGATTTAGTTAACGAGTTGCACATAATTTCTGCATAACCATTAGCAGTAAGCATATCTGCAATTACATTATGCGTGTTTTCTTTTTCAGGTTTAATGCTGTAAGAAAGTGATGCGTTTACTTTTGAAGGGATTTCGATATTGTTATAACCATAAATACGTAATACTTCTTCTGTAATGTCGCATTCGCGGGTCACATCCACTTTAAATGATGGTACTCTTAAAGCTAAAGTATCATCAGAGGTATTGGTTGCCGAAATCCCTAAAGCTGTAATAATATGTTTGATTTCGGCCGAAGGGATATTTGCACCGATTAATTTATTGATATTGGTATAACTTACTTCAAACTCGAACGGTTTGATATGACTTGGATAAATATCAGAAACTGATGAAGAAATTTCGCCACCAGCCAGTTCTTTAATCAATAAAGCCGCGTATTTTAAAGCCGTTACCGTAATCTCAGGATCGGTACCACGCTCGTAACGGAAAGAAGCATCGGTTTTTAAGCCATGTCTTTTCGAGGTTTTGCGTACAGAAACTGAATTGAAATAAGCACTTTCCAGGAAAATATTTTTGGTATGGGTATCAACACCTGAAGATTTTCCACCGAAAACACCTGCGATGCACATTGGCGCTTCGGTATTGCAGATCATTAAATCATCTGCGCTCAACTTGCGCTCTACATCATCAAGCGTTACAAAAGGCGTACCTTCCGCAACTTTCTTAACGATTACTTTTCCACCAGTAATTTTATCGGCATCAAAAGCATGCAAAGGTTGTCCTAAGCCATGAAGCACATAATTGGTGATATCGACTACATTATTGATCGGACGTAAACCAATTACTTTTAACTTATCTTTCAACCACTCTGGCGATTCTTTTACGATAACACCAGAAACGGTAAGGCTACTATAACGTGGGCAAGCGGCCAGATCTTCTACTTCAACGGGAATAATCAGATTTTCGTTATCCGTTTTAAAAGCCGAAATATCAGGCATTTCATATTCACTTCTGAAATAAGCAGCCAAATCTCTTGCCACACCTAAATGCGAAGCGGCATCGGCACGGTTTGGCGTTAATCCGATTTCGAAAACAAAATCATCATCCATTTTAAAATGATCTTTTGCTCTGATCCCAATTTCAGTATCTTGGGCAAGAACCATAATCCCATCATGCGATTTACCTAAACCAATTTCATCTTCGGCACAGATCATCCCCTGAGAAAGTTCTCCCCTTATTTTTGATTCTTTTATTTTAAAAGGCTCTCCTTCTAATGGGTATACTGTTGTACCTACTGTAGCTACCACCACTTTTTGTCCGGCAGCTACATTTGGCGCACCGCAAACAATCTGCAGGTTTTCTTTGCCACCAACATTAACAGTAGTAATGCGCAAACGATCGGCATTGGGATGCTGTATACAGGTTAATACCTCGCCAATAAGCAAACCCTCTAAACCGCCCACAACAGGCTGCACTTTTTCTACACTTTCTACTTCTAAACCAACATTGGTGAGGATTAACGAAAGTTCTTGAGGTGTTTTATCAATTTGTACGAATTGTTTTAACCAGTTATATGATATTTTCATTTTAGAGAATCAAGTAATGATTATCAAGATCGGGACAAGCCCAAATGATATTCAATTTATTAAAATGCAAAGATATTATTTAAAGGTCAAAGGAGGAAGTTAATTATTGAGATTCTAGACAGGAGATCTGAGACTTAAGAACGCTAAAACCTTTGCTTAAAACACACAATAAAAATGACTAATGACCAATATTTAAATTAGATAGAATTACTGCACATGCTCCTGCTCCTATTACCAACATTATAACCGATGCAATAACCAGTTTTAGACCAGGTTTAACGGGTTGATTTTTAGCCGCTTTTATGATGACCTGAATGATGCCAATTACAAACAACATTACGACAATTACCCAATATACAATAAAAATTTCCATGAGCTTAATTTGAGATTAACTGTTGGCCAGCAATACTGCACAGGCACCAAAACCGATTACCACCATAATTACCGAAATGATAAGCAGTTTTAACCCAGGTTTGATAGGTTCGTTCCTTGATGATTTAATAATAATCTGAATAATCCCCACCACAAAGAGTACAACTGCGGTAAGACAGTAAACAATTAGCAATCCGAATAAACCTTCTTCCATGTTAGTTCATATTTAATTTTTCCCTGATCAGATCTATTTTGTTATCGCGGTAAAAAATATTCATGGTTTCGAAAGGCACCATTTTATATTTATCGCTCACAATATGCACACAAGATTTTTTAACTGCACGAACATCAAAATCAAGGGGATCCATAAAATTCATGATGATGATCCGAAATAAATTATCGTAACTTAAACTATCTGATTTTACTCTTGGCAGGCAACACATCAGTTCGCCAAAAGTATCTTCGGCACAATCTACAGAAACACCTGTGCTAAACAAGTTGAGCATATGTTCTTTCAATTTTTCATCGTGCTCGAAAACAATCGTATTTTTCGAATTGTTGAGCAAATCTTCTGGATTGATCAAATGCGTCATCGGAATCACTTCGTCGCCGATTTTTAATGCGTAAGCCATACACAACGCATCGGGGTTACAGGGCACAGGAATTAAATCTTGTGGGGTAAAGGTTGGATATTGCTCATAAATTTTTCTGCGTACTTCAGTTAAGGTGATTCTTCCCTGTTGATCATTATAATCATCATTTCTTCCCGCTACCTGGGTAGGCTGGAAAGTAACGCCGCGAACACATTTCTGCTTAAGTGCATAGGCTAAAATATCGCCAATTTCATGATCGTTTAATCCTTTTTGCAAAGTAACAACCAAAGTGGTAGATACATTAAACTGATTTAAATGATCGATGGCTTTTCTCCTCACTTCGCGAAGGTCTTCGCCCCTTAGCTTGGTTAATACATCGGCACTGAAACTATCAAACTGCAGATAAATTTCGAAATCGGGCATATAACTGGCCAGTTTCTCTACAAAATTAATATCCTTGGCAATCCTGATACCGTTGGTGTTTACCATCAAGTGTTTAATGGGCTTGCTTTTGGCGAGATCTAAAATCTTAAAAAAATCAGGATGTACTGTTGGCTCTCCGCCCGAGAGCTGTACCACATCGGGCTCACCTTCGTTTGCTACTACAACATCCATCATCCGTTCTATTTCTGCCAAAGTTCTGTGCCTGCCATAAGTTGGCGACGACATGGCATAACAGGTTGGACAGGCCAGGTTGCAACGATCGGTAACTTCTATTACCGTTAAACACGAATGCTGCTCATGATCGGTACACAAGCCGCAATCGTAAGGGCAACCGTAATGCACTTTGGTGTTAAACTTAAGCGGCATTTCAGATTGTTTATTGTAATTCCTGATCTGTTTGTAATAGTCTACATCATCGGCAATCATGACTTTACTATCGCCATGCGTTCTGCAATTTTTCAGCATAAATACCTTAGCATCCTGAAAAACAATTTTCGCATCGCAAAGCTGTAAACATTCCGGGCAAAGACTTTTGGTATAATCGTAGTATATATAATCTCTGGTATTGGCCATAATGTTTACTGTTTATGTAAAATCTGTTTAGAAATTCTGATGATGAATTTGTAATAATAAATAAAAATAAACAATGCCGACCAATGAATACTGCTTAAGTTTAAAAATAATGAATGGTAAGGTTTTATAAATTCTATCAAAAAACGGAAGAAGAAATACAACACCATAAATAATTTAAATCGATCTCCGTTAATGAGTTCTTTATGTTTTAAGCTATTAAAAAGGAAAATCAAAAGCATGAGATAAATCATTTCATAGAGCATGATGGGATGCCGGAGCATTCCATCGCCCAGATCCATCCCCATAAAAAAGTGGGTAGGGACACCATAGGTTGGCTCATCAATTCCCATTGAAAAACAACCAATGCGGCCTATAATCAATGCGACCAGAATCGGGATAACATAGATGTCTCCAGAGGCGACATTCACTCCTATTATCTTCTTTATTAATTCCACGCCGAACAAACCGCCAAGCAAACCGCCAACAATGGTTTTACTTTGATAAAGAACTGAAAAACTAAGCTGGTGGAGTATCTGAGGCGTTTCGAGTACAGCAATTATACGCGAACCGATTAAAGCACCAAGCATGGCACCCAACATAATCCACAGCCTGTTTTCATCAGATATTGGATCTATAATTCCCCTTTTATAGTAATAATATAACCTCACTCCGATTATAAATGCCAGGGTTTCGAAAATATAGTGATAATGGTATTGGTTACCAAAAAGTTCGAATTGAAAGGGAAACAGCGATGGCGATTTTAACAGCATGTATTAAAACCAAAGTCTGCAAAAAACAGGTAAATGATCAGAATAATACCTTTTATCCCTACTATCAGTTAATACGGCAAATTTCTGCACCTTAAATCCTTTGTTTACAAAAATGTAGTCGATCCTGTTTTTCAGGTCGCTGTTAAAATCAAAATCATTAAAAGTACCTGCCGGGCCATACGGAGGCTCTACAGAAACCTCTTTTGCATCAGTAAGAAAAGATTTGATGGTAGCAATCGCCTCCGTTTCTGGCGTTACATTTAAATCGCCGGTAAAAACAACAGGTAGTGCAGGAGCAATCTGCTGTATCTTTTGTTTCAGCAATTTAGCTGATTCGATTCTCGCTTTTACACCAATATGGTCGTAGTGGGTATTAAACACGATAAATTCTTTTTTATTTAGCTTATCATAAAGTTTTACCCAACTACATATACGGTTAAGTGCAGCATCCCACCCTTTTGAAGGGATATCAGGCGTTTGAGATAGCCAAAACGTTCCACCATCTTTTTTGATGAAGCGGTCTTTATCGAAATAAACAGCTGAAAACTCTCCTTTTCTTTTACCATCCTCTCTACCAACACCCACTACATCAAAATTGGAATTCTCCAGAAGCGCATCAAACTGTTCGGGTAAGGCTTCCTGTACACAAAGAATATCAGCATCATGAAATTTCACTAAAGCTTTTACATTATCTTTTCGGTTTGGCCAGGCGTTAACACCATCTGATGCTACATTTAAGCGGATGTTATAAGTAATGATATTAATTGGAACTGCCGTTTTTTGAGCAAATGCCATAACGGTTAGCAAAAGAAAAACAGGGATGATTTTTAAAGTATTCATAAATAATAATTACACAATTTAATTAATACTGGCCAGCCAGTAACACCTAATTTTAAGCCGCTATTATACTAATTTAACGTTAATTGTATTTTAACAACCTAATATCTTTTAAATTAAATCTTCATCCCTATAGCTATAGTAGCGGTTATTGGCAAAAATCAGGTGGTCAACCACATACAGACCAAGCAAATTTCCTGAAGCCACCATATCCCTGGTTAGCTTATCGTCGCTCTCACTGGGCTTTAAATTTCCTGAAGGATGGTTATGTGCCAATACAACATTTGCCGCATTGTTTTCTAAAGCTGTTTTAAAAATAATTTTCGGATCGGCTACTGTACCTGCCTGCCCGCCTTTACTGATCAAAAATTTACCGATTACCCGATTAGACCTGTTTAGGAGTAATATCCAGAACTCTTCGTGATTGAGATTAGCGAAAGTTTGATGCAAATACTTATAAACATCATTAGAAGTAGTAACATGAGTAATGGCCTCTTCGGCAGTTTCCTTTCGCCGCAAACCAAGCTCTAAAGCGGCTATAATAGTCAATGCTTTGGCTTCTCCAATACCTTTAAACCTCGATAGTTCCAGAATAGAAGCTTTCCCCAGTTTTGTTAAATTGTTATCGTAAAACGACAAAATCCTTTTACTTAAATCTACAGCGGTTTCATTTTTATTTCCTGAGCCAATTAAAATAGCAATCAGTTCGGCATCTGTTAAATGTCTTCGGCCGTGCAATAAAAGTTTTTCACGTGGGCGATCTTCTTCAGCCCATAGCTTTATACCTAATTTCTGTTCGTAATTTTCCATTTTTAGCACAAAAAAAAGGCATCCTAACTTTTGGTTGGGATGCCTTTACTAATATCGTAAAATAATTGAAGAAAAATTAAGATTTAAATTATTTCTGTTTCTCTCCTCTAAAAAGTATAAATACAAAAACGGCATAAGTTAAACCTATGCCGTTCCTAATATCTTAAAAATTGGCTTATTTTAAACCGTTAACGAATTTCGTTAATTTTGATTTGTTATTCGCTGCTTTGTTTTTGTGGATAATATTCTTTTTAGCTAAACGATCTAACATAGAGATTACTTTAGGCAATAAATCAGATGCAGATTTTTTATCTTCTGCAGCACGTAATCTTTTAATAAAGGTACGTGTAGTTTTTGCCTGATATCTGTTACGTAAACGTTTTGTTGCGTTTGCTCTAATTCTTTTTAATGAAGATTTATGATTTGCCATTTCTATTTAGCCTTTTATTTTTCTTATTCGTTTCCTATAATTCGGGTTGCAAATATAGGATTAATGTTTTTAAATTACAAAACACTTTCAACTTTTTTTTCATTAAAATTGAAGCCTGTTTCAGAAGGGCAAAAATACGCTAAAATAATTCATTAATAATACTTTAACATAATTGAATAAAAATTCTTTTCCATTAAGAAAACAGGCTTAAAAATACTATTTTTGGACAAAACGATTTTGAGTGAAAAAAAGAATAGCCATCTTTGCATCAGGTTCTGGCTCTAATGCCCAAAAGCTGATGGAGCATTTTAAGCGAAGTAATGAAATAGAAATATCTTTGGTATTGACCAACAATGCCGATGCATATGTATTACAAAGAGCCGATAACTTCGAAATCCCTACTCATATTTTCGATAAGAATGAATTCTACAAAACAGATGAGGTGGTAGACCTGCTCAAAAACCTGGAAATTGATTTCGTTGTACTGGCTGGTTTTCTTTGGCTGATCCCCAAAAGCCTGATCAATGCCTATCCTGGCAGAATTGTAAATATCCACCCTGCAATTCTCCCAAAATTTGGAGGAAAAGGTATGTATGGCGACCACGTGCACCACGCGGTAATGGCTGCAGGCGAAACCGAAGGCGGTATAACCATTCATTATGTTAACGAAAACTATGATGAAGGGGAATACATTTATCAAGCCCGCTACAGGATCGACAAAAACGACAATCTGGAAATGGTAAAGTTTAAGGGGCAGCAGCTCGAGCACCAGCATTATCCGCGGATAGTAGAAACCATTGTGAAGAAGATAAAAAAGTAACCTAAAATCAGGCTTTCTTTATTGTTGACATCAGCAATAGCAATATACTAACGATCAGCAGAAACCCGATGTTGAGCAAAGTTGCCCATTGATAAGCTATAGGAAATTGCGAAGCCAGAACCGGATGTTGAAGTTTACTAAAGAAAATACCACCAACAAGCGCAACCCCTAGCGCTACCGAAATCTGCTGCAGTGTTAAGTAAATACCAGATGAAGTCCCCATTTTATCTTCGGGCATATTTTTCAGCGATATCGTCATTAAAGAAGGTAAAATGGTACCACAACCTATACCGTACACAAATAACACTATATGTATATATAATTGTGACGCATCATTTGAATTAAATAAAATCAAATGAAGAAGCAGTGCTGTAATCATAATTACAGATCCTATAAGGGAAATATATTTGCCATAACGGGTCACCAATGGCGTAAAAAACATTGATGCCATTAGATAACCAAGTCCCTGGCAAACAAAATACATCCCGGTACGGGCAGAACTTATACCCATGCCACTTTGTAAATTAACGGTATTAATCAGAAAATAAGAATCCTGAACGAGGTAATAAAACAGGGAAATTAAAAGCCCCATCTTAAAATCGAAATTTTTAAAAGAACCTAAATTAATAAGCGGAAGCTTCCCCATCCTGATGTTTCGTTTTTGATAATAAATAAATACCAGCAGCAATACACCCGATAATAGCAATAAAGTAATGCTCCAGATCGGCCAGCCCAGCTCCCTACCCTGTATTAGCGGATAAATAAAGGCTGTTAAGGTTAGCATTAGCAATAAGCTGCCGATTAAATCAAATTTCCCGGTAATTTTTACAGGCAATTCTTTAAGGTATTTTAAACCCAGCACAGCAGCAGTTATGCCTATAGGTACATTGATCAAAAAAATCAAACGCCAGCTCTCAGAAATAATTTCCAGATCAGGGATTAATCCGCCCAAAAACTGACCAATAACTGAGGCGGCACCGGCTATACTACCATAAATACCCAACATCTTTATCCGCTCTTTCTGATCGGGAAATAAATCGGGGATAAAAGCCATGCCCTGGGGCACCATGAATGCTGCGCTTACCCCCTGTATAAAGCGGGCAACATTTAGCTGGGCAGCCGATTGTGACAAACCACAGGATAAAGAAGCAAGGGTAAAAATCAGCATTCCGGACAGAAATACCTTTTTCTTTCCAAAGTATTCTCCTGCCCGTCCTCCGGTAATCAGAAAGGAGGCGTAACCTATAATATACATCACAATTATAAACTGCATATCTGCATCTGTCCCATTAATTCCAGTTTTAATAGACGGAAGTGCCACATTTACAATAAACAGGTCTAACACGGATAAAAATATGGCCGAACAGGCGATCAGGAACGTAGACCATTTTCTGTATTTTTTCATGCTTTTCTTATATTTAAAATTCAAAGGAAGAAAAGCCTGTAACGACAATCAAGTAGTCACGTAAACAGTACCAAGTATGCAAAACAGTACTAATAATGAGTATAAAGCCATTACAAATGAAGTTTTATTTTTAAATGACTCTCCGTTGACGGGCGTATTTAAGGTAATCGGCGGCAAATGGAAAATCATGCTGATTAAAGCCATTGCTGCTAAATGTCCCAAAAGATTTGGAGAGCTGAAGCGCGAAACAAATTTCTTAAGTCAGGGTACATTAACCACACAGCTAAAAGAAATGGAACGCGATAAACTCATCGTACGGGAGGCTTTTGCAGAATCTCCTCCACGCGTAGAATATAAACTCACTGACTTAGGAAAAACCCTTCTTCCTGTAATTGATGTTTTGGAAGATTGGTACGCTAATTTCCAAGCCAGCAACAAGCACTAAAAAATTCTAATAAAGCAATGAAATACAAGTAGCTAGTGTAAATTTGATGTGCAGGTTCAAAGCCTAAAAACACCAATGAAAGATAAAAAATACCCAACAAAGAAAAATATACAAATAATTTCATTTTTATTGGTTTCATCACCTAAATAAATCCCCCTGTTTTACTACCTTTGCGGCTCAAAATTTTCAGTAGAATGAGTCAATCCATTAAAATCAAAAACGCTTTAATCTCAGTATATTATAAAGATGGTTTGGAGCCATTGGTAAAATTGTTAGCCGCACAAGGTGTACAATTATTTTCTACCGGTGGAACAGAACAATTCATCAAAGATTTAAACCTTCCTGTTACGGCGGTTGAAGATTTAACAGGTTATCCATCTATTTTAGGCGGACGTGTTAAAACCTTACATCCAAAAGTATTTGGCGGAATTTTAAACCGTAGGGCATTAACTGGCGATCAGGAGCAGATCGCTGAATATGAAATTCCTGAGATTGATTTGGTTATTGTTGACTTATATCCTTTTGAAGAAACTGTAAAAGCAGGCGGAACACCAGAAGAAATTATCGAGAAAATTGATATCGGTGGCATTTCCCTAATCCGTGCCGCTGCAAAAAACTTCAACGATGTAGTGATTATCGCATCAAAAAACGACTACCCTACTTTACAAGCCCAATTAGAAGCCCAAAATGGAGAAACAACTTTAGCACAACGTAAATCGTTCGCTAAAACAGCCTTCCATACTTCTTCTCATTACGATACTGCAATTTTTAATTATTTCAATACCGAAGAGCCGCTTGATGTTTTTAAACAAAGTGTAACCGAGGCTAAAACTTTACGTTATGGCGAAAACCCGCATCAAGGAGGCGTATTTTATGGCGATTTAGATGCTATGTTTACCAAACTTAATGGTAAAGAACTTTCTTACAACAATTTGGTTGATGTAGATGCGGCTGTAGCTTTAATTGACGAATTTGAAGATCCAACTTTCGCGATCTTAAAACATACCAATGCTTGTGGTATTGCCTCTCGCCCTACCGTTAAACAGGCATGGCTTGATGCATTGGCCTGCGATCCGGTTTCGGCTTTCGGCGGTGTATTGATTACCAATGTGGAGGTTGATCTTGAAACAGCAGAAGAAATTAACAACTTGTTTTTTGAAGTGTTAATTGCACCTTCTTACCAAGCAGAAGCGATCGAACTGTTCAGCAAAAAGAAAAACCGCGTTATCTTGCAGCGTAACCAGGTCGAATTGAGCAAAAAACAATTTAAAACATTATTAAACGGTGTAATTGAGCAGGATAAAGATTTAATTATCGAAGGTCCGGAACAAATGACAACCGTTACCGATAAAGCACCCACTGCACAAGAACTAAAAGATCTGTTCTTTGCTAACAAAATTGTAAAACATACTAAATCGAACACCATTGTTCTGGTTAAGAATGATGTTTTAATTGCAAGCGGTGTCGGTCAAACTTCGCGTGTTGACGCCTTAAGACAAGCGATTGAAAAGGCAGCTTCTTTCGGGTTCAGTGTTAAAGGCGCTGCAATGGCTTCTGATGCTTTCTTCCCTTTCCCTGATTGTGTTGAAATTGCTGCTGAAGCCGGAATTACAGCTGTTCTACAGCCAGGTGGATCGATTAAAGATGCTGATTCTGTTGCCAAAGCAAATGAAAAAGGCATTGCAATGGTAACCACTGGGGTAAGACATTTTAAACACTAGTTAAACTTAAAGTCTAAAGACCAAAGCCTAAAGCATATTGCAAATCGCCTTGGTCTTACTGCTTTGTTTTTTTAGTTGGTTATTTTCTGAACATTTTAATTGCCTTAAAAACAATTAATAACCGAAGAAAATAAAACTTAAAACAATAAAAAAGCTATTTTTACATTAGGAATAGTATAGATTTGATAAAATAAAGAAAACATACCTTATACATGGGATTATTTAACTGGTTTACGCAAGAAGTTGCCATCGATTTAGGTACTGCGAATACCCTGATTATACATAACGACAAAGTAGTTGTAGATGAGCCATCTATTGTTGCTTTCGATCGTACTACAAACAAAGTTATTGCTATTGGCCGTCAGGCCATGCAAATGGAGGGTAAAACCCACGACAATATTAAAACTGTACGTCCATTAAAAGATGGTGTAATTGCCGATTTTAACGCTGCTGAGGCGATGATTAAAGGGATGATCCGTATGCTTAATGGCGGTAAAGGTTGGATGTTTCCTTCTTTACGTATGGTAATCTGTATTCCATCTGGTATTACAGAAGTAGAAAAACGTGCCGTGCGCGATTCTGCCGAAATTGCTGGTGCAAAAGAGGTTTACTTGATCCACGAACCAATGGCTGCTGCTGTAGGTATCGGAATTGATGTAGAAGAGCCAATGGGTAACATGATTATCGATATAGGTGGCGGTACTACTGAAATTGCGGTTATTGCTTTATCAGGTATTGTTTGCGATCAATCTATCCGCGTTGCGGGAGATAATTTCGACTCTGATATTGTAAATTATATTCGCCGTCAGCACAACATTATGATTGGTGACCGTACCGCAGAGAAAATTAAAATTGAAGTTGGTGCAGCTTTACCTGAATTACAGGATGCTCCTGCCGATTTTGCAGTTCAAGGTCGCGATTTAATGACTGGCGTACCAAAGCAGATCACGGTTTCTTATACCGAAATTGCACACTGTTTGGATAAATCGATCTCTAAAATTGAAGAAGCAATTTTAAAAGCTTTAGAGATTACTCCCCCAGAGCTTTCAGCAGATATTTACCAAACTGGTATTTATTTAACAGGTGGCGGTGCATTGTTAAGAGGTTTAGATAAGCGCGTAGCGGCTAAAACCAAATTACCTGTTCACGTTGCAGAAGATCCACTTCGTGCAGTAGTTCGTGGAACTGGCATTGCCCTTAAAAATATTGGCGGATATAAATTCTTAATGCAATAACCTAGATTTGAGATATGAGATGTGAGATTTGAGACTAATTATTCAAACTCATATCTCATATCGCAGGTCTCATATCTCATGAGCAATGCGTAACCTTTGGATTTTCATCAGCAGATACAACGCATTTTTCTTATTTATCATTTTTTTTATCGTTGGTATTTACCTCACGGTGAAAAATAACGCTTATCAGCGAAGCGTAACCTTAAACTCAAGCAATGAGGTAGTTGGCAGCGCATACGAAAGATTAAATGTTTTTAAACGATATTTAAACCTGGGGATGGTTAACGATAGTCTTGCAGCAGAAAACGCTAAGCTTAAAAGCCAGTTGCTGGGATTAACCACGGTAGATACAGCTAAAGATGTTAAAGTGGTAGATACGGTTACCAATCAGCAATACACATACCTGGCAGCCAAGGTGATTAAAAATTCGATCACTTTGCGCAACAACATCATGACCATTAATAAAGGAACAGTTGATGGTATTAAAAGTGGCATGGCTGTTATTGCGCCTCAACGTGGAGTAGTTGGTTTTATCCGTGATGTTTCGGCACATTTAGCCACCATCCAGTCATTACTGCATAAAGACACTAAAATTAGTGTGACCTTGAAAAAAAACAATGCACTTGGCTCATTAGTTTGGGGCGATGGAAATTTCGATATTAAAAAGGCATTTGTTAAAGAGGTGCCCAATCATATTAAAATGTACGTTGGTGATACTGTTGTTACTTCGGGTTTTGCTTCATTTCCCAAAGGGATTTTGGTTGGAAAAATTAGCAAGGCAAATGTGGCCACAAATGATAATTTCTTATCAGCAGAATTAAATTTATTTACTGACTTTAGCACATTGCAATACGTATATGTGGTTAAAGATAAAAAAGCTGATGAGCAAAAAGCTTTAGAAAGCATCGCTAAACCAAATGAATAGTAGAATCATTATTATAAATGTAATCAGGTGGTTTTTACTACTTTTTGTGCAGATATTCTTGCTCAAGAACATGGGCTTTTATGATCTTTCTACACCATTTATTTATGTGCTGTTTTTGTTGCTGCTTCCATTCGGAATCCCGAATATTTTACTGTACTTATTGGCTTTCGGAACAGGATTAACCCTCGATGCCTTTTACGATACCATGGGCGTACATGCTACGGCATGCGTAGTATTGGCTTTTGTAAGAATTTCTTTTATTTCAATAAGTTTAAACCGCGACGCAATTGACGACCCAGAACCATCGTTAAGTTATATGGGTTTCCAATGGTTTTCGCTTTATGCTTTTCTTTGCGTTGCTACACATCATCTGGTGCTGTTCTTTTTAGAAACATTTAGGTTAACCGAAGTTGGTTATACCTTAATGAGATGCGGCTTAAGTTGTATCTTTACACTGCTTATTATTTTATTGGTAGAGTTTATATTCTATAGAAGAACGCCACGCTAATGGATCAATTATTTAACCGAAAATATATCGTTCAAGGATTATTTATTGTAATCGCCCTGATTTTATTGGGAAAGTTATTTTATATCCAGATTATTAGTGATGCAGCGTTCGTATCTGCAGAAAGTAATGTTCTACGAAAAATCTATAAATATCCTGCCCGCGGTGCCATTCTAGACCGGAACATGAAGGTGATCGTACAGAATGAACCTGTATATGACCTTATGGTTACGCCAAACGAAGTAAAACCTTTTGATACTTTGGCACTTGCACAGGCATTAGATATTTCTTTTGAAGATGTTCGGAAAAATCTTAAAAAAGCCAGAGGAAAATCCAGTTATCAGGCTACACCTTTCCTCAAACAGATTTCTGTTCAAAGTTATGCCCGTTTGCAGGAAAAACTTTATCGTTTTCCAGGATTTAGGACACAGGACAGAACCATCAGACATTACCCGGATAGTGTTGGAGGACAGTTATTTGGTTATGTAAAAGAAGTAAGCCCTGTTGATATCGAAAAATCGGAAGGATTTTATAAACCTGGAGATTATAAGGGCAAAAGTGGCTTAGAGTTTTCTTATGAAGAAACTTTAAGGGGCGAAAAGGGTGTGATTAATACGGTATACGATGCGCACAACACCCCCCAAGGAAGTTATGCCGATGGCAAATACGATGTGAACGCTGTTTCGGGAGAAAGGTTGATCTCGGGAATTGATATGAGAATTCAAAAACTCGGCGAAGAGTTGATGACAAATAAGGTTGGTGCAATTGTAGCGATTGAGCCAGCTTCAGGAGAAATTCTTTCACTGGTAAGTAGCCCAGGGTACGATCCAAATCTTTTGGTGGGCAGAAACCAGGGGAACAATTACATGCAATTTATTGTGGGTAATCCATATCGTCCATCCTTGGTTAGGCCCATTCAAGGTTACTATCCCCCAGGATCGTCGTTTAAACCGGTTGATGCACTAATCGGATTGCAAGAAGGCGTAATCGATCCCAATACTACGTTTTTTTGCCCAGGTTATTATATGGCCGGAAATCATCCTGTTAAATGCGAACACGTTGATGGGAGTATCAGTATGCGGAGAGGCATTGCCCGCTCTTGCAATACTTACTTTTGTCATGTTTTTCAGAAGCTAATTACCAAAAATGGGATGAAAAATCAAAAACAAACCTATCAGGAATGGCGTGATAAAGTGGCTAAATTTGGTTTTGGATCAAAACTAGATATTGATATGCCTTATGAACGAAAGGGCTATTTTTATACAGCAGATCATTATGATAAAATTTATGGTAAAAGATGGGGTTATACCAACGTAATTTCGCAAGCTATTGGCCAGGGTGAGATTACTGCTACGCCATTACAAATGGCTAATGCCATGGCCATTATCGCTAATCGTGGTTATTATATTAAGCCGCACTTAATTAAAGGCATAGGCGATAAAAACTTGGTTAAAAAAGAATACGTGGTTAAAAATTACGTGGGCGTAGATGCCAAATATTTCGAGCCGGTAATTGATGGTATGCAAGATGCTGTAAATACTAGCTGGGGAACCGCCACGCTCTCTCGGATTCCGGATGTGATACTCTGTGGAAAAACAGGAACTGTACAAAACCCACACGGTAAAAACCACTCTGTATTTATAGGCTTCGCGCCACGCGATAATCCAAAAATTGCGATTGCGGTAATTGTAGAAAATGCGGGTTATGGTAGTACCTATGCTGCTCCAATTGCCAGTTACATGATTGAAAAATATTTGAAAGGTAGTGTTAGTGGTGGAAGGGCCGCTCAGGTAGATTGGATGAAGAATCAAAACCTGCTCCCTCTACTAATCGACAAAACAAAAAAAATCAAACTAACGAAGGCAGATAGCCTGTTGCTTAAAAAGACAGATTCAACCAAAAGGATAAAAGATAGTTTGAGAATTAAATCGGCAACGATTAAACAAACGGTTACTACAAAACCTAAGGAATTAAAATCAGCAATCGATAAACCTGTAATCCAAAAATAAAATGCAGCAGCAACAGGGAAACCGTTTCTTTTTTAATGTAGATTGGATTACTGTTTTAATCTATATCGCCTTATGCGCTATTGGCTTTATCAATATTTACGCTTCTGTTCCACCAGAACAAACAGCGGTATTTGGCTTTGGCACACTTTACGGCAAACAGTTAATTTACATCATCACGGGATTAATTTTGGGCTTATCTATCCTATTATTTGATGGAAGGCTTTTCAATGTTTTCTCTCCTTTTATTTATGGCGGTACACTGCTGCTGTTAATGGCCGTATTGGTAATCGGAAACAAGGTTGCCGGCAACCAGGCATGGATTGCAATAGGCTCTTTTAAACTTCAACCTGCCGAATTTGCCAAGTTTGGCACGGCCTTACTTTTAGCAAGGTATGTAGGTGCATTTAACCCCAAATTCCGCGATATTAAATCAATCATGATAGCTGGATTAATAGTAGCTGCACCGCTGTTATTAATTATGCTTCAACCCGATACGGGTTCGGCACTGGTGTTTCTTGCGTTTATGTTCCCCTTATATCGCGAAGGTTTATCTGGCTACTTTCTGTTGATATTTTTGGGAATGATTGTGCTCTTTATTGCTGATTTCTTAGTACCCACTTATATCTTAGTCATTATTATTACCACAATTGCTGGCCTCTTCATTTACAACAACAGAAGAAAACAAAAAATAATCTTCTCTACTGTTTTGGTAACCATTTTTGCTATTGGGTATTTATTTTTAATAAAAGTTGCCTACGAAAAAGTTTTAGCTCCCCACCAACGTAGCCGTATAGAATTAATGTTAGGGCTTAAAACAGATAATAAAGGTGCGGGTTATAATGTAATTCAATCGCAAATTGCCATAGGCTCAGGTCAGGGAATGGGCCGTGGGTTTTTACAGGGTACGCAAACCAAATATGGTTATGTACCTGAGCAAAGTACCGATTTCATTTTCTCTACCATCGGTGAGGAATGGGGATTTATGGGCTGTTCTGTGGTGATAGGTTTGTACATGTTCCTGTTGCTCCGATTGGTCAATTTGGCAGAAAGGCAACGGTCAACATTCTCAAGGGTGTATGGTTATAGCGTAGCCTGTATCCTCTTTTTTCACATTTTTATTAATATCGGGATGACGATTGGCATTATTCCTGTAATTGGAATTCCCCTACCACTAATTAGTTACGGTGGTTCTTCATTATGGAGTTTTACAATCTTATTGTTTATCTTTTTAAAGCTCGATTCTAACCGAATGGGATTTATTTAGTTCTCAGTCAAAAGTCTTAAGTCGATAAAATACATAAAGTCATCTTGTAAAAAATACGTCATCCTGAATTTATTTCAGGATCTTTTCGCCTCATAAATTCTAAGTATTCACGCTAAAAATATAAACTGTATTAAATATCTTTTGGAAAGCAAAACCTGTATTCAAATTATTGTGCACTCCAGCTAAACGCTTTACCTCGTGTCCGCTTTTATAGGGTTTAGCAAGGCAGTTCTGTGCCATTATTCTGGGTTAATAAACCCGACAAAAACGGAAATACTTTTTGTAGCCACAACATTCATTTTTTAGCTGCTTTCACAAAAAGATTGTAGTGGTTGGCGGGGATAAAGCACCCATGAAACACTAAACATTCATTTCCTGATTACTTGCAAAATTGTAATTGTTTCTCTATGATCAAGGTCTTTAATCTGCGGTCGATAGTCGACGTAAAGTAAGGAAGACCCGTCATTTCGAGAAATAATTTATTTCATAAAATCAATACGAGAGACAGGAGAATCTAATGTTTTAGATCTCCTCAAGAAATCGTCATTGCAATGACGGGATTTCCTTGGTATCTGTCAATACGGAATGTAACGCAGTCGCGATGACGATCAAATTAGTAAAATATTACGCCTGTCGCTTACTGCGCTACTTGCTAAACCTTCGGTTTAATAACTCGTAAAATTGATCGACAGTGGCCTGCTTATTGGCCCAGTTATTTTTTGCTGCATAGTTATTCTGAAGATAACTATCTGCGGCCTCGAAACTGCTCATCTTATTGATGATATCAATTACTTCTGAATAGGCAAGATTATACCCATTAAAAAGATCTTTAATAAAAAGTAACTTTTCGTTTAAACTAATCGCCTGTTTCAAATCGGCAATAGGTGCTTTAACAGGCTCATCGCTTTTTCCATTTGTTCTAGCAAGCAGATCATTTAAACTTGGCGCAGATTTAACTGCTTCGGGTTGTGGGGCTGGTTTTACAGGAACAGCCTCAGGCGTAAACAAAGGACGCTCCTGCTCAACAGGTGGCGAAATAATAGGATCATCCAGTTTTATACCTTTCAGTGCCTCAATGGGCTGAGTAACAGGTATAGGTTCTTCCACTTTAGCCGCTACAACGGGTTCTTCCTTCGTAATCGTTTCAGATGCTTCTTCTTCGTGCGGAATTAAAAAAGGTTCAGGACCAATTTCATCCTCTTCTGTAGGTAAAGCCTCTTCCTGAACAGATAAAGCATCTTCCTTTTCATGAATTATCTTTTTGCGTGCTAAAATTTCTGCTTCTTCTTTGCTTAATGGGCGATCGAAAATTTCTTCAACAGATTTTGCTTCATAATCGAACTGATCGTTTTCATCGTGTTTGCCCAATACAAATTCAAAAGTATGATCGTCCTGGTCTGGCTTAAAGAAATCTTTATTCAAAAGCGAGGTAGCTTTTTCTTCTTCAATAACTTCATCATCAAGCACCTCCTGCTTAGGCTTCACATCTACCCGTTCTTCCTCTTCCTGGGCCGTTGCTACTTCTTCCAATTCCTGCGGATCGAAGCACTCATCATCTTCTGTATAACTTTTTTCAGTTTCGGGCAATATAATGGTATTCTGTTCGGCCAACAAGGCATGGTTTGCAGGTTCAGCTGTTTTTTCTTCTATCGTGGCATTTAATTTTTTGACGATATTAACATGATCGGAAAGGAAATGGGCATTAGCCAGAAAAAGCTCCAGCTCCAAATCGTTTAATTGCTGAGGATTTTGAGCTAAAAACTGGTATTGTTCATTTAACTCCGTTAAAATGCTGCCGATCTTTCTGAAAATATCTTGTTGGTTCATCATAAAATTAAAACGAATTTTTAGTCGATTTATGTTGGTAACTATGTGTTCAAAAATAACACATAATTCTCATATTTGTTCGGTTTAAAAATTATAGAACGCACACAGGGGAAAAAAAAACAGGCATGTTATTTAGCGAACAAAATTTTAGAAGAAGGGGCGAATTTTCAGGAAGTATAGAAGTTGTATGTGGCTCTATGTTTTCTGGTAAAACAGAAGAACTGATCAGAAGGTTAAAAAGAGCGCAGATTGCTAAACTGAATGTCGAAATTTTTAAACCCCGTACCGATACCCGCTATCATGAAACTGCTGTGGTTTCGCACGATTTAAACTCAATAAACTCTACACCTGTTGATAGCGCTTCGGCCATTTTATTATTGGGCACCAACACCCAGGTGGTTGGTATAGATGAGGCCCAGTTTTTTGATGACGAACTACCTGATGTATGCAACAAACTAGCCCTTAAAGGCATACGTGTTATTGTGGCCGGCCTGGATATGGATTTTACGGGCAAACCTTTTGGCCCAATGCCTGCTTTAATGGCCATTGCCGAACATGTTACCAAGGTAAATGCGGTTTGTGTTTGTTGCGGAAATCCAGCCCTATACAGTTACCGTACAGTTGCTGATGAAGCTACCGTTTTATTGGGCGAAAAAGAAAGTTATGAGCCACGTTGTAGGGCTTGCTACAATTTGGACAAAGGATAATCATGATTGATTAATCCGTATCTTTAAACAGGATTTAATTATTGATATGGATAAACAATGTAAAATAAACGCTTTTAGAACCGGTTTAGCCCAATTTGTCACCTTTGAAGAAGATGAATGGGAAATCTTAAGTCAACACCTGAGTTTTTCCACTTTAAAGAAAAAAGATCATTTTGTAGTTGAAGGAAAAGTATGTGATTATATTGGCTTTATTGTTCAGGGCTCAGCAAGGCATTATCATGTTAAAGACGGGCAGGAAATTACTGGTTATTTTTATTTTGAAAACGAGCTGGTAAGTGCCTACAAAAGCTTTTTAAAAAGAGTACCAAGCATCAATTTTATTCAGGCATTAGAGAAAACCGAACTTGTTCTTATTGCTTATGCCGATCTTCAGAAAATGTTAAACCATCCAATATTGGCACTGAAAATGGAGCGGTTTGGCCGCCTGGTAGCAGAACATCACATCTGTTGTTATGAAGACAGGGTTACTGCCTTTATTACCCAAAGCCCCGAAGAGCGTTATACCATGCTTGAAAAAACTGCAAAAGATATTTTCCAGCGTGTTCCACAACACTTTATTGCCAATTTTTTAGGCATCACACCTGTTTCACTTTCGCGCATCCGTAAAAGAACACTTTTGCACTAAAAGAGTTCACAACTTTCTAGCAAACGGCCATTAAAGTTGTCAACTCTGAATAATCTAAAGTCCTTATCTTTTGTTAACGTTTTCGTGGTTCTATGTAGCATAACTTTGAACCAATCAAAAAAACAAAGATATGCATACTATACTTGGCGCCGGCGGACCAACAGCAAACGCACTAACCAGAGAATTGATCAATGCTAACGAAACCATTAGACTGGTTAGCCGAAAACCAATATCTACAAACAACCCAAATGTAAGCTGGGTTAAGGCTGATTTATTAAATGAGACTGAACTTTTTGCAGCAACCGAAGGTTCGAAAGTAATCTACCTGTGCGCCGGTTTGGTTTACGACATTAAAATATGGCAACAACAGTGGCCTATTATTATTCAAAATGTAATTAACTTAACTAAACGTACCGGTGCTAGGCTAATTTTTTTCGATAATGTTTATATGTATGGCCTCGTAAATGGCCCGATGACAGAAGATACGCCTTACCATCCATGTAGTTTAAAAGGAGAAGTAAGGGCAAAAGTAGCCGAACAATTAATGGATGAGAGTAAAGCGGGCCACATTAACGTAACCATTGCCCGTGCAGCCGATTTTTACGGAACAGACTCCATGAACAGTTTTCTTGACATGATGGTGCTCGATAAGTTTGCCAAAAAAGAAAAAGCTCAATGGATCGGAAACCCGAATACCTTACACAGTTTTACTTACATTGAAGATGCAGGAAAAGCTTTGTTCCTCTTGGGGCAAACACTCGATTCAGGTAACCAGATATGGCACCTGCCAACCGCAGCACCTTTAAAAGGGAAAGCTTTTATCGAAATAGCTGCAAAGATTTATGAAACTAAGCCTCAATATTTGACCATTAATAAACTGATGTTACGCTTAATAGGTTTATTTAAAAAAGTAGTTGCCGGTACTGTAGAAATGTACTACCAGTATGATCATGATTATCATTTCGATTCTAGCAAATTTGAAAAGGCATTTAACTTTAAACCGACATCTTATTATGATGGCATTTTAAAGCTATCCCAAACACTGTATAAAAAGCAGAATTGACATGAATCGGTGTAAATTATAGTGCCAAGTATTTATCTTTAGCACAAATGATTCAAGATAATACAACACATAATAGTGCTAAAACCGTATCGATTTTAGGTTGCGGTTGGTTCGGGTTGGCTTTGGCTAAAAAACTGACCAGGCTAAGTTATACCGTAAAGGGTTCTACCACAAGTCAGGAAAAACTGGCAATACTTCAGTCAGAAGATATACAACCGTTTTTGGTCAATTTTACAGCAGAAGCTGTTGTAGCCGATCCGAGATTTTTTGAGACTGAGACCTTGTTTATCTGTATTCCTCCAAAGCGAAATTCTACTGAACTCCTGGATTATCCTCAAAAGATAAGATCGATTTTGACTGCAGCGAAAGATAAATCAAGACATGTGGTGTTGATCAGTTCGACAAGTGTTTATGGAGATGAAAACAAAACAGTAAATGAAACCAGCGAACCAAATCCCGATACTGATTCGGGAAGGGTCGTTTTAGCTGCAGAAATTCTATTTAAGGAACTATTTCCCGAAAACTGCACCGTAATCCGCTTTGCAGGCTTAATTGGCCCTGATCGCAACCCGGGGAGATTCTTTGCCGGAAAAAATAATATACCAAATGGTCTAGCTCCCGTCAACTTGATCCATCAAACAGATGCTGTAGGCGTTGCAGTAAAACTTTTGGAAAAACAGGCATTCGGCAGAACGTATAATGCCTGCTCGCCAAACCATCCTGCAAAAATGGATTTTTACACTCATGCAGCCGAAAGCACAGGACTTCAAGTGCCAAATTTTATTGCAGAAAAGAAAGATTGGAAAATTGTGGAAAGCATAAATGTCTATAAGTACCTGGATTACGAATTTAAAATAGCGATTTAACTACAATAGTCGTCATTGCTGTAAAGGTTTAGTAATTCGGTAACAGAATTAGCTTTGTAAATAGCTAATTATGATTTATGCGAATAAACACTAATGACCTTACC
>NZ_JACHCQ010000058.1 GCF_014205835.1 Pedobacter sp. AK013 | reverse complement strand
GCAACCTCAAGAGGTGTAAGGGATATTAAATTCTTCTTATTCAGATTGTCGAAAATATATGCTTAAAACATCCCCCCAACTTTTCCGCTTGATCCTTTTTGTTTAACCTTAATGTTATCGTTATGAAAACTAATTTTAGCGTGCTTTTCTTTTTGAAAAAGCCAAAGAACTACACAAAAGGGGCTGTTTACTTTATCTTTTTAAGAATAACAGTAAACGGGGTTCGTGCGGAAATGTCAACAAGCAGGAACTGCGAGCCGGAGCAGTGGAACGCAAAAGCCGGGAAAGTCATCGGAACAAAGGAAGATGTTAAAACCCTGAATGCATATCTGGAAAATATGAAAGCGGAAGTGTATGCCGCCCATAGCCAGCTAAGCGTAGACGGAGCAGAAATAACCGCCGATAGTGTAAAATGCAAATTCTTAGGCAAGGAAGAAAAAGCACACACCATATTGGAGGCCATTAAAATCCACAATGAAAAAATGAAAGCATTGGTGGAGAAAGAAGAATATGCGCCTGGAACGCTTAGAAGATTTGAAGTATTGGCAAGGCATGTAGAAGACTTCATTGCCGCCAAATACAACAGAACCGATTTTAATGTAAAACGTATTGACCACGAGTTTATCGACGGTTTTGACTTCTACCTGCATACGGTAAAGGAAAACGATACCAATACCGCAAATAAGCATATTAAAAATCTCAAAAAGATCGTAAGCATCTGCCGGAAATATAAATGGATCAGTACTGACCCCTTCTTTGGCCATACGCTAAAATCTAAGCCTGTCCACAGGGAGTTTTTAACCGCTGATGAATTGCATAAGATTACCCAAAAACAGTTTACTACTGACAGGTTATCGCAGGTAAGGGACTTTTTTCTGTTCAGTTGCTATACCGGACTTTCCTATGCGGATGTTCAAAAACTTAAACTGGCCGACGTAAGTATTGGGGTTGATGGGGAACGATGGATATTTACCTACAGAAAAAAAACAGATACCAGGGTAGCAATACCCTTGCTTCCAATAGCGGCGAGCATCCTTGATAAATATAAAGCTCATCCTTATTGCCTCCATCACAACAGGGCTTTACCAATTTCAAGCAATCAAAAAATGAATGAGTATCTGGTTGAAATTGCAGCACTTTCAGGGGTTAATAAAACATTGGGCAACCGGATAGCCAAACGGACTTTTGGCACCACGGTCACTTTGCTGAACGGTGTACCTATCGAAAGTGTATCTAAAATGCTTGGACACACAAATATACGCACTACACAACTGTATGCTAAAGTCTTAGATATCAAAGTTAGTGAAGATATGGCACCACTTATGGGAAAATTTGTTGCGCAACATATCAAAGCTAGTGATGTCACCGAATCGAAAATAAGTAATGATGTTGCGGCGATCCGGGAAAAGTATATTTCAGTATCAAAAATAGCCGAAGCTTCGTAAGATAAGTCCCAAAGGAAGATCGCAAAATTGCCTGTTCATGTTGTATAAAATACAATCTATGTATACCATTATTCATGAACAGGCATTTAATTTATATTAGTGTCGTTTGTCAGTCGCTACTTGGTAAGTTGGATCTTCAATTATATTCACATCGATAATGTCTCCAGCATTTTTTAGCAATAGTATGCAATCTTTACTAAGGTGCTTCAAATGAAGTTTTTTACCTAGCTGATGGTATCTCTCGGTAAGTTTATTCAATGCTTCTATTCCGCTCATATCTGCAACCCTGCTTTCTTTAAAATCAATAATTACTTCATTTGAATCTTCATTTAAATCGAATTTCTCATTAAAGGCTGCAACGGAACCGAAAAATAGCGGACCATAGATTTCATAATGCTTCACACCATTTTCGTCGATATATTTTTTTGCACGGATTCGTTTTGCACTTTCCCAAGCGAATGCTAACGCGGATATAATTACGCCTATCAAGACCGCTAAAGCAAGGTTATGAAGCCAAATAGTAATCACGGCAACCAGCATTCCAACAAAAATATCTTGTTTGGGCATTCTGTTGATGATACGGAAACTAACCCATTCAAACGTTCCTATTGCTACCATAATCATAACTCCGGTTAAAGCAGCCATTGGTACACGCTCAATAATTGGCGCACCAAATAAAATAATGGCTAAGATAGTAAGAGAAGCAATTATACCCGACAATCTGGCTCTGGCACCAGCGGACAGGTTGACTAAGGTTTGGGCGATCATCGGACATCCTCCCATGCCAAAGAAAAAGCCGTTGGCTATATTGGCTGCTCCCTGCGCAATGCACTCTTTGTTGCCATTGCCCTTTGTACCCGTCATCTCGTCGACCAGATTAACAGTAAGCAGGCCTTCTGTTAAACCTACTCCGGCCATGATCAACGCATATGGAAATATAACTTGAAGTGTCTCTAAATTAAACGGTATCATGGGAATATGAAAAGGTGGGAACCCTCCGCTAACAGATGCGATATCTTTAACCGTTTTTGTGTCAATATTTAATCCGAATACTAAAAGGAAAACAACGACAATAGCCACAAGTGATGGCGGGACAGCTTTTGTGATTTTAGGCAAAAAGACCACGATTGCAATGGTTAACAGAACAAGCCCCGCCATAATCATCAAAGGTGTACCACTTAGCCAGCTAACCTGCCCATTTACAACGGTTTTAAATTGTTCTAACTGCGCCATGAAGATAATCACTGCAAGACCATTGACAAACCCGTACATTACAGGTTGTGGTACAAGCCTGATAAATTTTCCCAATTTAAGAACACCGACAAGTATTTGAATAATACCCGCTAGCGCAACGGCGGCAAATACATATTCAATGCCGTTGGATTTCATCAGTGCGATGAGTACCACAACTGTTGCACCCGCACCACCCGAAACCAATCCTGGCCTACCGCCAAATATCGAGGTGATTAGCCCCATGATAAAGGCAGCATATAAGCCTACCAGAGGAGGAAATCCGGCAAGTATGGCAAAAGATAAGGATTCCGGCATCATTGTCATCGCCACCGTTAAACCTGCAAGAATTTCATTTTTGTAATTAATCTTTTGCGAAAAGTCAAAGAGACCTAGATAAGTTTTAGTCATGTAATAAAGTATATAAGTGAAAAATAAAAGATTCAATAAAAATTTCGAACAGCATTTGGAGCTGAACGACATTTAAACTTTTAGAAATGCCAAAAGGAATTTCAAATAAAAAACTGTTTTAAAAATTTGGATATAGAGAATTTGCCTTGCTTAGAACAGCTAGTGCATAAAAAGATGTACTGATATTAATCAGTGCTTTGTCACTCGGTTATATGAAACTTTATCCTTTTTTCTCATTTCGATTGCTGCAAAGATATAAAAAAACTGCATTTCTGCGAAAATGATTTATTTTATATATTCTATCTTTGGCGATATGGAGAAATCAGCAATAGATAAAATCATGGCTCCGGTAAGCCGATTCATTCATTTAGAATACACCAGCGGCATCGTATTGCTTGCTAGTGTCATCGTGGCTATTGTTTGGGCAAATTCTGGTTACCATGAATTTTATGAGCATTTGTGGCATATTAATTTTTCAGTGGGGTTTGATAATTTTATGCTTACCCACCCACTCCACATCTGGATCAATGATGGACTAATGGCAGTTTTTTTCTTCGTAATTGGCTTAGAATTAAAGCGGGAATTTATGGAAGGAGAACTCTCTTCACTAAAAAAAGCATCCTTACCTATGACTGCGGCGCTTGGGGGCATGTTGTTACCTGCTTTGATATATTTTGCTATAAATAAAGGTACAGATGCTGATCATGGCTGGGGAATTCCAATGGCAACCGATATAGCTTTTGCCCTTGCGCTTTTGTCCATGGCAAGTAAGAACATTCCAGTTTCTGTAAAAGTATTCTTGTCTGCATTGGCAGTAGCAGATGATCTCGGGGCAGTACTTGTAATAGCGTTTTTTTATACAGCTGAAATAAATTTCATATCGCTTGCAATCGGCGGCGGTTTCCTTTTAGTTTTAATCGCAGGTAATTTATTGGGCATAAGAAGTAGTCTATTTTATCTGATTATAGGCATCGGCGTTTGGATAGGATTTTTACTTTCCGGTGTACATGCTACAATAGCTGGAGTGTTAGTAGCTTTTACAATTCCTGCGGTAACGAAAATAAACGAGCATATCTATTCCGATAACCTTAGGAAGCTGTCCCACGACTTTGAGACGGACATACCAGAAAAAGGAAGTCTTATCACACCTAAACAAAATAAGACGATACAAAACGTAAAGCGTTTAAGCATGGCTGCCGAGACACCCTTACAAACAATTGAACATGCCTTGCATCCATGGGTTGCTTTTGGTATCATGCCATTATTTGCGTTAGCCAATGCTGGTATCGTCATCGGATCAGACTTCTTTTCTTCTATCATAAATCCGGTATCAATTGGTGTGGCAGCAGGATTGATAATAGGAAAATTTATCGGGATTCTTCTTTTTTGCTGGATTATGGTTAAACTGAAATTAGCCAGCCTTCCAGAGCAAGCCAACTGGAAACACATCGCCGGAGTTGCACTACTTGCAGGTATCGGCTTTACGATGTCATTATTTGTTAGCGGACTAGCTTTCAAAAATCCGGTTTTCATCGATCAGGCCAAGTATGGAATTTTAATCGCTTCAGTTATTGCGGGTTTACTCGGTACTGTTGTACTCAAACGGATTGGCAAATCCGGTAGTTGACAAATTTGACATACACCTTGGGGTTTCTTTGCATCCCCAGCTATAAGGAGGAGAACCCAAGTACTACCTTCCGTAAATGCCCAGAGCGAGAACAGCGGGCTGGCCTATGAGCGAAGGGGTTTCGCAGGCCGCACCGTGCGTGGGGATTATAAATTATGCTCGATTTTTTATAAAGTCTATTATAGATAAAAGCCATTGCGGTTTACAATGGCTTTTCTGGAATAAAATATCCTGATCTAATTCTTATTTATTCTCTTGTGCTTTTAATAGGCGCTCATATAGCGCTTCTTTTTCTGCGTGGAGTTTTTTAATTTCTTCTACTGTTTCCATTAGCTTATCTAATGGGTTAAATGAGCAATTATAATTCGGCCCGATTAAGTGACCGTGGCTGTTATCATAGTTATATTGAATATTATTGATAGCCGTTTCCTCGTCAAAATTCCTGATTGCTTCCTCCGGTACCTTCAATATCTGAGCAATTTCCGCTAAAAGTGCATCTTCAATTTTTTCTTTGGATTCCAGGACTGAAATCTTCTTCTGGCTCCATTCCTCGCCCAAAGAAGCGGCAAGCCCTTCCTGTTTTATCCCCATCATTTCACGAAAACGTTTCACATTTCTGCCTTCATGCACTTTATTTGGACGATCAGTTGTAGTACTCATATATTGTTAATTTGAATCAAATGTAATAAATCTTCTGTTGTGTGGTAAAATAAATTAGTTGTCTGTTTATTCGGGAACCTGTTTTAACAGCTCTGCCAGTTCCGCATCTGTTAAATTAGACTTTTCAGATTTATCGTAAATGGTTAGCAAATAAACAGCGTCATCTTCAATAACCAAATTTGCGATAACTCTTGCACCGCCGGATTTGCCCTTCCCTTTTGAGGCAATGGCTAACCTGATTTTATAACACTTGTTGCCTATCGCTGTGCCCTGTTCAGGATTATTCTCTAAAGAATCAATAAGATCAATATATTCCTTTTTTAAAGAGGGGTATTTCTTTACCAACCTTTTTAGCTGCTTATCAAAGAGGCGTAAGGTATAGACATTATAGCTCATTGATCAAATCCCTTGCAGGACGGGCTTTAAGTTTACCCTGACGTACCAATTTAAGGTCTTCAACCGCTTCTTTAATCTCTTCAACTAAAACAGCATTTTCATCGGAAAGTGGCCTTGCCTTAACAAAAGACAGGCTGCTCAATAGCTCCATTACAAAAGCGGCCTTACTGTCCTTAATATCTAATATTACTTTCATGATCCGTGTTTAAAGGGGTTAATACACAAAGATAACTATATCTTTTCAAACATAAAAACAAACCATCTAGATTGAATTTTCGTCTGAAATAGCGTTTAAAATATGCCCCAAATCGTCTAAAAAATGGACTGGAAGATTAATATAGACTTTACAGGTTTTGGTTCTTTGGCTTGAACTAATTAGCCTAACATGAAACAAGAACCAACCGTTAGCGAAAAAACCTCTTTCTGGACAAACCAATACATTTGACCCCTTCTCGCCAATTTGCTAATATTCTGCCAAGCAACAATTTACAGCAAATTTATTTCCGGTGAGACAGGGTCAACTACTCTGGTTTATTCAGTCAGAATTCATTTGATGTTATTTTGTTACCACAAACATAAAAAAATAAAGTTAACTATATAGGTCGCTTTATTTTTTATTGCATGGTAGATTTCTCTCACATCAAACCTGGAGGCAGTGGTAAACTTGCTAAGTTAAATACTTAAATCTGATGTTTATAAACACAAATCATAGGTCTAATTCGCATGGAACAGCATGGTCAAGCATGCAGAAATGTCCAGGTTGATCGTTTACATGGAACTTTTTAAGGTAGAGTTGATTAAATTTGTTCGATTCTACAAATATAGAGAACATGAGAATTCATATTTTTATCAGTATCATTTGAACTGTTATAGATTGTAAAAGAAATGGGATCAATCCGCACAATTAAAACATATCATTTTCTACCTTATAAATATGGTACAGAACTATTATTGGATATTGGGCATATTGAAACTTTGAAACATTATGTGTTAGACAGCACATTACATCAAGTTAGTTTTTACGAGATCATTTTTATCCAGGAGGGATCGGGAACGTTTACCCTGGATGAAAACAAAATGTCGATAGCCCCGCGGGCAATCATTTTCATCAGCCCCGGGCAAGTTCGCCGATGGGAAATTGAGGAGAAGGTAAAAGGCTACACCCTATTCTTTGACAAAGATTTTCTCCATCTGTTTTTTTCGGATGAACTATTTCTGTACCGGCTTCAATACTTTCATCAGTATCTACATCCTGCCGAAATGCATATAGCTGAAAGATCATTCGGGAAATGTCTGGAACTTTTACAGGAAATTGAGCAGGAGTTTGAACAGATCCAGAATGATAGCGACCATTTGATCAGAGCGATCTTGTATCAGCTTCTTATTGTCCTCAATCGCTATTATGCGGATATTTACGATGTTCAGCGGGATACGTACATTCATCCCGACTTCTATAGATTCCGGTCATTGCTGGAAAAGCGATTTTTACAGGATCACACAGTTGAAACCTATAGTAAATTGCTTAATATCGGCCCGGGATCTCTTAACAAAATTTGCAGGCAATTCAGCGGGTCATCAGCGCAGCAAATGATCCATCAAAAGTTGATTTCAGAAATAAAGAAAGAACTGCGTCAAAACAAATCTGCAAAGGAGATCTGCTACCAATTTGGATTCTCCGATCCCTCTAATTTTAACCGTTTCTTCAAAAAGTTCACCCAAATAACACCCCAGCAGTACCGAAGAAAAATATAAATGACAATTTTTAATATAAAATGACCTTTTTACCGTGGGTAAATGTTCTCAATTTTACAGAAAAAAGGAATATGATAAAATCCGCTGCACTTTGCCTTTTACTCGTCGTTTTAAATCTACTTCGGGTAAAGGCAGAACAAATATATGTAAATCCCCAGGCCGGTAACGATACCAACTCCGGATTCAAGGCCCAGCCGTTAAAGACACTGGCTGAGGCAGCCAGGCGCGTCAACCAAAACAAAAAGCAGGAAGAAACAACGATCATTCTTTCGGAAGGTATCTATCTGCTCACACAAACCGTCCTGTTTAACAATGATAAATATAGCCTTAACAACCGTCTTATCATCCGCGCGGAAGTGATGCCCGATGATACAGACTGGACCCCTAGTAAAATGCCGGTTGTCATAACCGCTGTACCCCTTGAGCCCGGTGTTGGCGGAGAAGAAGCAAAAGGTATACAACCCGATGTAAGCCATGTTACTATTGAGGGTCTACGGTTTACAGGCAGTCCTGATTATACTTATCTCGATGAAAATAATTTACGGCGATCTTACCCTATATGGCGTGATGGAAAAAAACTAGATGATTTGCTTGTAACACAATGTCTGTTCGCCGGAAATGTAGATGTATTACCGTTACATGTCGGAGTTATAGCCAATGGCTATGGGCTGGTTATCGATCATTGTGTTTTTTTCAACTGTAAAATTCCGGTTGTTTTTTGGAAAAATGATGGAAAGGCCGGCGGCCGTAGCGCAATGCGATATTCATTGGTATACGGTGGTTATTTCTGTGGTGTTTGGACCACACAAGGTACCAATGGGGATGAGTTCGACTTTCATCATAACGTCATAGCTAATACGAGTACGATATGGATAAGAGAAAAAGGAAGCACACGTCGGTATAAAGCTTCTGATTGTGTTTTTACCAATTATAATAAATTGGTAGGATATGGAAGTGGCCCATTAAGTGGTAGTGATGCCACATCAACAGATTTTTTGGAAATGAAAAACATACAAAATACCGGAGCGGTGACCATCGAAAGGGATCAAAGTAAACGCAATTACCTTCAGCTAGCAGAAGGTTCGATAGGTACAGGACTAAAAGCAGGGCTTTTCAAAAAATGAAATATAATTCAACCTGCAAAGCATGGATACGATCAGTTCGGACAGTCATAAATCACCTGTAATGCAGAGCTGTACAACCAGATATGCAATTCAAAATATATCGGAAGGAACCGTAATGAGCACAATCCTATACGAAGTAATGCAAACAACTCCAAAGGCAGGGAATGCCATATTCAAACTTATCGTAGCAGCTATCAACGAAACACGGGTAAACGGTACATTCAGCGGCTACCACCACTTTGTTGCCGGTACCGAGATAGTCAAGATCAAAAACGGTAGCTTTTTCTTGCCGGTTAACCTTGATCGAGATCTAATAATTAATAAACATCAATTTAATCATTCAATACTAAATCCTCATGTTACTATTCAAATCTATTGTTATCACCGCATTATTTTTTAGTTCTGTCCATTTTTTAAATCAAATCGGAAACGAGAAAAGCATTAATCATTCCCGCCGCGTGGAAGGTCATTTTACAGCCACTGGCCGTAAAGAATCGATTTCTGTGATCAAACCGAAGCTTAACGCTGACGGAACTGGATGTGACGGCAAATGTGTGCTTACACTCCGTTTTTCAGACGAACACACGCCGCCAATTAAAATTGAAGATTGTATCGGCGGGACACCAGTTAATCTGGGAGATCTCGATGGTGATGGGAAAGATGAAATAGGCATCCTTCGGGAATGGTTTAACAGTTGCTGGCACAATTATAACGTATATACTTTTAAAGATGGACGATGGGAATTTGCGGTTCCCCCTATACGTACACATTGTAATCAATGGGAAAACGGACTAAAGCCTATTGTAAAAGATCAGGTAAAAAAAGGGTTTGCGAAAATCAACTACAGTGTAATGGTTAAATCCCACATTATAACTGAAAGTAAAATCGTAAAAGTTAAATGACAAAGCCCATAAGCTGAATTTACATCATCGATTTTGGGTTAGTCCCGCCAAAATATCTTATACTTTTATATTCGATTATGAAAAGTTACCTCGTGCTCCTGCTGATTTTAAATAGTTACTGCCTGGTACAGGCGCAAAAAGTAACCGAGCCTTCCACAAAAACGCATCCGGAATGGTCGAGACCCTATCCGCCGTTTCAAATTGTGGGTAACCTGTATTATGTAGGTACCGCCGATTTGGCTTGCTATCTGATCGTAACGTCCAAGGGCAATATCCTGATCAACACCGGGCTGGCATCGTCCGCACAACTGATCAAAGAAAATATTAAAAGCCTCGGCTTTAAACTTTCAGACACCAAAATACTGCTGACCACCCAGGCGCATTATGACCACATGGGTGCGATGGCTGAAATTAAGAAAGCTACAGGAGCTAAAATGATGGTAGACTACGCCGACACACCGGTTGTTGCGGATGGTGGCCTTTCTGATTATGATCTTGATGGAAAGGGTCGTGTATTTGAACCGGTAAAAGTTGACCGTGTATTGCGTAATGCCGACAGTATCAAGCTGGGTGGAATGAAATTAACTATCCTTCATCATCCGGGGCATACCAAAGGCTCTTGCAGCTATTTGTTTGACGTTAACGATAAAAAGCGAAAGTACAGGGTGCTGATTGCCAATATGCCAACAATCGTAACGAACAAAAAATTCGGTGATGTACATACTTATCCTAATATCGCCACTGATTATGCCTATACCTTGATTGCCATGAAGCATATAGAATTTGATTTGTGGGTAGCATCGCATGGCATCCAGTTCGATCTTACTGAAAAACACAAGCCGGGCAGTGCTTATAACCCGGCTGCTTTTATGGATAAAAAAAACTATTACGCCCAGATTGATGATCTGCAAAAAGAATATGATCAGAAAGCCAGAAAACCGTGACGTTAAAAAAACATTTATATTTCGGGTATGACGTAGCTGAAGTTTATAAATCATTGGATAAGTGTCTCCATTCCTATGGGGCAACTTCAAAAGACGTGATAAAATTTAAAAACATCATACGATATAAACAACCTTTAAATGAAGAAGCGAACCAGATTTATGTACATGGTCACTTTGATATTGTTGCCCTGCTCACTACTTGGCCAAATGCGGCAAACCATCGAACTCGCAAACCTGTACAAAAGAGCAAAGCTCAAAGCAGTAAACAGATACATCGAAATCGTTTCAAGTGGCACTGGAGCTTACCTAAAGGTATCAGAAAGTAAAAAGGAAGGTCTTGCATGGCTACCATTTAAGGACTTTAAAAACGGTACGATTGAAATTCAAATGCGGGGCAAGGACGTTTTCCAACGGAGTTTTATTGGAATAGCCTTTCACGGTGCCAATGATACTACCTATGATGCTGTCTATTGTCGTCCCTTCAATTTTCTTTCTTCGGATCCTATTAGGCGAATTCATGCAGTGCAATATATTTCGCAGCCCAATTTTACCTGGGAAAAATTGAGAAAGGAAAAAAATGCGGTCTTTGAGAAAGAGATCATCGATCCGCCCAATCCCAATGATTGGTTTACCATGAAACTTGTGGTTGACAACAGAACTGTTAAAGTGTACATTAATAATGCAATTCAAGCTTCGCTGATAGTTGAGAAACTCAATGATCGCACATCAGGAAAAATAGGGCTTTTTACAGCAGATAGCAGCGGCGGAGATTTCAAAACAATTAAAATAAACCATAGAAATTTGCCAAAAAAAATATTTCCGGTCTATAAAAAAGCAATTAAAAGCCGGGTTGAAGTGCTAAATTGAACTTTTGTGCTTCTATCAAAATTTATATATTTACTGAACTAAGGGCATCAAATCCCGCCTTTGAGGAATAACTGTCCGTGACAGGCAATTCTAAAGAACACTTTATGAGAAGAACATTTTTACTGATTACAATTGGACTGTTATTATTTAATTTCACATTTGGTCAATCAGCACAATATAAGCAACTTGACAGCTTAGTTAACTCTCTTTTTAAGCAGAAAATGTTCAATGGAAATGTGCTGATTGCAGACAAAGGGAAAATCATATTTGAAAAAAGTTATGGCCTTGCTAATGAGAAAACCGAGCAAAAAATTAATAATCAAACCATATTTGAGTTAGCATCGGTTTCCAAACAATTTACTGCTACGGGAATTGTTTTGTTAGAAAAACAAGGAAAACTGAATTATGACGACAAAATTTCAAAATATATTCCCGAACTAGCTTTCTACGGAAACATCAGCATAAGAAATTTACTTAATCACACTGCCGGGCTTCCCGACTATATAGAGCTTTTTGAAGAAAAGTGGGATAAAACAAAAATTGCTACCAATCAGGATATTGTAAATGTCTTCGCGAAATATAGACCAAAAGTCATTTTTCAACCCGGTGAAAAATACCAGTACAGCGATACAGGTTATACTTTGTTAGCGTTGATAATAGAAATAGTATCAGATAAGACATTTGGTCAATTTTTGAGTAAAAACATATTTCAACCATTAAAAATGAGCAATACGTTTATCTATAGAAGTAGATTTGAACCAAAAAAAATAGAGAATTATGCGCTGGGTTATGTTACAGATAGTTTAGGCTACAAAGTGCTTCCCAATAGTTTTGGAAAAGAATTTTACACTTATTATCTGGATGGAATTGTGGGTGACGGAACAGTAAACTCTACAACAGAGGATCTATTAAGATGGGACAGAGCACTTTATACAGATAAATTGATAGATTCAAAAGATAAAGAACTCATGTTTAATCCTGTAAAAACAAAGGATGGAAAAGAGACTAATTATGGATTTGGGTGGTTCATAGGGGATTCGAAAAAATATGGCAAAATCGTTTATCATTCTGGAGGTTGGCCAGGGTATTCAACTTATATAGAAAGGCATTTGGACAATGACAAAACTATAATAATCTTGCAAAATCGTTCGAACTCAAAAATAAATTCATTTTTGCAAACAGCAAGAACGATATTGTATAATTAATCTTAAAAAAGTATGCTTTAATTGGTTAAATTCATATGACTACGAATCGTTACGGAAAACCGTATATTAAATTTGGATTTTTTGATGCAAACAGTTATATTTAAATCATAGTATTTGCATACAAAAAGTTTTAAAAAATAGGTGCGTCATTCGGGGAGTTCGAATTTCAAAACCACTCTAAAATATTGCAAACCCTGATTTTGCACTTGGTGCAAATCCCAGCGGGATCACTTAAGGAGACACTATTTAATAGTTGTCTCCTTTTTTTTATGACAATAAAAACCTGTGAACCAAACTGTTACTGTCTGGCCAGTAATAGTTCGATTTTTCTGCTACATTTTCCTTGACAATGGTAACAAGGGTATCTTTTTGTTGATTCACGGGAAAAGCTTTCGCTTAGTTTCCGGTCACAAAGGGGACATATCAAAGATCCTCTTAAAAAAATGTTGCTTTCAGGTTGTCTGTTTTAGCAGTAACCTTCCTTTTTGTAGTAATGATACGCTGAACTTCGTGAAACATTGTTTCTGATATCAATGGGTCATAAGATCCTTTTACCATTTGCTGCTCCTCAGAGTTGAATTTTATTGGAATAAGACCACAATAAACAGGATTACGTATAATCCTGAAAAAAGCTCAAATTATATCAAAATCAGATTAAATGGATCATGAAAACAGTTTACAAAAGCTCCATTCCGTAATTTGTGTCACATCTACCGACTTTTGTATAGCTTACAGGATCATTCAATGTCCCATCTTTGCCTCATCATTTAACAACATAAAAATTAAATAATGAGCAAGACAACAGATACAAAGCAATTATTCCAAAGTTTTACATTTAAAAACGGAATCAAAACTAAAAACAGGATTGCAATGGCGCCAATGACAACCTGGGCCAGCAACGACGATTACACAGTATCGAATGATGAAATAAAACATTATGAAGCCCGAAGCGGAAACGTTGGACTAGTAATAACAGGATGTACCAGAGTAATGGCAGATGGAATTGGTTTTAACAATGAATATGCCTCCTACGATGACTCTTTTCTTCCAAGTCTTAAAAAACTGGCTGCCGCTGCAAAAAAAGGTGGCTCACCTGCAATACTTCAAATTTATCATGCCGGAAACAAAGCGGTTCTGGATCTTATCCCGGATGGTATTCCTGTTAGTGCAAGTCCAATCGCATTAGCACCGTCGATGTTTTATGCGGGAGGAGTCGTATCTCGTGAACTTTCACATGAAGAAATTCTGGAGATGATAAAGGCTTTTGGCGAAACTACCCACCGAGCAATCAAGGCAGGTTTTGACGGAATAGAATTGCATGGTGCTCACGGATTTCTATTGCAGAATTTCTTTTCGCCTTATTATAATCAAAGAACCGACCACTGGGGTGGATCTGCTGAAAAACGAATGAATTTTGCCGTAGCAGTAATCAAAGAAATTCAGGATGTAATTAAAAAGTATGCAGAAAGACCATTTATGATAGGTTTCAGAATCTCACCAGAAGAGCCTGAAAGTTACAGCGTGAAAGATACCTTTCCATTGATCGATAAACTAATTGACTGCGGAATTGATTATTTGCACGTTTCACTTGCTGATTTACTTGCTCAAAAGTCGGTAGATGATCAAAATGGTGATACTCCTATTCTAAAATTGGTACTCGATCATGTTAATCATAGAGTCCCTGTAGTTGCTGCTGGAGCGATCAAACAGTTTGATGAAGCAACAAAGGCACTTGAAATGGGGCTATCACTGGTCGCTATTGGACATGGGCTTATCATCAACCCTGATTGGGTGGAACTTGCGTCTAATGAAGAAAAAGCGGAAGAAGTTTTAAGTATGTCTAAAGCTGATAAATTGGCCATACCTAAAAAACTGCAAGAATTCATTAAAATAGCAACGGGATTTTTTCAGGTAACTGATTAGCCTTGTTATTTTTAGATTTTGGAAATTTATCAGAGTAAAATGTAAAAACGAAAAAAAAAATAACCGAAATTGGCGCAAAAGGATAAGTGGAATTCCTGTAGCAAAATTATTGAGCCATGGGTTGCTGGAAAACTTCGGTTATTTTTTGAATAAAGTATAGTAGTAAGATAAATTAAGCAAGAGCAGGTGATATGAAACATTATAAAACGATAAGTGAACTCTTTAAATCAAACGGATTTTCGCCACCTGAAAATCCTTTGATGGGTCTATTGGCTTTTGAAGAGTCACAAAAATGCACTTTTATCGAAAGAGAATTTACAATGGGGTTCTATACGATTGCCTTGACAAAATTAAAATCAGGGACATTTCAATATGGCAGAACAAAGTACGACCACGAAAATGGTTCCCTTGCTTTTCTAAAGCCACATCAGATAATAATGATGAATAATGTGGAAACAAGCGAAAAAGGATTTCTGCTATATATCCATAAAGATTTCTTAGTGAACCACAACCTTCATTCAGAAATAAATAAATATGGGTATTTTGATTACGAAGTGAACGAAGCGCTGCATCTGTCGCCAAAAGAAGAAGACATTGTATGGGATTTATTCAACAAGATAAAGTTGGAGTACTACAATAATCAAGATGAGTACAGCAAAGATATTGTCCTTACCCATATAGATTCCATTTTAAAATATGCCCAACGGTTTTATAAACGGCAATTCTTGAACAGGTCTGTTTTATCAGGCACCATAATCACGAAATTTACCGACATACTGAAACAGTATTTTGAAAACAGTGGCCTGCAAAAAAACGGCTTGCCTTCTGTAAAATACATGGCTGCAAAATTGGCCTTGTCACCAAAATACCTAAGCGATTTATTAAAACAAGAAACAGGCAAAACGGCACTGGAACATATTCACATTGCATTAGTTATCGAGGCCAAAAATATTTTGATGAGTACCGACAAAACCGTAGCCGAAACTGCCTATCAATTGGGCTTTGAAAACCCACCTTACTTTTCAAGACTTTTCAAAAAAGAAGTTGGCGTTACGCCAACGGAATATAGAGAACAGTTTTTGAATTAGAAAACTGGACTAAAATATAACATTTCCTATTGTTTGGATGTGGCTAATTTTCTAGAAATACTAAATTGGCATTTGTCCCTTTAATTCCTGAATTTTCTTAGGAGTGCGTAGCACTTTCGCTATTGAATTTCCTATTCAAAATAGTTAATGCTACCAAGTCTCTTTTATTATTCTAATTAACTATTAGGTCTTGAAAATCACTTAAGATCTTAATAGATAGGTCTTAATCTTCAATTACCATGTGCTTTTAATCTTTACAGTAACCATGCTTTAATTTCATAAAGAAGTAATCAGCAGGACAAGGTATTAGATTTTTAAATTTTGAAAGCCCTATTTATGGGACCAATAGATCACTTAAAAGTTTTAAATCTTCAACAAAATGGTTCGAACTTCGTACCAGCAGGATCACACCAAAGACTATCAAAATGTATAAAACCCTGCAATCGCACGATTAGTAGGGTTTTTGCTTTTAAGGGTTTATCAAAGTATACACTGTTTCGTGAAATAAAGCGAGTGATTTAGGTGGGCTATCCCGAGATTCTGATTGCTCACTAAATAAACATAACTTTTTATTAAACAGTTTGTTAGTGGTGGGGTATTTTGTGCAGATTTAATTGCAAAACTATCTCTTTCTAACCTTTGTCGTTAGAACGTATTTATCCTAGCGATATGCTCACTTTAGCTAAATACATTAAGTAGGTGTATCTAGCAAATAAATTTTGAGCTTTACATCAATATTCAAAAGAGAAGAATCCAGTAAATGGCCAATTTTAATCCAGGTCATCAGTGAACTAGCAATTCCTGATATCATTAAAATAACTATCCATATATTAAGCTTGATCCTAAAAACTGGCCTGTTTGTGTAATTTTTTTTGCTTACTTTTTCAAAAATAGTAACTTGCTGCTTCTAAAGGGTAATTTCTTTAAATCTAAATAAACAATTAAACATATACAGTTATGCGCTCATCAATTCCTCAATTCGTCCAGGCTATTCCAGTTTATCCCTTATCAGAATTTCTGAACAGTAATGAGATTTAGCGGATCTTTTTGGCAACCTTATCCAAATCATCAGTAAAAGTACAAAAGACTTCGTTCGTTTAAATAATGGCGGATCTGTCCCGCTTTTTTATCGTTTTACTAATTGATCAGCCTACTCCTGCTTTTTCCAAATAAAACTAACATGATGCTTAATGTGCCTATATAAAAGGCTAAAAAAATAAAAACAAGCCAGTTTCATCAAAAAAATATCACTAATTCAAATTAAATCAAATGAAAAAAATTATTATTATTCTATTTTTCTTGTGTCCGTTTTTATTAAAAGCTCAATATGGTAAAGAAGTAGTAGCCAACGGCTGGCAACAACTTTATGTGTATTTAGGCAGTTTTCCTCCTGACGATGCCTCCAATTTAAAAAAAATGAAGGTAGAAATCCTGGGTGGAGCCTGGGAATCGTATTCTACAGGCGAGACGGTTTTTTACATTTCAAACCGTAATGAGTTAAGGATTACCAAATTTACGAATGGAGGTTTATCAGACCGGTATTCACTTCATGCCTATAACAATCCGAATGGGAACCTCGATTTTTACCTGATTACCAATAGCTGGACAGCTATGGCTGTAAAATCATGTATGCTTGGTGGGAATGCAACCCAATTGATTACGAACACTGTTACCGAAACACTCCCATCTGGTCTGGTCGAAATTACACCTTTAAATATTCGCCCGATACAAACAAGTGACCATGAAGGGAATATGGCCATCAACATGGCAAGTACCGATGCCAATTATAAATTATCGGTAAATGGGAAAATCCGTACCAAAGAGGTAAGAGTAGAAGCGGCCAACTGGCCGGATTATGTTTTTGAGGAAGGTTATGATGTTGGAACCTTGAAAGGATTAGAAAGTTATATTAAAACCAATAAGCACCTGCCTGAAATGCCTTCTGCAAAAGAAATTGAGGCAAATGGGTTAAACGTTAGTGATATGCTCAAGCTCCAACAAAAAAAGATAGAAGAACTAACCTTACATCTGATTGAAAAGGATAAAAAAATCGATGCGCTAATTGAAAGAGTGGAAGTTCTCGAGTACAAGTCTAAAACCGATAAACAAAAACCATAATTATGAATTTTAAGTTTTTAATAATCTCTTTCTTATTATCTGGCAGTGGCTTAGCTTATGCCCAGAACACTTTTCCTACCAGTGGACCTGCTGGTATTGGGACGCTCAGTCCAGACGCTCCCCTGCAGATATTTGTGGGTTCAGATAGCAAACCGGCAGGGGTGGTTTCAGCTGCACAATCTACCTTAAAGTTCTCTAGAGCTGGTACTCCAGGTTATAGTTATAACGAATCTGCCGAATTTAGGATTACACATGGTGGGCCTTATTATTGGGGATCAAGGTTGGATCTGTTTATGAATGGAGCTAGTAACCAAACTAATGTTCCCGATCAGCATGCAATGACCTGGCAATATAATGGTAATGTGGGGATAGGGACGATAGATCCAAGTGCAACATTAGATGTTCAGGGTACTGCAAAATTTGGCGGTCACAATGCGAATCTTGACATATCAGGAAACCCAGCCGCTTATCAAAACTTAATAGGTACCGGCAAAATGTTGATCGGGTGGAATAGGAGCGCTGGACAGGGGGAAACTGATTTTATAGCTAATGAAGGAGCTGGATCTCAAGGTGGATTCGCTTTTTATAGTTACAATAATGCCAGTCAAGAGAAACAACTGTTAAGGGTACTGGGCAATGGTAATGTCGGGATCGGAACTCCTAACCCACAGGATAAACTTACCGTAGCAGGAAACATCGGTGCCCGAGAAATTAAGGTCTCTACCAATGCGGGTGCCGATTTTGTGTTTGAGCCTGCCTATAAACTTACTGGCTTAGCCGAACTCGAAAAATTTGTAAAAGCCAATAAGCATTTACCGGAAATTCCAACTGCCAAGCAGATGGTAGAAAATGGTGTAAACCTGGGGGAGTTGAACATTAAACTGTTACAGAAGGTAGAAGAACTGACTTTGCACCTGATAGAAAAGGATAAACAGCTCAAAAACGAAAAGGAAGTAAACCGTAAGCAACAGGAACAGATTGATTGCGTGATAAAAGAACTGGCAAACGTGAGGAAAATAACAAACAGATAAGAAAATGAAGAATTTACTAACACTTTTGTTACTAAGCGTATGCTATGGTACTGTTTCAGCTCAAACCAATGTGTTTCCCACCACAGGAAATGTAGGTATCGGCACTTTAAATCCGGTAGCCAAAATTAGTTTTAACAATGTAAACGATGGAACAGACACTCCAGATGGAATTACGTGGTTTGATGGGGCAGCTTAAATTATGGTATATATCGCACTCCTGGCCCATGGACTGCTCCTTCTTTTCAACAATTAAAACTGTCTTGGGATACCGGGATAATATTGGAACCGGGTAATGCCTATCAAAACAGCTATGTTGATATTAAGGGAGGTGGTTTAAGGGTAAGTTCTGGTAATGTGGGCATTGGGACAACGAACCCGCAAGAAAAGCTTACCGTAGCAGGAAACATCGGTGCCCGTGAAATTAAGGTCTCTGCCAATGCGGGTGCCGATTTTGTGTTTGAGCCTGCCTATAAACTTACTGACTTAGCCGAACTCGAAAAATTTGTAAAAGCCAATAAGCATTTACCGGAAATTCCGACTGCCAAGCAGATGGTAGAAAATGGTGTAAACCTAGGCGAACTGAACATTAAACTATTGCAAAAGGTAGAAGAACTGACTTTGCATCTGATTGAAAAGGATAAACAGCTGCAAAATGAAAAAAAGTAAATAAAAAGCAGCAGGGACAGATTGATAGTGTGATAAAAGAACTGGCAAAAATGAAGAAAAGTAGAAGAAGTCACAATTAATCTTCCTTGTAAATCGGCGTGAAAGCTATCCTTTTTTGTCGTCTCGCAATATAATTTACAGGAAAATTTAAACAGATGATCAAAATCGCTCGAATACTTTTTTGAGCCGCGAGTCGAACAATATTACCGAAATGTTAAATAACATAAATTCATGAAATACCTTTTTACCCTTAAAATGGAAACAAATTCTTTATCCTCAAGCTCTTAATTAATATTATTTCTAATTTTTAACCACCATTTAATAATTGCTCTTGTATGAAATTTCTTACAAAAAATACTTTAACGCTTTTATTATTACTGTTCAGTAAAATATGTTTTGCACAATCTGGCGGACAAAATATAACAGTAATACCTCCATCGCCAGCATCTTCAGCTTTAGAAAAATATAGCGATTATCCTGTCAGTATTTATACAGGAGTTCCAGATATATCTATCCCAATTTATGAAATCAAATCTGGCGACATGAAATTACCCATATCAATTAGTTACCATGCCTCAGGAATTAAAATAGGTGATGATAGTTATCCGGTAGGTTTAGGCTGGTCGATCAATGCGGGAGGAAGAATTTCCAGAACGGTAAGGAGTAAACCCGATGAGAGTCTAATAGCCTTTCCGCCGACACCGTTGCCCAATTATTATTCTATGTCTAATGTTGGTGATAGAAAACAAATTCAGTCAGACATCAATAACCTTGATATGGAGCCCGATTTGTTTTCTTTTAACCTGGGGCTTTCAGCTAAACCATCAGGGAGGTTCTTATTCGATGGGCAGGCTAAAAACCTGGCTCACGGATTACTTTCAGAGCCTATGTTTTTACCTAAAAGTAATATCAAGTTTAGCTACGTCCCCAACCAAAATATGGGTAATTATACATATGGAATAAATACAATCAATCTCATTGATGAGGAAGGTATAAGCTATAATTTTGGTGAAGGGAACAATAGGAAGGAATTTATTGCAAGTGGATCAAGTGATATAATTAGTAGTTGGCTGCTAACAAGTATACTACCAGCCAGTAAAAATGAGCAAGATAAAATATTATTCGATTATTCAGCTGGAAGTACTGTTTACAAGGAAAATTATTTCGGCAGTGTTACTGTTTTGGACAGCTGCGACGAGCACCTAGCTTTTATAGAAACACAGAAGGATCCGTCCAATCGACCATTGTATGTTCCAGCTGTTCCAGATTATTTTGTGTATGTAAACAATCCCGAAATTAGTGACTGGATGTTTAATAACTCGCATGTGAACCATTATAAGATACGAAATATAGAAACCATAAGTTTTAATGGCGGCCAGGCAAAATTTGTGTTTAATCCGGTTTCGAATATGTTAAATTCAATTACTATCGTTGATTCACAAAATGCCATAATTAAAAAAGCAAATTTTTATTATAGCAACTATCAATCATATACAAAAGAAATTAAGTTAGACAGTGTAGTGATGAGCGGGAGTGACGATCAGAAAGAAACCTATCGTTTTCAATATAATGAATCGGTACAGGTATCCCACAATCCGCTGGCGCAGGATTTTTGGGGTTATTTTAATGGTTCTTACAATTCATCATTACTCCCCCTCTGGGAAAATGTGTCTTCTTATTCTACAGATTACCCGGTGCTTACCGCAGGAGGGGGCTCTCCTCCAGCACAGGTGCCAATTACGATAGGAAATGCCTATAGAGATGCCGATGAAATTCCTATGAAAAGATTTTCTTTGGAAAAAATTACCTACCCAACAGGTGGAACTACAGAATTTGAATTTGAAGCCAATAGATACCTCAATCCTGCAACTAATGAACTAAAAATTGTAGGAGGATTAAGGGTTAAAAAAATTACATCAAAAAGTGACCCTAATGCTTCGCCCATTATTAAAAGTTTTACTTACGGAATAAATGGTAATGGCGCAGGTGTTGCGGTGAATGTGCCGGGTTATGATGATTTTGTAACTGAAAATGTTATACTTTATGGGGATCTTGTTATTCCTGGAATTGGCTGGGCAAGGCAAAGAACTTTTTCTTCCAGCCCCAATACAGATTTGAGCTATATTGATGGTAGTGCTGTTTATTATACGCACGTAAGTGAATCTACGATCAATACAGCTGCAGATACCTTAGGGAAAATTTCTTATACCTATGAAATCCCTTTACAGAAATTGTATGATAACTATTTAGATCCTAATGGAGCCGTTTTTCAAACTAAGTTAGTGAAGTTATTCCATGGATATAATTTCCCAAATCTTGTGGAACGCAAATCTTTTAAGAAAAAAGGTACGGCTTATGTGCCTGTCAATTCGAATCAATATGTTTACAGTTGGAATTCGAATTCCTATGATGCTCAACCTAATGGATTTCCAAGAGAGATTATTGTTCACCCAATGTATCAGTATGTTTTGCGGAAGGGACCATCTTCTGGCCCCTACGGTGATGATCATTATCTCGATGAGATGCCTGTTTTTACTATGGACGAAACATCGAAAATCACCAACCTTACCTTTAAAATACAACAGGAAACTTATACAACTTATGCATTAAATCAAACAAATGAATTGGACTCGTCACAAACAGTTACATCTTATGAGTATGGGAGTAATAAGCACGCTTTTCCTACTTTAACAACTATTAATGCAAGTTCCGGTGATGTATATAAGTCTAATCTTGTTTATCCCCTCGATTATCCAAATTTGTCGGGAATGGATGATTTGACATTAGGAATCAAAAATCTTCAACAATTAAACTCTGTATCGCAACCTGTTGAAAAATACACAGAACTATGGCAAAACAATGTAAATAAAGGAGTTGTAAATGCTGTTTTTAACACGTTTGAACCAAATAAGCCATTTTTAAATAAAGTCTATTTAACTGAATTAATTACTCCATCAACTGGATTTATACCTTCAAATGTAATTAATGGAGCTATTGTGAAAAGTAATCTTTACAAAGAAAAATTAAATTTGGTTTATAATCCGATGGGTAAAATTTTAGAACAAAGTATTGCCTCCGGTTCTAAAACGAGCTATATCTGGGCATATAATGGAATGTATCCAATATTAGAGGTAAAAAATGCAGACTACCTAAATACGCAAATGATTTTAGGTAGTGAAACTGCAATCAATATCATATATAATTCCAAGCCCAATAAGTCTACTATTGATGCGCTCGTGGCAACATTACGGGGAGCACTTCCAAATGCTCAAATCACGTCCTACACTTATGATCCCCTTGTTGGCCTAACGAGTGCGACCGATGCCAAAGGCATGACGACCTATTACGAATACGATGCCTTTCAGCGTTTAAAAGCAATAAAAGACCAGAATGGCAACATTTTAAAACAGACCGATTACCACTATAAAAACTAAGACGCTCCATGAAACAACATCTAAAATTTTTTTATGCTGCAGCAGCGCTATTGCTGCTTGCTGGCCGCTCTTCTGCCCAGAAAGTGGTATCGGTTTATAATGGCGAAAGCGAGATCAGTGCACCATCGAGTGTAACCCTGACCGATGGTTTCCATACCATGGGGCCTGTCCGCATTTTCACCACCGGTTTGAGCTATCTGAACTGCCAGCCGCTCTCTTCAACGCCAAGTACCAACCAGAACTATATTCTTACCCGTACTTTTAAACAGCCGGTAACCGATGCTACTCTGGGCAACAGCCGCAATGTATGTGAAGAAAATCAATCTATCCAGTATTTCGATGGCCTGGGCAGGCCATTACAAACGGTTCAGGTACAGGGCAGTCCCGGTTTTAAGGACATTGTACAGCCTGTGGCCTACGATGCCTTTGGCCGCGAGCAGTTTAAATACCAGCCCTATGCGGCACAGACAGGCACCACAGGCAGTTTCCGCTCTTCAGCCTTAGCCGATCAGCTGGCCTTTTACAACAGCCCTACGGCAGGTGTAAAAGCAACGGCCTATCCCTTTTTTGAAACGGTTTTCGAAGCCTCGCCTTTGAACCGTGTACTTCAACAGGGCGCGCCAGGTGCAGACTGGCAGATTAACAGTGGCCATACCCTTAAAACCGTTTATGGCACCAATGCCCAGGATGAGGTAAAGCTTTGGATTGTGAACAATGCCGGTAATGGTGCGGACGCCAGTGTTTACCTGCCGGGAAAACTCTACAAAACCACTAGTAAGGATGAGAACTGGATACTTTCGGATTTAAAAGCCGGTACTACCGACGAGTTTAAGGATTTTGAAGGTCGTGTGGTACTGAAACGGGTATGGGAAACCGATGGCAAAAGCCTGAGTACCTATTACGTGTACGATGACCTGGGCAACCTGCGTTATGTACTGCCACCGGCAGTAAACGAAAACGGGCAGGCCGCGTTAAGCACTTTTGATGAAAGCCAAACGGTTTTCGACCAGTTTATCTACGGTTACCGTTACGATGGCCGTAAAAGACTAGTGGAGAAGAAAATCCCTGGCAAGGGCTGGGAGTTTATGGTTTACAACAAACTCGACCAGGTGGTGATGAGCCAGGATGCCAACCAGCGCAGCAAAAGCCCACAGGAATGGAACTTTACCAAATATGATGCCTTTGGCAGGGTAGTGATCAGCGGCCGTTACATTGATGATCTTCACGGCGGGCAGTCGGGAACCAATTATAGAGTTTCTTTTCAGGATATCGCAAACGGAACTGTTGCCTATGAAAAACCTGATGCATCAAACACACAGACCGGTTACAGCAATGATGCCATTCCACAGGGCAGTATTGGAGATTATTATGTACTGAACTACTATGACGATTACGATTTTGTAGATAACACTTTTGGCCAGCCCGGCACAGGCCAGGTGCCTGCGGCACGGACCAAAAGCCTGCTGACAGGAACGAAGGTAAAGAACCTGAGCAGCGGAGCGATGCTGCTTACCGTAAACTATTACGACCTGGAAGGGCGTATAGTACAGAGCAAAAGCAGCAACCACCTGGACGGTACCGATGTGGTAGACAATACCTGGAACTTTGATGGCAGCCTGAAAGCGAGCATACGTACCCACACGGTAGGCGGGGCAGTTACCACCATTGCCAACCGCTACGAGTACGACCATATGGGGCGGAAGCTTGCTACTTTCGAAAATATTAACAACCAGGGCGAGGTCGCATTAAACCACCTGGAATACAATGAAATTGGCCAGTTAAGCAAAAAGAACCTGCACAACGATATTCAGGCCACTACCTTTGCCTACAACGAACGTGGCTGGATGAAGAATAGCACATCAGATCAGTTTAGTATGAAACTCGATTACCAGGAGGGCAGTGTCCAGGGCTATAATGGTAACATTACCAAACAGTACTGGGAGTGGACAAATATAGCAAACCCAACTGCAAATATCTTTAACTATAGTTACGATAAACTGAACAGGCTGGAAACGGCAGCAACATCTGTAGGTGTACCAATGAGCGAAGTATTAAGCTATGATGTAATGGGCAATATTAAAAGCCTTAACCGTGATAATACTGGTATCAAAACCTATAACTACGATTCTGGTAATAAGCTGAAGAATGTAAGTGGTTTAACCTCGGAAGACTATGAATACGATGCCAATGGTAATGCAACCAAGGATGGATTGAATAAGATCAGTTTAACTTACAATTACCTGAATTTACCGGCAACCGCTACAAGGACAACTGGTACAACAGTTAACCTGGCATACACATACGATGCTTCGGGTAGCAAACTGGCCAGGAACAGTGGTGGCACGGTGAGGAACTATATTGATGGTATAGAATACAAGCCAGATGGTACTACAATCGATATTATCCATACTGAAGAAGGTATAGCCAGGAATAATAATGGTAATTACAGTTATGAATATAACTTGGGCGACCATTTGGGTAATATAAGGGCTACTTTCCATAAAAATCCTGTAACCAATCAATTGGAAGTACTACAGCAAGACAACTATTATGCTTTTGGGTTAAGGAAAGAACCGGTTGCAAAAGCTGGTACAAATAAATATCTTTACAATGGAAAGGAATTGCAGGAGGAGTTAGGGCAATATGATTATGGCGCAAGGTTCTATGATCCGATTATAGGCAGGTGGAATGTGCCAGACCCGCTTGCGGAACTAGATAGAAAGACAACTCCTTATGC
>NZ_JACHCQ010000057.1 GCF_014205835.1 Pedobacter sp. AK013 | reverse complement strand
AGGGTTTGTTCGGCTTGATTCAAGGGAAGTTATAATTGTTGTAATACTACAAAGAAACAAATTATTCTAATCCCCCCAACTTTTCCGCTTGATCCATATTCTTTGTCCCAAACTATGCCGAATAAAAAAACAAAACCCCCTAAATGAACCATTTAGAGGGTTTTTGACACAATTTGTATCTGTCTTTGTCGGGATGGCAGGAAGCGAAACAAACTCCTAACAAACTAGATATCAAATACTTAAAACACTCTATTTTTATATGGTTACGATTTGGGCAACTATTTTTTTATCGCTTTTCACCCTAGATTTTTGTTTAATTTTTATCTCGATAACTAACCGAAAATCTGTTTTTGTGACTGCAATTTACGTAGAAATAATGAAATTCTTAAAAAAGAAAGCGGCGCCCGCTAGAGACTGTGGTATGGTCGCGAAATTAAAGAAGGCGTCCCATCCAGGTATGTAATTTGGTAACTATTGAGGGGGATTATGCCCCATATCAAAGATGACAGGTGAAAGGAGATTTTAACCATAAAGCATCCATCTTATATGGTTTGTTTAAGGGTTAGGAAATGGGACACCCTTAAATTGTTATTTGTTCAGAAGCTTTCGCTTGCGATTATAACCAAAAAGATACGTTTTTTTCTGGCTGCTCTCAAGGAAAGAACGATCAGTCAGGCTCTCGACCAGCTCACTGCGCTCCCTGAAAGGAGCGAGTAATTTCTCAATACGCTTTTCTTGAATACCGATCCGTCTGCCAAATTCAATAAAGTCGGACCCAGCCACATGGCCTTGTGTCCTTTGATAGGCTGATTTGTAACCATCCGCGAACAGGCCGCCATTGAGGCCAAAATCCGAATCGTTGACATGGATTTTGGTATTTAGCAGATCATAAGCCGGACTTAAGACGAAATCACCCTGACTGGTCTCAATAATTGAAAAATTCTTGAGATGGGCATCGCCGTTGGAAAAAAGATAATTGAATACTACTAACCGGAAGAACTTTTCGATCTCTACCCGCCATGCCGGAACGAATTGACGGATAAGCGCGGCTAAAGATTCATAATTATAGTCATACTTATAATCAGCATTTCCATCATTACCTACCTTCCCCGCAAGGCTTGCAAAATCCTCCATCCGCCATTTAGTTCCATCTGGCTTTACATCAAACCTCAGGGTAATGTATGCCGGCTCACCGCCTTTAAAGAAAATAAGGGCGTTCTCCGCGGTGGCAATACCATAGACCTGTTTTGCAATCTGCATGGTCAAATGTTCATTCGCAGGTACCTGTGCAGGCATTTTAATGTCCCTGGGAATTGGCTTTAAGATATATGTTCCCTGTTCACCCTGCCTGGTCAACCTGAGCTCCTTACCAAAGCGGAGCACCGAGAGTTTTTCCTGTACCCCTGAAATAGAGATCCGCTTACGGTTTTCCAGAAAAATCTCTTCGTCCCTATCATCTTTACCGGGGGCAGCGTAAGGCAGAATGTGACTTACCTCTCTTCCACCGAAGAGCCTGCGTCTGGCAAGTGGGCTATAAGTATCAAAACCTCCGGCGAGCGTCCCAGGATCATTTATGATCTTCATTCTATTATTTCTTTAACGGTAACTGCACCAATCGTATCCTCCCCAGCTGTTTTCAAAAGCAGTCCAAATGCATCGTTTTCATCAAGCCGAAACTGCCTGGCCTGCATTTTCTTGTTTACCCCTTCTGAAAGCATATTATAGAAAAAAGGGAACAGAGAACTGCTTCTAAACTCCTGTTTCTCCTTCGGCAGAGTTAAGCTGATTGCAGGCAGTGCACTATCAATAAAGTATTCATCCTCATACCTGAAAACATAATCATTCCTATTGTATTCAGATAAATACCCTGCCAATCTGTTATTCAAAAATACACCTGCCTTTCTCATAGATTATCTTCGTTTGATTCCGCCAGTTTGAAGGTTACCTCTAGGCCCAAAATGAGTCCGATACGCCTTAAAACTTCTAAAGTTGGATTTCCTTCATTGCGTTCAATCTTATAAAGCGTATTGATACTAACGCCAGCAAGTTCGGCTAGGTAAGGCTGTGTCATTTTCAGCTCCTTACGCCGCTCCAATAAAAGATCGCCAACCGTTTTTACCATTATAATATGATTTTCAATAAAAGTAGAAAACATTTCGCTTAAAAACAACAAAAATCACATTATAATAAGATTTTTAAAGAAAATGATCCAATCCACTGGTTTTTTGACCATAAAATCATATTATAATATGATTTTAGTCAACTGAATGCCTCAATTGCAGTCATTATCCGGTGTTTGACTACTACATCGCCTAGCACTGTTGATCGATTAACTCTGAATAGTTTTGTATTTACCTAATAGGTTTTATCAAGATAAGCACTGTTACTTCTTTAGTAACAAGGCCTCTATGTCTTCATATTTGTAGTACATAAGTCCACCGATTTTAGAATACCTTACAATCCCCCTTCGTCTATAGCTGCTTAAAGTTCCCTTTGAAATGGAGAGTAGACCACAGACCTCATAACTTTTCAGCCATTCTTTTTTAGAAGGCGCTTTTGCGCCAAAAAACCTATTCCGTCGTAATTCCTCAAAAATATCTTCCTTGAGCTGTTTTATATCTGCTTTTGTAACGATTTCAGAAATCTCCATGTTGTCGATGATAAGATTGTACAATAATTATTTATCGCAAATGCTTATTAAAATCTGAAATTTATTATATATTAATATCAATCTATCAAAGAGTTATATCATTCATATAATACCCAACTTAAAATAAGCATTCACTTTGCCACCCAAACGTATCAGAATAAATAGAAGCAGCAAATTTTTGAGCCAAAATGGCTCGAATTAATCCAAATATGAGCTAATTATGAGCCGCGATGAGTGTCGAATTAATGAACTATCAAAGGGTCTATGTTAAATTATTTATTTAGTTAAATGAAGTATCGTCTTGAACAAGAACTTTGAATAGTTTAATATCTATTTAAGTTCCTATAATTTTTCTAAAGATCAGCACCCTTAGCCCCATAGGCTCGATGGGTTTTGAAATCCGGCAGAATCGGAAATATCGGATTATGATAAAAAGCCCCTATCCTGTTCACCCACAATACTCTTGTAAACGATATAACCAAGCCAGCTACATCTTTCTGTCACAAGATACTCAATATCTGCAGGGACATCGTTTATGATCGGGTAAAAGATCTTGTATTTCTGGTTAAAAGCTAAGTAGATGATCAGGCAATGTGCAGTGGATCTTTTCAGTGAAGACTGGCAAGATGGAAGTCCTAATAGATCCCTTCCTGCATCCTGGCTCCTTCTCCTCGACCCGGCAGCTTACATTGCCTCGTAGCTCAGGAGCCTTATCAAACGCCAGTCTATTATTTAAAGCATTGGCACTATTACAATTGTCGATATTAGTCACTAAACCGCGCACATCCTCCTCCCCAGTTCAAGTGCAGCCAGAATAGCACTGGACTTTGCCAGTCCTATCCCTTTAAATTTGCTCAGCGTTTTATGATCCAGACCGCCCAGCAAATCAAGCCTGCCCCCAACCGCTTTTAGAATATTTTTCGCGATATCCACCGCGCTCACATCTATTTGCCCAGAACCGATTAGCATCGCCATTAGCTCAGCATCACTCATCCGTTCCGCTCCAAGTGAAACAAATTTTTCCCTGGGCCTTAGCGCTACATCCCATGATTTAATCCCGCTATGGCTACTGGCTCTCTTAAGACAGGTCATATCCGCAATACCATAATTATCCTGATGCAGATATGCCGCTGAATGGAACAGGGATGACATTGCGGAAATAAGAAAATGAAAATCTTCCTCAAAGACCACAACAGTTGAACGTTTATAGTTACCATTTTTTTGCTGATCGCTTCTGGTAATGCACAGATAACGGTTATCATTTACCGCTCTCTTAAAATCGAGAAAGTAATTTTTCTTCCCAGAGGAAAAGTTTTCGGTTGCAAGATTAGTATTTTCCATGTTCATCATTTTAAGTTTAGACAAAATTGGAAATTTGATTTCAAGCTAATCGGTTGTATATTAGCGTATCCGATCCGATCGGATAAAAACCGGATCGAAAAACCCTGATACTTATTCGAGATGCAACAACTCAGAGAAACCCAACGGCTCTGCAGTTACAAATACTGCGGCAATACATTCGAGGGAAGAAGCGATAAAATCTTTTGCAGCGACCAGTGCCGCAACAGGGCCAGGCGTGATCAGTTAAAGACCGAAAAATGGAATGCACCCCTTTTCCTGCACAAAATAATAGACATCCTGCAGAACAACCATAAGGTATTAAAAGCACAATATGGTGAAAATAGGGAGCCAAAGGTTGTCAGCGAATTCTTGTTAAGGGACAACGGTTTCAATTTTGAGTTCCAGACCAGGATTCTCATTACATCGAAAGGCATCTATAAATTTTGCTTCGATTATGGCTGGCTTGAGCTTGAGAACGGTAAAATCCTTGTGGTCCAGAACGACAAGATGGTCATTCTTTAATTTACCGGACTTCAAGCGTTTATTTTCCTTTCGCTTAAGAACAAACTCACCTACTTGGAAAAGAAACATCAGTTTGAAGATCAATTTTAGGTTACCAGATTAACCGTCACTACATTATGTGTTAGCCTCGTCTAGAAAGAATCGTTTGTAATCTTGTATTATCAAATCAGTTTATCATATAAAGACCTTAATTACAACCAATTACACACATCCAACCAAAGAAATTATCCACGCAAAAGCACGGGGGCAAAGCCCCCGTGTACAGGACAACTTGTATCCTCAAATTCCGGGCAGATCTACCTGCCCCTCCCCGTTTTTTCTTCCACAGATGCCGCCTGATCCTGTGCAACTTCCTGCTCGCTATTCCTTCCTACCGCAACCGGAGGCTCTCTTCGGTCAACAGCTTTGCTGTAAACCTGGCTTAAATCTTTATCATAAAAGTCCAGCGTTTTAAACTGTGGGTTAGCAGCGACAAAACCGGCTGTTTCTTTTCCATTCTTCATAAACGACACCTCATGAAGATTTCCACGTTCAAGGCTTTTAAGCAACTGATCCTTAAAACCAGGCTTGTCCATATTCAGTATATTGAATTTATCTACTGCTTGTTTAAGGTTAAAGTTTCAGCCAATTTGGCTTTTTCGTATTTCTGCGCAAGCGACTGCTGATAGTCCATATCGATTACGGTCACCTTCCGCTTTTTGACCAGCGTTAAAAAGTTGGCCAGTAAAAGGGTGAGCGTACTTTTCCCCGCCCCTCCCTTTTGGTTTCCAATAATAATTAGCATAATAAAAAAGGTTTAAAAAATTAACGGGTATTTGTGCGGGCCTTGCCCTTGCGCTGACGGTTGCGGCCAAGAATGGCCTCATCATCGATATCCTCCTGGAGATCAAGCGTCCTGATTGGCTCTTCGTAGAAACTCGCCTCCTCCAACCCAGAAAGAATATAATTGACCTCAACTGAAGGATCTGCAAGAGATATCCTGTAAGCCGGAGGCCTTAAATCATTTTGACGGTCAAGATTAATAAAAGCAAGAACATCACGCAAATGCATTACCTCAGAGCCCTTCATCACCGTTTTATTGGAATGATCGATGATAGTGTAACCGTAAGGGATTTTGTCATCCTTACTGTGAAAGATCAGTTCAGCGCCCTTTTTCTTTTGGACCATCCTTGCAAATTCTTGCAGTTCTGATCTGATATCGGTTTTTGGAGAAAGAAAATCAGGATTGGACAAACGTTCGGCCAGGATTTTTGAAAAGATAGCCTTCAGCTGTCGGCACCTGTTTTTATCCCTGACCGGATCTTGGCACAAAGATTCGATATCAGTGACTTTTAAGGTTGAAATCAGTTTCCCTGAATGGGATACTTCGATCTTTTCTTTTTCAAAACGAACCTCAAACCCCGAGCCTTCCAATAGCGTCCGTACTTGTGCAACACTATCAAAATTGTATCCGAGCAACTTATCGAGCCTTGTCAGATCAACCTTTTCACGTTTGATCACTGTAGATAATGCCCTGATCGAGCGGAGCTTTTCAAAGGCTGAAGAGATCTTCCTGCCATCCTTATCAATCCTGGTCGATACGATATGTACATGGTAATTTTCCGTATCGTTGTGAAAGATCACCAGATATGGATTTTCACCATAACCCATTTCCGCCATCCACTTTTCGGCAGTATCCAAAAGCTCCTGTTTCGATGTCGTTTTTCCCTTTGCAGAGATCACCGCATGGAACTGGGGTTTATTTACCCTTTTGTTTATCGCTGATACCGCTTTCAGATAATTGATATAATCCTGTGGACCGATTTTGTCCAGTCCCATCAGGCTACCGAAGTTCCGCACCTCCAAAAGCTCTCCCTTTCCAGCGCGCATCTTCTCATGGTTGTATCTTACTCCGGCAAAAGTTGCAGAAGAGCTGAGTATCTTTACGATCATATAGCTGAGTGACTTTGCAACCTGCTCATCAGATCACGGGATTATAATAAACCAACATAACTGGCTCCGTTGTTTTACCGTTCCCTCTGCAACCAGTTAGCGGTATATCCAGTTCTCGGGCTATATTAAAACCAGCAATCTATGTAGCGAACAAACTGGTTACCAAAATCCCAATGGAGCTCCGCAACCATATAACAGCGTAACAATAGGACATTAAAACAGCATAACCGGTTATGCACCTAACTACACAACACCATAACCCCTTAGCTGCCCATCAACCTCAACATTCTTCTGATTTCCATATTGAGACTTTTTAACAGCAGCGAATGTTTATCAAGCTCTTTATTATACCGGGTAAAGATTACCGGCGAGAGTACCCGCTGTTTATTCAGTATATTGGCGTACCTGGCCAATTGATTGATATTATTTCCGGTTCTGGAAAGTTCAAGTCCGATCTGATCAATGCTGGCCAAAACTGAGCGTCCATCGAAAACTAACTGAACGTTGACCTCTAGCACCCTTTTTCTAATGATATCGGTCCTTTTTAAGCCCAGAAGTTTTTCAAGGGATGCAATAGAACTAAATTCTTCCTCCGAAAACCGCACACTTATCTTTCTGGTTCTCTTACCGTTTTTCAGGTGAGGTCTTCCTATCTGTTTTTTCCTTCCTTCCATTCCGATATCATCTAAAAGAGAAAACGAGTTGCGAGTTTTCTCACCCCCAAATGCTCCGCTTTGGGCAAGATTCTTTTTGGAGGTATAATCCGCAGGATTATTGTCCGACAAAAAGACATCTTGCCAGTATAAAAAATCTAAGTATTTATTGGCAGCCCTTCTATAATATTGAGCCAATTTCCTGTACCTGAACTATAAAAAATCAGGGCATAAAAAAAGGGGCCGAATGGCCCCTCCTACCTAAACTAAAAACAAAAAAAATAAATCTTTAATAAGGTATACCGGGATTACTCACGTAAGTCCATACGGACCTGGCCGTCGCCTGCCTCTGCGCTTTCGTCATATTGAAATTATCTCAACTTCGCAAGAATTTTCCGCTCCTCACGGAATAATGCTTCATCCCACAATTTCAAAGAACAAGTGCATGGCACCTATCTACTCTCGTTAGCATAAAAGACTATCTTTTAAAAGAAAATCCTTTACTTGATCATTTGGAACCGCATTTTTGATGACAGCACCATGGATCCAGGTAATTTTAGATTGTTATACAGTTAGTACTAAAGCAGGTTACCCCGTTTCATTGACCAAACGTATCCAGTAATTTAGTTTGATGAAATTTTTGGCCTGAAATGGCCTGAATTGGTCGTTGTATGAGCCGAAAGTGACCCAACATCTGCGACATTGAAGGCAGAATTTCCGAAAGTGGAATAATATGGAAAAGAAAAATATTAGACTTTTTGACAGGGACAAACCAAATACTATTTCCTAAAATGATAAAAAGATTTAGAGTCATTGTAAACTGACTTGTTGAGGCTAAAAGTTGGTGCCGATTCTGAAAGTTTAACTTAAGAGATTTACACTCCAAGTCTATCTTCGGACTGTACGGTACAAATGTCGAACCATTTTCTAACAGATCTCAAAAAACTCGAATCCATCAAAGAGGGTTAATTACTGAAAATGAACACCATACAACAAAATCGAATATTAAAACCCCACATTCCAGTGAGAATAAAAAAGTCCATCAAAAGAAACGAAAGGGATTAAGGCTGTAAAAAATATACGTCCTATATGATGCACCAGAACTGCATCAAGCTTATTGAAGTTCACAATGGACTTTGATATCAGAGGTAATTGTCTCACATTTGAATAGGGTTTAAAAAGGAGGCCAGAAGGACATGCGGACTATAACCCTGATTCAAAGTTTCACCTCTTTAATGCCGATGAACTCAAAAAGGTATCAGACCAAGACTGATGACAGGATTGATTTTATAGCTTTCTGCACTGAGTTTATAGCTTATCTGGAAGGAAATGGTAGAGGTAAGAGTGCAGCCAACTACCGAACGCTAAAGAAGAGTCTCATAGTTTTTTTTGGTAAACTGTTTATCGTTTAGATTTTTCTGACCCGGCTTCTTTCAATCGTTTTTTCAAAACTTTAACAAACGAAACTCCTCTATGGGATGGCCTTGTATTAAAATCGTATTCTATTAAAAACTTGGTTTAATTTAAAATCTGGCTGTGCCGTTTTACAAGTTCCTGATTTCTTTTAGTTGAGGGTTTCTTTGGAAGATTAATCATTCTAACAGACTGAAATCAGAACTAACTATAGTCTGTGTTGTGAAATTTAGTATTATTTCACTTAAAAAGCTTTAAGATCAGGTTGTACCGTTTAAAAATCTCAAAATCTCTTTAAAGTGAGGGTATCTTTGAAAATTAAACGTTTTAACAGATGGAAATCAGAATTATTTATAGTCTTTATTATGAAATTGAGTATTATTGTGCTTAAAAAGCGGTAAATTTACATCATAACAACTATTGTATGTCTGTCAAACCTCTTGATAACGAAGCTGAAATACTTACTGAAATAGCTGGGGGTGATAAACGTGCTTTCGAAATCTTGTTCAAAAACTATCATAAGTATGTTTTGGCGTTCAGTAAAAAGATAACCCGTTCTGATGATTTAGCTAGAGAAATTGTTCAGGACGTTTTTCTGAAAATCTGGTTAGGTAGAGAAAAGCTACGGACTCTGGAGACCTTTGGTGCATATTTAAACACAATAGTGCGTCATCAGTGTTTTAATGTGCTTCGTCGGCTTTCTCAGGAAATCAAATCTAATGAAGTCTTTAGATTGAAGGCTAGTAACTTAAACGATTCCACAGCGCATGAGCTGGATTACCGGGAGGCGGAAAATATACTGAACAAGGCGATTGAAACATTGTCACCCCAACAAAGAATGGTATATGTACTTTGTCATCAAGAAGGTATGAAATACGAAGAGGCGGCAATTAAAATGGGGATTTCTCACCAAACCGTTCATTCCTATATGAAGGATGCGCTAAAAAAGATTAGGGCACATTTCAAAAAACATGCAGTTGCATATACCGTTTTCATTCTCAGTCTTTTCAGATCATAAGTTTCGGTTTACCGCTGCCGCTAGAAGAGCTTGTTAAGCGTATCTAATGCACCAGGTTGTTTTTTAAAAAAATAAATAACCTGAAAATCAATACATTAAATAATTTATTTTTTTCTGATACCCCGTCGAAATTGAGTTATGGGTCAATGTTATTAAAAGGTTAAGTTACCTTAACACGACGATAATATTGATATGCAATGAATAATATACGACTTCGGGAATTACTTAAACTTTATCTTGATAATTCTGCTTCAGATTTAGAACAGTCAGAATTTTGGGACTATGTTAATGATCCTTTTTATGATGCTGAATTCAAAGATTTGGTTGGCCAGGCATTTGATCAGCAGATTAAAGGAGAAGCGCTTAGCGAATCCGAGCAACGAAATTTTCTGGATTCAATATATGCTAAAGAAAAACCTGTTACCGGGAGATTTATAAAACTATGGCTACGTATGACTGGCATTGCCGCCGCCATTGCTTTAATGGTTTTAGGTATTTACTTCTTTAATTACAAAAATGATAAGCATGCTCAAAATGATGTTTTTGCAGCACAGGATAGAAATCCTGGATTTTTTGGTGCGACCCTGACTTTAGCAAATGGTAAAAAGATCAAACTTTCTGATGCTGCCAATGGTGAAATTGCTAAAGAGGGTGGTATTAGTGTAACTAAAACAGCAGACGGACAGCTTATTTATGAAATCAAAGAAACAATTGGCAATCCAAATCAGATTAATACATTAAGCACCGCCAAAGGAGAAACCTACATCTTAACATTACCGGATGAGAGTAAGGTCTGGCTTAACGCGGCCTCAAGTTTAACCTACTCTACTAGCCTGAACGACCATGGGATGCGAAGGGTGAAGCTTGAAGGTGAAGCCTATTTTGAAATTTTTAAGGACAAAGCACATCCTTTCATTGTACAAACGGCCAACCAGGAAGTAGAAGTATTAGGAACACATTTTAACGTGAATAGTTATATAGATGAGCCTGGAATTGCGACAACCTTACTGGAAGGTTCTGTTAAGGTGAAAGCTGGTAGTTCATTAAAAATAATTAAGCCGGGTGAGCAGGTGATAAATAAATCCGGGATTATGGAAGTACGAAAAGTTGATCTGGACGACGTTGTGGACTGGAAAAATGGTGATTTCTATTTGAACCATATAGATTTTAAGACAGCCATGAGAAAAATTGCCAGATGGTACGATATGGAAATTATTTATGATGAAAATGTTCCAGATAATATGGAATCCGGCGGCTGGATATCAAGAGATAAGCCCTTATCGACTGTGCTCAAATCTATAGAAGCTTCTGGCTTGGTTAATTTTCAGGTCGAAGGTCAAAAAATCTATGTAAGAAAATAATTAAAAATTGAAAAATATGAAACGATACATTTTCTCTATAATAATCTGCCAATTGGCATTTTCAGCATTTGCGCAGAATAATCATCCGGTTTCCTGGAGTTTCAGCAGTAAACAGGTGGCACCTTTAACCTATCAGATCAAACTCCACGCCACGATAAAAGAACCTTACCATATTTATCCTCAAGGTTCGGCAGGCAGTATGGGAATGCCTACCGAATTTTTGTTCGATCAAAACGATAATGTAGAATTCGTTGGTGAGATGCAGGAAAAGGGTGATGAACAAAAAGATGAAGCACACTTATCCTATTATTCAAAGGGTGTGACTTTTACACAGACTCTCAAATTGAAGTCTGAGAAGCAGACTGCATTATCCTTCACCATTAAATTCATGGCATGCACCAATCAAATGTGTCTTCCACCATCAAAGAAACAATTTACCCTAAGCTTAAATGATCAGGGCAAGGATGCCGGAGAGGTTAAAGAGGAAGATGCTGCCAGTTCATCGACTAAAGCGGTGAGTACTTCTGAATACGAAGATTTCGAGATGGCTGATATGGATGGCAAAATGATCTTCTCTAAAAACATCACCTCAAAAAGTAAATATACTTTCATCGATTTTTGGGCCAGCTGGTGTGCACCATGCAGAGCGCAGGGGCGCGAACTGATTACAATGTACAATACATACAAGCCAAAAGGTTTTGAGGTAATTGCTGTATCATTAGACTCTGACGCCAAAGCCTGGAGGAAGGCAGTTGAGGCGGATAAATATAAATGGACAAATTTAAGTGACCTTAAAGGGTTTGAATCTGCCATTAGTAAAAAATATAACATCACTGCTATCCCTAGAAATTTGTTAATCGATCAGAAAGGAAACATTATAGCTGTGGATTTGCATGGAAAAGAACTGGAAGCAAAACTGACCGAACTATTTTAAATAAACCTAAGTATTCACCTAAACCTCCCAACATGCACAAAAATCTACTATAACCCTAAAAAAGAAACCAGTCCCAACGTTGTCGGAACTGGAACAGCTTGGAATTAAAAAATGTCAACTACAACAACCTGCCCGTCGAAAGTTAGGAGTGCTGTACTTAAACCAAACTAAACAAATGTATAAAATTTCTAACAGATACTGGGAGAGGTATGCATCTCCCTATTCAAAACTAATGCTGACTATGCGCTTAACCACCGTAATATTAATAGCATCCATTTTGCAGCTTAGCGCAGCTACCTTTGGCCAGCAAATCACCATCAACCGGAAAAATGCTTCTTTGGAGTTGCTCCTGAAAGATATCAGGAAGCAAAGTCAATACGATTTCTTTTATGAGGGAAAAATTATTCCTAGGAACAAATCGGTTGATATAATTTTAAAGAACGCAGATATCAATGAAGCACTGAAAAGAGTGCTTGCCGGCTCGTCATTAACTTACACGATTGCTGGTAAAATTGTGACCATAAAAAAGCAAGAAGAACCTACCCTGATAAATAAGATCATTGCTGTACTTGAGCGTATCGATGTTCGTGGAAAGGTTGTAGATGAAGATGGAAAACCGTTGGCAGGCGCAACAATATTTATTGAAGATTCAAAAACCAGAACAACTAGCAATGATAAGGGAGAGTTTTATTTGCAAAACGTAAGTGACAATGCCACGATATTTATTGCTTTTATCGGCTATGAGCCGATACAACGTAATGCAGCCAAGGATCTTGGGACTATAAAAATGCAACCTTCAACAGGAAAACTGGATGAAGTTGAAATTAAATTTAATACAGGATATCAGCAAATTTCAAGGGAGCGGAGCACGGGTTCGTTTTCCAAGCCTGACCTTGATATCATGAAAAATCGCTCAGGAAGCGCTAGCATCCTTTCCAGGCTCGACGGATTAGTGCCCGGACTGGTCGTGAATAATGCCCCAAGTTCAACTCAGAACCCATTTTTGATCCGTGGCTTAGCAACAATTGGCCTTTATGACTCTTTTGGGAACCCAATTTCAGGCGGAGCGAGCCGCGGACCTCTGATTGTTGTTGATGGTGTACCGCAGGATAATATTTCAGCGATCAATACGCAGGATGTTGAAGATCTATCTGTCTTAAAAGATGCTACCGCGGCTTCTATATGGGGAACGCGGGCAGCAAACGGTGTTATCGTAATCACTACAAAAAAAGGTAAAGCCAGAGAACAGTTGAAATTTGAATATGACGGCTTTGTCAATTTCCAGGGTAAACCTGATCTCGATTACCTACAGCGCTTGAACAGCAGACAGTTTATTCAGGCAGCTAACGAGGTATTTGAGGAAAGCAAACTCAGGTATCCCTTTAGTCAGGCCTCAATACTGGACGCACTGAGGCCGCATCAGGTCATTCAGTACAATAACCTGCTTTCTCCTGCGCAAAGAGGTAAAAGCCTGGACAGCCTGGCCTCAATAGACAACCGCTCACAGGTCAAAGATTTATTTTACCGTAACGCCATGCTGACCAATCAGACCCTGTCAGCATCCGGAGGTAGTAAAGGATATTCCTTTTATGGATCAGCAAGCTACACGGGAACAAGATCAAATCAACCCGGTCAAAAAGATGATTTGTACAAATTTAACCTTCGCCAGGATCTTGAGCTTAACAAAAGAGTTTCACTTTTTTTAATAACTGACATCAGTAATAACCTTAATTCTTCACCTAACGACATTGATTTAAGCACTAACCTGGTACCCTACCAGTTGTTTAAAGATTCAAATGGCAATCCGCTTACAGTTAACCATATGGGGCAATACGAAGGGCTCGGGTACAGCGATACCAGACGCCTCGATTATCAAAACCGGAGCGGTATCAACCTGGAGTACAATCCCCTGAACGAACGCAATATGGGATACAACAAAAGTGAGCAGGTGTACAGCAGGATTGTTGGCGGAGGAATCGTAAAGATACTGAAGAGCCTAAGATTTGAAGGTAATTATGGCTATAATATCTTATCTGGTAACAGCACTAATTTTCTGGATGCAGGAGCCTATGCGGTGCGCAGAGAATTGCTTGACTTTACTGTTGCATTGCCAGGCGAAGCACCGGTTTATTACCTTCCTTCCTCTGGTGGCAGGCTAACAGAAAGTAACGTGTTACAGAAGAATTACTCCCTTCGGAACCAGCTTGTTTTTGATCAAAACTGGGACAAACAACAGATTACCGTTCTTGCGGGTCAGGAGGCAACCTCACAGTTCGGGCGATCAACCCGAACTATTGTAAGGGGCTGGGACGATAAATTGCAAACGGGCCAGCCGATCGATTACCAAATGTTAAACGAGGGACTTGAAGAAAATACGATAACCAATGCATCGACTTTTTTAGCTGAAAATTTTACCGGAGGGCAATCCCCGGTGATCAGAACGAGTTCATATTACGCAAATCTTAGTTACAGTTTTCTCGGCCGCTACACCTTGAACGGAAGCTGGAGAAATGACCAAAGTAACCTCTTCGGTACGGACAAGTCTGCACAGAACAGACCTGTTTGGAGTATTGGGGGTAAGTGGCTGCTTGGTGAGGAAACCTTTATGAAGAGCATTACATGGTTGTCACGTTTAGACTTGAGAGCTACCTATGGTATAGCAGGAAATGCTCCTCAGCCAGGAACCGCCACTTCCTACGACATCTTAAATCCTGCCTCCGGCTCATACTATGTTACCGGTAGAGGTTTACTTATCGGTACCCCTGGCAATGACAAGTTAAGCTGGGAAAGTACAGTAATCAAGAATGTGGGCGTTGATTTTGCAATGTTTCAAGGAAGATTAATCGGCTCAGTTGAGGGATATATAAAAAATACGACAGATTTGTTAGGCAATTTGCCGGTAAGTCCATTTTCCGGCTACAACACCGTAATCGGGAATCTTGGAGCCATTGATAATAAAGGATTTGAAGTCAGTTTGACATCTGTAAATATGGTTTCCAAGGATTTTTCCTGGAATACGGGCTTTACCCTTGGGTATAACAAAAGCAAAGTGAAACGTCTTTCCCTGTTAGGAAATATCACAACCGGCACAGAGATGATCAGTCAGCGTTATGTAGAAGGTTATCCTGCTTTTGCGCAATTTGGATTTGATTATGTTGGGCTTAATAACCAGGGTAATCCACAGATAAGACTAGCCGATGGTACGATCACAACCGATCCGGAAATCAATACCGTAGCAGATGTAAAATATATGGGTACCACTCAGCCGGTTTGGGCTGGAGGTCTTTCAAATACTTTCAACTTTAAAGGTTTGTCCCTGAATATCAATCTGGTTTACAACCTCGGCCATGTCATGTTGAAAGATGTAAATGGATTTTGGAGCGAGCCGATGTACAACAATGTGCATAGTGACTTTGCCAACAGATGGAAAGTCCCTGGTGATGAAAAGACAACAGATATACCACGTTATATTGCTGACAGTGGGGATAATAGCGAAAGAAATCTTCGATACTATACAGCTGCCAACACAAACGTTTTTGATGCGTCATTTGTAAAGGTCAGAGACATCACACTTGCCTTTCACCTTTCTCAACAGATAGCCGATAGGCTGAAGGTACACGGAATTACATTCCGTGCTCAGCTGTCGAACTTAATGCTCTGGAAAGCAAATAAGTTTGGAATAGATCCGGAATTCCAGAACGCCGGTATTTATGGGTCAAGCAGAACGTTACGTACAGGTCAGGGTACAATTACTTTGGGTGCACATGTTTCATTTTAGATTTTAAAGAAGTTTAACTATGTATAATTTTAATAGAAAATATGTTTTCTTTTTTCTTGCTGCGATATCGGTAATACTGACCGCCTGTAAGAAGGAATTTTTAGAAGTGGAGCCCAAAGGGGCGATCGTTGCGCAGGATACGAAAGATTATGAATCCTTGCTTAACACTGCCAGGATCAGCGCTTCAAGTGCCATCTCATTTCTCGGCGACGAAGTTGCCGCACAAGATGATTATTTTAGTGGAGCTGATGTTTACAGGCAACGTTTATTCGAATTTAGCAGCTCTGCATTACTACCTGATCAATTGCCCGAGTTAAGTTACCTCACACAAAATTATGTTTTCAATAAAATCATTGAAGAGGTCATGCAGTCTAAAGGCGGAACAGAAGGACAAAAGCTCCAGATTATGGCTGAGGCAAAAGCGGGCAGAGCCCTTTGCCATCTGCTTTTTGTGAATGAATTTGGAAAACCCTATAACGAAGTCACCGCCAAGACTGATTTGGGCGTCCCGATCATTATTGCTGCCGATGTGACGAAAACTTCATACAAGAGGGCAACAGTTCAGGAAGTTTATGACTTTGTCATTCAGGATCTTAACGAAGCCATACCGAATTTAACTAAGCCGTTTGCGCACACTGGAAAAATGTCAAAAGCAGCTGCGGAAGCTATTCTGGCACGGACATATCTATACATGCACAAATACGAACAGGCGAAAGTGCATATTGATAATTCCTTTGCTGCATTGAGCAATGCAACAAGAACACCAGCTTTGTATGACTATAAGGAAACACTGGGGCCTGATGGAACATGGTTACCAGCAGGACCTGATGCCTTCGGTCCGGAACTAATGCCATCAGCAAGTATTAATGAAGATATGGAGAGCATATACAATGTGAGTATCAACTCCTTTAATATTAATTCTGCCAATACATTTGTGACGACGCCTCAAACTGGAGCACTTTATGGCGTAAATGACTTTAGATTGCAAATATACTCGAACCGCGAATTGTTTGGTGATGTAGTGTTCCCCGATGGAATGAGACGATATCCAAGATTTGAAGCAGAGGTGGGCGTAAGTTTACCCGATATGTACCTCATGAGGGCGGAACTCAGAGCACGGATGAATGATCTTGCGGGAGCAAAATCAGATCTTGAATTACTACGTGGAAAACGCATGCCGGAGGATGAAATTGAAGTCCCATCAGTTATTGCCGCCTCTCAGCAAAATCTTGTACTATTTATTTTGCAGGAGCGGATCAGGGAATTCGCATTGAAAGGGATGCGCTGGTATGATATGCGTAGGTTATCTACTGATCCGGTGGAGGCCTATCGGAATTCAGTTTCCTATTCTCACAAAATTTATGACGCAGAGGGCAACACAGTTGAGACCGTAACCTTTGCGCCTAAAAACCTGGTGTTAAAATTTGGAAAAAAATTGCTGGCTCAGCATCCGCAATTAGTAGAAAACGACTAACAACTACTTTGAGAGGTACTTCGTCTGGCAGGGGAATTTATTCAGCTACCAGACGGAGTTTTTAAGTCTGTTTCATTGCTACAGCCGCGCGTAAGTCATTAATCGGAAAAATCTTGCTTTCCAGTGGTCATTAAACGCAGAACAATAGAAGCTAATAGTTTTAAAAAGTCATGAAAAAATTAAAAATGTTGATTGCGTTCATCCTGTTATGTACAGGCGCTTACGCACAAAAGAAACCATATATTGTGCTTGGAACAGTGCAAGACCTTGTTAAGGAAGGCAAATACATTTACAGTTTCTATCAGAAAAATGAGGATCTCGTAATAGATTCCGTTAAAGTCCAGAACGGTAATTATTCATTTGCGGGTGATCTTGACCAAATGGTAATGATGTCAGTCAGCACCCGGCGATATGGTGATAATGTAAAAATCTTTGTTGGTCCATCAGAGCATATTCAGCTCATTCACAGTAAGTCTTTTGATGACGTAGCTGTTTCAGGATCTAAAGCGAATCTAGAATATAATCAAGTCCGCGCTGCATTGGCTGTTTATCTTAAAAAGATGACTGAAATTGATGTGAAATTGGATTCTGCCAGAAGGCTAAATGATACTACGATGTTAAATACCCTTCAAGCAGAAGGTAAAGATATATACCACCGTATGTTTGAGGAGGTCTATCCGAACTATATCAAAAATAATCCTAACTCTTCGATCGCCTTAAGTATGCTGGACGAATATTTTGGTGGTGTCGTTGACGCGAAAAAATTGGAGCCTTTATATAGTGTATTGACAAAGGAAGTAAAGGGCAGCGCCGAAGGTCAGCGTTGGGGGAAAATCTTAGAAAAGGCTCAGCGTGCTGCCGTTGGGAAGCAAGCACCAGACTTTACGCAATATAACCAGGCCGGAAAAGCAGTAAGACTGTCCTCATTTAAGGGAAAATATGTTTTAATTGATTTTTGGGCAAGTTGGTGTTTTCCGTGCCGTGCCGAAAACAAAAATGTTCTACGAGCCTATAATTCACTAAAATCCAGAGGATTTGATGTTTTAGGAATTTCAATTGATAGCGATAAAAAAGCCTGGATTAAAGCCATCGAGGACGATGGAATGCCATGGACACAAGTCACTGATCTTAAAGCAAAAAAAAATGTAGCAGCGCTCCTGTACGGAGTTGATGCCATACCTCAGAATTGGTTGATCGATCCAAATGGTATTGTGCTAGGTATCAACCTCAGGGGTGAAGATCTTGTTCAGCAAATTGAAAAATTAATAAACCAGAGCAAGGGTAAATAATGTCTAATAATTAACGGGTACGCAATTCAAATTACAAAAAGAAGATATATGAACAGATTAATTGCGATAACAATTGCTTTACTGCTATCGGCATCATCAAATGCACAAACAAGTTATAAGATAACCGGCAAAATTCCAGCTACTCATAAGGCTACACGTGCTGTGATGTCTTATCCACCGGACGATAAAGGCGGAAAGTATGCGGCAGATACTACAAATATTCACAATGGAAAATTTGAGTTCAGCGGCAATATTGGAAGGCCGCAAATGGCGGAATTGAATTTAATCATCCCCCGTAAGGCAGGTGAAAGGACGCGTAGATCCGAGTCGGAAGAGGATGGAGGAATGAAAAACGTGGCGCTGTTTTACTTAGATGGAAATATCAATGTCACATTTGATACTTCGGGCATAGCGACCTACACAGGCGGCGGTAAGGAGCAGAAAGCCTGGGAATCTTATAGCAATGAGGCGATCACCAGAAGTAAATCGCTAAAAGGAGCGGATGGAGGGATGGAATTTTACGAAGTATTGGTATCCGATATGGTGAAACGTTTCCCAGATAACTACATGAGTGTTGATTTGATGGATTTATTCACACAAAGTTCAATAAACCCGAAGCTTATTGAGCCAATGTATAATAACCTTAGCAAAAGAATGCAGCATTCAGAAAAGGTATTGGGTTGGAAACCGAAATTGGATGAGGCAAAACTAGCTGTTTCAGGTAACGTATTGGCGACCGAGTTTACGTTGAATGATACCGAGGGTAATTCGGTAGCGCTGGCTTCGTACAGAGGTAGTTACGTATTGGTAGACTTTTGGGCCAGCTGGTGTGTGCCTTGCCGTGCAGAAAATCCAAACGTGCTGGCCGCTTATGAAAAATATAAAGACAAAAAATTTCAGGTATTAGGCGTTTCGTTGGATGAGAAAAAAGAAGCCTGGTTGAAAGCGATTGCAGAGGATAAACTTCCCTGGGAACAAGTATGCGATTTCAAAGCCGCTGAAAGTCCGGTCACAAAAGCTTATAACGTTTCCAGTATCCCTGCTAACGTATTGATTGATCCAAATGGGAAGATCGTGGGCAAAGATTTAAGAGGGAAGGCTTTACATGACACGCTTGCCGAACTGATTAAATAGTTTTTAAAAAAAAAATCATATAAAATGAAAAAAATACTATTGTTCCTGTTGATTTCCAGTTCAGCCTGGTCGCAACAATCAGCGAAAAAAGCCAAATACGGCCTCAGCCAATTTATGTTAATTGAAAAGGTTGAAGATCAGGAAAAGAAATATAATGAAGTGATCAAAGAGCCAGCTGGAAGTCTCGAGCCAACGGCCTTAAATGACCTACGTGCTGAACTGGCTTTGCAATGGTTATCCAAGGGCAATGTGGAGCGTTACAGATTTTACAAAGCGACCAAACCTAAATTTGATTACCGCCAAGCGCTGTTCCTTTCGTATGCAGTAGAGAAACTTTTTGACGAAAAGAAAGATTTTGCGAATGCAGAGAAAATTTCAAAAGAGCTTTTAGCTGATTTAGCTAAAGGTACAATTGACGCGATGGCAATTAGACCAGCGGTTTTGTTAGAGGTAAATGCGGGGGCTAATGCGAAGCTGGGAAATGTTATTGTGGCAAAGGAAATGATCGCAAAATCTAATACAGATAAGTCCAGCGCAGATCGGTTAATAAAATATTTTAGAGATGGACAATCCAATTACCTCAATCGTCATGCAATAGTGATGCTGGCTGCAGGGGAAAATGAGCAGGCATTTGATTTGTTAGAGAAAGCATTTAAAGAAGCAGAATCCAACTCATATATGGTTGCAACGTTTAAAGAAGCTTTTAAGAAGGTTAAAGGCACGGATAACGGGGTTGAAGATTACCTCAAATCACTAAAAAAAGAAGCTTATCAGAAATACTACAAAGAAGTTGAGAAATCGTATGTTACCATTGCAAAACAGACGCTTGAGGGTACATTTCCTGATCCCAGCGATGCGACAAATTTACTAACTTCATTCCGTGCAACAAAACCTGTTAACCAGGTAGCGATGAAAAATCTGGCGGGGGAAATGGTGAATCTTGGTGACTTTAAAGGTAAGATATTAGCGATAGACTTTTGGACGACCGGGTGTACCCCATGTGTAGCTGCCTTTGCTGGATTTGAAAAGGTTATTGCGGATTACAATAAAGATGAATTCCAGATGTTTGTCGTGAACATTTTCGAAGAGCAGCCAACCGTTAAAAGTTTTATTGCAAAAAAGGGGATTACATTGGACGTTTTACTTGACGAGCCTAATAAAGCATACGATGTTCAGGCAACCCCTACCAAGATTGTTTTTGACCCGATGGGTAATATCAGATTTTTCAATACAGGTTATGCAGGTTCCACAGACAGGGAATACTATAAGTTAAAAGCTATGGTTGAAATCATTAAAGCACACAGTTAATACATACAGAATGAAAAAGCTAATTTTATTATTGTTATTATGTACCGGCTCAGCCTATGCCCAGCGGACACCACAGCAGCTTGCTAAAGAATTTTATAATATTGTAAATGTAGAGGATGAGGAACGGTTTTATAACGACTTGATCGCAAAGCATCCTGCCGATCCTGCCAAGCCAGATCAATACAATGAATATCGTGCGCAGCTTGCAGTAGATTGGTTGATTAAAGGAAATATTGATAAATATAAATTTTATAAAGATACCCATCCTAAGTTTACCGCACTCCAGTTATTTGATCTGAGCAATCAGCTGGAGTATTGGGTGGACGACAATAAGAATATTGCTGTAGTGGAGCAGATTTCAAATGAAATCTTAGCTGAGATACAAAAGAAAATGCACGATGATACGTTTGGACGGACCAGCGTTTTGCTTGAGGTAAACGCGATGGCTAATGCCAGGCTCGGAAATATCGATGTCGCCATGACGAATATTAAAAAGTCTGACGAAAGTGCACCGTTCAGAGATTTTGCTTATTTCAGAAATTCTAAGGCCAATTACCTCAATCGTCTTGGTGCAATCTTATCTGCAGCTGGCGAGCATCAACGAGCATTAGATACCTTATCTAATGCGGTGCGTACTGCCATCTCAACACCCAAGACACTGGTCACCTTAAAAGCAGTTTATCAAAAAGCCAAGGGTAACAATTCGGGTGTGGAACAGTATATCGCTGCACTGCAAGACGAAGCTTACCAGAAAATTGCAAAGGAGGTAGAGAAGGAATGGATTGCAGAGACTAAATCACTACCTGATGTTACTTTGACAGACATGAATGGTAAGGCCGTTAAGTTGTCTGATTACAAGGGAAAAATAGTCGTGATTGATTTTTGGAGTACAGTTTGTAAACCTTGTATCGCAGCATTTCCTGCGTTCGAACGGGCCATTGATTTTTACAAAGATGAACCCTTTCAGCTGTTTGTAATTAATGAGGGCGAGACCTTGGATGTTGCGAAGCCATATATGGATAAGAAGGGCTATAAACTCAATGTGTTGTTTGATAACGATGAAGCCATTTTTAAAGCTTTGGGTGCTTTGGGGACGCCTGAGAAATTTATCATTGATGCCAAAGGAAATATCAATCAAACAGGGATAGGCTATGCAGGATCAGACGATAAGGAGTTTTATAAATTAAAGGCTATGGTAGAGCTTACTAAAGCACGTTCATCAGGTAAGTAGTCCTGACTGACTAAACAAAATTTAAATGAGGAGTTTAATGACATACTATAAAACACTTTCAACGCCGTGAAATCAAAATCAGATTTTATCGCAAGTAACCTCCTATTATTCTTCTATAATGAATCATGTAGAAATTAGCCGTATTTACAGAAATGTAGATATTAATCGTTTTATAGCCTCTGCTCGTAAACTATGTGATCTTCCGCAATATTTGAGCAATATTGCTAAGAATAGTACTCGTGATTTTTTAATGCTGTACATGGCGGAAGTAACTCTATCGACATGAGATAATGTTAAAACCAAGAATCCGTTTCCAATTGATTATACCCCAACTTTTTGCTTGAACTGTCAAAGATAATATTACTGCTAGTTCAATGATTACCATTGAACTAGCTTACTTCAACCTTAGAGATATTATGGATAGTCCAAAATACGAAGAGATGTTAACTTTGCTGGCCAATACCAATCGGAACGTAATGGAGATTCATAGGGTTTTATTTAACAATAAGGCCACTTCTTCAGTAAACGGACACATAACAGCGATCGAAAGCAAGAAAGCTGAAATTATTCTATCTTCCGCTAGATGTACTAAGCGTAAGCAGTTATTTGGATCAACTTTAACAAAAAAAGCACATGATTAGCTAATCAGGTGCTTTTCTAATACAATAATATACGGACTTTTCTGTATATTTATATCATTATGTTAGAAAAGAAAACCCCTTTAAACGACAAAAAGGCCACCTTACAGGTATCCTTTAATGCGGTAAAGAATATCGGAATCTCCACTGTTAACATTGCGTATCAGATCCTCCCCCTTCGTTTACTTTCTAAAAACTCCTCTCTCAGCTCACTTTTATAAAACCTGTCCCCACCGGGAAGCTTGCTGGGTTTTAAAATACCCTTCCTTACCTTTCTCTTATAAGTGCTTTCACTTATTCCTAGATACTCCATCACTTCAAGCCGGGTCAGCATCTGATCCTCCGGCAGTTTTAATTGGCCATAGGACTTAGAGTATATCAGTTGCATAAGTTCATAAATTTTGAGCAAAACGTCCAGGATAGCATTAAGTTTGTCCATAGTGATTTCCGTTAAATCAGATAGAAAAATCTGGTTTTAATACACTGCCAAACAGGTAATTCCACGCCTAAAGCTTTTGCAATAGCTGCTTCACTTAATCCGTTTCCTAATTTTGCGCAGGCAGCACTATAATCTTTTAAAGTAATACCGTGAATGGGTTCTAATAATGAATTTTCAGACATGTGATTATAATTTAATAATGATTAATTGAATGGGCATGATCCTGAAGTAAACGCAGGTAAAACTTCTCGTTTTCTGCTGTCATATCAGGTACTATCTTATTCCATTCATCAAACATGCAGCGTAAATATTGCTGATACAGATGATGGCTTTTAGGCTTACTTTCTTCATAATTCTTAAGCAAATGGGCTGTACGCTGCTCTGCCAGACTCCGGGCCCGGTGTAGCACCATTTGTGCCCCAGTTGAAGGTATGAAGGTGTTCTGTGTCTGGCAAAATGGGCAGGTAACATAGGTAGCGATAAAAAATATTCTAGCAATAGTTATATTTCCTCCGCATTGCTTACATACAAATGTATTTTGGATACTTTCAAATACAGTGAGTTGCGCCTGGTAAAAAGCCTCCAGGTCTTGCTCCCCTGCCACATTATCAAGCATTGAAGTATAATAGGTCATTTTCTCTTCAAAAGCATCGTACCTGTTAATACAATCCATCCTGAACGTAATGAGCTTTTCATGATATTCACGGCCTGCGGAAGAAGTAAAACCGGGGAGTTGCGATGTTGCCTGATCAATAAAGCAGAAAATGTTTTCTTCCTTGGCTTGGTCGGCCTTCTTCCTCATCTGGTTAACCTGCCCACGCAGTCCCATTAACATGCGTCCATGCGCACGTTTATACGGGTCGGTATCCTGCTCAAAAACTTCCCTAAGCTCTGGCATTGCTGCAGTACACATTTCATACATCCTGATTTCCAGCTTATCCAAAAAAACAAACCACCTGTCCTGTGTTTCCGCAATCATTTTAAGCAATTCGGGATTGTGGTATTTTTTATTAAACAGACCAAACATGAACTATGAATTATTTTCTTTCTTAATATGAACACCATCCGAAAGCCTGACATCCATGAACTTAAAGCCACAATATGCACAAGTAGTAAGCCCTGCATTAAAAGCGCGACCGGCACCACATTCAGGACAATCTCTAACTTCAATTTTTGCGTCTTCTTCTTTTATTACGCCTCCGTAATTTTCCTGGTTCAGGGTCTTCTGTTTCAGCTGCTCCAGGTAGGTCAGCGTTCTTTTTCCTCCTGTTTTATCCATTGCGCTTACAGTAGCTTTAACAATTCTTCTTTTTTAGTAGTGTACTCAGCTTCTGTAATGAGGCCTGTTTCAAAAAGCTCCTTCACTTTTTTGAGTTTGGCGGATATATCTTCCACTGGAGTTACTGCTGTCGGTTTTGCCTGGTTCATGATCATGCCTATGGCAACTGACTGTAAGGCTGCTTCGCTCATGGCAGTGTTTTCTTTATCTATGGCACTGGCTATGCTAAACTGAGAAAACCTGTTCATATCAGTTACCATATTCATACCCGTAACCTGATCATAATGTTTAAGTACTTCTTCTGGCAGGGTAATGCTGGTAATCGTAAATTGGGTTACCTGAAGCCCCAGGGCGGTAAAGTATTGTTGAATAAGCGGCTGTATTTTTTTGTTTAGTTCTGAAACATTTCCTGCAGCATCAAGTACAGCTACATTTGCCTGCGCCAGCACTTCAGCAAATTTGGGTGCTATAAAGTCTCGCAGCTGCATTTCCAACTCAATAATATTTAAGTTTGGATAAGTACCTGCATATTCTTTAAAAAACAGCCTTATATCAGCAATCCGGATATTATAAGTACCGAAAGCCCGAATACGCACTTGCCCAAAAGCAGGATCTCTCATCAAAACAGGTACCGGCGTACCCCATTTAAGATTGACGAACTGGTGTGTATTAAAAAAATAAACATCTGCTTTAAAAGGGCTTTCAAAACCATATTTCCAACCTTTCAGGCGTGTTAGTATGGGTATATTTTCTGTTTTTAAGGCATGTTTTCCCGCAATAAATGTATCCGCGAACTGGCCTTCACTTAATAAAAGTGCAGATTGGCTCTCGCGCACAATTAACTTGGCTCCATTTTTAATCTCCCTGTCTGCATCTGCAAACTTCCACATCAGCAAATTAGGATCGGGTGTAAGCGATTCGATAATCTCAATAAAAGGTAATACCATATTCCAGAAGGTTAAATATTTGTACTAACACTGTAACCCATAAAAGGGCGATTGGTTTACTTTTTCATCCTCTTTTAAGAAAAGAGAACAGCCCACCCCTCTTCCATTCGCGTTTTCGTTTTAACGCTTCTTCGTTTTGGGGCGCTATTTTCAAGATATTATTCACTGTTTCAATTGCTGCATCAACTTCTCCGGCAGCTTTACAGCCATCCGCATATTGTAATGCAGCTTTTATCCATGTGTCATCACATCGCCATCCATTTCTATCATAACAGGCTATCGCAGCCAGCGAATAATCGATGGATTCATCCCATTGCTTCAACGCATAACTGCACTGTGCCAAACTCAAATTGGTGCTGCAGGCAATACTTTCATCACTTTCATTAACGGGCGGTTGGCAGGTACCAAGCAGTATATTTAAATTTTCTTTAGCACGATTATAATCTTCCAAGAAGAGGTATGACATGCCCCGCATAAAATATACCTTTTGAACAGAATCCACCGTTATCGCTTCACCTTTTATCGACTGATAATTATTGGCACACGCTATGCATTGATGATAATCCTTTAACTGATAGTAGTTTTGCATCAGCATATACCAGGAAGAGTTATCATCCGGATTCTTATCCAGCTCATCTTTCCAACGCAGAGTGGCATCTTCCAGGCTACCTTCGCTTAAAAGGTCATGGCGTACATTTTGAACAACAATATATTTTTCGCTTAACGTAAACAGTTCCTGTTCTGTTAGTGGATAAACCGCTTCAAATTGCCCCCCCTTCGCCACTTTAAAACGCCCCCCTTTGCCGAGTTAATTTGATAAGGTCCGCCAAAGCAAAAAGCCCC
>NZ_JACHCQ010000056.1 GCF_014205835.1 Pedobacter sp. AK013 | reverse complement strand
ATTCCGGTATTGACCGACAATATTGTTGAAGGCACTGAAACGGTTGTGGCAACACTGGGTTCTTCTAACAATCCGTTGGTAAGCGTGAGCAATACACCTGCAAGCATCAACATCCTTGACAATACCACTGCCACGGTAACCGTTGCGGCCACTAAAGATGGTGCAGAACCGGGCACAGCTGGTGAGTTCACCTTTACCTTAAGCAATGTATCTACTACTGATACACAGATTACCTATTCGGTAAGCGGAACAGCTACCAGCGGATCAGATTATACCTCGATCGGTACAACGGTAACCATCCCTGCCGGGCAGACTTCTGTAAGGGTAAGTGTACCTGTACTGGATGATAACATTGCTGAAGGCACAGAGACGGTGATCCTGACGATGACTGCTGCAACCAGCAATCCATCGATTACGGCAAGTACAGTACCGGCTACGGTTAATATTACCGATAACGATACTTCTGTGGCTACAATTACTGCTGGCACTTCAGGCAGTGAGAACGGTCCTGTTAACGGAACCTTTACGGTAACCTTAAGCAATCCATCCTCACAGCCTACCACCATTACCTATACTTTGGGCGGAACGGCAACAGAGGGCAGTGATTACTCGGCCATTGTGACCAAGACCATTACCATCCCTGCAGGTCAGACCACCGGAACGATTACCATTCCGGTATTGACCGACAATATTGTTGAAGGTACCGAAACGGTTGTGGCAACACTGGGTTCTTCTAACAATCCGTTGGTAGGCGTGAGCAATACCCCTGCAACGATCAACATTACGGATAATACCACCGCAACGGTAACCGTTGCGGCCACTAAAGATGGTGCAGAACCGGGCACAGCTGGTGAGTTCACCTTTACCTTAAGCAATGCATCTACAACAGATACCCAGATTACCTATAGTGTTGGAGGTACCGCTACCAGCGGATCGGATTATACATCGATCGGTACAACGGTAACCATCCCTGCCGGGCAGACTTCTGTAAGGGTAAGTGTACCTGTACTGGATGATAACATTGCTGAAGGCACAGAGACGGTGATCCTGACGATGACTGCTGCAACCAGCAATCCATCGATTACGGCAAGTACAGTACCGGCTACGGTTAATATTACCGATAACGATACTTCGGTAGCCAGCATTACCGCCGGTACACCGGGCAGTGAGAACGGTCCTGTTAACGGAACCTTTAGGGTAACGTTGAGCAACCCTTCATCAACTGATACGCAGCTTACTTATACTTTGGGCGGTACGGCAACAGAGGGTAGTGATTATAGTACTATTGTGACCAAGACCATTACCATCCCGGCGGGTCAGACCACCGGAACGATTACCATCCCGGTATTGACGGACAATATTGTTGAAGGTACCGAAACGGTTGTGGCTACCCTTGTTTCTTCTAACAGTCCATTGGTAACTATTACAACAGTACCTGCCGATAAAACTGCAACGATCAACATCCTTGACAATACCACTGCCACGGTAACCGTTGCGGCCACTAAAGATGGTGCAGAACCGGGCACAGCTGGTGAGTTCACCTTTACCTTAAGCAATGTATCTACTACTGATACACAGATTACCTATTCGGTAAGCGGAACAGCTACCAGCGGATCGGATTATACCTCGATCGGTACCACGGTGACCATCCCTGCCGGACAGACTTCTGTAAGGGTAAGTGTACCTGTACTGGATGATAATATTGCTGAAGGCACAGAAACGGTGATCCTGACGATGACTGCTGCAACCAGCAATCCATCGATTACGGCAAGTACAGTACCGGCTACGGTGAACATCACCGATAACAGAGCTCCTGTTGCGACTGTACCTGCTATTACCACTAACGAGGATACCCCGGTTAATGGAACTATTACCGCTAGCGATCCTGACGGCAACCCGCTTAGCTATACGGTAACCACGCCGCCAGTACATGGAACGGTAACCTTAAACCCTGATGGTACATATACTTACACACCTGCTCCAAATTACAACGGTACAGATGCCTTTACGGTAACCGTAAGTGATGGTAAAGGTGGCACGGTAACTGTAACTGTTCCGGTAACCGTTAATCCGGTGAATGATGCGCCGGTTGCAACTGCACCAGCCATCACCACTAATAAAAACACACCTGTTAACGGAACCATTACTGCAAGTGATGTAGACGGCGATCCACTAACTTTCACCGTAACCACGCCTCCTGCACATGGTACGGTGGTTGTTAATGCTGATGGAACCTATACCTACACCCCGGCGAACAACTACAGTGGTACTGATGTGTTCATCGTAACGGTGAGCGATGGTAAAGGCGGTACTGTTACAGTAACCATCAATGTAACCGTTAATCCGACAAATGTTGCGCCGGTTGCTACTGCACCAGCAGTTACTACCCCTGAGGATACTCCTGTTAACGGAAAAATTACAGCGACTGATGCTGACGGCGATCCGCTTACTTTTACGGTAAGTACTCCTCCTGCACACGGAACAGTAGTGGTTAATGCCGATGGTACATATACTTATACGCCTGCTCCAAACTATAACGGTCCTGATACTTTCACTGTAACCGTTAGTGATGGTAAAGGCGGCATTACTACAGTAACTATTTCGGTAACAGTAACTCCGGTAAATGATGCGCCGGTAGCAACTTCGCCAGCCATTACCACACCGCAAAATACAGCAGCCAATGGAACAATTACCGCTAGCGATGTAGATGGTGACCCACTTACCTTTACCGTAACTACGCCTGCTGCTCATGGTACAGTAGTGGTAAATGCCGATGGTACTTATACTTACACACCAACTCCGGGTTATGTGGGTAACGATACTTTCACTGTAACTGTAAGCGACGGCAAGGGTGGTACCACAACAGTAACTATTCCGGTAACGGTAACTTTGGTGCCGGCACCAGCAATGAGTTTAACCAAAGTGGCAACCAATACGGTGAGCAAAGCAGGTGATGTAATTAATTACAACATTGTAGTAACCAATACGGGCAATGTAGCTTTAACAAATGTTGCAGTTACTGATGCAGGTGCCGATCCGGGGTCGATCTTACCAGCCGGTATTGCAAGTTTACTGCCAGGTGCAAGCGTAACGGTTACAGCGAAACACACCGTAACTTTAACTGAAGTAAATGCAGGTTCGTTTGCCAACCAGGCTTCGGCAAGTGCCCAAACGCCAAATGGTGGTACTTTAAATAAACCTAAATCTGATGATCCGAATACGTCGGCTGTTGATGATGCAACAGTAACAGTAATTGCTCCGGCATCGACCATCACTTTGGTTAAAACAGGTACCTTAAGTAGCGATGGAAATAGCATTACTTATAATTTCAGTGTTAAAAACACCGGAAACGTAACCCTGCATATTATTACATTGGTAGATGCCAAACTCGGACTGAACAAGGTAATTCCTGGTACACTTGCTCCGGGCGCTACAGTAACCGACAGTTATGTTTATCAGTTAACACAAGCAGATAAAGATGCTGCAAGTGTAACCAATAGTGCAACCATTACTGGTCAAACACCAGCAAATGTTTCCGTTAGCGATATCTCTGGTACAGCCGAAAACAACAATACACCAACGGTAACACAGATTCCGGTTATGGGTGCTATAACCTTGGTTAAAACAGCATCATTTAGCGGTAATCAGGTAACCTACACGTTTACAATTAAGAATACAGGAACCAATACTTTAAATAACATTACCTTAACTGATGCTAAGATTGGTTTAAACAATAAGGTAATTACGGTATCTGGTGGTCTGGCCCCTGGTGCCACTACAACCGATGTTGAAGTATATACCTTAACACAGGCCGATAAAGATCTGGGAACTGTAACCAATACTGCAACCGTAAATGCCAAAACGCTTGGTGGCGTTAATGTAACTGATGTTTCAGGGACTTCCGAAAACAACAATACACCGACTGTTATCGCATTTCCTAAATCGCCAAAAGCGGTTGATGATGTGGCTGGTACTGTGGCAAATAAACCGGTTATTATTAATGTATTGGCAAATGATGATCCTGGAAATTCTACCCTTGATAAATTAACCGTAGAAATTGTAAGTCAGCCTCTACATGGTAAAGTAACGGTGAACCCTGATGGTACGATTACTTACACGCCTAATCCTGGTTATACCGGGGATGATGCCTTTACTTATAGGGTAAAAGATGCTTTTGGCTATTATACCAATGTGGCGGCAGTAACCTTAACGGCTAATTTTGCAGGCCTTACCATACCTAACCTGTTTACACCAAACGGTGATGGTATAAACGATACCTTCGAAATATTGGGAATTAATCAATACCAGGTTAACGAACTGCAAATTGTTAACCGTTGGGGTAATGAAGTATTCCATGCCAAAGGCTACCAGAATAACTGGACGGGCGAGGGCTTGAACGAAGGTACTTACTACTACTTACTGCGGGTTAAAAAAGCAGGAAGCGATCAGTATGAAGTGTTTAAAGGTTACATTACATTAATCAGAGCGTTTAAAAAATAAGATATGAGGCTTTGTACAGTCTGGTTTAAAAACCAGACTGTACTTTAAGATATTAAGATGATGAAGAAATTAATATGGTTAATAGCAGGTTCGTTTTTGTTGCTTTCGAGGCAGGCATCTGCACAGCAGGATGCCCAGTATAGCCAATATATGTTCAATGGGATTTATATCAACCCAGCTTATGCCGGGTATAAAGAAGTGCTGAATGTGCACAGCTTTTACCGGAGCCAGTGGACAGGTATTACCGGAGCGCCACGAAGCATGTCGCTGGCGGTAGATGCCATTGCAAACAGCGGTAACGTAGGCTTGGCCCTTCAGGTTGCAAGCGATAAACTTGGAGCACAGACCAACTTGAGCATTTATGGTAACTATTCGTACCGGATCAGGATGAACGATGATGGTAGCTCTAGATTAGCACTTGGCCTTGGTGTTGGAATGGTACAGCTGGGTATAGACGGTTCGCTGCTGAACCCGAACAATCCCGAGCCTAACCAGCCAGTTGGGATGCAGAGCACCATTGTGCCCGATGCAAGGGCAGGTATCTACTTTGCCAACGATAAGTTTTATGCAGGTTTTTCTGCCGATAACCTGATTGCCACTTATATCAATATCGACCGCTATGCCTTTATTCCACAACCAAAACCGCATTATTACCTTACCGCGGGGGCATTGCTTCCGCTTTCTGAAGATTTCCAGGTTAAACCTTCTTTCCTGCTAAAAGACGACCGGGGAGGCCCAACGAGTTTGGATTTGAATGCATTTTTGATGATCAAAGATTTTATCTGGGTTGGCGGTTCGTACCGTACAGGAGTAAAATTGTATAATAAAAGCTATCTGCAGCGCGATCTCACACCCCGGAACTCTGCCGTAGCAGCGATACAGATTTTTCCATCAGAAAAACTCAGGATCGGTTATGGTTACGATTTCTCAATCGGTCCGCTACAGGGCTACAGCAGCGGAACGCATGAGATTTCTATCGCTTACTCTTTTATCAGACAAAACATAAGATTGGCAACCCCAAGAGTATTTTAAATTAACTATATTCGGCATTTTTGACCAACTATTCCTACAACATAATGAAGAAAATTTTAATAGGTACTTTCCTTTGTGCATATTGTTTATTTGCATTCAGTTTTTCGGCAAATGCTCAGTATATATTAAAAGATGCTGATAAGCAATACGAACTGTTTAATTACAGCAAGGCAATAGATTTATACGAACAAGCCTATAAAAAGAAAGAAACTTTATATGCTGCAGAGCGATTAGCAAATGCTTACACGTTTGTTTATAATTACAAACAGGCCGAAAGCTGGTATGCTATTGCAGCCAAAATGCCAGGTAGTAATCCTGAGAATATTTTGGGTTATGCCAAAGCTTTACAGCGCAATTCCAAATATAGCGAAGCAAAAACCCAATACCTCAATTACATCGATAAAAATAAAAATGTATCAGAAAAGCAGCGGACAGTTTGGCTTGCCTCCTGCGATTCGGCTTTGAAATGGATCAGAAACCCTAAAAAAATCGAGCTGATTAACCAAAAAACGCTAAATAGCAGTCAATCCGATTGGGGTGCCGTTAACTATCAGGGAGGAGTTGTATTTACTTCCGATAGATCAAATACGGGATTAAATATCCGGGAAAGTAAACCGTTTTTAAAATTCGACGGCACAAAAGAACCCGATCAAAAAGTATATGGCTGGACCGGTAACGGATACCTGAAACTATACATTAAACCTTCGCCAAACGATAGTCTTCAGCTGTTCCCGATAAAAACAGGTACAAGATATCATGTAGGTTCGGTAAGCTTTACAGCTGACGGAAAAACCATGTATTTTACGCTAACTCGCATCACCGATGAACTGGAACGCTTAAAAAAACAACCAACAACCGTTAATGTAGAAATTTTCAGCAGTACAAAAGGTGCCGATGGCGTTTGGGGCGAGCCAGTTTCATTTGCTTATAACAATGTGAACAAATACTCAGTAGGCGATCCTTTTATCAGCGCCGATGGAAATAGCCTTTATTTTGCTTCGAATATGCCGGGAGGCCTGGGGGGGACTGATATTTATGTTTGCCTTAAAACGGATGGCGGTGCATGGGGCAAGCCCATTAACCTGGAAGAAGTAAATACCGAAGGTAACGAACGCAGTCCGGTTTTTGATGAAAAGGATAATTTTTACTTTTCTAGCGACGGTAGGATTGGAATGGGCGGCTTAGATGTTTACCGGGCTTTAAAAGAAAAAGGCAAAATAGGTCATATCGAAAATATGGGTTATCCTTTTAACTCTCCACATGATGATTTCGGCTTTAGTTTAAATGAAAAAGGTGGTATTGTGTATCTTTCCTCTAACCGTGAGGGTGGTTTAGGCAGCGATGATATTTATACCATTGATCAGAAAATGATCCTCGCTTTCAGATTAGAAGGCAGGGTATCTGATAAAGGCAGCAGCCAACCCGTTGCAGGTGCGTTAGTAACGCTAGAAAGAGTAAACGGTACTGTCTTAAAAACCGAAACCGATGAGAATGGTTATTATAACTTTAATTTAGCTAAAGAATCTGAATACCATGTTTCGGCAGAGAAGACAAACTACAGATCGGATGTAAAAAACCTCACAACTATTGGTTTAACCACTTCAAGCGTACTTACCCAAAACCTGCAATTGGAAGCCATTGTAATCAATAAAGCAATTAAGCTCGAAAACATCTATTACGATTTCGATAAATGGAACATCCGTCCCGATGCAGCAATAGAGCTGGATAAATTGGTTAAAATCATGATCGATAACCCAACCATCTGGATCGAGTTAGGTTCGCATACCGATAGCAGGGGCAAGGATAGCTACAACCTGAAACTATCACAAAAAAGAGCTGAATCTGCCGTACAGTATATCATATCAAGAGGTATTGATAAAAACCGAATTGCCGCCAAAGGTTATGGCGAAACACAACTGCTGAACAAATGCGGCAACGGGGTAAACTGCACCGAAGAAGAACATCAGCTCAACAGAAGAACGGAGTTTAAAATTGTAAAACAATAGGCACAGTTAAGATTTAAAATACATTTTAATTTTTTAGTTCCATGCCTCTGATGAAAATCGGAGGCATTTTTTTGTTTGTGCGATCGTAATGCTCATTTTCTGTCATCCTAAATGCAGAGAAGAATCTTCTAATTCTGTCGCCATTGGCCTGTGTTTTCACAAGCCGTTTTTCTCAAATTTAGCCTCGTAGGCTTTAAAAACTACGAGATCTTATCTTAAGTGTTTTTTAACAAAAAAAAAACTAAAATTGTTAGTATTTTATTTAAAAATAATCAATCTATATTTTTTATAAAACTAAAAATATTAGTATTTTTGATCTTGATCATCCTTATAATACGAGAATGGATAAAGAAAGGCAGATTATTCATATGGATCAGGATGCATTTTTTGTATCTGTGGAAATTAGAAAAAATCCCAAGCTGTTGGGTAAACCCGTAATTATTGGTGGCGGTGGCGACAGGGGGGTGGTAGCCTCTTGTAGTTACGAAGCACGCCAGTACGGCATACATTCTGCAATGCCCGGCAGGACGGCAAAATTGCTGTGCCCCCAGGCTATATTTTTAAAAGGCGATATGGAAGAATATTCCAAGGCGTCGCATGATATTACCGAAATTATTGCCGATAAAGTCCCCCTTTTCGAAAAAGCCAGCATTGACGAACATTATATCGATATGACAGGCATGGACCGCTTTTTTGGCTGTATGAAATTCGCATCAGAACTCAGACAAACCATTATTAAACAGATGAGATTGCCCATCTCGTTCGGTTTGTCTATCAATAAAACCGTAGCCAAAATAGCCACGAATGAATCGAAGCCTGGTGGCGAACGGCAGGTTACTTTTCCTGAATTGCGGCCCTTTCTAGATCCTCTGCCTATTCATAAAATTCCGGGTATTGGTCATGCTACCTATAAAAAATTAAGCGAAATGGGTGTTCGCGAAATCCTTACGCTTACACAGATCCCCCAACAGCTCATGTTTAAAATTTTAGGGCAACATGGCTTAAGTTTATGGCAAAAAGCAAACGGCATCGATTTTTCGCCTGTGGTGCCTTACCGCGAAAGAAAATCAATCGGTACACAGGCCACTTTCGAAAGCGATACGATGGATATGGCCAAACTAAAAGCCATTATTACCGGAATGGTTAGCGGACTAACCTTCCAACTGCGTAACCAGAAAAAACTAACTGCCTGCATTACCGTAACTGTACGTTATACCAATTTCGAAACCGTTACCCAACAAGAACGTATTCCTTATACCTCGCTTGATTCGTTTCTGATTAACAAAGCACATAACCTGTTCGAGAGGCTATATTCAAAACGGATGTTGTTGCGGCTGGTAGGTGTGAAACTTTCGCACTTGGTAAGCGGCTATGAGCAAATTGGTTTATATAATATCGCTGAAGAAGAATATAGTCTTTATCAGGCCATGGATAAAGTACGCAACCAGTATGGTGCCGAAGCAGTGGTAAAAGCCTGTATTGTTACCCAACCGCCCCGCGATGAAACAGGGAAAATAATCAAGTACAATCCCCGCAAAAAGAAAATATTATTCGAAAACCAAACAGAAGAAGAACAGCAGGAAGTAAGAAAACGCTCAAAAATCAGAAGCTTTATGAGTGAAAAAGGAACAATAGGCACTAAATCTTATGATTAGCGATGTTTTTAAATGTACATTCTTCTTATAGCCTAAAGTATGGCACACAAAGTATCGGCCAGTTAATTGCTACTGCCCGGAGTTTGGGTATTCACCAAATGGTACTCACTGATATCAATAACTCAACTGGTGCGATAGAGTTTATTCGCGAGTGCTACAAACAAGGCATTGCCAAAGAATCCGACGAAATACATAAAGGCAATATTCCGTATCAGATTAAACCGGTAGCAGGAATCGAATTCCGGATCGATAACAGATTGTTGTATGTTGGTATTGCAAAGAATAAAGAGGGAATGCGTGAGCTGAATGAATTTTTAAGCCACCATAATATTTACAACATTCCGCTGCCAGAAGTTCCGCCCGAAATGGAGCATGTATACATTATTTATCCCTTTCAAAAATCTTTTAACCGAGCACTAAAAGTAAATGAATTTGTAGGCATCCGTGCCAAACAACTCAATCTTTTATACCAACACCTACTTTTAAAACAAAAGGAAAAGTTGCTGGTGTGGCATCCTGTTACCGTTAATGATAAGATTACCTACCGCCTGCACGAATATTTTAGGGCCATCGAACTGAATACCCTTTTAAGCAAAGTGCCCGATGAGCAGAAATGTGATCCGGATGAATTCCTGATTCCAGAAGTAGAATTAACCCAGCAATTTGAACAGTATCCTTTCATCGTTCAGAATACACAGAAACTGATAAATAGCTGCGATTTGAGTGTTTATTTTGAAGATAAACCCACACCTACTTCTAAAAATAAATACTACTACACGAAGCAAGGCTTGCTAGGTGATAAAAAAATGCTACGTAACCTAGCTCAGATAGGCCTGAAATATCGTTATGGAGAAAACAATAAGATTGCGAAAGAGCGCTTGGATAAAGAACTGCGCATCATTGAACTTAAAAACTTCTGTGCCTATTTTCTCATCACCTTCGATATTGTGAGGTATGCCATGAATAAACGTGGTTTTTACCATGTGGGCCGTGGCTCGGGTGCCAACAGCATTGTAGCCTATTGCCTGCGCATTACTGATGTAGATCCGATCGATCTGGATCTGTATTTCGAACGTTTCCTGCACGAAAAACGGACGAGTCCGCCAGATTTTGATATCGATTTTTCGTGGGATGAACGCGAAACGATACAAAAGTATATTTTTGAACGCTATCCCACATGGCATGTTGCTTTTTTAGGTACCATGAGCACTTTTAAAGACCGGGCAATTATCAGGGAGATTGGTAAGGTTTTAGGTTTGCCCAAAGGCGAAATAGATAGTTTTACAGATCCCACTAAAGAACGCGAAAATTTAATGAATGCCACTTACCAGAAGTTATTGGCTGTACATCATTACATGAAAAGTATGCCCAATCAGCGTTCCATCCATGCCGGGGGGATTTTGATTTCTGAAGAACCGATTACCTATTATACCGCCTTGGATATGCCGCCAAAAGGTTTCCCAACTGTGCAATGGGATATGTACGAAGCCGAAGCCATTGGTTATGAAAAATTCGATATTTTAAGTCAACGGGGTATCGGCCATATCCGCGAAGCCGTACAACTCATTAAAAAAAATAAGGCTAAGGAGATTGATATACACGATTTTAAAATCTTTAAGGAAGATCAAAAATTAAATAGTATTCTTAAAGAAGGGCAGCCCATTGGGTGTTTTTATATCGAATCGCCAGCCATGAGGCAATTGCTCAAAAAATTGAAGTGTGATAACTATCTTACCCTTGTGGCAGCCAGCTCCATTATCCGCCCGGGGGTAGCCAGCTCAGGTATGATGAAATCCTATATCGAACGTTACCATGCCCCCGATAAAGTGGTGTACTTGTGCGATGTAATGAAACAGCAGCTTAGCGAAACCTATGGCGTAATGGTTTATCAGGAAGATGTAATCAAAGTATGCCATTATTTTGCGGGCTTAGATCTGGCCGATGCCGATATTCTTCGTAAAGCCATGAGCGGAAAATACCGTTCTAAACTGGCTTTTGATGAGTTGGTAAGTAAGTTTTTTGCCGCTGCCAGAAACGAGGGGCATTCAGAAGAGCTCATTACCGAAGTTTGGCGACAGATATCCTCTTTTGCAGGTTATAGTTTTTCTAAGGCACATTCTGCCTCTTTTGCGGTAGAAAGTTACCAAAGCTTATTTTTAAAGACATATTACCCCATGGAATTCATGGTAGCCGTACTGAATAACTATGGTGGTTTTTACAGTCGCTGGGTTTACGTACACGAGCTACAAAAAACAGGAGCCAGGGTGCATTTACCCTGTGTTAACCATAGCGATGAGGTAGTGAATATAAATGGCGAAGATGCTTATCTGGGCTTTATCGGTGTACAGGGGCTGGAAGAAAAGAATATCAAAATTATTCCGCAAGAACGTGCTGCAAATGGTTTATATATCGATCTGGAAGATTTTGTAAGGCGAACCTGCATCTCATTAGAACAGGCAATTATTTTAATCCGGCTTGGTGCATTGCGCTTTACCGGGAAAGATCGTAAAACCTTGCTTTGGGATGTGCACAACTACCTTGGCTTTAAACAGAAAAAAGTGAATCACGCCGAACTGTTTAAATTAAGCTACAAAACCTATCAGCTGCCTGCACTGGCCGATTCTGAACTTGAAAATGCTTATACAGAATTGGAGTTATTGGGGTATCCGCTTAATTATAAAATGTTCGATTTTCTGAAAACCCCTTATCGTGGCGATACCATGGCAGCAGATATGCATAAACACTTAGGTAAAACGGTAAAGATGGTAGGCAATTATGTATGCGAAAAAACGGTGCATACCGTTAAAAATACCAAAATGTGGTTCGGTACTTTTTTAGATGCCAACGGCGATTTTTTTGATACAACCCATTTCCCGAATACCACACCCATATATCCTTTTAAAGGAAAGGGCTGTTACCTGATTTTAGGTAAAGTGGTCGAAGATTTTGGCTTTCAGAGCATCGAAGTGTTGAAGTTCGCCAAATTAGATATTCAGATGAATCCTGTAGCGATTGATTAAAAAAATAATATGAAATTACAATTAGGCAGAGATCGGTATTCGATAGTTATTTATCCTCACAGCGAAGCTATTAATGATGTTAAGGTTTTGAAAGATAAACTCTGGTCTAAAATTGGCTGGTATAATAGTAAAAATTCTGAAGCACACATTACAATAAATGAATTTTCAGCTGATCAATACGAACTTGATTTTTATAGCCGAAAACTTGAGAAATTTTGTCATTTCCAAAAACAGCAGAAGTTATTTTCGATCAGTTAAGTTTATCAAAGTTTAGTCATGCAGCTGTTTTGCTCCCAAGCGATTCATCCAACCTTATTTAGAAGATCTTCTGCTGAGGCTGAGGAATCAGCTCAAAACCAGGTATACGATAAATGGCAGTAGTGCACATATCTCAATTGGCCGCAAGCTAAGTTCAGCTCAGATAGACCAGGCAGAAGATCTGTTCCAAAGTATTGATCTGAAGTTTAATTGCGATACAGTTGCCATACGTAAGTTCAATGAAATTAAAAGACAGTTTGAAATAATTAAAACTTTTAAGTTTTTAGAAAATCCACTAAATAACACTCGATATTTATTGCTTTAATTGATATTTTTAAAACAGTGAGCCGAATAAATTTACTAATCGGCTCATGATTTAGCTTTTTTATGAGCCGAATAAATCTTATATTCGGCTCATGCAATATAATTGGGAACTTTCAACATGGCCAAATTTTACTTTTTCTACCAAAGGAATAGAATACCGGCTTTATGAGTTTGCTCAGGAAACAGGTGAAGTTAATGCTTTGTTAAAATCATTGCCTGATGATATCAGACAAGAAACATTACTTGAAATGATTGTATTAGAGGCAATAAAAACCTCAGAAATAGAAGGTGAGTTTTTAAGCAGGAAAGACGTGATGTCTTCTATTAAAAATAATTTAGGACTTAACAAAACGCCGGATATTGTTAAAGACAAACGGGCTTCAGGAATTGCAGATTTAATGATTGATGTTAGAAATACGTTTTCTAACGCACTGAGCGAAGGGCGCTTATGGCATTGGCATAAATTGTTGTTTACAGGTAATAAACATATCCATGTAGGCTCATGGAGAAAAAGTGCAGAAGCAATGCAGGTCATATCCGGTAGTTTAGGTAAAGAAGAAATTCATTTTGAAGCACCGCCTTCACATCGTGTAGAAAATGAAATGAATGCTTTTATTACTTGGTTTAACGATACAAAACCTAATGGAAGTAGTGAAATTAAAGATCCCGTAATAAGGGCTGCCATTGCACATTTATATTTTGAAAGCATACACCCATTTGAAGATGGTAATGGTCGTATAGGGAGGGCAATTGCTGAAAAGGCTATTTCTCAAACTTTGGGAAGGCCTGTAATGCTAAGTTTGTCAAAAACGATTGAAAGAGATAGATCCGCATATTATCATGCTTTAAAATTAGCGCAAAGTGCAAATGAGATTTCTGAATGGCTAAAATACTTTGTGAATATAGCATTGCTGGCGCAACTCGATGCAAAGCAAATGATTGATTTCACATTAAGAAAAATAAAGGTTTTTGATTTGTTTAAAGATAGATTGAACGATAGACAAAGGAAAGTACTTCAAAAGATGTATAGCTATGGTATAGATGGTTTTGAAGGCGGAATGACTGCTAAGAAATATATTTCAATCACTAAAACTTCAAAAGCTACCGCTACAAGAGATTTACAGGAATTGGAAAGTCTGGGTATTGTAACTGCTTTTGGGGGTGGCAGAAGCATACATTATCAAATAAAGGAATTTTAATTTTAAATGCTTGCGCGCGTTTCTAATGCGTGCATAATAGTTAAACGATTGTATCGGTAATGGCTTTTCTTCAACATAATTTCTATATTAAACTCATGATCCACTTCAAAGCAGAAATAGAACGTTTCGAAACCATGGGCGAAAAAACTGGATGGAGTTATGTGTTTATTCCGGCAGCTTTGGCCAATGAAATTAAGCCTGGTTGTAAAAAGAGTTTTAGGGTAAAAGGAAAAATAGATCAGTTGGAGATTAACGGTATGGCAACCATGCCAATGGGAGAGGGCGATTTTATTATTGCCTTAAAAGGCGAGGTACGTAAAAACCTAAGAAAAGAAGCCGGAGCAGGAGTAGAACTTTATTTAGAAGAAGATAAAGATTTTAAAATTGAAATGCCTGAAGACCTGGAAATCTGCTTATCAGAAGAATCACATTTAATCCAAAACTTTTTAAAACAGCCTAAATCGCATCAAAATTATTATATCAACTGGATTAACCAGGCTAAAACCGAAACTACACGCACCAAAAGAATTGTAATGACTGTTAAGGCGATGGATAAGGGGCAGGATTTTGGGGCAATGATCAGGGAATCGCAGGGAAAGTCTTAATTTATAGTCCTAAGTCCTTAGTCGGAAGTTAATAGAACTAGACGATGTGGATTAAGACTCTGAACTTCGTACTCTCGACTCCTGGCTTCGTACTTCGGACACCCTATTATAACTCCTAAACCAACTCCAAACTTTCATCTGGATTACACCTAAAAAAGCTTCTCTGAAAATACGGGTGCTCATTTTTGATGTTCCTTCGGTACGATCGGTGAAGATGATCGGAACTTCGACTACTTTAAAGCCAAATTTAATGGCGGTGAATTTCATTTCAATCTGAAACGCATAACCAACAAACTTAATTTTATTTAACGGAATGGTTTCCAATACAATTTTGCGGTAACATTTAAAACCGGCAGTAGCATCCTGAATGTTGATCCGGGTAATCATACGTACGTACATTGAAGCAAAATACGACATTAAAACCCTTCCCATTGGCCAGTTTACCACATTTACACCTTTAACATATCTGGAACCAATGGCTACATCGGCACCATTTACACAGGCTTCGCGTAAGCGCAATAAATCAGCCGGGTTGTGAGAGAAATCGGCATCCATTTCAAAAATGTAAGCATAATCGTGCCGTAATGCCCAGTTAAAGCCGTAAATATAGGCTGTACCCAAGCCTTGTTTACCAGCACGTTCTTCAATAAATAAATGCCCTTCGTATTCTTGTTGTAGAGATTTTACAATCTCAGCAGTTCCATCAGGAGAACCATCATCAATAATTAAAACATGAAAAGGTTGTGTTAGGGAAAAAACCTTTCTAATGATTTTTTCGATATTTTCCTTCTCGTTGTAGGTAGGGATGATGACTAAACTATCTGACACGTTTGTTGTGGTTTTTAAATAATAAAGCTTTTGGCCTTTGTATGTGGTATGTTATGCTTATTTGAGCTGAGCTATTGCTTTTAATGTGCGAAAGTAAATATTTAATATGAAACCTTTATGAATTTTCGTTAATTCAACTCGTTTTATCCACGCGTTCAGTCCTTTTAAACTTGCTTTAATATTGGTAGTTGTCATCCTGAACTTGTTTCAGGATTTATTTTTTTGTTAGTCTGGATTTTTAATCCGGACCATTCTCCCGGATTTGTAATCCGGATTGGCATTATAAATAATTACAAATTCCATTAGCTTTTGTGTTGTTCTCGGCACAAACCGATGTTTATAAACCCGATCGGTGTGTAAAACCCGCAGACCGAAGCATGAGGGTGAGGACTTGGAACAAAGAGCGGGAGAGCAGGCCGCCAAGAACTCCTGCCCGTTCCTTTCATGATCTCATTGAATATGCCTTTTTCTAAAAACAATGTCAGTCTGGGCCTAGTCGAAGATTCTTTTATTTACATTTACAGTATTCCAGTAAATAATCATTTTATAGATTTCTCCACTACGGTCGAATTGACGATCTCTTTCTTTACCTCACCTCCTGCATCAACCTTTTAACCAACCGCGAAAAAATAATCAATGCCAAACCTGCAATTAAAGAATATAAAGCCAAGGCCTTATAACCCTCAGTGTACGCCATTAATTTAGCCGGCAAAGATGCATTATCGATACTCGACATTTCTGCACCCAGTTTTCCGGCAGCCAATTGCCCGAAAGCACTCGATAAAAACCAAAGCCCCATCATCATACCGAACATTTTTTTTGGCGATAGTTTAGTAATGATCGACATACCTATTGGGCCTAAACAAAGCTCGCCTAACGTAAATAATAAGTAGGCTAACGTAAATACATTTAACGAACTAATGCCCTGAGTATTGGCGAAGAACCTGGTGGCGTAAAAAACATAAAAACCTAAAGCCAATAGAATGAAACCAAGTCCAAATTTTACCACAGTATTCGGTTCAATTTTGCGCTTGTACAGGCCAAGCCATAAAATGCCTACAATTGGACTAAAAACAATAACAAAAAACGAGTTAACGCTATTGTTTACCACATTGGGATCAATATTGAAAAAGAGGACTTTATGATCCAGATTATCTTTCGCAAATAACGATAACGAACCACCGCTCTGCTCAGATATAGCCATGAAAATGAAATAACAGAAAATAAAAACGAAAGCTGCCAGTAGTTTATACTGTGCCTTTTTATCTTTTATTTTGAAGGTTTCGTACAAGAAATAAATCAGCGCAACAATACCTATAGTGTACATGAAATAATCGGTAAAGGTGGTGTTTTTCACCATGATATAAATCAATGGGATACAGAGTATCGATCCCACATATACGGCTATTTCCCGTAGCTGCTGTTTTGATTTTTTAAGGTGGAGCAAAGGCGAATTCCCAATCGGGCCTAAGTGTTTTTTTGTGAAAATGAATGTGCCTAAGCCAAACATCATTACCAACGCGGCTGATAAGAAACACAAGTGCCAGTTGTAATATTTACCCAAATAAATACACATCGCACCGCCCAATAATCCACCTACGTTAATGCCCGCATAAAAAAGACCATAACCCGCATCTCTGCGGTTGTCTTTTTCGTGGTATAATTCGCCAACCATCGATGAAACATTGGGCTTGAAGAAACCGGTTCCAATAATAGATAAGGTAATTCCTGCATAAAATAAATCGTGTGGGGAGAAGGCCAGGATTAAGTTCCCGATAATCATTAAAGTCCCGCCCCAAAAAAGAGATTTTCTGAAGCCCAAAATTTTATCGGCAAAAATACCACCGATAAAAGTAAAGGCATAAACAAAGGCTTGTATGGCACCATACTGTAGGTTCGATTTTTGGTCGCTTAAACCCAATTGCTCTACCATAAAGAAAGCCAATACTCCGCGCATGCCGTAAAAGCAGAAGCGCTCCCACATTTCTACCAACGATAAATGCCAGAGCTGCTTAGGATATTTTCCTTCAAAATTTTGAATTTCTTCTATTGAAACTGTTTTTTCCATTAAATAGGTCTAAAAATTAAAAGCCCGATAGAGACCGGGCTTTTGGGTAAAAGTATTTTTTTATTAGTGAACACCGTGCATCCATTTGCGCAGGATAGGACTTATGGCAAACATAATTAAACCTGCTACAATTGGTATTATTGTGAATATCAGGAAGAAAGTAGAAATTGAATAAGCGGTGCTTATTTTGTCAATTAATGATCCTGTAGCTCCGGCCAGGTAGTTACCGATGGCAGTACAGGTAAAAAATACACCAAACATTAAACCCACAAGGTTTGAAGGTGCTAGCTTACTTACATAGGATAGGCCAACAGGAGAAATACATAATTCACCAACAGTATGGAAGAAATAGGCAAAAATTAACCAGAATAAACTTACTTCTGCAGAAGTGGCGCCTTGTGGAATAGACGAGCCGCCATAAGCTAAACCTGCAAAACCAATACCTACAAAAATTAACCCGAAGCCAAATTTTACGGGCCCGCTTGGGTTAAATTTGGTTTCCCATATTTTAGAAACAATAGGAGCCAGCGATACGATAAAGAATGAATTTAATACACTAAACCAGGAAGCCGGAACTTCGGTACTTACTGATCCTATTTCTCTGCTTACTTTCCAGATGGCCAATACCCAGATAATCGCAAAACTCAATAACGTAAATAAAATTGTTGCCGGGTATTTCTTGAAAATTTTGCCTGCTAATGAAAACAGCACAAAAGTTACGGCTACTAATGGAAATATGGTCAGGATGGCATCTACCCATTTAAAGGTTGTAGCCGCTCCTCCTGTTAAGTTTCTTAAGGTGTAATCTTTGGCGAAAATCGTCATCGATCCGCCAGCCTGTTCAAATACCATCCAGAAGAAAATGGTAAAAATAGACAAAATGGCGATTACCCATAACCGTTGATTTCTAACTTTTTTAGGGATTTCTTCTACCGTTGGATCTGCCTTTTCTACTGCTTTAGTTTTATCAACTGCGGAACCGATTACGCCAAATATTTTTTGTCCGAAATAGAACTGTAGCATTCCGAAAAGCATAAATACGCCGGCTAAGCCGAAACCATAATGCCAACCTACTTTTTCGCCGATATAACCGCACATTAACATACCTATAAATGCACCAGAATTAATGCCCATATAGAATATGGCATAAGCAGCATCTTTTTTATCGCTGATTGGCGGATAAAGTTTACCTACAATTGAGGAGATGTTTGGTTTGAAAAATCCGTTACCAATAATAAGCAAGAGTAAGCCAGCATAGAAAAAGTTGTTGCTAAAGCCCTCTAAAGCCATAGCGGCATGACCGAGGGTCATAATAAAAGCACCGATAATAACTGCTTTTCTATAACCTGTAAATCTATCGGCAATTAAACCACCAAGTATTGGTGTCAAGTATACCAAACCGGTATAAATAGCATAAAGCTGTAAGGCTTCCGGCCGTGGCCAGCCCCAACCGTTTTTGCTCAGATCGCTAATCAGGAACAGAACCAAAATGGCCCGCATTCCGTAATAACTAAATCTTTCCCACATTTCGGTGAAAAAGAGTACAAATAAGCCTACAGGGTGACTAAATAATTTTTCTTTGGATACGCCGTTACTTTCTAAATGGAGATCTAGCTCCTTATTATTGTCAATACTAATGGTTTCATTAGAAGTTTGCATAAAACATTTGTTGGTTTTAGTTTATGAATTCAGAATTTGTGTGTTGTTTAAGTTAGTTTAGCAGGGCGCAATATAGTCAGCGGATGCCAAACTCACAAATTTTTAAATGATGTGTCAGGTAATGAAGTTGTTAAGTTTGGTTAAAAATTAAAACTTCCTGATGGGTTTAACATTTTTCTTCGGATCCGCATAAAGTTCATCGTTCGGATTAGGATCGTTGTTAAGCGTAAGATCTTCCTGTAGTTTTAATTTGCCGCCAATAATTTTGAAACCATCAAATGTGCCGTCCGATCCGTGATATTCAAAGGTATCTTTCATTTCTGGATTGAAGGATGCTAAATGGTCAAACACAATCATCCCTGCTTTTGCATCACTTTTTAACATCATGGCATTCGATTTGGCATATTCAAATATAACCCTGTTTTTCCCTTTCAGGTCTTTTCCATCAAAAACCGGGGCGCCAAAAGTAACATTTCCCTTATCGAACGAAAGGATTTCGATGACTTTTTTGGTCGTGTACGGCGTATTACCTTTCCATCCCAGTAGTACATAATAAGGTAAGCGGTTTCCACTGGTTACCGGAATAATTTCATAATACCTGGCGCCGAACCATTTCTGGTTATTCGTAATGCCATTAGGGTCGCTAAGATTATCCGTCTGATCGATTAAGGGATAAAGTTTTAATGGGCCGCTTTTTGTATTCATCTGGATGGCGCCGTAATAACGGTAAGCGCCACCTTCTAATGGAAGGTACCAGCTCAAAATCCTGAAAGCCTGATCGGGTGATTTAATTACCGATACATTTTTAAGTGAATCGAAGGGATAAGAAAAAGAATTAGGAGCTTTTAAAGCCTCTACCAGGGTTTTTACAAAATTGCCGTTTATTTCTATTTTTTGCGCATCGCTTTGAGCAGCAATAACCCTTGCCGATATTTTAATCAGTGTATCTTGAAAAACGGATAAGTTGTTGAGCGTTTGCTGTGCTTTTAGGCTAAAACTTAGCGTTCCAAAGATTAAAAGGATATAAAATCTGAAAAGTTTCATATGATCAAATGCGAAGATTTTGCAAAAACAAAATTATAATTTCTCGATAACAAGGGCACTTGCTCCACCACCGCCGTTACAGATTCCGGCTACACCGATTTTTCCGTCGTTTTGCGCCAGTACCGAAAGTAAGGTAACTACAATCCGGGCACCCGATGCGCCCAGCGGATGACCTAATGAAACGGCACCACCATTAACATTAACCTGACTGTCGTTTAACTCCAAAAGTTGATTATTCGCAATAGAAACTACAGAAAAAGCTTCGTTGATCTCAAAATAATCTACATTTTTTATATTTACATTGGCTTTGTGTAAAGCTAATGGAATGGCTTTTGATGGTGCAGTTGTAAACCATTCAGGTGCCTGTTGCGCATCAGCATACCCTAAAATTTTAGCTAAAGGTGTTAAACCTAGTTCTTTTGCCTTATCGGCACTCATTAAAACCAATGCCGCTGCACCATCATTTAAAGTTGATGCATTTGCCGCAGTTACAGTCCCATCTTTTTTAAATACTGGTTTTAATGTAGGTATTTTATCAAACTTAACAGCTGTAGGCTCATCGTCGGTATCAACCAAAGTAATATCTCCTTTACGGTCTTTAACCTCTATGGCTACAATTTCGTTGGCAAATTTACCTGAGGTTTGTGCAGCTTGTGCTCTTTTGTAAGATTCAATAGCGAAATTATCTTGTGCCTCGCGAGTAATGTGGCATTCAGTAGCGCAAAGCTCGGCAGCCGATCCCATGTGGTAATCGTTGTAAACATCCCAAAGGCCGTCTTTTACTAAACCATCTGTAATCTGTCCGTGACCCAGGCGATAGCCGTTTCTTGCCTTATCCAGATAATAGGGAACATTACTCATGCTTTCCATGCCACCAGCAACAATAATTTCATTATCGCCATTTGCAATACTTTGTGCTGCAAGCATTATTGCTTTTGTGCCCGAAGCACATACTTTATTTATGGTTGTGGCAGGTAAATCCGGTAAGCCTGCAAATTTTGCAGCTTGTGTAGCTGGCGCTTGGCCTAAGTTTGCAGATAAAACATTACCCATGTATATTTCTTGGATCTGTTCTGGTTTTAATCCGGCTTTTTCAACAGCAGCCTTAATGGCAAAGCCACCAAGCTGAGTAGCAGAAAATTGAGCTAATGAACCTCCAAAACTGCCAATAGGCGTTCGCACAGCTGATACAATTACAACTTCTTTCATGTATACTAAATTTTATGAATTTTTGGTTAGGCCGCTAAGTTAGTTAAACCTCACAGGTTTCCAAAGCCTGTAAGGTTTAAAAATAACGTTTAGAAAACGATTTTAGCACATTGATAATAATAAGTTTTTGGAAAGCAAAACCTGTAGTGCTTGGGTTTGTTCAGGCCTGCTGTTCGCTATAGCCCTCATACTTCGGGGCTGCCGCTACCATCAGGTTTAATTAACCAGGGTTGGTGATTCTTAGGTTGGGTGGCTAGGTGCAGAAAAAAACTATCAGGTTTCTGAAATCTGATAGGTTTAATTTAAAACGGTGGGTTTGCGTTAGGGATTGTAAGGGTTTAGTGCCGGTTCTTCACCGGTACCGGAGCGCAGCGCAGCCCTGAAAAGCCCGACCCTTGCGTAGCTTGGGGAACGCCAATATTAGTTAGCAGTTAGCAGTTGGCAGTTGGCAGTTCGCAGTTCGCTATTAAAGGTTTTATTCTTCCTTCGCTTTGCCCTTCTTTCTTGATTTTATGGCCTGGGTAAGTAAAAATTCTATCTGCCCATTCGTACTTCTAAACTCATCAGCAGCCCAGGTTTCTACTTCTTTTAATAAAGCAGGACTAATTCTTAATACAAAAGCTTTTTTATCTTTCTCCGCCATTCTTATTGTATTGCTTGTATATTATATTTTGTTTTTAAATTAATCAGGAACATTTCCAGCTCATCTATTTTATTGCTGCTAAATAATAGCTTTTTGCCATTTTTAAATTCAATCTGTAAGCCTTTATCCTTATGATTTAAGATATAAGCTTTGTCGTTAAATTTAAACCAAAGCCTGCTGCGAACACCAAATCCACCATAATCTCCTAAAGCGTCGTATTTATTGATGTAAACTTTCTCTATGTTGCCCCAACTCAATAGCTTCAGCTTGGTTTGAAATGGAAAATACTGATAAGAAATGCCTTCAGCGCCGATCTGCAAAGTCATTTTATTTTTTTGAAGCAGATAGATAATTGCAAAAGGAAGGAGTACTGCCCAAAATGGAGCAAAATAGTTGGCTTTTAAAGTTTCAAAACGCATCCCGCCTTTATCAAAAAGTACAATGCTCAGCACCATAACCGCATCAATAGCCAACAAAATATAGAGCCACCAAAGTTTTAAGCTTTGTTTTTCCTCAAATTCCATTTTACCTAGTTATATAAGGTGCCGGTGTTTACCACGGGTTGTACATGACGGTCGCCACAAAGTACAACCAGCAAATTACTTACCATAGCTGCTTTACGCTCTTCATCCAGTTCAACAATTCCTTTTTGCGATAATTTTTCTAATGCCATTTCTACCATACCTACGGCACCTTCAACAATTAATTTGCGGGCGGCAATAACTGCAGTAGCTTGTTGGCGTTGTAACATGGCACTGGCAATTTCTGGCGCATAAGCCAAATGCGAAATTCTGGCCTCTAAAACTTCGATACCTGCGCGCGATAAACGTTCATTCAGCTCGTTTTCTAAAAGTTCACTTACTTTTTCAGCGCCATCTTTTAAAGTAATGCTGGTTTCTTCACCTTCAGCATGGTCATACGGAAAAATGTTGGCTAAATGCCTTACAGCCGCTTCGCTCTGGATGTTTACATATTGCATGTAATTTTCTACGGAGAAAACAGCTTTAGCAGTTTCGTTTACTTTCCAAACCACCACAGCGGCAATTTCAATCGGGTTACCCAGTTTGTCGTTTACCTTTAATTGCTGCCCGTTTAAATTATTTGCTTTTAACGATACCCTTCTTTTAGCGGTTAAGGGGTTAACCCAAAAAAAGCCATCGGCTTTTACTGTGCCGATATATTTTCCGAACAGGGTGAGCACCATCGATTGGTTGGGGTTAATGATTAAAAAGCCCGGAAATATTAAAAATATATCTATGGCCAGTAAAATTCCTCCCCAGAGAAAAATTTCTGTAACAAAACAAAAAATGGAAGCGCCCAGCAATGCGATGCATAGCGCGAATGTTAGATAACCAGATGGCGGATTGGTAATTTTTTCTTGATACATAATTGATATTAATTTGATATCATAAAGTAAAATATAAAATCTGGTAATTGCAAACAAAACGTGTAAAATGTATATTAGATAAAAATGTTATTTTTGACAATACAATAATTATATCGTTTTGGCCAAAATCAAGAGAAATTCTCACAAGATCCTTTACCGGAAATATTCATCAAACCTAAAATATGTGATGATGATATTTACCGTTTTCATTATTACGCTGTTCCTGCCTAAACAACCCCGGTTTAGATATGAGTTTGAAAAAAATGCGGTATGGAAAAACAAGGACCTGATTTCACCTTTCAGTTTTGCTATTTTAAAAACCAATCCGCAGGTTAGCGCTGATAAAAAAAATGCCTTAAAAGATATTTTGCCCGTTTACCAATTCGATAGGGGCATTACTGCAAATGCACTGGAAGAGTTTGCTAATGAATTTGATGTGAAATGGAAATCAAAACAACTTAACGAAAAAGATAAAGATGTATACAAAAGTGCTGCCTATAAATTGCTGCAGCGTATCTATGAGAGGGGAATTATTGGCTTAAATGTGAAACACCAGGCAGGCGGGAAAAACTACGATTTTTCTTTGCTTGAAAATAATGTGGCACAGGAAAAAAATACGCAGGATGTTTTTACCGCAGAATCGGCCCTGAAGTTTTTTAAAGATAATTTTCAGGCCCCTAATCAGGTAATGGGCGATTTGATTGCAAATCTCGCAATAGATCATATTACCCCAAATATTGTATTTGATGAGCGGCTGACACAAACCATACAGGATAATACAGTTAACAATATCTCTACTACCAAGGGTATGGTACAAAAAGGAGAGCTTATTGTGGCCAAGAATGACGTTATTGATGAAGAAATTTATCAAAAATTAGAATCTTATAAAGCAACCTACGATGCACAAACCAAAACAATTGGTAGCAGGGCATTGGTTTATCTGGGGCAGGTGATATTGGTTGGCTTTATACTCGCTATTTTAATGTCGTTCCTTTTTCTTTTCCGGAAGGATATTTTTGCCGATAACCGTCAGCTTTCCTTAATCCTTATTGTAACCACAGGAATGCTACTCGCATTGACCTGGGCTATTAAGATGGAAATCCCGAGCTTGTATTATATTCCTTTCTGTGTGGTGCCCATCATCATTAGGATTCTGTTTGATACGCGTTTGGCACTTTACCTCCATATGCTGGTAATTTTAATTGCCGGCTTCTTTGTGGCCAATAGTTTCGAATTTGTGTTTTATCAGGTTACCGCGGGGATGGTTGCCATATTCAGTATTAAAAACTTTGTTAAGCGCGAAAGATTCCTGGTTTCGGCCTTGTTTATTCTACTGGCTTATTTTGTTTCTTTTGTAGGCATTGCCCTACTACGCGAAGGCTCTTTCCGCGAAATAGAATGGCTGAATTTTATCCCTTTTGTTTTTAGCGTGCTTTTATCGCTTTTGGCTTATCCGTTAATTTACCTGTTCGAACGTATTTTTGGTATTACGTCTGACGTGGCCTTAATTGAGCTGACCAATACCAATAATAAACTGCTAAGAGAACTTGCTTTTAAAGCACCCGGAACATTTCAGCACTCTTTACAGGTGGCAAACCTTGCCGAGGCTGCAATATTTAAAATTGGCGGTAATTCTGTGCTGGTTAGGGCAGGGGCTTTATATCACGATATCGGTAAAGTAGATAATCCACAGTATTTTATTGAAAACCAAAATACAGCTGTGAGCCCGCACGATAAATTACCTTATGAGCAGAGTGCGCAGATTATCATTCAACATGTGCACAAAGGAATCGAGATTTTAAGAAAGAACCAGATTCCTGAAGCCATTATCGATTTTATCAGAACACATCATGGAAATACCCGGGTCGATTATTTTTATCAATCATTTTTAAAAAATACACCTGAAAAATTTGTCGACGAAAACATTTTTCGCTACCCGGGTCCCATACCTTTTAGCAAAGAAACAGGGGTATTAATGCTCGCCGATTCTGTGGAAGCTGCCTCAAGAAGTCTGAAAAATCCCGATGCGCAGAGCATAAATGACATCGTTGAACGTATAATTAACTACAAATTGGAGCAAAATCAGTTAGATGACTGCGATTTAACGTTAAAAGATATTGAGACTATCAAATTGATATTCAAGACAATGCTGATGAGCATCTATCATGTGCGTATAGATTATCAACAAATTTTGTAATTTTTTTTTGTTGGATAACTTGTTTTACTATATTTGCAGACCTCAAAACAACGCCGGTAGGGCAGAAAAGAGAGGTTTGAAAGGAGAGGTGCCTGAGTGGCCGAAAGGAACAGTTTGCTAAACTGTCGTACTGGTAACGGTACCGCGGGTTCGAATCCCGCCCTCTCCGCAGAAAATAAAAATTTGCAAATAAAAATGGAATTATCAATTTAAAACCGTTACTTTGCAATCCCTTCGAAAAAGGGAGTAAAAAAAGAAGATACCAAGTTCGGGATGTAGCGTAGCCCGGTATCGCGCCTGCTTTGGGAGCAGGAGGTCGTAGGTTCGAATCCTGCCATCCCGACAAAAAGTTGATCCACTTTTAAAACAGGATCAAAAAAGATCGATACCAAGTTCGGGATGTAGCGTAGCCCGGTATCGCGCCTGCTTTGGGAGCAGGAGGTCGTAGGTTCGAATCCTGCCATCCCGACAAAGACAGGTACAAATTGTGTCAAAAACCCTCTAAATGGTTTATTTAGGGGGTTTTGTTTTTTTATTCGGCATAGTTTGGGACAAAGAATAGGGATCAAGCGGAAAAGTTGGGGGGATGTTTTTTTAAGCATATATTTTCGACAATCTGAATAAGAAGAATTTAATATCCCTTACACCTCTTGAGGT
>NZ_JACHCQ010000055.1 GCF_014205835.1 Pedobacter sp. AK013 | reverse complement strand
AAGGGTAAAAAACCGGCGGAAATGGTCAATATAAATAACAAAAAATAAACTCTAGTTCATTACCGAATTACTAAACCTTTACAATTGCGAGGAGGAATCCCACGATTAACTCAACAACCCCAACAACTCTTTCTTGGTTAAATTCCTGAACAAACTTCCATCTGTTTGGATCAGATCTTTAACCAGATCTTTTTTAGTTGCCTGAAGTTTCATGATTTTTTCTTCAATCGTATCAGGGCAGATTAATCGCACAGCCATCACATTTTTATGCTGCCCGATCCGGTATGCTCTATCTATAGCCTGGTTTTCGACTGCGGGGTTCCACCATGGGTCAACCAAGTAAACATAATCAGCTTCGGTAAGGTTCAATCCGGTTCCGCCAGCCTTTAAACTAATGAGGAAAACGGGAATATCGGCATTTTGTTGAAATGAGCTGACTACTTCAGCTCTTTTGCGGGTTTGCCCGGTAAGGTATTCATATTTAATTCCCCGGTTTTCCAATTGCTTTTTAATCAGATCGAGCATGGTTACAAACTGAGAAAAAACAAGAATTTTGTGTTTTCCGGCCTTAACTTCAATCTGCTCCATTAACACATCAATTTTTGAGGAAGCCTGTAAATAAGATTTTCCATCAGCCAATAATGCGGCCGAATTACAGATCTGCCTTAAGGTGGTAATACTTTTCAATACATGCATCGAACTTTTAGGCAGCTCATCCTCCTGTTTGCCCAAAATAAAATCCTGTATTTCCTTTTTGTTCGCTTCGTATACTTCGCGCTGCTCCGTCCCCATTTCGCAATACAATATTATTTCTGTTTTATCTGGAAGTTCTTTCGCTACCTGTTCCTTTGTTCTGCGAAGAATAAACGGTCTTATTTTTTTCTGGAGTTCTTCGGCCCTTCTACTATCTTTAAACTGATCTATCGGGGTTGAATACAAATCGGCAAACTGTTGTTTACTGCCAAACAAACCCGGGCAAGCAAATGACAGCTGCCCGTATAAATCAAAGGTATTGTTCTCAATCGGCGTTCCCGTCATGGTTACCTTATTCCTCGATTGCAGCATCCGAACCGCTTTATAACGTTGCGAGTCTGGATTTTTGATCAGCTGCGATTCATCTAAAAAGATATAGTTAAAGCGGTAATCCTTTAAGAAACGGATATCAGAAAGCAGTGTTCCGTATGAGGTTAAAATGATTTCGTAATCATCAAAAGTGTCTGTTGTTTTCGTCCGTTCGCCAGCATAAATGGTTTTCACCTTTATAGATGGTGCAAACTTCTCTACTTCTGCCTTCCAGTTAAATATTAACGAAGCGGGAACAACCACCAGATTGGTATTGTGCTTTACTTTTTCGCGCTGCGATAAAATGAAAGCCAACACCTGGATGGTTTTACCCAATCCCATATCATCGGCCAAACAAGAGCCAAAGTTAAAATCATCCAAAAAGTTGAGCCAGTTTAAACCGTCTTTTTGGTAATGACGCAGCGTTGCGGTTAAACCTTTTGGTACTTCCACTTCCTGAATCGAATCAGTCCCTTCAAATTTTTGTTTGTAAAGTTTCAATTCATTCTTTACGTCACCATCCAGTAAAGCATCTTCATAAAGCTCGTTTATAGAAGCAAATTTAATTTTTGGCGTAAGAATGGCATCTTCTGTTACCTCACCTGCACTAAAATAAGCAGCAAATTTTTCGATCCACTCGTGAGGTAATATACCTTGGGTTCCATCATCAAGCGTTACAAACTTACTTTTGTTCCTGATCGATTTATGCAGATGTTTTAACGCAACCTGTTGTTTGCCAAACTTCACTTTTACTTTGGTTTCGAACCAATCCGTCCCGCTTAATACCTCTATATTAATTTTAGCCTGAAATTGGCTAAGTTTATTGTTTTTGAGCTGGTTAAAGCCTAAAATATGAATACCTTTATTTCGCCATACTTCAAAAGCATCAAGGAACCAGGCTTCTTCCATGAACCGTTTGCGGTGCAGGTAAAAAGAATCGTTGGTTTCCTGATCATAAAAATAAGGATGCTGTTTTAAAACATTTCCAATAAACTGCAGCTCAACCGCTTCATCACGGTGTAAAGTAAAGAGATTACCGAGCTTATCTTGTGCCTGAATCTGCTTTTTAGACAGCACAGGAATTTCCAGATTCCCATAACGCATTACCGGCGTAAGGAGGATATAGTCTTCAGATTCTGACAGGTAGATCAACTGCTCGTTTTCGAGATCGAAACCTTTTTCTTCTATCTGGCTTTTGGTTGCAGGTTTTAAATAAGAATAATCTACATGGATACTTCCTTCTAAAGGCACCAAAATAACTTTTTGAAACTCCGGATATTTAGTTTTGTGCAGGATTAACCTGTTGCTCTGCTTTTTGAAAAACCCGATTACACGTAGAAAATCGAGCCGACCAATTAAATATAACTGATCTTTAAGTTTAATAAAATACTGATGTACCAATACCAGGTTATCCAGCTCATATGATTTGCCTTCGATAATCAGCCGACCTGTAATTTCGTAATAATCATCGCGCTGGTTTACAGAAAGACGCAGGTCTACTTCCAACAAATGCACATCAACCGCTGTAATGGTCGACGCCTGAATAGCGACAGATTGCTTACTATCCTGCAGGTAAAAAGGCATCTGCCTAGGGTTTTTAACGATTGCTTTTAAGGCTTCGATTTCCGCTTCACTTTGATCATTATTGTAATTCTGCTGAAAAGTGCTAATACCGCTATAAAACTTTACCTCATCGTTATCATTTGTATTAAACAGTAAATTAACTGGATTAATTCCTTTTATAGGATTTTTAACCTTACCACTTTTAGTGGTTTCGGCTTCGAATAATTCTACCGTTAAATTATTGTAATAGCGGTGTTGTCCAAAAACCAGGATCATTTTGCCTGGATCGTTTTTGGCCTGTAATTTTATTTTGGGTTTATTTGCTGGTAGTAAAAGTTCCTGCAAATTTTGCTGGGCTTCTTTATTAAATGGCTGGAGGGCATCCATTTTCGGTCGGATAGCTACCTGGCCATTTTCATGGTGCAGATTAAACAGAAGATCGAGATTTTCTTCTTTTTCCAATCCGTAATCGGTCGCAATCTTAGCAAGCTTTTGTTTCCGCAGGTTACTGTCGAAAAAAATGAGCAGATCCTGGCGCTGAAGGATATTGTATAAAACCCTTGCCTGGTGCTCGCACAGTTTATGTTTTGGCGTAGCGCAGCGGCAGGAAAGTTTTACGGAGTTTTCATTTTGCTGAACCTGAACAATTGGAAAAGCTAGTCCAGAGGTTTCATCGCTAAAGGCTGCAAAATCGATTTCAATCTGCTCAGGAAAAAGTTGGTAAAAGCCTTTAACATCCGTATGGATCAATCCGCTTAAATGTTTTAGGATAACAATCTGGCTCAGGTTTTTCAGGTTAAAATCCTTTAAAATATAATCGTAAGGATTTTGTTCTGATGCTGGATGTGCGGTTACCTGTTCACTCATTTAAAACTAAAATAGCTAAGTGATAAAAGTAATCATTAATAAGTTTTAGCTAAAACGTCTTTTTAGGTTTTTATGCACAATTAATCAAGAGAATCGTCATTTCGAGCGAAGTGCAACGCAGCCGAGAACCACGTAGTGCTCAGCGAAGCTAAATCTGTCTCGATAGATCTCTCCATTTCGCTACGCTTCAGTCGAGATGATGAACTAACAGCGTACTACAGCGATTTACGCAGGTTCAAATAAAAAGGCACTGCTACCTTCTCGGTTTTTCCGTTGAGAATAAATTCAGCAGCTTGAGCGCCCAGTTCGCTAAAATCAGTTGAAATGGTGGTAATCCCATCCAAAATAATCTTTTTTAAAGGCGTTTCGTTATAAGAAATTACGCCAACATCTTTCCCGATTTTAAGCTTTTGGGCAATTAAACGTTCAATGAGTGTTACCAGGTCATCTTCCATCAGGTTAATGTACACCTCACCAGGATTAATTTCTTCGTCTTTAATGTTATGAATTACTTTATGATCAAAAGCATACTGCTGGCAGAACCTATAAAAACCGGTGAGTATTTCGTGAGGGAAATAACTGTTCTTTGGAAAGATAATTTTCAAGGTGCGATAATGCGAAAGCCGATCCAAAGCCTGCTCTAAAGCCGCGTAAATATCCTGTGCAAAGTTTTCATAGGCCGCAGCATAATCGCCGGTTACTCCAGGTAAAAGTTTATCGAGTATAACCAGTTTTTCTTTGGGGATGGTATTGATAATTTCGTGTGCATTATCACCTCCCTCTAAAAAATGTGGAATAATCACAAAGTGCGAATAATCATCGCGTTTGGCCACTATCATTTTTTTAAACAGCGCAAAATCGTTGTTGTAGATATAAAAATCAATGGCAGCACGCTCGCCTAGGGTTTTGGTAAAAGAATCGTAAATGATCTTTTTGTGTGTACTGAGTTTATTAAAAAGCAGGCAAACCTTTAGTTTACGCGAGAAATCGGTATTGATAATAAAATAACCCTTGCCTGGTACCGAATCAACTACCCCAAGTTTCCGCAGGTTACGGTAACCTTTTTCAGCTGTATCTCTCGACATTTCCAGGCTGAAACTCAATTCGTTAATAGAAGGCAACAAACTATTTTTCAGAAGCTTACCACTTTCAATTGCGGCCAAAATGGCATTGGTTAATTGCTTATATTTTGGCGTAGACGAATACTCGTCGACGTTGATATAGGGGATTAAATCTTCTGGTTTCAAAGTGGTTGTATTGATATAGGGATTCTAATATACGGAAAATCCTAAAAATCTATCGTACGCTGTATAGCAGAATAGTACTTTAACTGGATCATATCCGTTGGCGCAGGATTTTCATTCCAGGCATCGTTTATGGCCAAAGCTGTGCCTATTGCCGTAGCCTGCGAAACAGAAGAGGCGTAAACCTCAATATCTGGAATAGAAGTAGCCAGCAGATGCATATAAATTGCATTTTTACCGAAACCACCATCTACAAAAATTCTTTTCACACCTGCATTTAAAATCAGCTTTAACGAGTAAATCTGTTGTTTAATCAGGTCGAAAATCAATTGATGATAGGCTTCTTCTGCCGTTTGGAAGAGGCTCAGATTACGCGCTGGGAAAGCCGAACTTGCCGAAAAACCCCGTTGTTCCTGGTGGTTTTCGGGTATTTTATTAGCTAATTTCAAGATCATTGAAGGGTTAAACTTCAGATGTTTAAACAGATAGGCTGCACGATCGAAATGTTCGGCGATCCGTTTAAGTTGTACCTCGTGCTCATAACCTGCAAAAACACGTGAGGCCTTTACCGCCTTACCTTTAAAGTGCATGTAACACAGGCAATCCTGTTTAAGTTCTTCGGCAGTTAAAGGTTCCTGGTTAAAGGGGTTTAAACTGATGCACCAAGTTCCGGTTGAGATAAGTACAAATGGTGTATTAAAATTGGCCAGATAAGGGATCAGTGCGGCAGAACTATCGTGTAAGCCTACACCAACCTTAACGCTGTTACCTTCAAAATCGGTTTTCAGGCTCGAATCAGCGGGTGTAAAGGTTCCAAACTTATCGTCGATCTTTTCTGTTGTTACCCAGTTGTGGTACTGGTTTTTATTAAAATCCCAGAGCTGGGTATGGCAGCCAATGCTCGTAATATCGGCCACGGCCTTACCCGTAATTAAATAACTTAAATATTGGGGAAGGTGTAAAGCCCACTTCACTTTTTTAAATATTTCGGGCTTTTCATTTTTCAGGCGGTACAATTGCATGCCCGAATTTAAGCTACCTAAAATTGGTGAGGCCGTTTCTAACGAAATCTTCTCCTCACCTCCGTATTTTGCATAAAAGTTTTTTTTAAGCTCCTCCGGGTATTCCTTTAAATAGTTATAAAGCGGTGTTAGTGGTTTGCCATTTTCATCCAGATAAACAAAACTGGCCCCATAGGTAGAAAAGTTTATGGCCCTAACATCGAACTCTTTCAACTGCAAAACCTGATGCAGGGAATCGTAAACTGATAAACGCAGGCTTTCTAGATTTTCGCATGGTTCGCCATCCTCATCAACAGTTTCTACAAAACGTGCAGATCGCTCGTAAACGATACTATAGTTTTCGTCAATCAGAAAAAGTTTTTTATTCGTTTTCCCAACATCAAATATGGCAATAACAGGTTTAGGCATTTTCTATTTCTCTATTTACAAACCTGTAGCAACAGTATTTCCGCGGTGATTAACTAATTTATTCCTTACATCTAAACCGCGGTATAATGCGATTGGCGATAAAGCTGCTCCAGCTTTTAATCTAGCCTCGGCTACTAAAGCCCTTAAATCGCTACGGAAGGTATGCTGCAAAATTTCCTGTGCTTTTGCTACATCATTGTTATTCTGCGCTTCGTTTAATGCTTTTCTATCCACCAGTAAAGCCTGTGCATAGGCAATCATAATGGCTTCTACTGATTGCAATAAATCCTCTAGTGGGTCTTTTACATTATGCGAAGCATCAATCATCCAACCCAAGTCTTTTGTATGGTTCATTCCTTTTGCATCCATACCTTCTACCAGTTCGTTAAAAATCAAGAACAATTGGTAAGGTTTAATGCTTCCGGCAGTTAAATCATCATCGCCATATTTAGAATCGTTGAAATGGAAACCACCTAATTTCCCTTCCATTAATAATAGCGCCACAATCTGCTCGATATTTGCATTTGGTAAATGGTGACCTAAATCAACTAAAGTATAGGCTTTTTTACCTAGTTTACTTGCATATAACAATGATTGACCCCAATCGCCAACCGTTGTTGAATAAAAATTAGGCTCGAAAGCTTTGTACTCCACAAACATTTTCCAATCTTCTGGCAGGGCTGAATAGATTTCCTGAAGACTTTCTAAAGTATTTTCGAAGGCCTTACGGAAATTAAGCTGACCAGGGAAACAAGAACCATCGGCAAGCCAAACCGTTAATGCATCAGATCCCAGCGCAATACCGTGTTTAATGACCTCGATATTATGCTCAATGGCCTGTTTTCGGATATCTTTATTTACGTTCTGCAGTGAACCGAATTTATAGCTGTGTGCAGCACCTTTCTGGTCTTGAAAGGTATTTGAGTTCATGGCATCGAATTTTAAACCATAGCCGGAGGCTAATGTTTTTAACGCTTCTGCGTTTTGGGGGATATCCCAAGGGATGTGAAGCGAAATAGCACCGCTTGCACCATTTAGCGCATGTAACAGACCAACATCTTCAATTTTTTCTTCAATGGTACGTGGCTCGCCACCGGTAATGGCAAAACGGCCAAAGCGTGTTCCACCTGTACCCAAAGCCCAACTTGGAATGGCTATCTGAAAATCGACCAGTTTCTGGATTACGCTTTCTACATCAACGTGCGCCCAATCTTCTTTTAAAAAAGAAAGTTTGCGCTGATGCGAAGTCAAAAGGGAGTCGTTATGTTTTTCTATTTGGTTCTGCTCAATATTCATGAGGATATTTGGTTTATTAGGTTAATCGTTTTTGGCGATACAATCGCCATTCTTGTTCATCCTCGTTATAAGCGAGGACGATTATCTTAATGTTTTAAAGTCATTTATCGGTCAGTGCATGGCACTGACCGATAAACAACTTAAAAAACCGATTTTAAAACTATTGTGTTATGGTTTGTGTCCTCACAAACCAAGGATTTTTATTCATTATCCATGGTCTGTGTCCCCACAGACCACTTATCTTCTTTTCGGTCTATGAGGACACAGGCCGAGGAGTAAGTTATCTTACAAATGCCATGGCTACTCCGCCATCAACATTTAAAACATTTCCTGTTGATTTGTGCAGCAAACCACCTACAAAGGCAAAGCAAGCATTGGCAATATCATCTGGTAATATAATCTGGTTTAACAAAGTACGTTTCGCGTAATAAGCGGGCAGCTCTGCAACGGTAATTCCGTAAGCTTTTGCACGGCCCTCTGCCCAACCGCCAGCCCAGATATTGCTATCGCTGATTACAGCATCTGGATTAACCACATTTACACGGATCTTATCGGCACCCAGCTCAGCAGCATTTAATCTGCTCAAATGTAATTGCGCGGCTTTTGCACTGCCATAACCGGCATTATTTGGTCCGCTTACCAAAGCATTCTTACTTACAATATTAATGATATCGCCACCAATATTCTGCTTTTGCATCGTATTTGTTGCAGCCTGGGTAATAAAAAACTGGCCTTTTACCAAAACATTATATAATAAATCCCAATCCTTTTCGGTATGATCGGCAATCGTTTTAGAAATCGATAATCCTGCATTGTTTACAATAATATCTACCCCACCAAAAGCCAAAGCAGCTGAATCGAAAGCTTGTTTAATATCATTTTCGCTGGTTACATTTAAAATCGCAGTACTGTAAGAATCTTTACCATAAATGCCCGCAAATTCTTTCCCAGCTTCTTCTAAACGCTCGGCGTTCATATCGTTTAAAATTACCACAGCACCTTCTGCAACAAACTTTTTAGCAACCGCCTTACCAATTCCACCGGCACTACCGGTAATCAGCGCAATTTTACCCGTTAAAGGTTTTGGCTTTGGCATGCGCTGTAACTTTGCTTCTTCCAACAACCAATATTCGATGTTAAAAGCCTCCTGATGTGGTAATGAAGTATATGCTGAAACAGCCTCAGCACCTTTCATTACGTTAATGGCGTTGATATAGAATTCTGCAGCGACCCTTGCTGTTTGTTTATCTTTGGAGAAGGTAAACATTCCGATACCTGGATATAAAATAACCACTGGGTTGGTGTCGCGGATGGCCGGACTATTTGGATGTTTACAGGCTTCGTAATAAGCGGTATACATAGCTCTATAAGCTTCGAATGCAGGCTCCAATATTTCTTTTAGCGCTTTAACATCCGATAAATCGGCATCGCATGCCAAAGTTAAAACCAACGGACTGATTTTAGTTCTTAAAAAGTGATCGGGACAACTGGTTCCCATAGGGGCCAAACGGTCTAAATCATTAGAATTGATAAATTCTAAAACACGGCTATCATCGGTAAAATGGCCGATCATGTGCTGTTTAGAAGAACATAAACCTCGCAAAACAGGCGCTAAAGCAGCTGCTTGTTTTTTACGCTGATCTGCCGCTGCGCTTTCAATCTTTTGTCCGCCAAAAACCGGACCTTTTTTGCCGTAATTCTGATTAAGGTAATCAGAACAGATTTCAATTACATCTAAAGTATTCAGATAACTTTCGTAAGCCGTATTGCCCCAGGTAAACAAACCATGTGAGCCTAACATAATGCCGCGGATGCCTGGATTTTCATCTAAACACTGCTTTAATTGCAAGCCCAGTTCGAAACCAGGTTTTTTCCATTCTACCCAACCTATAGTTCCTCCAAATAATTCTTCTGTAATTTTTTTACCATCTTTAGCCGCAGCAATGGCAATAGCTGCATCTGGATGGAGGTGATCGATATGCGCAAATGGCAGGAAACCATGCAAAGGTGTATCAATAGATGGTGCTTTAGAACTTAAATCGAAAATGCAGTGGTTAAATAATTCAACCATTTCATCCTCATGTTCTACCCCACGGTAAATATTCTTCAAACTACGTAAACGATCAACATATAATGCTGCAAGGCCACTTTTCTTTAAGGTACCCAAATCGCCACCTGAACCTTTTACCCACATTACTTCGGTTTCTAAACCGGTAAGCGGATCTTTTTCCAATACTTTACACGAGGTATTTCCACCTCCATAATTGGTTAAGCGTAAATCTGCACCCAATAAATTAGAGCGATAAATTAGGAGGGCAACTTCATCACCAGCCAGTTTTGCGGCTTCTTCTTCATCCCACAGATAGCTTACGTACTTATAGTTTTTCGTATCGATTGACATTCTTATATTCTATTTAAATTTTTATTTATTAAGCTTTTATTGAATTTCCATAACCCACAATGAGTACCGAAATGATGATGGTTAAAATACCTGCCAAAACAGTAATCAAAGTTTTACTTGATACACCTTTCCATTCTTTTAACACCAATCCCCATACATTGGCAATGAGGATGATAAAGGCCATGTGCAAAATCCACGAACTGGCACCATTGCCCATTTTGCTTTCGCCCATGCCATAGAAAAAAAACTGTAAGAACCAGGTGGTACCTGCCAATGCAGAAAAAATATAGTTTTTTAATAATGGCGTTTTTGCATTGGTATAGTCGCCAAATGTTTTATTCCTTGCATTTAAAACCATACACCAGATAAAATTGGTGGTTAAACCGCCCCAGAGCACAATTACATAAGTAACGTTATTCTGAAATAAGAAATTACCAGTTTCAGCAGGATTTGCTGCTTTCCAGATCGCATTAGCCGCATCGGCCATTGGTTTACCTGCTTCGATACCGAAATTGAAACAGGCGCTTAAAACACCTGATACAATACCTACAAATAAACCTAGCCCAAATTTATATTCTGTTTTTACCTCCATCCCATGTGGATCGGTAATAGCAGATTTCATTTCCTTTTCTTTCATCATACCTGCTTTACCGCAGATTACAATACCGACAACACAGACTAAAAGCCCCAGCAATACCATACGCCCCCAATCGGTGTGTAAAAACATGGTAAAAGTATCTTTACCAGCCTGCGGGAAAAAATCGAAGTAAATAGATGGCAGGATTGAACCCAAAACCATACAAAGCCCTAAAATGATGCTACTTCCTAATGATACCCCCAGATAACGAACGCCTAAGCCATAGGTTAAGCCTCCAATGCCCCAAAGCACACCAAAAAAATAGGTTAACCATAAAATACTACCATTGGTACTGGTGATAATAGCCGTAAAATTAGGAATGGTTAAAAAAGCAGCAAGTGGCGGAACGATTAACCAGGAGAAGATTCCCCCAACAATCCAGTAACTTTCCCAGGCCCAGCCTTTAACTTTTTTGTACGGAATATAAAAACTACCGGAGGCAAAACCACCGAAGAAATGAAAAATTACACCTAAAATTGCTTGCATGCGTTATTAATATATTTGGTTGCTCTAAAATAGAATATACGGTAACTTTAACTGTTATGCACTGTTATGGATGAACAATAAATTGATAGAAGGGATTATTGATCGGGAGACCAAAGACGGAGGTTACATTGGGTTAATTTTCGTTGTGTCAGATTATAAAAATCTAAATACTTGTCCTCATTTCAGATTAACAAACCTGAACCACTTCGATACCAAGCAACCTGGCCAGTTTGATTAGTTTTGTCCCGATATGTCCAATGCCTACTGCACAATGGTGCGCTGGCCCCTGAACATTCCAATCTTCAACAAATTTTCTTGCCCCGATAGGAAATCTGTACCTGCTATTGGTATTCCCAATTTCGAGAATCTGTCCGGCTACAGATTCACCTTCGGCAATCAGAAAAAAGATTTTTCCGTTGTTTTCGACAACCGAAAGCAAGGTTACCGCTCCATGTTTCACCGACATTTCTACCGATAAGCCACTACCCACCTTACCGTGGTACACCTGCAATGGCTTTACTTTTATTTTCCCTTCAGCAATGGCCAAATGCCCGGGCCCATCATGTCCCATCAATACTATATCATCATTAAAATCAATAGCATAATATTCTGTAAATGAACCTCCAGCATCAAAGCTATCCATAATTTTCATGGCCTGTGCATTTTTCACTTCGTATTCTCCTGCCACAGGGATTCCTCTTGCGGTAAGCAAAGAGTTGCCCAGAATAATGGAACTGACGGTATCGCCATTGGCATTACCTGTCCCTTTATGATAATAAGCCATAGATCCTATATGGTAACGTGCTATCAATTTATCTAATGCTACTGCGGTTTTTGCTGCGCGGTTTAATTCGTAGGCCCCGCACGAGGGATCAATTTCAAAAACCGATTTAAATTCCTCGATTTTTGCCTTAATCTCATCTTCAGAAAGTTCGTTTCTCAAGGCTGTGAGTTCATCGAATTCGATAATTTCTATGTGATTGCCAAAAACCGAGCATTGCAAGGTGATATCAGAATAAATATCCAGCATGCCACTATAGTAACTACCCATCAGGCCGAGCGTATTGTGGTTCATCATGTGCGCAACCTTAGCTGCCTCTACCCATTCGCCAATTTCTTTCCAGGTTTCCGCATCATTCAGTATACCCGTAATCTGATGAAACTGAATTCCCGAACGTTTAAATACATTCGCAATTTCCGGAACCGGACACGCAGAACAATAAGCCAGCCACTCTCCGGTCATTTTAGTCCGATCGTTCAGCTGGTTAAAGCCAGCATAATCAATAGCTTCACTGGGTGAAAGATTTAAAATAATTACGGGAACCTTTGCTCTTCTTACCACAGGAAGAACTGTTGAGGACAAAGCATAGGTGGTTACATATAAGAAAATCACATCTACATCCCCTTTTTTAAAATCGTGCCCGGCATCAAAAGCTTTATCAGCATTGTCTACCAAACCTAGGTTTAAAACCTCTGCTCCATAGGTTTTCAATTTATTCTCTACCTGCGCTAAATAACCAATCAGCCGCTGCTCTAAGCCGTTAAACTGTGGCCAATATGTATCTAAACCTATGCCGAACAGGCCTATTCTAAATGGGTGATTAGTCATGATGATTACGAATTGTTTCTGTATTTAGATGGCGGCAGCAACATTTTGCTCTTGAAAATTCTCGAAAAATAATACTCAGATTCAAATCCGTTCTGGAAAGCCACTTCGGCGATGCTCAGATCTGTTTCTTTTAACATTTTGCCAGCCTTCTGGATTTTAAGGTTCAATTGATACTGCCCTGGGGATTTCCCTGTGATTTCTTTAAATGCTTTTCTAAACCAGGCATAACTTACATTGTGTTTTGCGGCCAGTTCTTCGGGCGAAATATTGGTATTCAGGTTTTCGTGAATGCTGTACTTGATGTTGTTGATCAACTGTGTTTTTCTGCTGTTGGATTGTGCTTTAAGTAGCGCCGAAGCATAAACCAGGCCCAATAACTGTATGGTTAAACAAGCTGCCAGTTGATTACTGCCCGGACCGCCAAACCTTATGGTATCAATGAGCTGGATAAAGATGTTGATAAATTCCGCATTAAAACCCATCTGGATCAGCGGACGCTCAGGGTTAAAACATTCCTGTTTCATCAGATGGTTGGCATAACTGCCCTCAAAACCTACCCAATATTCTGTCCAACCAATATCTGCGTCGGGCTTAAAGCGATGCCAAATCCCAGGGTAAAGGAAAAATAGTGTTCCGGGCTGGATATCAACCTTACCTAATTTTTCAGCTTCGAACACACCCGTACCCGAGGCGATATAAACCAGTTGATATTCAGCAAGCACCCTTCCCTTGTCCCATTCAAAAAAATAACCTTCAGGATGTTTTGAATCAGGATAAACTGTATTTACAGGATGAACATAATGGCCAACATCAAGCACGTTTACACCCCAATCTGGCTGCTCCTTCTGATCTGACTGATCTGTATCAATATACTTGCGAAAAGTATCCATAATTTGGTTAGCGTTTTAAAACGACAACCTAAATTAATTAAAGCACCTTACAATTTAGACCGTTATGCTAAATAATATCAGAAAGTACATTTGAAATAACAGAATATATAGTTCTGTTTTAGCTTAACGATAGGATTCTCTTCACGATAGCTTCAATCACATCAGCAGATTTAAGGATTTTATAATGCCCAACATCTTCAAAAGATTTTGAACGGATGACCGGGTATTTCTCCAAGAATTCTTTAAGGAATGGATATGGCGAAATGTGATCAGCTGGGTCATAAGCGAGAAAATGATTTAAGTCGGGACTTAACTGACACAATTCAGTCAGGTTAAAATGGCTGGCAGGAACCGGAAATTCTTTGGCAAAGTTCTTAAAAAAGATACCCTGATCTTTTGCAGTAATGTTTACAGAGTCTAAACTCTGCTCGAAGTTTTCTTTCAGTCTGATTAGAGGTGCAATGCTAATGAGCAGGTTAGGCGTTATCTCTAATTCCTGCAAAGCAATTACATTGGCCATGCCACCAAGCGAGTGCCCGATGATGACATCAGGCTGTACATAGTTTAAGGCAATAGATTTTACTGAACCAACATATAACATCAGGTTAGAAAATTCAGAGATTGAACTTCCGTTACCAGGTGCATCAAAAGCAATGATCTCCAGGTCTTCTATCTTCTGGAGTTCAATAATCAGCTCATAAAAATCTAAAGCTTTTGAAGCCCAGCCATGTGTAAGTAACACTTTTCGCTTTCCATTTCCCCAGCTAAAACAGTTAATGGTTACATTGGCATTGGTAAAATAGGTATCAAAAACCTGAAGGCTAAATTGTTTTGATGTAGCAATAAGCTGTTCCTGATGCAGACGTAAAGGCATCTTTGGTGAGTAAAAAATAAACTCACGCATTAAAGCCGCATCAGGATCTCCCTGCGTTAATTTCAGCTCGTTTACAATTTGTTTTAGCCTTTTCAATTCGAGCCTATTTACGGATTAAACCAGATGTGATTTTAAATCAGCTGGCGAATAGTTAATCGATTTTAAAGTCTTATCATCAGATTTTCTGAACACTAAAAACAGCCCGTCTATTTCTTTGTAATAAGATTCGGTCTGATCTTTATCTAAATAAAACTGGATAGTCTGTTCTGCTTCTTCCACGGTTTTGCAGGCCTTGCTCATATTAGAGCGATGAACTTCATCAAATAAAGTCTTAAATTTTCCTCCTAGACCGAACTCGTGGATGGCACCGGCCAAAACATACTGCAAATCGCAAAGGGCATCAGCCACTTCTACCAGATCATCATTTTCTACTGCTTCCTGTAATTCTTTCAACTCTTCGGCTAAAAGCGAAATACGCAAATTGGCTCGCTGTTTGGAAGGAATAACCGGATTTTCTAGAATAGGGTGTTTAAAGGTAGTGTGAAATTCTGCAACCTGGTTTAGCGAATTCGTTTCTTGCATGATGATGTCTGATTTAATCTTTTGTCCAGCAAACTTATAAAAAACGGCATAAATAATTTAGAGAATTTATAAACATGGTAAAATGGTTAATCGGTTAACTGTTTAAATTGGTTAACTGCAAATTGCCAACTGGATTGCTAATTGTGGCATTGTTAAATTGTCAACCGCAAATTCCCAACTGTTTAAATTGATTTACATTATAATCCTTAATACCCTTAATTTCCTAATGATCTCAGGCACCAAAGCATTAAAGATTTTTATCATAAAGAGAGATGAAGAACATTAGGCTTTTTAAGCACAAGCCAAAAGAGATGCGTCATTCTGAATTCATTTCAAAATCTATTTAACTAGTTTTTTGCCACAGAAACACAGATTTGCTCAGATTTCGCTCTGACTTTTAGTATTTTATCTTTCTACCATTAAGGGATGAAGCACATTAATGTAGAAATTGGTTTACTAAAGTTCAATTGCAACAATTTAACAATCAAATCTTCAACAATTAACCGATTAACCGATTTATACAATTAAACAGTCTACCCAGTTAACCACCTTTCTTCCCTTCTCTCACCACTTTAAAAAACTCTTCCTTATAAGTTTCGCCTATTGGAATGGCCTGATCGTTAATATAAACGGTATTTCCATCTATCATCTTAATTTTTTCGATAGAGATAATATAAGATTTATGAATGCGGTAAAATGGTGGCTGAGGTAATTCAGTCTCCAATTCGCGCAGCGCTTGGTAAGTCACAATCCTTTGGCTAGCGGTATAAACCGAAACATAGTTTTTCAATCCCTCTATGTACAAGATATCTTCATAATTAACCTTAATAAACTTGTTTTTGGTATCGCCTTTGATGAAAATAAAATCGTTCCCCTGTGTTACCTGCTGTACAACAATTTCTTGCTGAACAGGTACCACAGGCTGTAAAATCTGTTGTGCTTTCGTAGCTGCTTTATAAAAACGCTCGTAGGAGATCGGTTTAAGCAAATAATCTACCACATCAAGATCAAAACCTTCTAAAGCATATTCGGGATAAGCCGTGGTTAGGATTACCTTACATTTACCGCCACAGATTTTCAAAAACTGGATTCCAGTTAATTCAGGCATTTGTATATCTAAAAAAACAAGATCTACCTTACCCTCCTGCACCAGGTTAAGTGCTTCAAAAGCATTGGTGGTGGTTCCAACCAACTCTAAAAAAGGCGTTTTATCAATAAAGGCAGCAATAATATCTGAAGCATAAGATTCATCATCAACAGCAAGGCAACGGATCATAAGGTAACGGTTAGGGGTTTGCGTTTAGCGCTAAGCGTAATATAAATATTTCAATGATACAAATTATCTATTAGAGATTTAAGATCAAAGTACTTTTATAGGTATTGCCATTATTGGAAATCAACAACTCATGCTTTTCGGGATAAATCAAATCCAATCTACGGTGGATATTTACCATACCTACACCGCTTGAGTGGTCTTTTTGTGCGTGACTGATTTTATTGCTTACCTCGAAACTTAAGCGTTTGTTCTGCACCTTAAGTTTAATGCGCACAGGCTGGCCCTCATCATTTACTACACCGTGTTTAAAAGCATTTTCAACAAAAGGGATCAGGATCAACGAAGCTATTTTTTGATTAGCAATACCTTCGGTTGTAAACTCGACATAAAATTTGGGTTCAAAGCGCATCTTAAATAATGCCACATAACTCTCCAGGTATTCCACCTCTTTATCTAAACTCACTTTACCATCCGGACTATCGTTTAGCGTATATCGCATCAGATCCGATAAGCGCAGAACAGCATTGGCCAGTTGATCGGAAACAGGAATAGCCAAAGAGTAAACATAGTTTAAGGTATTGTACAGAAAGTGTGGATTAATCTGCGATTTCAAAAATGAAAGCTCGGCTTTGACTACCTCTTCTTTAAGTTTTCTGTTAACCTGCTCCGATTGAAAACTCTGCTCAATACCATAAACCGCAGCTGGCACCACAATAAAAGCAATACTCCAGTAAATATTGTCTGATATATACCCCCATGCAGTTACCCCATCACTATAATTATGAAAACCAAACCATTTTAAATAAAGCACTTCTTCTATTAAGTACCGGAGAGCAATAAATACAGCCATAGTAAACAAAATACCGCCAATTAACTGAGGTACTTTATTCTTTTTCAAAAATTTTGGATATACCCACAGATAACAGATATAGAACTCTATCAGCTGGATAAAATTCATAGAGACATTAAAAGCAATCTTGGTAAATGTAGTGCCGCCTAATAAAGCGCCGCCATAAAAATAACCTAATACAAGTATCCAGCACAGAATATGAATGGAAATGATTTTTATTGTTTTCATGGCCTAAAACTATACAAAGCTTTTTTAACTGCCTATTTTCTTATTCCAAACATGCAAATAATTATCCCAACCTGTACAATTTAAGGATCAACACCTTTTATGGCCTAAAAAAGCATTGGGATAATATTTTAAAGGGTTGGGATCAAATAATTTTTAGACTGAAGCAGCCTCTTCATCTTTGAACCGTCAATATAAAACAAACACGATGATGAACCTCTTATTTAAATCTACACTTTTTGCTTTACTTATTTTTAACCTTCAAACTGCTTTTGCTCAAAATATTAAGGTATCTGGAACTATTACCGACAAAAGCAATAAAGCACTCGATTATGCATCAGTAGCATTAATCCACTTACCCGATTCGGCTTCCGTTGCCCTACAGGTTACCAACCAACAAGGTTTATACGAATTCAGTAATGTCAAACCTGGCAGGTATTTTATTAAAGCCTTAATGATGGGTTACGGGAAAAACCAATCTGTAGCATTTGAAGTAAAAGATATAACTGTTAAGGTTCCATCCATTATACTGGTAGACCACACTCAAACGCTGAAAGATGTAAACGTTATATCAAAAATGCCGGTGATCGATCAAAAGGCAGACCGGGTGATTGTAAACGTAGAACAAATGAATACTGCAGGTGATAATGCGCTGGAAGTAATCAGCAGGTCGCCTGGCGTAAAACTGGATAAGGACGATAACATTGTACTGAAAGGTAAAAAAGGGATCAATGTGATGATTGATGGTAAGATGAGCTATATGACGGGCATGGAATTAACTACTTACTTAAAATCTTTACCTGGCTCGGTATTAAGCAAAATCGAGCTGATTTCTAACCCTCCATCCTCTTTCGATGCTGCCGGCACAGCAGGGATCATCAACATTAAACTCAAAAGAAATAAAATGCAGGGGTTTAATGGGAACATGAATCTGGGTGGTGGTTATGGCCGTTATGAAAAAGTTTATGCTGGTACCAACCTAAATTACAATATCGGTAAGGTAAGCACCTACATACGTCTAAATGCCGGACATTATAACTCATACAACAGGTTAACTTTAAACAGAACCATTGGCAATGAACAATATAACCAGCTTAATTTCTGGCACCCAGTAACCAACAGCTTAAATTACTCTACCGGTGCCGATTATTTTATTAACGAGAAACATACATTGGGGTTAATGGTTAAGGGCTTTACTGCTCCCGAAGAAACCAAGGTAAATAGCAATTCGGTAAATTATAACGCAGCTGGTATAAAAATGGGCGGAACATCGATGTTTAATCCACAAAGCAATACAGAAAAAAACCACGCCATTAACCTAAACTACCGTTTCAAAACAGATACTTTGGGTGGAGAATTGGGCTTTGATGCCGATTATGTTCAGTATGATAATAGTAAGAACGAAACATTTACCAATAATTACCTCAATGCTGGTGATCAGTTGATCGGCAATCCGATTGATTTGCGCAACAAAGGTATGGGTAATGTTTCTATCTATTCCATCAAGGCTGATTATAGCTTAAATTTTTCGAAAACATTAAAAATGGAAACTGGCTGGAAAAGCAGCTGGGTAAAATCGCAGAGCGATGTACGTTTCGACTCGTTAAAAACAGAAGGTTGGGTTAACGATCCGCACAGAACCAATGCCTTTTTATACAATGAAAACATTAATGCCGGTTATCTTTCCCTTGATCAAAGTTTTAAAAACATACAGATCAAAGCGGGCTTACGTGCCGAACAGACGTTAGGCAACGGCAGCTCATCGGGTACCAATACCTTGATTGACCGAAAGTACTGGAAGCTTTTTCCAACACTTTTTATTTCCTTAAAACTCGATTCGAACAACCTCTTAACGGCGGCATACCGAAAAAGCATTAACAGGCCATCATATAGCAGTTTAAATCCCTTTACCTTTTATACCGACCCCTATACAGCATTACAGGGAAACCCATTATTACAGCCATCTTACGCCAACAGCTTTGAATTTAACTACTCGATTAAAAACTTCAGGGTACTAACCTTAAGTTATTCGGTCAGTAATGGATCGATATGGGAAGTGGTTTATCAGAACAATAACACAAAAGAAAGTATCTCCAGACCAGAAAATCTGAACAATACTACAAACTTTTATATGGCCACCGGAAGTCCTTTTGATGTAACCAAATGGTGGAACAACAGTACCGAAGTTTCTGTTGGTTATAACCGCACCACATCGGCAGTACAGGGAAATGGTTATAATGCTTTCTCGTGGAACTGGTCGGTCATGTCTGACAATACCATCACTTTGCCCAAAAACTACAGTTTAACGATGTATGGATATTACGATTCGCCTTCAATTTCCGGTTTATTCCGCAGTTTAGGAAGTTACCAGATAAATATCGGTGCTAAAAAATCATTCTGGAACAAAAATGCAACATTGGCCTTAAAAGTAAACGATATTTTTAATACCAGTAAATTTAGAGCCAATCTGGAATACAATAACATTAAAACCTATTGGCAGAACGAATGGGAAAGCCGCAGGATAAACTTAAGTTTCACCTATAAATTCGGGAATATGAAAATTAAAACTGCGCGCAGCAGACAAACCGGAACAGGTGACGAGGAAAACAGGGTAGGCAAAAATTAAGAATAACAGGTTAAATATAAATCGGTTAACTGAGCTGGATTTCATTCCCAACAGTTAACCGATTAACCAGTTTTAACAATTAACCATCTATAAAACCAATAGCATCCAAACGTTACAGGCAAAATGGCCCGAATTACCCAATGGGGCGGCGAGTTTTTTAAATCCTGCCTTTTCGTACATCTCAATTGCCCTATTAAGTTCGGGAAACGACTCTAAATAAATCTCGTTATAACCAAAATGCTGCGCCGATTCTATGCTTTTCTGCATAAGCATCTTACCAATACCTTTTCCACGCGAAGATGCCGAGGTGTACAATTTAACCAGTTCAACACAACCATCTGGCAAGCCTTCTGTTGGATAAATGCCACAACCGCCAATAATAACCCCATCCTCTTCGGCCAACCAATAAACAGATTGGGGATGCTCGAAAACTGTAGAAAGCTCGTCGGTTGTAGGGTCGGTATAAACAGTACCAGGCTTGTCTATTTTAAATTCCCTTAAAATAGTCCTGATCATTTCAGCTGTTGCAGTATTATCCTGTGCAGTTATCTTCCTGATGGTAATGGCCATGTCTTTTTTTTTGTAAAGTTAGTAACTTGGATCAATTGTTAAATCGGTTAACCGATTAATTGAGTTATTATTGAGATTGAAGCAGTTAAATAGGTAGCCTGACATTTAGGCAAATCCATCTGAAATAGATTTATTATTTTGGCGTTATGTTTGCAGTACATAAATATCCAGATTTTTGGGTACTTATGCTATCACCTAACACACATAAAATGAAACAAAGATTATTAGTATGTCTTTTAACTGTTGGCCTTTTTGGCTGCGGAATAAACAGGCAGGCACAGCAGATAAAAGCATTGGAAGATTGCACCTATAAAATTACAGGTGTACAGCAAGTATCAATTGCAGGCACAGATGTTAAAAAGTTAATGGACCAACAGAGTTTTAGTTTAACCAGTTTACCTGGTGTTGCACTGGGTTTGTTAAGAAAAGATATTCCTTTAAAAGCCAATCTAAACTTGGAAATAACCAACCCTTCGAGCAATTTAGCAGCCATAAACCAGTTCGAATATAAAATATTAGTCAATAATACCGATTTGGCAGAAGGCATTGTTAACCAAAATGTAAGTATTTCGCAAGGTCAAACCGTTACTGTTCCGGTACAATTGGTGAGCAATATTTATGGTTTAGTATCTAATGGCAATGTTTTTAACGATATTATCAAGGCTGCTCAGAAAGGTTCATCTTCAAGAGATGAAAAGTTAGGTTTATTAACCATTAAAATAAAACCAACCTTTATGCTGGGCAATACGCCTGTTAAATATCCAGGCTACATTACCATCAATAAAGATATCAGCAGTAAAATATTATTGTAAATAACGCTATAAATGAAAATGCCCGTTTAACTAAATATATTAAGCGGGCATTTTCGTTAAAAAGTTTAATTAAAATTTCTTGTGGGGCGTCATTACCATTCCCTTAAAGCTTTTTGGATCCAACTTTTCATCTAGCTCCCTCAATTCGGCTATTGATAGTTTTGGCACTGCTGTGGTCGATGTACTTAAACTAGCCGTTTTAGCAGCCGTAGTCACAAAATTCCCATTCTTAGCATACAATAATGCATAGGCCAGCAAAGTCTCTGTTTCATCACCCCATGCTTTACTTAAATCTTCCGGCGATTCTTTATCAACCGTTAGGCCAGAATAATAGCCACCAACACCCAATTTATTTTTGGTTTCAAATTCTGGGATATACATATCCACCTTGTCTATCCTAATCGGAAAGAAACCTACAGGTTTACCGTATGTTGTTCTACCGATTAGCTTTACATCCATTACCGGTTTTAAACTGTTAATGGTTAACTCGCTTGCAGATGCAGTAGATCCTGTTACGATAAAATAAATCCTGTTTAATGTTAAACTACCTGATTTTGCAAATTTCTCTATATTATCGGCAGCTGTAGGCGAATAATTTAAATCTGCATAAGTAGCATACTTCCCGTTTACACCTGAGGTAAAGGTTTGTAATTTACCCGCATCATCCAACAACGGTTGGTGCGCCAAAACAGAGGCCTTGCGCTGTGCTGTAGTGATTGACTGTAGATAGTTATTGTAATAAGAAGTAAACATGGTATTACCTGTTTCGCCCGCTGGTGCCACTAAATTAATCATCTCGGTAGCTGTTGAAACATAACCCCCACCATTATAGCGTAAATCAATAACCAATTCGCTTACGCCCTGTGTAGCAAAATTAGAAAAAACTGCATTTATAGCTGAAGAGGCATTATTGGTGAAACTATTAAATACAATGTAACCCACTTTCTTTGTTCCAACAGTATAAACATTGGTAAATAATATCGGATTAATGGTATATAAACTGCGAGATACCACTGCGGTTTTCGGATTGCCACCAATATCATTGAAAGCCAAAGTAACCGTTGCATTTGTACCAAAAATAGCATTATTTAAAAAATTAATAGCACCAGGATAGGCCAGATCAGTTCTTCCATTCACACTGGTTATCTGGCAGCCACGTGTTAAACCCTGCAGCGCAGCCGATGAGTTTGGATAAACGTATTTTACCCTTAAATCTGTAGTACTATTATAATTATACTGAACAGAAAAACCGTAATCATTGGCTGAGCCGTTTACATCCGCTTTAAGTGCTCCTGTTTTACCTGCTGTGGCTGCCGTATAGTCGAAAAAAGAATATTTAGGTTCGCCGGAAGTACTTACATATTCATATGGTTTTCCTGTCGCCGGATCTAAAGAATATTGAGTCATGGCATATAGCTCAGCTTCATTCGAACTAAACCCACGTGGATTAAACGCTGCATAAGTTGGCAGCGAAGTATTCCAATAATAAAGTTCTTTGCCATATAAAAAAATAGAATCTTTAGTCAATTCATCCCGCGTTCCGCTAGGCGTTGTCACAACTGGTGGAGTTTCGGGCTCATCAGGCGCAGCACTGCTCTTTTTGCAACCAGTAGTGGCCCCAAAGCTTAAAAAACCTAGTGCAACCAGGTAAAGGAATCTTTTATTTCTCATGGAAATTATAGTAACATTATCTTTTTATAATACGTATTAGACAATAGTTAGGTTGTTTGGCAATAAACTTTTGTCTACAACAAACTAAATTTAATTCAAAATATTGTGTGTGCTAGCACATGTATTGGCTAATTACGTAAATCTACCGATTAAATTACTTAATTCTGAGATTACGATAGTGAAAATATGTTAAATTGTTAATCCCGGTTATATTCGCTGATGATGGTTTATTGCGCTGTGAATTCGATTTTAAATATCCTATTAAGCATATTAAGCTCTTCTGCCCCTATAAATTGTCGCCTTTACCCCTTAATAATCAATCAAATACTCTGCAAATTTGTTATTACAAGATTATCTGATTTAAAACCAAGAACCATGGAAAAGATTAAATTTAAAACCACAATTAACGCTACAGCCACAAAAGTTTGGGATGTGCTTTTTGGTGTAAAAAGCTACCCTATATGGACTGCCGTTTTTGCAGAAGGATCTACCGTTGAAACCGATTGGAAAAAAGGAAGCAAAGCGATATTCGGAGATGGCAAAGGATCGGGAATGGTAGCTGTTATTGCAGAAAATATTCCTAACGAATTTATGTCTATCAAGCACGTAGGCGAGATAAAAGATGGTAAAGAAGAATCGCATGATTGGGGTGAATCGCTGGAGAACTACACCTTAAAAGAAAAAGAAGGGCACACCGAACTAACCATTGATATGGGCATTATCGAAAAATGGAAAGATTATTTTAATGAAACCTGGCCAAAAGCCTTAGATAAGGTTAAAGAACTGGCCGAAAAACAAAACGAATATCATGTAGAAACATAAATGAATATTACCGCAAAACATAAAAAGCCTTACATTTCTGTAAGGCTTTTGTTTTTTAAGTGGTGCCACCTGGATTCGAACCAGGGACACAAGGATTTTCAGTCCTTTGCTCTACCGACTGAGCTATGGCACCCCCTTTTGGGATTGCAAATGTAGTATTCTTTTTCCCAAATCCAAAAAAGGATTTGAATTTGTTTTAAAAAAAGTTACCCCTATTTAGACCAACGAATACATTTTTCTGGAAATCAACAAGATACACTCAAAACATTTTTTATCAATTCTGCTAATTTTATTAACTCATAATAACCAATAATGGCTTTTGCGCTTTCGCAAACGATTGATTAATTCTTTTGTTACAAAACAGCTGGTTTAATAACTTAGCACGCCCAGCAAATTAAATTAAGATTAGTATATTGCTCTAAATACTTCTAATGCGCTCAATAATTAAAATCATTTTTAATATTTTTATCAACTCACAAGAATTTTCACTATGGCGGCTAATAACATCGCTATTGATATTCTTATATATTTCTCTTCAGTTTAGTAATGCCAGTTCGCAAGCGATTTACAAAGGGACAGTAATTAGCGAAAACGAAAAGAAACCGCTTGCACTGGTAACAGTAAAACTTCAGCAACAACAAAGAGACTCCATTTCAAACGAAAAAGGGATTTTCGAAATCCATGCCAACAAACAACCGGATACCCTGATCTTTAGCCATATCGGTTATGATATCAAAAAGATACCTACAGTTAACTTTATAAATGGACAGACTGTACTGCTGAAAGAGGATAATTATACGCTAGACGAAGTACAGATCAGTGTGAAGAAACAATTTGAAGTTTTAGGTAAATTTTCTTACGACCAGGTCAACTATAACATTAAAAATGAAAACCAGGAGCTATTTGTTTCCTCACCACAGCCCATTGCGAAATTTTTTGAGACGACTGCAAGTGATTTTAAATTGGAGTATATTACCCTTGGCCGTTTTGTGCAGAAACATCTTCCCCCATCCAAACCGCTTTTTTCACCAAATGGCCGTACTACTTTATTTCCACTTAACGACGAACTTTATTTTAATAGGAATAAGCACCTCGATACATCGAAGGTTAATATTTATATAACTGGCGTAGATTCTATAACCCATGGTCCCGATACATTGCGCTACTACAAAAAGATAGAAGTAATATTGGACAGTTATCAGACTTTGAATCAGATCGATCTGCGGAAGCTGAACATCCGTCCTCCCGGTTCAAGTTTTTTTGTTATTGTCGAATGGCTTTATGAACTTCAGAACCAGACCTATAAAATCGGCCATAAAATGGTGACCTACAATGCTCAGAACGTTTTTATCCCGCAATATACCATTGGCTACGAACCTTTTATTGCGCTATATCCGCAATCTGCTGATAAAACAAGTAACCGCTTTATCAAACAAGACGGAAAATGGTATGCGCTGGATAAACCCACAGGAGATGCTTCCAGGGAAATTGCACTGTCCATAAATATCTCTTACTACAAATGAAAATGCTTAAATACCTGATTCTGTTATCTGCTTATGCATTGTTTGGGCAGATACCGACCTTACAAGGACAGGAAATCAACCGCGTTACGATTTTAATAACCGACAGTGCGACGAAAAAACCTATTATCGGAGCCCTGGTGTCCTGTAAAGTTAGACAAACCTATACCATGGCCGATAAAATGGGGAAAGTGGATCTGATAGCTGCCAGAACCGATTCGATTTACGTCGAGATGCAAAACTACTACTCAAAAAAAACCAGGATAAAAGATGTGGAAAATGGCAGGGTTCAACTGATCCAAAAAAAGGCAACAGCAAGCGGTTCTAAACAGATCAAAGGCAATAAAAAATTAACGCTTAACGAATTTAACATCGCCCATGTGAAGCACTATGTGGGTTTTCCAGATCCGTTTAACCCTTTACCATACCAACAGGTGGCTCAACGTTTATATAATCCGGCAGAACGTTATATGTTGGAAAAAATTTCCGTTGCCCAGCTCTTGTTCGACGTAAAGCTAGCCGTTTCTGAGAATAATCGTATTGTTTTCACTTACAACTATAGAGATGGCGATTCTCCCGGGGGAGATAACAGCAGACTTTACAAGTATGAGGATTTGCAAAATACTACTTTTAGGGTCAGGGTCTATCGTGCCGATGCCACTGGTTTTCCCGCTGAAGACCTATGCAATGAGGAAATCAATATAACCTCGGAAAACTCAGATAAGATCGTAGCGAATCTTTCAAAATATAAAATTATCATACCAAAAGGTGATTTCTTTGTCGCCATACAATGGCTGCCTAACATAGATAATGCAAGTCAAATCTCATATAATACGTTTTCCTCAACCAAACTGACCGGTTTCAAACCTTATGTAGGGGTCGAACCAATCAAGGGTAAAGAAGTTACATTTTTTGCGAAAGATTATTCAGGAAACTGGAAAATAAGTTCGGATAAAGTAAAATTGGCTATAGCCGGATCAAGCGGAAAAGTTGGGGGGGATGTTTTAAGCATATATTTTCGACAATCTGAATAAGAAGAATTTAATATCCCTTACACCTCTTGAGGTTG
>NZ_JACHCQ010000054.1 GCF_014205835.1 Pedobacter sp. AK013 | reverse complement strand
ATCAAAGCTTTTAGGGCAACCTCAAGAGGTGTAAGGGATATTAAATTCTTCTTATTCAGATTGTCGAAAATATATGCTTAAAAAAACATCCCCCCAACTTTTCCGCTTGATCCGAAAAGTTGGGGGGAATAAAATAATTTGTTTCTTTGTGGTATTACAACAATTATAACTTCCCTTGAATCAAGCCGAACAAACCCTTGTCAGTTTTTTATTACCAGAAGGTATTCTGGGTTATACTTATCCTGCGGAAGGTGGTTTCATTGAAAACAATATTTATACTGATGAAGCTGGAGATAGGTGGTTACTGATTTTTGTGAAAATGCTGGGGAAGTTGAATTTGATGGTGGTGTTGGAAGTGGAGCAAGGTGGGCAGCTTTTAAATTAGGTCGTTAAAAATTGTTTTCAAAATAAATGCATAAATTTTTCTTTTATTTTTTTTGTGGCTTGCTGTTGGTAGGAGGATATTTTTCAACAACAATAATGGCCATATTTTCAGATAGTCATAATTCAAATCTGACACGCAAAAACTTGACAGGATCTTGGATTTTAGTTTCCCATAATCAGTATGCTAAAACTGCTTTTATGGGGGGCGATGGAAATCCTTTTTCATTTAATAAATATTTTTTATTTACAAAGGGTACTTTTTTTCCAAAACAATATAAGATTAAATACATCTCTTATATTGTAAATGGAAAATTGATTGAGAATCAAGCGGCAATTATTTTGTCAAATAGTAAGAGATATGATGAATGGATGGGGAATGGTTATGCCATTTCAAGTCTCAGCCCCGATACACTTAAATTGGTTCCGACATACATGATTATTGGGAGTGCAAAACCAAGCGTTTATACATTTAAAAAAGTTAATGAAAGGTAGGATGACAAAAGGAGTTTTGATGGCGAAGATAAATAAGTCCGTTTATGCATTTATACTTGCGGCGTTTTTTTAGGGTGCTCAAATAAGAGCAAATTTTCTAAAGAGCTTGAAGGAAAGTGGTATGGACAAAGACAGGCATTAGGAAGTACTTATCAAATTGCAACGGCAAAAGTTTTAGAACAAGAACAGAGCCAGTTTCCTAAAAATGAACAGGTAAATCTTATTTTTAGGGGTGATCGGCTAATGATGGAACCCCGCGATATGGAAAATACAATTGTTGATTCTGCTAAATATAGAGTGAGTGATGACAGTATCTTAACCGCGGGCCATTATAAAACAAAGATTATGAAAATAACGAAGGATTGTTTTTTGGAAACATCGGCTATACTTTCATTCAGTATGAATATCTCCAATATAGGAACAAAAATGAACTATAGTATGACAGGAGTATCTTTATTTCTACCGGCAAAACTTGACATTGGAACAGCCGTAACCATGAACCCAAATGAAGACTGTAGTTTAGCAATAGCTATGGATTTTCAGAAATTATTGGTGCCAACACAGCCCATTCTAGACCAAAATGACAACCTTCTTAAGGGCAAAGACCCCAATAGATCAGTGCCGGCTGGTATCATTGGATCTTTTAATATGTCCCTAACTGTTTTCCGGAAGAAATAAAAGAGATAGCCATCTCCACAGGAATTGAATTTAAATATAAAGATGCGTTGGCACTACCTGCAGGATACAACTACCAGAATCCAGAAAAAGGGGATAGTAAATACTTCACTATTGGAGTTGGACTCAAGTATAATATTTTCTCTTGATTTTGCTTATCTGGCAGGGACAACCAATATCAGTCCTTTGGCAAACACTCTAAGATTTGGATTACAGGTCAGGTTTGGGAATAAAAGTAAATGGTAATATGTTACGAACAGAATTTTTATATCCTATTGATATGAAACTTCAATACTAATGGGATGATTTGAGTACTAACCGTAGTATTACAACGGTTTGATTTTGCAGTATTAGTGCGAAGCGGGTGTTAGTACATTAATTTACAGGTGGTTATTAGTATGGCTTCGAGTCCCGTCCATTCCGTAATAAAAGCCTTAACTTGTAAAAGTTGAGGCTTTTTTGTTTAATAACTCCTTTGATTAAAATATTTAGAATGAGGTTCAGGGTGTTACGTAATTATTGATTAAAAAGTCGATTACTATAGTGATAAACTGAATATAGTCTCTATATTTGCAATCCCGAAAGGGGAAAGAGGTTCAGACTTTAAAGAAGAACAAAAGGAGTGGTAGTTCAGCTGGTTAGAATGCCTGCCTGTCACGCAGGAGGTCGCGGGTTCGAGTCCCGTCCATTCCGCAACAAAAGCCTTAGTTTGAAAAAGCTAAGGCTTTTTTGTTTTTATAGGTTGCGGAAACAATCCCGCTTGATCTAAACCAGCGCAGAATAAAGATCTTGAGCGTAAAACTTCCTTTAATGTTTCACCTTTGGGCGCATTAAAAACAAAAAGCTACCGAAGTAGCTTTTGTCGACTAATATGCATTAATTAATTGTATTACTTATTGACCTACACCAATTTGTTTCATGAATGACTGATTATCCCAGAATAAATATTCTTCGATCATTTTGCCGTCCTTCCAATGACCTACAGTATTCATAAGCAACTTGAATTTTTTACCTGTGGGTGGAATGCTTTTCCCATTTCCTATTGGCATAGGCTTGGAAAACGTACCTTCCATTTCACCTATTACTGATGTCCATTCACCTGTTCCAAACTTGACAGGATGTGATGTAATTTTTGTGTCTGGAGCAAATACAAACATTGGCTTTAACATATTAATGTGGTCAGGAGATAAACCTGTAGTTACAGTGCCGTCAGGGTAGTGGACTTTAATATTTTCGTCGTGACTAATGGCAAGGCTGTCCCATTGTTGATTACTATAAAATTGAAAGTCGAGACTATCAAACCTTCTTAATCGCTCCTTTACTAATTGGTCATTGTTTCCTATGGTGCCAACATCAGTTTTTGCTACACTCGTATTGTTTGAAGGCTGCTTATTATTATTGCAAGCATTGAGTATTAAACTAAATGTAATGGCTGTAAACAATAAAAGAAATGCTATATTTTTCATGTGCTTAATTTTTGATGAGAAAACATTTTTAGGTGATTAAAATCCAAACTTCCCGTTGTTATTCTTCCATTGCTGTTTAGCAGGGATTTCTTCGATAGTGTCCCAATGTTCCGCAATCTTATCATTCTCTACTCTGAATAGGTCATAAAAAGAAGAATGCTTACCGCCCAGGTGACCTTCGCTTACAACCAGTACAAAGTTTCCTTCACCTAATACTTTATGAATCTGGTCGTACTTCATGGTTATACCTGCTTTTGCCATCTCACCCAATGCTTTGGCCAATCCGGAAAGCTGGTCAGGAATTTGGGGATTGTGCTGAATGTAGTTATCTCCATTGAAGTACCCCGCTAACTTTTCCATTCTGCCGTTCACTAAAATGTCATCTACAAAATTTCTTACCAATGTTTTGTTGGTTTCGGTTTTATCCAAATCAATTACTTCTTTTGTTCCGTCTGCCATGGTGTGACCACTTGGATTAGGACCTGCGGTTGTTTGTAGATTATCCCAATGCTCAACGATTTTACCGTCTTCAAATTTGAAAATGTCAAAACCAATCTTGGGACCAAAGAAATCGTAATCGGTGTGTACAAATACATAATCACCTTCTTCAAATACCCTCACGGTGTTTACTTTGGCTGAACCTTTCGGCAGTTGCTGAAGCAATTTACCAAAGCCTGCTAAACCATCTTCTACACCTAAATTGTGCTGGGTGTATTTGTTTGGATTAATGATAGCCGCCGGTTCGGCTGCACCTGTCTCAATTGCTTTTAAGAGGTTAACGACCTCCTGTTTTTTTGTGCTCATAGTTGTATTTTTTACTGGTGATGTGTTTTTTATTTTAGGTGAACATGATGCAAAGCCTATTACTGTTGCCATTGCTAAGAATGTTATTTTCATCTTTTCTTTATATTAATGTTTGTTTTTGAATAGTGATTAGAAATCCTGCCCTTGACGGATAACAGGGCATATTTGAATAGTAAACATGAACTAATTTCCAGGATGCTTTTTCTTTGGATTGCCCGTACCGCTTTATCAGTGATAAAAACACTTGTAATAAGCAGGGAAAGAATACCTTTTTCATTTTGCCTCTTTGTTTGTTGACAAGTACAAAATTCACTTATTAAAAGGTGTAAAGAAAGGTAGAAAGGGGACGAAGAATGATACTTTTGGGAACTTACCGGATAAAATAGGCTTCTCTGAATTCAATGGGTGTCTTTTCTGTATGCTTTCGGAAGTATTTGATAAAATTGGTAGGCTCCTCAAAGCCCAGATCGTATCCAACTTCTTTAATGGAACGATTGGTGTGTATCAGTAAACGTTTTGCTTCCAGCATAACCCTTTCATTAATGATGGTCTTTGGCGACTTATCCATTGTTTTGGTAGTGGCAGCGGTTAACCGCTTTTCTGAAACATTCATTTGCGAAGCGTATCCGCTTACTGATTTAAGTGTTTTGAATTGTGCAGCAAGCAAGTCTCTAAATAGAACGGTGTAATCGAGGTCAGCACTTTTGGTTAACTCCTTGAAGCCTTGTTTTCTTCTTTCTCTTTCTGACAATAAAAGCAAATTGTGAAGCAGATTATGTAAAAGATCGTAATGGTACGAGTCATTGTCTTTTGTCAACTCTGTTTCAATGGCACCAAAGATGGTTTGTAAAGAAGCATTTGTTTTTACTCCAATGACTGGAATATCTAAAAAGTCGTTGAAGAGAATAGTGCTATGCAGGTATTTCGCATCTTCTGCCGTTTTATTAAAGAAACTGCCGGTAAATAGTAAAAGTTTGCCTTCGTGCTTGTGTTGACAATCAAAAGTCTGCACCCGGTCCTTGTTAACAAAGAGGAATGAGCCTGCCGTCACTTTCACTGGCGCAAAGTCGACCAGATATTCAGCCGTTCCTTTCTGTACCCAAAAAATGTGATAGAACTCTGCCCTGTGTGGATTGGAGATGGTTTCGTAATGCTTTGAAACCGTGTCTGCAATGGAAATCACTTCGATTTCCAAAGGAAGTCCCGCTTTAAACTTCACCTGTCTAATAGTCGATTTCATTGGCAAAAATTCTTGTTTCCAACTAAGTTTAGAGATAAGTAAGTCTTCAGATGATACAACATAATACCTTTCCCTAATTTTCTATTCCTGAAAGTATGCAAGGGATATTTGATTCTTTGAGTATATCAGTTTTTTTTAGATAAAAACAGCTAATTAAATAATTGACTTGCAATATATTGAATAAAATGATCATTTGCCATTGTCGCTAAACACTTCATCACTTTTTAAATTTTATTTCTACCACGTTTTTCTGAAGAAGATCAGGAGCAAGTCTTTGAGGAAAGGAGGCTTTAATCAATGCTGTAAAAACACTATTGCAGATTGAGGAGTTAGCGGACGATAAAGATTTACAATACAAATATGTGCTTGAATGTAATAATCCTAAATGCATTTTACTTTGTGAAAATATTGACTTTCTGAAGCGTCCGACATTAGCCAGGTCTAATAATATAGAGTTATGGTATGCTGGGGGGGGAAAAACGTGAACAAACTGGACTATTCTGATCCAAGAGGATTGCCCATTTATTATTCCTGTAATTGGGATTTTGATGGTCTATTTATTATTTATCCATTGGTGAAAAAAAGATACCCACAATTCAACTTCTAACACCAAACGGCACTCCGAAAGATATCGACCAAACTGAGCATAATAGCAAATGGATTATTAACGGACAAAATATAGACTCTTTGTTAAGCCACGACCAAATGAAACTTATAAAAGAGTTAGTTCTAAATAATCAATGGATTATAGAAGAGTCAAATGATTTGATTGAAATGATTAAATAAACTTATTTATGCGCTTTACCTCGACGTCATTATGATCTAAGTGTAAAAGGGTATCAATGTCGTTTTTAGTTAGCTGTTCAATGCTGAGACAATTTCATAAAGTGCTTTAGGGCCCTTACTATTGCTAATCAAAAACCTGATAACCACTTGCTAAAATGGAGTGGCTGCGGCTTTGCCGATATGTCTTGCTCCAATGATGCCTTTAGCTTCATAATTTATAACTTAAAGGAAACTTATTGAATAATTTAATGAAACGGGCTCAGGAAATAGTCCGTTTCATTAAACTATGTTTTTCAGATATTATGATTTAAAAACCATACATACCACCCGATACAGAAAGTTGCTCTCCTGTAATCCAGGCTGCATCATCAGAAGCTAGAAATACTGCAGCTTTCGCAATATCTGCAGGCTGTCCTCTGCGTCCAAGTGGTGTTTTTTCGATAAACATCTTCTCATACTCACTACCGACAGTAACACCCGCACTGGCTGCCCCCTCTGTTTCCGTAGCACCTGGCAAAATAGAATTAATGCGAACGTTTTTTGCGCCCAGTTCTTTCGATAAGGCAATGGTGAAGGCATCTAATGCGGCCTTCGTTGCTGAGTATAAGGAGGCATTCGGAAGTGGGTATTTACTGGCACCAGAACTGATATTGATGATGTTTCCACCCTTTTCGCCGAAAAGTTTAAGCGCCGCCTGTATAGTCAAGATTGGTCCTAAAACGTTGACATTGAAACTTTGGTGGAAATCTCCTGCCGAAATAAGTTCAATCGGTGCATATCCCTGAGACACTGCGTTATTTACCAAAATGTCCAGTGTTCCGAAAGCACCCTTAGTTTCTTTAAACAACCTGGTTACATCAGCTTCTTTTGATACATCGGCCTGGATCGCAATGGCTTTACCGCCATTATCGGTTATGGTTTTAACCACTTTGTCTGCCCCTTCTTTGCTGGAAGCATAATTTACAACAACTTTTGCGCCTGCTGCCGCAAAGTGTTTGGCAATAGCTGCACCTATTCCTTTTGAAGCTCCGGTAACTACTGCTACCTTGTTTTCTAATTTACTCATGATTTTCTATTTTTAATTACATTTAGGCCTTTCAGTTTTTCGTTCTGAAATACATGCAAAGATCCTGCATCGTTACGAACTGCATGCTGGCATGCATCATTAAATACACATGATAAATGTCAGCTCAAAGTGATGAGCTAAATCAAGAAAATACAGTAACTATTTATAAAATAGCCACCTATGGCAGAATCTAAAATTAAAAATGCAGGATGCTAGAAGATCAAATGAGCATTAATTCCATAGTAAAGCACTTTTTTCATCTGGGGAGAAGATAAAAAATTTGGCATAAACCAAATTCGGACTTTGGTTAAGCATGTTTTTATGTTAGGGTGAAGAGGATCCTGGCGATTCATTTAACAGGTCCATTTGTAGTGATAGTGAAGCCTGAAATAGTTAAGGGGGTCATTTTAAAATGTTTTTCTTTATTCGGCTCAAAGTTTCAGAAGATAGACCTAGATAAGAAGCAATCATATTTTGTGAGAACCGCTGTAGAAAATGAGGGTAATTGCTGACCAATTCTTCGTAGCGCTCTTCAGCTGAATAGTTAATGGCCTGCATTCTTTTTTGGGCCGCAATGGTGTTGTTTTGACTGATCACGTTTGACATCGCTGAAAAGGCAGGGATATGCTTCAGAAATTCTTCAATTTCCGCATGGGTTGTTTGCAGGACCTCTAGTTCCTCCAGTGCTTCAATGTTAAACCGGCTAGGCGTTAATCGATAAAAGCTTTCGAAATCTGTCAGCCACCAATTTTCAACAGATAATTTCAGTATATGTTCATGTCCTTTTTCATCAACCGTAAAAGTCTTAGCAGATCCTTTTACAATATACCCGATATATTTGCACACGTCTCCTTCCTGTAAAAAGTATTGTCTTTTTCGAAGTTTTCTGGGTTTGAAGTGCGCCGTCAACAAATGCTCATCATCTTCCGATAGCAGTTTGCCTGATATTTTTTGAATATAATCGAAAAATGCTTCAAAATAGGACATTGTAAAAGTATATAATTATTAATTATACGCAATATACTTAAGCCGGCCAAAAGACCGAAATTATTTAGATGCATTGCCTCAGGATACTTCAATGCCACGTGTCACATTCTCTTTTTGGGTAATTTGAGTGAAGTCCGAAAAGTTCCTGCTTCGAGCACTTTTGAATTAGCCTGTCATTTTATAAGGCTAAATAGCAGGTGTTCGATAATATCCCTTACACTATTTATTCAGAAATGAACTACAATTTTGGCCTCCTACTTTTTTTCTTTTTTATCAGATGCATTTGTAATCCTTTTTCGAAGCCTATTTCTTTTTTTTCAACCATGCATTCTCCATTGTTTTGCATGAATTTTGGTCATTGATAAACAATGAAGGGGGGCTAGGGGTTTGATTGTAGCCCGTTCAGCCCGCGAAAATAGATTTAAATTTAACGAAAAGCCTGTAAATTAAATCTTTACAGGCTTTTTTATTTTTTGGAGATACAAATTATCATTTTTCACAAGGAAAAGATGTGCAATTCGATGAGTACATTAAACGGTATGAATGTTTACCGATTACAACTTAATAGTTGTTTTAAGCTGCTTCGATCATTAGACATTTTTTACCTGTTTGCTGATTTCTTTTTTAACAGTTCTTCGTATGCAGGTCCCTCACGTTTTTCCATACCATCAGAAATTTTTATTCCGGCTTTCTCAAACTCGCTGACTAATCTTTTATCGAAATCAGCAATGTATGATGCAAATAATAAAGAATCTTTTTGTTCAGGAATTGTTTTAAAAGGAATATGTGGTTCTTTAAACCTGTGCAAAACGGCTTGGGTACTATCATTTCCTTCTAAAAGAATAGAGTCACCGTAGTTGGTAATCTTAGCTACATAATCTTTGGTAAGGTATTTTAAGGAATCATTTTCTACTTTATAAGGAAGCTTGAACCGGCCAACTTTCTGATTATAGAAAACTACATATAGCGAATCAATATCAAATTCGCTATATCCATTTGCCATGGAAAAGCGATGCCATTTTCCGATCAGTGATTTTTTATTTCCGCCTATGTTTTTAGGATTTGGCGAATCACAGGCGGAAAGGATAAAAATAAAAAAAGCAAAAAAATAAAGTATGGATCTCATGATAACAAGTTGTTTGAAATTAAAAGCTTTTTAATCCAGGCAGGGTGATCAGAATTACCTGCAATAAATACTGCCCGGCTTATTGCCAGGCAGTAATGTGATTGGTTTAAACAAATGTTTACTGTGCCCAAATGGTACAGTTAATGTTGCCATTCGTATTAGTACCCCATGTTTCCGAAACCATAATTGCAGGAATATTTAATTGGCCAAGCGTATATCCGTAGCTTTGCCATTTGTTGTAATGGTTGGCAAAAGTAATGGTGTGATTTTGTCCGGTAGATGTTTTTGTAACTCTCGAGCTGTAAATCTGCCTGAAACCGTCGCCTCCGTCTATATTTTTGCCTGTCATCCATCTGGTCCATACATTATAACCTGCGCCATCGGTTTCAAATGTCCCCAGGTAAGTACCGGTATGAGGCGAAACTGCCCCCCAGGTTTCATTCACATAATACTCATAATAAGGGCTTCTGCTCCATCCGTACCAGCCAAAAGTACCACCTCCTGAGTTTGAATAAATGCCCAGATTATACCCTATTGTATAGGTTGGCGACCCTACTGAATAACCTTTGCCACAAGTAAAATTACCGTTAAACCCGTTCCAGTTAACGCTGTAATTTCCGCCGTTACCATTGGCATAATTAACTGTGCCGGTTGCGCCATCGCTCTTCCAAAGCGACCAAAAGAAGCCATTATGTGTACCCGATTGGTACGATTCTACCGTGGCGACGGCTTTGGCAGATGGAGGCGGGGCAGTAACTGCCTCGGGTGCCATTTTTTCGTCTTTTTTACAGCCTGTTAAACATGAGGCGCCTGCAAACACTAAGGTTGCAGCCACAACAAAGGTAACCTTCCTGGTTACACCTGTCGGTGAATGGTGTTTTTTCATATAATATATATTGGTTAGGGAAGCAAAATAACTGTATTTAGATCTGGGATATGGCTAATAATCAGCAAATTTGTTATACAAATGTTTATACGATAATTGTATACTTTATTTTATACTGATGTAGTCGTTCGTCTTATTTGAAACCAGATTGGTGTTCATTAATAGCCCAATCCTATAGGATTTGGATCATTCATAATTTTCCTTGTAGCGTTTCAATCAGTTTTGTCGTTTCTCATTCAAAACCGGAAAACAATGAAAAAAATAATACTGCTATTCATGACGATTGCCTTGCTTTCGTGCAAAAAAAATAAAACTTCTGATTGTGGGGACAAGATCTGCACTGAAGAATTTGCCTCGATAATGTTAAAATTTGTAGATAATAAAGGCGCTGGCGTTGAAGTAAAAGATTTCAATGTAATCAACCAAAGAACAGGCGAGCGGGTAACAGCTAATTCGAGTATTTATACAAATACCATAAAAGGCGTATTTATTATTGTTGATGATAATAATAAACTTGGTCTGTCAGAACAGGGAGATGATCTGAAAATCACTGGCACCTCTGTAGAAACCAAGCAAACCAAATCTGTTGTAATTAAAGTAAGTGGAGGCAAGTGTGCTTGTCACATCGATAAAATTTCAGGCCCGCAACAGATTGCTTTCGATTAAATCTGTTAGCATGTTCAAAACCTACAGCCTTAACCTTAGTTGAGGCTTTTTTGTTCAATAAAATTATATTAACAAAAAAACTGTACCGCCAATTAAGTGGTACAGCTTCATTATAAAATTTACTCCGAGAAATAATTTTAATCCAGCAATGTCCAGGTTTTTCTGGCCTGTACCTGCTGTACAACCTGTTGCTCGGCAACCACAATATTTTCTTTGCGCTGGCCGATGTATTCTAGTCCACTTAATTTATTCCAGAGTGCTACTAATACATTCATAAATTCACTGGCCATTAACATACTGTTATTAATTTGTTTATGATCGTAAACCAGTTCGATGGTTTTGGCCAAAAGCTCTTCAAAGTTTCCAGGGGTTACATCTTTCCACTCGTAAAAATACTTTAACAGTTCTTCTCTTTCGCGTGGATCAATCAGTTTAATGGCCGTAAAAAATATGTGTGCCAAACTGGAGAAATAACCAACTAAAACCGCTGGCGATTCGCGGTGTGCAATGTTTCTGTATTCGTAAAATAAACCTGCAATATAATCTACAATTTTCTCTGAGATTAAACGGATGTTTTTGCCCAATGGCGTAATGTTGTCCCTACCTCCGGTTTTATCAATAATTTTAAAAGCCGCAAGCTGTAAATCATTTAATAAGACACTGAACGATTCATAATATCTGATCAGCGCAGGATGGCTCGTTATGGTAGCGCTTGGCGGTATGTAATTGTTGTTGATTGTTAATCTTCCATTTTCGTAGTAAACCTGTCCAATGGTGAGGAAATAGCTATCGGCTGATTGCGTGCTTACTTCACTTTCAGGTAAAACAGCAATAGAATAGCTTTTTGCCAGCTCAGGATAACGGATTGGGCTTTCTTCGGGGTTTGGTGTGCCTGTTGGGATACGGTTAAATGGACTTACCACCAATAAAATAACGTAGTTACGGGGTTCTGATTGGCCAAAATAATGGTTGTGAACCAGCGTATCCATCATATGATCTGACTGTACAATATCGATATGACAGCCTTCTGGAGTTACAGCGTTACAGTACCTTACCCTAACTTCGATGTGATTTGTGGCTTTTTCGATAATCTCAATATCATGCGAACTTTTGTAGCCCGTAAATGGCGGTAAGAATCCGTAATTGCTATTGTTTAAATGTATAGATACGGCATCCCGAACAAAATCCTGTAAATAGAGGTCACTAACTGTAAAGTGATCACTAGAAAGTTTCATGCCATTAATCCAGTTGATGGATTTATATTTTAGCGGCTTTATCATGGTAAATGTTTTTATATAGGTTAGATAAAGATAGCACTTTCTCCAACTTCATTAGGCTTATTTACATTTTCTGAAACACGTTTAGCGTAAATCGTCATTTTTTCGGTAATGCCGTTTTCAATGATGTCCAAATCAGGATCAATAAAAATATTCCGTTTAAAAAAGGAGGTCTTAATAAAGAAAATCCATTTATAGTTCTCCATGTCATCACCTCTAAATTCTACCGGACTTTTGGCGAACTTTAAATTGTAATCATCAATAAACTTATGGAACCAGATACCGAAGTTCATATTTTCTACAGCTTTTACTTTTACTTTTAAAGGTTCAGGATCACTGCTTTTTTTGTACAGTTCTAGCTCCAATACCAGTAAACGGTTAAAATCTACGTGGTCCATATTAATGTCTAGTGGCGTATCAGGATACCTCCAGATTTTGTAAATTTCTGAAGGAATACCAAGCAACGAAACATAAGCCCACCAAAAAATAAGCGGAACAAAAAAGCAAGTGATGCTGCCTGCGCCAAACCAGCCGAAATTCACGGAGCTTAACCAGTTAAAGGCCAGCTGAAATAAATAGGCAGCTAAAATAGCCGAAATTAAAGTGGCGAAAAAGATAAAAACCTTGCGTTCCAGCACATCTTTAGGATAGTGTTTTGTCAACAGATAAACAAATATGCTACCCATTAAAAGATAAAAAATACAGCAAATAATATAACCCCAGGGCATGAAATTGAAGTTCAGAAACCCTAAGAAACCTGGAGCGGCTAAAATAATACCGATGAGCAGAACACTTACAATAAGTCTTTTGTTATTAAGAAACTGATTCTTTTTATTGATAATAGAAAGAATGGTCGTTGATACGATGAAGATCAACGGAAATAAGAGAAAGCGAATAAAAAATGATTTGACGTCCATTAATTTTGATAGATGTGATGTACTACAAATATAGTATCTTTAGTATTTGATTATAATCCTATTTTTTTCGATAATAAAAATTTAACCTATAACAAATAAGCAAGCTTAAAGTTTAAATGAAAAAAGAAACTTTGATTAATAACGAACTCTTTACAGATTACAAGGCGGTGGCTCATGCCGCCGACTTAATAGAGCGTAAGGTGATAGATGCCGATCGTATTGAGATTATCCCTATAGGGCCTGATAAGCGCGCTTTTGCAAAGGATATTGAAAATACAACTACCTACTATACAGAAAAAAGAAGGCACGATCGTATCCGCATCAATACCAATAGAGAGAGTTTGTATGATATGCTGCCTGAAGGGCTTTTTCATAGGCCGCCAACAGGCAGTGCCGGCATGGATGAAGAATCGATGATTAAGGATATCAGGGATAGGAGAGAAGAAGAAAAACACGCCAGGTTGTTTTTTACTCCATTCGATGCTGAAATTAATCATGTAAGGATCATGACCGAGCTTTATGAAAACAGGCTCGATAAAAAAACTACCTATTCGGATTTAAGGCAGATATTCGAATTCGGCTGGGATGAGTTTAACTTATTGAATAAAGAACAGAGTATTATTTGGATGCACTTGTTGCCCGAAATACAACAAAAAAGAAATGACATTGCTTTTGTATCTAAAGTGCTTACCGCCTTATTTAATTTGCCCATAAATCTTGTTGATACCACTGCCAACATTAGTCCTTTAAAAATTGCAGATGAACTGCAGATGCAGCTTGGTGCCAGCGCCCTGGGGATTGATACCATTATTGGCGATAGTTTTATGCCAGAGCATGAGGCCTATAACGTTAATGTTGGACCCACTACACCACAAGAATTGATTGGCTTTATTCCAGGCCAAAAGAACAGGGCTATTTTGGATATGGCGATGAGTTACCTGATGCCGCTTGATGCGGAAATAAATGTTGATTTGCTTACCGCGACCGATTATCAGGAAACAGTGTTAAATACAGATGGAGAAAGCGCTTACTTAGGGTATACGGTATATATTTAATTGGTAACCTGAGTTCGATTAATATTTACATGTTGTATTCAATTTTCGACATTTTTCCTAACGCAATCGTCATGCTGAACTTGTTTCAGCATCCTTCCAGCTAGATAGGCCCTGAAATAAATTACCTTCGGTGAGCTCGCTTAAGGCTCGGTTTAATCGTAGCTTTTTGCTTCGCTACAGGGTGACGATACTGCGTTAAAATACCTTCTGAAGATCTTTAAATGTTTTTTATTAATCGAATGCAGGTTATTTGGAAATGAGCGCTTTGTGGTTCTTGGCAATTACAGCCCCGCTTTTCGCTTTATCCCGATGAAAAAATCGGGATGTTCGCTGCAATACGGGTTTAGAAACCAAGGTTTTTGCACCCTGCAACCCAACAAATGGAATACTATTGTGGCCACCTAGCCCCGGCTGAAGCGATACCCTGCAGCAACGAGGCAGCGAAGCGTAAAAGCGGAAGACGGGAAGAAACTTATGGTCTTGTAGAGGTCTTGCGCTCCAAATGTGAAAACTATTTATTCTGAATTCAATAATTAAGCTGCTGAACATGAAATAGCGTACTTCACGCAACCTCAAACCAGCCCCTGGTTCGCTATGACGACTTTTTATTTATCCCTAATCCTATAACGGTTTACAAAGCTTAAATCATTTTATATACTGTTGGCTTTAATAATAAGCGGTAATGAACATTCATGGTGCTCCTTAGGTTTAATTTGGCCAAGGTAAGGCCAAGCAGTTCTTCCCAGTCCTGCACAGTGAGTTGCAGGTTATCTGCAGGCTCAATTATAACATCAGTGGTTTTAATAAAGCCGGCATTGGGTTTATTATCCATCACAATGCCTTTGGCCAGGGTAATGCCCTTTAACTTGTTGCCCAGTTCGTAACGGCAAAAGTTAATCACATCTGCCTTGGTAATAATCCGGTCTGCAGTAGTTAGCCCATACTTATAAGCCTGAACCCTGTTGGTTGCATTCAATCTCGACCGTCCGCCTTTTGTTTGGCTTAATAAAAAGATGCTTTCTGCATTTACCTTATTGTTATCGTATACCACTAAACGGCTGCCGGCATTAATATGGTTAGCCTCTTCAGCTTGTGTAACCCAAATATCTAAAAACAGGATATCGGCATCATCAATCGGTTTTAATACAATATAGCTTGGTAATTCTTTGATGTCTTTTAATGCCGAGCGACTTTTCTGTTCAATAAGGGCGATATTCTGCTCTAAATTTTTAAGCACAGTGCTTAAAAAATCGGGGCCATAGGCAGAAAAAGAAGCCTTCTCATCTCTGAGCAGTTCAAACAGATAATCGACCAGTTCTTTTGCATTTCTGGTATCGAAGCGCTCAGTGCCTCCATACCTGATTGAGAATGAACCATCGCCCTTATCGTTCTCATTGGTGTATGGAATTTCGTTATAACTTTTGCCTTTATTATCTTTCAGGTTTTCTACAGCCAGCATTTGGTCCATAGCTTCAGTTTTAATCGGGATGATATTATTCATCGTTTTAAGCCGGTGTTTGATCTGGCTTAACTTTTTATTTACCACCGGAAATGCATTGATGTAGATATGAAGCTCATTCAACATTTCCTGATTGATGGCTGCAGGAAAAACCACTTTAAGCCACTTTACTTTTTCATCAATCTGGTTTAAGCTTGCCGGTTGAAAAATTTTTGCAAAAGCAGCCGGCAGCTCCTTACTTTCATCAATATTAAAATCATTAAGATCGCCAAGGGTAATAAACCTGTTGCTGTAAAACTGGAGCACATCAGCCTTAATCAGATTAAGCAACTGTTTGTGCTGAAAGGGCGCTTCGTGTTTACCGGTTAATGGCTCATCCATAAAACGTTCGGTATAGGCACTAAGCTCATTATCTTTATAGAACCATTTTCCTAAGGATAACAGATCGTAAGTGTTATCTGGTACCGAATAGTTTTTCCAATCAAAAAATAAATTTAGTTTATTAAAATCCATCCAGTTTTTTATCCCATTAAAACCAATGTAAATGGTGTTTTTTTCTATTGCTGATCCGGGTAATGTATTTAAAATGGGCTGTTTGCTTAATTGTTCTACATTAAAAAGGGTAGTTCCGGTTGCGATATATTTTATCGTAGCATTTTGAACTTTTACATGGTGCAGCGGGCTGAAGAAAATGTCTATTTTTTTTGCCTTATCATTTTCTTGCTGGATATTTTTCTTAAAAGCGAACTGTGTATATGGAGAAAGGTAATCTTCGTATTCAATTGGCCTGGCTTGGACAATGGCGTGCGCAGGTAACGATGAGGTTAAATGATCGGGAGCTAAAATGCGGCTAATCTTATCAAAAATTCTATTCTCAAGATTTTTAACGTCATTGGCCACATTAAAAAGCTCGTTACTTAAGGCCTCGATAATTAATTTTACAAGCGGATCAAAATCATTACTATCCTTAACGTTCCAAAAGTCTTCGGCATTTTTTAAAATTCTGTTCCGGATCTCATCTTTTGATGAATAAAAAACTGGTTTCATGTGTAGAATATTTTGGGCGTTTTAGATTAAGTTGATAGCGGACTGAGAAATAAAGCGGTGTTGAAAAAATATTTTTCTCCTGTAGTTTTTATTAATGCCCTAACACTAATATCTACCTTTTTTTTGATCTCGGTTATCTTACGTAGTGGGTATACATTTTCTACTTCAGTAATACGGACCTCTACCTCGGTATTATATATCCGAAATTCATTACTGGTTATGGATTTTAGCAACGATTTGCGGAATTTTTCCTCCCAAATGCTCTCGCTCACAATTAACTCAAAATCCAGATCCCATATTTCACATCCAAAATCATGATGGAATCTATGTTCTCCAAACCGGGTAAAAATAATCAGTTCAATGTGGTTGGAAATCGATTTTCCGAGGTCTGTTGCCTGTAGGCCAGCACCTGAAAATATAGCGTTAAATCTGAAGGGTTTGTTGAAAAAATTTTCAGACATGGATGTTTGGCTTAAAGTTTGTTAAAAGTAAAATAAATAAAACCGTTTTAATAACCAAACAACAAATATTAAAAATTGTTATAGTATAATGTTAATTTGAAAAGGTTTGTGCGATTGTTAGTGAGGTTGATTGTCGGATTAATTATTAGGCTATTGCTATGTGAAACTATTAAATCTTTATGAAACCCATTAACGCTACCGAAATTAGGAATTCATACACGAAGTTTATTTTAAACTTTGTTTTCCTAACACTCTTCTCTATTCTTTGCATTTATCTCTTTTTCGCAGCTTCTGATTACGAGTATACGCTACTCGATAAAAAAGTAAAAGAAACCGAAAAATTATCCTATTTGCGGAAAGATATCAATACCAATTTCGACCTCATTTTAGTCCGTTTTAAAGAACTTGCCCAATACCGTGATTATAACGCAAATGAAATGAGCAAACAGAGCATTTTGCTTGGCGATATTCAAACGGCCAACAACAGGATAAAAGATTTAATTACCAGAAAAAACGAAGCTAGCCCGAGTTTCGATCTGTACGGAAAACTAAATAACAATGTTGGCGCAATGGCCGATTTACAAGATTCTCTTATTAAATCGAGAGGTGATATTCAAAGATATAAAGAACAAATAAACGACTGCCATCGTGCAAACCAATCAGCAGCTAACAAAATTAGAAACGGTAGGTTCGGCCGATAATTAAAGATTATGATAAAACTTAGCATAAAAGAAAGACGGGAACAATTCTTGTTTTTTTTAGCCCTATTTGTTTTTACTGTCGGGCTTTTAAGCTTTGGCATTTTTTACAGTGGTACATCCCGGTACGAAATTTCTAAAGAAGAACTTGAAGTTAAGATCCGTGAAAATGATGCCTTTGAAAATATGGTGAAAGAAACCATGCCTACCGTTGATACTACTTTTAAACAGATTACACGCTATAACCCAAATGTACAGGCGGTATTTTTAAAGAATGATATTCAGCTTTCATTAGGCTCTATTAAAGCTGCGTTTGATCGAAAAGCATCAGATTCGAGGTATAAAATCTTCGTTCAAACCGCGCAACTGTACGACAGGTTATTTTACGATAGACAAGAACAAAATAGAAATATTACAGATATTGAACTGCACAAAAGGCAATTAGACGACTGTATTACCAACAGGCGTCAGCTGCAGCAAACCATATCTGCAAGATAAACATCCCACAACCTATAAAAAACGCTACCTATGTCTGACACAAACACCAAGCAAGTTAACTCAAATTCGCAAGGCTACGTTATCCTTTACATCCTTTTGGCTGTACTGCTTTTAACAGGCCTCATTTTTTTATTTAAAAGCTCTTTGTTCGAAAAAAGAGCCATTGATGCAAGAATCCTCAAAGATGAAATTTATTTAAACGAGGATTTAGTTTTTACTGATAATACACCTAAAGCCACTAAATGGTTATGGGAATTCGGTAATGGCGAAAAAGCGACTACAAAAACCGGCTCTTACCATTACACTAAGCCCGATACTTATATTGTACGTTTAACGGTAGATGGCGAACTGCGTCAGGAATTTCCAATAACCGTGCGCGATACTGTAAAAGCAGCAGTTGTCGATAGCGTACTCACCATAAGCGGGCCAACTGCCGGTCTGGTTAACGAAGAGATCAGGCTAGAGGGCGATGGAGAAGGAAAAGATTTCGAATGGTCTTTCGGAGAAACCGGCCGTGTAGATGTTAAGGGAAAAACCGCTTTGTACACCTACCGTGCACCCGGGAAATATGTGGTACGCCTTCGATCGGATAAAGCACGTAAACCAGCTTTTTTAAATATCCTGATTACCGATCCTAATGCCGAAATAGTGGAAGATCTGGTTGCACCCGGAGATGGGGAACGTAAAACCATTGATGATATCAGGGCCCGCTTACAGGCCATTGCAAATGGTGCAGATTTTAACTCCAACTATTATTATCTCATTAACAAATACATGTGCAACAACGAAAAAGTAACTGTAAATGTGGAGATGAACGGGAAGAAAAAGCAGACTGATATTTACTCTTATTGCATGGGCTTAACTTTTGGTGGCGAAATTGCCGTTGATGAAGCGCAGTTAACTATTAAGCCAAATTCTACCTGCGCCAGTTTGTTAAACATTAAACAACATTCGGGAACAGTCCAGCCTGCAGCAACCGCAACTACCGATGCTCCGGCAAAAACAAAATAGATTAACATCTGAACCTAATTTTAAAGCTCATCTACAATATTATGAAAAAATATTATGCCTTATTCATCCTATTTTTAGGAATATCGTTTGCCTATGCACAATCACCGGCATCCTTTGGGAAAAAAGTGAAATACATGCCCAAATCGTATGAAAAGCCAGCCGAAACTATAAACGTTAATGATAATACCAGTAGCAGCAGTTTACCCTGGATTGTTTTTTCAGACCGCGAAGACAACTATACCACCACTGCTCCAGGTGGAAGCCTGATTATGAAAAAAATAAGCTTCATGGAGCCTTTTTATGTTTCAAAGGAAGAAAACGGTTATCTGAAACTGATCAAGTATAAAGCAGGAATGATCAGAGGAAGAAAAATTAACGATAAAAAGAGCGCCATCAGTTACGGCTGGATAGCAAAATCTAAACTCCTTTTGTGGCAACGTGCCTTTTCTAACCAAAAAACAGGTTACGCCGAAAAAGCTATTGGCATTGTAAACGGTAAAAATGCACTAACGGAGCCAAAGTTTTATTTTGATACGACCGATTCCATTTTGGTTTACAACACGCCCGAACTTAAAGATAGGCGCACCAAAGTAAGGTTGCATGAAATTGCTTATATCTACAAAAAATCAGAAGATGGCAAAAAATATCTGATCGGTTCTGATGATCAGTTGGTGGCTGATACAGCTTTAAAAAGTATTTATGGATGGGTTTCTGCCGAGGCAGTGCACAGTTGGGGAGATAGGCTTTATATTACGTCTGTTAAACCCGGTAATTACGATAACGATGATTCTACCTCAACAGCTATTAAAAATGGAATAAACAGTGGAACAGCTTTCGTGGTAGATCCTTTATTGCCGAGAGAAAACCTGATTTTAAGAAGCGTTCCTGTCGTTTCTGATGATGCCGGTGCGTACGCTGTGGGCATAGCTGCCGATGTTTACAATAAAAAAGATAACAAAATATTAACCATTAACGGTTCAGCACTTTCTTATCAGGATTATGTGAATCTGCGTAAAAATAAGAATAAGGTTAATGTTGTTTTTGTGGTTGATGGTGGAAGCCCGATGACGAAGTATCTTTCCGGAATGACCAATACCATCGCTTCTTTTGAAAACATAATGGGCGATTTTGGTAAAGGGACTAAAGTAAATTATGGTGGTGTAGTATACCGTGGCGAAACCGGATGCTCACTGCAGGGGATTTTTGTTAGCCCGATTCAGGATGATTACCGTAAGTTAATGACTTTCCTGTCTAACCAGGCAAAAAATACGTTGAGGTGTAACGGCGAAATTGCCGAAGAACCTGTATTTGCAGCATTAAAGGCCGGATTAAATTTGTTTAAAACGAAAAAGAACGAAACCAATTTAATTGTTTTGGTTGGTAGTACGGGTAACGTTGGTGGTACCAATAATTACCTGATTAACGAACTGAGTGAGCAGGTTGCACTTGCCGATGCCCGGATTTTAGCACTACAAGTTTATAGCGATTTTAACCAATCATTTAATGATTTTGTAATTCAGTCGAGAAAACTGGTTTCAGAATCAGCTATCCGCGCTGCCGAATATAGAAAAAATACCATGGTTAAAGGAGAAGGCTTAAAAAGCTTCCAGCCTTATAATACCAGCCTACAGGATTCAATTTCTTATTATTTAGATTACCCTAAAAACAGTTTAATACAAGGTGGGGTGGTTTTTCCAACTAAAGGTTCGGTAAATTCGAACCAGAGCATGACCATTGCTTTACGCCGTTTTGTAAAAGAAACCAGCATGGATATTTACAATCAGATCAGTTCTTTGGATAGCGCATTCCGTTTAACGGGTATATCACGCAAAAACTTATCCGCTGATGTAGAAGGGTTATTACCTGCACCCGTTGGCGTAGAAGTAGCCGACCGCATGCCACATAATGCCTTTAAATATTACAGCACGGCTAACCTATCAGCCGATATTGTAAAAAACAACCGTTCTACACTACAGTACGCCATTGTATTAAATAATATGGAATACAAGCAAATTGTAGATGTTTTTTCAATTATGTTGGGGCAAAACCTACAGGCAGATCAGTCTTCTTTCAGAAGCAAACTGGTTAAAAACTATGTTAAAATGCCTAAACAACTGTTGGGGATGAAAGTATCTTCAGGAGATATTAAAGCAATGACCTTGACCAGCTACATCAAACTGGTAACAGGTTTACCTTTAAATAACGAGTTTTTGTCAAAATATACTGTAAACGATTTAAAAAGCACCTCTAGAATGCCTCTCGATCAGTTCGAGAACTATATCAAGATGTTAAATCAATCAGTACAGCAGATTAAAAGAGCGACACAGATTGAACAACAATTTGTATCAAACGGAAAAATATATTACTACATCACCGAAAATAATTTTAACCCGGCAGTTTTGCCTACAACCAACTAAGGCTATGGCAATTACAAATTTAAGCGAATCGGTTAAAACAGCCTTACATATTGCGCAGTCGTTAGCCAAAGAATACAGAAACGAAACATTTTCTGCAGCTCATTTGCTCAAAGGCTTAATGCATAAAGATGTTGGTTTACGGTCGTTTATCACTTCAATTGGGAAGGATGAAGAATACATTAGTGAGTGGGCAGAAGTTCGGATAGATGAACAGACCAAATCTGCGAGCTTTAGCGATTCTGTTAGTGGCGCTCCAGAAATTGCCGTTATTTTTGAAGAAGCTGATAATGTTCGCATTAAATTAGGGTTGGATTTAATTACGCCTGTATGTGTGTTAACTGCATTGGCTAAACCTGGAATCGGTTTTCAGCCCGATCAGTTAAAATCTTTCCCAATAAAGGAACGCGAAATTTTAGACCTTTATGTAAAGGATGAAGAAATTTCGAGAGCTGTTTCTCCAGGTCAGGCAGCTTCGTCTGCAGAAAATAAAAGTACCGGCAACGCACTATATAAATATTGTATAGACCGGTTACAGATGGTTCGCGATGGTAAAACCGATCCGATAATCGGTCGGGATAAAGAAACCAGGATGATGATGGAAATCCTTTGCCGCCGCACCAAGCCAAACGTAATTCTTACTGGCGATGCCGGTGTAGGTAAAACGGCGCTTGTTGATGGATTTGCCATTGATATTGTAAACCAGAATGTGCCAGAAAGCCTTAAACCTGTACAGCTTTTTGAGTTGGATCTGGGCGCTTTAATAGCAGGAGCATCTTACAAAGGAGAGATCGAAGACCGCTTAAAAAACATCATCAAAGAAATAAAGCAGTTCGAAAAAGCAGTACTCTTTATTGATGAGATCCATACGTTATTAGATAGCAAGGGCCCATTGGGTGCCGGAATTGGCAATTTGTTAAAGCCAGAACTTGCCCGGGGCGAAATCACCGTAATTGGTGCAACCACTATTGACGAATACCGTAAAATTATCGAGCCTGAACAGGCTTTTAGCAGGCGCTTCGAAGTGCTTCAGGTAAATGAACCGAATGAAGAAAGCACGATAAAAATGTTGCAAAAACTGGCGGTAAAATATGAAGAACACCATATTTTAACCATCGAACCCGATGCGTTAGGCGAATGCGTGCGTTTAGCCAAGCGGTATATGAAAGATAGACGTCTCCCTGATTCTGCTTTCGATTTGCTGGATAGAACTATGGCGGCAATGAAAATGATGAATGACACTTCCGATCAGGTAATTGAAAGTTTGGAAGCTGATCTGGAAGCACTAAATGCCAATACTGAACAGCCGGAGACAGCAAAATTTGCCGATTATAAATGGCTTTTCTCTTTGCTTCAAAATAAATTGAGTCCGGTTTTGTTGGGAAGGTTAACCGACGAAACGCAAACAGATGCTTTCGAAACGGCGGATGAATATCAGGGTTATATCAACAGCAGCCTGCAGGAATTAAAAAAATATGCTGCAGAAAAAAGCGATCGCATTACCAAACAGGACATCGCTTCCATTGTGGCCTATAAAACAGGCATTCCAATGGGGAAACTTCAAGCTGGAGAAAAAGAAAAACTGCTTAATATGGAGCAGTATCTAAAAAAACGGGTTGTAGGGCAAGATCAGGCACTTAAAGCGGTTTCTGATGCGATATTGGAATCGCGCAGTGGCTTAAATAAAAAAGGACAACCGATTGGATCTTTCTTTTTACTGGGACCAACCGGAACAGGTAAAACCGAACTGGCCAAATCAATAGCCGATTTTCTGTTTAATGATGAAAAGGCCATGATAAGGTTCGATATGTCTGAATTTAAAGAAGAACACAGCGCGGCATTGCTTTATGGAGCGCCTCCAGGTTATGTGGGCTATGAAGAAGGCGGTTTGTTAGTGAACAAAATCAGGCAACAGCCTTATTCGGTGTTGTTGTTTGATGAAATTGAAAAAGCACACCCTTCTGTTTTCGATACTTTTTTGCAGATTTTGGATGAAGGCCATATGCATGACCGGTTAGGGAAAGAGGGCGATTTTAGCAATTCGCTGATTCTTTTTACCTCGAATATCGGCAGCGAATGGATCGCAGAACAAATCAATAAGGGTGTTATTCCGGCATCGAACCAATTGATGGAGGTAATGGCCGGACATTTCCGCCCCGAGTTTTTAGCCCGGATTTCTGAAATTGTTCCATTTGCACCGATTAATGAAAGTAATGTGGTACGCATCTTTGAAATTCAGCTGAGTAGTTTGGTGCAGTCGCTGAACAAAATGGGTATCGATTTTGAAATAGCAGATGATGCCAAGAAAATGATTGCATTAGACGGTTTTACCCCAAAATATGGAGCAAGACAGCTATCTGCAGTGATCAGAAATCTTTTGCGCAGGCCAATTTCGAAATACATCATTTCTGGCGAACTTAAAAAAGGATCAAAGATCCAGGTAAGTAAACATCCCGAAGAAGATACATTGAAATGGGATATTATTCAACCAGAAGTTGTTACATTGGAACAAAAATTGAGCTAAAACGTTAACTATTATATTATTAGAAAAAATTAATCGTAAATCTAAATCTACATACTATGTTTAATTATGAAATTGGCGGTAATGAGCGAAAAATCGATACCTCAGAAGCTTTCGCAGAAATTGCCCATAACAAGACGCTTTTTGTACAAAAACTTACCGATAATGATCCCATCAAACCAGAAAAGGTAGAAGGATTAAAAACGGTAAAAGAGGTATTTGAACATTACAAACCAAATGTGAAGGTTGCTTTCGAAAAGCAGGACGGATCTACCGTTGGCGAAACGCTAAGCTTTAACGATCTGGGCGATTTCGGTGTGAAAAACATAATCAACCAAAGCAACTACCTCACTAATGTTAATATCGAGAGGGAAATGTCTCTGAATGTAATTAAACAGTTAAAATCAAACAAAACCTTAAAAGCTACGCTTGATGATGAAGAAACTAAAGCAGCCTTCATAAGTGCTTTAAAGAACTTTGTTGATGAACTGGAGCAAAATAAATAATCTAAACGCTGAGAAAACATGTCAAATCCTCAAGAATTAAAAACAGACCAAAATACAGCTCAGGCAGGTTTTAAACCCGCTGAAGGCAAAACCATAGCAAAAACATCGCTTAAAGATAACTTAGAAAAACTGGCCAGGGTTGGTGGTTTCGATCTGTTAGAAGCAACTGTTGACGGACTTCAGAATTTAAACCCTGAAAGAAAAGCCAGAAAGCAGATTTTTTTAACTGGCGATGAAAAGAAGAAAGAACGCGAAGAGCTTAAAAAGAAAATTCAGCTTTGGATAGATGTACTCGAGTCTTCCACCTCTGTTGCAGATATGGTTGAAAAAAGCACTGAAAAACTGAACGCCGCAGAAGAAAACTTAAATAAAAACATTGGTACAGCGCTCGAAAGTACCAGAGAACTGGAGCAGGCTTATAGATCGGTGCATTTATTCTATAAAAATACTGAGTCTGACAAGCTGAAAAATGTGGTGCTGTTAAATGCATCGATGGATCAGATTAAAGATCTCGATAATCCTCGTTTTATCGAATATGTTGATGATGAATTAAAGCAGAATTACGATCGGTTAGATCTTCGTAAAAACTATTCGTTAATGGTTGTTCCGGGTTATATGGGCTCTAATAAAGTATTAGAAAGATGGGCCAAAATAGCACATAACAATAAAGCGATGCTGGTAACAGATTTTGCCGATTTAGATCAGCCTGACGATGTACTTGATTTATTTACCGCTGCTAATTTTACTGGTGGCGATGCATTTAGATCGAACGTTATCATGACCTGTAACTGGCTGGTAGGTCGTGGTAAGGTAGCAGAAGTGGGCGAGGAAGATGATCTTACCGTTCCTGGATCGGCCGCTCTTGCAGGTAAAATGTATTACACACTAATGTCGCAGGTTACCGCAGGTAAAAAACATGGGGCTATAAATGAAGTAGATGGTGTTAAATTCGATTTAAAGAAAAGTGAAATCTCTCATTTAGAACGTGTAGGTTTAGTGCCAATGGTTAATGAATACGGTAAAGTAATGGCTTTTTCAGCTAAAACCTTGTTCAATGGCGATAATATTGGTTTGCAGACTTATTCAGTGGTTCGTGTATTCGATTACATTACCAAAGTATTGTTTGATTTCTTAAACAGAAGAGCTTTCGAAAACTGGACTTCTAAAACAGAACAGGATTTACGCGGTCAGATTGTTAAATTTTTGGATGGTATCCAGGGAGCAGATCGTTTAATCGAAAGATTTAAGATTATGCGTTTCGAAAGAGATGAACTTCAAAAAGACAGAATCCACCTGGATATCCACATTACGCCGTATTTTCCGGCTAAAAGCTTTGTAGTAAAACTAGACGGCCATAAGGGCGAAGACGAGAATACGACCTGGAATACAGAGTACAACCAGCAATAGTTTTTGATTACTGAAATAAAAACCCAGCCTTAGCGTTGGGTTTTTTTATGGGTTATGCATAACACTTAACAAATTCTTTATAATTTTGTAATGCATCGACCAGATCAGATTAATCAAAAAAAATGAAGCAAGTACTTATCCTGAATGGGGATATTGAAAAAAACGCATCGACAAATTTCCTGATTAACGCATATAAGCAAGGTGCTGAAGGTGCTGGTGCAACTGTAAGAGAGTTGGCCATCATCGACCTCATATTCAACTCGAACAAACAATTCAATAATAGGCAAATTTCCGAGTTAGAACCCGATCTGCAAAAAGCTTTAACTGCAATTAGGCAAAGTAACCACGTGGTGCTTTTCTGCCCGGTATATGTAGACCATATTCCTGCAAAGATTAAAGGCTTTTTTGATCGTTTATTTCTACCTGACCAAATTTTTACTACTCAGCAGCAAAACGTAAACAATAATTTTAGTGGCCGTTCGGCACGGATTGTGTCTATTTTAGATGAGGCAACTTTTAAAGAATGGAAAGCAAATAAGAAAACAACTTACCTCTCTATTAAAAAAGTTGTTTTTGAGAAATGCAGAATGAGCCCCGTGCTCACCAATACCATTGGCGAATTACACTCTCTTGAAAATCATTATAGCCAAAAATGGGTAGCTAAAATGGAAAAATTTGGTGCGCAGCTAATTTAATACTCAAGTTAACGAGAATTTTTTTACGAAATTTTTTGTCCAAAAATGCTACATATTGGGTAATATCACTACAGTTATGTAGGTTATTCGCTAGTATGCTGTATCTATAACGCTAAAAATCTCTTAAAACTTTTCCACACCTTTTCCACAATAATAATTCGTTTAACTAATCGTTTAGTGCGATTTTGGGATTTTACCAGCATTTCTAAAACAGTATTATTCTCTATAGCTGAGCTATATATACAATAATTGGCTTAATATTTGGTTTATAATTAGTGTAGCGGAGGCTACACTAAATTAATTATTTAACCTTTAAATTTTAAAACTATGGCTTTCAAAGCTAGATTAAATTTTTCGGGCAAGGAGTACGATGTGCTTCACTGTGCCTATGCGTTAAAC
>NZ_JACHCQ010000053.1 GCF_014205835.1 Pedobacter sp. AK013 | reverse complement strand
CGGAGGGAAAGGAACTAGATACGCATCATCCGGTAATCAAATTGGTGGCCAGTTTGGCCCGAAACAGAGGGGTCACTTTCATTGAAATACACACTTTTGAACGTATCATTTTAAATCGCGAATTAATAGTATTTAGAATATCTGATGCCACTTATCCTATTTAATACATTCTTCAATTTTCGTTATAGAGAATCCAGCATTCATATTTTCTGCAAAAATGAATACAGTCAGCAACATTCAACTTGTTTCTTTTTAATGTTAGCAGCACGATCTAAATCACTCCCTCATCTAAAAAACTATAAAATCCATATTTTGAAATAACCAAATGGTCATGCACCTTAATCCCTAATATATCCCCTCCTACAGCAAACCTTTTGGTTAACCAAATATCAGCTTCACTTGGAGAGAGCTCCCCACTGGGATGGTTGTGTGCCAATATGATCGAACTCGCACAGGCCTTCAATGCCACCGCAAAAATCACTTTTGGATCGGCAACCGTGCCCGAAAAACCACCCTGAGAAATATTCACTACCCCCAGTACCCTAGCCCTTCTGTTGAGCAAAATCACCTTAAATTCTTCCAATAGTTCCAGTCTACCATCATCCCAACGATCCATTAAAACCCGATAAGCTTCGTTCGAAGAAGTCACCTGAGGTAGCTCCGCCATTCTAAACGCCGGACGATAACTGATCTCACTCTCTGCTACCTTAATACTTAAATTTTCCATAATCTTTCTGATTTAATTATGGAGCCCGGCAAGGTTCAGCTTCTGCCAAAGCAAAAGGAGGAACGGAATAAATGGGTCAGTGGGCAAAGGCCACAGGAGGGTTTATGCCGGAAATTCCTTTGCGTGCCAGAACTGAACCTTAAATTTGAGCGAGAATTGAATAAGAACCCCAGCTGAGCTGGTCCTTCATCCACCATAGTTTCGGCTGCAGGTAAATCCACTCACAAACCAACCGATAACCTATTTCCCTGTCAGTTAACATCCAATATTGGATAGTACCACTCCTATTTTCTGCAAAATTGTACCCTAAAACTGAATGATCATGAAAGAAAAGTCAAGGAAACGACCAGGCAGTAAAATAATTAAAACCATAAACCGAGCAGCAATCCCACCTTCCCAGCGGCTAATGCAAAAGCCCAACATATCAATTGAACAGGCACAGCTAATCTTATATCAGAACGGCATCAATATAGAAAAAGATGATGTGGCCAAAGTCTTGGAACTCATGTACCAATTGGCTAATTTGATTGTCAACCAAAACTTTAAGAAATGAAAACTGCAGATTTATACATCAGGGTAAGTACCGATGAACAGGCAGACAAGGGTTATTCCCAACGCGACCAGGCCGAGCGCCTGGAAAAATATTGCCAGGATAAGGGAATAATGGTCCGCAAAGTGATCTTTGAAGACCATTCTGCCAAAACCTTTCAACGTCCCGCATGGACCAAATTGCTGCTGACGCTGCGCAAACAGCGTGGTCAGACAAATTTGGTATTGTTTACCAAATGGGACCGTTTTAGCCGTAATGCACCCGATGCTTACAACATGATCCGTATGCTAAAATCCCTCGGTGTAGAACCCCAGGCCATCGAACAGCCGCTCGACATGGATGTACCGGAAAACAAGATGATGCTGGCCATCTATCTCACCGCACCGGAAATTGAAAATGACCGAAGAGGCCTCAACACTTTTTACGGCTTAAGAAGAGCGCGCAAAGAAGGCCGATGGACTGGACTCGCACCCGTAGGCTACATCAACCGCACCGCAGAGAACGGAAAAAAATACCTCGCATTGGACGGGGAACAAGCTGCGCTGATGGCCTGGGCTTTCAAAGAATTATCCAAAGGAAAATATGCTATCCAACAGGTATTCAAGAGAGTGGTTGAAATGGGATTGAACTGCAGCAAAAACAACTTCTTATGCCAGATCCGTAATCCCATCTATTGTGGGATCATCCAAATTCCCAGCCACAAGGATGAAGAGGCACAGACTGTGACTGGTCTTCACGAACCAATCATCTCAACCGCACTCTTCTACAAGGTTCAGGATATCCTTTCCGGCAAAAAAACAAGCATAAAAACCAAAATACTCGCAGATGAAAAAGTTCCATTAAAAGGTTTCCTTACCTGTTCCAGATGCAGCCGGACACTTTGTGGTAGCGCATCAAAAGGCCGCAGCGCCTATTACTACTATTACCACTGCTCTTCCGCGTGTGGGTGCAGACTCAAAGCAGAACCAGTCAACAAAGAATTCCTGTCCTTTCTTAAAGACTTTAGCCTAAACTCAAAAACAGCAGAACTTTTCAAACTGGTCATATTAGACGAATTTTCTAATGACTCAGATTACAACAAGGAATATAGGGCTCAATTAGTAAAACAGCTCACAGAAGCCAACAATAAATTATCCAGAGCAAGAGAATTATTATTATTCGGCGATTTGGAAACCAACGATTATAAATCAATCAAAACGGAATGTGAGGAAAATATTGTCAGATTAGAAGCGCAATTGCAAGAATTTGGAAGAAAAAAATACAGCAAAGCACAACTCCAACCCATCTTAAATGATGCAATTACAGCACTTTGCGATCTATACACGATTTTTACGAAATCGGCCATAGAAGACCAAAGAAGGCTGATTGGTTCGATGTTCAAGGAAAAATTTAATTTTCAAAATATACAACATCGAACCGCTGAAATGACGGAAACGTTTAATCGTATCTACCTGATTAGAAAGAAATTAGAGGGCAAAAAAATAGGGCAAAAGATCTTTAAAAATCCTTTGCCCTGTGAAGGGTGGCTGATGGGGCTCGAACCCACGACCCTCGGCACCACAAACCAATACTCTAACCAACTGAGCTACAGCCACCGTGTTTTTTGATGTCACAAAAGTACGACTTTTAACATTCCCTGCAAATATTTTTTTCAAAGTTTTTACAACAAATTTTTAATTCCTTAACATTCAATTATTTGAAATCGAAACAAAATTCAAGATGCAGATAAAACAAGCTATTTTAAACCTAAAAACATAACTTTACAACGTTTATGATCGAAATTTATACAGACGGAGCAGCTAGCGGAAACCCCGGACCAGGAGGTTGGGGTACAATTTTAAGGGCAGGGCAACACTATAAGGAATTAAGCGGCGGCTTTAGAATGACCACCAATAACCGTATGGAACTTTTGGCTGTAATAAAAGGATTAGAAGCATTAAAAAGCTTAAACCAACAGGTAACCGTTTATTCCGATTCGAAATATGTAGTAGATGCAGTAGAGAAGAAATGGGTTTTCGGCTGGGTAACCAAAAATTTTAAAGATAAGAAAAACAAAGACCTGTGGTTGAGATTCCTTGAACTGTACAAACTTCACAAAGTGAAATTCGTCTGGATAAAAGGTCACAACGACCACCCGGAGAATGAGCGTTGCGACCGTTTAGCAGTTTTTGCCTCACAAGATAAACAGAATCTTGCTATCGATACCGTATTTGAAGTAGAAAGAGCTAAAGGAGTTTAATCAATTCCACCAGTTACACCCAAATTCTGTAGTGTATTTTCTGCTTTAACTTCGAGCGAAATTGATTTGGCAGTATATAAAAGCATCATTTCTTCTGCTTTTTCTACCATATTTTTCGACCCGATAAATACCGGCACCCTTTGGTGCAGTTCGGTCGGCTGAATATCCAGTATGCGATCGAAACCTGTACTGGCCTTCCCTCCTGCCTGCTCAATAATAAAGGCCATTGGGTTACATTCATATAATAAACGTAGTTTTCCATTTGGCGAGCGCGCAGTTGTTGGATAGATATAAATACCACCTTTAATTAAATTCCGGTGAATATCGCCCACCATTGAGCCAATATAACGCGAGGTATACGGGCGTTTGGTAGCCTCATCTTCTACCTGGCAATATTTAATGTATTTTTTAACGCCATCCGGAAAATGCACGTAGTTACCTTCATTTACCGAGTACATATAACCAGTTTCAGGGATTTTCATCTGCGGGTGCGAAAGACAGAACTCACCGATTGATGGGTCCAGTGTAAAACCGTTCACGCCCTTACCAGTAGTGTAAACAAGCATAGTAGACGAACCATAAATGATATAGCCAGCAGCAACCTGCTCAGTACCTTTTTGCAGCACATCAGCCAAACTGGCCCGTCCTTCTATTGATTTTCGCCTGTAGATAGAAAAAATAGTTCCTACCGCAACATTCACATCAGTATTGGATGAACCGTCTAAAGGATCGATACAGACAATGTATTTCGCATTTTGAGATACCGGCGATTCGATATGGATAATTTCATCTTCTTCCTCAGTTGCCACAATACAGCATTCGCCACCACTGGTTAAAGCCGCAATAAACTGTTCATCGGCATAAACATCTAACTTCTTTTGTTCTTCACCCTGAATATTGGTGGTTCCCATATCACCTAAAATATCAACCAGACCTGCTTTATTTATCTCCCGGTTTACGATTTTCGCAGCAATACCAATGTCTCTGAGTAGCCTCGAAAGTTCTCCTTTAGCATAGGGGAAATCTGCTTGTTTTTCGATAATAAATTGTCCTAGTGTTTTTACGCCACAAACCATACTTAGTGTATATTTTACATTATCTACCTGATAATTCTATAACCTCTAAGGTATGAATATTTTCATCAGTAATGCAAAATCTAACCAGGGTTCTCACCTTGTGCCAGCCATGTTTTCCCGCCGCACCGGGGTTTACATGCAAACATTTTATTTTATCGTCATACATCACTTTCAAAATATGCGAGTGGCCGGTGATAAATAATTTAGGAGGGTTAGTGTATATTTCTGGCTTCACGCAAGATGAATACCTGCCCGGATATCCGCCTATATGTGTCATCCAAACATCAACCCTTTCACAGCTAAATCGATTTTGTTCCGGAAACTCTGCTCTTATTATGTTATCATCAATATTTCCAAACACTCCCCGTAAAGGCTTAAAAGCAGCTAATGGCTCAGCTACATCCGGGCCAAAATCTCCGGCATGCCAAATTTCATCTACACCATCGAAGTGTTTAAAAACTGCTTCATCCAAAAAACCATGCGTATCAGAAATTAATCCTATTTTTTTCATTATGTAAACTTAATTGTACCCGTAATTTACAGGATTAGCAAAATATTTCGATTAATTTCTATCAAACAAATCCTCCAACCATCTTTACCTAAAACCGCTATCCATCTTAAAACCTTAACCTAAAAAGCCAAGAAAAAATCCTTGAGCAATTCTTTATAAACTGCTGTATGCTGTTTTAAAGATTCATAAATATTAAAGTCCCTTTCTTTTAAAACAGCTTCACCCTTTTTCAAACAGATGATCTGCCTAAAGGTTGGTTTATTTTGATCAGAATGAATATGAATCCGCTCCACAAGCAATAAACCATAACCAGCAGCACTGCTAATAACTTCATTTGCCTGCTTTACAGGTAGAATTAACCAAAGTTTGCCATTAGGGGTTAAAAGCTGAGTGCATTTATCAATTAGTAAATCAAAAAAACCAAGCGTTGCATGCCGGGCAATTCCTTTCCGTACCTCTTCATTCTTAAGATCATTTACAAAAAAAGGTGGGTTGGAAACAATCAGATCAAATTGTTCAGTTGGGTTGTATTGCTCAATTGCAACATGATTAATAGTTAATCGCTCACTGAAAACCGACGATTCAAAATTCTTCCCGGCTGTTTCTGCTGCTTTTCCGTCGATCTCTACTGCTTGTATTACAGCTTTAGGAAAACGTTGCGCCAACATCAAAGTAATTACCCCGGTGCCCGTACCTATATCCAATATATTTTTAGGATTATTATGAGTGGCCATAGCCCCAATCAAAACCCCATCCGTATTAATCTTCATGGCGCAACCTGTCTGGTCGACATCGAACTGCTTAAACTTAAAAATGCTCATTTAAATTTCATACAATTCTAAAGGCAAGCCATCCGGATCGGCAAAAAAAGTAAAGCGCTTACCCGTAAATTCATCAATACGAACAGGTTCAGTAACAATTCCCTGTTCATTTAACCTCGAAATTTCCTTTTCAATATCCGTTACCTCAAAAGCCAAATGGCGCAAACCCTGTGCCTCTGGTCGTGAAGGCCTTTCAGGTGGGTTTTCGAAAGAAAAAAGTTCGATCTGATATACACCATTTACGGCAAGATCCAACTTATATGATTTTCTTTCAGCCCGGTAAACCTCTGCCAAAACAGTAAACCCTAGCTTATTCACATAAAAATCTTTTGATTTTTCATAATCTGAACAGATAATGGCTATATGGTGAATTTTGTTGAACATAGATTCGATTTTATTAAGAGTAATGTAGCTGCTATATATTAAAGAATAAAATCCGTCATTGCGAGGAGGCGCTTTCAGCCAACGGACCAATCTTACAATACCAGGTTCCCCCTTCTATGCATTAAGATTGCTTCGATCCTTGCAATGACGACCTGATCTAATAAGCTACATTAAAGTCAAAAGTAATAAAAGCGCAATTATATTGCACATCACAACAAGCTTTTTAAATTTTTAACGCTATTTTTGCAACTTCAAAAAAAAAGCATGATTCATTTCTTCTCTTGTCATCCTGAGCCTGTCGAAGGGCAATCGCAGTCGATTTTTGTTTTACAAACAGACAAAACGCTTTCTACCACTGACATTACTAAACTCGAATGGTTATTTGGCGGCGCCAAAATCTCGCAAGAAACAGCTTTAACAGGCTTTTTCGTTGGGCCACGGGCAGCTATGATTACGCCGTGGAGTACCAACGCCGTAGAAATTACCCAGAACATGGACATGCAGGGCATCATCAGGATCGAAGAATTTAAGCAGGTTGATGAGAATTTTTCAGATTACGACCCAATGCTTTCTCAAAAATACAGCAAGCTTGATCAAGCGATATATACCATCAACATCAAACCCGAGCCGATTTTAGAAATCACCGATATTGCAGCCTATAATAAACAGGAAGGGCTTTCTTTAAGTGATGAAGAAGTTGAGTATTTAAATACGTTAGCACAAAAATTAGAAAGACCTTTAACCGATTCTGAAGTTTTTGGTTTCTCTCAGGTAAATTCGGAACACTGCCGCCATAAAATTTTCAATGGCAAATTTGTAATCGATGGTGTAGAGCAACCTACTTCTTTATTTAAGTTGATTCGCAAAACATCAGAAGAAAACCCTAATGATATTGTTTCTGCCTATAAAGATAACGTAGCTTTTATTAAAGGTCCTAAAGTACAGCAATTTGCGCCTAAACGTGCCGATGAGCCTGACTATTATACCACAAGCGATTTCGAATCGGTAATCTCCCTAAAAGCAGAAACACACAATTTTCCTACTACTGTAGAGCCTTTTAACGGCGCGGCAACAGGTTCTGGTGGCGAAATCAGAGATCGTTTAGCAGGTGGACAAGGTTCTTTGCCTTTGGCAGGAACTGCAGTGTATATGACTGCACTTTCTCGTTTGGAAGACAAACGCCCATGGGAAAAAGGTGTTGAAGAAAGACAATGGTTGTACCAAACACCAATGGATATCCTGATCAAAGCGTCAAACGGTGCTACCGATTTTGGAAATAAATTTGGTCAGCCGCTAATTACAGGTTCGGTTTTAACTTTCGAACACGAAGAAGACAACCGTACACTCGGTTTTGACAAAGTAATTATGCTTGCCGGCGGTATTGGTTATGGCAAAGCCAGCCAGGCACAAAAACTTAAACCAAAAGAAGGCGATAATATTGTAATCTTAGGTGGAGAAAATTATAGAATCGGGATGGGCGGTGCAGCAGTTTCATCTGCAGATACCGGTCAGCATGGAAGCGGCATCGAATTAAATGCCATCCAACGATCGAATCCTGAAATGCAAAAACGTGCAGCCAATGCTGTTCGCGGTATGGTAGAAAGTGACCACAATTCGATTATCTCTATCCACGACCATGGTGCAGGTGGACACTTAAACTGTTTATCAGAACTGGTTGAAGAAACCGGTGGTTTAATCGACTTAGATAAACTGCCAGTTGGCGACCCTACCCTCTCTGCAAAAGAAATTATCGGTAACGAATCGCAGGAAAGAATGGGATTGGTAATCGGTAACGACCATATCGAAACCCTACAAAAAATAGCCGACCGCGAACGTTCGCCAATGTATACCGTTGGTAAGGTAACCGGCGATCATCGTTTCACCTTTAAATCGGCAACAACAGGCTTAAAACCAATGGATTTCGAACTGGCTGCCATGTTTGGCAGTTCTCCGAAAATCGTAATGGACGATCAAACCATTAATCGTAAATACGAAGCTGTTGAATATAACAAAACTGAATTAAACACCTATTTAGAACAAGTACTTCAATTAGAAGCAGTTGCAGCTAAAGATTGGTTAACCAATAAAGTAGACCGTTGTGTGGGTGGCCGTGTAGCCAAACAGCAATGTGCAGGTCCGTTACAATTACCATTAAACAACTGTGGTGTAATGGCTTTAGACTTTCAGGGTAAAGAAGGTATTGCCACTTCAGTTGGCCATGCGCCACTTTCGGCTTTGATCGATCCGGCTGCAGGTAGCCGCAATGCCATTGCCGAGTCGCTTTCTAACATTGTTTGGGCCCCCTTAAAAGATGGTTTAAAAAGTGTTTCACTTTCTGCTAACTGGATGTGGGCTTGTAAAAACGAAGGTGAAGATGCCCGTTTATATGCAGCAGTAAAGGGCTGTTCTGATTTTGCCATCAGTTTAGGAATCAATATCCCAACCGGAAAAGATTCATTATCGATGAAACAGAAATACAAAGATGGCGATGTAATTGCACCTGGTACTGTAATTATTTCTGCAGGAGCAAACTGTAGCGACATTACCAAAGTGGTTGAACCGGTACTGCAAAAAAATGGAGGATCGATTTATTACATCAACCTATCTAACGACAGCTATAAATTAGGCGGTTCATCTTTCGCACAGATTTTAAACAAAATCGGTACTGAAACTCCTGATGTAAAAGAAGCTGATCAGTTTAAAACAGCTTTTAATACGCTACAACAGTTAATCAAAGCAGATAAAATACAGGCTGGTCATGATATTGGTAGTGGTGGTTTAATTACAACCCTACTGGAAATGTGTTTTGCCGATCGCGATTTAGGTGCAACCATAAATCTGTCTTCATTAGCAGAAGCAGACAGCATTAAAGTATTATTTGCAGAAAACATCGGTATCGTTTTCCAGGCTGATGCTTCGGTTGAAGAAACTTTCGCTCAGGCAGGTGTTGCTTTCCACAAAATTGGCGAAGTAAGTACCTCAGCTAAATTAGAAGTTAAAAATAACACAGATAGCTTCAGTTTTGATGTTGATCAGTTACGTGATGTTTGGTTTAAAACTTCATATCTATTAGATAATAAACAAACAGGCAACGGCTTAGCAAAAGAACGTTACAACAATTATAAAAATCATGTTTTAAATTACACTTTCCCATTACAATTTGATGGAAAGAAACCTGTAATCGACCCAGGCAAACCAAAGCCAAAAGCAGCCGTTATCCGAGAAAAAGGAAGTAACTCCGAACGCGAATTGGCTAATGCCATGTATTTGGCAGGTTTTGACGTGAAGGATGTACACATGACCGATTTAATTACCGGAAGAGAGACTTTAGAAGATATCCAGTTTATTGGTGCAGTAGGTGGTTTCTCTAACTCTGATGTTCTAGGGTCGGCTAAAGGTTGGGCAGGTGCGTTTTTATACAACGAAAAAGCAAGAATTGCTTTAGAAAAATTCTTTGCCCGTCCTGATACTTTATCTGTAGGTATCTGTAATGGCTGTCAGTTATTTATTGAGCTCGGCTTGATTAATAAAGACCATGCCGACAAGCCTAAAATGTTACATAACAAAAGTGGTAAACACGAGAGTATTTTCACATCGTTAACCTTACAGGAAAATAATTCGGTTATGTTATCTACGCTGGCGGGGAGCACTTTAGGTGTTTGGGTATCACATGGTGAAGGTAGATTCTCATTACCATACGCAGAAGACAAATATAAAATCGTAGCAAAATATGCTTACGAAACTTATCCGGCTAGTCCGAATGGCTCAGACTATAATACTGCAATGTTATGCGATGAAAGTGGTCGCCACCTGGTCATGATGCCGCACATTGAACGTTCATTGTTCCAATGGCACTGGGCAAATTACCCGCAAGGCCGCAAAGATGAGGTTTCGCCGTGGATGGAAGCCTTTGTAAATGCTAGAAAGTGGATTGAAAACCAAGGGTAATATTTTGCAGGACTTATAGAGTTGTCAACTTGAATAGCACAGTGGCAAAAAAATTGACAACTCTTAATGATAATTTAAATGGATGACGGAATTAAAAACCATCATCCATTTTTTTGTTTTACAAGCATTCGTCATTTCGAGCGGAGTGCAACGGAGCCGAGAACCCGAAGGCTCAGCGAAGCTAAATCTATTTAGATAGATCTCTCCATTTCGCTGCGCTACAGTCGAGATGACGGGGAGTCGAAGGTCTTCCTACCGCTATCAATAAAAATCGGGTTCAACAGTCTATTGTTACACATTAGGTCTGTTTCTGCAAATGCCATAAACCATTAATAGCTGTACAAGCCTTGCCACCTAAACCCGACCGAAGTGGAAAACTCACAGCCCGAGGCACGAGGGCGAGGATTTGGAACAAAGGGCGGGACTACCGGAACCGAAAAGCATTGTATTTGCTTTCCAAAAATCTATCATGCTAAACAGCCCCTGACGACGAAGTAGCTATTAAATCTTTGAAACTATAAAAATTGCCAATAAAGCAAGTTCAGGGTAACGAATCGGATAAAAAACGGCTTGGACACCGTCCAAACCGTTTCAATTTACCTAACCCTACATCTCCCTAAAAACCAAGAGCGTTAATAGAAAGCTTCCCCACCATCCATTTTCCTTCTCACATCACCCATATTACATCATCATATTCCCTGCACATCTCTCCTCACTTCTTTTCTCCAACCCTTTCCATATTTTTTATCCATAAAAGAAGCTACTACTTTATTGTAGTGTTTAATGGAAATATCCGAAGGCATTACGCATCCAAATTCGTAATAGGTAATATTATATTTCTTTTCAAATAATTCCTGGCCTTTATAATATACTGGAGCAAAACCACCCTGTATCAAGAATTTAACTCTACCATTCTTTAAATCGGCATTTGCGAGTTTAATACTATATACTTTTGAAGTATCTGTATTATTTACAACTTTGGCACTTAAATAAGCAGCGGTAAAGCAAGTAAACAATAATATTAAGAAGGACTTTTTCATTTTGATTATTTTAATTGGAAATCTGAAAGTTAATCGCCATATTATACCTTACCCTTACTGGCATACCTCTATTTTTGCCAGGTTTCCAAAGAGGAGATTTTTTGATCACTTTAATGGCTTCTTCATCGCAGCCAAAACCAATCCCTTTAATCACCGATACATCAGTTATAGAACCATCTTTCTCTACTACGAAACTTACATATACTTTTCCAGCAGCCCCCTCATCCTGTGCCCTTGAAGGGTATCTTAAATTACGTTCCATATATTTAGACCATGCTTTGGCGCCACCATTAAACTCGGGGTATTCATCAACTCCACCCGCGATATATATTTCCTTATCGTCACCTGTCCCTGTCCCCTCTTTAGCTGTTCCAGTTCCATCGCCGCTACCTTTAGCTTCTGAAATCATCGCATTAGGAGCCACAACCCCATCTTGCGTTTTATCGCTGATCACCGCATTTTGAATTTCTTTAATTGTTGGTGGGTCAGGAAGATCTACTTTATTGACTACCACAATATTCTGCGATAAAGCAACCGTTTTAACTTTTACCGGATCAGCTTTTGCAGGCTCAACCTTTTTCTCTGGTTCGGGAGTTTTTGGTTTCATTTGATGGATCACATCAGTTAAATTGACAACCTTTGGCGGAGCCTCTACTATAGCTTCCTTAGGAAAGAGCTTTGCATAGATTAAAGGAGAGAAACACAAGAGGACAAATAAACTTCCAGATACCAAAAGGGCTCTCGTCATAATCGACGAAGATTTAGACCTTAAATCATAAGCACCATAGTTTTTGTTGCGGTTTGCAAATACAAGATCGAGCCACTCGGTTTTGTATACGTTAATTGAGGAGTTGAACATAGCTTTTATTTTTATAGCATGATGCAGCCAAATCCTCAATTCCATAAAACATTCGAAAAATCTATTTTCTTTACAAAAAATGAAATTTTTCATCCGAAAAACATTTTTTTATTTCATTTTCAATAAAATTGATAAAAATAATACGATTCTTTTACTGAAATTAATAAAATATACTATTTTTGACAAAAAACATAACAAATTAATGAAAAGCTTAAGAACCATCGCATTAAAAGAGGCTCAAAACAGAATTTCACCTGAAGTTAAATCTCCTTCAGCGAAAATTTCTGATTTTTACGGCTCGAATGTATTTGATAAGAAAAAAATGAGAGATTTCTTATCTAAGGACGTGTATGAAAAATTAATTTCATCTATCAACCAGGGTGAGTTAATCAATTCTGACGATGCTAACCAAATTGCTACGGCTATGAAAGCCTGGGCAATGAGCGCTGGCGCAACGCACTACACGCACTGGTTCCAGCCATTAACCGGCACTACTGCTGAAAAACACGATTCGTTTTTTGAGCCAAGTGGCGATGGTGCTATCGAGAAATTTTCTGGCAGTGCATTAGTTCAACAAGAACCAGATGCATCAAGTTTCCCTAACGGTGGTATCCGTAATACTTTCGAAGCCCGTGGTTATACTGCATGGGATCCATCATCTCCAGCCTTCATTATGGAAAGTAAAGCAGGTAAAACCCTTTGTATCCCTACCGTTTTCGTATCTTATACAGGCGAAGCATTAGATTATAAAGCACCTTTATTAAAAGCATTAGCTGCACTAGATAAAGCTGCTGTTGATGTTTGCCAGTATTTCGATAAAAGCATCACTAAAGTAAATGCTTCTTTAGGTATTGAGCAAGAATATTTCCTCGTTGATGAGTCGTTGTTTAACGCCCGTCCGGATTTATTGTTAACAGGCCGTGCTTTATTCGGACACATGTCTGCTAAAGGCCAACAATTAGAAGATCATTATTTCGGTTCTATCCCTGAGCGTGTATTCAGCTACATGGTAGATTTCGAAAACGAAGCCTTAAAATTAGGTATTCCATTAAAAACACGTCATAACGAGGTTGCGCCTTCTCAATTTGAGTGTGCACCAATTTACGAAGAAATCAACTTAGCTATCGATCACAACCAATTGTTGATGGATTTGATGGAGAAAGTTGCCCGTCGTCACCACTTCCGTGTTTTATTACACGAAAAACCATATGCTGGCATCAACGGATCAGGTAAACACAACAACTGGTCGTTAATTACCGATACCGGTAAAAACTTATTGGCACCAGGTAAAACACCTAAAAATAACTTAATGTTCCTTGCTTTCTTTGTAAATACAATTAAAGCCGTTAGCGAACATGCCGATTTATTACGTGCAAGTATTGCATCAGTAAGCAACGATCACCGTTTAGGTGCTAATGAAGCGCCACCAGCCATTATCTCTATCTTCTTAGGTTCTCAATTGAACGATGTGTTAGATGAGATTGAGCACTCACGTATCAGCAAAAAAATCAAAGAAGATAATGCACTTTGGTTAGGTATCCCTAAAATCCCTCAGATTTTGTTGGATAACACCGACCGTAACCGTACATCTCCTTTCGCATTTACTGGTAACAAATTTGAGCTTAGAGCTGTTGGATCTTCAGCAAACTCTTCTGCTCCGATGACAATCTTAAATGCAATTATGGCTGAGCAATTGGTTAAATTTAAGGTTGAGGTTGATAAATTGATCAAAAAAGGTGATAAAAAAGATATCGCTTTATTAACAGTGATCAAAAAATACATTAAAGAATCAAAAGCAATCCGTTTCGAAGGTAATGGTTATAGCCAGGAGTGGGAAGATGAAGCTGCAGCACGCGGTTTATCAAACATCAAAACTACCCCTAAAGCTTTAGATGCTTACTTAACTGAAAAATCAGCTGAGTTATTTGCTACAACAGGTATTTACAGCGCACGTGAGATTCATGCCCGTCATGAAATCATGTTAGAAAACTTCTATAAAAAACTACAGATCGAAGCACGTGTAATGGGCGAAGTTGCAAATACTGCCATTATCCCGGCCGCTATTGCTTACCAAAACTCTTTGATCGCAAACGTACAAGGATTAAAAGCAATTGGTGTAGATAGCAAAGTTTCTATCGATATCGTGAAAAAACTATCTGAGCATTTAGAAATTGTGAAAACCAATATCGATGCGATGTTAGAAGAACGTAAAGTAACCAACAAAATCGAAGATACACGTGAGAAAGCAATTGCTTACGATGAGAAAGTTAAGTCTTACTTCGATATTATCCGTTACCACGCTGATAAATTGGAGCAAATTGTTGACGACAGCGTTTGGCCTTTACCAAAATTCAGAGAATTATTATTCATGAAATAAGAAAGGCGTAAGCTAAAAGGTTTAAGGCGTAGGGTTTACTCTACGCCTTTTTTTGTTGATTCATCGGCTATTGTGATTTTCTTTGCAAGTAAACTGTCAAATAAAAACGGTAAACTGGTTAATCGATCAATTATTAAAATCGGTTAAGTTATCCCCCACCACAACGTCCTCCTGAACTTGGTTCAGAATCCAATCGAATAGTTGTTTATACTGGCAAGGACCTTTTTTTGAAAAGCAGTACCAATGCTTATCGGTTAATCAAGCTCTGCTTTTCTTCCTGCTGTAAACTTCCTTTCTGATTTTTAATCCATCGCTTACAGCATCCATGCAATCAGGTTTATTTAACATAGGTCCGCGCAAGAAAAAAACTGCCACAAAGAGCCAGTCCGCTGTACCTAAGCCCGATTGTACGGATGCCGTTTTTATAAATTAATTTTCCTTTTTCCAAAGCTTTAAAACGGCAGGAGGAAAAGCGGGACGGCAGGCAGCCATGGAAAACGAACATCCACTTCCAAAAAAACGAACCCCTACCGTTTACAACTTTAAACCTTTGCGTTCCTTGTGCCTTCATGGTAAACAAACTCTGGTGCCCGGGTGGTAAAAAAGCCTTGCCATTTAGCCATAAAAAACCTTAAGTATTTAGCTTTAGTCTTTCCCCTTAAAACCTTATCTTTGCGCCAACATGAGTGATAACAGGTACAATCAACGTGGCGTTTCTGCCTCAAAAGAAGATGTGCACAATGCCATCAAAAACATCGATAAAGGAATTTTCCCTAAAGCATTCTGCAAAATCATTCCTGACATTTTAGGTGGTGATGAGTCTTACTGTAACATCATGCATGCTGATGGTGCAGGTACCAAATCATCATTAGCTTACGTATACTGGAAAGAAACTGGCGATATCTCGGTGTGGAAAGGGATTGCTCAGGATGCCATCATCATGAATATCGATGATTTAATCTGCGTTGGTGCTACCGATAACATCCTCCTGTCATCAACCATTGGCCGCAATAAAAACCTGATTCCAGGTGAAGTAATTGCTGCTGTAATTAACGGAACAGAAGAAATTTTAGCCGATTTACGCGAACAGGGCATTTCCATTTATTCTACCGGTGGCGAAACTGCAGATGTTGGCGACTTAGTAAGAACGATTATTGTCGATTCTACGGTAACTTGCCGTTTAAAGCGCGAAGAGATCATCAGCAACGATAATATTAAACCTGGCGATGTAATTGTGGCGCTGGCTTCTTCCGGACAAGCCACTTACGAAACAGAATATAATGGCGGTATGGGCTCTAATGGATTAACCTCTGCCCGTCACGATGTTTTTGAGAAATCGATAGCCAATACTTACCCTGAAAGTTTCGACCCCGCGGTACCGTTTGACCTGGTTTTCTCGGGCGGCAAAAAACTAACAGACGAAATTGAAATAGATGGTTATGGTAAAATAACCGTTGGTAAACTCGTACTCTCTCCTACCCGTACCTATGCACCGGTAATTAAACAGATACTAGAGAAACACCGCAGTCAGATTAATGGTATTGTACATTGCAGTGGTGGTGCACAAACCAAGGTGCTTCACTTCATCAATGATGATATTCATGTTATAAAAGACAATTTATTCCCTGTTCCACCACTATTTAAACTGATACAGGAACAATCGGGTACCGATTGGAAAGAAATGTACAAAGTGTTTAATATGGGGCACCGCATGGAATTATATGTTCCTCAGGAGATTGCCGAAAGCATTATCGAAATTTCTAAAAGCTTTAATATCGATGCGCAGATTATCGGCCGCGTAGAAAAAGGCGAGCAGAAACAGGTAACAATCGAAAGCGAAAAAGGTACTTTTGTTTATAACTAAACCCCTGTTTTTCATTTAATATAAAGGCTTTGGATAAACCCAAAGCCTTTTCTTTTATATGGCATACCGACATCAATTGAAATAAATTCATTACAATCTGTAAAAGTCATTTTCTACTTCAAAAAAGGGTTATATTAGTTAACCAACTAAACAGAATATGAATTATAAGAAGACCGTAGTTATGGCACTAATGGCTGGCTTTGCAATAAGCTTAAGTGCCTTTATGCCAAAACCCGAACCAGAACCGAAAGCAAAGAATTTAAAGGTACTGCCTAAAAATATCAGCAAAGAGCAACTCGACAAAGTGATGGATGATTTCAAGCTGGCTTTGGGCGTACGTTGCGGCCATTGCCATGCCCCCATGAAAGATAATCCACGCAAAATGGATTTCGCCAGTGATGATAAACCAGAGAAAGAAACCGCCCGCAAAATGATGCGCATGACAGCTAAAATCAATAAGAAATATTTTCACAATGGCATGAAAGAAGGCAAAACTGTAGCCCAAATTGCCTGCATAACCTGTCACAACGGTAAAACAGAACCAGGGAAACAATTGCAGTAAAGCAATTTTACTATTTAAAAAGCTTCACAAACAATCTGTGAAGCTTTTTAGCTATGCTCTTTTTTTAAATTCAACTTAACGCGTTTAACTTTATCAATACATCTGGTGTTTTATCGGTACTTCTTCTACATTTGTATCTGATATATTTAGTTTTATCGAACCTCTCCAAATTGAAATAAATATTATGATCGATGTATATGTTTTGGGTGCTGGTAAACATGCTACAGAAGTTAGCGAATATTTTAACAATCACCAGGCATATTATTTAGCAGGCTACGTTATCAATGTCGATCACCATGATCATAGTCTCCTTAAATCTGTTATCCAGCTGCACGATTTTTTAAAACAATATCCGGCTTCGCCAAAACTAGCGCTTATTGGTGCAATTGGCAATTACCAGCGGAAATCAATTATAGAATTATTAGAAAAAAAAGGCTACGGCTTCATCAATATCATCCATCCACACAATTACTTAAGCCCTACCTTAAAAATGGGCACAGGTAACTGTATTGCCCCAGGTTGTGTAATCAATGCAAATGTGAATATCGGGAATCACTGTATTATTAATTCAAACTGCAATATCAGTCACGATTGCATACTAGAAAACTACGTGACCATTTCTCCCGGTGTAACCATAGCTGGGAATGTAAGCATTAAGGAAGGTGTTTTTATTGGAGCAGGTGCAACCGTAATCCCAGGTGTAACAATTGGAAACAATGCCTATATAGCCGCCGGAGCTTGTGTTACAAAGGATGTTCTACCGCATGTGATGGTAGCGGGGGTGCCTGCAAAGGTTAAAAAAATAATAGATTAAGCAATCTGAAATAAATACTTCAAAAATTGATATAAAAAAATCCCGATTTAATGATCCGGGATTTGTAAAACATCTAAGTATCTATATATACTATTGCAACCTCAAAATCCGTTCACCGTACTTAATTTCTGTTTCTGAGGTGATTTCAAATTCATATTCTTTTTCTGCTGTAACAGTAAGCTTTTTGCCCTTGATTTTGTAAGTACCTCTATATGCTACATCGCCACCTGGCACTATATCTGCTTTGCCGTCTACCATGAGTGTAATGCGTATCGCACTGGTCAGGTATCCATCAGGTTTGGGTACATTAATTTCATAAAACGTTTTTTCTTCTTTTACCGTAAGCTTTTTACAAGAAGTAAAAGATAAAAATAGGAGTGTTAAATAAATTAGATTTTTCATTTTTTTTTAGATTTATTATAATAACGTTCTGTTGCTAATAAACGCTACAGTAAAAAAATTTATTGATCATTATTACATAAAATATTATCTAATATAGCTCCATAATGCAAAAAGCCCTGATCGGATTGATCAGGGCTTTTTCTAAACTACGCTTTTTGATTAAAAAGAATATCTTAGACCCAATTGAATGCTATAGGTACTGTTAACACTTATATCATCTTGTAATGGATCTGTAATTAATTTACCTGAAACATTTTGAAGATTATAAACTGGCTGATTGTTTGCACCAATACTTCTAAATGTTAATGGATTATTGATCACATATCTCTGATAAGTTCCCCACTTTTTATTTAACAAATTGCTAAAGTTGATAATGTCAGCACTAAACTGCAAAGTCTGTTTACCAGTTTTTCCAGTTTTCACAAAAATATCTTGCAAGAATCTAACATCGAATTTATTAAACCAAGGCAGTGTAGCTGCATTTCTTTTAGCATATTCACCTCTATGCTTACTTAGATATTTAGAATTATTAATAAACTCTTCCCAAGCAGCAGCTTGTTGAGCTACTGTATAAGTAACTGCGGTTGCACCTGTACCAACTGTGTAAGCTGCAAAGTTTGTTTCGCCTGCACGAGGAATGTACATTAAATCTGCGCTACTGTTTCCATCACCGTTTAAATCTCCATTTACAACATAGCTATACACACCTTGAGTCATTCCCTGATAGAATAAAGAGATCGTTGTAGCAAAATGGTTAGCATACTCTAAACGGTAAGATAAATTACTAACTACGCGGTGAGGAACTGCATAAGCTGAATTTCCTAATTCCTGATCATTTGAAGTGCCTACATTTGGGTTAGAATTCCATACCGAACTTGCTGTACTTCCTGGGTTAGCAGTAACCTCTTTAGCTATAGAATAAGTATATGCAATTGATCCTGAGAAGCCATTACTATATGATTTACTTAATTGAGCTGTTAATGAAGAAGCGAAACCTTTGATTGTATTTTCAAGAACAATAGCTGAGGTTGTTCCAGCATTTAAACGATTAGTTCCAATAATGCGAGGGCGAGTAAGTCCACCTTCATTAATAACTCCATTAGGGTTGGTTAAGTTTGCATTACGCATCCGCACTGCATTGATATCTTTAGTATATAGTCCATCAAAAGTAAACATATAACCACTACCTAAATTTTTATCAATACCTAAATTTGCTCTTAATACTTTAGGAAATTTAAAATTATCATCCATAAATACAACCGCTGGTGGACTTGTAGTTCCTGCTGCACTTGGGAATAAATTAGCATATGCTGCAGGATTGCTGCTAAATTTAATATTAGCCAATTGCGCTAAACCTGTTGCATTCGCATTACTAATAGCACCACCAAACTGATACATACCTGTATTTGTAGGAATGTTAGTTAAGAATACAAAAGGAATTTTGCCTGTAAACACACCCAATCCTCCACGGAACACCAGTGATTTATCATCCGATGTATATCTCAAACCAAAACGAGGAGACAATAAAACACTATTTTTCGACCATTTGTCAGTATAATAATGTCTTAGCGTAGTATTATCTGAAGAATAGAAATTTAATGCTGAAGTAGCTGGGTTATTTAAAGGATTTTCATGATAAATAGGCATATCAGCACGTAAACCTAATGTTAATTTCCAGTTATCACTAACGTTGTATTCATCCTGAATATACGCACCTGCTTGACCTAATTTTAGTTGCGCTGAATAAACAGAACTCTGACCCGGAATTAGCGAATACGTATACGCATAATAGGCAGGAGCCTTATCATTTAGAAAATCACTTAATGAATTATACGCATAATAGCTATTTGCTGGAGCCATAAACATATTACCAGTTTTTTGGTATTCGTATGTTAAGCCTGCAGTCAAGGTATGTTTCCCTGCATAGTATGTAAAGTTATCAGTGAAACTATAAACATCATTAATAACGTCATTATTCAATGTATACGGATCCATACCTGCAGTAATGTAATTACCTCCATTACCATCATAAATGTCTATTGTAGGGAAAATACCACCATTATACACTCTTAATGCACGGTTTTTTGTTAATGCTAACAATACCTGATTAGATGCTTTGTTACTTAAACGGCTGTTTAACTCGATGGTACCAGTTCTGGTAGTATTTTCAAATGCATAGTTAGAGTTAGCAAAAGCAAAAGACTTAGGACCAAAACGGCTGTTTGGAGCTCTAGAAATTGTAGCTGTACCTGTACCTGATGTGACCTTGAACCCAGCACCGTTAGGAATACTGGTAGCATTTAATTGCTGGTCATCATTACCTTTGAAATCGCTAAATTTCAAAGTCAGTTTATTACTATTATTGATATTCCAGTCTAACTTAGCTAATATTTTATGGTTATCAGTTGCAAAAGCAGGAAAATCTGTATACGAGCCAGTATTATAACCAAATTTTGACTGAAGATAATCAGATACTGATTTTAAATCGGCAACATTTGTTGATGACGGGAGACCTGTACCACCTGAGCCAGCTGCGTAATAGTTAATTCCAGGTTTTGAATTTTCTTCTTTCTCAGCATTAACAAAGAAAAACAATTTGTTTTTGATAATTGGACCACCTAAACTAAAACCGTAAGTTTTAGATTTTGAAGCAACTATTGTTGAGCTGATATCGATATCACCAACATGTTTACCTAAGAAGCTTTGATCTCTATAAAATCCGTAAGCTGTTCCATGAAAAGTGTTAGTACCACTTTTTGTTACAGCGCTAATATTTGCACCTGTAAAACCAGCTTGTCTCACATCATAAGGAGCAATGTTAACAGAAATCTGATCATAAGAATCTAAAGAGATTGGTTGAGAACCTCCTCCTGGAAGTGGATCGTTACTTAAGCCAAAATTATTATTAAGGTTAGCACCATCTACTTGAATATTGTTATAACGAGCATCACGCCCACCAAAACTATTACCACTTGCCTGCGGCGTTAAACGTGTAAAATCTGAAATACTTCTCGAAAGTGTTGGTAAACTTGCTAAATCTCTACTAGAAATATTTGTACTCGCTCCAGTTTTAAGGGCAGTAACTTTTTTAGTTCCTTGCACACTTACTTCAGCTAAAGTATTACCTGAATCGTCAAGCTTGTAATCTACACCATAAGTTTCACCAAGCTTTAAATAAATATCATTTACTTTTGCTGGTTTGAAACCGATATAACTTATTTCTACTGAATATGGTCCGCCTACTCTCATGTTACCAATTGAGAAACGCCCATCATTATTTGTAGAAACTGTATATGTTGTTCCAGATGGAGTGTGCGTAGCTTTAACTGTTGCACCTGGTAAGGCGCCTTTGGCGTCCTTAATAGTTCCTGTCATTGATGATGTGGTTACCTGTGCGTTAACACCAAAAGTAATACCTACAAATGCAACAATAACCAGTACTAATCTTAAAAGTAAAGATTTCTTCATACTTTGTTTTTTAAATGTTTTTTGTTGTTGAATAATAATCTAAAAGGGATTTTATTGCTGCAAATGTCTTAATAAAATTTAACACATTTTAACATCCAATGTTAAATAATTATTAAGTCGGGCAAAACTTTTCAACATTTAACACATATTACCTGAATTATAACTTTCAGTTTATCAATACTTTGATAATAAAGCTAAATTTTTAATAACGAAACAATCTGTTGATTATAATTTAAGCATAAAACTTATGTTAATATTGGTATTTTTCAAATAATACATACTAACAACATTTTTTGAGACTTAAACATCTTCATTATTTAACTTTTTGTTACCTAATCAATATATTATTCTGCAAATCAAGCTGATTATAATTAATATTCTAAAACAGAGTTGCCACAACAATATTCAATCATTGTAAATTTTAACGGTTACCTCAACATTGAGCTAGCCAATTGACATTTTTTTTTTAGTTTTGAGCGATTGTTGCAGGATGAAGATCTTTTAACTTTTTGTAATCAGGATGTAGCAACCCATATTAAGGGATAATAGAGCAGATTACAGATACAAAGCAATTAAAAACAAATCTCTTTAAAATAGATTAAAAAACAGATGAATTACGACGTTATTGTTTTAGGCAGCGGCCCAGGTGGTTACGTAGCTGCAATCAGAGCTTCTCAATTGGGACTAAAAGTTGCAATTGTTGAGCGTGAATCATTAGGTGGTATTTGTTTAAACTGGGGCTGTATCCCTACTAAAGCACTTTTAAAAAGTGCTCAGGTTTTCGAATATATTAATCATGCTGCTGATTACGGAATTACTACTGCCGGTGCAACTCCAGATTTTGCTGCTGTGGTAAAACGCAGCCGTGGTGTAGCCGATGGCATGAGCAAAGGCGTTCAATTTTTAATGAAGAAAAATAAAATTGACGTCATTATGGGTACTGGTAAAGTAAAACCAGGAAACAAATTAGAAGTTAAAGGTGCCGATGGTTCTCAGCAGGAACTAAGTGCTAAAAATATCATCATTGCTACAGGTGCCCGTTCAAGAGAATTACCTAACCTGAAACAGGATGGCAAAAAAATTATAGGCTACCGCCAGGCCATGGTACTTCCCGAATTACCAAAAAGCATGGTAGTAGTAGGTTCTGGAGCTATCGGAGTAGAATTTGCTTATTTTTATGCTACAATGGGCACCAAGGTAACCATTGTTGAATTTATGGATAACGTTGTTCCGGTAGAAGACGAAGATGTATCTAAACAATTATTACGCAGCTTAAAGAAAACAGGTATCGATGTAATGACTTCAGCAAGTGTCGAATCTGTTGATACCAGCGGTGCAGGCTGTAAAGTTTCTGTTAAAACAGCTGCAGGCATGCAAACCATCGAAGCCGACATCGTATTATCAGCAGCAGGTATTGTTGCCAATATCGAAAACATTGGTTTAGAAGAAGTAGGCATTAAAACCGAAAAAGGCAAAATCGTTACCGACGAATTTTACAACACTTCAGTTAAAGGTTACTACGCTATTGGTGATGTAGTTGGCGGACAAGCCTTAGCACATGTGGCTTCGGCAGAAGGTATTATCTGTGTAGAAAAAATCGCTGGTCAGCATGTAGAACCATTAGATTATAACAACATTCCGGGCTGTACCTATTGCACACCAGAAATTGCTTCAGTAGGTTATACCGAAAAAGCAGCAAAAGCAGCAGGTTACGAATTAAAGATCGGTAAATTCCCATTCTCAGCTTCAGGTAAGGCAAGTGCTGCAGGTGCTAAAGATGGTTTTGTAAAATTAATTTTCGATGCCAAATATGGAGAATTATTAGGTGCACACATGATTGGCGCCAACGTTACCGAAATGATCGCTGAAATTGTTGTGGCACGTAAATTAGAAACTACTGGCCACGAAATGATTAAATCTGTTCACCCTCACCCAACCATGAGCGAAGCCATTATGGAAGCTGCAGCTGATGCCTACGGAGAAGTGATACATTTATAAGGTAGAAGGTTTAAAGCTGGAAGGCAGAAGGCTAAAGCTTAATAAACTTAATTAAAACCAAATGATAAAAACCCTTTAGTTAATCCTAAAGGGTTTTTTGCTGTAAAGGCCACTCAACAAACATTTTCATAATATCCAACTGCCCGATCAAACCGTCCATAACGTTTTTTACTTGTTGGTAGCGCATGTATTTTATATATTTATCCAGCTCACTAAAAATTTAGAGGGGCCAGTCATAAGCCAAATATCTTATAAATGCAAAAAAAGGCTCAAATCAGCTTTTATATCATTTATTTTTTATTTAAAAATCAGTTATGAGTATAAACCGTTATTACAAACCTGAACTTGATGTTCTGCGTTTCTGCGCATTCCTTTTTGTCTTCTTTGTGCACCGATTGGATTTAGCACCTGTTGATACAGATAAATATTTTTGGGAATACCATCTAAGCCTGTTAGGCAATTATGGCGTACCACTTTTTTTCTTTTTGAGTTCATTTCTGATTACGGAGCTCCTTCAACGGGAGAATATGCATTTTGGAAAAATAGATATTAAATCATTCTACATCAGACGTATTTTACGCATCTGGCCTTTGTATTTCACATTTTTCTTCGTTATGGTACTGTTAACCCATACCACTAACGCTTTCTCATCAGCTATCCCTCCAAAAGCACAGCTGGCCTTTACCTTTTTTGCCGGCAATTGGTATATTACATTTAACGAATGGCAATCATATTGCATTAACCCTTTATGGAGTGTGTCTGTTGAAGAACAACTGTATATATTGCTACCGCTTATTATGCTCTTTACAGGAAAGAAAGGTACTATTGCTTTTTCGATATTATCAATTTTAGTTGCCTACATTGCAATCGTATATTATGCACAAAAACCTACTGATGGGTTTAATGGCCAGTGGACAAATAGTTTTGTTCAGTTTCAGTTTTTTGCCGCAGGGATCCTGTTAGCGATATTCTTAAAAGGCAGAATGCCAAAATGGAACGCAGCTGTGCGCATCGGACTTTTTGCTGCCGGAATAGTATGTTGGTTAATCGCATCTATGGTTTGCGAAGTAACTGCCGATGCACCCCACCTCAACACCGTAACGCAATCGGTAAGTGGCTGGCTTCTCATTCTTATCGGGGTAACATCAATGTTCTTATCGCTCTACGGAGCATCATCAAAACATATGCCTCAAGTACTTGTTTATCTCGGCCGCATCTCTTATGGAATGTATATATTCCATATTACTATTTATTGGATAACCTACACTATCTTCAAAAACGAATTGGCAGCGTTGAGCAAAACTTTAGGCCTCGCCGACTGGCAAAACACAATAGGCTTTATAATTGCATTTATTACAACCGTAATGTTGGCATCGCTATCGTACCGTTATTTTGAAAAACTCTTCCTTAAATTAAAGAAGCGTTATACACTCATCCCTTCGAGAGATTAAAAAGACAAAGATCTTAATGTGAATAAAATTTTCGGTCAATTTATCTATCCAATATTAAAACAATCCTATTTAATCAAACCGATAAGATTTGCGTAAGTTTACCAATCGTTTCCTCTAAACTCTAAGCCCTAAACCTACCTCCTAAATGAAACTTCACACCATAAACACCGGATTATTTAAACTCGATGGCGGCGCTATGTTTGGCGTTGTACCCAAAGCCATCTGGCAAAAAACCAACCCGGCCGATGCCAATAACCTTTGCACCTGGGCCATGCGCTGTCTTTTAATTGAAGAAGGCAATCAATTAATTTTAGTGGATACCGGAATTGGCAATAAACAGGATGAAAAGTTTTTCAGTCATTATTATCTGCATGGAGATGATTCGATGGAAAAATCGCTGGCACATTTGGGTTTTAGCACAGCCGATATTACTGATGTTTTCCTTACACACCTCCATTTTGATCATGTTGGCGGAGCCATTGTAAGAGCGGGCGAAAAACTCTTACCAGCCTTTAAAAACGCCACCTACTGGAGCAACGAAAAACATTGGCAATGGGCAGTAGAACCCAATGCAAGGGAAAAAGCATCTTTTTTAAAGGAGAACATCCTTCCGATCCAGGAAAGCGGACAGCTTAAATTCGTTTCCGAACAGGAAAACATAGCCTGGCAAAAAGACATCAGTATCAGCTTTGCTTACGGCCACACCGATGCGATGATGCTCCCGAAAATCAACTATAAAGGCAAAACCATAGTTTATATGGCCGATCTTTTGCCTTCCGTTGGTCACCTACCCCTGCCCTATGTAATGGCTTACGATATGTTTCCGTTAAAAACCTTAACCGAAAAACAAACATTTTTAGAAGAGGCTGTAACTCACAACTATATATTATACCTGGAACACGACCCGATTAACGAATGCTGTACCCTGCAAAGAACAGAAAAAGGCATCCGGGTAGCAGAAACCTTTAATTTAAGTGATCTGTAAATGATCAGACCCGCCACTCCCCGCGATGTTGAAGCAGTTGTTCCACTGATTATTCAGGCCATGGATAAACTGGCTCAAAAACTAACCCATACTAATGATAAAGAAGTGATTAATAAAATCTTCAAACACTTTTTTGTACAAACAGGTAATCAATACAGCTACGAAAACACTTTGGTTTTTGAAGATGAGGGAGAAATAATTGGATCTATTAACGCTTATGATGGGGCAAAACTTCTAGCGCTCCGCAAGCCATTCCTGACTTATTTAGCCGAGCATTACCAAACAAATGATAACAGCAAAGATGTAGAAACAGAAAGTGGCGAATTTTACTTGGATACCATTAGCGTTAATCCATTAATGCAAGGAAAAGGGATAGGAAAACAACTCATTAAAGCAGGCATCGCTTGGGCTAAACAACTTGGCCACTATAACATCGGCTTATTAGTAGAACAAAACAACGACCGTGCATTGAAGCTTTACCAAAATATAGGCTTTGCTATTCAAAATGAAAAACAATTTATGGGCGGCTTGTATCACCACATGGTTTTTAAGATCAATTGTTAGCGAATAATCACCCTCCGCTATAATTAATTAATGTAAGCTGCTAAATTAGTCTAGGTATAGGCATACTGCTGCTTATATCACCTTACAATACTTATATGGTCCAATATATATGCCATATACTTTCTTACAATTACGTTATGTGGCCTACTCAAACTAATATTCATATATCTCTTTTATTTGAGAACCGCCAACCGCTTCTCAAATTTATTTCCATTTTTATTTGTATTTAATCTAAATAATGCCAATTTTTGTAACCGATGGAAAAAGCATGTATCGATATTAACGAACTGGTTAACGTATTCTCAAATACTCATGGTTCTATTTATCAATCCGATAAGTTAAACTGCTTTTATGTAGATTTTGGTGGCAAGTTTGCACGCTTCAACTGCCTGTCTCTTCAAAAATTAAAAGCTGTTGTAGAACAGATTGATATTGAAGCACTCCTTTTAAATACCCACAAAGCCGATTTCGAATTGGTTACCTTTAATGGTTGCGAGCACATCTATTTATTAAGCGCTTTAGAAATCATCGCACTAAAAGATTTACTGCAAGGTGCCTTTACGATGTTTAAGCTTAACCATATCATTAGCGACTGCCTTTATAGGTTGGTTTACTAGTTTTAGTTTACTGGTCCATTAACCATTTGTTCATTGGTGCAACAAGTTGGTTCAGGATCTAAAAAGAGTGATTTAAAGGCTAAGATGAATAACCACATGGCTTATTATTATTACTAAAACTTTAATTTTCTTAACTTATTAATGGTCAGAATAATTGGTTAACCGTGTAAACCGGTTAATTTGTAAACCCTTAACTGAAAACTGCCAACTGAAAACCAGCCACTATCCTCTTGATCTTCAACCACAATCCGTTTGGCGTTATTCTTACATTTCCCATCTTAACCTCCTTATTTAAACTGATTACAAATAACTAATTATCAGCAATTTAGACTAATTTCATATAGCAAATAAATCACACCATTTGGTTAATTTGATGTTACATTTGTATCATTAGTTAAGCAAAGAAAATTATGAAAGACTTAATGCGCATTAAATGTTTAATATCACAGGATATTGAAACATTATTAAATCAGCAGATCAAAAAAGAAGCTCACTCTTCATCACTATATTTAGCAATGTCATCTTGGTGCGACCAAAATGGGTTCGATTTTTCAGCAGATTATTTCTTAAAGCAATCTGAAGAAGAAAGAGTACACCAATTAAAATTGTTCAAATATGTTTTGGATATGGGTGGAAACGCAATATCTCCAGAAGTTACAGGCATTAAAACTGATTTTGCCGGATTTAGGGAAGTTTTCGAAGATGCCTTAGAAGCAGAAATCGCCATTACCCAAAGTTTTAAAAACCTAGCTGCTAAATGCCATAAAGAGCAGGATTTTGTAACCATGGAATTCTTAAACTGGTTCCTGAAAGAACAACGCGAAGAAGAATACAAAGCACGCAGAGCGTTAGAATTATTCGAAGTGATTGGCGAAGAAGGTACAGGAAGATGGGAAATTGATAAACACGTGAATAAAATCACCTATTCAGAAGAATAACAACAACAAAACATATATTGAAAAGCTATCCTGAAAAGGGTAGCTTTTTTTTATGCCCATAATTTTTCGACACAGTATTTTGCACTAAAGCAGGATCAAGCGGAAAAGTTGGGGGGATGTTTTAAGCATATATTTTCGACAATCTGAATAAGAAGAATTTAATATCCCTTACACCTCTTGAGGTTG
>NZ_JACHCQ010000052.1 GCF_014205835.1 Pedobacter sp. AK013 | reverse complement strand
AGGTAAGGTCATTAGTGTTTATTCGCATAAATCATAATTAGCTATTTACAAAGCTAATTCTGTTACCGAATTACTAAACCTTTACAGCAATGACGGAATTGGTGTTCAGGATAACAGCTAAACGGGAAGTTCCTCTGCTCCATGCTATCTACACCTCGCTATCCGGCCTAGGATATGATGGAAGGATAAAACGTTAAAACTTTTGCCCCCCCTTTCAACCCACCACTACCCCGAGGCAGCACGCCCTCCCCGATTTTTCATCAGCTTGTCCCGAACATTCTTCGGGAGGGCTTGTGCTGGCGACCTCAAAGCTTTGACGAATTTATCCGACATCAGATCCAAGCCTTGATTTTTTGGTCCCTTTTTCATCAAGGAACCTGCGAAGCAAGCTTGAAGACCTATAAAAACATAAACAAACACTGAAAAAAAGGACTAGCCACGGCGGCAATGAGCCGTTTCGAAATATTTAAATTCTACTTTATAATAGCGAGCGCTTTAAGGTTCCCGCCTGCGCGGGACCCGATAGCTATCGGATGACGACCGGTTGAGATAAAGGATTCTAATAAAAGTGTCGTCATCTCGACTGGAGTGCAACGGAATGGAGAGATCTTTGTACCATGTTATTGAAATCAAATTTAAAAGATCTCTCCGCTACGGTCGAGATGACGAATTGATCGAGCTAGAATGACTTAATGGTAAAACACTACTAATGAGATTGCTTCGGCTCGCTCAATTCCGGCCTCGCAATGACGGATTAAACGAAATAGAAATTACGCATAATATTTCTCTGCTCCCTGATATCTGGCTAGGAGATGATGAAAGGAGATCCTTCGACTACGCTCAGGATGACAAAACCGGAGGAAAATACAACGATGATGAATTGATCGCGATTGAAAGGACGCGATAAATCCACCGCCCCATGCGATCAGCACCCTGCTATCTGCTCCCTACTATCCGGCCTTAGGATATGATGGAAGGAAAAAACGTTAAAGCTTTTGTACCTCCTCCCAACCTACCACAACCCTGAGGCAGCACGCCCTCCCCGATCCTTCATAAGCTTGTCCCGAACATTCTTCGGGAGGGCTTGTGCTGACGACCTCAAAGCTTTGACGAATTTGTCCGACATCAGATCCAAGCCTTGATTTATGCCTTCTTAGCTGTTGTTTTTATAGGTAGTCATGCTTTCGCTGCGCTCAGGTTTGGTTACCTTTTTATCAAGAAACCTGCGAAGCAAGCTTGAAGGCCAATGAAAACATAAACAAAAACTGAAAAAAGGTAAGAGCCCCATCGGCGGCAGTAGACCTGTACCGATTTTCATCGGTAGCCGAGGCAAGGCTGAGCTGAGGGAAAAAATGCACCCTATTAACCTAACTTAAAAGATTTCTCCGCTACGGTCGAAATGACGGATTGTTCGCGATAACGGCAATTAAAAGATCCTTCGTACCTCAGGATGACAGCAAAATGGGAAGTCCATCTGCACCATGCTATCTGCTCCCTGCTATCCGGCATGGCAGATTTTCGTAGGAAAAAGCACGGAAATCTTTGCAGTCCCCCCCTCATAACCCCACAGCCCAAGGCAGGATCAAAGCGGGAGCGGTTGGATAAGTAGGGATGAGAGCCTCGATGCTGCCGCAATCGAGATTTCCGTCGCTTTTTACAAGAAAGGATGCGAGCCTTGGGCTTTTGTTACTTTTGGGCCAAGCCAAAAGTAAGAGCCCCTCGGCGGCGGTGAGCCGAGGCAAGACCGAGCAAAGGGCAAGAAAATAGTAACCGAATGACAAAAGATGTTTAGATTCCGGATAACATAATAATGTTAGTACTAATCGCAGATAACCCATAGTAGTAAGATTGCTTCGTCGTTTCTCCTCGCAATGACGAAATTCATGTTACAATGACAGCTTTAAATAAAAAAGCACCAAGAACATCGCGCTCTTAGTGCCTAAATTTATACACAAGCCTATAAAATCTTTAAGATGTTATAGGCTTATTTATAGTATTTTACAAATTAATTCCAGCCGCCGCCTAACGAGCGGTACAAACCAACAACTGCATTTAACTGCTCTGTTTTAATGGTGGTTAACTCCAGTTCGCTCTGCAATAAATTGCCTTGGGCGGTAATTACCTCTAAATAATTGGCCATACCGCTTTTAAACAACAAACTTGCATTTCTTGAAGCCTGTTGTAAAGTCTGTGCTCTTTTTTCGGCAATACTGTATTGTGTTTTTAACTTCTCTACTTTCGTTAACTCATCAGAAACTTCGCCAACAGCATTTAATACCGACTGACGGAACTGAATTACCGATTTCTCACGGTCGATTTTAGCCAGTTCTAAATTGCTTTTTAACTGTCCGCGTTGAAAAATAGGCTGGGTAATCCCTGCCCCAACCAAACCGAACAACGATGCCGGTACATTAAACCAGTTGCTTGCTTTAAAAGAGTTAATACCTCCGCTTGCGGTAATCACCAGCGATGGATATAAACTGGCTTTCGCCACCCCAACCCTTGCATTGGCAACGGTTAAAGCCAGCTCTGCACTTTTAATATCAGGCCTGCGGCTTAACATCGATGAAGGGAAACCTGCATTCAGGTCTTGCGGAATAGTCATATTATCTAAACGGCTCTCGCGCTTAATGGCATTAGGCAAAGTACCAATCAGTACACTTAAAGCATTTTCCTGTAAGGTTACACTCTGCTCTAAACGGGGGATCAACTGTGCCGCATTTAACTGCTGTGCCTGCGCCTGCTGTATCGCCAACGAAGTTACCTGACCAGCATCGAACTGTAAATTGATAATCCTTAATGTGCTGTCGTTCAATTTTAAGTTCTTTTTGGCAATTTCCAATTGTGCATCGAGCATTAACAGATTGTAATAACCTTGTGCAACATTGGCCACCAAACGGGTTTGAACGGCTTTACGTGCCTCTTCTGTCTGCAAAAAACTGGCTAAAGCGCCAGCTTTTTGATTGCGGATTTTGCCCCAGATATCGGCTTCCCAAACCACACCCAGGTTGGCATTATAATCTTCGATGTGTGTGGAACCTGTAAACTGGTTCAGGCTTAAGCCATTTAAACTGTTATCGCTCGGGCGACTCGAATTTGCCGACACCTGCAATTTCAATTCAGGTAAATAACCCAGTTTTGATTGTTTAAACAATACTTCGGCTGCATCTATATTTTTCAATGCAATCTGCATATCGTAATTTTTAACCAAAGCTGTATCAATTAAATTTTGAACAGTAAGGTCGTTGATAAAACTCTTCAATGGCATACTGCCAACACTCGAAGAATCTTTAGGCAATGAATTTCTGAACAAGCCTGGCGCAATATTGGGCAGGGCTGTATCTTTCGAAACCGAACATCCGCTCCAGATTAAAGCCAGGAGCAGGATGGTAATGATATTAAACCGTTTCATAAACTACATGATTATTATTTACAGGTTCTCCATGGTGGTGAATAACCTCATTTCTTGATTTTTTTGATATTTTTTCCTGTAAAGCCTGGAAGATGACAAAGAGTACCGGAATGATGAACAAACCTAAAATTACACCCGATACCATACCCCCTGCTGCACCGATACTGATGGAGTGGTTACCCTGTGCCGATGGACCTGTTGCAATACTCATCGGGAACAAACCAAACACAAAGGCCAGTGAGGTCATAATAATCGGTCTGATCCTCAATCGCGCAGCTTCTATAGCCGAATCAACCAAACTGAGCCCTGCCTTTCGTCGCTGCACGGCAAACTCTACAATCAGGATGGCGTTTTTAGCCAGCAACCCGATGAGCATAATCAGTGCTACCTGCACATAAATGTTATTTTCGATACCGGTTAAACCCAATACCACAAACACACCGAATACACCGGTAGGGATAGATAAGATTACCGCCAATGGCAGGATATAACTTTCATACTGTGCTGATAATAAGAAGTAAACAAACACCAAACAAAGCAGGAATATCACTGTCGACTGTCCGCCTGAAGAAATCTCCTCACGTGTTTGTCCCGAGAATTCGTAAGCATAACCGGTTGGCAATTGTTCTCTGGCGGTTTCTTCTATCGCTTTAATGGCATCACCAGAACTGAAGCCTGGTTTAGGGATGGCATTTACCTCGATAGAGTTAAACAGATTATAACGCGAAGCCGTTTCCGAACCATATACACGGGTTAATTTAACCAGGGTACTGATGGGCACACTTTCTCCGTTTTTGTTCTTCACAAACACACGGTCGATACTTGCAGGATCGGTTCTGTCGGCCACATCAGCCTGAACAACCACACGGTAGTATTTACCAAAGCGGTTAAAATCTGATGCCTGTGCAGTACCGAAATAAGTCTGCATGGTTTGCAGGATGTCTTTTTTGCTTACGCCCAACTGATCGGCTTTTTCGTCGTTAACATCCAATTGTAACTGCGGATAATCTGCTTTATAAGAAGTAAAAGCATAAGCAATAGCTGGTTTCGCCATTAACTTTCCAATAAAGTTATTCGCTACACCACTAAATTTATCGAGCCTGCCATTCGTTTTATCCTGTAACATTACGTTCATGGCCTCTACGTTACTAAAGCCTGGCACGGTTGGGAAACTGAATACAAAGAAGGTACCGGCAGATATGGCTGCCATTTTAGCCCTTACAATGTTTTGTATCTCATCGATATTTTTTACTGCTCCCCTTTCTTCGTTTGGTTTTAACAATAAGAAAATCTGACCAGCTGACGGACTGTTTGATGCCGTTAAAAAGTTATAACCAGCCAACGACATCACAAATCTTGCTGATGGCATCGCCCTCAACTCTGCTTCGGCCTGTTTTAATATTTTATTGGTATTGGCTAATGATGTTCCCGATGGACTGGCAACCGCGATAGCCACAAAACCTTGATCCTCAGTAGGAATAAAGCCTGTTTTTGTTCTGCCTACCAGAAAAATGGTAACCAAAACGATTAAGGCCAACCCGCCCATACTGATCCATTTGTTACGGATAAGCACTTTTAAGCCACCGATATAACGGTTGGTCATATAATTGAAACCACCGTTAAAACCTGCATAAAACTTTTCTACAAAACCTTTTTTAGGCGCGTTATGTCCACCTTCGGCATGTTTGTTCTTTAAAAATAAGGCCGCAAGCGCAGGACTCAAAGTTAAAGCGTTAACAGCCGAAATAATGATGGCGATGGCCATGGTTAAGGCAAACTGTTTGTAGAAAATACCTGTTGAGCCAGTCATAAAACCAACCGGTAAAAATACTGCCGCCATTACCAATGTAATCGATATAATGGCCCCGGTAATTTCGTTCATGGCCTGGGTAGTGGCCGCTTTCGGGCTAAGCGAAGGATTTTCTTCCATTTTGGCATGCACTGCCTCTACCACCACAATCGCATCATCTACCACAATACCAATGGCCAATACCAGTGCAAAAAGTGTTAAAAGATTAACCGAGAAGCCGAACAGCTGCATAAAAAAGAAGGTACCGATAATCGCCACCGGAACCGCTATAGCCGGAATTAAGGTAGACCTGAAATCCTGAAGGAAGATAAACACCACGATAAATACCAGTAAAAAGGCTTCTATCAAAGTGTGCTCCACCTGGTTGATGGATTCATCAAGATCGGTTTTGGTACGGTAAAACTGATTGAATTTAATACCTGCAGGGAAATCTTTTGATAGTTTTGCCATCAGTTTATCAATGGCAATCTGGATTTCGTTGGCATTAGAGCCTGATAACTGGATGATACCAATGGTAATACCATCATGTCCGTTTAAACGGTTTACACTACCATAGCTATAAGCACCCAATTCTACACGGGCCACATCTTTTAAACGTAATATAGAACCATCAGAATTGGAACGGATCGCGATATTCTGATATTCCTCTGGTTTGGTCAGTTTACCTTTATATTTAATGATATATTCAAAAGCCTCACTACTTCTTTCACCAAAACGACCAGGTGCTGCTTCCAGGTTTTTATCCTGAATGGCAGTGATCACCTCATTGGGTGTAATTTTGTAAGTGGCCAACTGACTTGGGTTTAACCAGATACGCATTGAATAATCTTTAATACCGCCAAATACACTGGCCGAACCTACACCCGGGATACGTTTAAGTTCGGGAATGATATTGATCTGTGCATAGTTGTTTACAAAAACAGCATCGTATTTTTTTGGGTCTTCGGAGTAAACACCAATAGCACCAATAAAACTGTTTTGCTGTTTGGTGGTGGTAATACCATATTGTACAACCTCTGCCGGCAACTGACTGGTGGCCTGCGAAACCCGGTTTTGCACGTTTACCGCTGCCTGATCGGGGTTGGTTCCTTGTTGGAAATAAACCGTAATGGCCAAAGTACCATCGTTACTGGCACTGGAGGTCATGTAGGTCATGTTCTCCACACCGTTAATGGCTTCCTCCAATGATGGTGTTACCGAACGTAAAATGGTTTCGGCATTGGCCCCAGGGTATACAGCGGTTACCAATACCGACGGAGGTGCGATATTTGGAAAGCGCTCTAAGGGCAACTTTGTTAAGCCAAGTATACCAACTATTACCAATAAGATGGAAATAACAGTCGAAAGTACAGGCCTGTCTATAAATTTCTGAAACATGACTTTTTAGATTTTAGGTCTTATTAATTTTTTGTTTTTGCAACAGCTACTTTATCTGCTGCTTTTTGAGGCTGGATCACCATACCCTCCTGTAACTTATCAACGCCGCTTAACACAATCTGGTCGCCAACTTTTACCCCGTCTTTAACCAGGTAGTTTTCGCCGGCTTTACCCACAATGGTAATGGCCTGTTTTTTTACCTTACTGCTATCGCCTACGGTAAATACAAATACTTTATCCTGCATTTCTACTGTAGATGCCTGCGGCACCAGAATGGCATTATCGTGCTGTAAACCTAAACGGATTTTACCGGTATTACCCGAGCGCAGGGTTCCGCTGGCATTAGGGAAACTGGCCCTTAAAGTAATAGCACCTGTGTTTTTATCAAACTGACCGTCGATCATATCGATTTTACCTTTAATCGGGTAAGCAGAATTATCGGCCAGTAAAAGTTCAACTGCCGGTAAATGTTTAATCCGGTCTGCAGGGGTTTTACCCGGGTAGTTTGCGTTGAAATTGTTAAAGTCGTTTTCAGCCAGAGAGAAATAAACATGTACTTCATGTATATCTGATAACTGTGTTAAAGCCACCTGATCTGTAGGAGAAACTAAACTTCCCTGTTTCTTAGGGATACGGCCGATATAACCGTTAACAGTGGCCTTAACATTGGTGTAACCTAAGTTGATCTGTGCTGCAGCAACACTGGCTTTAGCTTGTTCGGCATTTGCCTGCGCAATTTTATAAGCTGTTTTTGCCGTTTTTAACTGAATATCAGAAACAACTTTATTCTGAACAAGTGGTGTTAACTTATCAACTTCTAACTGAGCGTTTAAGATAGCCGCTTCTGCTGCGTGTAAACTCGCTTTGGCATTGTTTAAAGCCTCACGGTAAGGGTTTTCGTTAATTTTGAATAGCGTTTGCCCCGCGGTTACATAAGCGCCTTCGTTAACCAAAACACTTTGTAAGTAACCACTCACCTGCGGACGGATATCGATATCAACAGCACCCTGAATAGAAGCCGGATACTCGATATACGTAGTTTCGGTGCTGGCATTAATTGCGCTTACAGGTAATGCTGGCGGCGGAGGTGCGGCTGCAGCCTGATCAGGAGACGACTTACAACTCACCAAAATTATAGATGCTAAAGAAATTGTTAACATTATCTTAATACTATTAAACCGTTTAACAGTGTTAAGTAAAGGATACAAGCGGTGTAGAGATTTCATATGATTAAATTTAATTGGAATTAAAGTGTATAAATAATTTAACGGTGTTAAATTACTTTGTAAAAAAAATTAACTATTAATAGATAACGTAATGCCTTTGATGGCATCTTTTAAAATTTGCTGGTTTAATTCATCTGTTGTTCTTCCGTTCGGGCGAACCAGGTTAATGGAAATTAAACCATGGATGATAGACCAATAGGTGTAATACTTCATGCAGATATCATCCTCAGAAACAGGTTTCTTCTCAAATAAAGACTCGATTACATCGCCTAACATACTGCTTAGGTTCTCGGCTTCGGGCATCGAATTTTTAACGGTACAACAAACCATATCCACACCATACATCAACTGATAAAATTCTTTGTGGGCAAAGGCAAAGTTCCAGTAGGCAATCCACATGGCTTCCATTTTATCTTCCGGAGATTCGTGTTTATCCCTAGCTTCGCGGATATCTTTCGCCAACATTAAATATCCCCTTCTGGTGAGTTCCAGTAAGATGCCATCTTTGTTAGAAAAGTATTCGTAAATAATTGGTGCGGTATATTCAATCTGGTCGGCAATTTTACGCATACTCAATGCCTGCCAGCCCTCTGTTTGAACAATATTCAAGGCAGCATCCAGAATTTTTGTTCTGGTCTCATCTTTTAAACGTAGAATTCTTTCTTTACTTCCCATGACTGGAATATTAGGTGTAAATAATCTAACACCGTTAAGCAAATGTAGAACCAATTCCAGAATTGACAATCATGCATTTGTCATAAACATTTTATTGCTTAGTTTTACAGCTGATAATCAACGATTAAAGTGTTTAAAGCACATTCCGAATAAATTAATTTTCTCAAAAAATATAAAAAATGATTTTCCGCGAAGCAAAAACGACTGACATACCTGCGATACAAACTGTCAGGCATACGGTAAAAGAGAACATTTTGTCAGATCCGGCACTGGTTACTGACAAAGACTGCGAAGAATTTATTACACAACGCGGCAAAGGATGGGTTTGCGAAATAGGTGGAGAGGTAGTTGGGTTCTCCATCGTAGATTTAAAGGAGCATAATATCTGGGCTTTATTCCTTCGTCCGGAATTTGAAGGCAAAGGCATTGGCAAAGAACTGCACCGGTTAATGATGGATTGGTATTTCGATCAAACGCATGAGCCGGTTTGGCTGGGTACAGCGCCGAATACCCGCGCGGAAGAGTTTTATAGCCGGCAGGGCTGGAAAAAAGTAGGGATGGTAAACAAAGGTGAAGTGAAATTTGAGATGAGTTATGAGGATTGGGTGAAACGGAGTATTTAAATAGTTACCACTAAGAGTCCTCCTGACAGATTTCAATAAAAAGGTCGTCATCTCGACTGAAGCACAGCGAAATGGAGAGATCTATCTAGGTAGATTTAGCTTCGCTGAGCACTTCGTGGTTCTCGACTGCGTTACACCCGATAGCTATCGGGTCCGCTCAAAATGACGATCACTCGAGGGCAATTTCACGAGTATTAAGAATAAACCATATAAGGCATATAAATTACATATAAGCTCAATGCCTAATATGTTCTTACATTTCTTATATGGTGAAAAACTATAATAAAAGTTTTAACCACTAAGCCCCTAACCTGGAGCGAAGCGGAAAAGCTACGCAGTAAAACAAGTTACTATTGACGTTATTTTGCAATTACTTAATAATAAGATATTTGAGACACTATACATTTCCACGCAGCTAGGCCACGTCACCGGATCCCCGTTCCACTTAAATCCGGCCTAACAAATTTTTCGGGCTGCACTGCCCAAGCCAACGTACTCGCTTCGAAAGAAAACGGCGAAGCCCTCATGAATGCAGCTGAAAGTTATAAGTAACAAATGAATAAATTTTCAGCCGGCATTTTTTGTTTTTTCATGGGGTTTTATGTTTTCAACGGCATTCAAGCTAGCTGTGCTGGTCTTTTTGATGCCAAAAAGAAAGAGCCCTTCGGCGGCGGTGAGCCGAGGCAAGACCGCGCCGTAGGGCAAGAGAAAACAATTGTACGTCATTCATATTGATTTTAAACAATTAATTACCTTCAGGGTGACGGTCTGAGAGAATGATCGTCATTGCGAGAAGGCTTTTCAGCCGACGAAGCAATCTCTCTAGCAGGATCGCTAGTATGAAAGATTGCTTCGTCGTGTCTCCTCGCAATGACGATAAAAGTTATAAACCTAACTATTCCAGATAAATGGTGATTGTTTTACAAAGGCCTTCTCCCCTAACTGCTCAATAATAAACTGTGCTAAATTACAAGCGTTAATCTGATCACCATCACAATTCATCAAGCTTGTCCCTACAGTTGTTTGTTCATCCGTTTGGATGATTAAAGGCAACCGGATTAAAGTCCAATCGAGATTGCTTGCAGTTAAAAGATCATACTCTTTTTGTTTATCTGCGGTGGAAACTGGGTAATTATCGTACATCCATCGGGTAGCAAATTGAATTTTAGTATCTTTTTGGTCAAAAGGCGTATCTACATTGATCCCTGTAATGAGGATGTACCGTTTGAGATCAAAAGCTTTCATTACCTGTAAAATATTAGCCGTTGATTGGGTAAAGATTGTTTTTTCACTGGCAGGTTGTCCCATTCCCAATGCACTCACCACGATATCACAACCTTTTATAAGTGTTTGTACGGTTTCTGCATCTTTTACATCGCCGGTTACGATTTCTAACGAAGTGTGATGGATCTGAAGTTTTTCTGGATTTCTAACTAAGGCTTTTACCTTGAATTTTTGCGCCAACAGCGCATTTAATATATAAGTACCAGCTTTACCTGTAGCACCAATTAAAGCAATTTTTAAATCTTGCATGATGTTCTCTTTATAAATTTTAGAAAATAATAGCTTATCCCTTATAATCAGAACGATAAGGGGATTTCAGAATTGAATTCTGTTTTGGATAATATTTTATAAAGAGATTTTAATGGCACTAATTTAAGAAAAAATATTATTCGACTGTAACCATATAAGATATATAAGTTGCATATAAGCGCTATAGCTAATATGTTCTTACATACCTTATATGGTAAAGAAAACATAGTAAAAACTTTAAACTTCAATTCTAACCATATAAGACATATAAGTTGCATATAAGCGCTACAGCTAATATGTTCACATACCTTGTATGGTAAAGAAAACATAGTAAAAACTTTAAACTTCAATTCTAACCATAAGACATATAAGTTTGCATATAAGCGCTATAGCTAATATGTTCTTACATACCTTGTATGGTAAAGAAAACATAGTAAAAACTTTAAACTTCAATTCTAACCATATAAGACATATAAGTTTGCATATAAGCGCTATAGCTAATATGTTCTTACATACCTTGTATGGTAAAGAAAACATAGTAAAAACTTTAACCATCAAAACACAAAGCGCGTTTCTCAGTGCCTAAGTAGTAAAAACCTAAGCTTTAAACTTCTTCATAAACGTACGCACACTTTCTTCTAAATTTCCATCGGCGATGGCTTTAACGAATGCCGTACCAATAATGGCTCCGTTGGCATAAGAACAGGCCTTATCAAAAGTTTGTTTATCACTGATCCCGAAACCGATCATGGTTGGGTTTTTAAGATTCAGGTTTTTAATTCTGCTGAAATAAGCTTCGGTGGTATTGCCCACTTCGAGGTTTTTACCTGTGGTTGCCGACGATGATAACAAATAGATAAATCCATTGGTTAAACCGTCAATTTTATGGATCCGTTCTTCAGCAGTTTGAGGGGTAATTAAAAACACATTGCTCAGGTTATGTTTTTCGAAACAATCTTTATAAAATTCCTCATACTCTACCATCGGCAGATCGGGAACAATACAGCCATCTACGCCTACTTCGGCACAGGCTTCACAGAATTTTTCTACACCAAACTGCAAAACAGGATTTACATAACCCATTAACAACACAGGAATGGTAACGGTCTTACGCAAGTCTTTCAACTGTTCGAAAAGCAGCTTAAGCGTCATGCCTTGATCGAGCGATTGTTTGCTACTCGCCTGGATTACCGGTCCATCGGCAACAGGATCAGAATAAGGAAACCCGATTTCGAGCATATCTGCACCCGATTTCTCCAGTGCTTCTGCAATTTGAATGGTATCGCCGGTATTTGGATAACCAGCGGTATAATAAATTGATAATATATTTTTCTTCTCCTGGAAGAGTTTTTTGATTCGATTCATGTTTTTTCTTTTTCCGTCATTGCGAGGTACGAAGCAATCCTACTACACTCGCTAGGAGGCTAACCCAAAGCATTAAGATTGCTTCGTGCCTCGCAATGACGATTCTGCTACAGATTAAAATATTTTATATAAGTATCCAGATCCTTGTCGCCACGGCCTGAAAGGCAAACCACTACATTTTCGCCAGCTTTAAATTCCATTTTTTCTAAGTAAGCTAGGGCGTGTGCACTTTCAATGGCTGGAATAATTCCTTCTAATTTGGTGCACAATAAACCAGCTTCTAAACTTTCTTCATCGGTAATGGAAACATATTGTCCGCGCCCTGTTTTAAACAGATGCGCGTGTTGCGGACCAATGCCCGGGTAATCTAATCCTGCCGAAACGGAATGCGGTTCTACAACCTGCCCATCTTCAGTTTGCATTAAAATACTTCTACTACCGTGCAAAACACCTTCTTTCCCCAGATAAGTGGTTGCTGCAGAAAACCCGCTCGATACACCTTTACCTGCTGCTTCAACAGCAATCAGTTTCACATTTTCATCATCCATAAAATGGTAAAACATGCCCATGGCATTACTTCCGCCACCTACACAAGCCAAAACATAATCAGGCTGATCGCTTCCGGTCTGCGCTAATAACTGTTTTTTGGTTTCTTCAGAAATAATCGATTGAAAAATGGCCACCATATCAGGATAAGGATGTGGACCAACCACTGAGCCAATGATGTAATGTGTATCAACCGGGTTATTGATCCAGTCGCGCATGGCTTCGTTAGTGGCATCTTTTAAGGTTTTACTTCCAGAACTGGCCGGAACCACCTTTGCGCCTAACATTTTCATACGGGCCACATTCGGTGCCTGGCGCTCAATATCAACCTCGCCCATGTAAATTACACACTCCAGGTTACGCAGCGCACATACTGTTGCTGTAGCTACACCATGCTGCCCCGCCCCTGTTTCGGCAATAATTCTTTTTTTACCAAGCTTCTCTGCCAATAAAATCTGCCCGATGGTATTGTTGATCTTATGGGCACCAGTATGGTTTAAATCTTCTCTTTTTAGAAAAATATTGGCACCATATCTTTCAGAATATCTTTTGGCCAGGTATAAAGGCGAAGGGCGGCCAACATAATCTTTTAATAATTGATGAAATTCCTTTTGAAAATCGGCATCATCAATAATCTTTAAATAGTTTTGACGCAATTCTTCTACGTTTGGATACAGCATTTCGGGGATGTAGGCGCCACCAAAATCTCCATAATATCCTTTTTCGTTTACTTTGTATTTCATGATATCTATCAACTAATCTGTCACCTTGATGGTTACTAAAGATAAGTCGTCATTCCCGCGCAGGCGGGAATCTTAAAGCTTATTGCATTATGATTCCCAATCAAGTTGGGAATGACGGATTAACTTATACTCAATCACCTTCAGGATGACATTATTTCGTGTTCATTTCTTTTATAAATTCTTTAATCTTCTCTGCATCTTTTAAGCCTGGCTCCACTTCAAACCTGCTATTGATATCGAGGGCGTATAAACGACTATCGTTTATGTTTTTTATGGCCGTGGTATGTTCCAAATCAATCCCACCGCTTAAAAAGTAAGGTTTTGTATATGTATATCGGTCTAAAACAGACCAATTGAATGTTTTTCCAGATCCACCGTGTGTTTTAGTTTTGGTATCGAACAGGAAATAATCTGCAACAGTTAGGTAAGGTTCGAGCGTTGAAAAATCAAAATCTTCATCTATTCCAAAAGCCTTAATTACTTCTAGCGCTGGGAAGGTCGACTTTAATGCTTCACAGTACTCAGGAGACTCACTTCCATGTAACTGAACAGCTTTTAGCTTCAATGTGTTTACCTTATCTTTTACCTGTTCAATAACCTCATTTACAAAAACACCAACGGTTTTAATCTCAGCGGGAATATATTTGATTAATTCAGCAGAAACATCGCTGATCAGTCTGGGCGATTTCTCATAAAAGATAAAGCCCAGATAATCTGGCTGCAGTTCGGCAACCGCAGCAATGTTCGCTGCCAAACGCATTCCGCAAACTTTTAACTTTAACATGCCAATAGGTTTTTGAAACTTTTTAATGCTTTTTTGCTCATTAACGATTCTTCTGCTTCGTAAAAACAATCAGCAAAAGATAGTTGGGGTTTTATGGTTTTAATGGCCAATGCCGAATTGCACAATACTACATTGTTCTGTACATCGGTGGCTTCGCCATTTAATACATCCATAAATATTTTGGCTGATGATTCTACGGTATCACCACCTTTAATCGCATTTACATCCACTTTTTCGAAGCCCATATCACCAAGCGTTAAAATTTGCTCACCCTTATTCGAAAAGGTTTTTACATCGCATGTTAGGGAAACTTCATCATAACCTTCCAGTGCATGTACAATGGTATAACTTTTATCGGTATCCTGATATAGATAAGCATATAAACGGGCGAGCTCCAAACTAAAAACCCCTACCATCTGGTATTTCGGCTGACCAGGGTTAACCATTGGCCCCAGCATATTGAAAAAAGTTTTCACGCCCAGTTCCTTACGGATCGGTGCCACAATTTTCATGGCCGGATTAAACAGTGGGGCATGTAAAAAACAGATCCCTGCGGCATCTAAATTACGCCTTAAAGTATCCTCATTATTGGTAAAGGTATAACCTAAATATTCCATTACGTTAGAAGAACCGCAGCCCGAAGAAACGCCGTAATTACCATGTTTAGCTACATGATGCCCTGCACCTGCCACTACAAATGAGGATAAGGTAGAAATATTGAAAGTATCTTTACCATCACCTCCGGTACCGCAAAGATCAATCAGTTCGTAACCCGATAAATTTACTTTAACGCACATATCAAGCATCGCATCACGAAAGCCCTGTAACTCTTGCACAGTAATATTACGCATGGCATAAGCGGTAATAAAAGCGGCAATTTGTGAAGAATTAAATGCGCCTTCAGAAATGGAGATTAAAATGTTCTTTGCTTCTTCCCTGCTAAAATGCTTGTTTTCGAATAAATGGTTTAATATTTTTTTCATGTTTTGTATAACGCTTATCGTCATTCTATCTCCGTGGTCTGTGTCTCCACAAACCACTTAATATTTTATAAATCTTATTTTATAGCTGCTGATCACGATTAATCGTGATCAGCATGACGCACCACTTTTTAACTACCCCGTCCTTCGGACACCCCTCCGCGCGAGGGGAAGGCATAAAAAAAGGATTGCTTTTTGGGCAATCCTCTTCGTTCTGTTTAAAATATTTTAAAGTATATAACAATAGAATTTGCCTAACGAATTTCGTTATGCCACCACCAATTGTTATTTAAGTTTTTAATTATCATGTTTGTATAAAGCAAATATTGACATAGTTTTTTAATATTCCAAAATCTTTATAAAAATATATGGTTTTCTTTAAAAGAAAAGTACAGTTTCATGATGATTTGGGTTTCGGATCCAATCCCGTTACCAAAAACCAGCGCATGCTCAACCCCGATGGTTCGGCAAATATAGAACGTACAGGCCTGCCCTGGTTTAAGTTCGACGATACCTATACCCGCCTGGTTACCATGAGCTGGCCGCGGTTTTTCTTTGTTATTCTGATAGCCTACCTCATTGTTAATACCATATTCGCAGTATTATATAATGTGGTGGGAATCGAAAACTTAGAAGGCGCCAAAGGTTTAACCCTGCGCGACCAGTTTTTTGATGCTTTTTTCTTTTCTGCCCAAACCATTTCTACCGTAGGTTATGGTCATATTTCACCACAGGGTTTTATTACCAGCATTTTGGCTGCATTCGAAAGCATGTTGGGTTTGCTGGCTTTTGCATTAGCCACGGGTTTATTGTACGGCCGTTTTAGCCGACCTACTTCTAAGGTGAGCTTCAGCAAAAAAATGGTAATAGCCCCTTACGAGAATGGCCATGGTTTAATGTGCCGCCTGGTAAATCTCCGCCGTAACCAGCTCATTGAGGTTGAAGTACAGATGGTAATGTCGTACAACGAAACGGTTGATGGCAAACAGGTGAGAAGATTCTACCCGCTGACACTGGAACGCGATAAAATTGGTATCCTGTCTTTAAACTGGACCTTGGTACATCCTATTACCGAGGAGAGTCCGTTTTACGAAAAATCATTAACGGAGTTACAACAGGCAGAAGTTGAAATTTTTGTGATGCTTAAAGCTTTTGATGATACTTTTTCGCAACATATTCATACCAGGACCAGCTATCAGGATGAAGAAATAGAAATGGACGCCAGATTTGAGAAAATGTATTACCATAACGAAGAGGGTAAAATGGTAATGGATTATAGTAAGCTGGATAAGATTACGCGGACGGTGTAAAGATCTTTCTTATTGAAAAGTTTTTTCGCCTTTTTAGGAGAGCTTTTTATTTCTTTTGGAAAACAGGTTTCTTGCTAATCGGTTGCGGTAGTCCTGCCATACGCTGCAATCTTTTTGTGGTCCTGTCATCCTGAGGTACGAAGGATCTGCTCATAGGCTGCAGATGAAAGGCCATTTAAGGCTGCTGCAAACAAAAAGGATTTTCGCTGCTGTCGGGTTTAGGTGGGTTCGGTAGGTGCAAGGAATAGAACCACCCCGCCTTACCGGCACCTCTTCATAAGAGGGGAATTAAAACTGATTCAGCGTTATCAACTTTAATAGCCAAGAAGCAAGAAAGTCGACAATGCTTACGAAGATGTCTTTCGTATAAAATCCAAAATATCCTGATACAATTGATTCCCACCAAAAATCATCTGACTAATCATAGGCACATGGCTTTTCCCATTAATCTCCTTTATTTCTACCGGGACGTTGTTAGCTTTAAGTTTTTCGTATAACCTTGGTGTCTGTAATTTAATGGCACCATAAGTTTTGCTTCCATAAAACAGTAAATGCGGATTTTTGATGTTATTTACATAATACATCGGTGAGGCCGCTTTCCAAACTTCGGGCTGCTCGGTAAAGGTTCTGATGAAATCAAAATAAAAATGGTCTTTTTCGGCTGTGGTTAAATATTCGTGCATATCTAAGCCAAAAGGATCATTCAGAATTACACCTTTAATCGGATTCTTAATGCCTGCTTTTTTAAAATATTTAGGATCTGCATTGATCAATTCGGCTAGATGTGCCCCGGCAGAATGTCCCATCACAAAAATCTTATCCGGATTTGCAGTATAATCGGCTATATGTGCTTTAACCCATTTCACGACTAAAGCACAATCATCGTCCATTTTTTCATACTGGAAATTTGGTGCTAAAGGGTAATTGATGATGACAGTAACCACACCCTTCCGTGCAAAATTCCTGCCCAACCACCAATAAGTTTCCTTTTTACCACTGCTCCACGAGCCACCGTGAATAAAGATTAAAACAGGTTTATTTTTAATACTGTCGTTTTTGTAAAAAATATTCAGCGTATTGGCTTCGTTGGTATTGCCCGCATAATTTATATTTTTAGCTTTTTTTACCTGGGCAACAGCCAATATCGTCTGGAACAAGAGCATCAATAAAATAAGGTATTTGTACATAAAAAAAGTTTGTCATCTCAGCTTAAATAAACGAAATTGTTGTAAAGGTGGATTTTTTTGATAATCAGCTCGTCACCCTGAATTTATTTCAGGGTCTATTTGTCTGTGATTCGCTAAACATTGTTATCAAAACGTTTCTAGGCAAAATAAGAAAAGCCTAAACTAAAAGCCAAACTATCGCAGGCCTTGTTTAACTCATTCTTTAATTCTCCCGAAACAAAAACGTATCCATTAAATTTCCAAATTTTAATCCCTTCACTATTTTCTAATTCAATTGATGATGCATCTATAGAATTAAAGACATTTAATTCATAGTATATATCAATTTCTTTTTTAAGAATTGGGTCAAACAATTTTACTTTTTTAATACTGACTTGATTGTGCAACTTTTTGAAAATATCCAGATGTACATTATTGAAAAGAAAATAATTTTCATTTATCAGAAATGGCATATAGTTTCCTTTTTTAACCACCCTAAAATTTTGGTCATTGACTTTCCAAAGAACTAAATCATTATGTTCTACAATATTCAAAAACCATATATCCATAATGCACCTTCTACCCCTTAATCAACGGATTCTTTTCCTTCGCAAACAGATCAAAAACCTTTTTATCTACAAAAGCCGGAAAAAGTTTATTCATCCAAACGGCTAATTTTCCTTGTCCCGTCATAATTAGGGTGCGTTTGCGTTTTTCGATACCATCAGCAATAATGCTCGCCACTTCTTCTGACGACATCATTTTACCTTCATCCATACTGGTTTCACCATGTGCGGCACCATCCTTTGATAAAGCTGTAACACGGATATTAGACGCCGTAAAACCAGGGCAGGCCAAAAGCACATTTACACCCGTTTTTAACAGTTCGGTACGTAATGATTCCATAAAACCGTTCATTGCAAATTTAGAGGCCGAATAACCTGTTCTGCCTGGCAAACCGCGGAAACCGGCAATTGACGAAACGCCAACAACTGTCCCTTTGGTTTTCAAAATCTCGGGCAAAGCATATTTGGTACAATAAACCGTTCCCCAGAAGTTTACATCCATCAGGTTTTTAAGTACCGATAAATCCAGATCGTTAAACAGGGCCCGCATGGATAACCCAGCATTATTCACAAGAATATCAATCTTTTGAAAGGATACCAAAGCCTGTTTGACAATCAGTTCGCAATCTGCCTCTTTACTTACATCGGCCTGAACAGCCACCGCCCTAATATTATATTTTTTTTCCAGATCGGCGGTAATTTCACAAAGGGTTACATATTGGCGGGCGGCTAAAACCAGACTGGCACCACGTTTAGCAAATTCTTCGGCGCAGGCTTTTCCAATTCCGCTCGATGCCCCGGTGATGATGATTACTTTATTTTTTAGGTTCATTTATAGTAGGAAGTATTGAGTATTGAGTAGGAGTAGTAAGTATCAAGTAGTAAGTATCGAGTATCAAGAAACAGGTAAATGATTAAGCCTCAATCAGCAATTTTGTGCTTAATACTTGCTACTTTATACCTGATACTAATTATTTCATCATTGCAGTTTCGTAAGGCACACGGGTTACAATCGATCTGCCGAGCGTAATTTCATCTGTATATTCCAGCTCGCCACCAAAAGCAATACCCCGTGCAATGGTAGTTACCGGAACATTAAACTCCTTTAATCTTTTGTACAGGTAAAACAACGTGGTATCGCCCTCCATATTCGGGCTCAATGCTAAAATCACCTCTTTAACTCCTCCCACGGCCATTCTGGCAACTAATCCATCAATAAACAGATCGGAAGGGCCAACGCCATCCATTGGAGAAATTAAGCCACCCAAAACATGGTAAACTCCAAAATATTGACCAGTATTTTCAATGGCCATCACATCCCGGGTATCTTCTACCACACAAATGGTTTCTTTATCACGTTTTGGTGAAGTACAGATCTCACACACCGCATAATCGGAAATGTTATGGCAGGTGCTGCAATGTTTTATCTGCTGTTTAAGTTTTATAAAAGTATTGCCAAACTGGTTTACCTCCTCCTGCTCTTTGTTTAAAAGATGTAATACCAAACGTAAAGCTGTTTTTTGCCCTACCCCAGGAAGTTTTGAGAATTCGTTTACCGCATCTTCGAGCAGCTTGGATGAAAAATTCATATTGCAAAAATAGGTAAAATGGTTCATTGGTTCAATAGTATTTAGTTCATTGGTTCATAAGTTCAATTGTTCATTGGTAACTGCAAATTGTCAACTGAAAGCTGCAAATAGTTTATCGGCGCTTTCACTTCGGACTCCAGACTTCAGACTCAAGAATATTGCTTGATTTGATAGTTTTCTTTACATTTATCAGCTTAATACGAAACTATGTCTCCAACCATCCTATTGTGTTTCCTGATCGGTTACTTTTTATTGCTGATCATTATCTCATTTGTAACTTCAAAAAATTCATCCGATAATTCTACTTTCTTTGTTGCCAACCGGAACTCTAAATGGTATTTAGTTGCCTTTGGAATGATCGGAACCGCACTTTCGGGCGTTACTTTTATTTCGGTACCCGGAGAAGTTGGCGCACCCGGCGGAAACCAATTTCAATATTTTCAGTTTGTATTGGGTAATGCAGTTGGCTTTATTATTATAGCTACAGTTTTGCTACCACTATACTACCGGATGAACTTAACATCTATTTACAGCTATATCGAAAAAAGATTAGGCCATTATAGCTATAAAACAGCAGCATCGATATTTTTATTGAGCCGCACTCTGGGATCAGCTACCAGATTATACCTCGTAGTGATTGTTTTACAGCGTTTTATATTCGATAATTATGGCATTCCGTTCTGGTTAACGGTTTTAATTTCTTTGGCATTGATCTGGTCGTACACGTTTAAGGGTGGGTTAAAAACCATCATCATTACCGATACTTTGCAAACATTTTTCCTCGTTTTATCAGTTTTCCTAACCATTTATTTCATCTGTAACAGTCTTGATTTCAGTATTCCACAGGCATTCGAAACGGTAAAAAACAGCAGTTATTCGAAAATATTCTTTTTAAATGATTTCCTGACCAATAAATTCTACTTCAGTAAACAGTTTATCGGCGGTATTTTCGTTACCATCGCGATGACAGGCTTAGATCAGGATTTGATGCAGAAAAACCTGAGCATGAGCACCATCAAAGAGGCACAGAAAAATATGTTCACTTTTACAGGTGTATTTGTAATTTTAAATGTTTTCTTTTTGAGTGTGGGTGCATTGTTATACATTTTTGCGGCGAAAAACGGTATCGATATCCCATTAGACCACATTACTGCAAAACCGAGAACAGATTTATTGTTCCCCGAAATTGCTTTAAATAACCTGGGTGCAATACCTGCTATTATATTTATGCTGGGCTTAACAGCGGCAACATTTGCCACAACCGACTCAGCACTTACAGCCTTAACCACATCGTTCTGTGTAGACTTTTTAGGCATGGCTAAAACAGAAAATGTAAATGCTAAAGATGCTGTTAAAAAACGTCATACCGTACACGTGGCCTTTTCTATTTTGATGTTCCTTGTTATCATCGTAATCAATGCACTGAACAGTTCATCGGTAGTAAGCTTAATTTTTACCATCGCCTCTTACACCTACGGACCGCTCTTAGGCTTGTATAGTTTTGGATTATTTGTAAAAAAACGCGGACTTCATGATAAATTAGTGCCAATAGTTTGCTTATTATCACCTTTTTTATGTTACTTGCTTGCAAGCAATTCGGCCACAATATTGGGCGGATATGTATTTAGTGTTGAACTGATTTTAATTAACGGTTTAATCACATTTATAGGTTTGTTGTTCATCAGCAAAAAAACTGATGCACAAACCAAATTTTAATATTAGAATAACAGTATATGACGAGTGAAGAAAAAATTAGAAGTGCTTTCGAAAACAAAGACTGGCAAGAAATCAAAGTAACAGACTCTTGGCAAATTTTTAAAATCATGGCCGAGTTTGTAGACGGTTTTGAAAAACTAGCTAAAATTGGCCCCTGCGTTACCATTTATGGTTCGGCACGTACTGCCCAAACACACCGGTATTACCAATTGGCAGAGCAGTGCGGTAAATTATTAACCGATAGAGGTTATGGCGTAATTACTGGCGGTGGCCCAGGTATTATGGAGGCGGGTAACAAAGGTGCACACACCAATGGAGGTAAATCAGTAGGCTTAAACATTGAGTTACCATTTGAGCAGTTCCACAATAAATATATCGATCACAATAAATTACTGGAGTTTGATTATTTCTTTGTGAGGAAGGTAATGTTTATGAAATATAGCCAGGGCTTTGTAGTACTACCAGGCGGATTTGGCACTATGGATGAGCTGTTTGAAGCTTTAACACTTATCCAGACCGGAAAAATCGCTCGTTTCCCGATCGTATTGGTCGGTGTTGACTATTGGGGAGGTTTAATTGAATGGATTAAAAGTACTATGCTTCAAAAAGAACACAATATCCACGAAGAAGACTTAAATCTTTTCAGATTGGTAGATACAGCGGAAGAAGCCGCAGAGCATATTTTCCGCTTCTACGATAAATATGTACTTAAACCGAATTTCTAGGCCAGTTCAATGGTTAATTTGCCATTGGTTGATTAGTCAGTTCAAGATGGTTAACTGGTTAATTGTTTAAATCGGTTAACTGAAAATTGAAAACTAATAACTGCCAACTGAAAAAGTGCTTACAAACAATAAGCGCTTTTTTTATGTAACAACTTCAACCAACGGGTATCTAAAATAAAACGCAATTAAAATGTCGAAATTTATCAACTGGAAAAGTAATTGGCTTAACGGAAACTTTCAACTCTTTGCAGACGGGGTACAAAAAGGAGCAATCACTTTTGGAACGTGGAAAAGCGATGCGGAAAGCATGTTTGAAGATAAAAATTATTTCTTCTCCAATGAAGGCTTTTGGCAATCGAGTACCAAAGTAATCGACAGAAAAACAAATGAAACAGTAGCCATGATTACTTATGACACCTGGAAATCGAAGGCGGTTATCAGCTTAAAATCGGGTGAACAGTACGAATGGAAGTCGACAAATTTATGGCGTTCGCAATGGACGGTGAGCAATTATAAAGATGAGCACATTATGTACAACGCTAGCAGCAGCAGTGGTGCATTATCTTCTGATACCGATAACGAATTATTGATTATAGCAGGTTTATTTATTAAGCAGATCTATAATAAACAGGCAATTCTGCTTATTGTGTGCTTCATGCCGATCATTACGGCATCGACACTTCATAATTAGTGATAAATTAAATCCTTTTGTGAGATGGAACAGGTATTAAATTGGAGAAAAGGTTTATTTGATAGCAATTATCAGGTATTTAACAACGGACTATTAAAATTTTCGCTGAATTTTAGTTCGTGGAAGAATTCGGCAATAGCCACTACCCAGGCAGGTATTTACCTGTTAAAAAGTGAAGGATATTCTAAACCTGAAACTAAATTATTGAACAATCAGAATGAGGTTTTAGCTATAATTACTTATGACTGGCTTCGTTTTAAGGCTAAAATTGTATTTGCCTCTGGCGATACTTTTGACTGGAGCTTTCAAAACAGCTGGTTAAGTAGATGGTCTTTAAATAACCATCAGGATAAGCAGATTTTGTTTAATGCTACAACCGGAAATGGAATGTTACATACCAATGTAGATGATGATATGCTGATTTTATGCGGGCTTTTTATTCGCGAATACTATTCGAGGCTGCTTGTTGGTTTTATCATTTTTATGTTTATTCTGTTTAGTTTCAAGAATATTTTTTAGATTCTGCAGATTGTTCTTCGAAGTCTATTTCTAAACGAGATCGTCATGCTGAATTTATTTCAGCATCCATACTTCATATAGACCCTGAAATAAATTCAGGGTGACGTACCACATTAAAACGAACTATTTTATCGTAGCGGGACGCTACGACTAGAGTTAGCTAATCTGGTCTATGCGTGTCGCTAAGACATTAGAAAATACTAAATTTAAGTTACGGAACTATTGTATGTCGTAGCGAGACGCTACGACTAGAGTCAGCATCTATCCTTCATATAAGACCCTGAAATAAATTCAGGGGGACGTATCTCGAGAGAGACTTTTTAGGTTATCCCAAAATCTCTTTTATCTTTTCGGTTGGTCTGGCAATAACGGCCTGATCTCCTGAGACAATAATCGGTCTTTCCATTAAAATTGGATGTGTAATCATGGCTTCAAGCCATTCTTCATCGGTTAAGGTTTTTCCTTTATAATTTTCAATAAAAACCTTTTCGCCTTTACGGATCAATTCCAATGGTTTAATATCCAATTTCTGGATAATTTCTTCCAGTTCAGTCTTACTGGGCGGGGTTTCCAGGTAATAAACCACTTCAAAAGCCTTTCCACTATTTTCTAATTCTGCTAAGGCACAACGGCTTTTGGTACATCTGTTATTATGGTATATTGTAATCATTTAGAAATGCTTATAGTCCACTTACGCCGCCGCTCACTACCAATTTCATGGCATCAGCCGCTGTCATTTGCAAATCGGTTACCTTATCTCTTCTTACAATGCAAAGCTGACCAGCAAAAGAATAGGAAAGTGGAAAGTAAACAGCTACTTCATCAGGCAGATCGAGTTTATGCAGGTCGTTCTGTGTTAAAAATCCGATCTTTTTCAAACCTCCCTCCACTTCTACCAGTACCGGGTGATTAAATTTTTTCTCGTCGCCAACAAAAGCTTCCGTTAAATCTTTTATAGATGAATAAATAAAATTAAGCAAGGGCAACCTTTGCATCATCCGCTGAAACCAGTTGTACATAGGCTCGGTTACCAGATTGGTTACAAAGATACCGGCAAGCAAAATAATGGTCAAAACGGTCAACAAACCTAAACCGGGAATATTGCGGCTTTCGCCTGTGCGTGGATTTACGCCTAAAATATTGTTTACATTTAACCAGCTATCAACCGTTGTAACTGCCCAAACCACAATAAAAATACTCACGGCTATGGGCACAACAATTAATAAACCTTTAATCAAATAGTTTAAAATGGCTTTCCCGACTTTGTTCATGGTGCAAACTTAGCATTTTTTTTAGTTCAATCGTTTATTCGTCATTAGTTCATTTGTGTAGGGTGCATAGCTGTGCGATCCGTTATAATAGAGTGATCCATTTGTGTAGGATGCATATTTTAGCCATTGCTAGTTACCGTTGGCTATGAACTATAAAACTATTGACCAATGAACCAGTAAACTAATAGGCATTTTGCTTTACTAATGAACAATTGAACCAATAGGCAATTTGTCATACTAATGACCCATGAACCAACGACTAATGAACTTATTCGTAGAAATAAATCCTCTTTACCCTTTGCGAGATATTGGTTAGAATTTCATACGGAATGGTATTAATATCTTTCGCCAATTGCATAATGGTGTGTTCTTTGTTGAAAACAATAGCCTCATCCCCTGGTTTCACATCGATACCCGTAACATCCAACATGGTCATGTCCATGCAGATTGAGCCTATTACAGGTACTAAATGGCCATTAATGAGCATTTTGCCAACGCCATTACCAAAATACCTGGTATATCCATCTGCATAACCAATTTTTACAGTGGCAATTTTTCCGCCATTTTGCATCACACCTTTTCTGCTGTAACCTACGGTTTCGCCTGCTTCCAGCGTTTTTACTTGGGTAACCGTAGTTTTAAGCACCATTACCGTCTGTAAACCACGGTTATTTGCCAAAGCAGAATCGAAGCCATATAAACCAATTCCTAAACGTACCATATCCATCTGCGCTTCGGGCCAGCGCGAGATACCAGAGGTATTGGAAATATGCAGTAATGGCTTATAGCCCAAAACATTAACCAACTGATTGGCAATGATTTTAAATTTATCAATCTGCTGCTGGGTAAATCCATCATGCTCTGCAGCATCACTAGCCACCAAGTGAGAAAAAATACTCTGCACTTTTACCCTTGCGGAATCTTTTAACAGGCCAGATAAGGCATCCATTTCAGGTTGATCAAAACCTAAACGGTGCATGCCACTATCAATTTTAATGTGGATCGGATAATCGAAGTCATAATCGGATAGTGCATTTAAAAAGCTATTCAGGATTTCTACACTGTAAATTTCGGGTTCGAGCCGATGTTTGATAATGGCTTCGAAAGCAGATTCCTCAGGACTCATCACCATAATGGGCAAAGTAATACCTGCTTTACGCAAAGCAATGCCTTCATCGGCATAAGCTACCGCCAAATAATCTACTTTATGGAACTGCAGTAAATTGGCAATTTCAAAACTTCCGCTTCCATAAGAAAAGGCCTTAACCATGGCCATTATTTTAACGCCATGCTTAATTTTAGAGCGGTAAAACTGCAGGTTATTCACCATGGCATTCAGGTCGATTTCTAAAACCGTATCGTGTATTTTCTGGGTAAGGAGTTTACTGATCCGGCCAAATTCGAACCGCCTGGCCCCTTTTACCAATATCGTTTCGTGGTTAAACTGTAAACGAGGGAAAGCATCGATAAAGGCATTGGTATCGTCGAAAAACTGCGTTTCAAACTTAAAAAGATCAGCAAACCGCGAAATATGTGTTCCTATTCCAATCAGGCGGTTTACTTTCTTCTGTAAAAGCAATTCGGCTATTTCGGTGTATAAATCCAAATCTTCTCTTCCTGTTTCAAATAGTTCGGAAAGAATAACGGTTTTCTTTGGGTGCTGATTCTGTTGATTTAAAAAATCTAGGGCAATGGCCAATGAAGAAATATCGGCGCTGTAAGAATCGTCGATAATGGAACATTGGTTAATTCCATTTTTCAGCTCTAAGCGCATGCTTACATGGCTTAGTTTTTCTAAACGCAGATCGGCCTGTTCAGGGGTATAACCTAAAGCCAATAAAGTTGCCCAACAGATCATGCCATTTTCTATCGAGGCTTTATCTTTAAAAGGCAGCATGCACTCTATTTCGGTATCTTGATAAATGGCCCTTAAGTAGCAATTTCCTTCAATGGGTTCAACTGCAATAATCTGAAGATCTGCGGTTTGTTTACTGCTCCAACTAAACTGTTTTTTACCAGGAAGTTCTTTTGTACTGATTTCGGTTACATAATCGGGCGAATAAATAAATAATTCGGAAGTGGCAAAAAGCTTCAGTTTCTCTGTCAGTTTTTCCTTTTTAGAAACAAATCCTTCTGCATGTGCCTCACCGATATTGGTTAAAATCCCGATTTCAGGACGGATAATTTCAGCTAAATGTTGCATTTCGTTCACGGCAGAAATACCGGCTTCGAAAATCCCTAAGGTATGGTCGGTCTCGATCTGCCATACCGAAAGTGGTACGCCAATCTGTGAGTTATAACTTTTCGGGCTTTTAACAATGTTAAAATCAGCTGCCAGAAGCTGGTAAAGCCATTCTTTAACGATCGTTTTTCCATTACTACCAGTAATGCCGATTGTTTTTAGGTCAAATTTATTCCGGTGTTCGATAGCAAGTTTTTGTAGCGCCGCTAAAGTATCATCCACCAGTAAAAAATTGCAGTCGGGGTATTCCTGAATGTATTTTGATTCTGTAATTACAAAATTCCTGATTTCCTTTGCATAAGCATCTTTAATAAATTCATGTCCATCGCGGTGCGAAGACAAAGCAAAAAACACAGAATTTTCTGGCACCAAAACCGAACGGCTATCAACTACCAAATATTGAATAATTACCTGTCCATCAATTAATTTGGCATCGGCATTTAAAATTTCGGCTATTTTGGTGATGGTGTATATTGGATTTTGCATGTTATTATATTCAGAAAAATACGGTAATCGCTTTTATTTTTACGAATTTCAGTAATTAATTATGAAAAGCGGTAAACAAGAAGCAGTATTATTAGATAAAAAACAAGCTTTGGTAAAAGCCGAGCGTTTTTGTGTTTACCAGGAGCGTTCGCAAAAGGAAGTGCGGTATAAACTGGTAGAATGGGGAATACGTGGCGACGAACTGGAAGAAATTATAAGCGAGCTGATTTTAAATAATTTTTTAAATGAAGAAAGATTTGCTAAAAGTTATGCATCTGGTAAATTTAACATTAAACACTGGGGGCGTGTTAAAATTAAACAAGGTTTAAAATTAAAAGGGGTACCCGATAAAATTTTGCAAAAGGCAATTTATAGCATCGATGATGATGATTATATACAAACCATCGAAAAATTAGCCTTAAAAAAAGCGGAAGGTTTAAACGAAAATGATCTGTTTAAAAGAAAAAATAAGTTAATGAGCTACCTTCAGGCAAAAGGTTTTGAAACTGATTTAATTTTACTTGTACTGAAAGCCAGCAATTTAAATTAAATATTAAATTTTTAACAAGAAATCTCTTGACAGAAATATAAATCTGCCTATATTTGCATCACCAAAACGAAACAACAACATCAGTTTTGTAAATGCGAAAGTAGCTCAGTTGGTAGAGCACGACCTTGCCAAGGTCGGGGTCGCGAGTTCGAATCTCGTCTTTCGCTCCAAATAAATGCCTTCCTACCAGAAGGCATTTATTTTAAAGTTAACCAAACCGATGGAGATCGGTAGCGGCTAATGCTCGGGTGGTGGAACTGGTAGACACGCAGGACTTAAAATCCTGTGCTTTCAAAGGCGTGCGGGTTCGATTCCCGCCCCGAGTACACAAAAAAAATCGAACAAAAACCTTTCAGAAATGAAAGGTTTTTTTGTTTATAGAATTAATTTTGTTTGTCATATAGTTACCACGTTTTCTGGATCAAGCGGAAAAGTTGGGGGGAATAAAATAATTTGTTTCTTTGTGGTATTACAACAATTATAACTTCCCTTGAATCAAGCCGAACAAACCC
>NZ_JACHCQ010000051.1:19219-30153 GCF_014205835.1 Pedobacter sp. AK013 | reverse complement strand
CTCAAATATAACACTACAAAGGGTAGACTTAAAGCTACCCTTTTTTATAAACAAAAAAATATTTCTCCGGACAACAGTGAACTTGTTTCAGTATCTATCATATTATTTTCCATCATTAGACCCTGAAATAAATTCAGGGTGACGATTGAGAGAACGGCTTCCATCATACTGAACCTGTTTCAGTATCTATCATGCTATTTTGCGTCATTAGATCCTAAAATAAATTCAGGGTGACGATTCGAGAGAACGGCTTCCGTCATACTGAACCTGTTTCAATATCTATCATGCTATTTTGCGTCATTAGATCCTAAAATAAACTCAGGGTGACGATTCGAGAGAACAAATCCCGTCATACTGAACTTGTTTCAGTATCTATCATGCTATTTTTACACCTTAATAATCCTTCTATCTCTGCCACCTAAACCTAGATTGACGCGTAAAGCCCGGAATCCGATCCTTTACCGATGAATCGGCACTAAATTAGCATCGGATGAGGACTTGCAGCAAAAGCAGTACTACTCAAACCTAAGCAGTACTGCCCTTGCTTTCCAAAAAACTAATGAGTTACCGTACGCCAGACTTACGAAGTTCTGCCTACGCTTGCGCACTTTGAAACTTCGCTAGTCGTCTTAACGGCCTTCCTCATGCATCGTATCACCATATGGATTCGCATGCGCATAATCTACTGCCGAAACCTTATAATCAGTAGGTGCAAAACTGGCCGAAGTACTGAGTGCCATTCCCAGTTCGTAACGCGTTGGATATGGCGTTTTTAACAAACTACCTGCCGGGATATATGGAAAAGTTTCCAAATAACTCTGCATTACACTTGGGCTTACACGCCTATTGATGTATGCCCGGCTTAACTGATGTGTTTCTCTTAAACCCGCAGCACCTAATAATTCGACGGCGCTGGCTACAGTCAGGTTATGGAAATTTTTAACACGCACGGTTTTATCTTCTACCACTAAACCTTTCATCAGGCTTGGATCTTGCGTGGCCACACCTGTTGGGCAAGTATTACTGTTACACTCTAGCGCCTGGATACAGCCCAAAGCAAACATCATTCCACGGGCAGCATTACACATATCGGCACCAAGGGCTATATTTTTAACCAGATCGAAACCTGTTGCCACTTTACCCGAAGCAATAATTTTAATGTGTTTTTTCAGGTCAAAACCATTTAAAACATCGTACACAAAAGCCACACCTTCGCGCAAAGGCATACCTACCGAATTCGAAAACTCCTGTGGTGCAGCACCTGTTCCACCCTCACCACCATCAACGGTAATAAAATCAGGATAAATCCCGGTTTCTACCATGGCTTTACAAATGGCATAAAATTCGCTTTTACGACCAATACAAAGTTTAAATCCTACAGGTTTACCATCCGATAAATCGCGAAGTTTTTTAACAAACTCCAACAAGCCGATTGGTGTATTAAAGGCCGAGTGCGCTGGCGGCGACAATACATCTTTACCTTCGGGCACTAAACGGATCCTAGCCACTTCTGGTGTTACCTTTTTGGCTGGCAGCATACCACCATGCCCAGGTTTAGCGCCCTGAGAAAGTTTTATTTCGATCATTTTTACCTGATCGGTTTTTGCCCTTTCAGCATAAGCATCGTAATTAAAAGTACCATCGGCATTACGGCAACCAAAATAACCGGTACCAATCTGCCAGATTAAATCGCCACCTGGCTTACGGTGATAATCGCTGATGCCACCTTCGCCGGTATTATGGGCAAAGTTGCCCATTTTTGCACCACCGTTTAAGGCCAGAATGGCATTCTGACTTAAGGACCCAAAACTCATGGCCGAAATATTATAAATACTGGCAGAGTAAGGTTTTTTACAATCTGGTCCGCCAACCGTAACTCGCGGATCTAAATTTAATTCGTGGTGAGAAATAGCCGCAATACTATGGCTTAACCATTCGTAGCCATTATCATAAACATTTAACTGTGTTCCGAATGGAATGGTATCGTTATCTTTTTTAGCCCGTTGATAAATTAAAGAGCGGTTTAACCTGCTGTAAGGCGTACCGTTGGTATCACTTTCTACAAAATACTGGTAAACTTTCGGCCTTAACTCCTCCATAAAATACCTTAAACGGCCAAAAACCGGGTAGTTTCTCACAATACTATGCTTGGGCTGATATAAATCGTATATACCAAGTAGTACAAAAGGACCTGTAAAAATGAACGTCCACCATAAAAAGGGATGATACAAGCCCAGCATAATGGTCAGGGCAACTAAAAATGCGGCAATCGCGACGAAAGCTTTTCTCATAATAATAGATTAGCGTATGTTTTGTTAGTACAAAGATTAGGATTATTAAACAACTGACACCATTAATTTGTTATTTTTACGCTATGCTTATTAAGATTTATCCAGAAAACCCGAACGAAAGAGCCATTGAACAAGTTGTTGAGGTGCTGAAAAAAGGTGGTTTAATCATCTACCCTACCGATACCATTTATGGTTTGGGCTGCGATATTACCAATCCGAAAGCCATCGAAAAAATATGCAGAATACGTGGTATTAAACCCGAAAAAGCCAATTTCTCCTTCATCTGCCACGATTTAAAGCATATATCTGATTACATTAAACCTATTGACAATACCACTTTCAGGGTTTTAAAAAAAGCTTTGCCAGGGCCGTTTACCTTTATCTTTAACGCGAACAACAACGTACCCAAATTATTAAGTTCCAATAAAAAAACGGTGGGTATCCGTGTACCCGATAATAACATTGCACGTTGTATTGTAAAAGAACTGGGTAACCCTATCCTATCTACTTCGATAAAGGATGATGATGATGTAATCGAATATTCTACCGATCCGGAATTGATCCACGAAAAATATGAAGATTTAGTCGATCTGGTAATCGATGGTGGTTTTGGCGATAACGAAGCCTCTACCGTGATTGATTGCACCACAGGCGAGTTTGAAATTATCCGTGAGGGTAAAGGGAACATAGAAGAGTATTTGTAAGATCTTTTACAGTATAAAGCCGGATAACCTACTGCCTTATAATATCCGATTGCTTTTCAGGAAGTGAGTGGTCCGGTTCCATGTAAAAAAATCAAAAAACAGATTCATCGAGAGGTTAAGAATGACAGACTCAAAAATCGGTCGTCATTTCGACTGTAGCACAGCGGAATGGAGAAATCTTTTAACATAGTCTAAAGATCTCCTTTCATCAAAGATAAAGAAAGAGCCCCTCGGCGGCAGTGAACCTGTACCGATTTTTCATCGGTAGCCGAAGCAAGGCTGAGTAAAGGGCAAAACCTCCCCTTAAACCATAATAATAAGATTGCTTCATCGGCTGAAAAAGCCTCATCGTAATGACTGATTTATTGTAAGAGTAGAATAACAACCGTATTATAGCGAACGCTTTAAACCCAATCCGCCTCTTCTAAAGAGAAAAGACTAAATTCACTATAGCATAGGGTCCTAAAATTTATCAACATCCGCCCTAAATATCAAAGAAATATATAAATTTATATTTTTAATGCCGTACTCCACAAGCTTTTAACAAAACCAACAACTAAAATTAACTTCATTCTAATACTGAATTAATATTCAACGTATATTTTCGTAACCTAATCATTCTATATGGCGCTACAATTACTCCAATAAAGCTTTCCAGCTAAAAAAATCGTTGTCAGGCAAATGATTTTCGCATAATTGCTACAGATTTTACCCTGTAGTGATGATGGTTTGCGCTCAATGATCAAAAATCTTCTAATTACAATCCTTATTATTCTGTATGGCAAAACTTTACTTCTAATCATTCGAATCCTCGCGGGACCGTTCCCGATGAATAAAGCGATTACACTTAATTCGCTCTACTAACTTATTCAAAAAGATTAATCATCATTTCATATCCCTAACAAAATTGTATGAAAAAACTTTTACTATTACCCTTATTATTTCTCATAACAAGTAGGCTACTGGCGCAGGTAACGCTCACTACTTCTCCTTATGTAGAAAATTTCGATGGCATTGGAACTGCATTACCCGATGGCTTTACACTTCGGACTACTGCCACCACAACCAGTTTAGGTGTTGTTGCAACCTACATCAATACACCAGGTAGTACCACAGCGTGGAATTCTACCGGAGGTACATTCAAAAATTTCGCTTCTGGATCCATTGGCTTGACTGCTGCAACAGCAGCACAAACAGCAGCAACCAATAGAGCACTTGGAATCAGGCAGGTAGCTGCATCAGATAATGGTGTGGGTTTTGCCTTTCAGGTAAGCAATACTACAGGAAAAACAGCTTTCAAATTATCTTTTGACCTTCAATCGTTAGATGCGAGTTCGCCAAGAACAACCACATGGCGGGTTGATTATGGATTTGGGGCCTCTCCAACCGTTTTTACCGCTGCAACCACTACTGGCATTTTAACTACAGGAGGATCTACTAATGGGATAAACACCATAAATGCCGATTTCGGTACTGCTTTAGACAACAATGTTGGTCCGGTTTGGATCAGAATTGTAGCCGTAGGCGCCACTACAGGATCTGGCAACAGACCTTCAACGGCTATAGATAATTTTAGTTTATCCTTTACTTCTGGTGGAGGACCATCTACGCCTTCACTAGCTGCATCGCCAACCAGTTTGGCATTTGGAAACCAAACGATAGCAACAAATTCTACTGCACAGAGTTTTACTTTAAGCGGCAGCAATACCACAGCAAACACCAATGTAACCACAACTTTACCTTTTACGGTATCGAAAGACAACAGCACTTTTAGCACAGCCATAACCTATAGTACTTCTGAAGTTTCAGCTTCGCCAACGGTTTATGTGAGGTATAATCCCACGGTTGTTGGTCCATCTTCGGGCAACGTACAGATTTCGAGTACCGGAGCAACTTCCATCAATGTTAGCCTCACTGGTACCGGTGTTGGAGGCGACGTTACCCCACCGGTAACGGCAGCAACTTACCCAAAAACCACTACAGTTACCACCACTTCAGTCGATTTTGTAAACAACATTAACGAGGCGGGTACCACCTATTATGTACTTGCCCTTTCGGGAGGCACTGCTCCAACACCTGCACAGGTTAAAGCCGCACAGGATGGAAGCGGATCTGCCGCTTTAAAATCAGGCTCATTTGCCAATACCGCCAATACCGATGCCAGCGCATCCATCACCGGTTTAACAATCGGCACCGGTTATACCTTATATGTAGTGGCACAAGATGCTGCTGGCAATTTACAAACCACAGTGGCCACCGTTGATGCCACAACAGCTAACCCGCCTTTGGTGAGCGCACCTGTAATCATCAGTCAATATTACGAAGGTAGCTCAGTAAACAAATGGATCGAATTAACCAATTTGAGCAACGCCCCGATTAATACCGCATCACCACAGTTAAAATTAGCTTTATACAATATCTCTGGCGATGCGGGTAACATCAACATCACTGGTGCACCTTCACAAACGGTAAACTTAAACTTTACCATTCCGGCCCATGGCTCCGTACTTTTGGGCAATACGGGCAACAGCAATACCGAAGTACCTTACCTAAGTCCTGCCAGTGCCATATTAAACAGCAACACTGTCATCAACTTTAACGGTAACGATGGTGTAGCCCTTTTAGATGCCAATAACAACATTATCGATGCTTTCGGTCAGGGTGTTAACGCCAAAGATGTTTCTTATGTAAGAAGTTTGAATGTAACCGCACCTAGTCCTACTTACGTAGACGACGATTGGACCAGAACACCACTGGCTACCGTTCAAAATGCCATTGATGATGACGATCCTAATAGATTGGGTGTACATTTTCCACCTAACTTACCTGCCTGCGCGGCACCAACCAGTCCTGCCACCGCTTTAACTTTTAGTGCTGTTACCACAGGCAGCATCACCGCAACCTTTACCAAATCGGCCGATGCCAACGAATACCTGATCATCAGAAGTTTAAACGCTACATTAAGTGCGCTTCCGGCTGATGGTACTGCTTATGCTGTTGGTTCTTCCTTTGGTGGTGGTACGGTAATCAATAAAATTGTAAGTAATACCTTTACCGATAACGGTTTAAACAGTTCTACTACATACAACTATTTTATTGTTCCATTGAACAACCTTTCTTGTACCGGCGGACCGAAATATTTAACCACCAATATTTTAACCGCGGCACAAACCACCAAAACCTTATTTCCTTGTACCACGCCAACCGCACAGCCTACAGCTTTTACCATTACTTCTTCTAACTACAACTTTATCCAGGCTTCTTTTACGGCCGCCAGCGCAGCAGATGAATACCTGGTGGTAATGAGTACCAGCAACACCTTAACCGCAGCACCGGTAAACCAAACGGTTTATAATGTGGGCGATGCTTTAGGTGGTGGTATTGTGGTAAAAAGGGGAACAGGCACTTCATTTATCAGAAATGGCTTAACCCAAAACACCAATTATTACTTTTTCACTTATGCGGTAAACAGTGCCTGCAGCGGTGGCCCTTTATATTTAACCACACAGCCCCTTTTAGGTAATTTTAAAACCGGTATTCTCGATGTAAACAAACTGAATTTCTATTATGGTAACTTACACAGCCACAGCAGTTATTCTGATGGAAATAAAGACGATTTAACCAAAAAACCAGAAGATGATTATGCTTTTGCCAAAACGGCGATGAAACTCGATTTCCTTGGGATATCGGAGCATAACCACACACAGGCAGGCATGTCTTTAGCCAACTGGCAACCCGGCATAATTGCAGCCAAAAATGCAACTACATCTACTTTCGTTGCCTTGCACGGTATGGAATGGGGCGTAATCAGCGGTGGCGGACACGTAATTGTGTACGGTATCGATTCACTGATTGGCTGGGAGCCCGGCGAAAACCAGATTTATGTACCTAAAAGCACTTATACCGGCCCTGCAGGTTTGTTCAGGATCATTAACCGCCATGGTTTAAATGCCGTAGCTACTTTGGCACACCCTAATACAACCGATTTTAATAACATCTCGGCCACTTACGATTTAAGTGCCGATAGCGCCATTGTAGGTGCCGCCTTAGAAAGTGGTCCTGCATTTTCTACCAATGTAACCTATTCCGATCCAGCCAGCTCAATGAGTTATTTAAGTTATTATAACCGCATGCTGGCCAAAGGTTATCACCTTGGCGCAACCATCGATCATGATAACCACAACATGACTTTTGGCAAGCATACCCGTTCAAGGTTGGTGGTAATGGCCCCTGCCCTTACCGAGAACGATTTATTGGATGCCATTAAAAAGATGCGTTTTTATGCCTCGCAAGATTCGGCGGCTAAAATTGTTTTTACCATTAACAAACAACCGGTAGGCAGTGTATTTAAAACCGCTGGTGCGCCGCAGATAGCAGTAAGTTCAATTACCACCAGCCCTGTAACCAGCATTAAAATTTTATACGGTACACCAGGGAACGGCATTAATCCGGTAGAATTAACCACCAGCCCAACCGCAAGTTTAACCTATACCGATAATGCTTTGGCCAACCTGGCCACGGGTTATTATTATGCCGATATCGTAGAAGCAGACGGAAGCCGCATCATTACCTCTCCCATCTGGTATACCAGAGATGATGCAACGGTTAAAAAAGACCAGAACATCACCTTTACTGCCACCAGAACGGCTACTTATGGCGATCCTGATCTTGCAGCAGGTGCCACCAGCGACAATACCAGCATCAACATCGAATACACCAGTAGCGATACCAATATTGCCACTATCAGCAATAACGATATCCATATTGTAAAAGCAGGTACCGTAACCATTACGGCCAATCAACCTGGCGATACTTTCTTTAATCCCGCAGTTGCGAAACAACAGGTATTAACCATTGCCCCTAAAGCCATTACCGTAACGGCTGATGCTAAAACCAAGGTTGAAGGAACGGCTGATCCTGTATTAAGTTATACTTCTACCCCAGCCCTAGTAGGTACAGATGCTTTTACCGGTACTTTAACACGTGTGGCGGGCGAAACCGCTGGCGATTATGCTATCCAACAGGGCACATTGGCCTTAAGTACCAATTACGCCATTACCTATAAACCTGCTAACCTGCATATTAATGCCAAACCAATTGCAGCCCTAAGCGCAAGTGTTTCTGTTCCGCAGAATAGCATAGCCCCGGTAATTACCTTTACAGCAATTGCAGGTACCGCACCTTTTACTTTTACCTATAACATTAACGGAGCTGCGCCTCAAACCTTAACAGCTGCAACCGCTACGGCAACACTTAGCGTACCAACCAATACTGTGGGTACTTTTGTTTATACCGTTACCAGCATAACTGATGCTTACAGTACACAGGTGCAGAATATTTCTACCACTGTTAAAATTAACCCTATCCCTGTGGCCAGCATTTCTGGTACAACTGCGCTATGCTTAAACGGTACCGCACCAACAGTTACTTTTACAGGAGGCAATGGTACCGGCCCTTATGTGTTTACTTACAACATTAACGGCGGGGCAAACCAAACGGTTAGCACCACGGGCACCAATACAACCGCTACGGTAATTGCACCATCTAATGCTGCCGGAACCTTTAACTACAACCTCATCAGTGTATCTGATGTAAATGCAGGTCAAAACCAATCCGGAACTGCCGTTATTACCGTTAGAGCACTTGCTACCGCAACCCTATCCGGTTCTACCGCAGTACCTAATTTAGCTACGGCACCTAACATTACCTTTACCGGTGCAAACGGCACAGCGCCTTACACTTTTACCTATAACATTAATGGAGGCAGCAACCGTACCGTAACATCTACAGGAGGAAATACAGCAACAGTAGCAGCGCCAACCAATGTGGTAGGTACTTTTGTGTACAACCTGGTAAGCGTTGCAGATGTAAACTGTAGTCAGCCGCAAACCGGTTCGGCAACTGTAATTATCCGTCCATTACCTGTAGCAACAATAGCTGGTAATACAGCCATATGTAACTTTGGTCCATCGCCAAATATTACCTTTACCGGCTCGGCAGGTACAGCGCCTTATACCTTTACTTATACCATTAATGGAGGTAGCAACCGCACGGTAACCACAAGCGCAAGCGCAACCACCGCAACAGTAAGCGCCCCTACAAATATACCTGGTACATTTACCTATACTTTGGTAAGCGTGGCAGATGCCTATGCCAACCAGTTACAAACCGGAACCGCTACCGTAACCGTAAATGCTTTACCAGTAGTTTCTATTAGCAGCAATAAAGGGCTAACCATTTCAAAAGGCGATGCCCTTGTTTTAACTGCAACTGGCGGTGTACAATACAGCTGGACGGGTGCCGAAATTACCAACGGACAAAATACCGCATCGGCAACCATCAGGCCAAAACAAAGCGGCACCTATAAAGTAACCGTAACCAATGCCAGCGGTTGTGTAAGCGATCAAACCATTTCGATTGCGGTAACCGAAGATTATAAGCTGGAAGCCAGCACGGTAATTACGCCAAATGGCGATGGTTACAACGATAAATTTATCGTAAAAAACATCGATTATTATCCAAACAATACCTTAAAAATATTTGATAAGGCCGGGCGGGTTTTGTACACCAAACAAACTTATGCCAACGATTGGGATGGAACCATAAACGGTAGTCCTTTAAGCGAAGGCACTTATTATTACATTATCGATCTCGGTAAGGGCATCGGTACATTTAAAGGTTTTATCAATATCATTAGAGACTAATTACAGACATGAAAGCAATTACAAAAAACATAAAGCAAATGCGTCGCGTAACGTTTCTATTTGCAGCCAGTACATTATTTTTAGGCACCGTGAAGGCACAGATCCTTCCCTTAAATGCGCAATATTTCCAGAACCGTTACCTGGTTAACCCATCAATGGCAGGTATTACCGAAGGTTTTAACATTAACGGCAGTTTCCGTAAACAATGGTCGAACATCCCGGGCGCACCGCTTACCCAAAGCGTTACACTCGATCAGCAGGTAAACAAAGTGGGCTGGGGTGTAAATTTCTACAACGAGAAATCGGGCGGCATACAGCGTACCAAAGCCGTGGGTACCTTCGCCTACCACCTGCCCTTAAGCAACGACGACCAGAAACTAAACTTCGGGATCTCTTTTGGCGCCAGTCAGGATAGACTAGATTTGAGTAGTATAAAAAACAGCGACATTAACGACCCATCTATCGCCCGTTTTAACGATAGGGGATATTATTTAGATGGCGATTTCGGTATCTCTTATACCTCAAAAGGGTTAACCGTTGAAGGTGCCGTGCCCAACATGCGTTCTGTTTTCAGAAAAGACGATTTAAACTTTGCCGATAAGCCCACGTTTTATTCGGCAGTAAGTTATAAGTTCATGCTGGGATCCGGTATTAACGGAATCAGCCTAGAGCCTAAAGGTGTGTTCAGGGGCATCAAAAATTACAAAAATTTATGGGATGCCGGTTTGAATGCCAATTTCGCCAACGATAAACTGTACGCCATGGCCATGTACCACAATACGCAAAACGCTACCTTCGGTTTTGGTATGAACTACAAATCGACCCTATATTTTATGGCTTATTACAATACCGCAACTTCAGCCATCAGTGGTTACACCGATGGCGATTTCGAGATAAATATCAGGGTAAATATTGGCAAGAAACCTTAACGATTAAGCGCCGCGCTGAACACGTTTCAGTTTTAAAGAACGGTCGTCATCCTCGCGCATGCGGGAGATCTTAATAGAACAAACTTAAGCCGCAGACCGAAAGATCTGCGGCTTTTTTTATTGAGATTTTGTTATCCTGAGCGCAGCGAAGGATCTTTTTAATCAGTTCTACTTACCACCCCCGCCCCTCCTAAATCAGGAGGGGAGCTTCCCTCATAGTTTCAAAGCGATCAATCCATAGATGCTGTTTATACACCATGTTATCCGGCCTGGCAGATTTTCTTATTAAGAATCGGTCGTCATTTC
>NZ_JACHCQ010000051.1:0-19121 GCF_014205835.1 Pedobacter sp. AK013 | reverse complement strand
ATGCTATTTATACACCATGTTATCCGGCCTGGCAGATTTTCTTATTAAGAATCGGTCGTCATTTCGACTGTAAAGAAGTGAAATGGAGAAATCTTTTAATATGTTAAAAGTCCAAAGATCTCTCCACTGCGGTCGAGATGACGATGTATCGAGCCCCTCATAGTTTCAAAGCGATCAATCCATAAATGCTATTTATACACCATGTTATCCGGCCTGGCAGATTTTCTTATTAAGAATCGGTCGTCATTTCGACTGTAAAGAAGTGAAATGGAGAAATCTTTGAACAACGTTATAGCGAGTGCCTTAAACCCCTACCCCCCTATCGGCACCTTTCCCTGAAACGGAAAGGACTAAAAGACAAATTATTGCCCCCTGCAATATGCATCATGCTATTTGCTCCCTGCTACCCGGCCTAGCAGATTTTCGCCGGAAAAAGCATGGAAATCTTTGCAGTTCCCCCTCATACGCTACAGCCCAAGGCAGGATCAAAGCGAGAGTGGTGGGATAAGCAAGGATAAGAGCCTCGATACTGCCGCAAATAAGATTTCCGTAGCTTTTTACAAGAATTGCGCAGCAATCTTTTATACCTATAAAAAACAATATGATCACATAAAAAACGATGCTAGCCTTGATTGTTTGTTTCTTTATCATCAAGGATAAAGAAAGAGCCCCTCGGCGGCGGTGGACCTGTACCGATTTTTCATCGGTAGCCGAGGCAAGCCCGAGCAAAGGCAAAACCTCCCCTCAAAACCGTAATAATAAGATTGCTTCCTCGGCTGAAAAAGCCTCATCGCAATGACGAATTTATTGTATTAGAAATAACGCACGATAAAGAAAGAGCCTTGAGCCAAAACTAAACAAAGAACAACAGCCTAGCCAGTGCTTTAAGGTTCCCGCCTGCGCGGAAATGACGACCGTATTAGAAATTATCTCTATCCATCACGCTATCTCCTCCCTGCTATCGGCATAGGAGATGATGGAAGGAGAAAACGTTAAAGCTTTTGCACCCACTTTCACCCCAACACTACCCCGAGGCAGCACACCCTTTCCGATCCTTCATAAGCTTGTCCCGAACATTCTTCGGGAGGGCTTGTGCTGGCGACCAATAAAGCTTTGACGAATTTATCCAACATCAGTTCCAAGCCTTGATTTTTTGTTACTTTTTCATCAAGGAAAAAGTAAAAGCCATTCGGTGGCTAACCGAGGCAAGTCTGCGCCAAGGGCAAGAATAGCGACCGCTTTAAGGTTCCCACCTGCGCGGGAATGACGACAGTACTAAAAAATCTCTCCACAACAATTCAAAAAACTTCCTCTTCCCCCCTTATTTCACTACTTTTACCCCTATGGCCAAAACCATCAACCTCGAAATATTCAAAAGATTTTTCCGTACTGAGCAAACCAGCGGAGTGCTCCTGTTAATCTGCGTAACTATCTCCCTCCTCATTGCCAATACCGCTTTAAAAGAAAGTTTTGAAAGCTTTTTAGCCACAAAACTCGGCTTTGGTGCCGTAAACTACAGCATCCTCGCCTGGATAAACGATGCCTTAATGGCCATATTTTTCCTCCTCGTAGGACTCGAAATTAAACGCGAACTCATAGAGGGCGAACTTTCATCGCTTAAAAGTGCAGCCTTGCCTGTAATCGCGGCCCTGGGCGGCATGCTGGTACCTGCATTAATTTATACCTTGTTTAACAAAGGTACCGAAACCGCTGGTGGCTGGGGCATCCCTATGGCTACTGATATAGCCTTTGCCCTGGCCATTATCGCCATGCTCGGTAAAAACGTACCGCCCAGTTTAAAAATCTTCCTGGCTGCACTGGCCATTGTTGATGATCTGGGCGCCATTCTCGTCATCGCAATCTTTTACACCAACCAGATCCATTTCCAATACCTGGCCATGGCCGGAGGCATTCTTGTAGTGTTAGGTCTTATGAATTATTTCGGCGTAAAGAAACTGGTCTTTTACCTCATCCCCGGTATCTTTCTCTGGTATTTCATCCACCACTCGGGCATACATGCTACCATTGCAGGGGTATTACTGGCTTTTACCATCCCTACTAACGAAACTGATATCGAATCGCCTTTAGAGAAACTCGAACATTTTTTAACTACCCCGGTGAATTACCTCATTATGCCCGTTTTCGCTTTAGCGAACACCAATATCACTTTCCAAAAAGAAATGCTGGCCGGGTTGCTTTCTCCTTTAGGCCTCGGCATTATTATCGGTTTATTTGTGGGTAAAACCATTGGTGTAAGCTTTTTCAGCTGGCTCGCTGTGAAATTAAAATGGGCCGATTTACCCACTGGCGCAGGCTGGAAACACATTTTAGGTTTGGGTATGCTAGCGGGTATCGGTTTTACCATGTCTATTTTTATTGCCCTGCTTTCTTTTAGCGAGGTGCTTCACGTTTCAGAAGCGAAGTTTGCCATATTAACTGCATCGATTTTATCGGGTGTGGTGGGTTTTGTGTTTCTGAAATCAGTGAAGAAGGTTTAACGACATGTTTAACCGCAAAGGGCACAAAGTAGGTCGCAAGGAATGTGAAGTATAAAGCTTAATTGTTTTTCGTCATTTCGACTGTAGCGCAGCGGAACGGAGAAATCTTTGAATATGTTAAAAGTCCAAAGATCTCTCCACTGCGGTCGAGATGACGATGCATCGAGCCCCTCATAGTTTCAAAGCGATCAATCCATAAATGCTATTTATACACCATATTATCCAGCCTGGCAGATTTTCTTATTAAGAATCGGTCGTCATTTCGACTGTAGCGCAGCGGAACGGAGAAATCTTTGAACTATATTTCGCTTACTTTTAAGCGTCTTAATCCACTATCCGCACCTTTCCCCTGAAAGGGAAAGGACTAAAAAACAAATTACTACATCCTGCATATGCTCCATGCTATCCGCTCCCTGCTATTGCGAAGCAAGCTTGAAGACCTATAAAAAGATAAACGATCACTGAAAAAAGAAAGAGCCCCTCGGCGGCGGTGGACCTGTACCGATTTTTCATCGGTAGCCGAGGCAAACCCGAGCCGTGGGCAAAACCTACAATTGTCATTCTGAACGCAGTGAAGAATCTTTCAATCAAAAGATCCTTCGTACCTCAGGATGACAGAAGATTGTTAGAAGCAAAAACGATGAAGTCACTTCCGTATCAATCACAGATAACCCATAGTAGTAAGATTGCTTCCTCGGCTGAAAAAGCCTCATCGCAATGACGAATTTATTGTTGTAATATAATGACGACCGTATTAGCTTCTTAAACCCCTATCCGCCTATCGGCACCTTTCCTTGAAAGGGAAAGGACTAAAAAACAAATTACTACATCCTGCATATGCTCCATGCTATCCGCTCCCTGCTATTGCGAAGCAAGCTTGAAGACCTCTAAAAGCAAAATCACTACTGAAAAAAGGTAAGAGCCCCTCGGCGGCGGTGGACCTGTACCGATTTTTCATCGGTAGCCGAGGCAAGACTGTTCGAAGGGCAAGAAAACCTTTAATTGTCATTCTGAACGCAGTGAAGAACCCGTAGGCTCTGCGAAGCAAATCTTTCAATCAAAAGATCCTTCGTACCTCAGGATGACAGAAAATAATGAGGCAAGACTGCGCGAAGGACAAGAAAATAGCAACCGCATTAAGATTCCCGCCTGCGCGGGAATGACGACAGTATAAGTTACCCCCTCTTAACCTCATACCACCGCCCCACCCCCTCTACAAACCCCTCAAAAAACTCCCTATAATACCCTTTAATCACCTGCACCTTAAAATTTACTTTACTAAAAAACCAAACCAGTTTATAATCCATTTCCGCCTCAAGCAAATACCACAAATACGGTTTAGCGCTATCGCAAACCAAAAACAGGCTAAGCTGATCGGTATTTAGATGCAACAGCTTCCCTTTCACCTTAAGCTTCAATTCCAGTTCATAATAATCGCCCTCATCTTTAAGCACAAAACTTAAAACAGGCACCTCCATCGCAAATTCAACCATTTTCATATCCCGCATTACTGGTTTGCCGGTAACATTACGCAGGCCATAAGTGTAGCAATAATGTGTAAAACGCTGTTGCATCAATAGCGGCAAAGCCTTGTTCCATAACTTAAAAAGTGCCAGCTGGTTAGCTTCATTAAGTGTATGGGTTTCGGCTACCTTTTCGGGCAGGTGGGCATTGGCGTTAAAGCGGATGACAGCGATCTCTTTCATGGCGAAGCAAATACTGTTCAGCTCCTCCTGTTGTGGCGAGAGGCTAATGCCATCCACATCGTGCGGATTTAACACGAAACGTTTAAAAGATTTAACCGTTTTAAGGTAAGCCGTGGCCGCGAAAACATAAGGAATTACAAAAGGGTAATGGTTGCTGTGGAAATGCTGCAGATCGGTATTGGCGAAACAATAACCGATGTTAACCGGGGCCAAACGTGCCGTAACCGGTCTATTCAATAACCTCTCACGCGGTACTACCGTTCGTTCCGTAACATCCGGCAAATCATCACCAGGCCTAAGCAAACCACTAAACTTTTTCTTTAGTGTAATGGTAAAACCGCCCGGTTTCTTCACCACATCTACATATTTCGACCGCTTATTGCCCAAAGCAAAACATGCCGGCCAGTAATATTCCTGGAAATCGCAGTAACCGTTCCGCATCATGGCCCGCAAAGTAAGGTAAGCATAACGCCCAAGGTAGCTTTCATCCGTATCAACACTACAGCTCACCAGCAGTTTATCGTATGCTACCAAGAGGTAAACCCTTGCCTCTTCCCTTTCCAATTTAACATGAACGGTTAACAAACCCTGATCAAAAGAAAGCGATGTGATGGCCAAGGGCCCAGGCTTTTCACCTACACTAAACCTGCAATGCGATCCGATAGCTATCGGATCAAGCACCGCTAACCTTAACACCCTGCTCCCCTTTTCTAAAGGTAGTTGGTAAAACCGCGAAAGCGGTTTCCCTGCAATGGTAATGGATTTAGCTTTCATACTCGTATAATTTTACGAGTCTTGTTGGGGTAAAATATAAAAGTGGGCTTCTACCTACCATAGCTCCTTAAAGTTTCTCAGGCCTTACGTTGATATGGAATTACAGCAGAAACCCACTCTCATTTAGAAATGCTAAAATAGCATAAACTACACAAGAATGGGCTATAAATCTACTGTTTTGCATCAACGGCCTGAGATGTGGAGCTGCAAAACTCTTATTTATAACTCTTTATTAATAATCAAATATAATGAATTCAAAATAAAAGGACAAATAAGTCCTAATATATTTTCATTAATATTTGGATTTTGCATGGTGGGAAAACAATATCGCGATCAAGAGTACTTAGTTAAAATTGGAAAACGCATTGTCGAAATCCGTGATCTTAGAAAAATTACACAGGAGAAGCTGGCAGAATTAACTGAAATCGATACTAGACAAATAGGTCGTATTGAAAGAGCTGAAACTAACGTTTCTATCAGTAGCCTTAAATTGATTGCTGACCACTTAAAAATATCGGTATCTGATTTATTAGATTTTTCTAAGTCAACAAAAAAATAACAAGCCATTAAAACAAATATTTCCAGGAAAGCGAATAAATTGAAGATAGCGCTTTGGAAAAGGAAGATATTGAAGAAATAGACAAATAGCTATAAAAGTAAAAGCCCAATCAGCGACGATGGGCTTTTCAGTTTTAAAAATTAAGTAATGATAAAAACATCAACAAACTTTTAGACAGTTCAACGTATATCCAAATTATCTTTAAATTGAAATATCTGAGATTTCTACTCAGAAGCAAGAAGTTGCTTTTAAATTATATATCATCAAACCTTTGAATAATATCTTGAGCTGTAATCGTTTTACCTAAACTAATAAAAGCTTCAACAATTTCAGATAAATCTTTCTGATCCTTAATTCGATACGCTAATAGATGCAATAATGCATCCGAACTTAGCAATATAAATCGCTTAATTTCTGTACGCCAAGTAATATCATTTACAAATACATCGAATGAAGATTTGAAAGCGTTGCTAACAATGATGAAACCGATACGTTGAATGCCTTCTTTTTTAAGTTTAGGACAATAATGGTTAATATACTCTTTGATGGCTCTCTCATCTGAAGCACCCATCACATATCCATTAGGGTAGGCCTTAGCATCTATAATAAAAGCAACATTATCTTCTTTGTGAACAGCAATCAAATCTGGCTCTCTACCTTTACCCTGTCCTAAGGAATCAATCACAAATCCTAGCTGCTTAAATACCTCACAAACTGCCTTTTCATACTTGCTACCCTTTCCAGAACTCGATCCTTCTGTTTCTTTACCTAACTCTATAAGATTAGCGGTAATGCGTGGCAAATAATCATATATATCAAAACTAGCTTGCATTAATGAGGAAACTGAACTATCTACAACTACATCTGTTTGATCTAAAGGTATTATTAACTTTTCCTTTTTTGGATAGGCAGTTACTGTTCTGAAATTCCAACAGGCATGTTCCGCATCCCAATTGGATATAGAATTGCCAATGTGTTTAGATAAAATTAACTTAACCTGCTCATTCAAATTGTAAAACTCTTTATATGCCTCCTTTTGAGATTTAGGATTTTCCCATAAACCAATATCAGTAAATGAAACAATCATAGAGCTATACATAATTGGCCATTGTTGATGATCGTGTATTTGCCAAAAATAAGAAAGAAAGTAACCTATACTTCCAGGATTAGGAGCCCTGCGTTTATCTGGAGCTTTATTGAATATGGCCGAAACATATTTATCTAAAGCTTCAATTTTATTCAGCGCATCAGATAAATCTTTTGGTTTGGTTATACACTGTTTTAAAAGAACTGTTAGTTTTTCTAATTGGCCTTCTCCCTCACTAGTTTTAAGTAAAAGATTAAAGAACATTTGTCCCTTTATAGAAGTAAAACCCCAAAAATTATTCTGCTTATTAAAACTATCAATATCTGTTTTGAATTCGGCAATATCTATTTTATCGATTATAAAATCTTGAATAATAATTTTCAAAATTTGAATAGCTTCCAATCGCCTACTATCTATGTCATCGTAAGGAACCCCTTTGGTATCTAATACAGCTTTGTTATCTTCTATATATTTATTCCAAATTGAAGTAATTTGACTTTGTATATTTTCTGGAATCATTTTATTTCTTTCTAAATCAAACCTAAATTCACCATTAAATCTAATAAGTGCTTAGCTTTCAAGTCATTCAAAATCATTTGATCTATGGCGCACTGGTAAGGTGTAGTCCAAATAATTTCTGCACCCATATTTGCTGCTGCATTCTCTACATCCGTAACGGTATAACCTTTTGACCTACAGGCGCAAATTAAAACATCTGGATTGTACAATCTTATGATTTCGGGCAATCTCTTATTTAAACCGGAATTAGGATCTCCCATGCTTTCAAATGCAAATGTTTTATTGTTGATTTCTAAAATAAGACGGAAATCAATAGAAAGTGAGGCAATTGGCATTGAACAATGAATCACCCTATGACCTGGGTAAACCCTAATCATTTCTTTTGCCAAGGCTAATATATTAGATGATTTCCCGATATCTTTGCCACCCCACATGGCAATTACTTTTTTCATTATAATTAATTTGAGCGTTAATAAATATTTAATTAAATTTCTTTTAATCCAAGTTCTTTCAAAAACGCATTATGCCTATTCCTGGCATCTGCAATTTTCTTATCAATATCAACCAGTTGCTTGTTCACCTCTGCTAAATCTATAATTTCTTCATCAATAGAGGTACTAACATAACGGGATATGTTTAAGTTATAACCGTTTTGTTCAATCTCATCCATCGAAACACGACGGGAGTAGCGGGCTTCTTCTAAACGGTTCTTATAAGTTTCTACGATCTTTTTAATATCATTTGGCTCGTCACCTTCTCCATCACGCAAGCGGTTTTGTCGTTTGCCTTTCTCAAAATGATCACTGGCATTAATAAAAAGTACATCATCAAATTTCTTGCATTTTTTAAGCACCAAAATACAAACCGGAATTCCGGTTGAAAAGAACAGATTTGGTGGTAGCCCAATCACCGCATCGATATTATTATCTTTTAATAGCTTAGTACGGATACGTTCTTCTGCTCCACCACGAAAAAGCACACCGTGTGGCAAAATAATTGCCATTGTACCATTACTACTCAAAAAATGAAATCCATGCAGTAAAAATGCAAAATCAGCGGCCGATTTTGGTGCCAATCCATAACTCTTGAAACGAAAGTCTTCGCCCATCACTTCGTTTGGTTCCCAACGATAACTAAAAGGTGGATTAGCCACAATAGCATCAAACTCCATCTTCTTTGCAGGGTTCATTTCATTTAAAATATCCCAATCATTGGCTAATGAATCTCCGTGGTGAATCGCAAACTCGGTATCTTTTACACCATGTAACAGCATATTCATTCTCGCCAGGTTATAGGTTGTAATATTATATTCCTGACCGTAAATTTTACCAATACCAAATGCTCCAAGTTGCCTGCGAACGTTTAAAAGCAAAGAACCCGAACCACAGGCAAAATCTAATACCTTATCTATCTTTTTCTTTTTACCTAATGATGGATCCTGACTATCTAAAGTAACAATTTCTGATAGTATAGTAGAAAGCTGTTGTGGCGTATAAAATTCTCCAGCTTTTTTACCAGAACCCGCCGCAAACTGTCCAATTAAATATTCGTAGGCATCGCCTAAAACATCAGTATTGGTAGAGAATTTGGCAATACCTTCTGCAATTTTTTGAATAATGGTGCAAAGCCTCTTATTACGTTCGGTATAGTTTTTACCTAACTTTTCAGAGTCGAGATTGATTTCAGAGAACAAACCTTGAAAGGTACTTTCAAAAGATTCATTCTCAATGTATTTAAAGCCTTGCTGTAAAACAGTAAGTAATTCTCCATCTTGTTTACGGGCCAATTCAGAAATGCTCGTCCATAAATGTTGAGGTTCTATTACATAATGCACTTTACGGCGCATTTGCTTTTCAAATTCCAACACATCTGCAGCATTCGCTTCATACCAAACAGCCAGTGGTGTGCGTTTATCTTCCGAACCTAGTATCGGGTAATCACCTCCTAACTCTTTCTTAGCTGCTTGTTCATAATTATCAGATAGGTAACGCAAGAAAAGAAAGGAGAGCATATAATCGCGAAAATCATCTGCGTTCATCGAACCACGTAAATCATCTGCTATTGCCCAAAGCGTTTTCCCTAATTGTTGTTGTTCTAATGCTGTCATTACGCTTTACCCTTAATTTGTTTTATATGTTTATCGAAATCTGAAATCACTTTTTGTGTCTTATTAAATTGTTCATACTCCTTCCCTGCCTTCTCCATTGCCAGTTGATGAGAAACATTCCCTTTTCCATCCAATATTTTAAATTCATTGAAGTTTAGAAATTTGTTTACGCTTTCTGTTAACTGTTCCATGGTAAACGTATTCTCTCTTTCAATCAAACCTTCAATGTAATCAAAATAGCTAGTTACCGTTCTTTCCAACTGTTTAATTTCCTTTTCTTCCAGATAGTTTTTGGCTATTGTAGTATCCGATTTCAGTATCCTACCTTCGGGCGAGTTTTTCCATGTAGTTAGCCCCATATTTTCTTTGCTGGCATTGGCCTTTTTATAAATAATTTCAGCAGCGGTATTACCCGTTATCGCAAAATGAAATTTATTCTGCACCATGGCATAAAAGTTCTTTGTAATTTCTGCTTCAGGATTATAATCAATACTACATTCAGCAAAAATATCTGTAATCTGTTGATATATCCGGCGTTCACTAGCTCGTATAGAACGTACCCGCTCTAATAATTCTTTAAAATAATCTTTACCAAAAAACCTTTCACCCTGTTTTAATCGCTTATCATCTAAAACAAACCCTTTAACAATAAATTCTTTAAGGGTTTGGGTTGCCCAAATTCTAAATTGTGTAGCCTTAGCAGAGTTAATTCTGTAACCGACTGAAATTACTGCATCTAAATTATAGAATTTAGAACTGCGACTTACCTTTCTGTTACCTTCCTGCTGAACTTGTAAGAATTCCTTACAAGTTGATTCTTCATTTAATTCACCTTCATCAAAAATATTTTTAAGATGGATGGTGATATTCTGAGGAGTGGTTTGAAACAACTCCGCCAACATTTTCTGTGTGAGCCAAATGGTTTCATCGTTTAGCAGTACAGATAGGCTTACTGCTCCTCCCTGCGTTTGATAAAGTATAAAATTATTTTTTATTTCTCCTAAATCACTCCTATCTGTCATATCCCATCCTTTCCGCTCTGGAATCTTTTAATAACTCTGGTAATTCAAATTGATGTTTATCCAAAAAGGCGCCCAATATCCTTTTAAATAATTCTTTATTATCGTCATTCATATCAACCGGTTCATAAATTGAATGTTTACCGTGACTGAGTAGATTTAGCGCCCTTTCAAAAAGAACCTCATCTTCTACATTATAAATGCATTTTCCAAAATCGTTGAAGCCAAAAAATGATGAGGTTTTTTCCAATATACTTCTGAGTATATTAAAATGGTAGGTTTTGATATTTCCTGACACCGTTGCTTCATTCAGTTCACTCAACAAGGCCACATGATGAAAATAAGGTGTATCGGTAGTTTTTCTTAAGCTGTAAGATTGATCGGCCTTTTTGTATAAAAAATATTTTTCGTGTGGTTTCTTTTTAATTTCATTGCAAACTACATTATAAAAAAGAATATGGTGTGAAGAAACAACAACTTTTATCTTCCCTTCAGCCTGTAATAACAGTTGTGATAAATCACTGGCTACTGCTATGGCGTTGTTATCATCCAATGAAGAAATCGGGTCGTCAATGTAAAAGTATTTAACCCAATTGTAAGCCTCTGCCCCATCTATAGCCAACTGACAAATAGCTAAAAATACACACCAGATAAACATATTTTCTTCACCGCGTGATACCTTAATACTGTTAACAGTTTCTGTTTTTTCCTGAACTTCTCCCTTTACATTCGTTTTTACACGAACCTGCCGGCTAAAGCTAATTTGCCATTTATCATAATCTATAGAAAAATCGAAATCGGCATAGCGGTTTAAAAAAGGACGAATTCTGTTCTCTAACTCCAATTCCTGAAAGCCACTAAAAAACTTGGATGCAGAATTGATTTTTAGAACACGTTCTTTATCATTTATAATATCATTATCCCAGCTAAATAAATCTTCGGTAAAGGCATTAAAATAAAGAGTATCAGCCTGCTTCTGCTTGTTTTTTTTGCCCTGCTCCTTAAATTCCATAGATACTCTGGTTTTACCAGTACCATTATGGGCATAAAGCAAAATGAAATCTGCTGTCTTCAGGTCGTCTCTTAGCCTTATTGCAAGCTCAGAAAGATTTTTATAATTATAAATCTTTTTAGCCATCGTAAATTAATTAATGGTTGGAAACAATTGTTGCATTAAACCTTTTTTGTGAAGCTTTAGTTCATTGATTTTTTTTGTCTGTTCACTTATCTCACTGTTTAAATAAGTTATAAAACTTTCGATTTTTTGTAATTCGTCATCAAGAGGAGGAAAATGAATTTGAAAGCTTTTTATTTGCTCAGAACTTATATGTGGAATGCCAGAACTTGTGTTAATTCTGTCAACATAACTATGAAATTTTACTGAATTAACTTGATGAAAAATGTATTTAATTAGTGATTCCGAATCAGCTCTAAGTCTTGCGACACGCTGCACTAATAATCCACCTTCATCAGAGGCAGTAACAAGTGCAGTATTTTTTCCAACTTTAGAGCCATCCATTGCAATTACTAAATCATTTTTTTGAACCTTAAATTTCCCAAGTTTTTCTAAGCTACCTAAAAAATAACGGTCAATTTCAATACTATGCCTAATTCTTCCTTCTGTAACATTTATACCTCTGACCAATCTTGTGCCAGTTACGTTATCCGATATTTCATGACTTTTAAAAGCATAGCCAGATAACAAATCAATCTTAATGCCTATTGGAGCAAATTCCCAATCTCCACTAATCTTAAACTCTGGGAAACGCAACTTGGGCACTTTCTCACCTTCAGCAGGAAATAACTGTTGCATTAAACCTTTTTTATGCTTTTTTAATGCACCTAGCTTTTCGTTTTCTGCAGTAATTAAATCATCCAAAGAAGAAAGGCAATCGGCTATTTTTTGTTGTTCGGTTAATGATGGATAAGATATTGGTAATGTAAATAAGTCCTTTGTGTTTACTTGCAAAGCACCATTTGCCCTAGCACCTACTGAAATGAATTTCTTTAACCACTTACCGTGGACATTATTAATAAACGGATACTTGAGAAAATTGGGAAGTATTTCACTTTTATTAACTCTAAAACAGGTAAAGATACTATTAGGTACCGCTCCGTTTTCAAACGTTTCCAATAGAGCGATTTCTCCTTCTGGATATAACTTGGTTGAACTTTTGTTATAAGCAAAATCACCTTTGTTTATAACATAGTAATTTTTATATGATTCACCAGCAATCTCCCTACCGAACTTCTCTAATTGTGAAACCAATCCGATGCCAGAAGTTATACTTAAAAGTGTAAACCTATTGCTCCCAGTTTTTTCATTTATCTCTTTAACTACAGCCCCCAAATGATTTAGATTCCAACCGCCATCATTTTTAAATTCATTAAACCTCTGTTTCGGTACTAATTTATCTTCCTTACTCATTTTCTTCTGATGCGTTTATTTCGTTTAATACCAGGCTTTGCAATTCATCCTAGATTATATCAAGTAAAAGCAGGTTATGCCCCCAAGGCAAAACTGCTACGCGCTGTAGCAGTTTTGTATTTACCTAATAATAACGCTCATAATGGCGTTTCATATTCCATAAATCATTTTTTGAATTTCCAATTACCTACTCTCATAAGCCGATAATCCTGCTATTTCGCCCCCTTTGGCTATTTTTTTAAATTGGGGCATTAACTCTTCCATTATAGCCAGCTCCTTTTTTGTCCGGTCTTTCCAACCTAATTCTAATGGTGCCAACAAATCACTTAATTGTTCTCCATCAAATATCATCCGGTCTACCGTGCTTTCTACAAAAGTTTTTAATGGCTTAACGGCTAAACCGTATTTTTGGGCAATAACCGTAAGCTCCTGATCAGATTTTTCTGCTATAAATCTCTCAAATCCTTCACGTATTTCAGTTTCAGATAAGCTTTTACCAACCTCTAAACTTTTAATATACGCTGCAATATCATCACGGGCATCCATCAAGTTGGCACTTGAACTTAACAGATCGATAAGCTGCTCTTGCGTCATTTTCTGTTTAGATGGTTTGGCACTTGTATATTTGGCTATCAAGCCCATAATATAATCGTAATCAACTACAGCAGAAGCAAATAATACAAATTCAAAATCCAATTCCTGTACATCCGCATCGGTGTCTTCTCCTCCCTTATCTTGTTTCTCCTTCAGGCGTTTTGCCGTTTCTAAATAAGCTCCCTTAAAAGAACGTAAATCTTCATTTGGCAATAACCTTTCTATTTTTTCCTGCTCAGCCTCTTTTAAATCAGTATATTGATCTAGTTGTGTTTTGTAACGTTGTATTTCCTTAAAATATGTAATAAATTCGGCACGGGCAATATCGCCTTTCAAGTTGTTCACCTCTTCGGGTTTGGTTGCTAAACCACGCGATTGCATAAATTGATTAAGTTTGGTAACAGCCTCTTCATATTTACCAATAACCACAGGCGCAGCATCAACCAACCAAATCTCTTTTGCCTTACTGGTATTTTCTCCAGAGAATAAAGCAATTGCATCATCAACAGCATCTTGCTGATTACGAAAATCTAAAATATGCCCATAAGGTTTACTGGCATTTAAAATTCGATTGGTTCTCGAGAATGCTTGTATCAAACCATGGTATTTCAGGTTTTTATCTACATATAGTGTATTTAAATACTTAGAATCAAAACCAGTTAATAACATATCTACCACAATTAGAATATCTATTTTATTGGCGTGCGGATAATCTGCATTGGTATATTTATGGTCCTTAATGCGTTGTTGCACATCCTGATAATACTGATCAAACTCTGTAATGGTATGATTGGTACCATATTGTTTGTTATAATCGTTAATAATGCTTTTAAGTGCCAGTTTCTTCTCTTCCGGCGCTACCTCATTATCTGCCTTCTCCTGTAGTAAATCGTCTTGTAATTGCTTTACATCCTGATTACCTTCTGCAGGAGGAGAGAAAACGCAAGCAATATTTAATGGATAAAAATCATCATATAAAGCTGCTTTCTTTAATTGTGCATCTTTAAATAGGTTATAATAGGCAATAGCGTCATTAATAGATGCAGTTGCAAACACCGCATTAAACTTACGAGAATGCGTAGCTGCACTATGCTTATCAGATATGGCTTCTACAATAGCTTGTTTAGTGTAGGTTTTATCCAGCCTTTGTTCGTATTCTCCCTGACTTTTAAAATAATCAATATGAAAACGCAAAACATTTTCGTCCTCTATAGCGTGTGTAATGGTATAAGCATGCAATCGTTTCTGAAAAACTTCTTCAGTTGTTAAATATGAAGCTTGCTGGCCATCTATTTTTTTGTAAGTGGCATTATCCTCAAAAATAGGTGTACCTGTAAAACCAAATAATTGGGCATTTGGGAAAAATTCTTTAATGGCTTTATGGTTGTCGCCAAACTGCGAACGGTGGCATTCATCAAAGATAAATACCATTCTTTTACCCGCTAACGGTTTAAGTTGCTCCTTGTAGTTTTTACGGTTGCTAGGGTCTAATGCCAGGCCTAACTTTTGTATAGTAGTTACAATTACTTTGTCGGCATAACTTTCAGAAAGCATACGCCTAACCAACGTATCTGTATTGGTATTTTCCTCAACGCTACCTTCCTGAAACTTATTAAATTCTTCACGGGTTTGCCTGTCCAAATCTTTACGATCTACTACAAACAAACATTTCTCTACATCGGGATTATCTTTTAATAGTGTTGATGCTTTAAATGAAGTAAGCGTTTTGCCACTTCCGGTAGTATGCCAGATATAACCATTACCTCGATTTTCTTGAATGCAATTCACAATGGCTTTAACAGCATAAATCTGGTATGGTCGCATGACCATTAACTTCTGCTCACTCTCTACCAACACCATATACCTGCTGATCATTTCGCCCAAAGTACACTTAGCTAAAAATATCTCGGTGAAATCGTATAAATTATCAACTTTTGAGTTATCTTCTCTTGCCCACTTGTAAACAGGTAAAAATTGCTCATCGGCATTAAAAGCAAAATGTTGATTTTTATTATTGGAGAAGTAGTAGGTATCAGAACGATTGCTCACAATAAACAACTGCATAAAGCACAACAGCGAATTGTTATAACCATTGCCTGGGTCATTTTTATAATCAACAATTTGCTGCATGGCCCTTCTAGGGCTAATCTGCAGTGTCTTTAATTCAATTTGTACGACAGGTATCCCATTAATTAATAAAATAACATCATATCGATGGTTGGTATCCTTTGTATTAATGCGTAACTGATTAATTACCTCATATTCATTTTTACACCAATCTTTAATATCAACCAAAGTATATTGTAGTGGTGTGCCATCTTCACGGATAAAAGTATTTTTTTGACGCAAGTTTTTAGATGCTGCAAAAACATCTGGCGTAACAATTTCATCCCGTAATCGCGCAAATTCAGCGTCTGATAAGTTTACACGATTCAATGCGTCAAATTTCCGACGGAAGTTTAATTCCAAAGCATTGCGGTCGCGTATATCTGCCCGATAAGTATATTTCAAATCGGTTAGTTTTCCAATAAATCCGTACTCAACTTGAGGTTCGTTAACAATCAAAGTCATTTATCTTTTTTGAGTAATTTAGGCTCGACATAATTTAGCAATAATTGCTTAAATTAAAACCAGCAGGTAGAATATTTAGCTAAATTATTAAAAGAAGCCGAAATATCGCAACCTTATTTTGGGTTGGTTCATATTTAGGCAATTAAAGTTTCAACACTTTATTTTAAATGGTCACGCTTGTAACATTTAATTTTCATCAACTATACTTCATCAGTTATAGTCAATTTACTTTCGCTTTCATAATCCAGTTCGGTCAAATTTGATTTTAAATAATCATCATTTAAAATCCCAATAGTAATCACTTTAGAAACATCGGTATCCAACAAAATTTTATCTCCTGCTGCATTTAATCTTATTTTACCAGAAAGTTTAGGGTGTGAAGTGATAAAAGCGATAATCCTTGTTTTAGCAAGTTGCAGCACGGGCGAATCTGGTTTTATCCTTAATACACGCTTAGCATATTTAACATTATCTACCAGTGCTGTCAATTCATCTAAATTATCAATTAAATCAAGTCCCGAAATTAATTCGATATTTTGTCTGGCTTGGTTTTTCACAATCTCATTGTAGCCATAGGCAGAAGCCAAAGTTTTTAGATTGTTAATTACAAGAGCATCATCTGCGAATAAGAAATCAATAGAACTATTAATCTGTAAAATATTACTGTTAAGTTTCTCAAACCGGTTACCAATAGGAATAAGCCCTAACATTTTATCTTGTCTAACAATTGTAACTGGATACACATGTTTATAAATAGAAAAATAATTATCCGCATTACCAATGGTTACAATAATCGCTTTTATGGTTTCCATATCATCATTTGAGAATGAAAATGTGGGATAGTTTGTAAAGGGATCAAACTCTTTAGCTATGGCAAGTTTCTCTGGGAATTCTTCTAAATCGTAAAAAAACAAGGAATTGATTGTTTCACTTGCAGTTGAAATATCTTTTAATTCTATTTCTTCATTGTTAAGTATCTTTTCATTAATGGCCGTTGTAAATATGTCTTTTAATTCATCAGCCAATTCAGGTGAGATATCAGCGTCGAGAATGGATTCAGTTCCATCCTCTTCTTTTTTCACTAAATGTATATTAATCGCTATCGGATTAATTACATCGTTAACTAAATTTAGTTTTTCTTTAAGTTCTTGTATTTCCATTGTTTATTGATTTATTGGCCATGTATATATTGTCACTCAATAATTGATATTGAATACGATCATTTTCTTGAATTACATCTTTACTAATGATGATAATGTTCTCTTTATTAGTTGTAGATAATTTATAAATATGATACCCAAGGAGTGCCAATGTTGGGTTAGTGTAGAACATATTCGTTTTGATATAAATAATACCAATGATGATCAGCACTAGGAAAAAGACCAAACCATTTCGATCTTCATTTAAATTGAAACTCAAAAATGGGATTACATAGGTAACCAGGAAGGTTAAATGCTCCCAGTTTAAGTTTTCAATCCTGGTTACCTTATCAGGCAAAGACCTGTTTCTCCGGATAACGTATTTGAAGTTTACATAGAAAATAAGCCCAAAAATTGCGAGCAATAAGAATATTAACGGAACTACATTGGTGATTAGTAGTTTGGCAAAACCAATAAAATGGCAATTCTTATCGAAACAATAAGGTATCTGTACTTTATTAATAAATAATAAAATGAAGAGCAACCAAAGCGAAACGATATAAAGTTGGATTTTAAGGCTCATAACGATTTATAAGTTGTACATGCGCTAAGTAAATCTGGATTTACACCTAAGATTCACCAATAGTGCAACAAGGTAACTTATAGAAGCTGCTATTATTTACGGTTTCCCGTACACCTCAAAAAAAATAATAAATCGGGTTCAGATTCTTATCAAAAATCAGACTAAAACAACAGCAACCTCACTCCTCCTCTACCACCCAGCTTAACTTCTCCCCTTGTTCCACTATCTCCTTTTCTACTTGAGGTTGCGCTACAAAATCGACGATTACACCATCCTTTACATGCAGGGCGTGAATAATTTTACCCGCATAATAACGCCGGTCGGCGTAGCGGGCCGTGCCAGAAAAAAATGAAATGCCCAAGGCGAAAACCAAAGCTTTATCACCCTGGTGGTTTAGGTTTAAGGTTAAGGTTGTTTTCGGAAATTGGCTGTTGTTTAAAGGGATCACCAGGTCGTTCACTTCCATAATTTCGTAACCACCGGTATCATCCAGGTCGAAATAAAAACCCATCACCTGCAAACGGGCTTCGGTAGCCTTGGGATGCGGTTTCAGGAGGGCTTTTATTTCGCCCTTAGGCAGAATAAGTTTTACTAATCCATCGGGTTCGATGCGCAAATCCGATTCGCGAAGCCATAACTGATCCAGGGCTTTGCTGCTGTTAAATTCGAAGCCCTTAAGCAGGGCAATGTTACCATCAATCAATTTTTTATCACCTGCATGTTCGGCTGGGATCGTTTTAAAGATTTCGATAAAACGTTTGTTCAGGCGGTTGAGGAGATCGCCATAAGCATAAAGTTTAACGAGCGGGGCAAATGCTTTACGGATATAAGCCGCATTTCTGCTGGCCGCACCAAAATCGCGACTGCTTTTTTTGCTCGCTTCGGTCTGCTGTTGGTGCGCAGCTTTTTGCCTGACCACATCTGTATTTCCGCGTTTGTAAAAAACGAGATCGCCGAGTTGTCCGTTAATTTTGATAATTCCATTCTGGATAGCCATAATTTTAGTATATTAGGTTAAACAAAAGGGATGATCATCCAATGTAGTCAATCTGACTAAAAATCCGAAAAAAAATATTCCAAAGTCCACCTTCACGCCACATTTACCCCACGTTTAGCCCACCTTCCAGCCAGGCTTGGCTGCACCCTACTGTATACTTACTTGCCTACTGCTTCGAAGCCGCTTTGGTAAAACTAAGGCTTCGTTGTAGGTCTGCTATTTCTAAAATTTGCCTGGCTTTAGGTTGCCGGGTTAACAATGGCTAAATAAAAGGTAAAGAGAAAGCAAACTTAGGGTTATTTTGATCTATAGCTATGTCGGTATTGGGGTATAGAAGAGGCATAAGGAGTTCTTTTAAACACTACGGCCGAGATGATGGATTGATTGAGATGGAATAACTGGTAAAACATTACTAATGAGATTGCTTCGGCTCGCTCAATTCCGGCCTCGCAATTGTAAAGGTTTAGTAATTCGGTAATGAACTAGAGTTTATTTTTTGTTATTTATATTGACCATTTCCGCCGGTTTTTTACCCTTAAT
>NZ_JACHCQ010000050.1 GCF_014205835.1 Pedobacter sp. AK013 | reverse complement strand
GGGGCTTTTTGCTTTGGCGGACCTTATCAAATTAACTCGGCAAAGGGGGGCGTTTTAAAGTGGCGAAGGGGGGTCAATTTGAAGCGGTTTATCCAGTAAGGCATTAATATCTGCTAATATAAAGTTTTTATCTGTTCAGGGTCTGCTCCAAATGCCTGACTAAGGCTTGCCTGTGAGTAATGGATTCTCCTATCTCCGGTGTTTAGGCCTGAGCAGAAGTAATTATTTCTGATTTTTTATGGAAGAGTCTAAAGAACAACAGCATCTACATAGGTTGCTGCAATTTGGCATATACCTTTCTGTAGCCTTTGACATCCTTGTCTTTGTATATGCCACTAAAATACTATCCTTTCGCTGGGCGGAGCATTACGGTCTACACCGCTTTTTTCTGGGACTTAGTAAAATGTTCATTTATCAGGCTCCGCTATTTAGTAAGGCCTTTACCCTTTTGCTCATTTGCCTGACGTCCGTCGGAACCCTCGGAAAAAAACAAAAAGACCTAAATCCTAAAAATAGTATCATTTATCCTTTGTGCGCTGCCTTGTTCATCTGGGGTGTCGGACTTTGGTGTTATGGAAAGCCAGGACAGCAAGTACTAATTATGGCCAATTGGTATGAGCTCGCTTATATCATCTGTTCGTTTATTGGTTGTCTGGCTTTGCATGTGGCGATGGACAACATTTCAAAGATCATCAGTTCCAAGTTGGGTAAGGACAAATGGAATGTCGAAGGTGAAAGTTTCATGCAGGCAACCAAACCGGTGATTAGTTCCCATGCGGTAAATATACCAATGCTGTTTTACTACAAAGGAAAGGTACGTAAGGGATATATAGTATTGCAGAATTTATACAGGGGCATGATTCTACTCGGGGTTCCTGGATCGGGCAAAAGTTTTTCTATCGTAATGCCTGTGATCCGAGGTTTGATAGCCAATCGAATGACGCTTGTGGTCTACGATATAAAGTTCCCCGACCTGGGAAAGATTGCCTATTACCATTATTTACTGGCAAGGCAAAAAGGAGATTACCAAAATTTCAGCTTTCACGTAATTAACCTTAACGAGCCAGAACGCAGCAGGCGTATTAACCCCTGGAAGGCAATCTATTTGCAGACCCTTGCGGATGCATCGGAGACGGCGGAAGGTTTGGTTGAAGCATTAAAGAAAGGAGATAAGTCCGGAGGATCGGATCAATTCTTTACGCAGTCAGCAATCAACTTTTTGGCAGCCTGCATATATTTTTTCAGCAAACATGATGGAGGCAAGTACTCTAGCCTTCCTCACGTGCTGGCCTTTTTAAATTGTTCCTATGAAGACATCTTTAGTACACTATTCTCTAATAAGGAACTTAGCTCATTGCTTTCCCCATTTATGACTGCTTATAAAGCAAAAGCTTTTGAGCAGCTGGAGGGCCAGGTTGGAACCTTGAAAATTTTCATCAGCCGTATTGCCACCAAGGAAACTTATTGGGTGTTCTCAGGTGACGATTTTGATCTAAAGATCAACAACCCGGTTTCTCCTAGCCTATTGATACTGGCTAATGATCCTCTTACCCAAAGTACCAATGCAGCTTGTTATTCAGTAGTACTGAACCGGATTACCAAACTGATCAATACCAAAGGCAATCTGCCCGTAGGATTGATCATAGATGAGGCTGCATCCTTGATGATAAACCGACTTGACCTACTTTTGGCCCAGGCACGTTCCAATAAAGTGGCGACGCTTTTGGGTTTCCAGTCAATGCAGCAGATCCAGCAGCAATATGGCAAAGAAACAGCCGCTACAATCACATCTATTGTTGGTAACGTTTTATCTGGTTCAGTTCAAAATAAAGATACTCTAGACTGGCTAGAGCGCATATTTGGAAAGGTAAAGCAGCTTAGTGAGAGTGTTTCTATTGACCGCAGTAAAGTGTCGTTATCATTAAGCGAAAAGCTGGAGCCGCTGATTCCGGCAGGAAAGATTGCTGCATTAAAGGCAGGGGAAATGGTAGGCTTGCTCGCTTCCGATGCAGTAGAAGAATATACAGGGAGCTTCGAGCCGTCCACGGTTCATTGCAGAGTGAACCTGGATCTGAACGCCATTAAAAAGGAAGAGGCGGCATACAGGGAATTACCACTCTTCTACAATTTCAAAGGGCACAGGGACGAAATCCTGCTTCAAAATTATAACCGGATTACCCTTGAAGTACAGGAGCTGGTTAAACAGTTTAAACCTGCCGCCAGGCCGGCACAAGTTCCTCCGTCAATGAAAGGTTCAATGATGCCTGGGACGAATAATAAATCTCACTAATCTAATAATATATGGACGAACTACTAGGTATGCCAGTCATGGTGCATCCCCAGCTTACTCAAGATCCCTTCATGATGCGGGGCCAGGCGGGTACAGTTATCGGAGCAGATTTGCACAGTGATACCATTTTTGTAGCATTTGGGAATAAAGGTGCTGGACGCTACCAGAGTGATGCGCTACTGGTTTTAAAACCGCACAATGAATTGTATAAGGAGCTTCTAGTCAAGGTAAAGCAACTGGAGGTGGCTGATTTTAAGAATTTGCTCAGATTAAGCATGTACCAGAGTACCGGCAGTCCGCGGCAGGTAATGGAATCCATGGCGGCTTTGAAAGATAGTCCGCAGGCACTGGAGTTTGCGACGCGACCTCTTTCGGAAATGTTAGAGCTGGACTATGGTGCTGACCTACAGCAGGGCAATAGTATTGGATTGGGCAGGTAATGAAACGGATTTGTAAGCGCTGGGGAACAGTCAGCCTGTTTTTGATGCTATTGCTTGCCCCGTTTTATTTAATGGCTCAGTTTTGTCTTCCATTAAACTCGATGAATTTGACTTCAGGCTTTGGCTGGCGTAAGCATCCTGTCACCGGAAACAAAGATTTTCATAGCGGGGTGGACTTGTCTGCCAGATTTGAGGCGGTCTTTGCCATTGTGGATGGCAGGATCACCGCTCAAGGAATTCATCCTATTTTAGGCAAGTTCATTCGTTTGGAAAGTAATGGACTGGAGATAGTTTACGGTCATTTATCAGTTTCCGTAGTTGCTGATGGACAAGATGTACGGTCTGGAGATTATTTGGGACTGAGTGGTCAGACGGGAAGGGTTACCGGGCCACACCTTCATTTAAGCACCAAATTTCGTGGCTCTCCTATAAATCCATTACGATTTCTTATAGGCTTAGCATGTAATCAATATTCTTATAATTAATTCTTATTTCATGAACAATCCTTATGAACCTGGTGACTGGTATTATAACCGCTCGCTGGAAAGGAAGCTCCAGCTTCTTGCTGAAGGAGATCAGATGGAGCTAACACCAGAAGAGGCAGCCATTTACGGTGCCGATTATGCGGACGAGTTTCCTGAAGACGAAATTTTACAGGAGGATCAGGATGAGTACTAAAACGGAAACGCCTAAAGCCCTACATGTACAGGTGGCGGAAAAGCTGATTGAACAGCTTAAGGCAGGAACAGCACCCTGGCAAAAGCCATGGTCGGCAGCAGGCAGTCCAGCCTTTCAGCTTCCCTATAACGTGATTTCCGGAAACCGATATAAGGGAATCAACACTTTCTCTTTGTTGCTTGCAGGATATGACGACCCGAGGTGGATGACTTATAACCAGGCCGCTTCCAAAGATTGGCAGGTTAAAAAGGGGGAACACGGTACAACCATCCAGTATGTACGCTTTTATGATGAACAAACTAAGCGTGATCAGCACGGTAAGCCGATTTTAGATGCAGATGGAAAGCCAGAAAAGAAATTCATCAAGTTGGAAAAGCCGATCATCAACAGCGCAAAAGTCTTTAATGCAAGGCAGGTAGCGGGAATTCCAGAGCTGAAAATCACCAGTCCGGCCGAGCTTGGCTGGGATCCATTAGAGCGTGCAGAACAGTTGATCAAAAGTACTGGTGCCGATATTGTCTATCAGGCGGGTAACCGTGCATACTACAGCCTACTCGCCGATCAGATCACAGTTCCGTTAAAAGCTCAGTTCGACAGCCCCGGAAAATTTTATGCGACGGTACTGCATGAGGCAGGACACTGGAGCGGACACCCCTCAAGATTAGACCGAAGCCTGATGAATAAATTCGGGTCTGAGGGATATGCCAGGGAAGAATTAAGGGCAGAAATTGCATCCTTATTAATTGGGCAAGAACTTCAGATCGGTCATGATCCGGGGCAACACATTGCTTACGTTAAGGATTGGGTCAAAATTCTTACGGATACCCCTTTTGAAATTCACGCAGCTGCCGCTGATGCTGAAAAAATCTTTAACTATTTGATGGACTTTGAGCGAACGCGCGTCCAGAAGCAAGATCAGCAGGAGGGGCTTAAAGTCGCTGAAGTGGAAAAACGACCCGCCAAAAATCTCCAGATGGGAGACCAAATCGGTTATGAAAATACCGTCTACAGGGTGATCAGTCTCCTTAAACAAAGCCGCTTTCGGATGGAAAACTTGGGGAATGGAGCTCAGTTTACGCTATCTAAATCCGACGGCTTGTATGCTTCTTTAGTTGAAGCTAAAGCCACACAGGTCAGCAGACCTATCCCTGATGTTACTGCTACAATGGAAAAACAATTTGATCAGGAACCGGAGATCTCTGCGGCGTATGGACTAAAACGTTAACCTTAATTTTTAATTTATGAAACCTTTATTTTTGGAAAATGAACTGCCAGTAGATGACCTGGTCAGAATTGGGCTTTGGAAAGAGGGCAAAGCCGCACTATCTCCAGATGACCTTCGTGCCATGCTTGCAGGACGCCGTACAGGGCTCGTTACCCTAGAAAATGTCCAAGCAGATGGCTTTTTGATAAAGCAATTGGATGTTAAACTTTCCCTCAACAGGTCTGATTCTGGTTGGATCAGTTTGCAGGCGCATCCTATTCATCATGAGATTCAATCCCATCCCTTGTTAACAGAAAAAGACAAGAAGCTGTTGACTGAAGGAAAGGTTGCCAGCATTGGAAAGACAGTGGAAGATCCAAATGGTAGGGCTCAGCACCTGATTTTTGAATATGATGCCGAGACAAAAGAGTTTATTTCCTATATTCCTACCAAGGTTCAGGCTCCTGAGAGAGTTAACGGGGAGTTACTCACCGAAGAGCAAAAAAAAGCGTTTCAGTCTGGCGAACTCGTCGAGCTTTCTGACGGGACATCCTTTCAACACCGTGCTTCGGAACCCAATGGAATATTATCGGATCGTATCGCACTTGTTGTATCCGTCTTAATGGATGGTGGCATCTCCTATTTACTTTTACGAGGTTTGCGTAACCTATTGAGCAATAAAGAGCCTCAGAAAGATGAATATACCGCTGGCTTTAAAATGGCACTTTCTGCTATGGAACGTCAGCAGGCTCAAAAGGACCTGCCAAATCTTAGTATGCAGGCTCCAGAATACGGGCGGACTCGATCGCGATAGGCATAGCGTATACCTTTTGAAATCAAATGATTATTCCTGAATATTTTAAACAGAATCTGGAGTTGGAAATTAATGTCTTTGATCACCCTGTAAACGTTGAATATCGTTTTTGGTGGCCAGGGAAAAAGGATAATGGAAAGGATCCGATGTTTGGTCATGTCGAATTCCGATCTGATTCGGAAATTATCAGTGAGACCGGCTACCGGTCTCACTTTTTTTATACTGATTATCTCAAAGAAACACCGTACCGAAATATCAATGAATTCGTACAGGCGCTGGCGGAACATTTTGCAAAGGAAATGGGCTATGAACCACCTGGGCATGGTAGCCAGCTCCGGATGTTTTAATTATTAATTATGAACGAGAAAAATTTTGAGTACCTCAAAAAGTTACTGGACAACCTGGGGTTCGGTAGCCGCTTGAACGCGGTGCTACAGCAAGCTTTGGAGAAAGACTTCAATACCTTTTCGCTGGGCATTAGCAATTCCTACCTGTCCGATGAAGGAAAAATTCTTGGGACGCCAAATAAAGATATCGTCAAATACCAGCTTAACTTTAATAAAAGCAAAAGTTCGGATTCGGTGTTTTTGAACGATTATCGAGTGTTCCTTTTTAAGCCTATGGAAATTACTCCGCGTTCCCATACGTTTGACCTGGAGCGTGACCACCGGATTACAGCATGGCAGGCTTATCGAATGTTGTCCGGGTTTTCTATTGAAAAAAATGTGTTTCCTCAACGTAAGGAGGGGGTTGATGTGCAGCAGGATGCCAGGAAGATTTGGATGAAGCTTTCACTGGATGTGCTCGATGCCTATGAGCAGCATCCTCTGCGCAAATTTTATCCCGAATATGGTTATGACCTTAGTGCCACTTTGGATAGGTACCCCCTTACTAACCTTTCAGGGCCAATTAAAGAAGTTGCCATCGAACATTTGGCCCAAGGCAAACTATTCAAAGCAGAGATGCGTTTGTATGACCAGGTTTTTCCAGTCTATATTGCAGCTAGACCGGAGCTAAGAGCACTCGAAGTCTTCGATAAAGACTTAAACCGAATCCCTGACCAACAGATTTTTATGGACAAGTTAGAGCCGCAGACTCAAGCCTCGACTTCCCAGCAGGAAGATATAGGTGCTGCAGATAGTTCAGTCGGACCGGAACAACCCTGGCAGCAATATCCTATCGATGGTTCCGGTCAGAAAGTTGGACGTTAATATTTTAAGATGATGCGTAAGGTTCGGTTAAAAACACCCATCAGTTATTACGGCGGTAAGCAAAAGCTTGCCGCTACTATTGTTTCCCTAATCCCCAAACATACTCTGTACTGCGAGCCATTCATAGGAGGAGCAGCAGTATTTTTTGCAAAGAGGCCCTCAGAGGTTGAAGTCATTAACGATACCAACAGGGAGCTGGTAAATTTTTACCGGGTAGCCAAGGAAGACTTTGTGAGCTTGGAGAAAGAAGTCAGGATTAGTCTGCACAGCCGGGACATGCACCGCCGAGCATCCGTTATTTATACGAATCCAGATATGTTTTCAGATTTGAAACGGGCGTGGGCAGTATGGGTATTAAGTTCGCAAAGTTTCAGCGCTCAACTGGATGGAACTTGGGGATTCGACATTTCCAGCAATACAACCACTAAAAAGATTCATCATCATAAATCCGGTTTTACTGAAGAACTCGCTATCCGTTTACAGAACTGCCAGATTGAATGTGCTGATGCCCTTTATATCATCGGCAGCCGGGATTCTGAAAACACCTTCTTTTATTGTGATCCGCCATATTATAATTCTGATTGCGGTCATTACGATGGATACAGTCTACAGGATTATGAAAGCTTGTTGTACTTGTTGACTAAGATCAAAGGGAAATTTCTATTGTCCTCATACCCTTCATCAATACTGGAAAAATATACCCGTAACCAGCAATGGCAGAAAATGGCATTTAGGCAAAAAGTATCTGTAAATGCCAAGGCCGGAAACCAAAAAACAAAAACAGAGATGTTGGTGGCAAATTATCCAATAGCAGAGCAATTAAAAATTCTGGAGGCATAGATTATGGCCAATTATGTTTTTAATGAAGTAGAATTCTGTGGCGCAGCTGGCCAGCTCATGATGGCCGCAGATCTTTTCCAGAAGATGGAAGATTGTATTCCCCGGAACGAAGAGGGGCAATGGCCGCCGTTTTTCATTGAAGCGCCAAAGCGGTTTTTCGCTGATATAGATGTTGCTTATTTGCCAGGATCCCTAAAGGTTGACTATCAGACTGATTGGATCCCCAATCCAGAGGATCTTGTCACCATCGCAATGCACTTTGATCTGAGCTTTGAATCTTCTTATGTAGAGCACGGGAACGGCTATTATGGCGCATGTAGGTACCAAGAAGGAATTTTTCTGCATGCCTGGATCGAAGACGACGACTTATTGCTAATAGGTTATGACCCCGGACACGAACATTATACTTTCGGCGATAAGGTGTTTAAACACCAAGGGGAATGTCATAATCACATTTTGAAAGAAAAACTTGACACGCTCGAAAAGTCTGTAGGCTATTCCAGGAGCAGGTAAATTAAATGATATGAAGTTAGAAATTCCGGAGCTGCTCTACCACGGCTCATATTACGATTTCGGCGATTTTGATGACAGGTTTAAACGTAGTAATACCGGATGGGGAAATACGATACATGGTTTCTTTTTTGCTGATAAGGTGGAAAATGCCTTGCTTTTTGGCCCACGGATTTATAGTGCCATAGTTTCGATAAACAAGCCGTTAGACTTAAGAATTCACGGTATTTTTTCAACGCTTGAACAGGCACCTGTTATCTGCGAGATTGCATTTGACCGGACACTTCGGCCAAGAGCCGCTCTGTCACTATTGAACAGGGAAATTGGTTTGGGGGAGATTGCTGATCTTTATGATGCACTGAATTCGCAAGAAGCGAATGATTTGTTTAAGAAAGCGGGTTATGATGGTATTGTTTCTAGCCTGGGAGATCATCAGAACGAATATATTGCATTTAGTGCCGAACAGATTAAAATTCTAAAGGTGCTGAATTACGGAGAAGAAAGGCATCTTAACGAAGTCCATGCCAGGAGAAATTTCTAGTTAAAATCTGGAGCGTTTGTTTTGCATCGCATTGAAATAGTTGTAAAACAGGCGCTCTTTTTCACGTTGTTTTACACGTCTTCTGTTTTTCCCGGTAAGGTAAAGCACGAAAAGTACCACCATTGCGAGGGCAACAAGTGGTCCAACAATAGGATTTTTCGCGTTCAAAGATGCAAGTAGCGCCCCTGTGCTGATTACGATTGTAATAAGAAATAAGATCACTGTTTTCATTGTCCTGCAATTATTTTCCAGATTAGTTTCGGCATAGTTTTACAGCAAATTTTATGCCGTTTAAAGATTCGATTTGGGGTTAAATCTTAGTAACTACTTGGTGGTAATGATTTGACGGATAGGAGGTTCGAACGCTGAGATGTGAGCTTTGCCCCACTAACTTTGCTTAAAGGAACAGTTGGGATTGTGTATCTAGAGCCAGCTATTCATACAGGCTTCTCTTTCATCCAATCTATTGTGAATCGATTAATTAAAATGCTTCCTAATGAAAGATCAATCAAATCCTCCTCAAGATGGGGAACTAAAACAAACTAAGCGTCATGGAAATAAAGGAATGGCCAGCGGAAGAAAGGTCACACTTACTAAAGAATCCGTAAAGAGATATAGGGTTACTGTAATTTACGTCCCGGTGTCTGACGAAGAAGCAAAAATTAAACGAGCCATTATCGAAACAATTATGAAAAAAACATCTCAAAAATAGTATTTAGTATTTTGTTACAAATCACTGTAAATGAGTGTATTGTTTACTAATTTTTTTTAAATTAGCTTATTTTTTGGTATCTTTAAGCAACAAATTAATCACCGTGCAATGGAAGACAAAAAACGTGTTGGTATTTGGATAAGGGTATCCACAGACATGCAGGTTAAGGATGATAGCCCAGAACATCACGAACAACGGGCAAAATACTATATACAATCCAGGGACTGGCAGGTTGCCGAGGTATATAGGCTTGAAGCAGTATCGGGAAAGACAGTTATGAACCATCCCGAGGCACAACGTATGCTCAGAGATTTGAGAAGCGGTCGTATTTCAGGTCTGGTGTTCTCCAAACTAGCACGTCTAGCGCGGAGTACAAAGGAACTTCTTGAATTTGCTGAAATCTTCAGAAAAGAAGGCGCTGACTTGGTTTCACTTGCAGAACAAATAGATACCAGTTCTCCTGCAGGTAGATTGTTTTTTACTATCGTTGCAGCAATGGCAGAGTGGGAACGGGAAGAGATCTCAAGCCGGGTCGCTGCATCTGTGCCCGTACGGGCACGCATGGGCAAACCATTAGGCGGACAGGCAAGCTTCGGTTATAAATGGCAGGATAAGACTTTGGTCATTGACGAGAAAGAAGCTCCAGTTCGAAAACTAATCTATGAGATATTTTTGGAATGCCAACGAAAGAAAACCACAGCCAATAGATTAAACGAGTTGGGCCACCGGACTAGAAACGGATCTCAATTCTCCGACACAACTATAGACCGCTTACTAAGGGATACAACTGCCAAAGGAGCTCGTGTTGCAAACCATACAAAAAGTATTGGCGAAGGCAGGAAATGGGTATCTAAACCTGAGGAGGACTGGATAGTGCTGCCCTGTCCAGCGTTAATCGACGAGCAATTATGGGACAAATGCAACTCCATTCTTGATGAGCAGGCAATCAAGCGGGTTAAAACGGGAAGAAAATCGGAATATCTGCTTGCCGGATTCGTGAAGTGCCAATGCGGTACGTCGATGTATGTTTATAGCAAGGCTAAGAAATTCACTTGTAAAAACTGCAAAAATAATATCTCGGTTAAAGATATGGATGATGTGTATCAACAAGTTCTTAAAGGTTATCTCAACGACGTAAACCCACAGGTCTATCTAGAAGAAATTATGGGACGGCTGAAAGACAAGGAAGTGCTACTTGTTGAAAGTGTTAAAAAGCGAACTCAGTTGCGTAAACAAATGGATGATCTGATTCCACTAAGAATAAATGGAGATCTTGATAGCGACCATTTCGCTGCGGTCTATCAGCCGCTCGTATCTCAGGTTAAGCAGCTTGACAAGTCGATTCCTGAACTTCAAGGAGAGATCGACTTTGAAAAAATACAACTTACATCAACTGATTATGTGTTGAAAGAAGCAAAGGAACTGTATAATGAATGGTCAAAAATGCTTTTCCCTCAAAAACGGGCTATTGTTGAGACAATCACAGAATATGTCACCGTTGAAAAAGATAACGTAGTTGTGGCAATTTCCCATCTTTCTTCGGGTTCTCCGCTAACAAGTCAACACGACTTCAGGGATTCATCGAGGCCACCAACATAAAGCTGGCTGGATATTCAACCGAAAACCTTGCCCTTGCAATGGCCACTTTACGGTCTTCCAAAGGTTGACGCATTACCTCTAAAACAGTTCGTTTAAATTCGGGCAGTTCGTCTAGAAACAGTACTCCATTATGAGCAAGTGATATTTCGCCGGGCTGCGGATTTATCCCCCCGCCTACCAGGGCTACATCGCTAATGGTGTGATGCGGAGAACGGTACGGACGGCTCGTCATTAACGCATCGCTTGCTGCGAGTTTTCCGGCAACAGAATGGATTTTTGTGGTTTCTAAAGCTTCATTTAAGTTTAATGGAGGTAATATAGTGGGCAGGCGTTTGGCCAGCATGGTTTTGCCTGCCCCTGGCGGACCAATTAAAATAACATTGTGACCACCTGCTGCAGCAATTTCCAATGCTCTTTTTATATTTTCCTGGCCTTTAACATCGGCAAAATCATGTTCGTAATTATTGATGTTTTTTAAAAATTCTTCTTTGGTATTCACTTTAACCTGTTCCAGCGCTTCGCTTTTATTAAAAAAAGCAACTACCTGGGCCAGGTTTTCTACTCCATATGCAACCAAATCGTTTACAATGGCTGCTTCGCGAACGTTTTGTTTCGGTAAGATGAATCCTTTAAAACCCTCCTGTTGTGCCTGTATGGCAATTGGTAAAGCGCCTTTTATGGGTTGTATACTCCCATCTAAAGAAAGTTCGCCCATAATAAAATAATCTTCTAGCTCGTTGGCCGGGATTTGACCTGATGCCGCTAAAATGCCGATGGCAATGGGCAGATCGTACGACGAGCCTTCCTTTTTCATGTCGGCAGGTGCTAGGTTTACCACTATTTTCTGCTTAGGCATACGAAAACCTGAAACATTAATGGCACTGGCCACCCTTTGCAAACTTTCTTTTACAGCATTATCGGGCAGGCCTACCATATAGTATTTGGTACCCGCGCTAATATTCACTTCGATTGTTATGGTTAGTGCATTTACGCCATAAACAGCACTCCCGTATGTTTTTACAAGCATTGATTTTTAATTAAAATAAATTCGGATGTAAATTATTCGGGATGAATATTGATCACTAATATAAGAATATGATTAATAATTTTTATACCTTAAATCAATATTGAAAATGTTAAAGCTATTACAGACCATAATTTTTCTGATATTAAGTCAACAACTTTATTCTCAAGGTAGGGATGGCAATATTGCCATAGACTTAAAAAAAATTGAAGAAAATCGCGTTTATTATTCGAACGAAGTAAGTGTAAAAGCTCACTTTCCAAATGGAGAAAGTGGATGGGAAAAATATCTTTTAACTCATTCAAAATACCCTAAAATGCCTAGAAAGGATAAAGCCATTGGAAGAATTTTTTTATCATTTGTAATTGAAAAGGATGGTAGTATAACAGATGCGGTGGTAACACGCGGATTAAATAATAAGTGTAATGAAGAGGCATTGAGGTTGTTGAGATCATCTGGAAATTGGGTTGCTGCAACTCTAAAATCAAAAAAGGTTCGCTCAAAAGGGAATATTAGCATAGGTTTTGGATTGAATTAGCTTCATTGAGGCTTGTGTTAAATAACCTGATTGGTCAAATCCTTTCTAAAACTCCTCAAACAAAAATCCCGACCATAGCTGATCGGGATTTGTATTATTTAAAGATGCTGAAACAAGTTCAGCATGACGCCCTGGAGCCTCTAAACTATCTGCCAAATGGCATTTTAGGCATACCTTTCATCATGGCTGCTGCTGCTGCGGGGTTAGAAAACTGCTTCATCATTTTACGCATATCTTCAAACTGTTTAATGAGCTTGGTTACTTCTTCTACCTTGCTGCCCGAACCTTTTGCAATACGTAAACGGCGGCTTTGCTGTATAGCATCTGGGTTTTCTTTCTCAAATGGTGTCATTGAATTGATAATCGCTTCGATTGATTTGAAAGCATCATCCTGGATATCAACGTTCTTCATCATTTTGCCAACGCCTGGTATCATGCCCATCAGATCTTTCATGTTACCCATTTTCTTGATCTGCTGAATCTGGTTGTAGAAATCGTTGAAATCAAATTTATTCTTTCGGATTTTCTTCTGCAATTCTGCTGCCTCCTTCTCATCGAACTGCATTTGTGCACGTTCAACAAGCGAAACCACATCACCCATACCCAAAATACGAGATGCCATACGATCTGGATAGAAAACATCGAGTGCTTCCATCTTCTCGCCTGTACCGATAAATTTAATAGGCTTGTTTACTACCGATTTAATGGAAAGAGCCGCACCACCACGGGTATCGCCATCTAATTTGGTTAGAACAACACCTGTAAAATCTAAACGATCGTTAAATACTTTGGCTGTATTTACTGCATCCTGACCAGTCATCGAATCTACAACGAATAAGATTTCGTGCGGATTGGTTTTGGCTTTTACTTCAGATATTTCGTTCATTAACGACTCGTCGATCGCTAAACGACCTGCTGTATCGATAATGATGACGTTATTTCCATTTTGCTTACCGTGTGCAATACCCTCTAAGGCAATACCAACAGGATCGTTTGATGCACGGTTTGCATAAACGGAAACACCAACCGAGGTTCCTAAAACCTCCAATTGATCTACAGCCGCCGGGCGGTACATATCGCCTGCAACCAATAAAGGTTTTTTGCCCTTGCCTTTTAAATGCAAAGCCAGTTTACCTGCAAAAGTAGTTTTACCCGCACCGTTTAAACCTGCAATTAAAATAATAGTAGGGTTTGCCTTAGTATCTAACTCTGTAACTTCGCCACCCATTAAGGCTGCAAGTTCATCGTTCATTATTTTGGTAAGCAATTGACCTGGAGAAACAGCAGTAAGTACGTTTTGGCCCAAAGCTTTTTGCCTCACATCATCAGTAAATGCTTTTGCTGTTTTATAGTTAACGTCGGCATCTAGTAATGCTTTGCGGATTTCTTTCATGGTTTCTGCCACGTTAATTTCCGTAATGCTGCCTTGTCCTTTTAGTACTTTAAATGCTCTGTCTAGCTTGTCCTGTAAATTATCAAACATCTTTTTTTAAGCTAAAAGCTTAATGCCTGAAGGCAAAAAGCTACTTGTTTTTAATAAAAGGCAAATGTATCAAATTTTGCTTGTAAATCTTAGCAACTCAAAGTCAAAACTTTAGGAAGATGAACATTAAATTTTTCTTTTGGTGCAACATTTTGGTTAAGCCACGGTCTTATACCTAACTAACCTAAACAAATGAAACGCTGCATCCTCCTTTTTTTCATATTTATTTGTGCTTTTTGTTCTGCTCAGGATACCTCCAAGCAAAAACAGCTTGAAGCTAAAAGAACCTCGTTAAGTCCCAAAATAGACGGTATTTTAGATGATGAGTGTTGGAGTAATGTTCCAATTGCTACTGATTTTATTCAGATCAGGCCAAATCCGGGAAAGGTAGAAACTCACGATCGGCGCACTGAAATGAAGGTGCTTTATGATGATGTTGCGATATATGTTTATGCCCGAATGTACGATCATCCTGACAGTGTTTCACACGAGCTGGTTTCGAGAGACAATATTGGCAACGCCGATTTCATTTCGATTATTGTAGATCCATTTTACGATAAAATGAACGGAAACGGCTTTTTTGTTACGGCTGCGGGTGTTCAGTTCGATGCCAAATACTCGCAAGTTGGTGATGAAGATCCAAACTGGAATGCGGTATGGGAAAGTGCAGTTAAAATTGATGATAAAGGCTGGACTTGTGAAATGAAAATCCCTTATTCGGCCTTACGCTTTTCTAGCAAGGATATCCAGAATTGGGGTTTGAATTTTAGCCGTAGGATACAGCGGAGCAATACGCAAACCTTTTGGAATTTTGTAGACCCAAAAGTAAATGGCTTTATCAACCAGGAAGGATTGTGGATGGGAATAAAAGATGTTAAACCTCCGTTAAGATTATCCTTTTCACCCTATATTTCAGCCTATGTAAACCATTATCCGGTTAATTTGCCTGGTGTAAAAAATACAACATCACGTTTTAACGGGGGTATGGACGTTAAATATGGAATTAACAACAGCTTCACGTTGGATATGACTTTAGTGCCCGATTTTGGGCAGGTACAGTCTGATAACCGGATATTAAACCTTACCCCTTTTGAAGTGAAATTTAATGAAAACCGACAGTTTTTTACAGAAGGAACGGAGCTATTTAATAAAGGCGACCTGTTTTATTCGAAGCGGATTGGCTCTATACCAGCTTATTATAATTATAAGGAGGTTGGAGGGGATAAAATTGTAAAAGATCAAACTGAAGCCAAGGTGTTAAATGCCACCAAGATTTCCGGGCGAACGGCTAAAGGCCTCGGTATTGGCATTTTTAATGCCATTACCAATAGTATGGAAACCGAGGTAGAGGATGCTCAGGGCAACCTTCGGATGGTAGAAACACAACCACTTACCAATTATAATATTTTGGTTTTCGATCAGTCGTTAAAAAACAACAGTTCGGCTACGTTTATCAACACAAACGTGCTTAGGCAAGGTGCTGCATACGATGCCAACGTGAGTGCCCTGCTTTTCAATTTAAACAATAAAGGCAATAAATATTTCGTAAACGGCGGTGGTAAAATGAGCTATTTACGGGGTGAAGAATCGAGTACGGGGTATAGTTATACATTGCGGTTTGGTAAACAGAGCGGTAACTTTACCTGGAGTTACAATCAGGTATACGCTGATGATAAATTTGATCCATCAGATATGGGATTCTTTACCAATAACAACTTTTTAGATCAGCGGATTGGTATTGGTTATAACGTATATAAGCCAAGCAAATGGTATAACCAATTTGAAAGCTGGCTTAATTTAACCTATTCGCGCAGGGCGATTCCAGCGGCTTACCAAAAAATTGGCCTTAATAGCGGTTATTGGGTACGGTTTAAAAATCTATGGTCGGCAGAGCTGGATGTAAGCTGGGATAGAAAAAGTAACGACTTTTACGAAGCGCGGAATGGGCAGCTTTACCACGCTCCCGAAAATTATGGTATAAGCTTATATATTAACCCTAACCGTGCCAAAGCCTATAATTTTGGCGGAAATATCCGCTTTTTTGAACAGCAGCTTTTTAAAGGAAAAATGTATAATTTTTACTTTTTTCAAAACTGGAGGCTGAATGATAAAGTGGCGTTTGGACTGGATTTAAACTTTAACCCGAATTACAATTACGTAAACTGGGTAACGGCACAAGGTAATCAGGCTATTTTTTCGAAATATGACCGCAGAACCGTAGAAAACTCATTTGACGCTAAATACACCTTTACCAATTTAATGGGGCTAACCGTTGTACTAAGGCATTATTGGAGTGATAGAAGAAATAAAGAATTTTACCTGCTTAAACCCGATGGTAATTTAACGGATTATCAAGGTGCGCCATTAACTGGCATGGATAGAAATTACAATGTATTCAATATCGATTTAATTTATACCTGGCAGTTTGCCCCAGGTAGTACACTGTCACTTTCGTACAAGGATGCTGCAGAAACTTATGATACTTTTTATACCGAGCGTTACAATAAAAACCTGGGTAAGATTTTAGATGCCCCTCAAAATAATAGCCTGTCAGTTAAAGTTTTATATTATGTAGATTATCTTGATCTGAAGAAAAAGAGGAAGAAGGCTTAAACCATAGGCTGTAGAGAGCATCTGTGACTAAAGACTAAAGACTAAAGACTAAAGACGCCAAACTAAACTACCTTGCTTTTGCAGGGCTTATACCGAATTTTTTACTAAAAGCACTGCTGAAATGCTGTACTGAAGAATAGCCAAGTTCATCGGAAATATGCTTAATATTTTTGGTGCTATCGGTTAAGAGTTCTTTAGCGCGCATCAGTTTATAATCGCTTAAATAACCAAAAACAGTGTTCTGAAAAACCTCTTTAAAGCCTTGTTTTAATTTAAACTCGTTTATCCCTGCTGTTTTTGCAAGCTCGGTTAATGATGGCGGATGGTTGGCATTGGCTAACAAATATTCGCGTGCATAATAAATGCGGTCTTTATCGTATGCCGATTTAATAGTAGAAGTGTTGGTTTTGTGGGCTGCAAGTTCAAAAGCCTGGGCTTGCAATGCCAAAAGTTCGAGACATTTAGATTGCAGGAATAATAACTTTAACCCGCCGGTAAACTGGCAGTTCATAATATCATTTATACAACTGTGCATCGCCAGGCTAATGGGAAGATTTTCGGAAGAAAGTTCTACCGAATGGTTATTCATGGTTTTTTCTGCAAAATTTCTTAATAAAGTGCTACTCTCGCTGGTTAAATCAATAAAGCGGGCTCTTTCGAAATTTACTTCGAAAAATTTATGAGGGCCATGGGTCGGAAATTCAGCTATACCATCAAAATCGGGGCTGTATATAATGTTGTGCTGGTTTGCTTTAATGTCGAGCCGTTTATTGGTGAGGTAATTTTCCATTACCCCGCCCCCTGTAAGCGAAAAATGTAATTCTACCAGTTCAGGTTCGTCAAAAGCTTTAATGCGTACACGACTTTTTTTCGCCAGTACATCGCCATAAACAATGTAGATACCTGAAAAAGCAATCTGCACAATCTCTGCATCACCAAAAGGGAAACTATACTTCTCCCGCCTTTCGGTTACTAATGCCGATTTAAATTCAGCATTATCGAGCACACTTCCTACGGTATAATACTTGTCGTCGCTATCGTAAATGTTTATGGCCATAAAATCCTTTTGATATAAACTTTAATCCTTTTGGTATAAAAAGGTGCACTTGTTAGACCATTACTTTTGTTCAAAGTTACTAAACAAAAGAATACGATGCCAAAATTACCATCATGGCTGGCCAATACAGTAGAAAAAGTGATCAGCAATAAAATATATCAAGTAGAAGTTGTAGAAACTAAAATGTTAAGCAGCAATTTAAAGTGTGTTACTTTTAAAGGCGATTTTTTTGATGCTAAATTTATTCCGGGTATGGAAGTGCTGCTTAGGGTTAATGCAAACGAATATCGGCATTATACCCTATCTGCCTTTGATAGAATGGAAGAAACCTGCGAAGTTATCTTTTATTTAAACAGACAGGGGCCAGGGCACAGTTTGGCTGTGAATATTCAAAAAGGAGATACGCTAAAGCTTATTCTAGACCGCGCGAGAATTAAATATAAGGAAGAATCTAACCAACATTTCTTTTTTGGTGATGAAACCAGCCTGGGTTTGTACGAATCGCTTGGGAAAAAAGTGGTAGATGAGGATGTGGAATATTTTGGTATTTTAGAGTTGCAGGAAGAGAATCTTTGCTCAGTTAAACAGCTAAATCTGTTAATTGATGTAGTGCCTTCCGATGTGGATACTCCGGCCAAAAATGCCATCAGCTGGATGGAAAATATGCACCCCATGTGCTGGGAAATGTGGCAAAATGCTACTTTTTATCTAACCGGAAGAGCAAAATCGATACAGCATTTTAAAAAGTACCTAAAGCAAAGGGGGGTAAGCTTTAGGCAGATTGTTACGATGCCATATTGGGAAATCGGTAAGGTTGGTGGTGCCTAACCTATCTAGGGAAGGTAAAGCCAAAACCCAGCGCTAAAGTTTGGTTCGCCTGTATTTTATTGGTACCGGTATCCTTATCGAACAGGAGTACGCCAGTTAAACTCGTGTTCATAAAGCGATTGATTTTTGCCGTTAATGCAACATCTAAACGGTGATCAATATTGCTGGGCTTAAAATCCTTATACGGAATGAACATCTGATAACGTGCCTTAAGATTTGTATTGGTAAATATATCCTTATCAAATGCACTTACAATCTGAAAAGCCAGCTCATTACGTACTTTTTTGCCATACTCTACCCCAAAAACAGTAGCTTTTGGCGGTTTGGTATTATCAACCGGATCAAGAAAAAGCTTTTCGTCTAAAACAAAAGTCTGGCGTGCAGTACCTGTACCTATACGGGTAGAAAAATATTTAACAGGTTTATACTCAAAACCGATAGATTCTGTTAAATAACCTGGACCCATAAATTTTGAAATCAGTGTAGCGGTTTCTTGACCGTTTGTGACACTGTAAGAATAACCGTTATCGAATTGGGATTCAAAACTTAATGATCCGAAAAAGAACCAGCTTTTAGAGAGTTGGAAAGAAGCTTTATTATCCCAAAAAATACGGTCGTTGGTTTTCTTTTGCAGCTGATCTTTGTTTTTGATTTTACCATACTGCAAAACAAGTTCGCTTACATAGCTGTAGCTGTCTTTGTTATATTCTGCCTTCCAGTTTAACAGCGCTCCAACAGCCACAGAATTGGTACCACCACCTTTCCAGTTGTTACTAAATTGAGCCTGGTTAATATTGATGCCGATGTTGGTTCTTGTTTTCCAGTAATTAATCTTAGCGTTTACCACCAAAGGCTTAATTTTTACAGGCTCAAAGTTTAATGGCCCTTGTCTGCTTGGTAAGGGACTACGCTTTAACTTTATATTCAGGTCTTTTGTATTGATCGGAATAGTATCGATTTCCTGTGCACATAATTTTGTAGAGCAGAAACTTAGAATCAGGATTATGGCAGTTAAACAGTTCTTCATTATCTACAAAGAAAAAGAAAAATTTTAGAGATAAAAAGCATTTAACAAAATGATTACCAGAACGACAATTGAAGCTAAAGTGAAAGCGGCAGTTTCACATCTTTTTGATCCAACCATACCAATTGCCATTTTTTAGGTAATTTAAGTCGGTTTCATAATCGTAAGCCTCCTTCTCAAAAATAATGTTCCGATAGGCCAGATCGTGTTTTTTGTATCTGACGAGGTTGATCAGGTAGTTAAGCAGGTACAGGGTATAAAATGGGAATACAAGCAATTCTAGCTGCTGGCGCAGATGGATTTTCTCATGATTAATAATCTCCGGATCGTTTTTAAGCTTTGCCGATTTTAGCAGGATAAACGGAAAGATTGCCATGCCCGCCGCCGGAAGTTTTTTAACAATCAGGATGGGCGCTTTCACAACTTATCGATCTTTATTTTAGGCAATGTAGGTAATTGTAAGGCTTTAGGATTTAGCCTGTAGCTTTTATAGGCATTCCTGATAAAAAGATTAAAAGCATAATCTGTTGCGTCTAATACAAATTGATAAGTTGGGCGATATTGCTGCATAAAATCTGTCAGTTCAGCGTCTTTTATGCCTAATACCTGACTAACCAGGCTGGCATTGAAACGATAATCAATCAATTCTTCACGATAATCTTTTTCTAGGATTTTTTGAAGGTGACGGGCATTTCTTCCTTGTCTGCTTAACAGGTTATAAATTGCATCGATACCCAAACCAACACCACCGTTGCCTAAATTCAATAAATCTTTACTACTTCCCTTCATGGTTTGGTAACGATATTCCTGAACATTTTTTTCGTATTGCTGCTGCGGGCTTAATTTTTTTTGCTGAATAACTACGTCACGCAGTCTGATGCCAAGCGATCTGAGTTGAAAGTAGGCAGCTGTTTGTCCTTTAAAAACAATAGTATCTACACCGTAGCCCGATAAAGCTGCAACCAAGGTATCGCCTGGTAGCGCAAAGGTGCTAAATTCGCCTTTCGTATTGTTGTACAAACCATCACCCGTACGGATGTTATAAATATAAACCTTGGCCAAACGCTGCTTGGTTTCTTTATCAATAACAATTCCCTGCACAGGTTTATTTTGTGCATAAAGCAACGTACAGCAGCCGAAAGCAAGTATAAAGGAAATAAAAAACTTCATTAAGCTACAAAACTACAAATATCTGCCAGGCTATGTTTGTACTTAACATTATTTAACCTTAAGCGTTTGACCTAGCTTAATGGCGTCGGTATTCATCTCGTTCAGCATTTTTAACTGATCGACCGTTAAATTAAAGCGTTTTGCAATATTATAAAGTGTGTCTCCTTTAACAACGGTGTAAGTGCCATCGGCAAGAATTGGCTTGGCGCCAGCAGGCGGTGTTTCGACGGGTGTAAACTTAGCTTTCTCTTGTGGAATATTTTGATTGATTTCCGTAAAGACACGATCTTCGCGGGCAATCTTTTGCTTCTCGCTTTCTGGTTGATCGTACTGGTAGAGCTGGTATTTTTCGATGGTATTGATCAACAGGTCGGGATATTTTGGATTGGTTGCATAGCCTGCTGTTTTTAATCCCTGCGCCCAACTTTTATAATCGTTCTTATCCAACTGGAAAAGAAAACTGTAACGTTTGCGTTTTAAAAACTCAGAATGATCTCTAAAAGATTCGCGCGCATCTTTATATACCCTAAAACAGTCGTTTTTCTGGTCGTCATCACGGAAATAGTTTTTTCCTTTCCACTCTGAAGTACATTTAATGCCGAAATGGTTATTGGCATACTTGGCCAAATCGCTATTTCCACTGCCCGATTCTAAAATACCCTGTGCTAAAGTAATACTTGCAGGAATACCGGCTGAGTTCATTTCTTCTATAGCTACGCCTTTAAACTCATCAATATAACTTAAGGTATTATAGCTTTTGTACGAGTTATTATTGGCTTTGTTGGCTTCCTTTTCGATCTGTTTGTTGTTTTTAGAAAATTTCCGCGTACCGCACGAACTAAAAAAGATGAGTATTGCTGCTATAAGGATGTAATGGTTATATGAACGCATATGGGGTTAATGGTTTAAATCGGTTAACTGGTTAATTGTGAACTGAATGAAGTTCGTTGTTGGATTCGACTTCGGACTCATGACTATGGATTCAAGACTCAAAACCGTAACTTTTGTCCTGGTTTTAAGTTTGCCTTTTTAATGCCGTTTTTCTGCATGAGGGACTTCACGGTTGTGCCTTTCTTTTTGGCAATTATGCTCAGGTTATCGCCAGATTTTACGGTATAACTTTTTGTTGTTCTTCTGTTTTTTGCTCGGTGCCTAACAGGTGCTGCATACACAGGCTCTTCATACCCCTCTGGCCGCTCATCGTATTGATAGAGTTCGTATTTTTTAATTAAGCCAATTACCTGGTTGGCCCAGCTTCTACTTCTGGCGTAACCACAGCGGTGTATTCCATAAGCCCAGCCTTTGTAATCGTATTGATCGTATTTTTCAAAAAGATTATTAAAAGGCTCTCGGGTTTCCATAATCTCTACAAAATGGCTGTAAGACTCATCTGCATTTAAATAATCTCGGTAAGATGACCTGATTTCGGTATTGTTGTTCGGGCCTTTTACTCCAAAATGATTATTAAGGTGTTGTGCTATTTTACTGCTTCCGGCAGCCGATTCATGGATGGCAACAGCTAAAATAACACTGGCCGGAATTTTATGATCGTGCATTAAACCCTGCGCATATTCTACATGCTCTGCAATATAATCTTCTGTGTCTTGTGCCTTAACAATAATCGTTGTTAAAAGGAGCAGACAAAAAGTAAAAATTTTCTTCATTTCTTTTTTGGTTAATAGACCATTAAGCCATCATCAGTTTTTCCTAATCACAAACAAACCATCCCGAACAGGTAATATTAATTTCTCAACCCGTTCATCTGCAGCTATTTTATCATTAAAACTAGTAATATTTCTGGTGTCTTTATCCTGTTTCTCCTGAAGTACTTTTCCACTCCATAGTACATTATCCACAATAATAATCCCGCCAGGGCGAACGCGATCAAAAATGAGATCGTAATAGGTGCCATTGTTTTTCTTGTCGGCATCGATAAAAACAATATCGAAAACTTCGTCTAAGTCTGCTATTGTAGCGGTGGCATCGCCTAAGATATAGTTGATCTGATGGTTAAATGCAGATTGGGCAAAGTTCTGGCGAACCATATCTTCCAATTCTTCATTAATATCCAGCGTATACACCACGCCATCTTTGGTTAAGCCCTCAGCAAGGCATAAAGTGGCATAGCCGGTAAAAGTGCCGATTTCTAAAATCCTTCTGGGGGAAATCATTTTGCTGAGCATGCTCAAAACCCGGCCCTGATAGTGGCCAGATAGCATACGGGGCATTAAAACTTTAAGATTGGTTTCGCGATCTATCTGTTGAAGCAGTTCGCTTTCAGGTTCGCAATAAGCAATTAGTAAATCCTGTAAATCGTCGTTTATTAGGCTCATTTGTTGATTATAAACGGTTACTTTCCATAAAATATTGTAAAATGATGGTTGCGGCGATGGTATCAACTCTATCTTTATCCCTTCTGTCCATTTTTTTTAAACCGCTTTGCATAATGGCCTGATGGGCAAGTTTAGAGGTAAAACGCTCATCAACCCAGTGCCTGGGGATATCGGGGAATGATTTTTTTAACAGTGTGGCAAAACCTTTTACATGTTGTGCCGAATCGGACGGAGAACCATCCATTTGTTTAGGATCGCCGAGGACAAAAGCTTCCACTTGCTCGGTAAGCATATACTTTTTAACATATTCGATCACATCTTTAGGATGCACCGTGTCCAATCCTGTTGCAATAATCTGCAAAGGATCGGTTACTGCAATGCCGATGCGTTTGGTGCCATAATCGAAGGCTAAAATTCTGGGCATATTAATCTGCTATGCGTTTGGTGTTTGGCGTAAAGCGTTTACACCGTTTAAAAAATGAAAGCCCAAAGGTAAGGTTTTTGAAATTATAGGTAAACTTAAGTGGTAATGCCTTGGTAACATGTTTGTATTGGCTGAAAAATCTATTTTTTGTTTTTTTGAAAGCAAAACCTATAGTACTTAGCAATGTCGGTTTAGTTGATGCAGACCAGTGCGGTTGGGTAAAGTTGCGTAGTGCGCTATTTGATGTTCCCGAAGAATTACTGATTTTAGTTAAATAAACCTGATAGAACGAAAAGCCCGGAGCGCAGCGAGGACTTGAAGGGATAGCAGGACTTTCGGAACCGAAACGCACTAGACCTCGCTTTTCAAAATAATATTGACCAAATAAGTTAACGGAAGTCATGAGCTTTATTTAACGCTTAAAAAATGTGGTTCAAAAGTAAGATCGTAACAACGAATGTGTGAATCTCGTATCTATTTCTTATTTTGCACCAAATGCAGTTTAAAGAAATCATAGGACAGGAAAGAGTGAAGCAACAATTGGTGCAAACGGTTAAAGAAAACCGCATTAGCCATGCGCAACTGTTTTTGTCACCTGCTGGTTCTGGCGCTGTACCTCTGGCTATTGCCTATGCACAATACATCAATTGCCTTAACAGAGGCGAAAATGATAGCTGCGGTGACTGTTCGAGCTGTAGAAAATACGAACGTTTAATTCATCCTGATCTACATTTCTCCTATCCTTTTTTTGCCGCGGCAAGTGTAAAAACGGCGGTAGATGTATTGGAAGAATGGCGGGGTATGGTAATGCAAGACCCTTATTTCGATATGGATATCTGGCGCTCTAAACTCGATGCTGCCAATAAACAGGCTAACATTAACATAGCCGAATGCCACGATATTATTAAAAAGCTAAGTTATAAGGCTTTCGAAGCCGAAACAAAGGTTTTAATTATGTGGCTTCCCGAATACCTGGATAAAGCGGGCAATGCCTTGTTGAAATTAATTGAAGAACCACCTGCTAATACTTTATTTATATTAATTGCGCAAAGTCAGGATCAGATTTTGACCACCATTTTATCCAGAACGCAAATTGTGAAAATCCCAAAACTTTCGTCGGAAGAGGTGACAGGATATTTATTAAATGCGAGTGGATTAAGCGAGCACCAGGCTATTGATTATTCATTTTTGGCCGATGGAAATTTAATTGAGGCAAAAGCACTGGCAGCAGATACGCAAAACGATAGCTCTGGTACGTTTACTGCCTGGCTGAGGATGGGATTTGGCAATAAAGTGCCTGATCTGATCGATTTTACCGACGAGGCAGCCAAGTGGGGAAGAGAAAACCAGAAGAATTTTTTAAAATATGGCGTAAATTATTTACGCGAATGTTGTTTGATTTTGAGCGGGGCTGAAGAATTGGTGAAATTACCTCCCCTAACCTTCGAAACGGCCAAAAAACTCAGCACACATGTACTTACCTTGCCTATGGCAGAGGCCATAATTGGCGAACTGGAAAAGGCACATTACCACATTGAAAGAAACGCAAACCCGAAAATTCTGTTTTTAGATGTATCTTTACAATTGGTAAAAATTATCAAGTTTAAAACGCTCCCTGCGGGGACTCAATATATATACAATTAATATGGGATGTGGAAGTTGTTCAACAGGTGGTGGTTGCACCCCTAATGGATGCAAAAGTAATGGCTCATGCGGCACCGGTGGTTGCCAAACAATGGAAGTTCACGATTGGCTGTCTAATTTGGATATGCCTTCTAATTATAAGCCTTTTCAGGTTACAGAAATCAAATTTAAAGGCTCACGCAAAGAGTTTTTCCTTAATAACGACAACATTTACCTCGAAATTGGAGAGCTTGTTGCCGTTGAAGGACCAACCGGAGGCTTTGATGTAGGGCACGTTTCGCTTACCGGCGAATTGGTACGTATCCAGATGAAACGCCGCAAAACTGCGCTTGATCAGGTAACCAAAAAAATATACCGTAAGGCTACAGAGGCTGATGTGGAGAAATGGAATGCCGCCAAAGGGATGGAATGGGAAACCATGCACAAAGCCCGTAAACTGGCACTCGATCTCCGCTTGCAGATGAAAATCAGTGATGTAGATTACCAGGCCGATAAAACCAAAGCAACATTTTTTTATACTGCCGATGGACGTGTGGATTTCCGCGAACTGATAAAAAAAATGGCCGAAAGTTTCCGTATCCGGATCGAAATGCGCCAGATTGGGATGCGCCAGGAAGCTGGCCGTTTAGGTGGAATCGGCTCCTGTGGCCGCGAGTTATGCTGCTCTACCTGGTTAACCAATTTTAAAACGGTTTCTACAGCTGCGGCTCGATATCAAAATTTATCTTTAAATACATTAAAGCTCGCTGGCCAGTGCGGCAAATTAAAATGCTGCTTAAATTATGAGCTTGATACCTATTTAGATGCATTAAAAGATATTCCAGACAGGATTGAAAACCTGGATACAGAAGGGGGGTATGCCCGCCATCAAAAGACAGATATTTTCAAAAAAATCATGTGGTTTAGTTACCAGGGCGATGAAAACTGGATTCCGGTTAAAGCTGCCCGGGTAAAAGAAATCATGGCCATGAACAAGGCGGGTAAAAAAGCACCTAATTTAAAAGAAGAAGCGGTACAGGTTGCGGCGCCTGTGGTGGTAGAAAAATCTTTCGATTACGAAAATGTAGTGGGTCAGGATAGTTTAACACGCTTAGACGAACGTTCTCGTGGTAAAAACAACCAGAACAAAAACAATAACCAGAAAAACAACCGCAACAATAATCAAAATAGAAGAGAAAGAGTACCTGCCGGAGAGAAGAACGCTGGAGCTAATAATAAACCTCAACAGCCTCAGCATGGTGCACAGAAAGCTCAACAAGGCGGAAAACAACAACCTAACGGATCAAAACCGCAGCAAAATGCAGGTCAAAAGCCCCAGCAGACTGTTCCGAAACCACAGCATGTTAATGGGCCAAAACCTCAAAACAATAAGCAAAAACAGCAGCCACAAGCACAAAAGCCCGTAGTAAAAGCTGAAGGGAATGTAGCGGCAGAGGGTGTTAGGCCAGAGCAGAGCAAAAATAAGAATAGAAATAACCGTAGGAAAAATAACAACCGCCGAAACAATAATAATGGTTCAGAAAATAAACCTGCTGCTGAATAAAAAGCATATCATTTTGCTTGGCTTTTTATTGATGATTACACTATTTGTAGGTTGTACAGCCAGCGTAATTGATAGCAATGTAGAAATTGCCAATCGCAGGTGGACGTACCGTAACCATATTTCGACAGTATTTGAAATAAAAGACAATACCAAAGCCTATAATATTTATTTCAAGCTAAGGCATACCGCAGATTATAAATACGCCAATATATTTATTCTTGCCCATTTTAAGGATGGTAAAAAAATGATAACCAAACGTTATCAATATAAATTGGCTAAAAATGATGGCGAATGGTTGGGTAGTGGTTCTGGAAACGTATTCAGCTATAGTTTACCCATGCTAACCAATTATCGTTTTCCGAGAAATGGCAAGTTTGAAATCGAAATTGAGCAGAATATGCGCGATAATCCGCTGTTGGAGGTGAGCGATGTTGGTGTTTTGGTTGATTTTGCTCAATAATTTGTTTATTTCTTGCCTGGAATTTAATTTTTTGCATTTTTTCGATCGTTTGTCTTTAATTATCTACATGAAAAGGGTGGTTTTTTAGTATTTAGTTCTTTATCAGGTAGTTGTTGTGTGGAAGTGTGTAATAAAATTGTTATTATTGTTTATAAACCTATAAACTATGATCAAAATTTTATTCAAAAACACCCTCGCTATTCTCCTCTTTCTAACGTCGGCGCAGTTATTTGCGCAAGGCTTAAAAGGTAAAGTTACTGATTCAGCCGGCTTAGCAATACCAGGTGCAACTCTTCAGGTAGTTGGCTCAAAAATTGGCACATCTTCTGATGGAAATGGGCTTTATGCCTTAAAGTTTCCTTCTGCAGGAGCTTATAAAGTCCGGATTTCTTTTACCGGTTACCAAACAGCTGAAGTAGCCGTTCAGATTGATAATACTGTGAAAACGATGGATTTTGTGCTGCAGGATGCGAAAGAACTTTTAAGTGATGTAGTGGTGGTCGGATCAAGATCAACGCCGAGAACGAACATTGAAAGTGTGGTCCCTGTTGATTTGATCTCTACAAAAGACGTTAAAGTATTTGCGCAGACAGATTTAACACAGATTTTAAACTTTGTGGCACCATCTTTTAGCTCTAACCGGCAAACCGTTTCTGATGGAACCGATCATATCGATCCTGCCTCTTTACGTGGTTTAGGACCAGATCAGGTTTTGGTTTTGGTAAACGGAAAACGCAGGCATACCACAGCACTGGTAAACATTAACGGTACTTTTGGCCGGGGTTCTGTTGGAACTGATTTAAACTCCATTCCGGTTTCGGCAATAGAACGGATCGAAGTTTTGCGTGATGGCGCTGCCGCACAATACGGTTCGGATGCCATTGCCGGCGTAATCAATATTGTGTTAAAAAAGATAACGCCTTATAGTTTCTCTACCTCTTTTGGCCAATCTTCTTCAGGTGCGCTAGGGCGCGATTTTAGCGATGGCAGAACTTTTCAGGTTGATTTTAGCAAAGGCTGGGCATTTAAAAATGATAAAGGCTTCATTAATTTTGCTGCACAATATCTTCAACGGGGATACACCAACCGTGGCGGTTTAGATACCCGTCCTTTATTATATTCTGCAAATCCAACCAAAGGTCCAACAGAAACCGAAGCTGCTTTTCAGGCCCGTTTTGCAAGCTTAAAGGCGGCTGATGACGCCAGGGCTGCAGCAAATGGCCTGGATAGAAACAACATGCGCGTTGGTAATTCTGACTCTAAAAATGGTGGAGGGTTTTTAAACGGGCAGTTTAATTTTGGAAAAACCACCCAACTCTATTATGCAGCAGGTTTTACCCATAAAACGGGAAGTGCGGCAGGTTTTTATCGTTTACCGACACAAACCACTCAGATAGATTTGTCGATCTACCCTAACGGATTTTTACCATTTATCGATACGAAGATCAATGATTATTCATTTTCTGCGGGTTTAAGAGGTAAAATAGGCACCTGGGATTACGACCTAAGTAATACAAGCGGAGAGAATACCATTGAGTTTAATATTGACAACACGGTAAATGCCTCTTTACCAACTGGCACTAGCCCTACTTCGTTTTATGCAGGAGAATTGCTGTTCAGACAGAATACCAGTAACCTCGATATAAACAAAAAACACACTTTTGACGGTGGATTTTTAACTTCGTTAAATACTGCCTTTGGAGGAGAATTTAGGATAGATAACTATCAGATCAAAGAGGGCGAACTGTTATCCTATTCAAATGGTGGAAGGTTGATCGGAACATCCCCTACTGCGTCTGGCGCACAGGTATTTCCTGGATTTAAACCGAGCAATGCGTTGGATAAATCAAGGCATAACGTTGGCGCTTATGCCGATCTGGAAGCTGAGTTTGGATCAAGGGTAACTTTAGAAGCAGCTGGCCGTTACGAAAACTATAGTGATTTCGGTTCAAACTTTTCTTATAAATTTACAGGTAAGATTAAGCTTTTTGGAGATGTTTCATTACGTGGGGCTTACGCAACTGGCTTTAGGGCTCCTTCATTACACCAACAATATTTTAATAATGAGAGTACACAGTTTGTTGGCACAAATGCAACTCAGGTTTTAACGGTAAATAATGCAAACCCTATTGTGGGCCAATTTGGTGTTGGTGCATTAAAACCTGAAATTTCTAAATCGGGAAGTTTAGGATTAGCAGGCAAAATAGCCAAAACCTTTACTTTTACCGTTGATGCTTATAACATTGATATTAGCGACAGGATTGTTTTCTCCAGTCAATATGCCCGCGAACGTTCTGGCGGCGTTTTAGTGCCGACCGGTGTCGTGAACCAGATTTTAAATACCGTAGATCCAACAGCACAAATTAACAGTGTGCAGTTTTTTACCAATGCCATTACCACTAATACCGCAGGAATAGATGTGGTTTTAACCAATAGATTCAATTTAGGTACAAAAAGCAGCTTAATTTTAAGTGTTGCCGGAAATCTAAACAAAACCGTGGTAAGAAGCATACAGGGTTCCGATAAAATTGAAAGCGACCCAACTTTGAAAGCGAAATTATTCGATCGTTTGGAACGCTCCCGTTTCGAAAGTTCCGTACCTAAAAATAAATTGAACATTACCGCAACCTATAACGTGAGTAAATTATCATTTGTGGCAAGAACAGTTCGGTTTGGAGAGGTTACTTATTTAAACGCCATCGATCCAAATATCCCTGCCAATGGTTTACCCATTCAATTGGACCAAACTTTTGCGCCAAAATGGATAACTGACTTCTCCGTAAGTTACGCAGCAAGCAAGACATGGTCGGTAACCGTTGGTGCAAACAATATTTTTGATGTTTATCCCGATAAATTATACATTAACCCACGTAATAATGCAAATAATTTGAGTGGAGACGCGGCGAGTAATTATTCGGGGGGATTAGATAATACTTCGAACGGTAGATTTTTATATCCCAGGGCAGTAAGCCAGTTCGGCTTTAACGGGCGCTATGTTTATGGTAAAATTGCCTGCACTTTTTAAGAATATTAAGTTGAGTAGCTGTCTCAAAGAATTTTAATATTGATATATCGTCATTCCCAATCAGGTTCACTGTTGTCCGGTTAAAATTGATTATTGAAGATAAATAAGGCTTATTGGCTAATTAAGGTTGTTTATGTTTTAAAATCTATTTCTAAGGTCC
>NZ_JACHCQ010000049.1 GCF_014205835.1 Pedobacter sp. AK013 | reverse complement strand
TGATCTTAGTTCTCTTCTTTGTTTAAATTTAACAATTGTGGCTTGCTAAAGACCACTTGAACTAAGATCACTTTATTACATAGATACTGATGGGAGTGGACATCCCGATCCTTCATCGGGATAAAACGGACAGCAGGACTATCGGGGCCAAAGGACTACAGAAACTGCTTTTCAAAATAAAAATTGACAATTTAAACCTCGCAGGTTTAAACCGTAGTTTATATTGTTTTTTAAATGGACACATTGAGGACTGCGCCGTTTTAAAACCTGCGAGGTTTGACGATACTGAATAAAAAAAGCGCCCCGATAAATCGGAGCGCTTATATATTTTAAGAAATTAACTTCTTATTTTTTCTCTGCGGAGCTACCCAGATCAATTACGATAGGAGTAGAGATACATAATGATGAGTATGTACCGATGATACGGCCGATTAACAATGCGAAGATAAATCCGCGGATGCTATCGCCACCGAAAACAAAGATTACCAATAATACGAAGAATACGGTTAATGAGGTTAAGATGGTACGACTTAGTGTACTGTTTAACGCGAAGTTGATTAAATTGTTACGCGCTTCGCCATGTAAATCTTCTTTGCCAGATTCTTTTAATTTCTCACGGATACGGTCGAATACAACAACAGTTTCTGTCATGGTGTAACCCATTACTGTTAAAATAGCAGCAATAAAATCCTGACCAATTTCTAATGAGAATGGCATAATACCATCTAAAATAGTGTAGAAAGATAATACCATTAACACATCATGGAACAATGCAATTACCGCACCTAAACCATACTGCCATTTTTTGAATCGCACTACGATGTAGATAAACATGAATAAACATGAGATCAATACTGCGTAGAAAGCACCGTTTACAATATCGCTTGCAATGATAGGCGTTACTTTTTGTGAGCTTACGATTTCATATTTTGAACCTGCTAAACCTTTGTTTAAAGCATCTTCTACAACTTTATCAGTTTTAATATCCTGATCTTCGATGTGGAAAGTAGTGGTTATTTTTACCTGGCTATCTTCACCTGCAGTTTTAACCTCAGGCGTTTCGTTACCGAAAACCGGGTTTAACTTAGTTTTTAAATCTTCTGTGTTAACGGCTTTATCGAAGTGAACCAAGTAAGTTCTACCACCTTTAAAGTCTACACCTAAGTTTAAGCCACCATTTTTGAAATACATACCAATACCAGCAATAATAATGATGGTAGAGATTACGTAGTAAATTTTACGACGGCCAACAAAGTTGAAACTGATGTTTTTAAATGCGTTGCGGGTAATGCTGTTATCGAAACTTACATCGATTTTGCGGTTTAATAAAGATTCGAAAACTACTCTCGAAATCGCTACAGCAGCAAATAATGATGAAAGAATACCGATACATAAGGTAGTTGCGAAACCTTGAACCGGACCGCTACCGAAAACGTAAAGGATAGCACCTAAAATAAATAAGGTAACGTTTGAGTCGATAATTGAAGGCATTGCATGTTTAAAGCCCTCTTTAATTGCCGAAGCAGTGTTCTTACCATGCGCAAGCTCTTCACGTACACGCTCAAAAATAAGGATGTTCGCATCTACAGATAAACCAATGGTTAAAACGATACCAGCAATACCAGGTAAGGTTAATACTGCACCAAGTGATACCAGGATACCAATGATGAAGAATAAGTTGATTAACAATGCAAAGTTAGCAACCCAACCTGCACGGTGATAATACAACGCCATGAAGATTAAGATTACGATGAAGGCAATTACGAATGAGATTAAACCATCGTGAATAGCTTGTGCACCTAAAGTTGGACCAACTACGTAGCTACCTGCAATACGTGCAGGAGCAGGTAATTTACCAGCCTTTAAGATGTTAGATAAATCTTTAGTATCTGCCTGAGTAAAGTTACCAGTGATTGATGAAACACCACCAGCAATTTCGTTCTGCACGGTAGGAGCAGAATAAACCTGATTATCTAATACAATTGCAATAGATTTTTTATTATTTGGATCAGCAGCAGCTTCAGCTGTAATTTTTTTCCATTTGGCAGAACCTTCACTGGTCATGTACATGGTTACCTCTGGTTTACCTTTTTGATCAAAATCAGCACGCGAATCGCTGATTGCCTCACCACCTAAATCTGGTTTACCATCAGCGCTAACTACTTTAATTGCATATAATTCGAAAATTTTCGAACCTTCTCTAGGTTTAACACTCCACATAAACTTCATCGTAGATGGAATAGATGCAGCAACTTCAGGAAGTTTTAAATAAGCATTAACTTTTGCAGTATCTTTTTGTAACGACATACCAACAACTGCACCCGGCATTAATTGTTGCTGCCCGTTTTGGCCTTGGTAAATAGGAAGGTTAAGAACAGCATACAATGGGTTAGATTTAATCAATTCGGCTTTAACGGCGCTCGAATCTTTTTTACCTAAGCCAGCAAGTTTGCCGCCTTTAGCTGTAGTATCTTTAGCAGCAGCTTTTTCTAAACCGGCTAATTTACCACCAGCAGCAGGAGCAGCTGTTGTATCTTTAGCAGCTGATGCATCAGTTTTTAATGTTGCCGCTAAAATTTTATTAATGTTTTCTAACAATGGTGCAACTTCTTGTACCTGATATACTTGCCAGAACTGTAATTCAGCAGAACCTTGTAAAAGTTTAGCAATACGCTCTTTATCTTGTACACCTGGCATCTCGATTAAGATACGGTTACTACCTTCTTGTTTTTGCATGTTCGGACTAACTACACCGAAACCATCAATACGTGAACGTAAAACTGTAAATGAACGATCGATAGCACTGGTTGCTTCTTTTTCTAAGAAAGACTCAACATCACTATTGCTTGCACTAGGTTTTAATTGAGATGCGTTATCCTGATTAGAAAAATAATCTGCAAGTTTTACTCCAGGGCTTAATTTTTCGAATTCATCAACAAAAATTTTGATGTAATCTTTACCACCGGCATTTAATTGGATCTGTGCGTTTTGAATTGCTTTGTTGAAGTTTGCATCAGTAGGGTTACCCGCCAATGATTTTACCAACTCCGCTAACGATATCTCCATCGTTACGTTCATACCGCCTTTTAAGTCTAAACCCAAATTAATCTCTTTCGCTTTTACCTCTTGATAAGTAAATCCAACAACTGGATAAACTTTTACGGTACTCATCGAATCTAAGTAAGCCTTTTCTTTGGCTAAATCACCCTTCGCAGCGTTTTTTGCGTCTTTTTCTACCTTGGATGCTACCAAAGTAAAAGAAAGTGCGTACGCACAAACGATAGCCAATACTATCGCTATAAACTTAATAAAACCTTTTCCTTGCATTGTTTGTTTAAAATAATTTTGTCTTTCGCTGTTTTTTAACAAGTCGGCAAATCTAATTAAATTTTTAAATTATAGAACCCCTTAATTGATAATTTATTAACATTAATTTTTATCTGGCAATAATCCTTCGAGATTCATCAGGCAGAATTTATTTCAGAGGACTAAATTTAGAATGAAATTGATTTGGAAAGCAATTGTAGCAACTTTTGGGATTAAGTTTCTCTCGGCTGATGTTTCAGCTTTTTCAACCTCTGTCATGCGCAGGCACGAAGCATCTTTTCATCTATGAGTTCTAAGGCGGGTTATAAATCTTTTTATTGAAAAGCAAAACCTGTGTTTCTTCGGATCCGATAGTCCCGATGGCAAGGGAAGAAGCAAAACAGCTTATCAAATAAAATTGTGCCCTTTGCGAAATTCTTCGTATATTTTGCGGTTAAATTGAGTTAATCCTTTCCAAAATCTCAAAAGTATAGTCGTACTTGTTTTTTTCGTCTGCTTTGCGAGGTTCACTGCTGATTACTTTCCATTCTTTCCGGTCTATTTCTGGGAAAAAAGTATCTGCATCAAAATTATGATGGATAGTGGTTAAATAAAGTATCTGCGTTTTAGGTAAAGCCTGTCTGTAAATCTCTGCTCCACCAACAATAAATACTGGTTTTTCTTCTGTTTGGGTAATCTCTAAAGCCTTGTCTAAGCTGTTTACCACTTCAACGCCATCGATTTGTAAACTAGTATCTCTTGTAATCACAATATTTCTGCGGTTTGGTAACGGTCTGCCAACTGAATCAAAGGTTTTACGCCCCATTATAACAGTATGGCCAGAAGTAGTTTGCTTAAAAAACTTTAAATCGGCTGGCATGTGCCATAAAAGCTGATTGTTTTTGCCGATTGCGAAATTTTCGCCTACAGCTACTGCTATGGAAAGTGAAGGGGGATGGAGTTTATTGGTCATTAGTCATTTGTTTAATAGTGTCTGTATATTGCATCAGGCACAGTTTGTCATACCTATTTTCAGCAGGTATCAAAGATGAATTATAACTTATTTAAATTTTGCCAATATATTTAATATAAGCTTTAAGTGGATAGTTTGTAGTTCTGAATAAAGGTTAGTATAACAATCTTCAGATATTAAATTTCTATTTTTTGATTTCCTAAGAAATGATTTTACTTCTAAAATAGAACCCCTGCTATAATAACAAAAGTTTTTGTTTTCTTTAAAATGGTATCGGCCATATCCTTCCGCAATGTTGGCACTAATGGAATCAGCCGCTCTGCATATTTGTTTTCCGATGGTATCTTTGGCGAAATAATCCCAACCCATAACGATATTCCAGATTTTATCTGAAATTAGTTCTGATAGATTATAAACTTCTAAATCCTCTAATTTATAATTCATGATTTCTCTTGATTAAGTAAATTAAAGGGATGATTTTTTTTAAAATATGTATTTAATTCTGCATCCAAACAAATGAACCAATGGCTAATGGCCAATGAACAAGTGTTAAACCGCAACAACGCCTTTAATATGCGGATGCGCTTCGTAATTCTCCAGGGTAAAGTCCTCAAACTTGAAATCGAATATGCTTTTCACTTCAGGATTGATTTTCATCACCGGAAGCGGTTTAGGCTCACGGCTTAATTGTAGGTTGGCTTGCTCAATGTGGTTGTTGTATAAATGTGCATCGCCAAGGGTGTGGATAAAGTCTCCGGCTTCTAAACCGCATACCTGCGCTACCATCATGGTTAATAAGGCATAAGAAGCAATATTAAAAGGTACCCCAAGAAAAATATCGGCACTGCGCTGATATAATTGGCAACTTAATTTTCCATCGGCTACATAAAACTGAAAAAAAGCATGACAAGGGGGCAAGGCCATATTTTCGATTTCGGCCACGTTCCAGGCAGACACAATTATCCTGCGAGAATCGGGATTGTTTTTAATGGTATTGATGATATTGGTAATCTGGTCAATATGCTGTCCATCTGGTGTTGGCCAGCTTCGCCATTGCGAACCATAAACCGGCCCAAGGTTTCCATCTTCATCGGCCCATTCGTCCCAAATACGTACACCGTTATCTTTAAGATATTTAATATTAGTATCGCCAGTTAAAAACCAGATGAGCTCATGAATAATAGATTTTAAGTGCAGTTTCTTTGTAGTCACCATCGGAAAGCCCTTCTGAAGGTTAAAACGCATCTGATAGCCAAAAACGCTTATTGTTCCGGTACCAGTACGGTCGTGCTTTTGAGCGCCATGATTAAGCACATGCTGCATTAAATCTAAATATTGTTTCATACTGTTCTGATAATTTACAAATATCTAAAATTTATCAGGCGATGGAAATCATTTTTATACACACTGTTCACTTACTAACATTGTAATGATAATTGTTTTTAACACAGGTGGAAATTTTTGTTTTCAAGGGGTTAAACATTAATAGAAGCAGCAACCGGCCCCTTAGCCCCGGGTGCAGTGTTACCCTGCAGCGAGGAGGAACGACGAAGCGAAGCGTAAAAGCGGAACACGGCAACAAGGTAAGTGTAGAACCACTACAATTGCGCTCCAAAAAAACCTGACTATATAAAATGTAAAGAAACACGACCTCATAAAAAACACTTTTGTATGTTTGCAGTTAGAACTGTATTTGGTTTTGAGGAGAATCTCAAATCTCAAATCTCAAATCTCAAATCTGCATGTTATCTTTTCCAAACGCAAAAATAAACCTAGGTTTAAATATCACCGAAAAACGTACTGACGGTTACCACAATCTTGAAACCGTTTTTTTTCCGATCAATATCAAGGATTCAGTCGAAATTACAGATGCAGAGATAACTTCTTGCAAAATTCATGGTATCGATATTCCTGGTAACTCTAATGATAACCTGTGTTTTAAAGCCTATCAATTGGTAAAAAAGGATTATGATATTCCAGCGCAGCAGATCAATTTATTGAAAAATATACCAGTGGGCGCAGGCTTGGGTGGAGGGTCAGCTGATTGTGCTTTTCTCATCAAACTATTAAATGATAAGTTCAGTTTGGGTATACCTGTTGATAAAATGGAAGATTACGCCCGCCAGCTAGGAGCAGACTGTGCTTTTTTTATCAAAAATAAACCTGTTTACGCATTTAATAAAGGCGATGAATTTGAAAAGTGCGAATTAGATTTGTCAGCCTGGTATAAAGTTTTGGTAAAACCGCCTGTACACGTTAGTACGGCCGATGCTTATGCGCATGTAAAACCGCAAAAACCTTTGCAATCGTTAAAAGAAATCATACATTTGCCTCCAACAACATGGAAAAATAAGGTTATCAACGATTTCGAGCTATCGGTATTCGTAAAGTATCCCCAAATTCGTCAAATAAAAACCAGTTTATACGATGCAGGCGCAACCTTCGCTTTAATGAGTGGTAGCGGCTCGTCGGTTTTTGCAATTTTCCCCGAAGCGGTTAAATTGCCCGAACTGGAGCAAAACAACCTGATATTTTATGGCATTTAAGCTTGGCGCATGGCGTATAGCGTTGGAATAGCGAAAATGTTGGCGTATTAATAAAAAAAAATAAAGGTGAAAGGTTTAAGGCGAAAGGTATAGGGCATTTGCAAATGTCTCATATCTCAAATCTAACATCTTGATACTATATAATATGAACATCAATCTAATCCGCAAAAGCGGTAAATTTAATTTTGAAGCAGAAAACGAGAGCGGTTTTACTGTAGAGTTGGATGCAAAAGCTGCTATTGGGGGCGAAGGTAAAGGTTTTAGGCCGATGGAAATGCTTTTAATTGGTTTGGGTGGCTGCAGTGGTATCGATATGGTAAATGTACTTACTAAGCAAAAAGAACCCTTAAACGATATTAAAATTGCCATCAACGCCACGCGTAAAGACGAAGAAATGCCCCCGATTTTTGATGTGATCGATATCAACTTTGAGCTTTTCGGCGATTTAAGCGAAGCCAAAGTACAAAGAGCACTGCAAATGACTTTCGATAAATACTGCTCTGTGTCGAACATATTAGGTCGATCGGCAAAAATTAACTTTACTTATAAAATAAACAAATAGAGAATAGGGAATCAAGTAGTAAGTATCAAGAAGAGGGCGTTATAGCAACATGCCGATCTTGATACTTGCTACTAATGTCTTTATACTTGATACTCAAACCTTGATACTTAAAAATGAAATCCGAAAATTTTGAAACCATAGCTATACGCACTCAAACCGAACGTAGTTTACATAAAGAGCATTCATCACCAATTTATCTGACTTCGAGTTATAAATTTGAAGATGCAGAAGAAATGCGTGCTTTGTTCGCGAATGAAAAAGAGGGGAATGTATATAGCCGTTATTCAAATCCAAATACATCAGAGTTTATCGAAAAAATGTGTCTTTTAGAAGGCGCAGAAGATGGTTTTGCCACGGCAACAGGGATGGCTGCTATTTTTACTACTTTCGGTGCATTCTTAAAAAATGGCGATCATTTGGTGTCAAGTCGTTCCGTTTTTGGATCTACACACCAGTTATTAACCAATGTGTTTTCGAACTGGGGTGTAACGTTCGATTATGCCGATTTAGATAAACCGCAAGACTGGGAGGCTTTGATTAAGCCTAATACCAAAATGATTTTTGTTGAAACACCATCAAACCCTGGTATCGATATTATTGATCTTGAATTTTTAGGCAATCTGGCTAAAAAATATAATGTATTACTCGTTGTTGATAATTGCTTTGCTACGCCATATCTGCAACAGCCCATTAAATTTGGCGCACATATTTCTATTCATTCAGCTACAAAATACATTGATGGTCAAGGTCGTGTGTTAGGAGGGGTTATTTTAGGTACTAAAGAATTAATTGCGGATGTGATTGGTTTTGCCCGTCACAGCGGACCGGCTTTATCGCCTTTTAATGCATGGATATTATCTAAAAGTTTAGAAACTTTAGCTATCCGTATGGACCGCCATTGCGAAAATGCTTTAAAAGTTGCAGAGTACTTAGAAAAACACCCGAAAATTAAACTGGTAAAGTACCCGTTTTTACCATCACACCCTCAATATGATATTGCCAAAAAGCAAATGAAACAGGGTGGTGGCATCGTAACCATTGTGGTTGAAGGCGGTATAGCTGCTGCACGTAAATTTATGAATGGTTTGCAGATGTTCTCCATCTCCGCAAATCTTGCCGATACACGTTCAATCGCAACACACCCTGCAACCAGTACGCACAGCAAACTTACCGAAGAGCAGCGCAATGAAGTAGGTATTGAGCAAGGTTCTATTCGCTTATCAATTGGATTAGAGCATATTAATGATATTTTGGCTGATATTGAGCAGGCTTTGGCTTAATCGTTTAATAACGAAGAAAATCATAAAACATTAAAAAAATCTTTATTCTTTGTGTATTAATAGATGTTTTAATTTTAAATAACTTGATGAAAAGTTTTTTATTATTGTTATTGAGTACGGTTTTGTTTTCTTGCAATCAAAATGGTAAAGATTCTTCAACTGCTGTGAAAAAAGCGGGGCTGAATTTGGAAAAAATTAATTTCAAAGAAAACCCTCTTGAATTTTTAAAATCCAAAATAGATTCGAATGTAAACCACGATTCCGATTACGTGAGAAAAGGCTATTCAATGCCTTTCGAGTATCCGGTTGGTTATAAATTAGAGCCTTGGAATGGCAAACATTCCTTTTATGGTAAAGCATATTACAGTAAGATTATAGATAGTATTGCATATTATCAGAACATATACTTCAATAGGATCGCTTTTTTAACTCACAATAATAAAACTGTAGCGATTTTAGCCGATGCAGAAATTAAATCTGATACTGTTTACAACGAATTTGTTAAACAGTTAGAAAAGCAATTTGGTAAGCCAACTTTTAGTCCGCAAACTACTGAAGACGTTTTTTACGAATGGTCTGCCAAAGATAGGCGCATACAAATAGATTATTCTAAAGGATTCTCAATGGAGGCAATATCTGGCAAGAAAATGGACTTTAAGCAAACATTTAATATGCAAATGCTTATTTTTAATAGGGCCGATGCGGCACAAATTGATAGTATACAGCAGAAAAATTATGCTAGAACAAAGGAATATAAAGTAATGCAGGGTGATTTCAAATTGTACAAAAATGATCCTCAAAAGAATATCGTTTTAATGGATAGCATTCTTTACGAAAAATTTAAGTAATCATTTTTTTTAACCAGAAATACGTTAATAAGATAAAAGCGGAACATTTTAGTATGTCTCGCTTTTTTGTTGCTCAATTTTTTGGCTTGCTATTGAATTTAATAACCGATAAATGTAATTTCGGACTGTTGGGTAATCTTTACAAAAAAATATTCGATCGCCTGACCAAAACATATTCCCAATGAAAATAAATAATTTTAGCTTGGTACTTGGCTTAGTACTTTTCTTTATTGCTAAATCTACTTTTGCACAACTAAGTATTGTTCCTCAACCCGAATCACTCAAACTATTGTCGGGTAACTTTGTCTTTTCTGCCAGCACCAACATTTCAGCAAATACTGATAGTATTTTTTCGATTGCCATCCAGGAGATTAATCTGCTAAAAAAAGACCGGGCAAATGGGGCTACCAATAGCGTTTTGTTTACTAAGAATACCAATTTAAAGCCAGAAGCCTATAGCTTGCGTATTGCTCCTTCACAAATTACCATTACCGTAAGCGATAAGTTAGGGGCTTTTTGGGCAGTACAAACCCTTAAGCAGTTGGCTGCTGCAAATGCTTTTAAAACCAATAATACTTGGACATTGCCTGCGTTGGAAATAAACGATCGCCCCAAATTTTCATGGCGTGGCATTCATTTAGACGTTTCCCGACATTTTTTTGACATCGATTATCTTCATCGTTTTATCGATCGGCTTTCCTTTTATAAGTTTAATAAATTTCATTGGCACCTTACCGATGATCAAGGTTGGAGAATTGAAATCAAGAAATATCCTGAGCTAACAGCAAAAGGGGCGTGGAGAAAGTTAAATAATCAAGATTCTGCCTGTTTAAAGCTGGCTACTACTAATCCAGATTACAATATTCCGGAAAAACATTTCAAAATGATCGATGGAGAAAGAATGTATGGCGGTTTTTACACGCAGGAGGAGATCAAAGAACTGGTATTGTACGCGACTGGCAAAGGGGTTGAAATTATCCCTGAGATAGATATGCCTGGCCATATGCAAGCCGCAACAAAACAGTTTCCATGGTTAACCTCAACGGGATCGGTGCAAAAGGAAAAAAGCTTCACTAATCCAATCTGTCCATGTAAAGAAACTACTTTCGAATTTGCTGAAAATGTTTTTAAGGAAGTAGCCCATCTGTTTCCTTCGAAGTATATTCATTTAGGGGCAGACGAGGTTGAAAAAAGTAGCTGGAAGAATATTCCTGAATGTGAAGCATTAATGCATAAAGAAAACCTTAAAAATATTGACGAAATTCAGAGTTACTTCGTAAAACGAATGGAAAAATACTTCAATAGCCTGGGCAAAGAACTGATTGGCTGGGATGAAATTCTAGATGGTGGTGTTTCGCTAACTGCTACTTTGATGTATTGGCGTACCTGGATTCCGACGGCCCCTAAGCATGCTGCAGAAAAAGGTAATCGCTTAATTATGACTCCAGGTGAGTATTGCTATTTTGATGCACAACAAGACGGCCATTCGCTGAGAAAGGTATATAGTTTTAATCCGGTTGGCTTCGGCCTTAACGAAAATGAGCAGAAATACGTTTTAGGCGGACAGGCCAATATCTGGACAGAATATATTCCATCAGAACAAAGGCTGGAATATATGCTTTTTCCGCGCATGTTGTCGATGAGCGAAGTTTTATGGGGCCATCAGCAGGATTTTGATCACTTTAGTTGGAAAATGGGGCAGCAATATGAAATCTTGAGTACATTAGGGATCAATTACCGCTTTGCCGATCTTAAGGGTTTTACTGATAACAATGTGTTTCTTAAATCTACCTACCTCAAAATCGAAATGCCTCAAAATACAGTTGTTCACTATACCACAGATGGAACTGAGCCAAAAATAAATAGCGTGCGTTATGTAAAGCCTGTGTATATTGATAAAAATCAGACGGTTAAAGCGGCAATTTTTGGTGCAGATGGCAGAATGGGTGATGTTTTTACAATAAAATATCAACAGAGCAATTATCTTAATGCCGTTCAGGTTAAAAATCCTAAGCCAGGCCTAAAGTTTAGTTATTACCCAAAGTTGTATAAAACGGTAGGTTTAATAAATGAAGCTGACAAAACTGAGGTAGGTACAACAAAGGCTTTGGAGGTTCCCGTTCAAAAGAAAGCTGAAAGTTTTGCTACCCGCCATCAAGGTTATTTCTATGCTGCTGAAGATGGTATCTATTCATTTTTCTTGCGCTCTGATGATGGAAGTGTACTTAAAATGCAAGATAAAACCTTGATTGATAATGATGGAATGCACTTTGCCATTGAAAAATCTTCACAAATCGCACTGAAAAAAGGATATCATCCTTTCGAACTCTTATTTCTAGAAGGTGGTGGTGGATATACGTTGGAACTAGCGTATAGTATTGGTTCAGGGAAACGTAAAGCTGTGTCTTCAACAGATTTTTTTGTGGAATAACAATAGATTTTTATAGTGTATCATGACCGACATCGCTTTTATTCTTTCCGAGTTAGAATCTATCAGTGAGCCTGAGTATTTAAAAAAAATGGCCCATTTTGGGATCGATATTTCCAAAGCTTTTGGTATTCGTGTGCCAAATATCCGTAAGCTGGCTAAACAGATCGGTAAAAACCAGGAACTGTCTTTATTGCTTTGGGAAACGGGATTTCATGAAGCCCGACTTTTAGCAACCTTTATTGGTGATTATAAAGAAGTCGCAGAAGCGCAAATAAGTGCGTGGGCGAAAGATTTTAACTCTTGGGATATATGTGATCAGGCTTGTGGGAATCTTTTTGTTAAAACGCCTTATTTTAAGTCAAAGGTTTTTGAGTTTGCCCAGGCCAAAGCAGAATTTGTGAAACGTACCGGTTTTGTGTTGATGGCCGAGGCAGCAGTACATCTTAAAAAAGAACCAAACGAAACTTTTTTAAGTTTTCTTCCACTTATTGAAAAGGAGGCTTATGATAACCGGAATTTTGTTAAAAAGGCCATCAATTGGGCACTGAGACAGATTGGTAAACGAAATGCTTTCCTGCATGAGCATGCCATCGAAACCGCAAACAATATCCTTGCGCTAAACAATAAAAAAGCAAATTGGGTGGCTTTGGATGCCTTGAGGGAGCTTAATAGCGATTCGGTGCTTGCCAGGCATCGGTAATCTACTCAAGACTTGGGACTCCGGGCTTCCGACTTCTTTTCTTATCTTACATCAACGGCTGTTAAACATCGCTGCTGTAAATTTGTATTATAAATAAGAAAGGAAATTTATGTCACAGTTTATTTTGCACAAAGAAAACACCCGCGGTCACGCTAATCATGGTTGGTTAGATGCACACCATTCATTCAGTTTTGCTAATTATTACAATCCAGAAAGGATGCACTTCGGAGTTTTAAGGGTTTTAAATGACGACAGTATTGATGGTGGAATGGGCTTTGGTTCGCATCCACATGATAATATGGAAATTATTACCATTCCTTTGGCTGGTGCAATTGCACACAAAGATAGTATGGGTAATTCGGCTGTAATTAAAAATGGAGAAATCCAGGTAATGAGTGCCGGAACAGGTGTTAGCCATAGCGAGTTTAATGCTAATGCAGATGAGCAATTAAATTTATTGCAGATCTGGTTGTTTCCGAACAAGAAAAACGTTACCCCACGTTATGATCAGCAAACACTGGATGTTGCGGCAAGGCATAATAATTTTCAGCAGATTTTATCGCCAAACACTGATGATGCTGGTGTATGGATTCACCAGGATGCCTGGTTTTCGTTAGGTGAGTTTGATGAAGGCTTTGAAACTGAATATAAAATCAAAAAAGCTGGAAACGGTGTTTATGCTTTCGTAATCAATGGAGAGGTAACCATAAACGGACAAGTGTTGGGCAAAAGAGATGGTTTAGGTATTTGGGATACAGATAGCATCAGTTTTAAAGCCAATACTGCTGGAGCAGAAGTTTTACTGATGGATGTTCCGATGGAACTGAATTAATTTAAAAGAATCGCCATTTCGACCGAAGTGTTTCAAAGGAATTTCTTCGGAGGAGAAAACCTGGAGTAGAGACCAAGTTTTTCTCGCCGGTGAAAATCGGCACATCAGTCGGAATGGCGATTTGTTTTTTGATGTTTTTTTAACTTATAACTATGCAAACTACCATACTTTATATTGGAAGGGATACTGAAATCACCACAGTGATGAACCGTTTGTTAAATGCAAGGCCAGAGTGGAAAGGTATCTGCGTATGCTCAGATAATGAGGCAATTTCCCTTTGTAAAGAACAGCATATTGATCTTGTTCTGCTTGGAAACGGAATTGATGCTGAATGTGAAAAAGTATTAAGAGCAAAACTGACAGGGATTAAACCCGGCTTGAAAATTATCCAGCATTATGGCGGGGGCAGCGGTTTGCTTTACGGAGAAATTATGTCGGCAATCAATTAGTGAAATAAAATATTTTATGGGCTTTGCTATGGATGCTTAAATAGGAGCAGTAGCCAATCCACCTAAACGGGATTGTAGCGATATCCTTTTAAAATTAGCACCAGCTTCCGTCTCACTGTCATGCTGAGGTACGAAGCATCTGTTTCATCGGAGACAGATGCTTCGTACCTCAGCATGACAATTGCATTTTAAAAGATTTAGCGTAAAGCCCGACTGTCAATTAATAGCGCTAGAGGACTTGCTTTTCAAAACACTTTAAGCGGATCTCATTAAGTGTAGTTTTACGCAAGAAAAATAATCTTAATGGTATGTGAGGCACTGCTCACTGCGTTTTAGGATTTAGCTGATATAATCCCTGTCCTCATCACTCAATTCTTTTTTATTCGAAGCGGGTTTGTTCCTTTCGATCTCATCATCATAACTGCTAACCGTTTTTCTTGGTCGGCCCACAACAAAGCCGATGATAAAACCGATGATGATGCAGATACCGATAACCAAAAGTTTAGAAACTGGAACGGTGGCAACCAGAAAATCGAAATCAACAGGTTCCGTATTCACCATTAAAAAAATGGTTAGCAATGCAGTTAGGATAATGATCGAAATTGTTTTTGCACTCATGGTTTTAAAAGCTATAATTAAATGAAAACTCTAATATCGGATTTTGATTGTAAATCTGATTAACAAAAACCAATCTTGCTCCTAAATCTACAACAGGTTGATAGCGCAAAAGGTTTACACTGGTGTTTAATTCTACTCCATAAGTTTTCGGATCGTTAAAGGTTGTGCCTTTTCCAATGTTCTCATAATGGCAAAATAAACCTGCCCTAAAGTTTCTAACGTAAGCGAGAGGGCCCAACTCCCAATCGGGAAAAGCAAATGGGAAACGATAATTGAAAAGCAGACTATTTTGTAATTTACTTTTCGCCAAAATATTGTTGTATCCGTAAACGGTTGCAATCTCGGTTGCGTACTGATTTACCCCACTTGCTTTTTGGTAATTGAAGCTAGCTAAAAATGAATGGTTTTTTGCAAAGCCTGGAAAGTATAGAAAGCTTTCGAGTGCTAAAATTTCTCCTTTTAAATTCTTGTCAAAAGGTTGGTGATTGTAAGTTAGCCTAAACACTTGTGCCCACTTGGGTGCAATATCTCTTTCTGTGGTGCGCACATTGTGGTTGAAAGTGAAATTATATTCCATCGGAAATTTAAGCTCGCGTATAAAACCGGTAGGCATATTTTCTGGCAGGTATCTTTGCGTAAAACTGGTTGCTGCATTTAGCGTAAAAACATAATTCTCATTGCGCATGTTAAACGAAAGCGGAACCGATGCATTAAGTTTGATATAGTTCTCCCTCCAATCGCCTTGTTGTGTCGTATTTTTAGCCCTGTAGAACGTTCTTTTCGGGCGGTTGCGATACAATACACTAAATACAGGATAAAGTGCCTTATAGCTAATATCTGCTGTGTACTCAAAACGTTTTAAATCGCGGTGGTATTTTGCGCCGGTATAAAAGTCCATCGTGTTAAGCAAGTTGTTTGATTGCAACTCCAGACCGAAAACATATTCGTTGTCGATGACAGGGATAATGCTGTGGAAACTGAAAAGACTTAGGGCCTGATGATAGCGTTTTGTTTGGTAGGTGCTGTCTGGAATCTTGTCGAAAACATTCCCTACATTTTCCTGCTTTTCTGCTGCTGCTGAGAAATCGATAAAGTTGTTTTCACCAACTGGTTTTTCGGTTAATGTAGCCTCGGCTATTTCGTAACCATTGATTTTATAATTGTTGAAAATGATTTTTCCATTAACGCTTCCAGTAGGGTTAAAGGCTCCGTATCTGGAAGCACTGAGTGCATTTATTTTTTTCGAATCAGGATCTATAGTGTAGATATTATCGATCCCATTAAATTGCGCATTGAAAACAATTTTGTTGTTAATGAAAATCGGTCGGCTTAGCTGTTGCCTGCTGTTCGAAATCAACACCGATTTTTTTTCTCCATCTATCAGCCATAAACTTTTTCCTTTCTCACTTACGCTGATATAGGTAATTTTATTTCCTGATTCATCAAAGGAAGGTGTCTGCAAAATTTCGTTTTCAAGGTTAGGGTAAGTCTTTGTGATTTTTCCCGAACTTGCATCCAGCATCACCAGGTTGAACTGGTTATTGAGTTCAACTTTGGCTGCAATAATTTTCTTTCCATCATTAGAAAGGCTAGGCGAGAAAAGTCTACTTTTACTACTTAATTTATTGAATTTTTTGGTCTTTAAATTGTACGAGCAGATTACGCTATAACTCCGCTGTTTATATCTCGGATCATAGCGGATTTCATCCCAAACCAGAAGGTCATTTTTTAAACTAAACCACGGCTGTTCCTGGTAACCAATTCCGAATAATTTTTGTTCCGATTTATCCTCGTTAATAATCACAAAATATCGTGTATCTGTTTTGCTTTCTTTCAGTGCTAACACCTGGGTTTCATTTAGCCGTACAGGAAGAAAATAATCAGTTGCCAAGTCGGTTTTTTTATTTAAGCTTTCATAACTTTCTGTGATAGACTTTTCGTCCTGTATTTTCCATTTTTCAGCAAGCTTGTTTTGGGTAGAAAGAAAATAGGTTCTGGAATTTTGTTTCGTAAATTTTTTTAAGCTCTGCGAAAAGGGGTACGGCCTTATGGGTCTTTTTCTAATGTCGCTAAGTATGCTGTCGGAAATGAACTGTCCATATTTTTCTTTCATATCCGATACCATTAAATATCCGGTTTGGTAGTAGCCGGGAGTTACATCTTTATTCGAGCCGAAATAGGCTTTGCTGTAAGAGATTTTTTTACCTTCCAAAATTGAAGTCCGGTATGGCATAATCCAATTGGGCTGTCTGCCTCTGCCCGAATTAGTCAGGGCAGTTTCATTAACCACTGCGTCGCCCTCGAAAAACCAGATAGGTATGCCTGCACCAAAGTATGCGAAGTAAACCAGTTCAGGAAAGGGGTGTGCTTGCGTTCCTGTCAATTTGTCAAATTGGGCGACGTGCCTCAGCTCGTGCACAGCCAGGTTGTTTAGCCAATCCTGACTGTCGAAAAACTGAGGTGGGGTTGCATAGAATTCAGACTTCTTAGGTGCAAGCTGAACAAAGCCGTTTGCTACGGTTCCGCGGTTCTGGAGTAGGAGTGGGATAACGGTTTTTTGCTGCCTTAAACCGAGCCCAATTTTGGGGTAGATAAAGGGGAGGGTATTAGCCATTCTTTGGGCTTCTTTCTCCAGTTCTTGCGGATAGATGATTTTAAAGCCACCTGAATAAATATAGTTCCATTTTACACTAAGTGGGTTTTGTGCAGTGCTGAAAATCTGCCCGAAAACCGATAGTGATGTAAAACTTAAAGTAATTACACTTAAATACTTGATAATTAGTTTTTTGTTTGATTTATTTGAATTCATCTAAATTATTTGCTAAAATATTTAGTTTTTTAAAATTTGCAATTGTTAATTTTTGTAAATATTTAATTTATATAAAAGTAATTAACTTATTGATTTTTAAATATTAAATAAATTTATGTAAATTCTTTAATTGTTGATTTTGCCTTTGTTTTTTATTGAATTTTGTAGCTGATTTAGGCTTCGATCAATATTTTTGAGCACATTAGCTTTATTGATTTAATTTACACTTATTAATCGATTTTCTTTAAAAATTTTATTGCCTTTTTAAATTTTTGTATAATTTTTAAAAATTCAGTCAAGCTTAGTTAATAGCTTAAAATGCGTTTGGATTTTTGTAATTATTACAAATTCTTTTGAGCTTTAAATCCTGGGAAGATTGTCGGGATTTCAGTTGGGATCATCTGCTTTAAAATTCACTTTAAGCATGCTGAAATCTACTGCAGAATTGCACGCTGTTTGTAATACTTTAAAGCAAAATGTATAGCATAAATAGGTTGCTTAAAATTCCTGTGAATATTTGAAATTAGATTTATGTGACAAAATGTCGTTATTTTTTTGTCGACTACTTAAGCTTTTTTTTAGACGTTGCCTATTGCTTTTCGCATCTTTTGCCTGATTTTGATAAATATTACACATACGAAATACCAGTTCGGTTAGCCTAAATTGTGCATTTAATTACAATTTTTGGCCTCATTTTCTTGCTTAAAATTTGATCTCGAAGACCGAAATTGTATGTTTTTTAGCTCTTTTAAATCCTAAAATCTGCAATAATTTGATCTTATAATGCAGTTTCCTGATGATATTCGTGTGTAATGGTGTTTTTGGAGTGTTTTAAAGGAATTTTTATTTTTTGTGCTAAAAGTGTGTCTGTTAGTGTTTAAACGAGGTTTTTTGCTCTTTTAGACTTTGTTTTATTGAAACGCTAAATAGATGGCTTTTTCTCACACAAACGACAAAAGGCAAGCCGAAAATTAAGTTTTCAACTGTAATTTTTACCAATATTTTTATGATAATTAACCGTAGAATACCTCGTCTTTTTGCGTTCGGTTACCAGATTTTTATTGTGCTTGAAAACTATTCTGAACCGGAGACTAGAATAGTTTAGACAATTCAATCTGGTTTACTTATGATTTGGTAATTTAGGGTTATATAGAATTTAACTAGAATATACCTTACATCCGGTGTCAATTTTGAGTGCAAATTTTGACTCTTTTTCCTTGTAGTTTTTGTTCCGTTTTTGTTGATTAAAATTAACTTTTTATTACGGTTTATGATCATTTTAACTATCCAGTTTTTGTGCTGAATTTTGTTGGTTTTTGTCTTTTATTTTCGCCTTTTTTTATAGGCCCATTTTTTGTAAAATCAATATAATAATAGACCGATAAAAAACTTGTAATTATACTGCTATTTTGGCTTTGGAATAGCTACTATCTTGATCCGTTTTTATATTTAAAATTTTCATTTTTTTTTATCCTAAATATGGTCTTGAAATAAGAGTTTAAATTGATGATTGCTTCCGCTTGTTGATGCTTAAATTTTATCTCAAAATATATTAATTCAGTTCAATGATTTTGAAAGGAGATTCATCTCGATTTAGCTATGTTTTAGCATGAACAATGCTATCCTCGTGGTGGTGTACATGATTATGATCAATGATTGTTTTTGATCTTTCACTTCTGGAAAGATTGCACTGTTTAAGCTGTAGTTATTCTTGCTTGCCACTGTCGTTTTTGTTCTGATGGTTTGAAGGAGTTTAATCATATGTCGTATCTAAAACATTAAATTTTTGATGTTTTGGTCGGTTATTCGCTGCTTTTAATTATTTGATTTTTGCATCTCTGCATAAGGCGAACTAGCGGCTTTTGTGATGTTAAGTAAGCGTAGTGACGACCAGCTTCAATAAGCTTCCTTATTGCACTTTTGCTTAACCTTTATTAAGGAATTTAATGGAAGGAATCTGAGTATTGAGCATCGTTATCAATAAAAAATAAGTGCGGCTGAAGCTGCTGTTAAGTTGATATGATTTAATGAAATTTTTAAATTTATATCGTTTGTATCTACAGTTGATTCTTTCTCTTTTTGTAGATGGGATAGAGAAAAATAGAGGCCAGGATAATGGTTGCGCCAATATAAAATCCACCTGTCATCTGCTCTTTGCTTTGAAAGAAAACGAAGGCTAAAACTATTCCGTATACAGGTTCTAGATTGGTAATTAATGCGACCCTAAAAGCCGATAAAGTTCTCATTACTGCAACACCTGCAACGTAAGCAACGGATGTACAAAGTGTGCCGAGGAGCGTGAGAAAGAACCAGTTTTTGGTACTTAAGTTGAACGCTGTATGCAGGAGTGTTCCGTCATATAAACGGTATAAAGTGATCCAGAAAAGCGCACCAACAAGCTCGTAAAAACTGATGATAGAAGGTTCGCTTTTTTGCACCAAAGTAGAATTTATGGTCGAAAAAAGACTCGATGCAACCGCTGCTAGCAAACCAAAAATAATCCCTAAAGTGTATTGTCCTTCGAATTTAAAGATCATATATATGCCCAGAATGATTAACAAACCAATGAGAATATCGCCCATTTGTATTGGCTGTTTTTTAATTAAGGGTTCTAAAATTGCGGTAAATAAAGTAAAGGAAGAGAGGCAAACCAAGGTTACTGAAACAGTAGAAACTTTAATGGCATGAAAGAAAAATATCCAGTGAATGGCTACAATTCCTCCTGTTAAAAAGAATTGGATGAACTGTTTTTTACTAATCTTAATGTTCTTTTTGCTGATTAAAAACCACATTAAAAGTGTAGCTGCGGCAATCAACACCCGGTACCAAACCATGGGGACTGCATCGATAGAAATTAATTTGCCGAGCACGCCTGTAAAGCCCCAAACAAATACAGTAAGATGAAGGACGAGTAAATTCTTTTTGGTAACGTCCATCGCTATTTTGGTGCTTTTCTTAATAGGTAAAAACCTAATAAGCCAAAGAATAATGTAGGCATTATAACGGCCGCAAAAGGAGGTAATCCACCTTTGGTAGAAAACATCTGTGTGAACTGATTAAATACGATATAAGCGAAGCTAATGAAGATTCCGATACCTAACGATACACCAACGCCTCCGCGTACTTTACGCGACGATAGCGCAACGCCAATAAGCGTTAATACAAAGGCAGAAAGTGGGTGGAGGTAACGTTTGTATTTTTCAAACTGAAGATCGTTCATTACTCCTGTTCCGCGGATTTTTTCTTTCCTGATCTTATCAGAAAGTTCCTTCGTGGTTAAATTTTGCACCACATTATCATATGCCGAAAAATCATCCGGACGCATATCCAGAATGGTATCTTTTTGCTTTCCGTTACCGTAAATCATGGTTTCTTTCAGGCCATCGATCTTGCGGATGGAGTAGTTGTTCAACTGCCACTTTCGTTTAAGTGAATCCCATTTTATATTTTCTGCAACGATCTTTTTGGTGAGCACATCTCCACTGAAATTATCCAAAGAAAACCGATATCCTGAATTCGTTTTGTTATCGAAATTATCAATGTAGATATAGGTTTTATCATCCAGTTTCATATGGATGTTTGATTTTGTGGAAGGATCATTGCGTTTTACATACGTATTCTCGAATCTGTTTTTTAAGGTATTGGTATAAGGGAGGATGTATAGGTTTGAAAGTAAGTTGGCTGAGAAAATAATCGTAGCAGACACCAGGTAGGGAAATAAAAAGCGGTTAAAACTTACGCCACCACTTAAAATTGGTACAATCTCCGTCTGATCGGCCATTTTAGCCGTAAAGAAAATTACCGCAATAAAATTGATCAGTGGAGAAAGCATATTCACGTAGAAAGGAATGGAACCTGCATAATATTTAGAGAGGATTCCCCAAAAACTCAAGCCGCTTTTCATAAAATCATCCATCTTTTCAGATAGGTCGAACACAACAATAATGATCACAAAAATGGCCAGGGTATAAATAAATGTACCCAGATATTTCCCGATAATATACTGATCGATGATTTTGATTCTTCCTTTTAACAGATTCATTTTATAGTTTATTGCCTAATACTTTAACCATTTTGTTTTTCCACTCGTAAAATTCACCAGCAATAATTTTTTCCCTAGCCTGTTTTACCAGCCAAAGATAGAAATGCAGGTTATGTAAGGTAGCAATTTGAGCGCCAAGCATCTCCTTACTATGCACTAAATGTCTTAAATATGCTTTACTGGTTACTAAATCAGCATGAAGATCGCTCTCCGCATCCAATGGGGAAAAATCGTTCTCCCATTTTTTGTTTCTGATATTTATAATGCCATTTCTGGTAAAAAGCATACCGTTTCTGGCATTTCTGGTTGGCATTACACAATCGAACATGTCTATACCCAGTGCAATATTCTCCAAAATATTGATCGGAGTGCCAACACCCATTAAATAACGCGGTTTTTCTTCTGGCAATATATTGCATACCACTTCTGTCATGGCATACATCTCCTCGGCTGGTTCGCCAACAGATAAACCGCCAATAGCATTGCCCTCACGGTTCATACTGGCAATAAATTCTGCAGATTTTATACGTAAATCTTTATACACCGAGCCTTGAACAATAGGAAAGAGGGTTTGATCAAAGCCGTATTTAGGTTCAGTACTGTCAAAACGGGCACAACAGCGTTTTAACCAGCGGTGTGTCATTTTAATAGATTGTGCCGCATAAGTATAGTCGCAAGGGTATGGCGTGCACTCGTCAAATGCCATGATGATATCGGCACCAATAGTGCGCTGGATATCCATCGCATATTCTGGTGTAAAAAGGTGTTTCGACCCATCAATGTGTGAGTGAAAAGTAACACCTTCTTCCTTAATCTTACGGACTTTACTTAAGGAGTATACCTGGTAACCACCGCTATCTGTTAAAATCGGGCGGTCCCAACCAATAAATTTATGTAATCCACCTGCCTTTTCGAGGATGTCTAATCCCGGTCTCAAATATAAATGATAAGTATTGCCTAGAATGATTTTAGCATCAATATCGTCTTTAAGTTCGCGCTGGTGTACGGCTTTTACCGTTCCGGCAGTGCCCACAGGCATAAAAATAGGGGTTTGTATTTCGCCATGAGCAGTTGTTACTGTTCCAGCTCTGGCTTTAGATAGTGGATCGTTAGCCTGTAAACTAAATTTCATCTGTTTCTATTTATTTTTCTCCAATTGTAAGATGGAGCTTACCACCTTCAAAATACGTTTTATTAAAACTAATCGCTATTTTGATGGCAGACGGTTCATATGTGTTTTTTCTCATCGAAAATCTGCCAAAAATAGCAAAAATTGAGGGCATATTTTTGTTTAATTTTTTATCCACATAAAAGTGATTTACAGATTAAAAATGAGAAATTTGCGCCTATTTATTTTACCATCGTGATATTAACCCTGCTTGAAATTATTCTGCTCTCGATATTGGCTTTTTGCCTTTTGGTTCAGCTTTACTATGTACTTTTAGTCCATTTGAAATTGGCCAATGTAGGCATCGAAGAAATTCCGCTGTCGGCACAAAAACCACTAAGTGTAATTGTTTGTGCGCGAAACGAAATTGTAAATTTAGAGCAGTATCTGCCTGTATTACTAAGCCAAAATTATCCGGAGTTCGAAATTGTGGTGGTTAATGATCGCTCTTGGGATGGTACAGAAGAGTTTTTAGAACAGTTAGAGAAGAAACATCGTAACCTAAAGGTAGTTAAGATTTTAGATAACGATAAATTTATAGCAGGTAAGAAATTCGCTGTAACTATGGGCATAAAAGCTGCTAAATATGATTGGCTGGTTTTTACTGATGCAGATTGTAGACCGGCTTCCGAGCATTGGTTAATGGATATGCAACAACCCGTTGATGAAAATACGGAAATTGTTCTGGGCTACTCGCCCTATATAAAGAAAAGAAGCCTGCTGAATGCACTAATCCGTTTCGAAACCTTTTTTACTGCTGTAAATTACTTGTCTTTTGCATTAAAAGGTATGCCGTACATGGGTGTTGGACGTAATATGGCGTATAAAAAATCACTATTTTTTAAAAATAAAGGCTTTGCAGCGCACATGCATATCCCATCAGGAGATGATGATTTATTTGTAAATGCACACGCTAATAAATACAATACAGAGATCCGCCTACATCGTGATAGCCATGTTTGGAGTGAACCTAATAATACTTGGAGCGGTTACCTGAGGCAGAAAAAGCGTCATTTTGGAGCCGGGAAATTCTATAAATCAAAACATAAATTTATTTTAAGCCTTCAGATTGTTTTTCAGTTTTTGTTTTATGCGTTCTTTGCAGCATGTATGTTTTTTAGTCGTGAGGCGCAATATGTTGCCTTAGGAATCCTTGGATTAAGCATCATCATCAGGTCTTTTATCTATCCAAAATTGCTGAAACGCTTAAACTATAGCGATTTACGTTGGTGGTTCCCGATTTTAGATATACTTTTGTTTCTGTTTTTAACCCTGAACGGATTTTTAGCCTTATTTGGAAAGAAAAAAGTAAGCTGGAAATAATTCAAATAATCCTTTAGTAATTACAATATGCTTGATGTAAAACCCGATATCGTTTTAAAATATTTTCCTGACTTAAGTGAAAAACAAATTGCTCAATTCTCGCAATTGTTTGATTTATATAGCTTTTGGAATGCACAGATTAATGTAATTTCGAGAAAGGATATTGAAGAGTTATATGAGCGCCATGTATTGCACTCGTTGGGGATAGCTAAAGTATGTACTTTTAAAGCCGGCGAATCGGTTTTAGATGTAGGTACGGGTGGCGGTTTTCCGGGCATTCCATTGGCGATTTTGTTCCCCGAAACGGAATTTTATCTGGTCGATTCTATTGGAAAAAAGATTAAAGTGGTAAAAGAAGTGGCTTCGGCATTAGGTTTGGAAAATTTAAGGGCTGAACATTTAAGGGCCGAACAGATTAAAGAGAAATTTAATTTTGTAGTTTCAAGAGCGGTAACCCGTTTAGGCGAATTTTACCCATGGATACAAGGGAAATTTAAAAAAGATTCTTTAAATGCCATTCCAAATGGGATTTTGTATTTAAAAGGCGGCGATTTGGCAGAAGAGATTAAAGAATCAAAACTGAAAGCAGAATTATATCCGCTTTCAGCTTATTTTGAGGAAGATTTTTTTGAGACCAAATACGTGGTTTACGTACCGCAATAGTTATTGCTTTTTTGGATAACCTGTAATTGTGATTTCTTTAACAGGCGTTATCCTGATTGTGCTTACATTACCTTTCTTTTTTACATTTGAAGTGGTAGCATATCCCTTCACCGTTACCTCTTTAATATTTTTTTGATCTGAGGATAACGTGTGATCCCGCTTGATTACCTTAGTCTCTGTAGCTGGAACAAAATTAACCGTAGTTGGCTCATTTTCATTCGCTTTTTTTTCTGGTTTTGGCTCAATGGGCGGTGGTGGTGGCAATGTCTTTTTATCTTTCCTCACAACAGGTGGGGTCAACTTTTTTCCATCTTTTTTAGCAATAGGAGGAGCAAAACGAACTTGATCCACCTTTGGTACACTAAGCTTTTTCACTTTTAAGGAGCCGGGTTCTACGGGTGGTGGCGGAGGTGTCCTTTTGTCGTCTTTTTTAATAATGGGTTCATTTATCGTTATTTCCGTAACTTTTTTGGCTTTTGCTGTATATGGTTCCTTTGGTGGTGGTGGGGGTAATCTCTTTTTATCAGACTTTTTCTTAGTAGTGTCCTGAAGAACAATGGTTAAGCTTTCCTTTTTTTGCCCTAATTGGATGGTATTATAGTCTTTTGTAAATGCTGTAGTAGATAAGCACAGCATAGATCCAACTAGTGGAATGATAAATAACAATTTGAGCCTGGCCCATTTTGCCGATTTTTTTTGGTTTAACATACTTATTCTATTTTTTAGTATTGATGAATTAAAAAATTGATTGGTAAGGATAACTTCTTGATTTCCATAAGAATTTTGGATTAAAAATAGTGCATACTCATATTTAGCGATATCTTTTTGTGTCGTTTCCTCATCGGCTAAATATTCGTGGATGAGTTTGATGTCATCTTTGATGAAGTAAGTGATTGGATTGAACCAGCTCGAGATTTTTATCAGCTCGAATAAAAGAATATCAAGGCTGTGCATCTGGTTAATGTGGACCATTTCGTGCTTTACGATGGTGTTTCTTTGACTCATAGCAGGATCAATAAACAATAAATTAAAGAATGAAAAAGCCATTTTTGAGTTCTCGACCTCAATTAACGTAATACCGTTTTCTTTACTTTTAGTTGCATTTTTTATCAATCTTTTGATATAGCGCAATCCCCAAACTATTTTTAAGATAAAAAATAATGAGACTACGGAATACAGTAGTAAACAGATGCTTTCTATATTGAACAATGGTGCCTGTTCTTGAACTTGAATAAATCCGGTATAGTCCGTTACTACCTCCTTCTTTAAATATCCCAGCTGAAAAAATGGAATTATGAAAGCCAGCATTGAGCTGAAAATCAGATAATATCTGTTCAGGCCGTAAAAGGTTTCCTTGTAGAGGAATAATCTATAAAACCCATAAAATAGGATAAGATACAGGTTTGCTTCGAGTAAATAATATAACCAGTTCATCATTTATCTTTTTTAAGTTTCTCTGCCAATTGGATGATTTCATTGAGCTCTTCAGTACTCATACTTTTTTCTTTCACCAGGAAAGAAACCAGGCTCTCGTAGGAGTTTTCGAAGTAATTGTTCATTACCTTGTCGAACGCAAAACGTTTATAATCAGTTTCTTTTATAATAGGGAAGTAAATATGTGTATTGCCGATGGCTTTATGGTCAACAAAACCTTTAGTTTCTAAAACCCTGATTACGGTCGAAACCGTGTTGTAAGCGGGTTTGGGATCGTTCATTTTTTCGATAACGTCTTTTACTAAGGCTTCGCCAATTTCCCAAAGGATGAGCATAATCTGTTCTTCTGCTTTTGTGAGTTCTTTTATCATAGCAACTACTTTTATAGTTTGGTTAATTGAAGTTACTACTATAAAAATAGTTTACAAACTATTTTTATAGTTTTGTTTTTAATTATCTGATATACAGATAGATATTTTTTATCTAAGGCATATATCCCCTTTAGACACTTGCGTTTATTTTATGATAAAATATGCGTTTAAATGAATGTTATTTGATATTTTTGTTGAAATCAATACGTTTACATTAAATAATTATATAATACCACATAGAATACTATAATTAATCATATTTAAAACAGAAGCGTTAGCTTTTATTCTTGCTCTTAAAATCTGGAAAATTTAACAAGTGCAACAAGAATAGAGTTTCAATGCCTCATGCTACAAGCGTGTGGACTGAACTTTATTTGTTGCATGGCTTTTCCAGAGCCTTAAGAGCGAATGAGACTACAGTTCCACGCTTCTTTATTTTAGAAGCCTATAGGGACTGCAAGGCGCTCTTACAAATGCAATTATTAGTCAAATTATTGCGGTCGTTAATATACGTAGCTATTAACACATGTGTCATATTCGGGTTATTCTACCTTTTAGATCTATTCTGTTTTTGGATACTAGAAAAGCTTATAGATATTAAATCTTGGATGAATGGGTTTATATTTTGGGTTTTACTCATAGCCTTTGGGTTTGCTATAATACGGATAATGTATTATGTACTCTTAAATTTATCAAAGATGGTTATCAAGCAGATAGTTAAGATATGCCCTTATAAAGCATTTGCTTTGTGGACTACAGGCATAACTTGCGCTATATGTGCAAGTATATTTATTTACGGGATATATGTAGATGTCAGTAGCATTTCTACAGGCATAGTAGCTACCGTAATGGCTATAATGGCGTTATTACTAGCATTTGTACTATACAGCTCAACAAAAGAAAAAATGCAGGTGAGGGATATAATGAATGAAACAGGAATGACCGAAAAACAAGTATATGAATTAGTAAAAGAAATAGAATAGTTATGTCAGATAAAAAACTTACCACTAAGCACTATATTTTAGGTGGAATAATATTATTGTTGTTATTCACAAACCCATCTGCTACAGCCCTTAAATCACATCTTGACAATCCTAATGGCAGAATAGTAAAAAACTTTAATGGATTAATATTCTCTGTTTACTATAAAAAAGCAAAAGATAGATATGGAGATTATACCAAAAAAGAATATTACTTAGGTATTTTAGGCAATTTCATTAATATAACAAGAGACTAATTATGTCAAAGAAACTAACCGAATTAGCTGATAGTATATCAAATGATTTCTTATCAGAGTTTGAAGATGATGTAAGGTTTACTAAGCCCGATATTGAGGCAATCATATTGTTAGCCGTTGTAAAGTCTTACGAAGCGTTTATAAAAGATAAATAACTCCTTTCTATAATCAATCTCCTATGTCTCCTAAAAATAATTAGGAGAAATTTTGGAATATTATAAATTACCTCTATATTTGTCCTATAACAATACGAGGACGTTATGGATAAAAAATTCTTAATACCAGCAATAAACGAAAGGTTAGAAAAGATAGAGGCACTTATTAAGTCTTTGCAGGATGAAAAAAATGAACTATTAAAGTTCTTATCTGATTCAAACACAGCCCCTACAATACCTTCTTTAGCATCAAAGGAGCAAATAATCAATGAATATGATGCTTCAATTTCATGGTGGGAAAAAACCAAATACATTTTAAAAACTAGCAATATGCCAATGAGTACAAGCGAGGTAGTAGACTATGTCATGAGCAAAGAATCTAATTTGGATAGGGAGAAAGTAGTAAGATTAATATCTCATGCTTTAACTAGCAATGTAGATAAAGGAAGAACAAGAAGAATAGGAAAAGGAAGAGAACAAAAATTTGAACTGATATAAATAAAAAAAGCCTTATAGCACGTTTTACGAGGACAGCTATAAGGCTTTAAGACAATCAAAAGGGGATCGATATTAGTAGCATGAGTAAGGCTTTCCATCCACAACTCAAGGGTGCAACTCCCTCGGTCTCCACTTTTTTCTTATCTCAAAGGTAAGGAATAATATTTGACATTAGCAAGCTTACCGCCATGAAATATACATTAGCTGAATTTCTGAAAGATTACCCAAATGATGCTGCATGCCTTGATAAGGTATTTAAGCTACGATTTGGGGATAAAAAACGTACTTGTGAATCATGCGGCAACGAAACAGAATTTAGGCGTGTAGTAACACGTAGATCTTATCAATGTAGGCTATGTTACCATCAAATTTATCCATGCGCTAAAACTCCATTTGAGAAGACAAGAACGCCTTTAAACTATTGGTTTTATGTTATGTACTTAATGACTACAACACGCAATGGCGTAGCTTCTAAAGAGGTACAAAGGGCTATTGGTGTAACATATAAGACAGCGCATAAAATGACTACACAGATAAGGAAATTAATGACTGAATACCCAAACCCTCCTAAACTCAAAGGACACGTTGAAATAGATGAAACATATGTATCGACAGGCAAAAAGAATGGTGTTGAAGTTGGTAGAGGCGCTTTAAACAAAAAGCCTGTATTCGCTATGGTTGAGCGGATGGGAATGGTAAGGGCTAAGGTTATGGATGACATCAAAATGAAAATAACACATCCTTATATTGAAGCTAACGTTGAAAAGGACAGTCAAATATCTACAGACGAATTTCCTCTATACACCAACCTAAAGAAATTAGGATATAACAATCATGGTGTTATCAAGCATGCATCCGAACAATACAGGCATGGTTCAATATCTACCAATACTGTAGAGGGCTTCTTTAGCCAATTAAAGAGAATGGTATTCGGAACACATATACATGTATCAGAACAGCACTTGCAAAAGTATGTTGATGAAGCAGTATTCAGATATAACCACAGGTTTAAAGATGTTGATATGTTCGGCTCATTAGTAGTTAGAATAACTGATTACATAGAGAACAATCAATAACTATAATTACTTCTTATTCTCTGGCTTAGACATACCATTAAGCACGTAATCAAACAAAGCCTTACCATCTTCATTACCTCCAACATCCCTTAATCCATGAGGGCCTTTTACAACTTTACCCTTTGCTTCTAATAAATGGCTTTCAGCTATTTCTTTAGTCTTGCGTGTTGGCAATAATATTTCACCCTCAGGGTCATCTTCATAAACTCTTTCCGCTTTACGTTTCTTCTGTCTCATAGCATAAAGATAACACTATTCAATACTTTGTCAAAATGTCTAAAGGGGATATATGCCTTTATCTAAAAATTTATAGCGCATAAAAAAACCTGCCTGGTAGGGCAGGTTTAGATTCTTTCGAATTGCTAGTTAAAACTTTTCCAACTTTCTTGGATTATCCATCATAATCATTTTATCCTTTAACAGCTGTTGTAAACCTGTTTGTTTGTCGATACTTTTTACAACATCTAATACCGCACTTGCAGCATTACTGAAAAATTGCTTGTTAATGGTAGCATATTCGTCGCTGGCTTTGTGGTAATCTTTGTGATCTTCTACACCAAAATATAAGAATGGGATATTTTTAGCATTAAATGCACCTTGGTCGCTCTGATTGGTCCAATCATCATGACCTTGTTTTGGATCGTCGTGTCCGAAAAGTAATTTGATATTGGTTTTAGTCGTATCTACGTACTTCTTTAAATCAGGATATTTAAAAGTTCCGCATACATATAGTTCGCCTTTATCACTATGGCTAATCATATCCATGTTCAAATCAATAGCGATAGTATTAATAGGCACTGGTGGATTACCTACAAATGCTTTTGCTCCTTGCAAACCTAGTTCTTCCGCATCGAAAGCTGCGAAAATAATGGTATTGTTGGGTTTGTTCTTTGCAAAATAGGCGGCAATTTTTAATAGGCCTGCGGTTCCAGATGCATTGTCATCAGCACCGTTATACACTTCGTCTTTGATCACTCCCAGATGGTCGTAATGTGCCGAAACTACAATTACATTGGTTCCTTTGCCCGGAATGTAGCCGATGATGTTGGTGCCATTTATTTTTGCATTGCCTCTTCCATTGAAGGTAAACTCCTGCGCGTAGTTTACATGCTGAGGATAAGATTTTAAGCCCAATTTCTGAAATCTTTCTATAATGTATGCCCTGGCCATTTCAGCACCCTTTGTTCCGGTTTTTCTACCCTGATAAGCATCTGACGATAAGACCTCAACATCTTTTAATAGTTGGGTATCCAACTTGCCAGAAGTAGCATTATTTTGGTTTTTTACTGATGAACAGCAGCTTAGCATCATCGCTAAGGGGAGGATATATAGGATTTTCATGGTTATTTTTGTGTCTCAATGATGGTGGACTTATTTTTCTTAAAGATATTAATTATTGGAATATATAGAAGGCGTCACCCTGAATTCATTTCAGGGTCAGTTATTGTCGGAAAGATGCTGAAATAAATTCACTGTTGTCCGGAGAAATATTTTTTTGTTTATAAAAAAGGGTAGCTTTAAGTCTACCCTTTGTAGTGTTATAT
>NZ_JACHCQ010000048.1 GCF_014205835.1 Pedobacter sp. AK013 | reverse complement strand
GGTTTGTTCGGCTTGATTCAAGGGAAGTTATAATTGTTGTAATACCACAAAGAAACAAATTATTTTATTCCCCCCAACTTTTCCGCTTGATCCAAAGAATATCAGATATTTTTTTACCAAATCCAGTACCAGATTTTTCTATTTAATATTGTCTTTCAACAAAACTGAAATTTTATTGCAAATAATTTTTTTGGATAAACCGACCAGGTCTACCGCTCTTTTTGCTGTTTTTGGTAGTGGATTTGGTAAAAAAAATAGGAGAAGATTTTATGAAATCTAACCACAGTTTTAGCGTAAATTTCCTCGTTAGGCGCGATAGGGAGGCGTTTGGCAAGGTTCCTTTGTATGTAAGAATTACTGTTGATGGCAAAGTTATTTGTTTTGCTGCCAAGAAATCTATTGAGCTCTCGCAATGGGATCAGAAAGCGCAGCGAATAAAAGGAAATTCCATCGAAAACAATTCTGCACGGGATCGAATGAGACAGCTTACTAATGAGATTAGCACCGCCTATGATGAGCTTCGCTTTCAAAAGGAAGTAATTACTGCTGAAAAAATCAGGGCTAAGGTAGAGGGTGAAGATCAAGGCAAAAGTTTGAAGGATCTGATTAAGTATCATTTTGATCAGCCCGGCAAGCTATTGTCGGCAGGGACACTCAAGAACTACTATTCAACAGAAAGGTTTCTATTGGAATTTCTTAAAAAGAAAAAGTTCACGGATATCCAGTTGTCGAAAATTGATTTTAAGTTTCTTACGGACTTCGGTATCTACCTTCGAACCAAAACGCCAGATAAAGGGCAAAGGGTGTGTACTAATAATACTGTTATGAAGCACATGGAGCGATTTCAAAAATTGATGGGACTAGCATTGAGGTTTGGATGGATTCTCCGAGATCCCTTTATTCACTTTACAAGAAAAGTGATTACTAAGGATAGAGATTGTCTTGATGATATTGAGCTTAAGCTTATCCGGGATGTAGAACTTCATGATGCTGTTCAGTTAGTAGTAAGAGATATGTTTATCTTTAGTTGTTTTACCGGTTTGGCTTATGGTGAAATCAGTAGCTTGGCTTCGCATCATATCAATACTGATAGCGAAGGAGGCATTTGGCTAATTATGCAGCGTCAGAAGACCTTTCATAGCACAGAGCGCAGCTTTCATGTTCCGGTGTTACCAATTGCACTTGAACTCATCCAGAAATATAAAACATCTCCAGATTCCTGAAACCGCGGAACATTATTTCCCTGTCCTACAAACCAGTATACCAACAAAAATCTAAAGTTGATTGCAGAAAAAGCGGGTATAGCCAAAAAGCTAACTTTTCATATTGCCAGGCATACATTTGCAACAACAGTAACGCTGGAGAAAGGAATATCGATAGAAAGTGTTTCCCATATGCTTGGACATTCAAGCATCCGTACCACACAAGTTTATTCAAAGGTAAAGCAGAAAAAAGTTGCAAGCGAAATGAAGTATCTTATGATGGCTCAACAGGTCTTTTCAAAATAATTTATTCATCTAACCTTTGTAAATGAGTAAGAAACGATTTTAGGAAAAAGGGTTAATACTCTTTTCCTAAAATCAAAGATTTGTGTTTACGCTATGTATGAGCATTCTAATAGATCTTCGGAGGGTATATTTTGTTATCTGCTTTATTATTATAGCATGGAGCGAAAGGGAGTCGAACCTATTGATTTATGTGTCTGTTAATCAGTTTTTTGTAATTTGTCAAGTCCTTTAAGCCACCAAAAATTCACCTTTTTTTAAAGGCAAATTCTTTAGTCTAAATGTACGAAAAATGGCTTAGCTTATGTAATAAATAACCTCAATTAGCATTATCTATTTTCGCGATTAGTCTTTTCTTTCCAGTTAGAATTCACACATTTAAAAGCTATTTAAATATAATGCTTTATTGTATATCTAACTGGTAGACTATCTTATCTTCGAATTTCTGCGTGCAAATACCAAAACTTTCCTTCTTTATTTTGCAAAGTCCGGGAGATAGAATTTTAATGAAAAGTTCTATCCTTTCTGGAGGCAGCATGCAGAGATTTTCAAGTGATTTAAGGTAACAGAATGATTTTCATATAAAACCTAAATTGATAAAATCACATATAAGAGAGAAGCGGTTTTATAAAGCAGAGCTATCTTTTCTTAGTCATTTGTCCGTTTTTTCAGTGTATAAAGGTGTTTTAGTTCGTTTTCTAATCAAAATGTTATCGATAGTTGTGTAACAAAAATATCCTTCTTTGTATCATTTGAGGCATTCGTCAATTTGGCTTGAAACTATATTTGAATATTCAAAGCCAATTATTAATGGCAGGTAATTAAGATCAGTGATCACGTAAGAATAAACTCATCTACGTCTCGCTGTTCTAAGGACTGTTGCTTAATAAGGGGCGAAACAAACCAAAATAAACCAAATATGAACCAAACAATTTCTATTCGGAAATTACCGGCTTTTTTGCTGGTGGTAATTTTCTTAGTGCTTCTGCACTTAAAAAGCTTTGCTCAGGAGAGGCAAATTACAGGAAAGGTCGTGGGAAGCGACAATCCCGCACCGCTACGCGGAGTGATCGTGCTGCTCAAGCCTAAAAACACAACCAAGAACACGGTTGTATCAACAAATGAACAGGGACAGTATTCTATAAAGGGAAATACAGGGGATGTACTTGTTTTCAAAATGGTAGGTTTTCAATCACAGGAAATAACGATCGGTGATGGCAGTGTCATCAATGTTACCCTAAGGATCGATCCTACAAAATTGGATGACGTGGTTGTTATTGGCTATGCTAAGGTGGCAAGAAAAGATGTTACAGGCTCAATAAGCTCAATCAAGGGAGACGATTTACGCCAAACCCAGCCAACTACTTTTGACCAGGCCCTGCAAGGCAAAGTTGCTGGGGTAGTGGTTCAACAGGTATCGGGCCAGCCTGGTGGCGGTGTATCTATTCAAATACGTGGCGTGTCTTCAATAAGTGGCTCTAATTCACCACTGTTCGTTATAGACGGTATTATTATCCCACCAGTAAACAACCCTGGTAGTGGTTCTAATCCATTAAATTCCATCAATCCTGCCGAAATTGAATCAATAGATGTATTGAAAGATGCTTCGGCAACAGCTATATACGGTTCGCAGGCAACCAATGGAGTTGTTGTGATCACTACAAAAAGGGGGAAAGCCGGAGCGCCGCAGATAACTTATGATTTCTATGCTGGTTACCAGGAAATACTTAAGCGACTACCCACAGTAGATTTGCAACAATTTGCTACGCTCATTAATGCCCGGTCTGCTAGCTCAGGCTGGTCCTTTGATAAAAGGGCCGAATTTGCCAATCCTCAATATTTAGGTAAGGGCACCGACTGGCAAGAAGAATTATTCCGGAGAGCCCCGCAGATGAATCACACACTTACTGTAAACGGTGGGGATGACAGAACCCAATATTTATTGTCAACCTCCTATTTTAACCAGGAAGGGATAGCCATTGGATCTGAGTTTAGCAGATACTCGGTAAGGCTTAATTTAGACAATAAAACCACTAAATGGCTAAAAATAGGGACGAGCCTTCAGTTGTCGCATGTTGATGAAAAAGTAAACTCAACCTCCAGTAATGTAATTGCCACTGCACTAAGCCTTAGTCCTAATGTTCCGGTAACCAACTCTGATGGCTCCTGGGGAGGGGTTACCGATCCCAACGGTTGGGTAGCACCTGTTGCCAACCCGGTGGCATTAGCAAAAATCATCAAACACTTAAGAAAGCGGAATCAAGTATTTGGCAATCTGTATGCCGAAATACAATTGGCTAAAGGGTTATCGCTGCGAAATGAGCTATCTGGTAATTTCGATTTTAATACAGAAGATAGGTATTCGCCAATTTATAGTTTTGGCAAAGGTAATCTAAGCGCTAACTTCGGTTCCTCTAGCGCCGGTCAAAATTTTTATGTAGTAATACGCAATTTTCTAACTTATAACTATAATTTCAAAAAATTTCATATTGATGCTTTAGCAGGGCATGAATCGCAAGAGAGCACTTTTCAAAGTCTTGGTGCTTCACGAAGGAATTACGCTTCAGATAATGTGCAGGCGATTAGTGGTGGGGATGCTACCACGGCCACAAACTTTGGCTACAATTCATTATCAGACCCTACGGGAGGCTCTGCACAGGAATCTTATTTCGGCCGTGTCAATTTTTCATGGAATGATAAATACCTGCTCACCGGTAATATACGTAACGATGGTTCTTCAAATTTTCCGTCCTACAACCGTTGGGTAACTACCTATTCGGGTGGATTTGCCTGGAAAATTAAAAACGAGTCGTTTTTAAAAGATATAAAAGCTATAACTGAAATGAAGTTGAGGCTCGGTTACGGGATTACCAATAACCAGGGCATACCGGGCAATACATTTGTAACCCAGCTTCTAACTGTAGCCAATGGTCTATCAGGTATAGCTCAGTATCAAAACAATTTGGCAAACGCAGCGGTGACCTGGGAAAAAACTGATTATTACAGTGCTGGGCTTGACGCAACGCTTTTGAAGGGGCGGTTAAGCTTTACATTAGAAGCTTACAGCCGCTTAACAAAAGGACTTTTATTACAGGTGCCGCTTCCAGGATACTCTGGTACTATAGCGGGTTATGGACCTGGATCTATGCAAGCGCCTTTTGCCAATGTTGGCTCGTTAACCAACAAAGGGTTTGACATTCAAATCAATTCTACCAATATTAATGCTAAAAATTTCAGTTGGAAAACTAGTTTTACCATATCGCGGAATATCAATAAAGTGACCTACTTAGGTGCTGGTGGAGATGATGCTAACTTAAGTAAGAAATCTTATGTGATTAACGATATCATTCAAAAAACGACAGTGGGCCGGCCCATTGGCGAATTTTATGGCTATGTATTTGATGGTATTTTCTCAACTCCAGCAGATTTTAAAAACCATGCACGGCCTGTTGACCCAAGCGGTAAGCCTTATCCGATCTCTCCGGCAGGTGGTGGTATCTGGTACGGCGACCGTATGTTCAAGGATTTGAATGGCGATGGTATTATCGACTCAAAAGATCAAACCTTTTTGGGGTCCCCGATCCCTAAATTCCAATATGGTTTCAATAATACATTTAACTACAAAAATTTTGACCTGAATGTTTTCTTCAGTGGTAGTTATGGCGCCAAGGTATTCAATCAAATGGCTGTACAGCAAACCAATCCGCAAAATCAGGCTACCTTTTTTACATCGGTGTTAAATTATGCAAACTTAGCTATGGTAGACCCTAACGGCTCTCCATCCGATGTTAACAACGTATATGTTACCAACCCTAATACGACTATTGTTGGGTTGAGAAACGATAATACCAACGGTAATAACCGTCCTAATAGTTTGATGATCGAGGATGGCTCATTCCTGAGGTGTAAAAATATCACTTTAGGCTACCGTTTACCAGAAAGTTTTTTATCAAAAATAGCTATGCGTTCTGTTAGGGTGTATGCCAATGTATCCAATGCATTTATAATTACAAAATATAAAGGCATGGATCCTGAAATTGGTTCATGGGATCCACTTCAGGCAGGATGGGACAGCGGTTATTATCCGCAGCCAAGAGTATTTACTGTTGGTGCAAACATAACCTTGAAATAATAAAACGATCAGCGATTAAAAATATATGTTTATGAAATTAATTAACAAAATTTTCATCATCCTGCTATGTGCAGCAGCAATTGTTGGATGTAAAAAGAGTTTTTTGGACCGTCCGTCTAACTCGCAGATAAGTTCTAACAATTTTTATAAAAGCACTTCCGATGTACGATTGGCTACGGCAAGCCTTTATGGCGGTTCGCACTGGTGGTCATGGGCCAACGAGTGCTGGATACCACTTGGCGACGTATTGAGTGGTACCGCTAGCTTTCCGTATAATGGCGATTTGGTACAGCTTTTTACACGCACCATTACCGCCCAAAATGGTCTTGTGACAAGGGGTTGGGTTGGGTTATACAATACTGTAGCACAATGTAATACGGTTATCACAGCCATACAACAGCAGGCTGATCCGTCTATTTCGGAAGCAGACAAAAATGCTGCCATAGCCGAGGCAAGATTTATTCGCGCCATGGCTTATTATAATTTGGCGATATATTGGGGGGCAGTGCCAATTATTGAAGACAATAGCAAACTGATAAAAGATCCGCTGCTTAACCGCAACATTGTTTCGGATGTGTATAAATTCGTTACTAAAGACCTGACTTACGCAGCGCAATATCTTCCCAAAACAGATCAAAAAGGCCGGGTAACGACCTGGTCGGCGCAGGGAATGCTGGGCAAGGCATATTTGACGATGGCGGGTGTAGGCAAAAGCGGCGGTGTACGCGACCAGGCCTTGCTTGATAGTGCCAAAAAGTATGCGGGCAATGTGTGTAAAAATAGCGGGCTAAATTTGATGCCAAGCTATTATGATGTTTTCAAGGTGCAAAACAACGATAACCCCGAATCATTGTTCTCGCTTCAATGGGCCGGTGGTGTGGGTTATGGAACTGGCAATGCCCTACAACAATTATTTGCACCAGATAGAATCATTACGCCTCAACAACAAGGTGGGTGGATGGCCTTGGCGCCAAGCTACGATTTATACCGGATGTATTCTGCTAAGGATACGGTAAGACGTAAAGCCACTATCATGCTCAACGGAGATTTTTATCCTGAATTGAATGCTGCCGGTGGTGGTTATAAGGCAAAAGGCACGGGCATGAAAAAACACATGATTGGCACCGAAAAAGATAACAACTTGCCAACAATGGATTCTTGGTCATCCCCCGAACATAATGCAGTGCTTAGATTGGCCGATGTGTATCTGGTATATGCCGAAGCCATTTTGGGTAACAATAGTACTACGAGCGATGCTGATGCACTAAAGTATTTCAATGCTGTGCGGGCAAGGGCCGGCGTAGATATTGTGACTGCGGTAACTCCGGCTTTACTGCGCACGGAAAGAAGGGTTGAACTTGCTTTTGAAGGACAATACTGGACAGACCTGGTTAGGTATTCTTATTATGATCCGACTAATGCTGTGAAGTTTCTTAATGATCAGGATGCTACCCACGGTCGGATTTCGTTTACTTATGATCCTGTAACGAAGATAGCAAAAAGGGATACTATTGCTCCACCACTTACGCTTCCGGCAACTATCTCTTCATTTACATTGCCAATTCCGTCATCCGAGCTAACCACCGCCCCTAAATTGGCAGAACCACCAGTACCATATTATTAATTAAAAAAAATTAAAAGATATTGTAATGAAAATAAAATCATATCTAACCTTCTACTCTTTGCTGCTTTTCTTAATGATAGCGGCTGTATTACCTGCGTGTAAAAAAGATAGAGAAAGTAGTGCTGCTCCAGTTATTTTGAGTATTAAGAATTATGCAGCCTCACCTAATGATACCGTTTTGCATAGTGCTGCGCCGAACGGGCAATATGTGGTAATAACCGGAGATAATTTGCAGAATGCTACACAAATAAGTTTCAATGGTGTGCCTGCTTCTTTTAACAGCGCTTTATTTGCGCCAAACAGTGCCGTGGTGCGAATACCTAACATGCAATTTTCAAAAATTGATACTGCTAAACTCTACATTGTAGAGTATACTACAAAAGCGGGTTCCACAAGGTTTTCTTTTAAATTAGGTCCGGCAGCACCTACCTTTGCGGGAATTTCCAATTTATATGCCAGTCCTGGCGATTCTGTTTACGTTTATGGTTCAGGCCTATTTTTCGTTCAACGCTTTTCGTATAGGGGCACCCAAATCCAATCCTTTAAATTAGATACTGCCGGGAATTCTATTGGATTTTTGATGCCGGCAACAACGACCAACGATCAGATATCAATCATCACCAAAAGCGGTACGTTGAATCATAAAATAATTGCAACCCCGGTTATAGCAGGTATTACCAATGAAAATGCAAACCCAGGTGATTCGGTTTATGTTTATGGTAGCTATCTTAAAGATATTCAAACGCTGACGTTTGCAGGTGCCCCGGTTACTTCATTTGTATCATCCAAAAACGGAAGTTCTGTTGGTTTCATTTTGCCAATGCTAACGCAAAGCGGACCGGTTTCAGTTACTACATCGTTTGGCACGGCTACTACTGCGTACCATGTACATGATGTTGTAACAGGATCCATATCAAACTGGGACAGTAATTTTAATTGGCAAGGCTGGGGCGCTGGTAAACAAACTAAAGGCGATCCTAATTTCACTGGCAATTCAAGTACCTATTTTGTGTTGGATATTGATAGATTGTCCAGTAACGACGGATGGCCCTGGAGTACTAACATACCGATGAATGCAATACAATGGGTGCCACAAACCAATATTGCAGATGCGGTTGGCGATTGGGCATTTAAGTTTGAAGTAAATATCCCAAAAGCTTGGAAGGGTACTACAGTTGATATTGTAAGTGGAGTAAATGGCTACATGGCCCGATGGGAGCCATGGCGAATAAACGCCACGACCACAGTACCGTACAATACAAAAGGGTGGGTAACCGTAACTATTCCTTTAACATCGTTCCGGGCAAAGCATCCTGAGCTTGGCGAGGGCATGGGGGCTCCACTAACTAAAATTTCCGATTTAACAGGTGATTCCGGAAATACCTCATGCATCATGTATATACATAACTATACGCTTTCGGCAGCCAGCTTTTATGGCGCTGTTGATAATTTGAGAGTTGTAAAAATTAAATAAACTAAAGCCCTACGGCAGCACATCGCTGTAGGGCTTTTACTAATTAAAATTTGCCAGCATGAATGAACCCGCGGCTGATAATACCGAGCAGATGGCCACTCAATAGTAACCACCAGACATTTATTAATGCAGTGCCATTATTGCAGGATATAAGTAAATAGTATAGTATCAATTCTAGCATAAGGTTATTCCTTCCCTGAGATTGTTTAGCGCTCGCCAGTCCCGCGGAAGGGCTCACCTTTTTGTTGTTTAGCTTAAAAAATAATTAACCAATTGAAAATAATACCTTAAAGACTATCCGTTTTTTAAGGAAAATAAAAAAACATGTTTAGAAAAAAAGTGCTATTAAGTACAGTCTTTGCCATCTCTTTTTTGGGATTTAAAAAAGATGTTGAAGCCCAGACTAAGGCGGATAAACCGAAAGTAGTTAGTGAAAAACTGGCAGAAAAATTCGCAAATGTTTCGCCAAAACTTATCTCCAATAATGCCAATCCTTTATTAGATTTTATGTTTACGGCCGACCCGACAGCCGTAGAATACAATGGAAGAATTTATGTGTATGCCACTAATGATCATCAACAGTATGAGAAGGTAGGAAAGGATGGGAAAAATTCATACGAGCACATCCGTACACTGGTTATGATGTCTTCCGATGATATGGTTAACTGGACCTATCACGGTCTCATCAATACTGCCGAACTGGCACCGTGGAGCCAGAATTCCTGGGCGCCTTCCATTACATCCAGACTGGAAGCAGATGGTAAGACGCACTTCTATCTGTATTACTCCAATAGCGGTGGTGGCTCAGCGGTGCTTACTTCCACTTCTCCGGTTGGCCCATGGAAAGACCCATTGGGAAAGAATATAATCGACCGTTCTGTTCCCGGTGTGGATGTTGGTGCCCCATTCGATCCCGGAGTTCTTATTGATGACCAGGGTACAGGCTGGCTTACTTTTGGAGGCGGAACGCCTAAAACGAAATATATGCCAGATAATGCCAGAATCGTCAAATTGGGAAAAGACATGATCAGTTTGGCCAGTGATGTTGCTAAGATACCCGCTCCTTATTTTAATGAGGCAAGCGACCTTAACTTTATCAACGGAACCTGGGTTTATAGTTATTGTACGGACTGGGGTGAACGCACTGAATGGCCTTATAGCAATATTGATAAACCAACCGCATGCAACATATCTTACATGACAAGTAAAACACCCTTAACTCCGGAAAGTTGGAAATATCGCGATAATTACTTTAAGAATACTGGCGATGTTAACGTGGGGCCTTTGACAAACAATCACAGTCACCTGTTCAAGTTTAAAGGGAAATATTATATTGCTTACCATGCCATGTATTTACAGGATTATTTTGGCACCAAAGGTGGTTTTCGTAATGTGGGTATCGAACCAATACAGGTGGATGAAAAGAATGTGAATATCCCCATGGTCAAAGCAACTTTCGAAGGTCCATCACAACTTAACCCATTAAATCCATTCGTTCTTCAGCAGGCAGAAACTACTGCAGGCACTTCGGGGCAGGTCCAGTTCGAAGCTGTTGGTAATCCGGGCAATATGGTTGCCAAAGGAAAAACAGATCAACAATGTCTCATGGTGCGGGGAGCCGATTTTAGCAAACAGATTCCTGCCAAATTCGAAGCTCGGGTGAAGGGAAAAGGCAGAATTGATGTTTATGTAAATAATCTTAAAGGCACTCCTCTTGTTTCCCTTATATGTGATGAGAAGGAATGGACTACACGCTCAAAGAAAATAGACCTGAAAATAGATAAAGGAGTAACGAATATCTATTTTGTGTTTAATGGAGAGGGTTTTTTGTTCGATGAATGGAAATTCATTCGTTAATTCCGGTTGCAGGTTTATTAATGCTAATTATAATTAAAATCGGTTAAGAATGAAAACCCCAAATGAAAATATGAAAAATGCGATTTACAGGTTATGCATAATAGCCTTAATGATCACCCTTATAGTGCCGTGTTTATACGCACAAAAAGCCACTAATCCTATTATATATGCAGATGTACCGGATATTTCAATAATACGTGTAGGCAATAGTTATTACATGAGCAGTACAACGATGCACATGAACCCCGGTGTGCCCATTATGAAATCGACAGATCTTGTCAATTGGAAAATGATCAACTATGCCCATGATGCTTTGGCAGATGTGCCGGCGCTAAATTTGACAGAAGGAAAAAACGCCTATAGTAAAGGCACCTGGGCAAGTAGTTTACGCTATCACAAGGGGATGTATTATGTAAGTACTTTTGCACAAACCACAGGTGAAACCTATATTTTTAAAACGAAAGATATAGAAAAAGGAAACTGGGAACGAATTTCTTTTAAGCCAGCATATCATGACAATTCTTTGTTTTTTGATGATGATGGTAAGGTATATTTAATTCATGATGCAGAAAGACTAAAAATTGTTGAATTAAATGACGATCTAACAGGAGTTAAACCAGGCGTTCCGGAGCGAGTGCTCATCGAGCACGCCAGTGCACCAACAGGCAAAGAAGTAGGTCTTGGAGCTGAAGGATCTCAATTATTTAAAGTAAAAGGGAAATATTATCTATTTAATATTTGCGCACCACGCGGTGGAATGCGAACTGTACTTATACATAGGGCAGATCATATCAACGGCCCTTGGGAAGGGAGAGTTGGCCTACAGGATAGAGGAATTGCTCAAGGCGGATTGATCAACACTCCCGATGGACGTTGGTTCTCTTATCTTTTCCGCGATTATGCTGCTGTTGGCCGCGTTCCTTATCTCGTTCCTGTAAAGTGGGAAGATGGATGGCCTGTATTAGGAGAAAATGGTAAAGTCCCAGAACAGCTAGACCTGCCAGCCAGTAAAGGTTTAATTCCAGGCATTGTGTCTTCTGATGAGTTTACCCGTAAAAAAGGCGAACCTGCTTTGCCGCTGGTTTGGCAATGGAATCATAATCCGGATAATGCACTGTGGTCTGTAACTGAAAGAAAAGGATTTTTACGCCTCAAAACAGGAAGAATCGATACTGATTTTCTTCAGGCCAGAAACACACTTACACAACGCACTATTGGTCCAACCAGCTCAGCTTCTGTTGCACTTGATGTTTCCAAAATGAAAGACGGCGATTTTGCTGGATGCTCAGCTTTCCAAAAAGAGTATGGATCAGTGGGCGTTAAAATTGATGCGGGTCAAAAATCGATAGTAATGATCACTACTGATCATGATAAGCCTGTCGAAGTAAAGCGAATTCCATTGGATCAAGACCAGATTTACTTCAGAATCGATTGCGATTTTACCGGCAAGAACGATGAAGCTAATAACCTTTACACGCTTAATGGGAAAGATGAAGCTAGTTTCTTTTACAGTCTTGATGGAAAAGTTTGGAAACCAATAGGGCAACCTTTGAAGATGAAATACGACATTCCACATTTCATGGGCTATCGTTTTGCGCTGTTTAATTATGCGACTAAAAACATTGGAGGTTATGCAGACTTTGATTACTTCCATATCAATTACAAGTGATAATATACAATGGGGGCTATAGTACAGCTGATATATAATTAATGGATCTTTTCGGAAATATAAAAATTAGAGGAAAACATTACATCTTAGTACTGTTAATACTTACACTGCTTACTTCATTTTGCGAAAAAAAGGAGGACGTTCAGTCTCAGCTCGGCGTTTCTTTACCTGAAGTAAGTGCCTTATATCCATCGTATAATACATCGCCAAAAGCACCAGACCAAACGGGTATGGGCAGCACGGCTGTGCAACTGGCTGCCAAAATGAATTTGGGTATAAATATCGGTAATACAATGGAATCGCCAGGTGGTGAAAGTGGCTGGGGTAACCCCCAGATTACCGAATCGTACGTGAAATTTGTAAAACAGACAGGTTTTAATGCAATACGGATTCCCTGCGCCTGGGACTGGAAACATTTGAGTGATCGATCAAAAGCTACAATTGACCCTGCATGGCTTAACCGTGTTAAAGAAGTGGTTAAATATTGTGTAGATAACGATATGTATGTACTGCTGAATATTCACTGGGACAATGGTTGGTTAGATCATAATATCAATAATGTTAAAAAAGACGCTGTTAATGCCAAACAAAAGGCATTATGGGAGCAGATTGCTACAGCCATGAGAGATTTTGATGAGCACCTGATGTTTGCCAGTGCAAATGAACCGCCTGCTGAAAATGCAGAACAGATGGCAATATTGAACGGTTATCACCAGACATTTATTAATGCTGTAAGGTCCACAGGCGGAAAGAACAGTTACCGGGTGCTGGTTGTTCAAGGGCCGGGCACTGATTTCGATAAAACCAACAATCTGATGAATACGCTTCCTACAGATCAGGTTGCCAATCGAATGATGGTTGAAGTGCATAACTATACGCCCTCTCAATTTACAATATTGATGGATGGTGACGCCAGCTGGGGTAAAATGTTCTACTACTGGGGAACGGGTCATCATTCGGTTACCGATCCGGGCCGAAATGCCACCTGGGGAGAAGAAAGCGAAATATTGAGATTATACGGATTGATGAAAGCTAAATTTGTTGACAAAGGCATACCCGTAATCATGGGTGAATATGCAGCTTTTCGGAGAACAAATCCTAAGTATCTGCCTTCAGACATGGCAAAACACAATGATGCAGTTGACTACTGGACAGCCTACTCAACCCAGCAAGCCATTAAATTTGGTCTTAAGCCCTTCTTTTGGGAACAAGGTACTGTTTTAGACCGCAGAAACAATAAAGTGCTTGATCAGCGTATCATAGATGCACTGATTACAGGTACTAGGTAAAGAATGGCAATCGGAAATTTAAGTAGTAATAGATGAAGAAAATAATGAAAATAAGGGTACAAATTAATTCTAACCAATATATAAACTTAAAAAACAAATTAACATGAAAAAAAGCACATTATTATTTTTTGCGCTACTAACAGGGATGTTAGCCAATGCACAGCAAACTCCACAAACGCTGTATACCGAAAATTTTGAATCAAAGGTTGCCATCCTTGGTGATGGTCAAATGCATACATTTAAACCATCTACAAAGGCAGGAACATGGAGTGGTGGAATAGATCTAAAAACTGCTGACGATGCCAATATAAATTTGCGTCAAGGGTGGGGTGAGCAATTTAATTTGAAAATAGAATCTAAAGGTGCTGCTGTTACCATACCTAATATCAATGTGGCTGGTTTTACAAATTTAAACCTGTCTTATGAATTTGTTGTTGAAGATGCAGGAGATGCTGTAAAACCAAAAATTGAAGCAAGTGTTGATGGCGGTGCTTCTTGGGTAACACTACCTACAGTTGCTAGTGGCGGAGGGTGGTCTAAAGAAGCAAAATTGGTTGCTTTACCTTCGGGAAATTATAAAACAATAAGCCTTAGGATAAATCCTAATACGGTAAGCGCTAATGCCATCATGTTTGATAATTTTATAATTACTGGAAAGAAGCTTTAAGCCTGGCGACTGGATCGAACCAATCATGTGACGATTTAATTATCTTCAAGCCAATTGTCAATGGGATCTTCATTGAAATCAATGATTGTATATATTACTCAAAATCATTTTAGATGGTTAAAAAATAAATAATTGAATTCTTTTTATGGAGCCAGCGTGAACATGCTGCTGGCTCCATTTCATATAAGGTTTATTATTAAAGGTACTGCTCTTGTTTCCCTTAAATGTGATGAAAAAGAATGGACTACGCTCTCAAAGAAAGTAAAACTGAAAATACATAAAGGAGTAGAGAGTATCTATTTCGTGTTTAATGGAGAGGATTTTTTGTTTGATGAATGGAAATTTACGAATTAAATCCGTTACTGGTCTCGTAACCCAGAGCACTTACTTATCGCATACTTTTTTATTGGGAATAATGATAAGGACGAATAAGTTGTAAAGCTTTTTGAGGTTAGATGATACAGAATTGGGTTCTAAAAAGAAGAATAATATTTAAAATGTTTTTGCATGATTAAACCGATAATCATTAAATTATGAAATACAGCATTTATAGTGTAAAAATTCGCTTGCTACATCTAGTTTTGTTATTTAGCTCGGTTTTAGCGAACGCTCAGACTTATACTTGGAAGAATTCGCCTATTGGGGGTGGAGGATTTGTGACAGGAATCATTACCCATCCTGGCTCTGGCGACAGGTACTGTCGCACGGATGTGGGCGGAGCTTACCGCTGGGATGATGCCAACAATAAATGGGTTCAATTGTTGGACTGGCTTAATGAGTCGGAAAATGGATTTATCGGTGTTGAGGCTTTGGCGCTGGATCCGCAGAATGCCAATAACGTTTACATGCTTTGTGGAACGGACTATCTTAGCAATGGAAGAACGGCCATATTGAAATCCACTGACAAAGGAAATAGTTTCAGTTATACGGATGTTACTTCCAAATTCAAGGCACACGGAAATGGATATGGAAGAGGGAACGGAGAGCGTCTTGCTGTTGACCCACATAATAGCAACGTATTATTCTGCGGGACCAGAAAGAATGGACTTTGGAAAAGCACAGATGCCGGCGTTACCTGGAACCAAGCATGGAATGGCGTAACCACCACTATTAATGGGAACGGGATATGTTTTGTCGTTTATGATCCTTTGAGCAATGTGGTAAACGGTGTTACTCAAACCATTTACATTGGTATTTCACGCATCGGCAGCTCGAATATTTATAAGAGTACAGATGGGGGAGTAACATTTACTGATATTTCCCCAAATACAGGCTTTATGCCGCATCGGCTAGCGCTACAGGGTGCTACCATGTATATTACCCTTTCCGTTGAAGAAGGACCACATATTTCAGGAGATTACTCCGGCAACACCCCTGCTAATGATATGGGTAGAGTATACAAACTCAACACAAGTACAGGAATCTGGACAAACGTTACTCCAGCGCATCATCCTACGGCAAAGTATCCTTATGGGGGCGTAAGCATAGATCCTTCCAACGTCAACAGAGTAGTGATTTCCACATCTGGGATGTATTGGAACAAACAGTTCAATACCGACTGGGGAGACTTTATTTTCCTATCTACCGATGCAGGATCGACTTGGACCCTTAAAATTAGCCCTACATCTACTTATAATAATAATGGTATAGGATGGTCAGGGGGACCAATCAACTGGATGGAATGTATTGAGTTTGACCAATCCAATCCTTCAAAAGTGCGGGCAGTAGGGGGCGGTGGCGTATATACCTGTTCAGATATTACAGCCACTAATACTTCATGGAAATACGATGTGATGGGAATTGAAGAGACCGCATTTCTGGATGGGATAAGTATACCAGGAGGATCATTTATTTCCTCTTTTGGAGACATATGTGGCTTTATACATGAGCCGCTGACTTCTTTTCCTTCAGTAAAACTTTCTCCTACAGATGGGAATAACCAGAGCATTGCCTATGCTGCCAGCAACACAAATAAGGTAGTAAGAGCTTCTAATGGAGGAAGTGTTATTTATTATTCTACCAACAAGGGCTCTACATGGACGTCTGCCGCTACTAATATGGGATCAAATGGCAGGGTTGCCATCAGTGCCGATGGAGGCACAATTCTGCACCGCCCAGGAGGTTCCACAACTACCTACTATACGACCAACAACGGTGCAAGTTGGTCCAGTTGTTCAGGTGTATCGTCTTCAGATGCCGTTCCTGTGTCCGACCAGGTAAATTCAAATTATTTCTATATCTTTAATCCATATAGTGGACAAGTACTAATGAGTTCAAATAAAGGAGTTAGTTTTTCAGTAGCGGGCACACCTGGTATCAATACAATTGAACCATGGAAAGCGACAACTTTGATCCGCTCAGTACCGGGTTTGGAAGGACATATTTGGGTGCCTCTTGGTGGTAATGGTTTGAAATATTCTACCGATCATGGAACGACTTGTATTACTCTTTCCAATGTACCTTATTGTACAACGGTTGGGATAGGAAAGAAAATGGTTGGAGCCAGTTATCCCACCATTTTCATCTGGGGTATGGTGTCAGGCGTTACAGGTCTTTTCAGATCATCTAACCAGGGTGCTACATGGATCAGAATGAATGATGATGCCCACCAGTTTGGAGGAGCACCATTGCTAATCGGAGACATGAATGTCGACGGAAGAGTATATATGAGTGCTGGAGGAGGAAGAGGTCTAATTTACTGGGATGTTAAATACTTTATTTTTGCCAATCGGGCAACCGGTTTGATGATGGATGGTATCTATAGATTTAACAATGGGGACAATACAGGGCAATATGGAGACAGTGGCGCCAGTGCACAACAATGGTCAATAGAAACGGTTGGGAACCATGTGATGTTAAAGAATAGGGCTTCAGGATTGTATATTGATGGTATGTACAGAAGTTCCAATGGTTCAGTTGCAGGGCAATATAGTTATAGTGGTAGTGATGCACAATATTGGACAGTCGAAACTACAGGAAGTTATGTTAAGTTTAAGAATAAAGCTACGGGTTTGTATCTCGATGGAATGGGGGTTACTACCAATGGCGCTGATTTATATCAAGGGAGCCAGAGTAGCAATTATAATCAACAATGGTCGATGGATATAGTAGGGATTCAAAATTCAAAAATGAATTTGTCGTCTAAACATAATACTTTAGAGAAATCAAAGTTTTTGATAAGTTTTTATCCAAATCCATTTGTTAGTGATTTTAAGGTTGAAGCTGCAAAATTGGATGAACCAATTCTTGTTAGCATTTTCGATATTATGGGAAAAAAAGTAGAAGTGGCAGAATCCTCTTCCGAATCAGGCGAATTGTTAATGGGGTCTTCATTGAAGCCAGGATTATATATAGTGCTGGTTAAAGGAATAAAATCAAATTTATCAAAATCATTTAAGGTTATTAAAAAATAAATTAATTGAACTCTTTTTATGGAACCAGCGTGAACATGTTGCTGGCTCCATTTCATATAAGGTTTATTATTTAAAATAGTTCTGATACAAGAATCTGAAAGCAATAATGAACAAATACTATTTTTTAATGGGAACGACTGCTTATAAAAATCACCTCAAAAAAAACGGTCACCCATCCGATTCCGGATATAAGGAAGTACTTTATGATTGGAATCTCATAAAGATTGACCTGACTGCGCTTACAAAAAATTATAAAGCTGCTGGTGTCCGTTTTTTGATGATTCAAGAAGTGCATCACGATAACTACGATAAGGATATAATCCACGGTTGCTTTAGAGGATTAATTTGCTTTATTGGTCATCTCAAATCTTTCAATCTATAATTATTATACAGTAACATATGCATCGGTTTTTTGCTTTCATCTTTATATCTATCTTGTGCAATTCTCTTTTTGCGCAGGAAAACACCTATCGGTTTTCCCAGCTGGATATTTCTAACGGCCTATCGGATAATCAGGTAAATGCCATATTTAAAGACTATAAAGGATTTATGTGGTTTGGTACATTGTCTGGCTTAAACCGCTATGATGGACATGAATTCAAGATATTTAAACACAATTCGAAAGACAGTTCAAGCGTACCTAATGGGCATATTGTCGATATATTTGAGGGGCCTGAAAAAGAGTTATGGATTGCTTCCGGAGGTAGTTTCAGTATTTACAATCCCTCGACCGAAAAATTTGAAAGCTTTCAGGATAAACACTTTAAAAAGTATAAAATTCCAAAGGGATACCTCCAAGGGGTAAAAACCAATAGTAGCGGTAAGCTCTATTTCCAGGTCGAAAACCTGGGTATTTTTGGCTATGATCCAAAAACTAATACAACCATCAGGTATAGCCATCAGAAGGACGTATCCAAATCATTATATGCTGATGAGATAAGCGATTTTATTGATGACGAAAAAGGTAATTTATGGGTTATTTACGCCAGCGGTGTTCTTGACAAGTTCAATTTAAAAAAACGCAGGGTAACAAACAGGTACTTTACCGTAAACCAACGGTTTGGTGAGCAGGTAAATTCCTTCAACCTCAATTGCGATTCGGAAGGCAATATTTTTATCTATAGCAAGGGCAATCCTTTCGGTTTATATTACCTAAATGCGGCAAGCGAACAGTTTAGTTATTTTGGAAAAAAACAGGCTCCGTTAGGATTAAGCTCCAATAGCGTAAGTAAGGTAATTGAGGGCAACGATGGCAAAATCTGGATAGGGATCGATCATGGCGGAATTAATATCCTGGACAAACATACCCACCGGTTAACCTATATTCTAAGCAAAGAAGATGATACTAAGGGTTTAATTGACAATAGTGTAGGCACTTTATATAAAGATAACAATGGAATAGTATGGATCGGAACCTATAAAAAAGGGATTTCTTATTACCATAAAAGTATTTATAAATTCCCCTTAAATCAGTATTTAACCAGGAAAAATGCGCTAAACGAGGATGTTAACTCATTTGCAGAGGATAACAAAGGTAACCTGTGGATCGGAACAAACGGAGCAGGCCTGCTGTACTTAAACAGAAGTACAGGCGAAATAAAAAGGTACCGTAATAATCCTGCCAGCAGTAATTCTTTAAGCAGTGATATTGTGATCAGCCTTACTATTGATCATTCAGGTGTTTTATGGATCGGTACCTATTTAGGTGGGCTTGATTCTTTTGACGGGCAGAAGTTTACGAATTTTAAGCATACCGCTGATCCCTCGAGTATTTCAGATAACCGGATTTATGCTTTGCTGGAAGATTCTTCCAACAGGCTCTGGGCAGGCACCTTAAACGGTGGGCTGAATTTACTTGAACGCAGTACCGGAAAATTTAAACACTTTAACCCCTCGGTTAAAAATACATTAAATGCTTATGTGGTTACCTGTTTGTATGAAGATAGAAACAAAAATATCTTAATCGGCACCACGGCAGGGGTGAATATCCTGGATGCAAAAACTGCTAAGTTTAGATATTTGAAAAACAATAGCAGGGATACCAATTCCCTGATACAGGGAATCGTAAATTCAATCGCTAATGATAGCAGGGGGTGGATCTGGATAGGTACAAGAGAAGGGATAAGCATATACAATCCTGCAAACAGAAAGTTCACTAATTTAAGCGAAGAGATTGGCCTGCCTGAAAATACTGTACTTTCACTTATCGAAGATGAAGATCACAATATCTGGTACAGTTCCCTTAAAGGGCTTTATAAAATTTCTGTAATTGCTCAGGGAGAAGGCTATAAGTTTAGGTACGTTAAATACAACAAATCAGACGGGTTGCAGAATACGCAGTTCAACATCAATACAGTATTGAAAACTAAGACTGGCGAACTGGTTTTTGGAGGGCCGAACGGCTTCAATATTTTCAGAGCGGGGCAGATTAAGAACAACCAGTTTCCCTCAGCACTGGTAATGACCGATCTGGAGGTCTTTTACCATAAGGTAAGCGTTGGTGAAAGTATAAACGGGAACATCATTCTGCCCGAAACCATAACAGAACTGAAGAATTTAACCCTCACCTATAAAGAGAATGTTTTTTCGGTCCAGTTTGCACTGCTCAATTATTTCAATCCTCAAAAGGTAATCTATAAATATAATCTGGAACGATTCGATAAACGCTGGCTTACGGTTCCTTCAGAAAGCCGTAAAGCTACTTTTACGAATCTCAACCCCGGAGAATACGTACTCCGTGTAAAAGCCTTTAACGAAAACAACTCTGCACTCTTGGCCGAGTCACAATTGAAAATTACTATCCGGCCTCCTTTCTGGCGTACAACCTGGGCCTATATCCTGTATGTTTTGGCCATTGCTTGCCTATTGCTGTTTATCAGGAGCAGGGGGATCAATAAATTAAGAAGGGAGTTTGCTTTGGTACAGGAAAGGATCCAGGTTCAGCAATTACGTGAGCAGGACCGCAAAGAGGCAGAAAGGTTGCGAGAATTAGACCTGCTAAAAATTAAATTTTTAACCAACCTCAGCCATGAATTCAGGACACCTATTTCCCTGATCCTGGTCCCTGTGGATAAACTTTTGATCGAATCTAAGGAAAATGGACGGTATGGACAATTGGCCATGATCAAAAGAAATGCACGGCGGTTATTGAATCTGGTAAATCAACTGCTCGATTTCCGTAAAATGGAAGAGCATGAGCTTAAACTGAACAGGAGTGATGGCGAAATCGTTTCTTTTATTAAAGAGGCAACAGATTCTTTTTACGATCTGGCAGAACGGAAACAGATCAAACTTACTTTCAAAAGCACCATAGAAAATTTACATGTTTCATACGATCAGGATAAGATAGAGCGAATATTATTCAATTTACTTTCAAATGCATTTAAATTTACACCATCAGGAGGAACAGTAGGTGTTGAACTACAAAAACTGGATGACCAGCCAGGGGATGACAGGGTTTCGTTGGAGTTAAAGGTGATCGATTCGGGGATAGGTATTCCAAAAGACAGATTGGAAAAGATCTTTGAACGCTTTTTTCAGCATGAAACATCCTCTTCTATCCTTAACCAGGGATCAGGAATCGGACTTTCCATCACCAAAGAATTTGTGAAAATGCATGGTGGAGAAATAAAGGTGGAAAGTGAACCTGATTTTGGAAGCATCTTCACCGTATCTCTAAGTCTGATCTCTGTTGGTCTCACAGCACAAGGGCAAAATGATCCCCAAAATATCAATCTCCCAAATCCAGAACGTAAAAAAGACAGAGAAAAAGAATCTTCCGACAAGCGCATCCGCATAAAAAATGCACCGGTTATTCTGTTGGTTGAGGATAATGAGGATTTCAGGTTTTACCTTAAAGATAACTTGAGTCTTTTTTACAATATACTAGAGGCCTCTAATGGTAAAGAAGGCTGGCAAAAAGCCCTCGCGCTACACCCACATTTGATTGTTTCCGATATTAGTATGCCTAAAATGGACGGCAATGAACTGTGTGGGAAATTAAAATCAGATGAAAGGACAAAGCATATACCGATTATTCTTTTAACGGCTTTGACTGGTGAAGAAGAGCAACTAAAGGGATTGGAAATAGGAGCGAACGATTATATGACCAAACCATTTAATTTCGAGATTTTACATTCCAAAATCAAGAACCTGCTCACGCTGAATCAAACCTTTAAAAAAACTTATTCCAGACAGGTGAGCATGGCATCTCCGGAAATGGAGATCGAATCGGATGATGTGAAATTCCTGAATACCGCATTGCTTTACATTGAAGACAATCTTAATAAGCCTCAATTATCTGTGGAAGATCTGAGCAAACATATGGTGATCAGCAGGGTGTCGTTGTACAGAAGGTGCTTGCAGGTTACTGGTAAAACCCCTATAGATTTTATCAGGTCTGTCAAGCTCGAGAAAGCGGCGGTTTTATTGGAAAAAAGCAGTAAAACCATTTCTGAAATCTGTTATATGGTCGGTTTTAGCACCCCTAACTATTTTGCAAAGGCATTTAGGGAAAAATACCAGGTACTTCCTTCTGAATATAGAGCGAAAAAAAGGAATTCGGCTAATGACAGTTCTTTGTAAGCTTGTTGTTTTTCTGGTTAACACAGTAATTTTTTGGGCAATCACATTCCTCTTTTCATCGTGTGCTTTTTCCAGTAGCAATTTCTGCACATTTTTTTTTCAATGGTGATTCTCACGCAAATTGAGTGAGATACCTTGAGGATTTGTGTTTCTTTTCTTCAAAAAGAAGAGTAAACTGAAATTTCTTTTCATAAAAGGAATCTTAAAAAGCGAATAAAGTTAAGATCCTATAAAAAGGAAACCCTTACCGGAAGTGGTCTGGATTTAGATCATCTTAGGGCAGAATTCGAACAGAAAAAATTCTCTTAAAGGGTTTTGCCGACCATCCCTAAGCCTCTTATAAAGATCATATTTACAAACCTGCCGATTTGTTTTGGGGAGGGTATGACTACAGTGACATTAATGGGATAGATACAATTATTTCAGTGCCTTTGGTATTTGAATTTATCTTAATTTCACCATTTAGATATTCAACACGGCGGCGAATGGACTGTAAACCTATGGTTGATTTTCCCTTGTCAGCTTTCTTTTCATCTAAACCTATTCCATCATCATTGATTGTTAATAATAAGTTCTCATCTTCTTCATAAATCAGAATACCCACATTTTTAGCTTTGGCATGTTTGATAATATTGGTGATGGCCTCTTGAATAATGCGGAGTAATGCTATTCGTGTGTCCATGTCGACACCTGATAATGCGCTATTGTCTATGTGAATTTCCTTGTTGTATCTGCTATCAGGTAGAGAGTTATCTGTCAGTAATATAATTTGTTTTTCAAACGACTGTTCTAGTTGCTCATCAGCGGCACTGAACCATTCATGGCTTTTGTTCCGCGCTGCTTTATAAGCATTTTCCGTTTCCTTTTGGAGCATATCCAATTTTTTCTTCAGGTCAACATCACTGGTATCCATCATTAGTGTTTCTAATTGATATCTGATGGCAGCAATGGATGATGAAAGGCCATCGTGAAGGTCTTGTCCAAGTCGTTGTTGCTCTTCCTTTACCGCCTGGTGTTTTGCCTCTTCCATGGCCATGATTTGCATAGTGGCCATGTCGTTGAGCGCTTCTATCTGAGCTTTCGCTTTTCTGTCGCGACGGAGCATCATTAGATAGATGGTCAGTACAATCACCACTGAGGAAAATGAAATGATCAGCAACCATAGGGCTCGTTGTGCATTTTTTTCGCTTAATAACTTATTTTGGTCCTGTACAGTATTTTATGCCACATAGTCATTGATAAACTTTTTTCATTTATCCCATTCTGCTGTCATCGACTTATCCAGCTCAAAATAAACTTTGATGATTTCGTCTTTATCCCCTAGTTATAATTCGACGAAAAATTATTAATTCCGGCAGTTACCCGAAGATAGTACTCGTCAAAAGTTTCAAAATCTAATTTAAAGTTTCCTGTCCACGCTAAGGAGCCTGCAATTACATCACCCGTATCCTCAGTGGCAGGCTGATCTATCGAAACCATGAAAGAAGAAGAATGAAGCAAATTTGTTCTGGTTCCAAGTTTCGAATCGATGGTTTTTATGCCATGCAGCAATTGTTGCTCTTCCGATCTCATTTCGCGTGTAGCACCACTATATTGGTTTTTAAGGAAGAATTTTTTTCCACTCAGGGTAAGATTTGCAGAGGCATATTTATTTAACACCACGCTGCCTTTCTCTTTATGCTCAATTTCTGCCCATTGCTCAATTACGTTTTCATTAAAATAGGCGAGGTACTTTAGTGTAACCTGAAAATTGTATTTTAAATCTTTGAGCATTATACTGGTTAATTTTCTGTTCTGATCCAGCTGTTCGGTTTTTACATCCGAAAATGTTAGTACCGTCGATTTGTTTCCGTCGGCATGGGTTACAGTTAATGCAGGTTCTAATAAGTTAAGCGAACCAGAAGCAATATGAGCTTCACGTTTATTTAAAAGATCATCAGAGCCGGGTTTGTATTTATCTAATGCTTGTATGCTTGGGTATTCGTTCACATTGTCTAGTTTTTTGCCAAGGTAAGTCGATAATAAAGTGTTATCACGATCTGTTTCTAAGATCAGTACATTGCTTTTTGTAGCAATTTCTATGGTTTTCTGCGCAAAGCTATTTAGACCTATTGCCATTGAGAGTAAAAAAAAAAGTGTGTTTTTTCTTTTCATTATTTATTTGGTTAAAAAGTTTGGATAGTATTATCAACCATAAGCTAATATTGCAAATTAGATTTTTCTGAAGCTTATGAATGTGCCATTTATACCAGATTATTATCTTTTTTTAACAAGAATTAATGCAATTGCATAAGATTATCGTGATAAACCCTTGCATTTCTAAATCATATTGTAAAATAAACAAAGCATTATTATTGTCGAGGGGTCAGTGTTGTTTTTAAAAAATTAGCGTAATTTTATAATCATAAAAAAATAATACAATTGAATATATTGGTATTGGAAGGGGTGAACTTTACATTATATTTCCCCCATTGTAAGGACGACTAATATTCAAAGTTAAAAACGAATAAAAAAAAACTGCAATCATACGATTTGCAGGTTTTTGAAACCATTTTTGGCAGTTTTAACCCACTAAAATATTTAAGACTGTATTTTAATAGAAATAAGGGCTGTATTTAAGCATCAGTAACCGGCTTTTCTGAAAACTATCGCCAACAGGTGCACTGTTAAAAATCTTGTGCTCATCTACCCATTGGTCTTCAAATTTGTATGTTTTCTGTTTAAAGGCCTTTTCATCGAATTTAGTTCCTTCTTTAACGCTTAGTAAAACATCATTCAAAAACATTTCCCATCTTTTTTTGTAGAAATCGCCGGTTAAGCCTGCCCAGCTGCGGTTGCCATAATCGTTTAACGAACGCTGTTTGCCCCCCCAAACTGTAATCAGCATTTTAGCATCCTTTTCATAATAATCCTTTTCCCGGGCGTTTTTACCTAATTTTCTGGCATCAGCTATCCATTTCCCCAAAAGCATGCTCGGTTGTGTAGCCAACAGTTCGTCCAGGTCGTCAATCAGGCTTAACATCTCTGCTTTCTTTTTAGTCATTTCAACAATATCCTTTTTCTCGTAAGCAGCTGCGAAATCATCTCTCAACGTGATGAAATAATTGCCCAATAGCCATGGAGTCAAAAAGCAGCATCCTTTGGAAATCTGTATTTGTATGTAAAATGCAGATATATTTTCCAACGATGTTTATACTTACCACATCATCGGTGTATATAGATTTTTTTATTGCTATATCCTGGGCATATTCTTCTCCAAAATGATCGATATTTTTAGAAATCTTATCTGGATCTTGAGTATAGCTCAGAAAGCTGTGATTGTTGCCGGTATCTATATATAATACAATCGTGTCCTGACTCATAAAGGTTTGTTTCTTAAACTTAATAAACCGGTTGCTTAAAAACAAATAGTTTGCATGTTTTGGAGGCAATTATTATTGATCCGCAAACTTTCTCAGGTTACCGGATCGACCACTTTCCGGACTGAACATATGAGGAAGTCTTTGTCGTAAGCTGTAACGCGATGGTTTACTTATTTATCGGCATAGTAGAAAAAATTCAACTCTACGCCGAGCGTTAACGTTTTGGCCAAGATTAAATCTAGTTCAGATAGATATCTGCAGTTTTATTTTACAGCTTGGGCTGGCTATAAACTTAATAGTCCTTTGGATGAATACCAGATCTGTTGATTGATCTTGGCTCGTCAAGTCGGCCAGTGAAGATCGGTAACAGGTTTGTATTCATACTTTTTCTCATACAATCTATTGTTTTTTACGCAGGAATACACCCTTGCAGCGATTTTTAACCGGATTACATTGAGTACTGACATTTTGTGTTTTCCTTCTATATCCATTTTACGGTGATAGTAAGCTTTAATATCTGGGATAAACCTTCTGGCCAGAACAGCTGAGGTATGTAAAAGCGCTTTCATTTTTTTATTGGCAATTTTTGATATCCTGGTTTTCTTACGGACGGTGGTCCCCGATTTATAAGGGAAGGGGGCTATTCCGGCATAGGATGCAAACTGTTTAATGGTCCTTACGTTTTTAAATTCGTTGGTACATATGAGGATTTCCAATGCAACTACGGGTCCGACGCAGGGCACGGATTGCATTAAGGTCATCAGGCGGTTTGTTTCTTCATCCGCTTTCCATGTCGCCTCAATTGAATCTTCTACGTCTTTTATGTCCAGTTTAAGTGCATCAATACTCCTGGAGCAAAGTCTGTTGCTCTGTTCGATCAGGCCTTTCTTCACAAAACCTGTGTTCTCTTTTAAGAGGACTCTCATAGCGATATGAAGGGACTGTAACCGCTTTCTCAAAGCAGACAGGCCGGCCAGTTGTTCGATGATTGGCCGCCTTGGTATCCTTAATCTTAATATATCCCTGGATTTGTAGAGGTAGAGGGCGATTCTTTCAGCATCTTTTTTATCAGTTTTGCCCCTGATTAAACCCGAAGAATTTTTAATGCGGAGAGGCGGGTCGACGACAGTATCGATTTTAAGCGTTTTCAGCTTGTTGATCACATGATTGCCATATATTCCTGTATTTTCCATTCCAACTACTGCATTCCTGGTGGTAAACTTCAAAGAAGCTTTCAGATGTAGCATATGATCCCTGATCGATTTTGGTTCATTGGGGATGGTATTGTGGACCAAAATAGATCCCTGAACCATGACGGCGATATCCAGGGTTTCTTTTGATATGTCGATCCCGATGAAATAGACATATCTTTTTGTCTTATTCAATGCATCCATAGGTGACGGTTTTATTTCCCATCTTGGACGGTCAGGCGTTTTCTACAATATAGGTCTTACCTTTAGCAATAGCTTTGACTCACCTAACCGTTCTTTTAATTTGTGCTGACCATTAACTTATCAGGCCTTTTGCTCACGCTTTGGTCTTTCCTAGATTAGCATTTAAGTCTTCTCCCGATAATCATGATAATTCAATTAAATTTTGATGGGACATTATTTCAAATCCGGTTTATTTGATATAAGCAGTTTTTCGGTCGCTTTTAAACAAATTTAGTCATCAAAGGTGATTTAATCAATTTAGCTTTTTAAATATCACCTGTTCAGGCTGGGGAGCACCAGGTGAATCTGGTGCAGTATTTCGATGAGGCAGGTCAGGACTGGATGATCGTTAGAGGAAAGTTGGAGCTGATGACTCTGGCTGAATTAGTTTTTTGTTTGTATCAGTAAAATGGGGTACCGTTTGGTTGGTATTAAGAAGGGGGCTTAGGTTGTTTTGGCTGTCCCCTGTAGGCCGGGCCATCTGCTGTATCTTTTATTCTGGAACGATGCCTGCTCTGTCCTTGAAAGGACAGTACTATACATGATAGGGATATCAATTAGTTTCTTTTTGGCCTAAGCTTCTTCCATTTCGGAACTATTTTTCATTTTCGCGCTGTAAACCTATAGGGTCTGCACTTTTTATCTAAACTAGCACTTTCAGGATTGAGTCGCTTTTTTATAATCTTCACTGCATATCTCAGAGAAAATGGGGGAAAACCATAAGTTCTTAATTTTTTAAGCGATGTGAATACAAAACCCGCAAGTATTATAGTTTTGCGGGTTTTAGCTGTTACCAAAACAAAGGCTTAGGTTCAGTTTTCCAAAAAATTATCCTGAATTCCTCTGAATGGTTGCCGTCTCCCATAGTATGGCTGTCCTGGCCCATGCCCAGGTGAAGCTTATGGAGCATTCCGGAGTGGGAGCCCACCCAAAGGGTCTGCTCGTCGTTGGAAATGGCCATGCTGCTGATGCTAGAGCCTAAATGGTGCTTCCATAGGGGGTTTCCATCTTTGTCAATTGCCCTGATATAGCCATACGCGTCTCCAAGGATATAATATGTCGAGGCTGCTAATCCCGAATAAACGCGCATCTGGTCATTCAGGAGCGTGAAATTCCCGTTTTCTTCATAAGCAGGTATAGCGATGCCGTTCAGTTTTTCTGTATCTAAACCGATGCTGATCCCATTGTAGAAATGGCAGGAATTGGTCAGCAGTTGGCTGCCGTCTTTGGAGAACAGGCAGTAGTGTGGGTAGGAGGATTGTGGTCCGATTGTCCCAATCTGCTTGCCTTCGGGATCGAGAATACGGTGATCGCTGTACTGATCGGCTGCTATGATGAGCTGGTTGTCGTCAGATATGGTGGTATTTTCCATATCAATGTTTGGGCTCCATTCCTCATCATCCTCATCTGCTACCGGATGGATCATCTGTTCTCCTTTGTGGGACAGGATGAAAATGCCTTCAGCGGTTGTCAGCAGGATTTTTTTGCCGTCGTTGAAGGGGATCATTTCGGTAATGCCGTGACCTGAATCTTCGCTGAGCGTAAATTCTGCGATTATCTCGCCCTGCCAGCCTTGGGTTGCGGTAATTTTGTTCTTTACCGCAATGGCAAATACCGCTCCGATTTTGGATTTGCCGATGGCGCGGATATTTTCATCTAGCTTCAGGAGGGTGGTGCCGTTTAGCAAAAAGGTCTGTCGCCGTTCATAAGGGGATCCGATGAGGAATACGGCCTTTTGCCCTTCGATGAACTGGAGTTGGCAGATGCTTTGTGAATTGTTGTTCATCAGGCCGGTCAGCGGTGCATGTGCTGGTGGGAAATCCTGCCTGAATTTTTGAGTTTCTCCCTTTTCATTGGCTTCTTTTAGCAAGGCCAGTACCGCCTGGGCAAGGTGTTCGCGTTCATCGCTCGGATCTTTGCCTTTCCAGTTGTCCCAACCGTGTTCATCTGCAAAGCGGACCATTTCGTTTACGGCACTGGCATATTCGGCGCCTTTTGTTTGCCATTCCTGCTGAATGTTGCTGTTTTTTTTCTTGAAGAGACTAAACACAGTATCGTTTTTTTGTTTTTCTAATATAGAAATTACGTGTCAATATGAGGTGTTTTTATTGACGGTTGCGGAGCTGGTCGAAGTACTTAAAATATGTATATCTCCAAAGATTTTAGAAAATTGTCCTATATTTGTGCCTAATAAATTTGGCACAGAAATCCTAATAACAACTGTACCGGGATGTTGTATCTCCAGAAATTTCGGAAGGGTTGGATGAGATATGCCAGCCTTTAGTGACTTCTTTTATAAAGCCATTATTCAATAGAATTTCCCGTTGGAAACGGCTTGGGATTTCTTCTGTATCGATTCCTTCTGAGCCTTCTTCCTGAAGTTTTTTAGTGTTAGTAATGCTTCTGCAAATTTTTTCTTAAGTAAGACCTGATGCATTAACATTAATAAACATTTTACTTTTGTGAACAAGTTCATTTTCCCGCTTTGAAATGATAAAATCGTTCATTATTTTTGATTGTTCATGAATCATGAACATATTGATATGAGTGAACAACGAATACTGTATGCAGGACTGGAAAGGCTAAGCGAATTGACTGGCCTCGATTATGATGTGCTTAAAACTGAAGTGCTTATAGAAGAGCGTATTGTTGATGCACTGGTTTCTATCGGGGCTGGGAGGCAAAAGAGTCTCTTTAATGTGGAGGTACGGCATGAACTGCGTAGCAGCCAGCTTCCGGCGATTTTGCATGCTCTTGATTTGGTGAATGGTTATGCGCCGCTCATTATAAGCCAGTATATTCCCAAGCCCTTAAAACAGGAGCTCAAAGAACAACGGATAAATTACCTGGAAGTGGCGGGAAATGCTTCTATCAATACCGGGGATTTATTCGTTTACATCAACGACCAGGCTGTAACCGAGACGAGACTGCCAGCGGAGGGGAAGTTATGGAACCCTACCGGTCTGAAATTTATATTTGCCATTCTCCAGTTTCCTGGTCTGATCAATGAGCCTTACCGCCGGATTGCCAGTCATGCCGGCATAGCGCTTGGTACAGTGGGAGCGCTGATTACGGAACTGGAGAATGAAGGTTATTTAAAATCAGCTGGTGCAGGATCAGCAAGGCCTTTTAAATTTTTGGAACAGCGGGACCGCCTATTGCAGAAATGGTGTGAACTGTTCAGTACGAACCTTCGTCCAAAACTTCTTAAGGGGACTTACAGGTTTATCGATCAGGCTAACTACCAAAATTGGAGAAGTATAGAGCAAAAGGACTTTTTATGGGGAGGGGAAAATGCCGGGGCATTGTTGACCGATTATCTTTCGCCTGAAAGGTTTACTATTTATACCGAACTCAGTGTCTCAAAACTGATGAAGGAACTTAAGCTGGTTCCTGATAGGGACGGCAAGATCGAGATATTGGAACAGTTCTGGGAAAATGAATATGAGCCGGCCGAAATTGTTCGAACGGTTCCTTTTCTATTGGCTTACGCTGAATTAATTACTAGCTTTGATAGCCGTTGCCAGGAGACGGCCGAACGCATCAAAGTAAGGTATCTTGACAAATAATCCATTGCACCAGCCAGCGCTTATTTCCATGTTAAAGGACATGGAGGCTATTCTCGCCTCATTTGAAGTAGATTTTTATATTGTGGGTGCGATAGCGCGCGACTTCCATCTTTCAGCAAAGGACGGAACCGACTCGATAAGAAAAACAGATGATGTTGATCTGGCGATCATGTTGGATGATGCAGGCCAGTTCAACATGATCAAAGATACTTTGCTTGCTTCTGGAAATTTTACCGCTGATGCCACTGAGCACATCAAACTGTATTATAAAGGTGCTTTGGAAGTGGACCTGATTCCTTTTGGAAAGATCGAATCTGCAAATGGCTATGTTTATCTCCAGCCACCCAATATATTTACCCTGAATATGCCCGGCTTTAAGGAAATCTATCCTTTTGTTGAGGAAGTGAGCTTCGGGGAAGGCCTTTCGGTAAAAGTATGTTCAGTTGAAGGCATCGTGATCCTCAAGCTCATTGCCTATAACGACCGTCCTTCACGTACAAAGGATATCAGCGATATAGAACACATTATCGGGGTTTATTTTGAGCTTAGCGATGAGGATATCTATGATGACCATTTTGATGTAATGGAACTATACCCGGTCGAAAGGGGAGATTACCTGCAACTGGTTTCTGCTAGGGTAATTGGGAGGAAAATGCAGGTCATTTTAAAGGAATCGGATGAACTCCGCACCTTGATTACATCCATTCTAAAAAAGCGTTATGAAGATTGGGCCGTAGCAATACTGGCTGGAATGGGCGATTAAAATGAGTATAGGTTCAACGCTGGGCAAGCTAGTTCATTATCACTGAAAAGTTGAAGCCAACTCGGTCATTCCCATCTAAAATGGCCACTCATTTCGCTCCAGAATGTGGACTGATTACCGCTTAAAGTGTGTATTCGGCTGATTTATAACGTTTTTAAACTTGTTTTATCGTGTTTATAGGGTCTTCTGCCAACAGGACAGTAAAACGTACTGCAGATGTGTGGATACTTTATTAACGGGGGTACGACATAGAAATGGTGATTTTGTTTAAGGTTTTAATAATATCTCTTTGTTGTTTGGGCAAATGGCGGGCTATCCGCTCATAAGCCTGCAGGCCTTATTCAATGGCAGGAGATTTGAAACGAATTGCAAATTTGAAGATTTCGAAATAACTAGCTTATCACATCACCGCGTTTCATCGGGTTATATCTCAAGAAACTAACAGTCAATTCATTCAACAGAGTGCAAATCATTATAAGCAAGACTATTCTTTAACCATAACCGCAGTAATCAACAAGATGAAATGGTATTATTGCAGAATAATAACTGATATATGGCATCTGCTCAATGAGGCCAAACGAAATAGATAGCTTTAAGTTCTTTTGTTTAAAACTTAGAAACATGAAACAGAAAAAACTTTTAAGCCTTGGAATAACTTTGTTGCTTGGGCTTTCGCAACTCTTTGCTCAAAAACAGTATGCCACATCACCGCTCAAGACAGCTGACTGGTTTGAAACAGATATTCGAATCAGTAATTTAACTCATACCTCCGACTATCGCTTTGATGTGAGGTATGAAGTCTCAAGTAAAGCACAAAATGGCGAGTTAGCTTTTAAAGTCTCTATTGAACGGATGAGATTGAAATATGTTGATGCAAACAAGAATTGGTTTGGCTATGATTCCTACTATCCTCCCTATGTTGAAAACAGAAAAAAAAATCTAACTAAACAGATTTATGAAATAACAGCAGATGGTCAGGGGAAAATATCAAAATTGAAGCTATTATCAACTGCTACAAAAGTCAGCTTCTCAGTAATTGATGTTAAAGCACAATCTGCGGCACTAAGAACAGAATTTACAGCCGATAGGTTTTTTCCAGCGGATCATTTAAAACAAATTTCTGAAACAATAATAAATGCTCTAATTGCTGGCAAGCCCCAAGTTAAAACAGTAGACCTATCAAACTCTGCTGGTGAGAAAAATATAGCTAATTCAGTTTTAAAATCGGCCTCTTTTAAATTACTAAGAAACGCAGTCATAAAAGGAAACATTGGGCATTTCGGCAAAAATGGCCAGCCGTTCCGCATTTAAACTGTCACCCCATTTCGCTTTAAAGTGACCACCTGTTTCGGGGCAAACTGGCC
>NZ_JACHCQ010000047.1 GCF_014205835.1 Pedobacter sp. AK013 | reverse complement strand
AGAAATAGATTTTAAAACATAAACAACCTTAATTAGCCAATAAGCCTTATTTATCTTCAATAATCAATTTTAACCGGACAACAGTGAAATAAATTTAGCATGACGACCGCCTTAATGAAATGTACTAAAAAAACATATATAGAGTTAACAAAAGATGTGTCCATACGATAGGCACAGGCAGGAACCTTAAGCCATAAGCGGCTAATATATTCGTGCTTTTTGTATTTTGCCTTCCCCCACCATTTTCCATACCCCCATACCGACACAGCTGTGGCCCAAAATAACCCCAGGCTATGTTTCCCTTCACCTTTTATTTAGCTATTGTTAACCCGCCAACCTAAAGCGATGCAAATCTTTGACATCGCTGATCTTCAACGTGGTTCTGTTTCAACCAAAGCAAGTCCGAAGCAGTAGGCAAGTAGGTGTACAGCAAGGCATAGCCAAGCCTGGCCGGAAGGTGGCTTGAACGTGGGGTAAACGTGGCATAAAGGTGGGGTTTTAGATTTTTAATCAGACTGATTAAATTGATTATGCTTTTGTTTAACCTAATATACTAAATTATAGCGATTCGAATATGATCGCTGGTTTGATTGCTTATTCATTCTTTCCTAAAAGCCGGCTATCAATTACCAAAAGTATCCGTAAATCAAATTTTTGCATGCTAATTAATCGAATTCAGATTAAAAAGTAAACAAGGTACATTATCATTGCTAGTAAAAGACATAAAATTGGATGAGCGCATGCTTCAAAAGCACGAAGCTAAGCTGTCGTTTGATCGTGTTTGATAGGGACAATAAGATTAAATCACCATTTTAAAATCGCTTATCAATCAAATAAATTATTCTGTATGTTTGTAGCTTATTAAAATATCAATGAATATGAAGGTTGCTTTAATTACAGGTGTTACGGGACAAGATGGGGCTTATTTAGCAGAATTTTTGCTAAAAAAAGGTTATTTCGTACATGGATTAAAAAGACGTTCATCCTCATTTAATACCGATCGCATCGATCATCTGTATCAGGATCAGCATGAGCAGAATGTACATTTCAAATTGCATTACGGCGATTTGACTGATTCTACTAATCTGATCCGTATTATTCAGGAAATACAGCCTGATGAAATTTATAATCTTGCAGCCATGAGCCATGTGCATGTAAGTTTCGAGATGCCTGAATACACGGCCAATGCAGATGGTATTGGGACCCTGAGACTTTTAGAGGCTGTACGTATTTTGGGTTTAACCGAGAAAACCAGAGTCTACCAAGCCAGTACTTCAGAATTATATGGTTTAGTTCAGGCTGTTCCACAAAGTGAAACTACGCCCTTTTACCCGCGATCGCCATATGCTGTAGCCAAGATGTATGCCTATTGGATCACCGTGAATTACAGAGAGGCCTATAATATGTTTGCTTGCAACGGCATATTGTTTAACCACGAAAGTCCATTGCGTGGAGAAACTTTCGTTACCCGTAAAATTACGAGGGCTGCGGCTAAGATTGCATTAGGCTTGCAAAAATGCCTTTATTTAGGTAATCTTTCTGCCCAAAGAGATTGGGGGCATGCCAAAGATTATATTGAAGCCATGTGGCTGATTTTACAGCAGGATAAACCAGAAGATTTTGTGATTGCTACCGGTATTACGACAACGGTTCGCGATTTTGTACGCATGAGTTTTGCTGAATTGGGTATTGAAGTCGAATTTTCAGGAAAAGATGAGAATGAAAAAGGAGTAATTATTGGGTTAGATGTTGAGGTGCTTAGCCGTTTAGGATTAGATCCTGAAAAACTGTTCTTAGGTAGTACCATCGTTCAGGTGGATCCCAAATACTTCCGCCCTACAGAAGTAGATTTATTATTGGGAGATCCAACAAAATCAAAAACACAGTTAGGGTGGGAACCCAAATATGACCTGGCCGCTTTGGTAAAAGATATGGTAATATCTGATCTCCATTTAATGAAAAAGGATGAATATTTAAAAAAAGGGGGATTTAAAACCTTGAATTACTTTGAGTAGCTTTTCTAAAGTCCATACATTAATTTTTTGTTAAATTTTCTGTACGAAAATTAATTTGCAGCTTTTTTACCAGCATTATTTCGACTATTTGTCTGATTTAATCTACTACTTATTGGAAAATAGTGTGAATTGTCTTAGCTTTATATCATTAATTTGAGGAATTTGCGTTATATGTAAATAATCCTAACAAAATTTGCAAAATAGTTGGCGGCAATAAGCTTGCTTAATAAACGTTCCTAAGGGTAAGGGCGGAATAATTTAGTGTTTTCCATTTTAATAAAAATATGTTAAGCTTTTTTAGTAAAAAAAATAAAGTTACCGATATCTCTTGGTTAGGAGTGGATATGCACTCGCATGTTTTACCAGGTATTGATGATGGATCGCCTGATGTGGCAACTTCGCTACGTTTTGTAAAGTCGTTACAAGAGCTAGGTTTTGAACAACTGATCTGTACACCGCATATTTATAAAGAATTATACCCGAATACGAAAGAAACCATATTTAAGGCAAAATCTTCGCTTCAGAGTGAAATGAATAAAGCGGGAATAGCCCTGAAACTAGCTGCAGGAGCTGAATACATGATTGATCAGGACTTTAATTTGGAAGAATCACTATGCCCTTTAGATCAAAAACACTTACTAATAGAGATGTCTTATTTATCCGAAAGCCCGGGCATAAGTAAAACTATATTTGAGATCGAAATAAAAGGGTACCAACCAGTACTTGCACATCCAGAACGTTATACTTTCTATTTTAAAGATAAAAGTAGATTAAGACGATTTAAAGAAAAAGGGTGTTTACTACAGTTAAATTTATTGTCTGTTTTAGGTTATTATGGTAGAGAGGTGAAGCAACTGGCTGAGCTTCTGTTGAAAGAAAAGATGTACGATTTTGCTGGTACAGATCTTCATCATGATAAACACTTAAGTACCCTAACAGAGGCTGTGCAAACTGGTAAGTTATACGATTTAATTGGTAGTTATGGGTTTAAAAATCAAGAAGTATTTGGTTCTATCTGCGTATAATCAAACATTATAAAGTATAATTAATTGCATAATTTTTATTGTTCACGTTCAAATTACTTACCAAAACTAAATTTTCGTGATTCTGAATTAAAGCTTTTTATATATTACAATTAAATGATTAAGTTTGCAAGCTATTTGAAATGGTCGATCATTTTAAATAGAGTTATTATACCTATGAATAAAAAAAACAAAGTAAATAAAGGACTAAAATTGGCTACTTTATTACTAGCCATTACCTTAACTTCTTCCTGCGTAAGTAATAAAAAAATTGCTTACTTCCAGGACATTCAAAGTGTCAATCAAGCGAAATTAGAAAATGCAGTGGCTTTTACCGAGCCTGTTATTCAGCCAGATGATATTTTAAGTATTAATGTATTTACTTTAAATCCACAGAGCGGTGCAATTGTAAATCAAGCGGCCGCCAATACTATATTGGGCGGCAGTGCCAATACAGCTGTTGCAGCACAGCAGGTAAATGGCTTTCTTGTAGATCGCAATGGTGAGGTGGAACTTTCTTTAATCGGGAAGGTTAAAGTAGCGGGTTTAACTACTTATCAAGCCCGCGAGCTAATTAGAGAAAAAGCATCTTCATTTTATAAAGAACCGAATGTTCAACTTCGTTTCGCAAACTTTAAGGTAAGTGTTTTGGGAGAGGTAAATGCACCTTCAGCATATACTTTGCCTAATGAAAAGGTAACCATATTGGATGCCTTAAGTTTGGCAGGCGATTTAACTATTTATGGACGCCGTGAAAATGTGTTAATTATACGCGACAACAATGGGAAAAAGGAATTTGCCCGCCTAGATTTAAACTCCTCCGATATATTTAATAGCCCATATTATTATCTTAAACAAAATGATGTTGTTTACGTAGAGCCCAACAAGCGTAAGGTTTCAGCTTCTAATTCGGCACAAATCCAAACTATTGGTGTAATTGCCTCAGTCCTTTCTGTAATTGTTATTGCAATTACTAATTTTAAATAGCATTTTTTTAGTTTAAATGGAGAACATACGAGAATATAATATGTCAAATCAATTAGAAGAAGAGGACGGCATAGATCTTAAGAAGATTTTTATGGAGCTTGCCGATAAGTGGCATTGGATTGGTGTAGGCATAGTAACATGTTTAATCATTTCTTTTTTATATATACTATACACCCCCCCTTCTTATCAGATTAATGCAAGGGTATTGGTTAACGATGATGAAAAAGCAGGTGGTCTAGCTAAGCAGGCTGGAGCCTTAATGGATCTTGGAGGATTATTGGGCGGAAAGAATTCTGTTGATAATGAAGCCGAAATTTTAAAGACCAGGTTCCTAATGGAGCAGGTAGCCCGAGAAATGCAGCTCAATATCGTATACGCCCGTAAATCTAATTTCGTTAAAAGAGAACTTTATCAAGCACCTTTTAGGCTTGATTTTATTAAAGGGGTAGACTCAATCAAGAAAACACAAATAGAAATACAAAAGCTGCCAAGTGGTAAAGTGAAAATAGTTTCAAATAAGCTTGAAAAAGAAATAAACTGGAATGATACATTTGAAATAAAAAACGTTGGAACTTTACAGTTGCTTCCTGTAAATGGCCTATCTATGGATAATGGAACTTTTGTTGTGACCTTAAATTCTATAGACGAAAGGGTAGCAGACTTGATGAAAATGCTTTCTGTTGGTGTATCAAATAAACAGGTTACAATTATAGATCTCGGTTTAGCATATCCGGTACCGAAAAAAGGTGAAGATATTTTAAATACTTTAATTAAAAAATATACTGAAGCCAACCTAAGTGATAAAAATGCAATAGCTGATAGCACAGGTAAATTTATTAAACAAAGATTACAGGTAATCGCTTCAGAACTTGGGGATGTTGAGGGTGAGGTTAAACAATTTAAACAAAAGAATCGTTTGGCCGATATGACAGAGCAAGGCAAAGTGTTGGTGCAAAGTACCTCCGAGTTTTCTACTGAATTGGCAAAAGCAGAGACCCAAGTATCCATCCTATCAGACTTGGAAAAATACCTACAGGACGAGAATAAGAACAAACGTGTTTTTCCAACTTCTCTACTGCCGCAGGATATGGTTTTCTCAGGGATAATGAACCAGTATAATGCACTATTAATAGAGCGCGATAAGCTTTTATTAAGTGTAACGGATTCAAGCCCACTTATTAAAAATCTTGATGGACAGGTTGCAGAAATGAGAGCTGGTATCTTGGCCAATATAGTAAGTACAAAAAATACATTTGTACTCACTAGAGATAAGTTAAGAAAACAGCTTGATAAGGCTGAGGGGCAGATTTCAGCAGTTCCGGAGATTGAAAAAGACTATTTGAAATTAGCAAGAAATCAGCAAATTAAACAGGAATTATACATCTTTATGATGCAAAAAGCTGAAGAAACAGCAATTTCTAAAACAGCTAATATTTCGATCGCTAAAACGATCGATCCACCCAAAGCCGCAGTAATTCCAATTAGCCCTAAAAAGACTATTGTTTATTTAGCAGGTTTAATTGCAGGATTGGTTTTTCCGATACTGACCATATTTGGGTTAAACTTCTTAAATACCAGTATATCTACCAAACAAGATATTACCAATTTAACCTCGGTACCTATTATTGGCGAGATAAGTCATAACTTAAGTGATGATAATCTTATTGTAGCCAACCAAGCAAGGTCTGCCATTTCTGAGCAGTTTAGGGCACTTAGAACGAGCTTATCTTTTTACCTTAAGAATAAAGATGAAAAGATTATTCTGCTAACTTCTAGTATGAGTGGTGAAGGAAAATCATTCACGGCTATTAATTTGGGTAATATACTGGCCCTTGCAGGAAAGAAAGTATTATTGATGGAACTCGATCTGCGAAAACCAGGTTTATCTGCAAAGCTCGGTGTTTCTAATGAAATTGGGTTTAGTAATTATACCATTGATTCGACCATTAAAGTAGATCATATTGTTAAGCCATTATCGATAAATAAAAATATGTTTATTATTTCTTCAGGTCCTTTACCCCCAAATCCTGCAGAAACATTAATGAGCGAGCATACCCCTGCATTAATTGAAGAGCTTAAAAAACAGTTCGATTATATTATTATGGATGCGCCACCAATAGGGATTATTACCGATGCGCAACTGCTTTCTAATTATGCTGATGTGGTTTTATATCTGGTTAGACAAAAAATAACCCAGAAAAATCAAATCGCAATAGTAGATGATCTTTACCGTAGTAAAAAAATGAAAAATATCGGTATTGTAGTAAATGATATCGTAAGTAAGGCTTATGGCTATGGTTATGGCTATGGGACTTACGGAGAAGAAAACAAGCAAAAAGGCTGGTTGTCAAAAGTGTTTAAAAAATAATGTTATCAGCAGCCTGGGCTGTACGCTCTTTGACTTAAAAGAAAGATTAATTGGAATCGAAAATCAAGAATATATTATGGCAAAGTGGCGATAAGTTGTTTAAAGCATTTAGCAACATTATTGTAATGGCTATAATGGCTGGTTATGGGCCAATAGTTTTTGGTAGCTTTAATTTTGCAATTTCATTGTCTACTTTGGTTACAATTATAGCAGCTATTGGTAACGATAGCCTGGTAATTAAAGAAATAACTTCTAATTTCGAGGAAAGAGGCATTATTTTAGGTAGTGCTTTTACCCTAAGGTTAATTGTTTGGATAATTACCTCGGCATTATATTTGGCTTATGTGTATTTTGGGTACTTTACCCCAGATCAAACGCTTATTGCAACAATTCTGCTCCTTTATTCTTTAACATCACTTTCTGATGTCGTTGATTCTGAGTACCAATCGCAGCTTAAAATACAATTGTCTGCCATTCCCCGAATGGGCGTGCAGCTTATTATTTTTATCGTTAGGGTTTATCTGCTGCTTAATCATTATCCTATTCTAATTATTGCACTCTCATATGCCATAGAAGGAGTGCTTTCATTTCTCCTTGTTAGCTTTGTTTACCGGAAATATTATCAGAACTTTCAAAAACCAAGGTTTAATAAAGTATTATTTTTAGATATTTTTAACAAATCTAAGCCATTGCTGGCCGGAACAGTAGCCACGGTACTTTACATGCGAATTGATCAGATTTTACTCGAAAAGCTATCTACACCTTTTGAGTTGGGGCAGTTTAGCATGGTTAACCGAATTGGCGAAGCCCTCTACTTTGTGCCCGTAGCCATTGCAGGCAGTTATATGGCCAAACTCGTAAAATCTTATCTAGAATCAAAAGAAGATTTTAATAAGGCATTAAAACAGTACATGGCTGTGATGATTATTTCGGGAGTAGTTTGTGCCTGTGGGATTTACGTAGCAGGTTGGTTGGCAATAACTTATTATTTTGGGGCAGCGTACTATCCTGCAAGAGAGATATTGCTTATTTATGCTTGGTGTATACTGCCTGTTGCTGTTGGATTGGCAAATAACCAATATTTTATTGTGAAAAATAACGAAAGAATAGTTTTCATACGGTATCTAATGGGATTTATTATTAATCTGGCTTTAAATCTTATTTTAATTCCTCGTTATGGCGCGTATGGTGCCGCAGTTTCTACCCTTATATCATATGTGTTAATTAATTTTGTTAGCAATTTTATGTTTAAGGCTACCTTACCCTTATTTAAAGCACAAATATCTGGTATAGCAGAAATACCTAATTTAATGAACAGTTTATTAAAAAAGAACTTCAAAACTTAAAGGAATCATAAATGACGAATCTAATTATCTGTTTAAGTTTATGTATCTTTTATTTAGGAACATATGTTATATGGTTCGATAGAAGAAATATTTTTAACCATTTCTTTATTGGATTTTGTTTGGTAGCGTATGTAATTCCAGTTTGTGTAATCGATTTTGAGAAAATTGCTGGTGTTGATATTCTCAACCTTTACTCTATTATTAATTTGATAGGCGCTATATCTTTTGTCGTGGGCTTATTAATTGGGAATAAATGGAAAAAAATAGGACTAATTGATCAAATGGTTAATTTTAAGATAGTTCATGGTTATTTAAGTGAGCCGATAAAGCTGAAACGATTTCTTAAAGTATGTGATAGAATGTACCTTTTTGGAATAATTGGTGTTACTTTGAGTTTTGTATTAATGGGGTTTGTCCCAATTTTTGCATCAGATCCCATTCTTGCTAAGTTTTTTAAAGGAGAATATCAAGAACCTTATAAAAGAGTTGCATACATTTATAGAACATCAAGATTACTAATTGAATTGTTACTGCCACTCAAAATATTACAAATATTAAATAAGTGGAGTCTGAAAAACATGTCATTAATAGTATGGGGACTAGCTTTAATTATATTCAGTTTGAATAGAGGTCCTATGCTTACTGGATTACTATTAGCACTATCAATAATCTTTTCTCTTAATAAAAGTAGAACTATTTTCTTCTCCTACATAGGCGTAATTGTTATGTCAGTACTTATAGGTAGTTCACTATACTACATACTAGCTATTTTCTCTCCTTTCGGTTATTACGGTGGACTTGATTTAGGTAGTAATGTTTTTGAAGCAATATCATTTGGATCTCCTGATATTAGCGATCAGCTCACGTTCTTAAATCAATTTGTCCAAAAAGGAAGCGATTTTACATACGGCTTGACATTTATAGGTGGCTTGATTCCATTTAACTTCAAATATAGCCCTTCTTCTTGGACATTGTTTGTGGCTAATGATACAAGTGACATCTCTGAAATTGCCTCAGGTGGATTTAGGATACCTGTTTCAATGTGGGGATACACTAGCTTTGGTTGGTTTGGAGTTGTATTGGTTCCATTCTTATCCGCATTTTTTATAGGATATATTGTTAGAAAAATCAAACCGATAATTAGAAGTTTAGATTCGACTTTTTCTAATAGGATAAAGTTCTATTTTATTAGCTTTATTTATCTAAATGTTCTTGTAGTATTCACCAATTATTACTTAATATCGATATATTTATTACCCCCATTAATTATTTATTTTTTACTATTAAAGACGATCAAAAGAAGGGCTGCTCCAATTAAATCAGCGTTATAGGATTTAGAAATTGCAAACGAGAATATGTTAAAATTTAACTCAAACAAGCTAAAGAAATTAGTTGTTGTAAACTTTTTTTTCAAATTATTTTTACCAAATAAAAATAAGAAGACATATCCTCCTATAGCTATAGAAAACACTAAGAGCATATTGATTGTTGGTTTCTATTTAATCGGTGATACTATTATGTTTCTTCCTTCTTTAGCTGTTATAAGAAGGAATTTTATAAATAGTAAAATAACATTAATATGTAATAAGCAGGTTGAGCTAATTTTGAAAGATCAATTACTCGTAGATGAATTTATTGTTGTAGACGTAAATTGGATACATAAACCTTATTCTTTAAAAAATCTTAAAAAATTTAGAGAAACATTGAGTATTGTTAATAAGAATGATTACGATGTATCAATTGATTTCAGAGGTGATTGGCGACATATTTTTTTCATGAACTTCGTGAACGCTAAAAGAAAAGTAAGTTTTAATTTTAGTGGAGGAGAGTATATGTTAACTGATGTTATTACTACTGATCCTAAAATTGATAAATATGCAGATATCTGGATTGATCTTTTAAGACAAATTGGTTGTGAAATTTATGACTCTGAGCTACCTCTTTTGAAATTGACAAAGTCTAATCAGATATATCTTCAAAGCAAAAGTGAGCTTTTAGCTGACAAGTTTATTATTGGGGTTCATCCCGGCGCAAGTCAAGAAATAAAGAAGTGGGATGAACATAAATATACTGAATTAATTGGTAGATTAAATGAGTTAAATGGTAATGCACGTTTCTTTATATTTGAAGGGCCAAATGAAGAAGGTACGATCAAGATTATAAAGGAAAACTTGGAACTAATTGGAGTGGATTTCATTATAATTAAAGAGAATATTCCAAATTATATAGCTTTAATTAGTTCTTGTGATATAATGATATGTAACGATAGCGGAGCTGCTCATATAGCGGCTGCCTTCGGTATCCCAACAATCGTTGTATTTGGAAATGTAAATCCAAAGTATGTTGAACCAATTGGTTCAAGAGATTTGCGGATAATCTCTCATGAGATGGAGTGTAAGCCATGTCATGCTAGCTTTTGTAAGTATAATCATAACTTATGTATTAAAGGCATTGGTGTAGATGAAGTATATAGTTCGGCCAAAGATGTATATTATAATTTGATGCCATGATATTTAAGATTATTTGGTTTATTAAAACACAATTTTTACGTCTGGTTTTTAAAAGGATCGGACTTCTAACTTATATTGGTTCACCAACTTACATTACAGGTGGAAGAAATGTATATATAGGAAATAAAGTTAGAATATTTCCAGGTTTGAGAATAGAAACGCATAATGAAGGAAAAATTTACATAGAAGAGGATGTAGCAATTCAACAAAATTTTCACATAACTAGTGCTAAAATTGATTTGAGAATTGGTAAAAGCTCAACTATACTAGGCAATGTATTCATTACCAATATAGATCATGACTATAAAGAAATAGGGGTACATATATTAAGGCAGGAGTACATTGTAAGTAAGACTGAAATTGGCGAAAATTGTTTTATTGGCTATGGCGCAGCTATACAGGCGGGTACCATTTTAGGTAAACAATGTGTAGTAGGGGCAAATTCAGTTGTTAAAGGCATATTTCCCGATTACAGTGTAATAGTTGGTGCACCTGCTAGGGTTGTGAAAAGATATAATTTAGGTACAGGTAATTGGGAAAAAACAGATTTAAAGGGAAATTTTCTTAACGAAAATTAAAACCTAAACATTTAAAATATTAACTAATATAATGAAAAAAGTACTTATAACGGGTGGAGCTGGGTTTATTGGCTCAAATTTAGCATTGAAACTTATTGCTAAAGGCTATGAAATAACTGTATTGGACAATCTTTCAAAGCAGATTCATGGAGATGAACCAGAAATTTCCAGTCCATTATATCTTTCAATAAAAGATAAAGTGAATTTCATTCATGGTACTGTAGAGTCAAAGGAAGACTTAAAACAAGCAATTGCTGGGCAAGATATTATTGTGCATTATGCAGCCGAGACTGGTACTGGGCAATCGATGTATCAAATAGAGCAATACACCAACGTAAATATTGGCGGAACTGCTGCAATGTTAGATATACTGGCAAATGCTGAGCATAATGTTAAAAAGATAATTATTGCTTCATCGAGATCGATATATGGAGAAGGGAAGTACTTAAGCGAAAACCTTGGTTATGTTTATCCTTCGCACCGTAGCGATGAAATTATGAAGACTGGTGACTTTGAAGTGAAGTATCCAAATTCAACAGGTACTTTAACCTTAGTAGCAACAGATGAGGAATCGAAAATACATCCATCATCTGTGTACGGAATTACCAAGCAGAACCAGGAACAAATGATCATGACCGTTTGCCCTACTATCGGCATTGCTCCTGTGGCGTTTAGGTATCAAAATGTATATGGCCCAGGCCAATCTTTATCTAATCCTTACACTGGTATCTTATCAATCTTCTCTACCTTAATCAGAAATAACAAGGAGATTAATGTTTTTGAAGACGGTAAAGAAACACGAGATTTCGTATACATTGATGATGTAGTTGAAGCAACTATTCTTGGAATTGAAAAGGATGAGGCAAATGGGCAGGTTTTTAATGTTGGTACAGGAGTTGCTACAACGGTATTAACAGTTGTGGAAGAGCTTTTAAAAAACTACAATAAACAGGTACCTGTAAAAATATCTGGAAATTACAGATTAGGTGATATCAGACATAATTTTGCCGATCTTAAGAAAATCAGTGCATTATTAGGGTTTAAGCCTAGTGTTACCTTTCAGGAAGGTATTAAGAATTTTGCAGATTGGGTAAATACCCAAGAAATTAAGGGCGACAAATACGATCAATCTATTCAGGAAATGAAGCAAAAGGGTCTATTTAAATAAAGATGGAGAATAAAAAAACAGTTCTTTTTATCTGTGCCCAGTTTTTTGGTTATGAAGTAGCTATAAAAACGGCCTTGCTTGAAAATGGGCTAGATGTTGATTACTTTGATGAAAGGAGCGCTAATAACTCTTTGATGAAAGCTATGCTTAGGGTGAAGAAAAGCCTGGTAAAAAGAACCATAGCTAAATATTACGAATCAATTACTGAAAAAATAAAAAACAAAAAGTATGATTACTTTCTGTTGGTTAAGGGGGAAGTGGTACCTGAAGATTTTATATTAAAATTTAAATCACTTAACCCCAACGCTAAGCTTATTTATTATACATACGATTCCATCAGAAATAACCCTGCAAACTCTACTTTTATCCTAAATCATTTCGATAGCTGTTATAGCTTTGACTTTGAGGATGTAAAGTTGGATAGTAGATGGAAGTTAAAACACCTATTTTATACAAAAGAGTTTATTGCTGATTTTGTTTCAGATCGCAAATATGATATTTCTTTTGTGGGAACGATGCACTCGAACAGATTTAGTGTAATGAAAAGATTGTTTGAAAAATTCAATAATACTTTCGTTTTTTATTACATGCCTGCCAAGTGGTTTTTTTATTTAGAAAAGCTCACCAAAAAAGAGTTTAAGCCGATTAAAATAACCGATGTTAGTTTTGATAAAATGTCGAAAAAGCAGGTTGCTGATGTATTTAAGGCGTCGAAAAGTGTGTTGGATGTTCAGCGGTTCGGGCAAACAGGGCTAACAATGAGAACATTTGAGGTTTTGGCATCTGGTGCTAAATTGGTGACCTCAAATAAGCATATAAAAGATGTTGAGTTTTATAATTCAAATAATATTATTGTTATTAACGACCTAAATGATGACCAAGAGTTATTTGAAATTGTAGGTAAAGTAAAGCAGAGTACTGACGCTGTTTTAAAAACAAATAAGGATTTTGAAAAATATTATATTAACAATTGGATAACTGAATTTTTTAACTAATTAAAGGGGAAATTATTTTATGAATAGCAATGGAGTAAAAATTCTTGTTATAGGAGACTTAATGATTGATCACTATATCTACGGAGATTGTACAAGAATTTCACCTGAAGCTCCTGTTCCGGTAGTAGAGGTAGATCGTGAAGAATATACTTTAGGTGGAGCAGGAAATGTTTTAAAAAATATAGTTGCATTTAATTGTTACGGAGATATTGTATCGATTGTAGGTGATGACGAGAATGCTTCTTTAATATCAAAAGAGTTAACAGATTATGGCTTGTTAGGAAATGGAATCGTAAAAGATTCCACCAGATGCACAACAATAAAATCGAGAGTATTAGCTGTTAAGCATCAATTAATACGTTTGGACAGAGAAAATTCATCACCGATTTCTGTAGAACAAGAAGATAATGTGATGAAAGTTTTCGAATCAAAAGTAGGGTTATTCAATATTGTTTTAATCTCTGATTACAATAAAGGCCTACTAACACCAAGTTTGCTGAAGAAAATTTTTGATAGTGCCAAAAAACATGGTATAAAGACTGTTTTGGATCCAAAAGGCCTCGATTTCTCAAAATATTTAGGTGTAAATGTTATTAAACCCAATAGAAAAGAGGCTGCAATTGCTACAGGGATTGCAATTAAGGATGAGAGTAGTTTAAGAGCAGCTTGTGTTAAATTGAAAGAAATTACTGCTGCTGATGATATCATTATCACACTCTCAGAGGATGGTATTGCAAATTATTCAAATAATGAACTAACAATAATTCCTACCAAAGCATTAGATGTGGTTGACGTAACTGGTGCTGGCGATACTGTTTTAGCTTCTCTTGGTTTAGCACTAGGTGCGGGTAAATCAATTATTGAAGCTTGTGAATTTGCTAACCATGCAGCTGCTATAGTGGTAAATAAAGTTGGAAGTGCTACTGCAACACTTGCCGAAATAAACGAAAAATTTGCATAAAAGAAGATGAAAAATAAAGATTCAATTATTGTAATAACCGGAGCTGCTGGATTTATCAGTTCGTGTTTAGTTCAGTATTTTAATGATAAGGGATTAACAAATTTGGTGCTTGTTGATTATTTCGGTTCGGAAGACAAAAGACCGAATTGGGAAAATAAATCGTATCTGGAAAAAGTTGACCGTGATGTTTTTTTTACATGGTTAGATGAAGTGAAACCTGATATTGATTGTATTGTTCACTTGGGTGCAAGAACAGACACTACGGAATTCGATTATGCCATTCACGAAGCGTTGAATGTTGAGTATTCTAAAAATATATGGAATTATTGTGTAGATCGAAATATTCCTTTAGTTTATGCATCTTCAGCCGCCACATACGGTAATGGCGAGTTCGGTTATGATGATAATCATGAGATTATTGAACAATTAGTTCCTTTAAACCCTTATGGTGTTAGTAAAAATGAATTTGATAAATGGGCAGTAGCGCAGGAAAAGACGCCACCTAATTGGACAGGGCTTAAATTTTTTAACATTTATGGCCCTAACGAATATCATAAAGGCAGAATGGCAAGTGTAATATGGCATGCTTTTAACCAAATAACAGATAAGGGCCAGATGAAACTTTTCAGAAGTCACAATCCTCAATATAAAGATGGCGAACAACTTCGTGATTTTTTCTATGTAAAAGATTTGGTGAAGATCATATATTGGATGACAGAAAAAATGATTGATGGCAATTGGGCTGAGGAAAAAAATGGACTTTATAATTTAGGTACGGGAAAGGCAAGAAGTTTTTATGATTTAGTTTTGGCAACATTCGCAGGAATGGAAATCAAACCAGATATTGCTTTCATAGATATGCCTATCGATATCAGAGATAAATATCAGTATTTTACAGAGGCAAATATGGATAAATTGCGTAGTGCTGGTTTTGCTGATGAGTTTTACTCTCTAGAAGAAGGCGTAAGTGATTATGTTAGAAACTATTTGTCAAAAAATACATATTATTAAATTCGATAGTTTTTATGAAAGATCAAATTAAAAGTATTTTCGAAGAGCACATACAGGTTGCTCAAAAATCTTTGTCTCAATTGGTTCCGGATATTGATAGGGTCTGTGAAGAAGTAACGAGTTGCATCAAAAGAGGAAATAAAATTTTGCTTTTTGGAAATGGTGGTAGTGCTGGTGATGCGCAACATATTGCAGCTGAATTTACAGGTCGTTTTGTTAAAGAAAGAAGATCGTTGCCAGCAATAGCACTCACAACGGATACCTCTGCCCTAACCGCAATTGGTAACGATTATGGATATGATAGAGTATTCGAGAGACAAGCTGACGGACTTGCCGCTAAAGGAGACGTTTTAATCGGGATTTCAACAAGTGGAAATAGCACCAATGTTTTAAAAGCGTTTGAACTTGGAAAAGAGAGAGGTTGCATTAATATTGGATTATCAGGTAGAGATGGGGGCAAAATGAATGATCTTTGTGATTTTAATATTGTTGTTCCATCAACAATAACTGCTCATATTCAAGAAATGCATATTCTTATTGGGCATATCATCTGTACTGCGGTTGACGAGAATTATCAATAAATGGATTAACAAATGGTAGATAATATTGAAACTTTAGCGGGTGAGAAAGTTTTTTCACAAGCAAATATTGATAGTGCGATTTCGAAATGGAAGCAGGACGGTGAAAAAATTGTATTTACAAATGGTTGTTTTGACCTGCTTCACATTGGTCATTTAAGCTATATGCTTAAAGCCGCTTCTTTGGGCACAAAATTGGTGATTGGATTAAATTCTGATACTTCCGTTAAAAGACTAAAAGGAGAGAGCAGACCAATCAACAAAGAGTTAAGCCGGTCATTAATGTTGGCTTCATTATTTTTTATCGATGCTGTTGCTGTTTTTGAAGAAGATACCCCTTTAGAACTTATACGGATTATTAAGCCCGATGTTTTGGTTAAAGGGGGGGATTATAAGATTGAGGATATTGTTGGTGCCAAAGAGGTATTGGCAGAAGGAGGTAGTGTACAAACTATTGATTTTGTTAATGGTTATAGTTCAACAAACTTAATTAATAAGATTAAGGAGAATCAGATTGGAAAAGAATAAGGCTCTTTTTTTGGATCGTGACGGTGTAATCAATGTAGATAAAGGTTACGTTTATAAAATTGAAGATTTTATATTTATTGACGAGATTTTTAAGATTACGGAACATTTTCAAAATCAAGGGTACTTAATCTTTATTGTAACAAACCAATCGGGCATTGCCCGCAAATACTATACTGAAGAAGATTTTAGGGTCCTGTCAGAATGGATGGTTAACGAATTCTCAAAAAGGAAAATAAAAATACATAAAGTTTACCATTGCCCACATCACCCTGAATTTAGTTCTGCCTGTGATTGCAGAAAACCAGAGCCGGGTATGATATTAAAGGCTGCCAAGGAGTTTAATTTAGATTTAGCACAAAGTGTTTTAATTGGTGATAAAGACACTGATATTGAGGCAGGAACAAAGGCAGGAATAGGTGAAAACTATTTGATAAATAAACTTAAGTATTAGTTTTAAATTATTAATAAAATATGAATCATTTAATTTTTGGTGGATCTGGATTTATCGGAACACATTTAAAAAAATATATTCTCTCGCTTCAAAATCAGGATGATGCAGTTTTTAGCTATGACATTAAACATAAGGTAAGTACAGATTTTGAATACTTAGATGTTAGGAAGCCTATAGAAATAGCGCTTAACAATATTAACGATTCAATAATTTATAACCTCGCAGCTATTCATACAACTCCTGGGCATGCCGATGAAGAATATTATGAAGCTAATATTTTGGGCGCAGAACAAATTTGTGATTTTGCACGTAAGAACAAAATCAATACAATTGTATTCACAAGTTCTGTTGCAGCATATGGAACGGGTGAAAGGTTTAAATCAGAAGATTTATTGCCTATGCCAAATGTTCCTTACGGGATTTCAAAGTTAACGGCTGAGTATATTCAAAAATTATGGCAGGCGGAAGACCCCATAAATAGGAGGTTATTTATTGTTCGGCCAGGAGTAGTTTTTGGGGAGGGAGAAGGAGGTAATTACACCAGACTGTACAAGAGTATAAAAAAAGGTTTCTTTTTTTACCCAGGTAGAACCGATACCATTAAAGCCTCTGTGTACGTAAAGGATGTAGCAAGGATATTGTATCAAGGAGCTCAACCCGATGGTAATAACGTTCAAACGTTTAATTTAAGCATAGAACCGATACCAACAATTAAGGAAATATGTGAAACAATGGCTGAAGCTACTAATCTTAAAAAACCTACGTTAAGAGTACCATCTTGGTTTTTAAAAACAGCTGCAACTACGGCGTATTATGGAGCAAGATTGGTTGGTAAAGATATAAACGGAATCCATCCTGATCGGGTAGATAAATTGATTATCTCTACGAATATTTCTGGCAAGAAACTAGATTCTTCACCATTTAAACTGAAATTTACTTTAAAAGAAGCGTTACAGGATTGGTATCTTGATACGGGAAAAACAGGGTTAGAATAGCCTATATAATAAAAATTATAATTAGTAAGAATTAATATATGAAAATAGCAGTAATTGGTACTGGGTATGTAGGGTTAGTAACAGGAACTTGTTTATCTGAAACAGGTAATGATGTCATTTGTGTTGACATTAACGAGGATAAAATTAAGAAAATGCAAAATGGCGAGGTTCCAATATACGAACCTGGTTTAGATCTATTGTTCCATAGAAATATCGAACAAGGCAGGTTGCACTTTACAACCAACCTAGCAGATGCCATTAAACACGCACAGATTATTTTTATGGCCTTACCCACCCCTCCAGGTGGTGATGGTGCTGCCGATCTTTCTTATATTCTTGGAGCAGCAAAAGATATTTCTACGCTGATAACCGAGTATAAGGTTATTATAAATAAATCTACCGTACCGGTTGGAACTGCAGATAAAGTTAAGGCTGTATTTGAAGCACATACCAATGTTATGGTTGATGTAGTATCCAATCCGGAGTTCCTTAGAGAGGGTGTTGCCGTAGAGGATTTTATGAAACCAGACCGTGTTGTTATTGGAACAAAGAGCGAAAAAGCAAAGAAATTATTAACTGAATTATATGAGCCGTATGTTCGTCAAGGTAATCCAATATTGTTTATGGACGAGCGCTCATCAGAACTTACAAAATATGCTGCCAATTCGTTTTTAGCAACAAAAATTACTTTCATGAATGAAGTATCAAACCTTTGCGAGTTGGTTGGTGCTGATGTTGATGCTGTTAGAAGGGGTGTTGGTTCTGATGACCGTATAGGAAAAAGATTTCTTTTCCCTGGTATAGGTTATGGCGGATCTTGTTTTCCTAAAGATGTACAGGCGTTGGTAAAAGCTGCTGATGAAAATCAGTATAATTTTCAGATTTTAAAATCAGTAATGGAGGTTAATGAACGTCAAAAAACGATTTTGGTTGATAAGGTTTTGAAATATTATAAGGGTGATATAAAAGGCAAACATTTTACGCTTTGGGGATTGGCCTTTAAACCAGAAACTGATGATATACGTGAGGCTCCTGCTTTATATATTATCGATGCGCTAGTAGAAAAAGGGGCTACCATAACTGTTTTTGATCCTGAGGGAATGGGTAACGTTAAAGCGCTTATTGGCAATAAAGTGAATTACTCTCCAGATCAATATACGGCTTTGAAAGATGCTGACGCATTACTAATTGCTACAGAATGGTCCGTTTTCCGAAATCCGGATTTTGAGAAGATTGATTCAATCCTTAAAAATAAAGTGATCTTTGATGGAAGAAATTTATACAATTTGGATAAAATGATTGAAATGGGATATTATTATAATAGTATTGGGCGTAAATTAATTAACTAATGAGTATTAAACGAATTTTGATTACCGGTGCCGCCGGTTTTTTAGGCTCGCACTTGTGTGACCGGTTTATAAAAGAGGGCTACCATGTTATTGGGATGGATAATCTAATTACTGGAGACCTATCTAATATTGAACATCTTTTTCCCTTAGCCAATTTTGAGTTTTATAATCATGATGTTTCTAAGTTTGTTCACATACCTGGAAAACTTGATTATATCTTACACTTCGCTTCTCCGGCTAGCCCTATTGATTATTTAAAAATTCCAATCCAAACACTTAAGGTGGGATCTTTAGGCACACACAATTTGTTGGGTTTAGCACGTAACAAGGGCGCAAGAATGTTGATCGCCTCTACATCCGAAGTATATGGTGACCCAAATGTTAATCCTCAGCCCGAAGAATACTGGGGCAATGTAAACCCTGTTGGTCCCCGTGGTGTTTATGATGAGGCAAAGCGTTTTCAGGAAGCAATTACAATGGCATACCATACTTTTCATGGTGTAGAAACAAGGATCATCAGAATATTTAATACTTATGGCCCAAGAATGAGATTAAATGATGGTCGAGTGTTACCTGCTTTTATTGGCCAAGCATTGAGAGGAGAAGACCTCACGGTTTTTGGAGATGGTAGCCAAACACGGTCATTTTGTTATGTAGATGATTTAGTTGAAGGTATATATAGGTTGTTGAAGAGCGACTATGCACAACCAGTTAACATTGGTAACCCTGATGAAATTACCATTAAACAATTTTGCGAAGAAATTATAAAATTAACTGGTACATCCCAAAAGATTGTTTATAAAGAGCTACCTCAAGATGATCCTAAACAAAGAAGACCAGACATTACAAAAGCCAGAGAAATTTTGGGTTGGGAGCCGAAAGTAGGTCGTGCTGAAGGTTTAAAAATAACTTATGAATATTTTAAATCATTACCACCAGAGGCTTTAGCTCGTATAGAACATAAAGATTTTAAAACATATAATAAATAAACATTTATTACTAATTCGAAAAAAGAAAGTGTCTAAAATATTAGGCACTTTCTTTTTTTATCTAAGAATATCTAAAAAAGGTAGATTCAAAGTCTTTTTATTGGTATAATATTATTATGTTAATAGAAATCTACTTAACTAGGCTAATGATCGACTAATTTTTTGATTCAAAATGTAGACGCTTCAAAATTAAAATTAAAAGCCATATCTTTATATTATATAGCCAAATGTTCAATTCTCGATAGAATTATCGATAATAAATAGTGGAAATTAAGTTTTGGGCATTAATTTTGTTCATTACTAATAAATTAAAACATTTTGAGCTGAATGTTGTTTCGGTATCTCTAAAAATTAACTATGCAAACACGTTACTTATATATCCTTAAATACCTTCTTCCAATTACCGACCTAATCATGGTCAATATTGTTTATTTTTTCGCATTTGAGTTTACTTCTTATTTAGGTAAGCAAGTTAGTTCTGAACTGCAATGGCATTATGTGGTAGTTTGTAATCTGATCTGGATTGTTTGTACTACTACTTTTGGTTTGTATACTGAATATGGTGCAAGAAGAATCGAAAGAATTTACCGAGGTACATGGAAAAGTGTAGTTTTGCATGCCGTTATTTTTTCTTTTTATTTGTTTTTTTCAAAACAAAACGACTTTTCTAGATCATTTCTAGTGATTTTTTACGGTCTGTTGGGTATGGTGTTTTTAATCAATCGTTTTGTGGGAACATCTTTCCAATTCTTACTGTTTAATCACTTACGTGCTGTAAAATCGGTGGCTATTCTTGGTAACAACGCAACAGGAACACACCTCGCCAGTTATTTTGAAAAGCAAAGATATATTGAATTTCACGGCTTTTTAGAAATTGACAATGAAGACTATTTTGATCTTGATGGGCAATTATCAGACTCAGTTAGAAATCAATTAGAAATCGCTGTTAATAAAAATATCAAAGATATTTACGTTACTATCGCACCAGAAAGGATGGGTGATATAACTTTGCTTACTTTGGAGGCTGAACGACAGTGTGTAAGATTAAAATTTATTCCAGATATTAGTGGCACACTATTGTCTCCATTTACAATCACTTACCTCGGAAATGAATTTCCTGTTATCTCGTTGAGACCTGAGCCGCTAGAGAAAATTAATCATAGATTTAAAAAGCGCTTGTTTGATGTTGTTTTTAGTACGTTAGTATTTGTCTTTCTGCTCTCATGGTTAATTCCACTCATTGCAATCATCATTAAATTAGAATCTAAAGGGCCAGTATTCTTTATGCAGAATAGAGCTGGGCGAAATAATGAAATTTTTAAAGTATTCAAATTTAGGAGCATGACTGTTACAGAGGGTGATGCTGGTTTTAAACAAGCTACTAAGAACGATGCAAGGATTACAAAAGTCGGGGCCTTTTTAAGGCGTACAAGTTTAGACGAACTTCCTCAGTTTCTAAACGTATTACTAGGTAATATGACTGTTGTTGGACCTCGTCCCCACCCTTTAAAATTAAATGATCAGTATAATGAAATTATCGATCGTTACATGGTTCGCCACTTTGTAAAACCAGGTATAACAGGTTGGGCTCAAGTAAACGGTTTTCGTGGAGAAACTGATGAGCCGGGAAAAATGGAAAAACGTGTTGAATATGATATCTGGTATTTAGAGAACTGGTCTACCATGCTTGATGTGAAAATTATTTTCATGACTATCTTCAATATGGCTAAAGGTGAAGAAAATGCCTTTTAATAATTGAAACTGAAAGCCTTCAAGGGCTTTTTCTTTTATTGATCTTTTAGAGGGCATCGTTAAATTGATAATTAATTCCTTTCTTTGCCTTTTGTATTAAATTTTACCAGATGAAGAAAATCTTATTCCTCCTATTTTTAGTTGTTTCTATTCATGAGCTAAAAGCTCAGGCAGTTTATCAACCATATTCTTTTCAGTATTATCAGAAATTAAGTGGTGAGATCTATAATCCAAATACCCGATTTCATACTTCCTTAAAGCCTTTTTTTATTGATGATAGTTTATTACGTGATAAAAGTAATCAATTGTTTAGCGTTGGGGTAGATTCTACTAGAAATACATGGGTATCTAGGAAGTTATTTAATGAGCACCTATTAGATATAAGAAATGAAGACTATACTGTTTATGCAGATTTTTTGCCTGATTTTCAAATAGGTAAAGATTTCTCCGGCAAAAGAAACACCTACTTAAATACCCGCGGTTATCAGGTTGGTGGTACCATAGGGAAGAAATTTTCATTTTATACCAGTGGATTTGAGAATCAAGGACGTTTTGCAAATTACTATAGAAACTATATTGATGAAACCGGTATTGTACCTGGCCAATCGTTTAATAGAGTAGGAGGGAAATACGGACAGGGTTATAATCCTGATATCAATCCCCTAACTGCTGATTGGTCGTATGTAACCGCAACACTATCATATACGCCATCGAAATATCTTAACATCACAGGAGGTTATGATAAAAATTTTGTAGGTGATGGTTATCGTTCATTGTTATTATCTGATTACGCTTCGCCTTATCCGTTCTTAAAATTAACAGGGAATTTAGGTAATGTACAGTATATGGTAATGTGGGCAGCCATGCAAGATCCAAGCGCTCCGAAATTATCGTATGAAGCTGGTTTTAGGAAAAAAGGTGCGGTGTTCCACTATTTAGATTGGAATGTTAATAACCGTTTGTCTATCGGGTTCTTTGATTCCATTGTATGGGGACAAACGGACGATGCTGGAAATAACAGAGGATTTGATTGGGGTTATGCCAACCCGGTTATTTTCTTAAGACCAATTGAAGCATCAAGCGGTTCTCCTGATAATGCGCTCCTAGGATTCACAGGTAAATATAAGTTTGCAAAGGAACTAGTTGCCTATGGGCAATTTTCTTTAGATGAGTTTCAGGCAAAAGAATTTTTCTCTTCTGAAGGCAGCTCGAGAAATAAATACGCCTGGCAATTGGGTTTAAGAGGTGCAGATGTATTTCATGTAGCAGGTTTAAATTATTTATTGGAATACAATACAGCTAAACCTTATACGTTTTCATCACGTAAACCAATTATTAACTATGCACAGTATGGCGAACCTCTAGCGCATCCTCTTGGTGCAAATTTTAGAGAACTTATTGGCTTATTAAACTATTCTTACAAACGTTTTGATTTTAGCGGAGAATTAATGTATGCTAAATATGGTTTAGATGAAGCCGGACAAAATTATGGTAAAAATATTTTTGAGCCTTATACAGATGCAGTAAAAGCAAATGGAAATTATACTACGCAAGGGATCCGTACCGATCTTTTTTATGCTGAAGGAAAAGTAGCCTACGTAGTTAATCCGAAATATAACTTGCGTCTAGAGTTAGGTGGTGTGGTTAGGAGGGAAAGTAACAATTTAGGTAAAAATACTACCGGATTGATTACCTTCGGTCTACGGAGTTCGTTCAGGAATTTGTATTCTGATTTTTAATAAACTACATGATATAAAAAGAGCCTCAGTTCTCTTATTAACTGAGGCTCTTTTGTTAATTTACATGTCATCCTGACAATAGGAAGGATCTTTCTTTATTATTAAGATTCTTCGCTGAGCTCAGAATGACAAAATATAATCGGGCAACTACCCTGCCATACTATTTGTTGTTCTTTTTACAGCAACCTTTCTTACTGCTTCAATAATCGCATTTTTATCGTATCCGCATTCGGCCCAAAGCTCTGGCTGTTCGCCATGTTCGATAAACTGATCTGGGATACCCAAACGGATTACGTTAGCATGATAACCATGATCGGCCATAAACTCCAGCACTGCAGAACCTATTCCTCCTGGCAGTGAACCATCTTCGACGGTGATTACATGTTTGTATTTAGCAAAAACTTCGTGTAATAAAGCTTCATCTAATGGTTTTACAAAACGTAAATCGTAATGTGCCGGATAAAACCCTTCGCTATTTAATTCTGCTCGTGCCTCAACGGCAAAGTTACCTACGTGGCCAATAGTTAACAAGGCTACATCCTCTCCGTCACAGATCTTACGGCCTTTGCCAATCTCTAATGCTTTAAACGGTCTTTTCCAATCGGGCATTACACCATTACCGCGAGGATAACGGATTACAAATGGGCCCACATTTTCTTGTTGGGCAGTAAACATCAGGTTTCGCAATTCTTCCTCGTTCATCGGAGAAGAGATCACTAAATTCGGGATACAGCGCATGTAAGCAATATCATATGCACCATGGTGTGTTGCACCATCGGCGCCTGCTAAGCCCGCTCTATCCAAACAAAATACTACGTTCAATTTTTGAATGGCTACATCGTGAATTACCTGATCGTAAGCCCTTTGCATAAAACTCGAATAGATGTTACAGAACGGAACTAATCCTTGTGCCGCTAAACCAGCTGAGAAAGTTACCGCGTGTTGTTCGGCAATTCCTACGTCAAATGCACGTTTTGGCATCGCTTTCATCATGATGTTTAACGATGAACCTGATGGCATAGCAGGGGTAATCCCTACAATTTTATCATTGGCCTCGGCCAGTTCTACCATGGTATGCCCAAAAACATCCTGATATTTTGGTGGCTGTGGTTTATCCGGAATGCTTTTTTTGATTTCGCCGGTAATCTTATCAAAAAGGCCTGGTGCATGCCATTTGGTCTGATCTTTTTCTGCTAATGCAAAACCTTTACCTTTTACAGTAACGCAGTGTAAAAGCTTAGGACCAGGAATAGCAGATAAATCTTTTATGGTCTGCGCTAAACGTTTTACATCGTGCCCGTCAACAGGACCGAAATACCTAAAGTTTAAGGCTTCGAATAAATTACTTTGTTTTAGTAAAGTGCCTTTAATGCTTTTCTCAATTTTCTTAACGTACTTATGTGCGTTAGGACCTAGTTTAGAAAGCCCCGTGAGTACATGAGAAATATCATCACGGAAACGGTTATACGATTTTGAAATGGTGATGCTGGTTAAATATTCCTTAAGCGCACCCACATTAGGATCAATAGACATGCAGTTATCATTCAGGATTACCAGCACATTACTGTTTTCGATCCCGGCATGGTTTAATCCTTCAAAAGCCAAACCAGCTGTCATGGCGCCATCACCAATAACGGCCACATGTTGCCGATCGGTTTCACCTTTTAATTGCGAAGCTACAGCCATCCCTAAAGCAGCCGAAATGGAAGTAGAAGAATGGCCTACGCCAAAGGTATCATATTCGCTTTCCGAAATTTTTGGGAATCCGCTAATGCCGCCATATACACGGTTGGTATGGAATAAATCCCTACGGCCGGTTAATATTTTATGTCCGTATGCCTGGTGGCCTACATCCCAAACCAGCTTATCGTAAGGAGTATTTAATGCATAGTGTAAAGCTACTGTTAATTCAACAACGCCTAAACTGGCGCCAAAATGGCCGCCATTAACACTTACTACATCAATAATGTACTGTCGTAATTCCTGGCTTATTTGTTCTAAGTCAGATTCGCTATATTGCTTTAAATCAGCAGGATAGTTGATTTTAGATAATAGGGGGCCAGCTTTTACTTGCATTCGAAATTTATGGTAAAAAACAAGATACAAAGTAAGGCAAATTTGTTTTAATATAGAAGAGAAAAATAGTGGTTTATTCTTGAGCGTTAAGCGGTTGGGGCTTAGGGGTATGAAGCCTGTTTGTGAGCTTCTACTATGTTTAATCTGCATCGGTTTTTTGCTCCTTTCCTTAAGGCGATCAGTATGCTGTTAAACATCCTGGTTCAAAAAAAATAATGTTTGAATAAGAATATAGATTCTTTCCGCTCTATGCCGCTGAGGCATGGTAGTTTTTCGCAAATCATATTGTTTTTATTTGTGCTCAAGAATGCTGGCGCATTTTGGAGCGCCAAAGTACCCAAAGCGCCTTGTCAATCCGGCAATGTGGCCCTTCACCTCCCACACTCATCAAAAAAACAGCGGCACTTTGTTTTGTGTTCAATTCGCGTGAAAGCTTAGACTCAACACCTAAGAACACAAAACCACTGCGTTTAAGGTTTGGTAGTACCATTTGTTCTTTTCTGCAACTGTTTTTTTGATTTTCCTGCCACTTGGGATTGACTGCGTTCTTCGGTATAGTCAGTGGTTTATTAAGGTGAGCTAGCAAGATGCCTAAAAACCAACGCCTGAATGATGTGCCCTAATGATAGCTGTTGAGATTAGTACTAATGGCCTAGGTAGTTTAAGACTAAAAATTTTCATTATGTTTGTCTCTTCACATGCAGGCAGAGAATTTTGAAATAAAACTTCCGGTATTCGAAGGCCCCTTCGATTTGTTGCTGTTCTTTATAGAGCGGGATGAACTTAATATCCAGGATGTGGAGATTGCTAAAATAACCAACGACTTTTTGGCCTACATCCATCAGCTCCTTGCTTTAAATGTAGAAGTGGCCAGCGAATTTATTTTAGTGGCTGCAACCTTGATGCGCATTAAATCTAAAATGTTATTGCCAAGGATTGAGGTAGACGAGGCCGGAAATGAAATCAACTCGGAGCAGGACCTGATTGCCCGACTGATTGCCTATAAACAATTTAAATCTGCCGCAGAAGAAATGAAAGTTTTGGAAGAGGAACGGTTTAAACAGGATCAACGGGGTAATATTGCATATGATTTAACCCTGGCCGCTGCATCTTCCAGCCACCAGGATGAGCTTTTATCATTGGATCTCTATAAACTTTTAACCGTTTACCACCGAACGATGCAGAAATATGAACTGCGCAGTGAAGAGGTTAAACATACTGTGGTACAATATCCTTATACTATCGAGCAGCAAAAACACTTTATTGCTAATCTGCTCGATATCAATAAACAGATCGATTTTGCTTTAGTGCTTAAAAATTCGGAGAATAAAGTGCATTTCGTTTATAATTTTCTGGCTATTTTAGAAATGTTGCAGCAGCAAATCGTAGAGATAACCATTGGGAGCGGCTTTAACAACTTTAATGTGAAAGCATTGTCTTAAACAGGCGTGAATTAAATTTGAAATCCTTACTTTTGCCAAAAAAATACAAACCTAAATATACAATGACACGCGACAACCAAATTTTTGAACTTATCGATAAAGAATTAAACCGCCAAGAGCATGGTTTAGAGCTTATTGCATCAGAAAACTTTGTAAGCAAGCAGGTAATGGAAGCTGCCGGATCGGTACTGACCAATAAATATGCCGAAGGTTTACCAGGAAAACGTTACTATGGCGGTTGCCAGGTAGTGGATGTAGTAGAGCAAATTGCTATCGATAGGGCAAAAGAATTGTTCGGTGCAGCGTGGGTAAACGTTCAGCCACACTCTGGCGCACAAGCTAATGCGGCTGTAATGCTAGCTGTTTTGCAACCAGGTGATAGAATATTAGGATTTGACCTTTCACACGGCGGCCACTTAACGCATGGTTCTCCAGTAAACTTTTCGGGTAAATTATATCAACCTTTATTTTATGGCGTAGAAAAAGAAACCGGACTGATTGATTATAAAAAATTAGAAGAAGTTGCTTTAGCTGAAAAACCAAAATTGATTATCTGCGGTGCCTCTGCTTATTCACGTGAGTGGGATTATGCTTTTATCCGCTCGGTAGCTGATAAAATCGGCGCTTTGGTTTTAGCTGATATTTCTCACCCAGCAGGTTTAATTGCAAAAGGATTGTTGGCCAATCCACTTCCACATTGCCATATTGTAACCACTACAACCCACAAAACTTTACGTGGCCCACGTGGAGGTATGATTATGATGGGACAGGATTTCGAAAATCCATGGGGATTAAAAACGCCAAAAGGAGAAATCCGTTTAATGAGCAACTTGCTTGATATGGCGGTTTTTCCTGGTACGCAAGGCGGCCCATTAGAGCATATTATTGCAGCTAAAGCCATTGCTTTTGGTGAAGCTTTAAGCGAGGAGTACGGAACATATATTAAACAAGTAGCGGCTAATGCGCAGGCAATGGCCAAGGCATTTGTAGCTAAAGGATATGGCATTATTTCTGGCGGTACAGATAACCACCTGATGCTGATTGATCTTCGGAATAAAAATATTACTGGTAAGGTAGCTGAAAATGCTTTGGAGAAAGCGGAAATTACAGTGAACAAAAATATGGTTCCTTTTGATGACAAGTCACCATTTGTAACTTCAGGTATACGTGTAGGTACCGCTGCAATTACTACACGCGGTTTAAAAGAAACTGAAATGGAAAAGATTGTAGATTTAATCGATCAGGTTTTAACTAATCCGGAAGATGGGGCTAACCTAAATAGTGTAAAAGCTGAAGTGATTAAGTTGGTAAGTGCTTTCCCACTTTATAAATAAGATTATACACTAACTTAGCTAGCGTTACAATAACACAGGCAGTTACATTAATTTGTAGCTGCTTTTTTTTTGTGAAGTAAGTTTTTTGCCTTAATGCTGTAAAACAAACGTTTGTTTTATATATTTGACCAATAAAATGATGTAACTTATGTGTGGAATAGTAGGCTATATTGGCTACAGAGAAGCCTGGCCAATTGTATTAAAAGGTCTTAAAAGATTGGAGTACCGTGGCTATGATAGTGCTGGTATTGCGGTAATGAATAACAGCGGTCAGCACATCTACAAAAAGGCAGGAAAAGTAGCTGTTTTGGAAGAATACGCCGAAGACAAAGATAAGTCTGGTACAATTGGTATGGGGCATACACGATGGGCAACGCATGGTGTGCCTTCCGATCGAAACTCTCACCCCCACACTTCAAATAATGGTAAACTTTCCATTATCCATAATGGAATTATTGAAAACTATGCCACATTAAAGGAAGAATTGACTAGCCGTGGTCACGAGTTTAAAAGCGATACCGATACAGAGGTACTGATCCATCTGATTGAAGAAATCCAGGAAATTGAAAATATTGATCTTTTAGAAGCCGTTCGTTTGGCTTTGAAGGAAGTGAATGGTGCCTATGCAATAGTAATTATGGATAAAGAGCATCCAGATCGTTTAATTGCTGCAAGGAAAGGTAGTCCGATGGTCATTGGCGTTGGTACTGGAGAATATTTTATTGCCTCAGATGCAACTCCAATTATTGAGTATACTAAAACTGTAATTTATCTAAAAGATGGCGAAATCGCCCTGATTACTAAAAATGATCTTTTAGTTAAGCAACTGGATAATGTAATACAAACACCATTAATTCAAGAGTTACAGCTAAAACTTGAGATGTTGGAAAAAGGTGGTTTCGATCACTTTATGTTGAAAGAGATTTATGAGCAACCACGTTCGATTAAGGACTGTATGCGTGGGCGTATTTACCCTGAACAGGGGAAAGTTCAGCTTGGCGGGATAAAGGAATTTGCAGAGAAATTAAAAAATATAGACCGGATCATTATTGTGGCCTGTGGAACATCGTGGCATGCAGGTTTGGTTGGCGAATACCTGATTGAAGAATATGCTCGTATTCCTGTTGAAGTTGAATACGCTTCAGAATTCAGGTACAGAAATCCGATCATTACAGAAAAAGATGTGGTAATTGCCATTTCGCAGTCTGGGGAAACGGCCGATACCATGGCGGCTATAGAAATGGCTAAGGAGCGCGGGGCAACTATTTTTGGAATTTGCAATGTAGCAGGTGCCTCCATCCCACGTTTAACTCACGCCGGTGTTTATACTCATGCCGGACCAGAAATTGGTGTTGCGTCAACAAAAGCATTTACCGCGCAAGTAACAGTTTTAACGCTGATGGCCTTTTATATGGCGCAGCAAAAAGGAACCATTACCACTTCAAAATTGATTGAGCTTTTAACCGAACTGGATAATATTCCTGACAAGATTCAGATAGCACTAGAGTCTAACGATCTGATTAAAGAGGTGGCAGAAAAGATCAAAGATTCTACCAACTGCTTGTTTTTAGGAAGAGGTAGTGGTTTCCCCGTAGCCTTAGAGGGTGCCTTAAAACTTAAAGAGATTTCCTATATTCATGCAGAGGGGTATCCTGCAGCCGAAATGAAACATGGGCCTATCGCTTTAATTGATGAAGAAATGCCAGTAGTTTTTATTGCTACTCAAAATTCATCGTACGAGAAAGTGATTAGTAACATACAGGAAGTAAAAGCCAGAAAAGGAAAGGTAATTGCCATTGTAACCGAAGGCGATACTGAGGTTAAGAAAATGGCCGATTACTGTATAGAAATTCCTGACGCCAATGAAGCCTTTTTGCCACTTATAGCAACCATTCCGCTTCAGTTATTGTCGTACCATATTGCGGTAATGCGCGGGTGTAATGTAGATCAGCCAAGAAATCTGGCTAAATCGGTAACAGTAGAATAATTTACAACAAACAAATAGATAAAGCAGTTGCATTAATTTGTAACTGCTTTTTTGATATAATAGGATTTAAGGGAGGCTTTGTTAACTAAGCTCGATTGAATGGATACCGTTTTCGGTCTGTTATCCTATTTCTAAGTAAATTAAAACGGCAGGAAGAAAAGCGGGGCTAAAGACCGCCATAAACCACCAGCACTAACTTTCAAAAAATAATAAACTGGGAATAAAATAGTTAAAGCTAACCTGAAAAAATTGTGTGGCAAGCCTACAATGTTAAAACCCGGTAAAAGTAAAGGGCCGATATTCTTAGAAGAAATATCGACCCTTACCATCTAAATTAACGCTCTCGAATATATAAACGATATTTTTTGCTAAATTGTTTTAGGAAAATAAAAAAAAGTTATTATTTTTCGTAACTACCTAAGGTTGAGGGAGAAATTCTTGTGTCGCCTTTTATATCTTTATTTAGATAACCCATAAAATAAGGATCGTTGCTTAAATCAGCACCTTTCTTTCTGGCTGCACTGTTCGCCGAGAGCTCAAAATTTTCCATTTCCTTGTTGATGAAGGATGGATCAATATTCAAAATATTGCCATTACCGTTATAAGTACTGTTGGTAGATCGGATTAAATTACTCCATAAATTGAGCTGCACTATTGCAGAAGTTTTCTTTTGGATATCCAGTTCGTTAGTTAAACTGCCCCAAATGATATTATTAGTTAAATCTATCTGCAGTTTATTATAAGCATCTGCAGATAAATAATCTGAAAAGCTGAGTGAAGCAGTTTTACGTGGAAAATTTAAGTTATATCCCGCAAAGGTATTCTGTTTCAAGTTGTAATTACCCCCTCCTACTGCATATATTAAGTAATTCCCACAGTTATATATCATATTATTAAATGCAAGCAGCTCCGAGTGGTAGCCAATATATGCCGCCACCTGCATGTTTTTAATCATGCTATTGCTTAAAATTAATTTGGGGTTGTTGTTAATGGATAAAGAATCGGAGGTAATGCCAACAGATGCATTTTTAATGATTGCATTTTTAATCAGCCCATATCCGGTGCGTTTTAAGAAAATTCCTTTCCATTGCCCAGGTTCATCACTATATATTCTTTCGAGCCTGTCGCTACAAAATAATATGGGCTCGCTAAAGCTGCCATTAACCATTAGGTTTCCCTCTATGTTTAAATTGGCATCCTTGTGGAAATAAATTTTGGCCCCAGGCTGAATGGTTAGTGAAGCCCCACTCTTAACAGTTAGTGATCCATTAATAATATAGGGCAACGCCTTTGTCCATATGGTATTTGTATTAATTGTAGATTCATTAACAAATACAGCGTTCTGCCCGTAAGCTAAAAGCTGAATTACCTGTTTATTCCCATTTGTATTTAATATGATAGAATCTTGAACCAGAAAAGGCAGGTTGGTTGAATTTGGGTTGATCGAAACTTTAACAAAAATGTTTATAGAATCCTGGCCGTTTATGATCAGGTCATTTTTAGTCTGTGTTTGCTCCCCGTTAATATTAATACTAAAAGCCGAAGCATTTCCGCCTGATAATCTGATTTCGGAAACTTTAACTGCATCATTATTTTTGTTGGCAATCTTTATTCTTTTAGTTATTGAGCCTACGGAAGTAAAAATCGTATCAAATAATACCTCTTTATTAGAGATGTTTAGCTTAGCATTTGGATCTGTGGTGATGCGTTCCCCCTTCCGACAGGCGGCGAGGAATAAGATTAAAAGCATTAAGCCAATATTTAAACGCATAAATCAAACTTAGAAAAGTTTTTAACTACTTACAATAGCAATAAATTGTGTAATCGTAATTATTCTGCGAAGGCCAATGCTGCAATGCTTACTTTTGCTGCCCCAGTAGCTAAGAGTGCATTGGCACAGGCTTCAAGCGTTGCCCCAGTGGTAATTACATCGTCAACCAGTAAAATATGTTTGCCGATGATATCTTCAGGAAAATTTACCTGAAAAACAGCTTTCATATTTTCATAACGGTTATACCTGCTTTTTTTAGTTTGACTTTCGGTTGAAGTATTCCGGATAAGATGATTTTCGCTAATATCGATTCCCATCTGCGCTGCAATTCCTTCAGCAATAAAGGTACTTTGGTTATATCCCCTGGATTTAAATTTTTTGCGATGTAAAGGAACCGGGATAACGATATCAATATCTTGGTAAAGAATTGCGGGTTTTAACCGTTCTCCCAGCATATTGCCTAATAATACCCCAACATCGGTTCTGCCATTATATTTTAAGTTGTGGATTAAGTTTTGAACCTTCGCTCCTTTTCTAAAATATAACATGGCCATGGCGGCATTAAGTGGTAAGCGCCCCCATAATTGCTTGGCAACCCTATTATCTGCATATTGATGATAGTCTGTAAAAGGAAGATCGTACAAACATTTTATACAGATCAACTGTTCGTGGCGAAACAAAGAATTGCCACATGCATTACATAAATTTGGAAATAGCAGTCCTAATAAATCAGAAGTCCATTGTTTAACCAGAAGCATCTAACTAATTTATAAAATATTTACGAGGAAATACAATGCTATGTTTTTAAGGCTGCGGTAATATATAGTAAAATGGAGGCCTATTCGTGGCGAATTTGTTATGCTTATGCCATTATAGTGTGTTCTTTTTTTAGCAAAGCAGGTTCAGTACTACTATATATAGGCTTGTTCCCGCTATGCGCTGCAAAGCCTTGGTTCGTTCCTCACCTTCGGGTTTTCCGCTGCTATCGGGTTTGGGCTGGCGGGGACAGGGTTACTTA
>NZ_JACHCQ010000046.1 GCF_014205835.1 Pedobacter sp. AK013 | reverse complement strand
ATTTTAAAACATAAACAACCTTAATTAGCCAATAAGCCTTATTTATCTTCAATAATCAATTTTAACCGGACAACAGTGAATTTATTTCAGCATCTTTCCTGTTTTGGAGACCCTGAAATGAATTCAGGGTGACGTCCGATCCTATATATCCACCTAAGTTACTCCATCTCCCAAACCATTATCTGCCGATCATCACCTGTAGAGATCAAGTATCTTCCATCATGGCTCCAAATAATCTTATTGATGGAATGGGTATGACCAATACCCGCTTTCTCCAAGCTTAAAATTTTATATAGTTTAAAGTTTTCGGCATCCCATAGTTTAATGCTTTTATCCTGGCTGCTGGTTGCAAAATAGGGGAGAGTGGGATGGAAAACAATATCGTAAACGGTAAACATGTGGGCCGGTACAGTTTGCATCAACTGATAATCTGGCAGGCTCCATATTTTAAGCTGCGCATCGCGGCTTCCTGATATTAAATACCTGCTTTCGGGGTGGTAGGCCAGAGCCGTAAGCGGAAGCTTATGTCCTTCGAGGTTTTGTTTTAGACTATAATCGGTAAGTTTATAAATTTTAATCAGGTGATCTTTACAGCCAAAGGCAATCTCGGTTTCATCCGGAGAAAGGGCAATGGTACGAACGGTATCATAGGCTGCCTGGAAGCGGTAAATCTCTTTAAAATCAGTTAAAGACCAGACCGCAACTGTTCCATCTTCACCTGTGGTAATGAGCTCATTTTTAGATCGGACCGTTTTAATGTTGAAAATCGGTTTCGGGTGTGCATTAATGCGCGCAATTACTTCCTGTTTCTTTAAATCGTACACACTAAAGGCACCACTTCTTTCGCCTACAAATAACTGGTTGTTGTAATAATGGAGGAAGTAAACAGAGCTTTGTACCGGCATTTTAACCTTAACAAAAGCCATTTCTGCTAAAGACCATTCAACAATGCCTTTGTCGTTACCGGCACTGAAAAATAATTCATCCTGATCAGAATGGACAAGGGCATAAACAGGGTTTTGATGGCCAGGAAGTGTTTTTATGTGCTTAAGCATTTTTTAAGATTAAAGCATAAAGGTGAAAGCAAAAAAAGTATTCGTAAAGTCTTAGCTTTAGTCTTTCAGCTTTTACCTTTTGACTTATTTGTGTCTTTTCTCTAAATTTTTAGAAATATCCTGTATAGATAAGCCTTTTTCTTTCAATAAAAACAATAGGTGAAAAACAAGATCTGATGCTTCTCCAATGAGTTCTTCTTCCGTTTCAGCAAGTGCGGCAATTACCGTTTCCACACCTTCTTCACCAACTTTTTGGGCAATCTTATTCAAACCTTTGTTGCGCATCTTGTTGATATAAGATCCTTCAACGGGGTTTTCATATCGATCATTAATGATGTTTTCGAGTTCGAAAATGAAATTCTGGTTGTAATCCGTTTTAAAACAGCTGCGGCTACCTGTATGGCAGGTTGGACCAACAGCGTCGGCTTTAATCAGGATTGTATCATGATCACAGTCTACAAAAAGCTCTTTTACATAAAGAAAATTGTTGCTGGTTTCACCTTTAGTCCAAAGGCGGTTTTTAGAACGTGAGAAGAATGTTACTTTGCCTTCGGCCTGTGTTTTTTCCAGCGCTTCAGCATTCATATAGCCCAGCATTAAAACCTCCAAAGTTTTGTAATCCTGAATGATTACAGGGAGTAAGCCAGCTGTTTTATCCCAATCAAGAGATGATGTATCGATATTCATTTTTATGATGTTTCTGTCATTGCGAGGCACGAAGCAATCTTACTACTTTTGCAGGTTTCGAACCCATAGCATTAGGATTGCTTCGTGCCTCGCAATGACGAGTTAACTATTATATTCTTACCGGAATGTTATTCCTTTTTAATTCTTGTTTTAAATCAGGGATTAGGATTTCGCCATAATGAAATACCGAAGCTGCCAATGCGGCATCAACATTGGCTTTTTGGAAAACCTCCGTAAAATGTTCCATATTGCCAGCTCCACCAGACGCAATAATCGGGATATTGATCATTTGGTTTACTTTACTCAACAATCCGCAATCAAAGCCCGCTTTAGTGCCATCGTGATCCATCGAAGTTAACAGAATTTCTCCTGCACCTAAATCTTCTGCCTGCTTAATCCAGGTTTCTGTTTCAAGTTCAGTAATCAATCTTCCTCCATTTAAGTGAACCATATTCTTGCCATCTATATGTTTAGTATCGATCGCTAAAACTACAAACTGTACACCAAAGGTTTTCGCAAGGTCTTCAATTAGCTTAGGGTTTCGAACTGCAGCTGAATTGATACTGATTTTATCCGCACCTGCGTTCAACAAGGCTTCTGCATCAGCAATCTCGGTTATTCCGCCTCCAATGGTAAAAGGAATATTCAATTGGCGAGCAACAGATTTAACCATTTCAATCATCGTTTTACGGCGCTCGTGGGTGGCGGTAATATCCAGGAAAACCAATTCGTCGGCGCCTTGCTGTGCGTATTGTGCCGCAAGTTCAACTGGATCGCCTGCATCGCGTAAATCAACAAAGTTTACACCTTTTACCGTGCGGCCATCTTTAACATCTAAACAAGGGATAATTCTTTTACTTAACATTTGTTTGAGTTTTCGTCATTGCGAGGTACGAAGCAATCTTAATGTACCATCATAGCGATCGTTGTAGGATTGCTTCGTACCTCGCAATGACGAGTATTATTTTTTATCTCTTTACTAATCCAATTATTGTGAGAACTATTCCAATTAAGAAAACAGGAATGCAGAAGAGAAACGAATATTCTCCGGTTATAGACATTAATTCCGTAAAATCCCCTCTATAAGTGAACATATGCACGCCCCAGAGCAGCATTCCTATTCCCAACAGAGTTATAATTACTCCTGCAATAAATGTTTTCTTTGATTCCACTTGTCTTAAATTGAACTTAGCGCTTTCAAATTCCAATCTTTAATCTCTTCTATTGTAATGCGGTCTTCGTAAATTGCTTTTCCTACTACTACACTTCTGATTGGATATTTGGCCAATTCGTAGATATCTTCCATCGAACTTACACCGCCTGAAGCAATTAATTTGATCATCGGAGAGTGCTCAAGCAATTTTTTGTATAAATCAACAGCTGCGCCACCTAATTTTCCATCTTTGCTGATATCCGTGCATAAGAAACGGAAAAAACCAAGTGAAAGACATTTGTCAACGTAATCCATCAGTTTAATCGGCGAACTTTCCATCCAGCCAGAATATTTAATCACTTCATCCAAAACGTCGATTGCAATGACAATGCGGTTAGCATAATCGTCTTTTTTAGCGAAAGCTTCACTCAATTGAGGTAAAAAATCAGGATTAGTAATGGCCTGCGTACCTACAATTACCCGGTGAATGCCGGCATCGAGCAAATTGGTCACCTGCTCAATGGTTCTGATACCTCCACCATATTGTACCTTCATCTCCGTTTTTTTGATGATCTCAAAAAGTGTTTTTTGATTGCTGAAATCACCTTTGGCTCCATTTAAATCAATAATATGGATAAAATCAGTACCATTTGAACGGTATTTTTCTATCATTTCGGGGATAGAAACATCATATTCCGTTTTTTGGTTATAGTCACCTTCGCGAAGACGGACAACTTTTCCATCCAAAATATCAATAGCAGGTATTATGTACATTTTATAAGCTTAAGTTTGAAAAATTTTTTAATATTAATTCGCCGGCTTTTCCCGACTTTTCGGGGTGGAACTGAACGCCGTAAAAATTATCTTTTTGTACCGCTGCCGAGAACTTTAAACCATAATCTGCAGATGCAATGTCAAAAGTAGGGTTATATTCAATAAAGTACGAATGCACAAAGTAAAATTGTGTATTATCTTCAACACCTTTAAATAGCGAATTGTTTTTCGGGCTCACGGCATTCCATCCCATGTGTGGTACTTTGATATTCAGTGACTTATCGAATTTTTTGGTCTTTACCGGTACAATATCTAAAAGCGGGGCATTGCCCTCTTCCGAATGTTCGGTAATGAGCTGCATGCCCACACAGATGCCAAGCACAGGTTTTGTTAGTTTTTTAATGGCTTCAACTAACCCTGTCTTCTTAAGTTTTTCCATGGCAGCACCCGCATGGCCAACACCCGGGATGATGATATGGCTATATTTTTCGAGGTCATTTTCTGTATTTACCATGCCGTAGGTCACATTTAAGCGATCTAATGCTGCAGTAAGGGAAAAAATGTTGCCTGCTCCGTAGTTTATAATTCCAACCATAATTTAATAGTTCAGATTTCTTTTTTATAGGTTTGAAAATGAAAGTCAGTTTTTCATGGGGCCTGTAGTCCCGCTATTCGTTTCAAGTCCCGATGAAAAATCCGGAACTTTCCACTGCTATCGGGTTTATTTAACAATGTTCCTGTTTTCTAATCTAACCCCTATCTTCCTAATCCATTTTAGCTCTTACAACATTCCTTTTGTACTTGGTAATACCATTTTCTCTGCATCGCGTTTAATGGCCATTTTAATGGCTTTGGCAAATGCTTTAAAAATAGCTTCAATTTTATGGTGCTCGTTATCGCCTTCTGCTTTTACGTTTAAATTGCATTTTGCCGCATCGCTGAACGATTTAAAGAAATGATAAAACATTTCCGTAGGCATATCGCCAACTTTTTCGCGTTTAAATTCAGCATCCCAAACTATCCAATTTCTTCCTCCAAAATCAATGGCTACCTGTGCCAGGCAATCGTCCATTGGTAAGCAAAAACCATACCTTTCAATACCCAGTTTGTTGCCTAATCCCTTAGCAAAGGCCTCTCCAAGAGCAATTCCAGTGTCTTCTATGGTGTGGTGCTCATCAATATGTAAGTCACCTTTGGCTATTACCTCCAAATCTACACTTCCATGTCTGGCAATCTGGTCAAGCATGTGATCGAAAAAGTTTAAGCCTGTTTCGATTTTTGCTTTCCCTGTTCCATCGAGGTCAAGGTTAATGGTAATATCGGTTTCGTTGGTTTTGCGCTCGTGGTGGATTTTTCTGCTGCCGGCTTTAAGTAAGTTATAGATATCTTCCCATTTTTTGGTTTCCAGGATAATCACATCCAATAAAGTTTCGTGTTTATCCAGCGCTTCTGTAGAACCCAATGCATCATTCTGACGAAGAAAGATCGCTTTAGCACCCAGGTTTTTGGCCAAAACCACATCATTTAAACGATCGCCAATCACGAAAGAGTTTTTCAGGTCGTAATCTTCGCTAAAATATTTGGTTAACAAAGCAGTGCCTGGTTTGCGGGTAGGGGCATTATCTTTCGCAAAAGTTCTATCAATCACAACCTCGCTAAAATGTACACCTTCGCCCGCAAAAGTATCCAGCATGAAGTTGTGTATCGGCCAGAAATTTTCTTCAGGATTTGAAGGTGTACCCAATCCGTCCTGATTGGTAACCATTACCAGTTCATAATCCAGTTCGGCTGCAATTTTCGATAAATAGTATAATGAACGTGGATAAAATTTAAGCTTTGCAAAACTATCTACCTGTTCATCATCAGGCTCTATATTTAAGGTGCCGTCACGATCTATAAATAATACTTTTTTCATCTTAAAATTTTTCTAGAACGGTTAATAGTTTATCATTTTCTTCTTTTGTGCCTACTGTAATTCTTAAACAACCTTCGCACAAAGTTACTTTAGAACGGTCGCGTACAATGATGCCCTGATCAACCAAAGTATCGTAAATTTTTAATGCATCGGTAACTTCTGCGAGGATAAAATTCGCATCAGAAGGATATACTTTTTTTACGATTTCCAAAGCATTTAGTGCCTTGCTTAAACGCTCTCTTTCTGCAACAGATTCTTTAATCCAAGCGTTCACCTGAGCGATGTTTTTTAAGGCTTCAAAAGCTAGATCCTGAGTAGCCTGATTGATGTTATAAGGCGGTTTAATTTTGTTCAAAACATCGATCACTTTTGTCGAAGAAAAAGCCATGCCCAAGCGTAAAGCTGCGAGCCCCCAGGCCTTCGAAAAAGTTTGTAAAACTACCAGATTTCCGTACTCTGTTAGCTCCTGAATAAAGGTCTTTTGTCGGGCGTAATTTATATACGCTTCATCTACCACAACGATGCCATTAAAGTTGGCTAAAATGGTTTCAATATCTTCACGGTTTATCGAATTTCCGGTCGGATTATTTGGTGAACAGATGAAAATTAATTTCGTGTTTTTATCAATCGTTTCTGCGATCTTTTCCATGTCCAATTGGAAGTTCGGAAGCAGGTTCACTTTACGTATTTCTACATCATTTATGTTGGCCGAAACTTCGTACATGCCATAGGTTGGCGGTAGCACAATTACGTTGTCTTTTCCTGGATTACAGAATGCGCGGAACAATAAATCGATGGCTTCATCGCTACCATTTCCTAAAAAAGTATTCTCGATCGGTACGCCTTTTATTTTGCTTATTGCATCCTTCAGATCAAGTTGCAATGGATCAGGATAACGGTTATAATTTGCAGGTAATGGCGAACCATAACTGTTCTCGTTTGCATCCAAAAAAACAGATGCCTGACCTTTAAATTCGTCCCTCGCAGTAGAGTAGGGGCGAAGGTTTTTTATATTTTCTCTTACTAAATCGTTAATGTCCATTGTTATATTTTTATTCGTCACCCTGAATTATTTCAGGGTCTTTTAATAAGATGCTGAAATGAATTCAGCATGACGGATCTTATTATAGATGTTTAATTAATTTTTCAATCTAATACTCACCGCATTTTTATGTGCTTCCAAACCTTCAGCTGCTGCAAGTATTTCAACTGTATTGCCTATATTATTCAATCCTTCTGCAGAAAGCTGCTGAAAAGTGATTTTTTTTAGAAAAGCATCAGTTGATACGCCCGAATAGGCCTTCGCGAAGCCACTGGTTGGCAAGGTATGGTTGGTTCCGGAGGCATAATCGCCAACACTTTCTGGCGTAAAGTTGCCTAAAAATACTGATCCTGCATTGATAATCAATGGGATAAGGCTTTTAGTGTGTTCTGTAGCCAATATAAGGTGCTCAGGTGCATATTCGTTCGAAAATTGCATAGCCTCATCCAGATTTTCAACTAAAACAGCATATGAATTCGCCATTGCTTTAGCTGCTATTTCTTTTCTTGGAAGCATAGAAAGCTGATTTTCAATTTCTTTAATGGTATCAGCGATAATCTGATTAGATGTAGAAACTAAAATAGCCTGACTATCAGCGCCGTGTTCTGCCTGTGCAAGTAGGTCAGCAGCAATAAATGACGGATTGGCAGTCTCATCAGCAATAACCAATACTTCCGATGGTCCGGCAGGCATATCGATCGCCACTTTATTTTGGACCATCGTTTTTGCTGTAGTTACATAACGGTTGCCAGGGCCAAAGATCTTATATACCTGTGGCACGCTTTCCGTTCCGAAAGCCATTGCAGCAACGGCCTGTGCCCCTCCAATCAGGAATACTTTTTCGATACCCAGCAGCACTGCACAATAAGCCAGATAACAATTGGTTTTGCCGTCACTTTGTGGAGGGGAACATACCACAATTTCCTTGCAACCTGCGATGATTGCAGGGGTAGCAAGCATTAAAAAAGTGCTGGGTAAAACGGCTGTTCCGCCAGGGATATAAAGCCCCACTTTTTCAATAGCCCTCGATTCGCGCCAGCATACAACACCTGGCATCGTTTCAACTTTATCTTCTGCTTTTAATTGCGACTGGTGAAAAGTTTTGATGTTTTGGTAAGCGGTATCAATTGCTTTTTTTGCCCCCGCCGGAATAGTGGACGCAATTGCTTTCAATTCTTCCGCATCCAAAAACAGCTTCTTCAATTCAACTTTATCAAATGTTTTTGCAAAGTTGAAAAGTGCATTGTCGCCATCTTTTTTTACTGTGCTGATGATATCAGTTACCCGTTCTTCAACCAGTTTATCGTCTTCGATCTGCCTAGAACAAAGTTCTTCAATTTTTAATTTATATAAATCTGTATAATTGTAGATTTTCAATGTTTTATAATTTTTAATTAACTAATAGTTAATATGAATTTAAGCGATTTTACTTGATTATTTTCTCGATTGGCATCACTAAAATACCTTCAGCACCTGCTGCTTTTAAACTGTTTATTTTATCCCAGAAATCTTCTTCGGCAATTACTGAATGTACGGCTACCCAGTTAGGTTCGAAGAGTGGAACCACGGTAGGACTTTTTACACCTGGCAATAAATCGACTACTTTTTGAAGGTTATCTTTTGATACATTTAGTACCACGTATTTATTAGATTTTGCACTAAGTACAGAGCGGATACGTTGAAGCAATTCTGCAACTTCTGGATTATCAGCTATTGATTTGTTCCCGATTAAAACAGCTTCAGATTGCATCACATCAGCGAAAGGTTTTAGTCCATTACTCTTCAATGTTCCGCCTGTTGATACAATATCAAAGATGGCGTCACTTAAGCCTAAACCAGGACCAATTTCTACCGATCCGGAAATGGTTCTGATATCAGATTTTATACCTTTTTCCTGTAAGAATTTTTCGAGGATTACAGGGTAAGAAGTTGCGATAGCTTTGCCGTTTAATTCCTCTAGTTTTTCAATATTACTGGCAGCCTGAACGGCAATTTTTAAAGTGCATTTTCCGAAGCCTAATTTTTGTAGATAATCTACTTCGGCTTTGGTTTCTACAATTACATTTTCGCCAACTATACCCAGGTCGGCAATACCATCTTGTACATATTCCGGAATATCATCATCGCGCAGGAAAAGAATTTCTAAAGGGAAATTGGTAACAGTTGAGATGAGTGAGCTTTTGTAGTTTTCGAAAGATAAACCACAATTTTTAAGTATTTCTACAGATTTTTCGTTTAACCTACCCGACTTCTGGATAGCGATTTTAAGTGTTTTCAAAGTATTGAATATAGAGTGAACAAGAAATTATTTTACGGAAAAAAGTTTTGAAGTACAAAACAAACATATCATATCGCCTATCGGCGATGGTGTAAATGTAAGTGATGGTTCAAAGTTAAATTCATAAATTATTTCTGCCAGTATCAATACGTTAGCTGATAAGCGCTGGCAAATATAGTGTTTGAAATGGGAAAACAAAAAATAATGGCACTTAATTTGTCATTAAGCTGTTTTTATTGCCAATAACTATTATTTTGTATTAAAATTTTACCCCTTTGAAAAAGTTTCGCTTTCTAATTCTGCCCTTTATTCTGTTTATTTCTGCCTGTGGGTGGTTTAAAAGCCCACCTGAGATTGGGAAAGTACTGTCAGAACATTTCAAGAATAAAATTTACAAAGATTTCGATACTGTAGCTTATGATAGCATTTTTGTGAAAACAATAGACAGTCTTTCGGATAAGTTTGTTAATCCGAAAACAATTAAAGCTTTTTATGTCAATACGCATGATGAACCAAGGTTGGTTACGAAATTTTATATCAATGGCGAATTAGATTCATTAGTTAGTTATTTAGAACAAAGTGGGGTGCATGGTTTCAATCCGAAGATTTTTAAAGGAGATGAGATTAAAGGTCTGTTGGCGGAGTTAACAGCCAATAAGTTTAAAAAGGTGGAGGAAAGTTATCCTGTAATCGCCAAATTAGAGCTGTTATCTGCAAATGCTTATCTGAATTATAATAATTATCTCAAATATGGGGTGGTAAATCCACGCACTATTTTTTCCCGTTATTACATCAAAGTTAAGCGGCCGGATAGCTTGGGGATGACTAATCTTTTAGATAGTAAAAGTCTTGTAAATACTTTAAGATCCGTTCAACCAAAGTCAGTTCAATATAAAGCTTTGCAGGCTGCTTATTTAAAAGCGGATGCAGAAAGTGAGAAGCGGATTTTATTATTAAACATGGAACGTTTTCGTTGGAAAATGCCGGAAACAGGAGACAATTATGTACAGGTAAATATCCCTGATTTTAGATTAACCTGGCTCGATAAAACAGATACCTTGATTACAATGAAAGTATGTGTGGGTGGGAAGCGCGAAAACGGCTATGAAGATAAGCTAAAAGCCTTTGCAAAATCGGGTAATTTAGACGATAAACCGAAGAATCACGAAACGCCTTTATTGTTTAGTAAAATCAATTCCATTCAGGCTAATCCAATCTGGAATATTCCGGTAAGTATTGCCCAAAGTGAGATCTACTGGATGGCCCGAAAAGATCCGTATTATTTGTCGAACAGTAACATCAAAGTTTACTATAAAGATAAGCTGATCGGTGAGCCTGATACCATCAATTGGAACAGGTACTCCCGTGATAAATTACCTTTTAAATTTAAACAGGGATCGGGTGGTGGAAATGCCTTAGGGAAGTTCAAATTTATTTTCGATAACAGCTCTAGTATTTATCTTCACGATACCAATAACAAGAATGGATTTAACCTGACAAACCGGGCTATAAGTCATGGTTGCGTACGGATCGAAAAACCATTGGAATTTGCCGAACTTTTGGTGCAGGATTCTTATACTTATGATAAGCTTAGGGCTGAAGTAGATTTGCCGCCGATAGATAGTACTCACGTAAAATGGTATAAAAAACGCTTGGCACAAAAGGCCGATACGCTTAAAACTTTTCAGTTAAAACCGGCCTGGTTTGCCCCAAAGAAAAATGTTCCGTTAATCATCACCTACATTACCGCTTGGATGCAAAACGATAGGATAGAATACAGACCTGATGTTTACGGTATGGATGAAAAACTCTGGACTGCGATGAAAAAGTTCAGGTAGAATTTAATCAACGGTTTCGATCTTCTTGGTTAAAACGATTAACTTTGTGTTGTTTTAACACAAATTAAAGAATGATCGATCAAAATATTAAAATCGCTGTGGATGCCATTGTTTTTGGCTATGAAAAAGGAACACTTTATGTGTTGGCCGTTCAGCAGCGCTTTGGTAAACTGGCTGATCGGTGGGTATTGCCTGGTGGTTTTATTTTGGATGATGAACCTTTACTAATCGCCGTAGAACGTGAACTTAAGGAAGAGGCCGGTATTACTGTAAATTATCTGGAACAATTAGCAACATTTGGCGATGATGTTCATCGCGACGAGCGCTTCAGGGTAATTTCTGTGGCCTATTTTGCGCTGGTAAATCCTAAAAACTTTGTACTAAAAGCTGATACAGACGCTAAAGATGCCAAATGGTTTCCGGTTACCAAAATCCCGCAATTGGGTTATGATCATAATGCAATGGTTAATCTTGCTCATCAACGTTTAAAAAGCAAACTCACCTACCAGCCGATTGGTTTTGATCTGTTGGATGAGGAATTTCTCTTTTCCGATCTTGAAAATCTGTACTGCTCCATTTTAGAAAGAGATATAGACCGACGGAATTTTAGAAAAAAAATTCTAAGTTTTGGAATTGTTACAGAAACTGATAAAGTGGTTAAAATGGGTGCTAGTGGCAGACCAGGCAAACTTTTCACCTTCGATAAAACAAAATATAACCAGCTTTTGAAGGAAAATTTCCAATTCGATATTAGGTTTGCGTAAAATAAACACAAATTATTCTTCGCATTCTAAAAATGATTTTTATATTTGTGTAAATAATACGCAAATATATGTTAAATCTTAATCCAAGTTTTACTCCGCTAGGCGAAAATAACTTAATCGAGTACAAATCTTTCTTATTTGCAGGTGGCGAACCACATATTAAAATTTCGAACAATTTTGATGTTGCTACTCCTGTTACCATTACGCAAAGAATAAATTCCTTTAATGATTTTGGTCTGATCTGTATTACGGTTGATGCTTTGAAAAGAATGGGCGTGAAGGAAATTAATCTTTTTATTCCATATTTCCCAGCAGCCAGGCAAGATCGGGTGATGATTCCGGGCGAGCCATTATCAGTAAAAGTATATGCAGATATGATTAATGCCATGGCTTTAACAAATGTGACCATTTTCGATCCGCATAGTGAAGTAACCCCGGCATTACTGAATAACTGTGTTACCATTTCTAATCACGAATTTATAAAACATGTTGTTGCAAAAATTGGAAACGAAGTTAAACTGATCTCTCCTGACGGCGGGGCTTTGAAGAAAATTTATAAAGTTTCTGATTTTTTAGGTGGAACAGAAGTTATAGAATGCTCTAAAAGCCGTGATGTAAAAACAGGAAAATTGTCTGGTTTTAAAGTGTATAGTGAAGATCTGGCTGGTGCCGATTGTTTAATTGTAGATGATATCTGTGATGGTGGTGGAACATTTATTGGTTTGGCCGAGGCACTAAAGGTCAAAAATGCTGGAAAATTGTATTTGGCGATCAGTCATGGTATATTCAGTAAAGGCTTTGATGAGTTAGGTAGATATTTTGAGCAGATTTTTACAACAGATTCGATCAAAGAGGTTGATCATGCAGGCGTAACGCAGATAAAATTAATAGATATTTTATAAAATAATATGAGAACGATACTTCCCCCAGAAAATATTTTGCCATCTGATGTGTCGATGTTCCTTGCTGGAACCATCGATATGGGTCACTCGGTTGATTGGCAGCAAGAATTTATTCATCAGGCAAATCAAGAAGAAACTTTGGATGATGTAGTTGTTTTCAATCCGCGAAGAAAATCCTGGGATCATAGCTGGACACAGTCGATTGAGAATGTACAGTTCTGTGAGCAGGTAAACTAGGAACTGGATGCGATGGAAAGTGCTGATGTGATTTTGTTATTTCTTGAAGCAAATTCTAAATCGCCCATTTCAATGATGGAGCTGGGTTTATTTGCTGACTCGGGCAAGCTGATGGTTTGCTGTGAGGAAGGGTTTTGGCGGAAAGGCAATATCGATATCGTTTGCAAAAGAAAAGGAATTGACCAGTACGATACCTTCGATAAACTTAGTGCTGCTGTAGTGGCAAAGCTTAAAGATTTGGTAGGAAGAAATAAAAATTGATTTAAAACAATAGGTTATGATGTACGATATAAATTGGTTACTTAAAATGGTAGATGAAAAAGAAGTCGGCTTTTTAATGTTTTGGGGACATCAAAAAAGTAAAGATGGATCTATTATTAAAACCTGTTTAAGTCAGTGGTGGCCATCTTCTTTTGTGGAAAATGATATTATCTATCAAACAGCAGAACATTATATGATGGCAAAAAAAGCACTGTTGTTTAATGATCATGAGGTTTTTGAGAAAATATTAACAAAAAAATCGCCGAAAGATGTCAAAGATCTGGGCAGGCAGATCAAAAATTTTGATGTAGAAAAATGGGATGCCCATAAATTTGATATTGTAAAACAGGGAAACCTGCTTAAATTTTCTCAAAATGAAGCATTGAAAGCATTCCTGTTGCAAACCAAAAATAAAATACTGGTCGAGGCCAGTCCGGTTGATGCAATTTGGGGCATAGGTTTGGCAGAGGACCATGTAGATGCAAAAATACCAATGCATTGGAAAGGCTTAAATCTTTTGGGATTTGCATTGATGGAAGTAAGAGATGAATTGTAAAATAGAAATGAAATGACCACAGAATTAATCAAAGGCGATATCACAACAATTAAAGCAGATGCTATTGTTAATGCTGCGAATAGTTCGTTATTAGGTGGCGGTGGGGTAGATGGTGCTATCCACAGAAAAGGTGGTAAAGCAATTTTAGAAGCTTGCGTGACCATCAGAGATAAGCAGGGAAAGTGCAAAACTGGAAATGCGGTAATTACTATTGCAGGCAATTTGCCGGCAAAATACGTGATCCATACTGTTGGACCTGTGTGGAATGGTGATAGCGAAGAAAAAAATGCTTTGCTTGCAGATTGCTACCGTAACAGTTTAACCCTTGCCGTTAAAAACAATGTTAAGGTGATAGCATTCCCAAACATCAGCACAGGAATTTATCATTTCCCTAAAGATAAAGCAGCAGATATTGCTATTACCACGGTAAATAATTTTGCTCAAAAAGAAAAAATAGACAAGGTAATCTTCGTTTGTTTTGACGATGAAAATTACCAGCTCTATGAAGAAAAACTCAATCGCATTAAACAATGAGATGAGTTGCTAATAGAATTACAAAATGAAAATAATAGTAAAAAAGTATAAAGAACAAATTTTAGAATGGCCAAGATCAGGATGCCATATAATGGCTCAGTATGATGATGAAAAAATAATCGTTTATCAGGCTTACCGAAAAGAAATCGGTGAATTTGCAGTCAAAAATCAATTTTTTGGAGGTGGATTCAGTTTAAATAGAATGACCTGGATAAAACCTAACTTTTTGTGGATGATGTATAGAAGTGGTTGGGGGACTAAAGAAGGGCAGGAAGTTACTTTAGCCATTCATCTTAAAATTGATGCATTCCATAATTACCTAAAAAATGCAGTTTACACTTCATTTGAACAAACAGATGGCATTTCGCATGACCAATGGAGAAATGAACTGGAAAATTCAAAGATCAGGTTACAATGGGATCCAGATCACGATCCTTATGGTGCAAAACAAGAAAGAAGGGCAATCCAAATCGGATTAAGAGATCATTTTATTAGATCTTTTGCCAAAGATGATATTTTGCTGATTGAGAATATTAGTCAATTTGTAAAAGAACAGCATGGGTTTATTCAAAGCAAACATCTGGAAAACTTAATCACACCTGTAGAAAAACCTTTCGTGTTTAGTGATGAGGCACTAAACAAAAAATTGAAACTCATAAATCAATACGCTCATGGATAATAAAATAACAAAAGGAATCAGTAAGCCGCTTAGCTATATACTGAGGCATTCGCCAGGAACCATAGGCCTAAATTAAGCTGTTTAGATATCGAAACTAAACAATTTTGGCAGAGTGATACGTTACAAAGCCTGTATCCACACGAAAAAGGAAGAAATAAATAAGATTTAAATACATCGAACCATGAATCCATTATTATTAACAGACGGTTATAAAGTTGACCACCGCAGACAGTACCCTGAAAATACCACATTGGTTTATTCTAACTGGACACCTAGAAAAAGCAGACTTGAAAATGTAAATCATGTAGTACTTTTTGGTTTACAATACTTTATTAAAAAATACATTATTGAAGATTTTAACCAGAATTTCTTTAAACAGCCAAAAGAAGAAATTTTAAAGAGATATGCCCGTAGGATCAATAATTACCTTGGCGATAACCTGGTAGGCACGCAGCACATTGCAGATCTGCACGATTTAGGTTATATTCCAATGGTCTTTAAATCATTACCGGAAGGTGCTGAAGTACCTTTGCGTGTACCAATGTTTACCATGTATAATACCAAACCAGAGTTTTTCTGGCTGACCAATTATTTCGAAACCTTATTATCAGCAGTGGTGTGGTTGCCATGTAATTCTGCTACCATAGCTAAACAATACCGCACCATTTTGGATAAATATGCCGTGGAAACGTCATCTGTACCTAAATTTGTAGATTGGCAGGGACACGATTTCTCTATGCGCGGCATGGGTGGGATGGAAGCTGCAGTAACTTCAGCAGCTGGGCATTTATTGAGTTTTACAGGAACAGATACCATTCCTGCCATCGATTTTTTAGAAGAGTATTACAATGCAGATTCAGATAAAGAGTTAATCGGTGGATCAGTAGCTGCTACAGAACACTCTGTAATGTGTATGGGAACCAATACTGGAGAGCTCGAAACCTTTAAACGTTTGATTTTAGAAGTTTACCCGAGAGGAATTGTATCTATCGTTTCTGATACCTGGGATTTATGGAAAGTGCTGACCGAGTATCTACCTGTTTTAAAAGATGATATTATCGCCCGTCCAGGTAAAGTGGTAATTAGGCCAGATTCGGGAGATCCGGTTGATATTATCTGTGGAAATCCAAATGGCAAAAACGAAAATGAAAAAAAGGGTGTAATCGAGCTGCTTTGGGATGTTTTCGGTGGAAAAGCCAACGACAAAGGATTTAAAGAACTGGTACCGCAGATTGGTGCTATTTATGGAGATAGCATTACTACCGAAAGAGCGACACAGATCTGCGAGCGGCTAAAAGCTAAAGGTTTTGCTTCTACCAATGTTGTTTTTGGCATCGGTTCATTTACCTATCAATATAATACGCGCGATACTTTTGGTTTTGCGATGAAAGCCACTTATGGTGAAGTAAATGGCATCGGTCGCGAGATATTTAAAGATCCGATTACCGATGATGGAACCAAGAAATCAGCAAAAGGTTTACTGAAGATTTTTAAAAATGCAGAAGGCGAATACGAATTGAAAGACCAATGTACCTGGGAAGAAGAAGCACAGGGCGAATTGAAAGAAGTTTTTAGAGATGGCAAATTGTTAATTGATTATTCTCTCGCCGAAATTAGAGAAAGGCTAAAGAATAGTTAACTTCGTCAAGTTTTTGAGGTGTATCATTACATAAAACCGTCATCCTGTACAAAGGACTCCTACGGAAAGCCTGTCGAAGGGCAATAATAAAGGTGTTTCGACAGGCTCAACGTGACATTAGGTTTTAGGTACACCTTAATCAATGAAAGACATCAAAAAATGCAGGAAACATCTATTTTTAACCATCAGGCCGATATCGTAAATAGTGCCATTAGGTTTATAAGCGCATGGTTTAAACAATCGAAGGCGATTACAAGTGAACTGAACGATTTTTTTATCCTGCCTGGAAATAAAATTATCGGCAAAGACGTGGTCATTGGGCGGTTGAAAGGTATTTTTGGTCAATCAGATGAATATGTAGGTGGACGTTATGATATTATCGATGTTAATTTTGAATTATTCGACGATGGTAAAGGTATGGGCTTTGTAGAAGGCGTTGCCGGTTATCGAAATGTGATTCAGAAACAATCGAAAATTATCAGCGGACCCTTTAAACTGTATTTTGCTTTACACAAGGCTGGCTGGAAAATTGTAAATATCGAATTTCCTGGCTTTAGTTATTAAAACGACTTTATTACATTAGTAATTCGCCACTTTCCATAATTTTTCTATCTTTGGTTTTTAATGAATTTCCTTTATCCGGGCTTTCTTTTTGCACTAATATCGGTTGCTATCCCGGTTATTATTCATTTATTTAATTTCAGGAAGTTTAAAAAGATTTATTTCTCTAATGTTCAGCTTTTAAAAGAAGTAGAGCAGCAAAATTCTTCCAAAGAAAAGCTTAAAAATTTGCTTATACTGTTATCGCGTATTTTGGCAATCATCTTTTTGGTATTGGCATTTGCTCAACCCTACATTCCGGCAAACAATCAAAAAAGTATTGCTTTAAAAAATATAGTCAGCATTTATATCGATAATTCTTACAGCATGGAAGCCATTAATAAAGATGGCAATTTGCTCGATGAAGCCAAGCGGAGGGCAAAAGAACTGGTTAAAGGTTTTGGTATCAATGATCGTTTTCAGCTTTTAACTAACGATTTCGAAGGCAAACATCAACGCTTGTTAAATGAGGAAGCTTTTTTAAAAGCATTGGATGATGTTAAAATATCTGCAGCAAACCGAAACCTTCAACAAGTACTAAACAGGCAAGGCAATGTTTTAACAGGTTCTGGAAATAAGTATAGCTTTTTGATCTCCGATTTTCAAAAAAATAGCTCATCCACAAAAAAACTCGAAACCAAAGCCGATATTCAGTATTCATTTTTGAAATTGAATGCCAATACCTTGCCTAATGTTGCGGTAGATAGCGTTTGGACACTTTCTCCAAATCATCAGCCGGGTGCAAATGAACGTTTAGTGGTACAGCTAAAAAATTATTCAGAAGAAGAAGCAAAGAATATTCCGTTAAAATTAAGCATCAATAACCAGCAAAAAGGATTGGGTGCTGTAACCATTCCTGCAGGTAAAACAGTTAAGGATACCCTTAATTTCTCAGGACTTAATGCAGGTTGGCAAAAAGGTATTTTGAGCATTAAAGATTTTCCGGTAACTTTTGATGATACGCTTTCTTTCAGTTTTAAAGTAGATGAAAGTTTCCCTGTTTTAAGTATTAATGGCGCTAATGCAGGCAATTATATTAACGCATTATTTGCGGCCGATAGTTACTACAAACTTGTAGAAAATGCAGAAAGCAATGTGAACTACAGCAATTTTGCCAATTATGGCTTAATTGTGCTGAATGGATTGAAAAACCCCTCAACAGGATTGGCGCAACAGTTAAAAAGCTACCTGAATGCAGGTGGTACAGTGGTACTTTTTCCTGATTTGGATGCCAATATTCAAACTTATAATTCATTTTTAAGCGGATTGTCGCTTCCTGCCATTCAAGGTTTAAATACAACAGCAAGTAAAGTTGACCAGATTGATTTGCAAAACCCCATTTTCAAGACGGTTTTTGAAGAAATTCCCAAAAATCTGGATTTACCAACTGTTTCCCGTTATTATTCTTTTGTGGAGAAAAACAGCTTCAACAAAGAAGATATTATGTTGTTGCCGGGCAGAAAGCCCTTCTTCTCTAAATATGGGGTTGGGAACGGCCAGGTTTATCTATCAGCTTCGGGATTAAATACCAGTGATGGAAATTTAGCCCGTCATCCGGTTTTCGTGCCGTTAATTTATCGCTTGGCCCTGAGTGGGGGGAATGAAGTGCCTTTATATTATAATATTGGCAATGACAATAGCTTGGCCAGTAAAAAAATCAGCTTGGGTAAAAACCAGAGCTTAAAAATCACAGCCGATCATTTTGAAGCGATTCCTGAAATACGTCAATCAGATGGGAAAACATTGATTTACATTGCCGATCAGGTAAAAAATGCAGGCTTTTATAGCTTAAAACTTGCAGATTCGCTGCTCGCTGTTTATAGTTTCAACAATGGCCGAACAGAATCTGATATGCACTATTTAAGTAAAACAGAACTTGAACAGTTAGCAGGTAAAAGTAATCTTAAAATATTCGATACTGATAAAGATGCCGTTAAATTAATTGCCGGCGGTAATAAAATCGGGCAAACTTTATGGAAACTTTGTCTAATTTTGTCGCTGATTTTTATTGCAGCAGAAATTTTGCTCATCCGATTTTTTAACAACACAAAAAAAACAATATGAATCTCCTGGTTAAAAATGTAACCGTTGCCGATCCGCAAAGTAAATTTAATAATCAACAATGCGATATCCGGGTAGAAAATGGTAAAATTAAAAACATAGGTAAATTAATTGCCGATAAAAGCGAAACCATTTTTGATGCTCAGGGTGCTTTTTTAACGCCGGGTTTTTTCGATTTAAACTGCGCTGCCGGCGACCCCGGTTTCGAAACTAAGGAAGATATTCAAACATTAACCGCAACCGCAAAAGCTGGTGGTTTTACCGGATTAGCTTTATTGCCGCAAACCAATCCGGTTGTACAGTCAAAATCTCAGGTAGAATACATTATTAATAAGGCCAAAAACAATTTGGTTGATGTTTTGCCTGTTGGCGCTATAAGTCAGAACCGTGAAGCAAAAGAACTTGCTGAACTTTTTGATATGCAGCAGGCAGGGGCAGTAGCCTTTTCTGACGGAGATAAAGCCTTGCAGGATGATGGCTTTATGAGTCGCGCTTTACAATATGCAAAAGGTTTTAATGCCTTGTTAATGGTTCATCCCGAAAATAAATCTATAGCAGGTAAATCGCAGATCAATGAGAGCAAAAATTCTGTGCTTTTGGGCATGAAAGGTTTACCGGCATTAGCCGAAGAGATGCACATCGCACGCGATATCTTTCTGGCTTCTTACAACGAAACTAAAATCCACATCAGCAATATTTCAACTGCAGGGGCTGTCGCTTTAATCCGGAAGGCAAAGAAAGATGGTGTTCAGGTTTCATGTGATGTAACGGCACATCACCTGGTGTTTACAGAAGAACTTTTAAGCGATTTTGATAGTAATTATAAGGTTAAGCCACCTTTGCGCGGAAAAGCTGATGTAAAAGCGCTAATTGTTGGTTTAAAAGATGGAACCATCGATGCCATTACTTCTCAGCACCGCCCCGAGGAAATCGAATTTAAAAATGTAGAGTTCGAAATTGCCCACTACGGCATTATAGCGCTGCAAACTGTTGTGCCTTTATTGATAAAAGCTGGTTTGGATATCGGTCTTATTACAGAGAAGTTGGCGGTTAATCCACGTAAATTGTTAAATTTACTAGTTCCGGTAATTGAAGAAGGGGCTGAGGCGAACTTTACAATACTTAACACCAGCGAAAAATGGTTGTACAACGCAGCCAGCAATTATTCAAGATCGGCAAACAGCCCATTGTTGGGTGCCGAGCTTACCGGAAAAGTGAAGTTGGTTTATAATAATAATCAGTACTGGGAAGGGTAGTTTGGAATAACTCCACATCCCTGACTATATAGATGCTGAAATGAATTCAGCATGACGATCGATGTAATGATCTTTTAATCCTAAAAAATATTGATCCTATGGATAACAGAGTAAAAAAAGCACTAAGTGCAGCCATTAACAAGTATGCAGAGGTTTCGGCTATTAATGTAGAGGGGTTTGAAACAGAATTATTGGCCGCTTTTGAGCTTGATATTAACTTTTTAGATAAGGCTACCGCTTTTGATGCGGTTTTCGATTCTCATCCTAAATTTGAAGAATTACGTGAAGTATTTTTTGATTTATTGATGGTGAATTTCTTTAGCAACGATGTACAGAAATTAGAAGATGATTATCTGGAAAGCGATGAGTGGGCAAATATCGAAGAAGAAACTATTGATCGGGGAACCGAACTCTTAAATCTTTTGCTTTACATTAAAGAGTGTAAGGACGAAGATTTAGATCCAGAATTGGGTGATTTCCTAAAAGAATTTTTGTTGGTAGAAGACGATGAGTTTCAGGATGAATTTGAAATTTACGAAGAATTGATTAGTAACCAGCAGCTTGCAGAAAGCAGTGTAGAGGAAATTTGCAAAACAGCAGCGAAGTTAAACATTAGTGAAGAAATGCAGGAACTGTTTGTGCCGTTTATGGTTTTTTTCCTGGATGTAGAAGGTAGTAAAGAAACCGAAAAAGAATTAATTCAGTATAGCAGTAACAAAGCTTTCGATGCTGCATCTTATATATTGATCACAACAATCAATAACTAACTAAAATTTAAAAAAAAATGGACAAGAGTGCTCTTATTTCCAAATTGGCTTTAAAAAATGGATTAATGCTGGCTGCAGTTTCAATCATTTTATCATTAACGCTACATTTTATTGATCCTGTATTAATTTACACCAGCTTTGTGGCGCAGATAGGGATATTTGTTTTGTTTATTGCTTTATTGGTAGTGGTAGGGATTAACATTCGTAAAGAAATTGGTGGTTTTTGGACATTTGGAGAAGCTTTTAAAGCTTTTTTAATTGTTTCATTAATCTTGGCACTAACTGCTACACTTTACAACGTTGTACTGATGAAAATTATCGATCCTGATCTTCCGGCCAAGGCTGCAGCTGCTATCGAAACAGCACAAAGGGCGATGATGGAGAAATTTGGCATGGCTAGTGAGCAAATTGATGAAGCTATGGCTAAAGCAGGTAATATGCAGGAAAAACTTGAGCCAACTTTTAAAAATATATTTACCAGTTTTGGCGTTTCACTTGCATTATATGGAGTGCTTTCGCTAATATTGGCTGCTATTTTAAAAAGAAAAGAACCAGTTACATTTAACTCGTTTCCTAAAGAAGACTAATTTCTTTTATAAAATTTTGAACGTGCAGGTTTTGTCATTTAATTTGATGAAATTTGCACGTTTTTAATAATGCGTTATTGCGAATGAAGCGTGGGAAATGCGTAGGAATGTGGTAATCTTTCAAAATAGATTGCTTCGTCGTTCCTTCTCGCAATGACGATAATACTCAAAAATGGATATATCAGTTGTAGTACCCTTATTTAATGAAGATGAATCTTTGCCCGAATTAACGGCGTGGATTGATAAAGTGATGATTGCCAATAATTTCAGCTACGAGGTTATTTTGGTTGATGATGGTAGCACCGATAGGTCCTGGGAGGTAATTGAAGAATTAAGATCTCAAAACCCCGCCATAAAAGGGATCAAGTTCAGAAGGAATTACGGAAAATCTGCAGCCCTGAACGTTGGTTTCGAAGCCACGCAGGGCCATGTAGTGATTACAATGGATGCCGATTTACAGGATAGTCCGGATGAAATTCCTGAATTGTACCGACGCATTAAGGAAGAAAAGCTTGATATTATTTCGGGCTGGAAGAAGAAACGTTACGATCCCATTACCAAAACGATACCTACTAAACTCTTTAATGCAGCCACCCGCAAAATGAGTGGTATAGCGCTGAACGATTTTAACTGTGGCTTAAAAGCTTACCGTAGCGATGTGATTAAAACCATCGAAGTTTACGGCGAGATGCACCGCTATATACCGGTAATTGCCAAATGGGCCGGATTTAGTAAAATAGCCGAGCAGGTGGTAGAACACCGTGCACGTAAATATGGCACCACAAAATTTGGTTTCAGCAGATTTATAAACGGCTTTTTAGATTTACTCTCTATTTTTTTCGTGGGTAAATTCGGTAAGCGCCCCATGCATTTTTTTGGTTCATTAGGTGTATTGAGTTTCTTTTTAGGAATTATTATGTCGCTTTATGTACTTATAGAAAAACAAATCTTAATCTGGAAGGGGTTAGCCTACCGGGACGTAACCGATCAGCCTTTATTTTATTTATCGCTGGTGGCTATTATTGTTGGTTCGCAGATGTTTCTGGCAGGTTTTATTGCCGAACTTTTATCGCGTAATGCACCAGAAAGAAATCAATATCTAATCGAAAAAGAACTTAAATAAGCTGAAAGACTAAAGCTTAAAGCATAAAGCGCTTTGGTCTTTAGTCTTTCGGCTTTCAGCTTCAAGACATGTTTTTCTCCATCATTATTCCACTTTATAATCGTCCTCAAGAAATTGACGAACTTTTAAATACCTTGACCAAACAGACTTATTTACAGTTTGAGGTTTTGGTTATTGAAGATGGTTCGAAAAACGATGCAAAGGAAATTGTAGCTTCTTATACGGATAAACTTGATATTAAATATTACTTCAAGGAAAACGCTGGACAGGGTTTTGCCCGTAATTTTGGTTTTGAAAGGGCTAAAGGAGATTATTTTATCATTTTTGATTCAGATATTCTCGTTCCGGCCGATTATCTTGAAATTGTTAAAAACTACCTATATGAACATCATTTAGATGCTTATGGAGGTCCAGATGCGGCGCACGATAGTTTTACGCCGGTACAAAAAGCAATCAGCTATGCCATGACTTCGCCTTTTACTACTGGTGGGATCCGCGGAAACAAACAACATGTTGGGCAATTTCACCCGCGCAGTTTTAATATGGGTGTTTCGCGTCAGGCCTGGGAGAAAGTGGGTGGCTTTATCTTAACCCGGTTGGGAGAGGATATAGAATACAGTATCCGTATTCACGAAAATGGTTTTAAGATTGGGTTAATTCCAGCGGCTAAGGTTTACCATAAGCGCCGCACAAGTTTCAGCCAGTTTTACAAACAGTTGCACTTTTTTGGAAGGGCCAGGATCAATATTTACAAACATTTCCCAAAAGAATTAAAACTTGTACACTTTTTTCCTGCCTTGTTCACATTGGGTTTTGGCTTTACTATTTTATGTAACTTTATATATCCTCCATTGGCATATGTTTGTAACTTCTTCTTATTGATTTACTTTATGTTGATATTTTTTCATTCATGGTCTGTAAATAAATCGTTAAAAGTTGCATTTTTGAGCATTATATCTTCATTTATCCAATTAACTGCCTATGGTTTGGGATTTATACAGGATTTATTTAAACGTGTGGTATTCAAACAACAATGATAAATTATCTAAAAGAAAGTACGTTCGCCGTTAACGATGTAATGCAAAAAGCATGGGGCATTACCAAAAAACACTATTTCTCTATTGCTACATTATGTTTTTTAATGTTTATCACCGCTAGTGCATCAAGCTTAATGGCTTTTTTTATTAAAGATGTGAGCAAAGCTTTAAGCGTTATCATGGTGATTATTTTCGTTTTACTTTATTTTACCATTAATCTTTCATTGTTTAAATATATTTTCCATTTAATGGACGATGAAGAAAGTGATGTGAAAATTGTTGATACGCTTCCAACCAGACAACAGATTATTAGGTTCCTGGTAGCTACCCTTTATTTTGTAGGCTGTATCCTTGGTGTTTATTTAGTCGTAATCCTGGTTGCTTTTCCTTTTATATATACCGGAATTAATGTCAAAATTGTAAAAAATGTAGCCATCTCTGTGGGTATTATTGCCATTTTTATTACTTGGTTAAGGATCTCCTTTTTTCCATTTTTTATTATTGATAAAGGCGCAACACCATTCGATTCGATCAAATTGAGTTTGGCCACTACTAAAGGAAATTTTACTAAGATTTTGTTGCTATTGGTTGTTTTAGGAGGAGGATATTTAATTTATCTGCTTTTAAACTACCTGCAATGGCCGTTAATTGCTTTCATTGTAAATATTTTAAGTTCATTTATCATTGTTCCGCTTTCCAGTGTAGCTTTAACAGTTGCATACCGCAAAATTTCGAGCGAATATAAAGGCGACGAGCATCCTGATATTTTACATAATATTGTTTAAGCCCGATATTCGCCATTAATTACTCTATTATTCCAAAATTCAAGCATTAAACATGGGATTAAAAGCAGCATTAAGTAAACCCTTTGCGGCATTTGCAGTTTGGCAGATTAACAAATGGAAACAAAATGCCGTAAATGCTCAGCATAATATCTTAAAAAAGCTGATTGAAGAGGCTAAAAATACTGCATTCGGAAAAGATCATCATTTCGCTGAGATTAAAACTTATGCTGATTTTAAAAAACATGTTCCGGTTCAGGATTACGAAGGATTAAAGCCTTATATAGATCGTGTTGTAACGGGTGAATCTGACGTACTTTGGAAAGGTAAACCACTTTATTTTGCCAAAACATCAGGCACCACTTCAGGCGTAAAATATATTCCACTTTCTAAAGAATCGATGCCCGAGCACATAAAAGCTGCACGGAATGCCATTTTAACATATATTAATGAAACAGGTAAGGCCGGTTTTGTAAACGGAAAGATGATTTTTCTGCAAGGGAGCCCGGTGCTGAGTGTAAAGCACGGTATTAATATAGGGCGTTTATCGGGCATTGTGGCCCACCATGTTCCTGCGTACCTGCAAAAGAACCGATTGCCTTCTTATGAAACCAATATTATTGAAGATTGGGAACAAAAAGTTGACGCCATAGTTGAGGAAACCATCAATGAAAATATGACCTTGATTTCTGGTATTCCACCTTGGGTGCAGATGTATTTCGATAAACTTTCAGAGAAATCAGGCGGAAAGAAAATCGCTGAAATATTTAAAAATTTTAGCCTGTTTATTTACGGTGGTGTAAATTTTGAACCTTATCGGGCAAAAATTGAGCAAAGTATTGGTAGAAAAATTGATGCCATTGAAACCTATCCTGCTTCCGAAGGATTTATTGCTTACCAGGATTCGCAAAAAGATAAAGGTTTATTGTTATTGGCTGATGCAGGTATTTTCTACGAATTTGTTCCGGCTGATGAATATTATAACGATAAGCCAACGAGGTTATCGCTAGGTGAGATTGAACTAGATACCAACTATGCGTTGATTTTAAATACCAATGCTGGTTTATGGGGGTACAGTATTGGCGATACCGTTAAGTTTGTTTCGAAAAACCCTTATAAAATCGTGGTAACGGGACGAATAAAACATTTCATTTCTGCCTTCGGCGAACACGTAATAGGAGAAGAGGTAGAACAGGCAATTTTGAGTGTGGCCAATGAAGAACAGGTAGAAATTACAGAATTTACAGTAGCACCTCAGGTTAATCCGGAAGCTGGTCAATTGCCTTACCACGAGTGGTTTGTAGAATTTTCGTCTGCCCCTAAAGATATGGCTGCTTTTAGCAAAAAGGTTGATGAGGCTTTGCAAAAGAAAAATATTTATTACTTTGACCTGATTGAAGGAAACATCCTTCAGCCATTGATTATACGTACTTTGCAAAAAGATGCTTTTGTAAATTACATGAAAAGTGAAGGGAAACTGGGCGGACAGAACAAAGTGCCACGTTTAAGCAATGATAGGAAGTTTGCAGAGGGGTTGGAGAAGTATATTGTTTAACCACGAGTCGTCATTTCGAGCGTAGTGCAACGCAGTCGAGAAATCCGTTTAGATAGATATCTCCGTTTCGCTGTGCTCCAGTAGAGATGACGATTGACTCAACAGATGCTTTCAGAATGACAAAAAGGGGTAAACAATAAAAAATGATTAAATAGATGCTTAATTAACTTTGAGCATTAACGATATTAAAAACGATTTGAAAAGAATAACCATATTAGGTTCTACAGGAAGTATAGGTACACAGGCACTAGAGGTTGTCAGGGATCATCCTGGAGTATTCAAAGTGGCTGTACTATCTGCATTAAAGAATTCAGAGTTGCTTATCCGGCAGGCGAGGGAGTTTAAACCTGATGCAGTAGTAATCTGTGATGAACGCAAGTACAGTGAGGTTAAAAATGCTTTGTCGGCTTTTGATATTAAAGTTTTAGCCGGTGAGGCTGCTTTGTCAGAAGTTGCTGCTTATAGCGATAGCGACGTGGTATTAACGGCTTTAATGGGCTCCGTAGGATTAAAACCTACCATTGCTGCCATAAAAGCAGGGAAAAATATTGCTTTAGCCAACAAAGAAACTTTGGTGGTTGCAGGCGAATTGATTACACAACTGGCAACTGAACACCAGGTTAAAATTTTACCAGTTGATTCAGAGCATTCGGCCATATTTCAATGTTTGGTTGGTGAGGAGCAAAATGAGATTGAGAAAATTTATTTAACAGCATCCGGCGGACCATTCTTAGGTAAAACAAAAGATTTCTTATCAACCGTAAAAAAAGAGCAGGCTTTAAAACACCCCAATTGGGTAATGGGCGCAAAAATCACGATAGATTCTGCATCTCTGATGAATAAAGGTTTAGAGGTAATTGAGGCGAAGTGGTTGTTTAACCTCGATGTAGATCAGATTGATGTTATTGTTCATCCTCAATCTATCATCCATTCAATTGTTCAGTTTACCGATGGATCTATGAAGGCGCAGATGGGCGTTCCTGATATGAAATTGCCTATTCAGTACGCTTTAAATTATCCCGATAGGCTAAAAAACAATTTTAAGCGTTTTAACTTCTTAGATTATCCAAGCTTTAGCTTTGAAAAGGCAGATCTAGGAACGTTCAGGAATTTAGACCTGGCATTCACCTCCTTACGAAAAGGGGGGAATATGCCTTGTATTTTAAATGCCGCAAATGAAATTGTTGTAGCAGCATTTTTGAAGGATGAAATTGGTTTCCTGCAGATGAGCGAGGTTATTGAACGGTGTATGGAAGAAATCAGTTTTGTTGAAAAACCACAATTGAGCGATTATTTAGAAACTGACAAACATAGCCGTATCTTAGCCGGCGAATTAGTAACAAAAAGTATAGTTTAACATCTAATATAAAAATTTTATAAGCGAATATGAATGGATTGATTATGGCGGGGCAGCTGCTGCTCGGATTGTCTTTATTGGTAATATTACACGAATTAGGGCATTTCTTGGCAGCCAGAGCATTTGGTATTAAAGTAGAAAAGTTTTATTTATTTTTTGACGCATGGGGTTTCAAACTTTTTAGTTTCAAAAAAGGCGATGTTGAATATGGAGTGGGATGGTTGCCGCTCGGTGGTTATGTAAAAATTGCCGGAATGATTGATGAGAGTATGGATACTGAGCAAATGGCTCAGCCTGCACAACCTTGGGAATTCCGTTCTAAACCAGCCTGGCAACGTTTAATCGTAATGCTTGGCGGTATTATCGTAAATGTAATTGTAGGTATTATCATTTTTTGGATGCTTACATTCACATACGGACAAAATTACACCGTTAACGACAAATTAACTGATGGTATTGCTGTAGGAAATATCGGTAAAGAAATCGGGTTGAAGAACGGTGATAGGATTTTAGCAGTAAATGGAAGTAAGTTGATCAAATTCGAAGATGTGATCTCTAGCAAGGTATTATTCGATGGTGCTCAATTAACCATTTTAAGGAATAATAAAACCCTATATATTTCGGTTCCAGATACCATTTTGAATAAAATATCGAAAAACGACAAAGAGAATTTTATTGCGCCCCGTGTTAAGATGGCCAGTATTAAAATGGTAATTGCTCCAGATAAAAACGGGGATAAGCCATCACTTTTTGATCGTATTGCAGGTTTATTTGGTAAAAAATGGGAAAAGCCTGTTTATCCTGCTTATGTTTCTGGAATTAAGCCTGGCGACAGCATTTTAACCGTAAATAATAAAGCAATTACTTTTTACGATGAGTTTGTTAGTGAGGTTTCGGGTAATAAAAATAAGACAATTACCATTTCTGCACTTAGGAATGGTAAGCCGATCACTTTTACGCCAAAAGTTGCAGATAATGGTACAATCGGTGTAGCTGCTAATTCTAAAGAACTTCCAAGCGCGCACGTAGATTTTGGCTTTATACAATCACTTCCAGTTGGGGCAACCATGGCATGGAGCACTTTTGTAGATAATGCAAAAGGCATTGGGAAAATGATAACCGGAAAGTTAAGTGCACGTAATATCAGCAGTCCGATTGGAATTGCCAAGGTATATGGAAGTACTTTTGATTGGGTTAAATTCTGGACTTTAACAGGATTAATTTCGATGGCATTGGCATTTATGAATTTATTGCCTATTCCAGGCCTAGATGGAGGCCACGTAGTGTTTCTTTTAATCGAAATGGTACAACGTAAACCTGTAAGTGAGAAAGTGCTGGAGAAGGCCCAGATTGTGGGTTTTGTAATCCTGATCTGTTTAATGGTGTTTGCTTTTGGTAATGATATCTTAAAATCTTTCGGTAAGTAAAACCAAATTTATATCATTGCCGCAGATGTACAGATTTGACCAGTCGATCTGTACATCTGCGGCTTTTTAATTTAATATACATCATGAGTGTAGCAAGATCAGATATTAATTATTTCGATTTTTACGAGTTACCGATTCAGTTTAATCCAGACCAAAATGCGGTAAAAACTAAGTTTTATGCTTTGAGCAAACAGTTTCACCCCGATTTTTATGCCAATGAAAGCGAAGAGAAGCAGCAAGAAGTGCTCAATCTGTCGACTTTGAACAACAAGGCCTATCAGACATTAAGTAATGCTAAAAAACGCTTAAAATACGTGCTCGAGTTAAAAGGTATCATAGCAGCAGATGAAACTTATCAATTGCCTCAATCTTTTTTGATGGAAATGATGGATGTAAATGAGGCCTTAATGGATTTGGAATTTGAACCAGATGCGGAAAAGAGCGTGCAGATAAAAGAAAATGTCGAAGCGATAGAAAAGGATTTAGCCAGCGAATTATATGATCTGATGAAACAGTTTGATAGCAATCCGGAAGAATCTGATGCATTATTGCCCTTCATTAAAGATAATTTTTATAGACAAAAATATATTGACAGGATTAGGGAACGCTTAACGAAGTAGATGGAATAAGCCAGAAAATAATAGTGTAAAAGAAATAGGTATCCAATTGTGGTTAAAAAACAACTAAATAAAGGAAAGATTCTGAAACAAGTTCAGAATGACGATTGCGTTAATCAGCCTAAACCTTAAGCCTCCGGCTTTTAGCCTTTAAAACACCCGATTGTAAAATCATTTTTTAGTTTTTGTCACGCAAGAGCTTTGTTTTACTTTCGGAGAAAACAATCAGATCAATGAATAGCTCCCTTTCTATTTTTCGTAAAGTAGCCGTAGCAGAAGGAATATCCTATCTGCTTTTATTATTTATAGCCATGCCAATTAAATATCTTCTCCATTATAAAGAGGTAGTTAAATATACCGGATGGGCCCACGGTTTGTTATTTGTATTATATGCCGCTACGCTAATTTTGACTTGGCAAGAGCAAAAATGGAAGTTTGGTAAAACCGTTTTAATTTTTTTGGCTTCATTACTGCCTTTTGCACCTTTTATTGTAGATAGGAAGTTGAAAGATGAAAAAGTATTAAACTAATTGCCAGTTGCACATATTGCTTAACAAATGATTGCCAGAGGTAGGTTAGATATTCGTTTTGCTGAACTTTTTTGGGCGGCAATGTACAGTATTGGCAGTACTTGCGGTTTAAAAAAAGAACGGCCAAATTTCTCTGAAGGGCAATTGCCCTGTCTTTCTGTTCGCACAGGCTTACATCTTGTATTAGAGGCGTTAAATCTTCAGCCTGGTGACGAAATACTGGTTGCGGATGTGAACATTCCGGATATTTTTGCAATTATTGCCAGCTATCATCTAAAAATTGTACCCTTACCCATAGATAAAAATACACTGGGCTTATCCGCGGGACAGATAGAGGCCGCTATCACGACTAAAACAAAGCTGCTGCTAATTACTCATTTATTTGGCGCCATAATGGACACAGAACCATTGCTTGATATAGCGAAATTACATCATCTGATTGTAATAGAAGATTGTGCACAAGCTTATGACGGAGTTTACGAGGGGAATTTTAGATCAGACGTGGCAATGTTCAGTTTTGGACTAATTAAGACAAATACAGCTTTAAGCGGAGCGATACTTTATATTCGAAATGAAGAGCTACTTGCTGCCGTAAAAATATTAAACAACAGGCTACCACTACAGAATGGTGGTCGCTATTTCAAAAAAATACTTACTGCAGCCCTAATTAATATGCTTACCGCAAGATGGCCATTTACCATAGCTTATTGGCTTTGCAAGCAATTAGGTAAAGACTTTGACGCGTTTATTACTGGTTTTACGAGAAGTTTTCCTGGGAGAGATTTAATGAGGAAGATCAAATACAGGCCATGTTATGCTAATTTGTGTATGCTGCGGCGTAAATTAAGTAATTTTAATCGATCTCATATTCATAAAAGAAGGATACTGACAACCCAATTATTAGAGGATGTAGATTCGCGAAATATTATTGGTAATGCAAACTTATGGCACTCACACTGGGTAATTCCAATTTTGGTGGCTAATCCGTCATTGTTAATCGATAAATTAAGGGAAAATGGATTCGATGCCACTTCAAAAGCTTCCAGTTTAGTGAAAATGGGTTTCTCCGATTTCTTGTCTGAATCCTCAAATGAGCTAACACTTCAAAATTTAGTTTATCTGCCAATGGACGTAGAAATGGGTAAAAATAAGGTTAAACAACTGAATCAGTTGTTATTAGGAAATCTGTTAAACGAATGAGGTCTTCGTAAATCGGATCAACAAAAAAAGAAGTAAATAAAATTTGTAGATTAAGTGCTTAATTTATACATTTGCATCCCGCTGAATAAGCAAATGCCCAGCTGGCGGAATTGGTAGACGCGCTGGTCTCAAACACCTGTGGGAAACCGTGCCGGTTCGACTCCGGCGCTGGGTACCAAGCCGGAGTTAGTTCTAATTTTAGTTCTAACTCCGGTTTTTTTATGCCGTAAAGTGTTGTTAATCTGATAGATAAGTAGTGCTGCTAGGTTGACTTTTTCGGTTCGACCTTTATTTTCAAAAATTGTCCATTTTGCTGGAAAGATCGAACCAATGATATAACGTTTTTGCTCAATTGTGCCGTTGCAATACAATTCATACAGCTTTTTTAGTCTTTTTAATGCTTCATCAACAAGTGTTGCATAATCAGTCTTTATTGCTGCTTTGTCTTTTATGTCATTTAGCTCTGCTTCTAATCTTGTTATCTTTTCCTCACATTTCGATTTCATAATTTTATAATCATCTATATGAAGGTCATCAGATAGAAGCATCGCTCTAATCTTTGTTATGATATTGTTTTGATCTGATATTTCACTAATCAATTTCTTACGGCTTACTTCAAAATTTTCCTTGTCATCCATCGTGATGTCACAGATTACTTTTTTATACAGCTCCGCCATTCCAGGTTTAGGAACAAACTTTAACAATTCCCTCTCAAAATCTTTATTTATATCATCGGCCTTAAACCTCGCTTTGCAGGGTGATTTACAGTGGTAATAATAGTAGTATTCAGATCTTCCTTTAGATGGGCTGCCAGTTAATGTTTTGTTACAAAAAGGACAATATAAAAAACCTCTTAGAGGCAAATTCAATGGCGTTTCGGCTTTAACACTTTGAACTTTACTTCTACCGTTAAGTATATCCTGTACTTCCCAAAACAGTTTTTCGCTTATTAAAGGCTGATGTTTTCCATCGGAAAGAAACATATCATTATGTTCATCTGGTGGAACAACTACTTTACCACAATAGACCGGATTACGTATAACTGCCCAAAATGTATTACGCTTACATTTCATACCTCTCTCTCTGGCCAAATTCCAAGTGACATCTGTTGCATAAGTACCTTCAGCCAATGTTTTAAATGCCCATTTAATATGTGAGGCTTCCGGCTCCTGCAATTCAATATATTTGGTTTTATCTTCCCGCATTTTATTTACATATCCAGCTGGTGCTTTTCCCATCCATCTCCCTTCCAATCTACCACGTCTCATCCCTACAACTACATTCAATCCTCGTCGTAAATTTTCAGCCTCAGCCATCGCAATATATACTGCAAGCATTATCCTGCTTTCCGGCACCTTCAAGTCCAGATGCTGGTCAATCGCATTTGGTTCGATGTCCATAGCAGTTAACACATCAATCATATTATATGCATTGGCTGTATTTCTACTAAAACGATCCCATTTAGTGAAAAGAATCATATTACAATTCCTTCCTTTTGTTTTCTTGAGCTCTGCAAGCAGTTTAGACCACGCAGGGCGCTTTTTAAAAGTCTTAGCTGAATAATCCTCATAAATAACCTTGCCTACCTGCAAATCATTTCTTTCGCAATATTCATGAAGCCTTTGATCTTGATCTCTTTGTGAAAATCCACGGTCAGCCTGCTCATCGGTACTAACCCGAATATATAAATATGCTATTTTCCTTTTGTTAATAAGAGCATTGACTGAATGTGCTTTTTGATCAAATCGATGCGTTCTTCGATCCCGATATACCACTGTATTGTTGATATTTTTGGTTTTCATTTTTTCTCTATCCTTTCATTCGTAACTAATTGATTAACAGCTAATATACAAAATTTATACATGAAATCCAAAATCATTTTTGCTTCTTCTTTTGTAACCTTTGTTCCATGTTCAGCAAGAATTTCAATTGCTTGCTCAGGGGTTACATTGCGCTTATCTGATATTCTTTTCATAGAAATTTGATTAGACACAATTATCAATATTGTTATAAATTCTATTTGACAACTACCTAACTAGGTGTTAAAAATTAAGATGCTACGAACTACATTGATAAATAGGCTAGATTGCAATTGAGCAATTACAAAATTTTTGGACTAATCATAGTAACTTTGATTTATGTATAAAAAGGAAGCCTATGTTATTTAAAGATATTTTAGACGCGAAGTACAAAGAACTCAGGCCACAATTTGAGCAGTTATATCAATTAATTCTAACAAAGCAAACACATGATAGTGATTTATTACTTGTTCATTTAAATGCGTTTTATAATCCTGAAGTACATACTTGGGATAACTTGAATGAGAAAATGAGTCCATATATGTTCGGCCCTAACCATGAGGGGCACTCCGAACATACACATCATGACTTTATTGGTCAATATGTGAAGCATAACATGTCCAATAAAGCACTGCCAGATTATCTTAAAAATATCGAATATTCAGAGGAAAGGGGACAAGAAATAGATGTGTTAAATTTTGATGAATCTATATCTATCCAGACTGAAATGCTGATATACCTCAAAATTTGGGAATCGGATACTTTCATTAAGAAATTTTTTCAGCTTGCAAACCTATTGGAAGGAAATGTATATGATTGGCACTATAAACTAATGACCACGAGCCGGGAAAAAGGAGCAACTGGAAGCAGAGATGTTATTATCAGGAATAAAATACGTGATAGATTTAAAAATGTCATTCCCAGATTATACGATGCTTTTAAAAATACTTATAACTTTCAAATCAGGAATTCAATTGCACATTCTCAATATTCCATATTAGGACGCCATATTCAGCTTAACAACTATGTTAAGGAAGACCCATATAGTCAACTCAGGGTACAATCTTTTGAAGATTGGATCGACAGGTTTCATGAAACTTTAGTCCTTTACACCCTCTACCATGAATTTCTGGGTTCTATTAACAATAATTATGGAATAGTTGCATCACAAATGGGAGACGTTGTACCGATAAGAATTTCCAGAAAAGACCCTGTTGAGGAAACAGAGTACAGAGAGATCCACTATAGAGATTTCTTTAAAGATTGGGGCTGGTATCCAGATAAATAGATTACACAATAATACCTTGCCGCCAGCTTACAAAAATAAAATTTAGTTCATATCTTTACAAGAATTAGAAATTGATATGGTTGACCCAAATGATTATCCAGAAATTCCAGTAGATGCTCCGCAACCTACAACAACTGAACTGCCGATAGGTACACGATAAGGATATAGCAAATTAAGCCCAAAATCGCAGTTATACCTGTGTAAAGTAATATATGTCTAAATAGCAATATTCTGGAATCATTTTGTTTTCGGTTATAATCGATCTTGTGCTGATAATTCTTTATTTCGTTAAATTTATATATCAATAATTTTTCGTCGCTACTTCGATCAGTTAACTGAAGAATCTGATCTACAACCAGTTGTTTTGGCTCTCTGCCTATTGCCATAGTATTACGTGGGAGCATAAGCTTCACAACAAAAATAAGTGCCACTATACAAACGATAAGTAAATAGGCCAGCAAAATTGTTTCTGATGAAATCAAAGTTTTATTTTGTTTAACAGAATTTATTAAAAAGCCTACGATGGTAGATGTTACGGGCAAAAAGACTAAAAGCAAAGTTATTGATTTCGATGTGGTTTTATCAGCAACCTCAATAGAGTATTTAAGAGATTTTTCAGCTTGCTCAATTATATAATTTGCAATGTCCTTATCTATTTTGGCCTTATTGTCCGCTGAAATGTTCCAAACTTCATTATCCATAAGTGCTAATATTAGTAAAAAACATTTACAAAAGAACGCAAAAAAGGGTTATAAATTAATCTGCTTTTCCATCTTCTGGCAATTCAGACTTAATGAGTTTTTTATATGAAAATGTCATCGAATTGGGCATTTCGGCAAAAATGGCCAGCCGTTCCGCATTTAAACTGTCACCCCATTTCGCTTTAAAGTGACCACCTGTTTCGGGGCAAACTGGCC
>NZ_JACHCQ010000045.1 GCF_014205835.1 Pedobacter sp. AK013 | reverse complement strand
CTTTTTGCACAACAACTTCTGCTTTTTTCAAGCAACAACTCTGGGGGTCAATTTGAAATTGGCGAAAGGGGGTCAAATTTATTGGTATATGCACACAACGTGCCTTTGCCAGTAGAAAGCTTAAATATTCTGGCGATTGTGTAACCCATGGTGAATTCCCAGAAAAAATTCTTTTTTGAAGTTCCGTTTGAAAGGGTATAATGCTATCTCGAACACTCAGAGACGCATTTGATTTTAAAAACTCAGGAAGGTATCCGAAAATAGATGAATAGGCCCTTCCATATATATCTGCATCCATTGCATGATAGGCATCACTACTTATGCTAGGCCTATATTTGTTCAAGATCCGTTTATAAAAATAATAATTAGAATCGGCGTTGGCCAAATGCTGATTTAACAATTCCATTCCAGTTTTATCCGACGAAATGGTTCTTATTCTTATATTAGGTATTTTATATATTAATTCCATCTTAGCGATATACTTTTGGCTTCCCTTCCCATGGAACACGTAATCTGTAATTTGTGAACGCTTAGATTTATTTCCTTTAAAATCCAGTAGAACATTATCACCTGGTTCGAGATATCCATTAATGAAACCAAAGGATAAAGCTTCATACCTGATAGAATAGTTCATCATTTCGTGAACATCATTGATTAAAAAATGATAGTATCCATTTTTATCTGCCAAAACAGTATAGTCAATAGACCCAGTATTATTGTTAATGTAATCTTTGAATAACTTCAGTGTCAATGGATTTTTGACTAACAAAGAATCTTTTACATGAACCGTTATACTGACACGAGATTTTGCAATTCCGCTTTGTGAGTATAGGCTCAGTTTGGAAAATATAATCACAAAAAGAACTAACAAGAATTTGAACGTAATTTGTTTTCTTATAATTTTCATTTTATCTATTATTTTGTTGAATTCCACTAGCTGAAATTTCATCATCCGGAATTGGAAATACATATCTTGGATCATTTGGAGGTAATGTATAGGTCGTTCCATTCAATGTTCTTACTAAAGTGATACTTGCCCCTTCCTTATTCAATCGTTTAAGATCTGACCAACGCATACCACTAAATAGCAACTCTTTGCGCCTTTCCTGTAAAACCTTGGTTAAAGCATCTGCTTGTGAGGTGGCACTTGTGGCCGTATAATCAACAGGTGCGAATCGTTTCTTAAGTAAGAGGTTTAGCCAATCCATCGAATCCGTAATAAGATTGCGTCTAGCCAGACACTCCGCTTTAATCAAATAAATTTCATTCGTCGCCAAACCAGAAAAGGTCCTAAGATCTGCCGTATTTCGTCTCTTGAAATATAACCTGCCCGTACTAGCGTTAGTTCCAAAGAAAATGCTCAATCGTAAATCCTTCGGCCTATAAAGGCCTGTCAGCTCAGGGTTAACAGTTATTGCAGTGTTTATTGAATGTGGAAGAATTGTATTATAGGCTCCAGTGACCGCATTTGAATAAAATACTGTTTCATCATTATTAGTAGTAAACGGTGCAGTTGCAGTTTTGCTCAAGATGTTATAATCGATTAGTTTGCTGTTAATTGTCAATTCGAGATCAGCATATTTTTCAGCCATGGGATAATTTCTCATACTCAAATAAATACGAGCAAACAAAGCGTAAACGGAGGCTTTAGACGGCCGATTGCCATTCACAGACAACGTTGGCCCAAGTAGGTTCTCTGCTTCTGTAAGATCTGATAAAATCTGATCATATGTCGTTTGTAAAGATGATCTATCAACTATTTCATCTACACCAGCTTTCAAACGTATAGGTAGACCGAGATCAGTCGAAGCAGTATTCGGGTCATATGCGTTCGCAAAACTCTGCACTAGATCATAAAGAATATATGCCCTAAGAAATGATGCCCATCCTTTTATTAAATTATACTGGGCCTGTTTGTCGGCTTTAACTTCAATCTTCGGTAATGTTTCAAGAATACTATTACAATAAAAAATTCCTTTGTAGCCTAGATTCCAATCTGGTCTAGCATTTTCACCATTAAATAAATCTTTTGTCCATATATAGGAATTTCTTTCTGTTTTTGTTGTTGTCGTAAGCCAACTAGTGTAGTCTACGAAAATGTAATCATCACTTGCCATTATAGGTAAGGCTGGACTGCACGTATTTAGGATTGAAGTATTTTCTAAAAGCCCTTGCAAATCTGATAAAGAGCTTGGCGCCACTATTTCCGTACTTGGTTTGGCGTCAAGAAAGCTTTTTTTACAATTGCAAAAAAATACAGAAAAGATAAGGATTATGGATATGTTAATATTTTTCATGACTTTGAATTAAAAATTTAATTTTAAACCAACTGCATAGGTTCTAGGAAGCGGGACGCCATTTGGATAATCAGGATCAATCTTGTATTTCGATTCTCTCCAAATTACACCTAAGTTTGAAACCAGGCAGTAAAGATTTACATTGGAAAACGGCAAGAAACTAAACTTTTTCTTAGAAAGGATATAGTTTAATCGTATATCCTGTAGTCTAATATGGTCCGCCTTTTCGATTAATATGCTTGAATAATTATAAATATTGTTGGCAGTTCCATCAATAGGATAAGTTAAAGCTGGAACATCGGTCTTAAGTTCATCTCCTGGATTTTGCCACCTTAAGTCATAATCAAATTGTTGATAAGCATTGAGACCCGAGGGATTACTGTACAAACTGGTGCTACTTAATGAAGATCTGCGGTATACGTAACCAAGCTTGTAAACCAAATTAAATGAAAACTCAAGGTCCTTTAACTTAATAGTATTAATTAGGCTTCCAAAATATTTAGGTCGTAGAGTGCCACTATATACAAGATCATCCGTGTTTTTCGAATTCGTCATCGCAACATAATCCTTACTTGTATTTCCATTTAAGATACTCTGAGGCTTACCTTGATTATCTAACCCCATCCATTTGTATGTAAACACAGAATAGTAAGAATAGCCTTCTAGTGGCTGAATATAGTTCAATCCGACTATGTCGCTATTTTTGGTAGCTTTTACCTTATAGCTAGTGATTTTATCCGTATTGTAATTAAATAGAAAATTCGATGTCCATGCAAAATCATTTCGGGCGAGATTTCTTGAATTTAAAATTAAATCAATTCCTTGTCCGCGCATATCGGCTGAATTACCTGTGAAAACAGTTATTCCAGTTTGAGGAGCAATTGGTGTAGCACCTATTAAATCAAGGCCATCTTTTATCCAATACTCAACGCTCCCTGTAATTGTGCTATTTTTTGATGCAAAATCAACACCCAAATTTAAGTTTTTCACTCTTTCCCATTTTAGAGATGGATTTGGAGGGTTTTGTATTTCTAGATATTGTTGCGCAAATCCATTGATATATCCAGCAAAGGACATGGCTGTAAGGTAGGCCGATACTGATTTATTTATATTTCCATTATATCCAAAAGTTGCTCGGAGTTTTAAAAATGTAATAAGACTGCTTTTATAGAATTTCTCATTACTGATATTCCACGAAAATCCCCCAGACCAAAGTGGAACACCTTTTTGGTTAGTACTAACACCGAACAAATTAGACTCATCTCTCCGTGCACTTGCTGACAAAATAAACCTATTGTCGAAAGTATAGGACGCATTCGCATAAAAAGATCTATATCTATCAGTTGTACCAGAATTACTATTACCTTGATTAATCATAGCGGAGCTGGCCCCATAAAAATATGGATACAAAACAGTAGGATTGATTGTTCCATTTTTATTGGTTGCCGTTCCTTCATCGTATCCATAAAGATTTACTCTCGAGATAGAACTTTGATAATCCTTGATTTCAAATCCGGCTAATGCACTTATTACATGCTTTTTATTAAAGCTTTTGTCATAACCAAGTTGTCCACGTCCATAATTTGAAAAATATGTGCTGGAAAAATTGTTTAATATGTTTCCTAAGGGAAAAGGGTAGGTTACAACTCCAGTTGGTGAAATCTGCGTAAAAGTATTAATTTGATTTCGGGTGTAGTATGATGCCAAAGTTCTATTTAGCTGATCATCTATCATGCCTTTATTATAAGTGTAATTAACTGAAAATTTTAAATCAGGAATTATTTTATAGTTGATTCCTAAGTTAATTCTATAGTCAGTTCCTTTTACGTTCTCGTAGGAGTAGGCATTTTGAATTTCGTCTAATGGACGATATTGCCAGTCAAGAAGTTTTCCATTGCCGGCTGTCGCAATGTAGGGAAGTCTTAGGATTCCATCTGTTACTGCTAAAGCATTTCGATTTTGATCCGCAATCCTTTCATATGGGTAACGCGGCTGATAACCTTGTCCATTTATGTTGTTGTTTGTTGAACTAAATAAAACACCTGTATAGAGCTCTAATCGATTGTTTATCAAATCTGTAGTATTATTTACATTGAGAGTAAGGCGGTCATTATTGTTGATGACAGTATTCGCTAAATTTTTGTCATACCCCAATGATATGTAGTATTTATTATTCTGCCCGCCTCCATTTACACTCAATTGATATTGCTGATTAACACTTTTGCGATAATAATATTCAGATAAATCCTTCCTGTTATCAAAGCTCGCTATCGAATCAAGCATTATAGTCTTCTGCGCACTTGTTATTGCACCAGTTCTATTACTAAGCATTATCTCTACTGCTGGAGATAAAGCGCCATATCCGTTATTAATAATACTATTATAGGCTCCTTTATCAAAAAGAAATTGTTCAATACCTATAAATTGTTGGTTAGTAAGCTGGGGTCTGTAATATAGGTCAGGCTTATCACCAATCGAAATATTTGAATTTAAGCTTATAACTGGTTTTTTATCATAAGTACCATTAAAAGTTGTAATTACAATTACTCCGTTACCTGCTCTTGATCCCCATATAGATGAAGCGGCAGCATCCTTTAAAACAGTGATGGACTTTACATCTTGTGGATTAATATTTGCAAGATCGCCATCATAAGGAAAATTATCTAAAATTATTAACGGATTGGTGTTAGATGAGATAGTACTTCGTCCACGTATGCTAATATCAGAAGTATTACTACTGAGTTTATTTTTATTAAATATCAAACCACTTGTTACACCGTCTAATCTATCTAGTAGATTTGAACTTACCTTTCGATTTAACAAACCACTATCAATTAAAACAAAGCTTCCAGTTGCTCTTTCCTTTGGGATATTTTGGTAACCGGTACTAACAATTTGTACCTCTTCTAGTCCTTTATCTTCAGTAAGCATATGAACATTTAGAAATTCATCCGTCTGTATATTATGAATCTCACTCGGTTTAAATCCAATACTAGAAATTATTATGTTCGTGCCTAATTGGATATTATTTAATTCAAAAAGTCCCTTCCCATTTGCCACTGTTAGGGTTTTAGATTCTTTCACTTTTATGGTAGCGTTTGAAATTGGAAACCCTTTTTCATCGGTGATTCTACCTTTAATTGTAATCGTTTTGACCTGTGCCTTTACATTTGAAAACAGGCAAAGCGTGGCCATTACGATATATATCGTTGATTTTTTCATTGTTGGTTAGTTTAATTGATTATTTAATGTATGGGATGATTTGTGCCTAAATCAGCTAAACTGGAGGCTTAATTATGTTTTCATACAGGGCTATGTAGAATCTATGATGATTATAAAAGAGATAGTTGAGGAAATCCTTTACAATGGAAATAAAAAGCCCCTTAGCATGGAAAACAAAAGGATATATGTAGATGTGTTCTATATGGTCAATGTTTAAGTTAGTATTCATGTTTATCCGTACATATTAATTTGAACATCTATTATGCAACGGGTTAGCAAACCTTAAATGGGTAGGACTTACACCCGTTACCGTCCCTGCCAGGATTGAAATAACAAGTGAAGTACCATACCCATTTTAGGTATGGTTCAACAGTTTTCTAAGTTTCGCTTCTTGGCAGGGACGGCTTAGAAAATATAAACCAAATAAGGCGGGATATTAGGGTGGATGAAATCCGACTAATAGATGAATTGAATAGTACTTTATATTTTTTTCTTTCATAACTCGTTAATTACAACGAGCCTCAAAGTTGAGCAGGGTGGATAGTAAAATAGGCAGGACTTTACATACCCACCGCATCCTAGTTGACAGCCAAGAACGTGGGTTTACAGTAAAGCCCATACCTATTTCAAGCACAAAGATATGTACTTAAAGTGATATGGGCATTAATCTTACTGCCTCGCTTCTTGGCTGTCAAACTTTTTGCGACGAGACTCTTAGTTAAATGCCTTTTCAAAAAGGCAATTCAATTATTATTTTTTAATTCATTTATTGCTACTAAAAGGCTGAAAAACAACGTGAATCAAATATATGAAAAAATAATTAATATGTCAAATTAGACTTATGAAATAAAAATAATACAATTCCTTTTACTGGATGGGTAAAACACAGTATATTGACAAAGAAAATTTGAAATTGCTAAGAAGTAGGATGCAACAGCTAATCATAGATAAAAATATACCTCTTGAGGCATTGTCGGATCGTACTGAGTTTACACCAAAACAGATTTATAGAATTATTTATGGCGAAGCCAACACATCCATAAGCAACATATTTGCCATAGCTAAAGCTATGGAAATTCATATAATGGAATTATTTGTGATTGATTTTAAAATTCCGACCTATGATGTGAGTATTGACTTCTACAGAAAAAAATCCAAAGTAAAGACAGAGAAAATAAAAGAGAAACCAATTACGGCAGCAGAGGCAATTCGTAATCTTTCTAGCGACGGGTATTTTAATAAGACGGATAAAGTTGATGAAGAAAAAACTTTAAACAGAATTGTTAAAGATTCTCAAACTCGATTTCGGAACGATTTTAAAACAAGTGAATTTTCAAGCGCATTACTATACGCATTCAAAAAAGGATCATTAAAGAGATATAAGCAAAAAATTACAGGCTCTTTCGTCTACCATGACTAAACCTTGTACTATTTTCTACACCAGTTAAAGAGCAGTCGATTAGGAAGTATTGGAATTTCTGTAGTTTTATATCCTAATTTATGAAAAAATGGTAGAGAAATACAGATCAGAGCTACTAAGCTTCTATGAAAAAAAAAAGCATTAGGCGAACTTTCACCAAACCTCATGCATCCAACCTGCGCCAACATTCGAAACGAATTAAGATCACAATTTAACGGTCGGTGCGATATATTTGATAAAAGAAACCTAAGAGAAATTCTTGCCATCCCTTTTGACGCCGAACTTTCCGACTTAGCAATCAAAAGATGTGACACTGAGAAATTTAAGCCACTATGCAACTTTTTACAAAAGGGCCTTAATACCCGTGAAAAAAATATGGAGCTTCTTGCCTGGCTGATTGACTTCCGGCCACGGCCATTTTCAAATTACTGGCGCCAATCCAATAGCAAAGTAGATGTACTTTCCGGGCTTTCAATTACTGAAACTGGAATTGTTGAAGGCAATAACCAAAAGGCTCAACATAATTCTGAATTTAACATGCATTCAAATAAAGGTGATTACATATCAGACCGTAATATTTTGAATGAATCACCTTCCTGGGGAAATCCTGATACTGAAGTCTTGCCCAATTCTACCTTTTCTACAAATACAATCCAGAAACAGAAGGAAGTTTTATTAGAATACCCTTCAGGAGTAAAGCTATATGTGGATGCTTCGGATCTAAGCCTGATTGCAAAATTGGTCAAGCTATAACAATATGGGTTCATTGTTTTAAAAAGAGCGGAAACGCTGTTGCCTCTCCGCTCTTAAAAAATGGAAAAAGATTTCTGAAAAATATTAGTTGATCCTAGATCGGTACACAAAGTGACCATTCAAATTGGACATCCTTAAATGTTCGGTCCTTATAAGTTCGTAAATCAAATTTTTCAGGTGTAATATTGACCATGCACTTGATCGGTATTTATGGGCTGTCCAAACATACTGATATATTTCAAATGGAGATCGCTTTGTTTTGAAATAGCTCCCTGATAATAGCTTGGTTAATTCATTTGTAATTAACCTAACTTGTTCACCTCCATCATTGGGAGGCTGAAATGCTGGCTCTATTAATTTCAATGGTTTGTTTTTTCCATATTCAACCCAGCGATGGTTGAAAACATATTCTAATTTATCTGGATATTCATATTTAGTAACTCTGACCATGCGTTTTTCATGTGAAATGTCATGCAAACCATCTTTTTTATCAAATGATATCCCTCCATTAAAATTCCTTTTTAGGGTAAGGCTTAATAAATCCATGTCGATTAAATCTAGTTTGATTGTGTTTGTCATCTCTTCATAATCATTGATAAAGTATGGCGTTCGTCCCATCAGAAATGCCAATTCTTCCCTCGTTAGGGAGTTACTTATCCTTTTTTTTATAAATAGGACTCTTTCAATAAAATCGTGCTGGTCTATGTATCCGCTATAACTGCTCGTTCGTAAGCAGATCCTAGGTTTAACTTCTGATTCGTTCATAAAATTTCTGGATTGAACGTGTTAAATACTGTATTTTATTTTGCCATCTTTCAGATCATTTATACGTTGTAGGCATACTTTATTAGCATTATCTATGATTACCGATACTTTGCCGAATATTAGGGACACGTCTTGTTTTGTTACTATGAACCCACCACTATACCTTGCATCGCCATATCCCTTTAGTATTATGCTCATTAGCCGTAAATCTTCTGGTGTGCTTTTATTTGGTACAACAAAAGATGAAACGGGTAAGGCAAGATCGATAAGCTTTATTAGTCTGCGTAAGTTATTACTGTTTGTTCTATAGCCAGTTAAAACCCTAATCATGGCAGAATAACAGTGTTGCAACCCTTGATGCAACATGAAAACGGCTAATTCGTTATTTCCTTCAGCAATAAAGAAATTTGCTCCTTTTATAAAATCTGTGGCTAATTGGTGCCACTTATGCCAGAGCTTTTCTCGTTTTGTTATGCGATTTCTAATAGGTGCCCCTTCACCTGGAGGAACAAATGGCTCTTCGTTTCTGTCATATAAAACGATGCCCTTTTTATATACAGATTTAAAAAAAGTGCTACCATTTTGCAAGGCGGTGTTGAACTCGTCCATCCGATGGATAAGAATAGTCACCGAGGCGATGGGCTTTAATTGCTCTTCTAAGCGTTGCTGAATTAATACATCGTTACACCTCTCCAACTGGCAGGGTATCAATAGAAGAAAATAGCTGTTTAAGAGATTAGGACTTACATTAGTGTCATCAACATTCGCAAAACAACTTTCTTTTTGAATTTTGTTTATTTCGCTTCCTATGGAAATGATTTTTTCGAATGAATATTGCTCTGCGATTATCGTCGTTATCTCTTTAAGCTGGTTCTCAGCTTCAGTCGGTTTAGGTACTATTGGGATGTTTTTTAGTTTTTGTTTTTTCATTTCACTTTTGTATAAAGTTTTCTCTTTTTGATCTGACATCGATTATAGCATCATGTTCACTAATATTTTCAATAAGCGCCCTATGCCAATCCATGTAAAATCCTACTAACATGAAGTATCTCAGTTCTTCGTTTTCTTCTTTTCTTAACTTTAATTTCAGAGGCTTAAATTTCTTTATAAATTCTTTTTGAATCCTTTGCGCAGGTAGTAGCCTTTCACTAAACAGAGAACAATACGTCACTAAGAAATTTGTGGCTATAAATCTTGTGGGGCTGCTTCCTAAGCCGGCAACACTTTTTGGGTCGTTTGTTAAATCAACTATCGGCAAGACAGGGCTATCACTTCCTTCGCTTAAATACCTTCCAGTACCGCACAAGTATGGTAGCGAAACGTTATTCATAAAAGCCTCGATAGCTTCCTGTGGTCTGATATACAGTAGATCACAGGCCAATTCAAATTCTGGGAATCCTGAAGTATTAATTATCATCACCTACAATTTTAAAATCCAGCGCCAATTGCTTCCTTAAATCTTGTCTTAACTTTATTATTGCGGGACAGCAATTTTTAATTACTTTCCTTAATAAGGCTTCGGTTTCTGGCTGCTCTAATCCTTGGTTAAGAATCTTTGCTGATTCTTGCTTAAATTCCTTTTTTAGAAACTTCACTATCTTCTTGTCAATAACCTTTGGATCTTGAGTTTTCGTACTACAAAGAATAAGCTCTAAATCCTCACCTGATGGATCATCGGGATGGTTACTTAAATGTTTTGGCAATGAAATCCTATTCACATAATCCTGAAGTACATCAACTGTGTTTAAGGAAAACACCATACATATCAATTCAAAATCATATGATATTTTGATATTAATTTGAGTCTCCATCTTTGGCTTTCATAATTGTGTGATACCATTGTTTAATTATACTTTCATATTCGGCGCATTCAGAGCCCTTTTTTGCCCTTCCAAGTTTTAGTATTTCCTTTATAGGATTTACGTGAAGCGGTGAATAAACGGCCACTTTCAACCCTTGCTTGCTAATGCAGGATTTCTGAAACTTTTTGAAAATGTGCATGGCTTGAGCATCTACCCCTTTGTGTTCATTGAAAAGTTGATTGTAAACTTTAATATGATCTGCATAAGTCTGCAGAGCTTCATCAAATGATATATTCATCAGTTGACAGATATTCACAAAGTCTTCTGTGAGATTCAGTTTAATGGATAAAGGGATAATGCCCTGGGGGATGTTGATACGGTTTTCTTGCATAATGAAATCTGGTTTTAGTTGGCAAACCAACAAATCCTGCTAAATGATAAATAATTATTTTACCATATATAATATTCAAAGCGCCGAATTAATTATTTGAGGGATTCAAATAATTTATTTAGAATAGCCGTATCTTAGCTATAGAAGAAAAAGTAAATTTGCAAAATGGAAACCACTGAGAACACCAAAAAAGTCCACATAGGACAAAATATCAAGCGTATAAGAGAGATAAAAGGAATCAAACAAGAAACCTTTGCATTAGAGCTGGGGGAAGAGTGGAACCAAAGCAAAGTTTCCCTGTTGGAAGCAAGGGAAAGTATCGAGGCAGACCTATTAAAACAGGTAGCAAAAATTTTAAACGTTACCCCCGAAATGATTGAAAAATACGATGAAAAATCTGTAAATAATTTCTTCTCCAATACCTTTAATGATTCTAGTACTGGAAATGTTGGCAGTAACTTATATTACTGCAATTTCAACCCGCTTGATAAAGTAATAGAATTATATGAACGCTTGCTTTCTAGCGAAGCAGCTAACCGAAATACCACAAAATAAATCCTCAATCTACAGCTGAGGTTAATACGTTTTTAATTGTTTATTAGCAAAGATTGTATTCGAATCTGTAAGCAAATCAATTATTTAAGTTTTTAGTTATAATTTGTAACTTTGACTCCGAGAGCGTTAATGTTCGGGGGTATATCTTTGGATTACCTCCGTCATTTGCTTGAATATTGTCCCTTTACTTTCATTTATGTCAAACGCTACGTCACTACCTTTTGAAATATGTACAAAAGTAATTTCCGAAGTAGAAGTTGGTGAAGTAGTGGCCAATCTCGGCAAAATCCTGGAAATCGAAGAGGCTCCCCAAGCCTATTGTTTAGTTATAGAAAGACTCGGCGAAAAACAGGTAATAAAATTTGAAAAGCATACTTTATTGATTTTGATAAGTAATGAAAATGTTATCCATATGAATATGGAAGGAGAAATATAGGGGATGCACTATTAAATTTAATTTTTCGTTTCTCTTTTTGTATTATGGTATATCAATCAAATGCAGATTACGATCTCCAGCTATATTCCCAATTATATCTTCCACAAGATGTGCACTTCAGGCCAGATCTTACGATTTTTGATCTCGTACTTTTTATTATTTTGTCTGCTTTAATGCTGACACTTTTAACTTATGTCTTGCAAAAGCTACTTGATGAAGAAATTAAACTTATTGAACAACAATACGAGGCCGATTTAATATAGTACAACGGTATTTAATAGGTGTGGTGGTATTTTAAATATTCCCGTATCGGAGTTAAAAATAGGGATATATTGGTTTAAAAGTGACACTTGTCATGGCCATAAACTACAGCAACGCCCACCAACTATTTAAAGTTCCTTCCTCCGTGAAAAGCTGCTTTGGCCGCTTCTGTATGATCCTCCCGCACTTGCGCCCGCTTATCTTGCACGGAGTAAGGCGCAGTCTTTTCATCACCCCTTGCCAATGTCAACACGGGCAGATCATCAACTTCCCGCTGCACCAGCTTACCCAGCATTTTAGTAAAATCAAAACACTTGCTTACGATCACATGCACTACCTGGCCTTCTCGCTGTAATCGCCCTTCCACCATCAGCAACTTGGAATGTAGAATCTCCTTCCGGTAGGTTTCAAACAGCTTTTCAAATACCACCAAGTTAGAGTAGCCCGTTTCATCCTCAATGGTAATAAAACACACACCGCCTGCAGTTCCTGGTCTTTGCCTAACCAGTACAAGCCCTGCGACTTTGACTAGTTGTCCATTGCTCGAATCGTTGTTGATGGTGTGGCAGGATCGAATATTTAGCATATCTAACTGCGAACGGACAAAACTGACTGGGTGTGCCTTTAAAGAAAGTCCAACGGTATTGTAATCCTGTACGACATGCTCGCCCTTACTCATTAACGGCAGCTCCACCTGTGTTTCGAGAACACTTTCGGAAGCCTGCCCTTTGAATAACTCTACCGGCATATCCTGTAAAGCAGAAACTTCCCATAATGCCTTCCGCCGATCCATCCCCATTGAGCGAAATGCATCCGCGTCGGCTAACTTTTCCAAAGCGCCCAAGGAAACACCCGCATCCCGCAAAGCCGTAATGCTTCTGTAACCATCCCCACGGGCATTCACCAAAATATCCATTTCATCCTCCCGAATTCCCTTGATCTCCCGAAAACCCAAACGAAGAGCAAAATATTTACCTAATTTTTCTTCGAGCTTGTTATCCCATTGAGAATGGTTCACATCCACCTCTCGAACCTGTACGGTATGTTTCTGCGCATCAATGACAATTTGCGCTGGCTGGTAAAACCCCATGGGCATACTGTTTAAAAGCGCTGCCGCAAAAACATCAGGGTAATAATGTTTCAACCAACAGGAAACATAAACTAGTAAAGCAAAACTAGCGGCATGACTTTCCGGGAACCCGTAACTTCCAAATCCTTCCAACTGTTTAAAGATCCGTTTGGCAAATTCAATAGTATAACCTTTAGCAACCATACCTTGAATCAGTTTTTCTTCCCATTGGTTGACCATCCCCTTAAATTTAAAAGTGGCCATACTCCGACGTAAGCCATCGGCTTCAGCAGGGGTAAATCCAGCGGCAACAATTGCAATTTTCATCGCCTGTTCCTGGAAGAGCGGCACGCCCAATGTCCTTCCCAAGATGTTCTCCAGTTCCTTTGAAGGATAAACCACCGGCTCTTCCCCGTTCCGTCTGCGTAAATAAGGATGAACCATATCTCCCTGAATCGGCCCCGGCCGCACAATCGCTACTTCGATCACCAGATCATAAAACTCTCTGGGCTTTAACCTCGGCAACATGGACATCTGCGCCCGGCTTTCGATCTGGAATACCCCCAGTGTATCCGCCAAACAGATCATATCATAGACATCAGGATCGTCCTGTGGGATATTGGCCAAGGTGAACTGCTTGCCATAATGATCCCGGCATAAATCAAATGCCTTTCGGATACACGTCAGCATCCCTAAAGCCAACACATCAACCTTTAAAAAACCCAGGGCGTCAATATCATCTTTGTTCCATTCGATATTCGTACGGTCTGCCATCCGCGCATTTAAGATCGGGCACAGATCGGTTAACTTACCCTGAGTTACCACAAAGCCACCAGTATGCTGCCCCAGCTGACGTGGAAACCCCATCATCTGCCCAGTCAGTTCAAGCGTCTTTTTCAAATGCGGATCGTTAGGGTCCAAACCAGATTCCGTCACCCGCTTACCCTCAAACCATTCATCAGTATATTCCCAAAGAGAACCCGAAAGTCTGTTAATGGTATCTACTGATAACCCCATCGCTTTACCCACATCCCTGATCGCACCCTTCTGATGTTGCTGGGTAACCGTAGCAACAATAGCCGCCCGGTCACGCCCGTATTTATTATAGATGTACTGGATAATTTCTTCCCGGCGTTCATGCTCAAAATCCACATCAATATCAGGCGGCTCATTCCTGGCCGGGGAAATAAAGCGTTCAAAGAGCAGGTCAAATTTCATGGGATTTACCGAAGTAATCCCCAGCACAAAACAGATCGCTGAATTGGCCGCCGAACCACGACCCTGGCAAAGAATCCCTCTTGACCTGGCTTCTCTCACAATGTCCTCTACAAACAGAAAGTAATTGGCATAGTCCATCTGCTTAACAAAAGCCATCTCATGGTTAATCATGTTCACTACCTTTTCCGGCACGATCTCACCATAAAATTCATGAGCTCCTTTCCAAGTCAAATGTTCCAGCTCCTCCATCGGACTGCGTCCGCTTGGGTTGATCTCTTCAGGATACACGTACTTCAATTCATCTAAGGAGAAACGACAAGCCTCGGAAATCATCTGCGTATTTTCAATAGCCTCAGGATATTTTCGGAATAGTCGCTCCATCTCCGCGACTTCTTTCATATAGCGCTCAGCATTCTGGTGCAATAGAAAGCCCGCGTCCTGGATCGTGCATTTCTCGCGGACACATGTTAATATATCTTGCAACTCTCTCCGCGATGAATCATGATAATGTACATCATTGGTCGCCACAACCGGAATTCTGTAAAAATCAGAAAGCTGCTTGGTGCGGAAAATCAGCTTGTCATCGTTACCTAAATAGGATCTTGTAGCCGCTAAGTATAGCTGCCCGCCCAGTGCATCCCGATACTGCGCCACCGCAGCAATAAAACTTGGATCATACTCAAACCTGCGGTTCAGAACTCCAGGCATAACCACCGTAAAAATCATTCCCTTACTATGGGCATACACATCATCACGAGATATATGACAAGAACCTTTTTCCGCACGCATATTGCCTAGAGTCAACAGTGCGGACAACCGTCCATAAGCTTCTTTGTCCGTGGGGTAAGCTAGCAAACTTGGCCCATCCAGTAAGTCCAACCTGCAAGCGGGGATTAGCTTCACATTCTTTTCGCGGCAGGCCGCATGCGCCCGGACAATCCCAGCCAGTGTATTTCGGTCAGTGATCGCAATCTTTTTATACCCGTAAGCCTCCGCTTGGGTCACCAGTTCATGAGCATGGGAAGCCCCGCGCAAAAAACTGAAATTGGAAGTCACCTGTAGTTCACTATAGCCCATAACCCCAAATTTTAAGCAAAAAATCCGTGAATAAACCACTGGTATTGCTGTTCACCACCATAATGCCCCGAACGGAACAGCCAGTAACGACCACCCTGATCGTCTTCCACTTGGTAATAATCCCGGTGTTCTCCGGTATCCAGCCACCATTCCCTTTCAATGCGCTCAGGCCCATCGGCCTTAATGACCTGGTGTCGCACCCCTTTATAAATAAAAAATTTTGGTGGGTGATCGGGAATCAGCGCCATCACCTCAATCGGATCAGGTCGTTTCAACAGTTCAGTAGGGCGGGGTTTTTCTGCCCGCCAATTCGATGCTGGTTTTTCCGTTACTGACCTTGCCTGCAAAACTGCCCGCTCCGGCCAGTAACGTTTAGCGGGTAAATATCTATGGATCACTTCTGAGCCCACCTTTCCTGCAACGCGGTCTAATAAGCGGATCAAACTCTGGTCATCCAGTCCTGGCTTTGCCGTCCACATTTGCTCCTGCGGAACTTCCACATCATCCACCTTTGGCGCATCCAGCACAAAGAGCTCAATGCCTAAGGCCGGGCGGATCTGGTCGATCTTCAACTGGAATAGCTTAAACAAATGACTGATGCTATGCGTGGCGCCATTAGTGCCGATAGTCACCTGTACTACTTTCCCATCAATCCGATAACCTGTCAGAACCCCTGTACGTAGGCCTTTGCCCTCGGATTGCATACGCTTACACAGATTTTCCAACATTCTAGTAATGGCAATCTCGATTCCTGTTCTGGTTTTGATCGGCTCAAGACACGGCAAGCGTTCCTGGAAAGGTACTGGAACCTGCAAAGGAATGAGTATCTCATCTTCCGTCCCTAATGCTTGCGCCAAACGTAACAAGAAATCTTCCCCGAAACGTCTGCGCAATACAGACCTGGGCATAGAGATAAAACTCTTAATATGATAAAAGCCAAGTTTACGGAGCTTAGCCAGTACCGGCCGCTCCAAACGCAAAGCCTCCGGTACCAGATCAAGCAAAGCCTCTGGATGGCCTCCAATTGGGATTAGCGGCGTAACTTTACCAAAACGGGAGATCGCCCAGGCAGCGCCCGGCGTGTCAGCAATAGCTACCCTAACGGTATATCCCTTACCTTTTAACCTGGAAACAATCTCTTTCAAATACCCGCGCTCCCCACCCCAAAGGTGTGCGCAACCCGAAACATCCAGCAATAAGCCATCCATCCCAAATTCATCAATAGCCACAATAGGGGAATACCTGACGCACCATTCACCAAGACCACGAAGCAAATTCCGGGGGCGCCCAGGCTTGTCATCCAGCACTTCCAATCCCGGACAAATCGCCTTCGCGTCCGCTGCCCGCATTCCCGACTCAACACCAGATATAGCGGCAAGCGGGCTCACCGCATTAATCATCATGCGCCCATGATCGGGCGCAGCAAAAACAAATGGCACCTCAGCTAACTCTGGGCGGTGGATAAGCTGCCAGTCAGCCAGCAGCTGGCGGAACCATATGGAAACAAAACGCCTTTGCATAACCCTTATCCAATTTGCCTGTCCTCCCTTTCAGACCAAACAGAACCATCGTCTGCTTTACTAACGTTCTTAACTTCTTCGAAGCACTCACCAGCCCATTCCATCACCCAGCTTCCTGGGTTCCCGTTACGAACTTTTAGCAAATCCACCCGCCAACGCGGGAAACCTAGACCCGGCATGCCTTCTTCATTCTCGGTAAGCATGGGACTGATCTTCCACCTTGCCGTAGCAACAGTAGTTGCCGCTTTACTGGCATCTTTTCGCAGGATAAAACCAGTTACCCCACTTTCCTCAACAGCCAGCTGCAATCGACGTGATTCTATCAAACTTAAATTATTCAATTCAGCAACCACGGCCGCCAGTCCTTCACACTTCAGCGCCTCCTCGGTAATCCAAAGTACGTCCTTTTCTGTCTTCACATCCATAAAAATGATCCTCTCGGCTTCTACATTGAATGTGCTTAACGATGCAGGAAATAATCGGCGCGAAGTACTCACCCACACACAAGCTGCCCCATCCTGCATCAGGATGGCCAACAGTCCAGCAATAAAACCATCACTTGCCGCAGCATCTTCCGGCAGCACGGTGATAAATTCATGGATGGCACGTTTGGGAAATACGCCACCAGGAAAAGCCTGCTCAATTTCTCCAAGCCCAACACGCTCGGCCTTACCCGTAGCCTGCGGCTTGAAGCCCTGCCACAGGAGGATATCCTGTTGCAGTTTGAGAAATATTTCCTTTTTCGTATCCATAATTTGTTCTATAAATGATAGCATTTTAATTAGCTGCTCAAATACACAACAAACATAAAGCTAAAAATGTTAGTAAAATATGAAATGTTGAAAATTACCTGATTTTTGTTGATAATCAAGCTCTATTAAATCCAAACACCATTTGCAATGCTAATATTTTTAGTTATCTAGCAAATATATTATCTTTGCCTCATGAACCTCTTTGCAGAAACCGAACTGTTTGACGGCGGCATTAAGAAGTATACCGACTTCAACTTGCCGGATACCGAATTGCGACTATGGCAGCATTTTTTCGTAAAGCGGGAAGCAGATAATTACTACAATACGCTGCTGAAGGAATCCCCCTGGCAGCAGCGCTCAAGGAAGATGTACGACAAGGTAATTGCCGATCCCCGGCTGACCGCATATTACGGTGGAGAAAACGGTAATGCCTGGACACCGCTCTTATTGGAAATTAAAAAGATAATGGAACAGATCACTGAAATTAACTTTGATCGCGTACTGTTAAATCTCTACCGGGACGGCAAAGATTCGGTGGCCTGGCATAGTGATACCCTACCAGCAGACGGCAAGCACCATCACATCGCTTCGGTAACCTTTGGCGATACCAGGATTTTTAAAGTGCGGCATAAATTCAATAAAGAGATCAGGCAGTTGGACATTCCCTTAACCCATGGAAGTTTGCTGTTGATGGGAGAGGCTATGCAGGAATATTATGAGCATCACGTCCCTAAAACTACCAGAGCCATTGGCCCCAGGATCAACCTCACTTTCAGGATCTCAGAATCCTCAAAACCGGTTTACCATGCCACATCACATAATTGCCTATCAGGTCTATCCAAGTTTTAATAATAGGCCATGATCATTACCTAGTAAAATTTAGAAAAATAGATTATTTTAGGCATTCATCAACAAATATGGCTGAAGATAAAGACATAGGTCTCGACTGGAAAGATTATGAGGAAATCACAAAATACATCTATAAGATGCTTGGCGCCGGATATGGTATTAAGATCAGGAGCTTTGGAAGCAAATCCAAGATCCAGGGAAAATCAGGGATAAAACATCAGATCGATGTACTTACCGAGCAAATCAACGGCGATAAGACAATCCTAACGGCAATTGAATGTAAATTTCTGAAAAAGAAGGTGACTAAAGAGGTTGTTATGAAGCTCTCGGAAACCATGCGCGATGCCGATATCGCCAGCGGTATCATTGTTACAACAACTGGATTTACTCCAGACACTCTGACCTTTGCGGATCATCTGGGTATAAAATTGGTTGAACTGCGGGAAGTGGGCCAAGATGACACGAATGGTAGGCAAATCGACGTAGGCACACTGGAAGTAAACCTCGGTGTCACCCTCACACGTCCAAAGATTACGTCTATTGATTTTGGTAGTGTCCAGATTACCGATCAAGACGAACTGATGATGCTACGCTTTCCTGGTCATGCAATTATTATGACACCGGATGGCAGGAAAATTGCCTTTGACCAATTTGTGAATACCTATTGTAAAGAAGTTGGTAAAAGAGAACAACTTTTAAAAACAATTACTTTAGCCTTCCCGCATGTTAAAGGGAAACTGATCAGAAACTATTCCGATATTGAAGTCGAGATCGAAAAAATGGAATTCAGTGGATTTTTGGTTGAGAGCGATGAAAGTACAAAGAAATCATTCCAGCTAGTAGATCAGGTATGGATGATCATGAAAGAAATTTTTGAAAAAAATACATTTAAATTATCCAAGAGCGGCCTTTTGTTCAGGGATACAGGGAAATCTTAGTCTATAAAACTGTTCCACAATAGTACATTTTGTCTTGTTATCAATTATTTCCGACTAACAAATATGATAACGAAGTGTTTAGGTATATAAAATATACAGTCATGGAACACGAGAAGGAAACATTTCAGGTTACAGTACAAATCAATAAAGGGCTTGAACCAATGACGCTCACCATAATCGTTGAGGAAACCAAGATTCCTGACCAGGATTATGAACTAACGTTCAAAATCACCCGTGATAAAGATAATGATACGCTGGCTGTATTGGCTCCGGATTCCGATAACGCCTGGAAAATTCTGGAAGGGAAAATGGAGCAAGAAGAAGTGGACTTAATTGGCGAGGCGATTGACGCGCATTATGCTTAGCAATTAAGAAACCCGCCAAAAATCAAAATCCAATTTTTCCTGATCTACAAAAGTCATGTCCAAAGCAGGATGGTCAGGATATTCAATAGGAGTAGCCTCTCCTGCAAAACGGTAATCTTTATCAATTGTACAGGCTTCCATCAATTTGGACGGGATTTGGGTTAATGCGATTTCCGTTAAACGCTCTTCGCTCGGTTCTTCCATTAACCATTCCCAAGCTAAGTCGTCTGTTAATATAGTAGGCATCCTTTTTTTGGAGTTGTGGATCTGCTGCATAAGTCCATTTGCAGCCGTAGTTGCAAAAGCTACAGTTCTGATCCATTTACCAGCTTCTTTATCAAACCAGTCATTATAAACACCTGCAAACCAAAAATACTCCTTACCGATCACACCAACCTGGTACGGAATTTTCTCGGTCGCTTTTAATAATTGCCCTTTCTTACCATAGGTAGGTACGTGCATGGATTCCACCAAGCCGGTAGACAGAACAAGACAACGGCGTTGACGGCCTGCTTCTGCCCACATCGATTTTTTCCCATCTTCTTTTTTGAAGAGATTTTCACCTTTAAAATTCAAAGTAGTGTATATAGCCCGGAATTTCTTCGCCTCTTCACGATCCTTGGCATAACCTGGAATAAATCCCCATTCGGCCTGCTGGATCTCAAAATCTCTGCGATCATCAGTAGGCACAATGATTGCGCAAGGCGCATAATTGAACCCGTTGTGCACCCCCTTATCTAAAAAATCATAATCCCTAACTGCTTTTTCCAGTTTTTTCAACTGTATAAACTCAGCCTTTGTCACTCTTTGTCCGTTGTAGTAGCACATACTATTTCTTTTTAGCACGGATGTACTCCGCAATTAATTTCCCTATCTGTTCCGCTTCAGCTTGTCTACCTTGAGGGATTGACGTCCAGAACTTCTGGTCCCTCAGCCCCAATCCAACAGTGATCGCCAACGGTTTCCTGTTGTCACTGAAATATGCATGGAAGACCCGCTTCCCCGCTAGCTCATGCTCTGACACCTTGATCCAGCTTCCATCCAATTCAACTTGAAACGGCGGCTCCAATTCCCTCATATTTAAAATTAAGAAAAACAGTTTAGTTCTCTCCTTAATAACAACCATAACTTAACTTAGTTTCAGAAGGCATAACTTGTTCACTTTACATTTTTTTTGTATGATTACGGGAAACCGTAAAAAATAGCATTTAGTCTTTACGATATTTGAATATGAAAAAACTCCCCCTGGCTTTATTGAATATGGAAAAATTACAGAGCTTAAAGATAGAACTTAAAGGAAATGATGCGTTGGACATACAGCACGGCGTTAAATTGGCAATTACCGAGCTTAAAAAATACACAGGTGGTGGCTCAGATAGAATACTTGCTGCCAGGCTTGAAGCTATTCTCGAAAAAAACGAATCGCAAACTCATGTGTTGGAACTGGAGGGTAAAGAAGTGATAGATATGCGTCATGGACTTTATCATGCAATGAAATTACTTGATGGAACCAATATAGAGGATGACACAAAAATGGCTGATAGGCTAGAAATTATCTTTGACAAGGTTGAGATGATATCAGAATAGGAATAATTTACTATTAGCTATATACTCTTGGCCCAAAGTAATCAGAAGCGAAACATACGACATTGCCAAGTTCCAGCCGATCTTTTAAGTTATATCGAATTAATGAAATGTTTTAAATAATCCCTATTCTCGCACGCCACTTCAATGATTGCGTTATCGAAGAATGTACTATTATAGCTGAGTAGTGTTTCTTCTGAAAGGATATAAGTTCCGTTACCCTGATCCGGAGCAAATTCGGTTTTAGTCGCAGCAAGAACCACCTTGCTACTGATGGGCATTATAACCAATCCGATTACCATTGCAGGATTGATAAATACCTGTCCATCGATGACATCATCCTTCATTTTGAATCGTTTGGTTGCTGCAGTACAGTCGGGAAGAAGAAAGTAATGGTCTTTTGGAGCAAGCATAATTGAATAGGTGGTCTCGCCCATCAATTCAACCATGCCTTGTGATAGCTCAGGAAAATTTAGGGGGATCTTATTAGGAACTTTAGCCTTACTCACAAAATGGGAAATCATGCTATTTCTAAGTCCTTCTTCCAAGCCCTCGGCTAGGGTCATCATGGCCCCGAATATGACGTTTTCGGTGCGCTGCATATCCAAGGGATGCCTCATTCTCCCGATAAAGCCCATTTCCACTATGCTTTTAACTGAATCAAGAACCATCTCCGAATTGGGAATAGGCTTTCCAATCTCATGGTCTTCTTTAAGCATCTCCAGGATCACTTTATAATGTTTGGGAAAGTCTTTTTCGAAATGACTACTTATTACATGTTCAATGGAGGCGTGGTCCAAGTTTCCTTCGTCATCAATTACAGTATTGAGGTACGGACTAGAAAAGAGTCCTTTAGTCGAATTTAGTTCCGATATCCTTCTGCTTATCTTACTGTATCGATAGATTCTCCCATCCGTAGAGAGAAAATTGTTACTTAATACCCTGGAAACATAATGGTGGTTTTTTGGTGTACTCATCTGGCTATTTATTAATCGGAGAAAATGGCTTTATTTGATAATCACTGACATGGGGCAGCTCTTGAAAAGTGCACCAGAGCAATGAAGTTATGATAAACATCCGTCTTGTTTTGAAACGTAGCAAAATTTCTTCGACTATAGCTAATAATCTGTTCTTTCTTTCGTGCTAGTTGCCATATGATAGATAACCACTTTATTCAAAATTATTCCTTTTGATTCCCAAATTGCTTCCTAGCGACGCTTGCGACCCGCCGCAAGTATCTCATCAATTAGTAACTGAACTTTAGTTTCACTTTTCAGCAATCCAGAAAGATCATGAATCACTCGTCCATTCAAACCACTATCAATATATCGTTTGATATTGTGTATAACCACAGAGTTTGTAAAGAAGGGCTTATCGCCATAGCTTTTACAATTATATCTCCCATCATTAGCAATATGGTAATATCCTTCTGGAAACATTTCATTCTCACTGAAATAATCTAATACCGCAAGTAACTTTACCTGCTTGTAGAAGTCAGTCTCTTCCTTAATGGCTGCCACCGTGATATAGCCTCGCGCTTTTAAATATTGGCCGCTCTTTTTTGTAATGATGTTATCTAGGTTCTTCCATCCATTCAGGGCCAGATCTTCCAATAACTGCATCAGATAGACACCTCTTTCTGTTTGTACCATTCCGTTCCAATCTGCACAGTTGTAGTTGACATAATAAAAAGGCGATTCACGTACCCAAGTGTTGCCGTAATGTAGAAGTGCCATAACAATAAGTCCTTCTGACTCTTCTTGAAACAACTTTTGGAACATTGCCCAGGTTGCAAGAAATAGGTCATGTTCATATGCACCCGTTTCAGCATCTGAATATTGCCATAAAAAGAATCCGATCTGCCCCTCGAATACCTTGTGATCCTCTACTGCCCAGAATAAACTCTCTAATTCTAACCGCGTCAATCCAACTGGGGGCTGCTTGTACAGTGAAAGTTTACGGACTTCCTCATCATCTATTAAAGTAGTGCGTCTCTTTTGATACGCGATTAGGTTACAGACGTCAAACACATCACTTTCTGTACGACTGTATTCCTGCATCAAACGTATTGCAACGACTAACTGTGCACCTATATCCTTGCCGATGCTCCCGCGTTTGCGGGAAAGGTTATAAAAAAACCGGATAAATCGCATTACCACAGTTTCTACCCGGCAGCCGGTTTCGGCTAGGAATACAATTATCGGAAGCAGTCGGAAGTAAAAAATCTGAGCGCGATCTGCTGGAGGTGTTAGCAATAAGTAATTTTCTTCTTTTTCATGTTTTTTGAAAAACTCCTTTACAATAGTCGACTTAATCAACCACTGATAAGCCTCGAACAGCTTCTGCAGATCTTCCACCTTTTCAGGCAGCTGCTCCGGCAGCAATGTCTGATCGGTGGCACCGCGAGCGTAGCCACTTATTACGTCGGAAGCTAAACCTTGGTGCGCCATCTCAATCAATTGCGACATTTTTAAAAAGTCGTTGAACCCTTCATCGGCATCCGGTCTGTGCAGTCGAAATTTCCAAAAAAGATCCTGCCACAGTTCCCATTTAGCACCCCAATACTTCTTGTCGTCCACCCGGGCCAAGTATCTGGCCTTAAGCGTTTCATTGGGCTCTAAATGTCGACCACGGGAGTTCATATAAATATACAAATCTTCGCCCTGCCGACCGTCGGGTATATCAAAATAGGATAGCTCCAGGCGCTCTTCAATAAAACGAATAAACGATGGCACATCGTTTATTTCATTTAGCCAATTGCGGATGAACGTGAAATTAGAAATCATTTGCCTTATTGAACGGTCATTTTTATATTCATCATGGTACCAGACTTGGTCTACTATAGAAAAATCAGGTGCGAGCGTCCCTTGAAGGCAATGCTTTACTAAAGCACTTAAAAAATCATGGGTTGACTGCCGTACTTTATAATCCAGTTTCAGTTGACCCCGATCAAATAGGTATTCTGGTATTTTTTTGCCTGCATGCACATAACCCGCAATTAACATGAGAAATATTGTCGTTAATCGCTGCTGCCCATCAATCAAAAAGTACTTATAAACAAAGTCGCGGTCACCATAAGCATAAATAAAGCCGAGATAAGGCACATCGGCCTCACCGCCGTCATAACCCTCTCGGATATAACCAAGCAAGTCGGCAACATCGGAAGTTTCCCATACGTAATCGCGCTGGATTTCAGGAACGATGAACTGTTCAAGCTCGCGGTCGGAGAATAGACCCGCAAACGTATATTTCTGAGTTCTCATTTTATAGGTTGGGTTTTTAGATAAGTAAAAACAGAAACAAGCTGGTGTTTGATGTAACCTTCATGAGCTTGGATATCGTTGGCCGACCAAGTATGTAAGCCAGTGCTGCCAGAGATGACAAGTTTACTGAAAACATCATAAGTGTGAAAAGGTACAAAGTGGCCCTGGCTGATTTTATTTACAAGGATGGTTCGTTTGCCCTCAAAGAAATGATTTGAAAGACTCGAATTGATATTTTGCTGCAGCAATGCCAGGTTACCAATTGTATGCAGTTCTTTGGCGTTATCGTTCAAGAGTAAGCCCAAAGCAGGTTTATCTTCATCTCTCAATTTTAGTGACCCCTGCGCCTTCATGATACGGATATAAACCTGTTTTGCAGCCCTCAAGTTCGCATCATCGTCAACAGATACCTCGTCGAGTTTTGATGGTAGTAGTTCACGAATAACCTCAAGGTCATCAGCTTCAAGTAATGAAACTTTTTTAAAATCATTGGCGTTCTGAGGAAAGATATGTTCCAAACTCCAACCTTTTCCCGCGATGTTCGAGAAGTTATAAGGGTCAGATTTCCGTCCATTTATTGGCAGGAACTTAGCGATATCCAACAACAGAAACAAATTATAAATGGAATTCCAATGATCCTCGTAATTGACTTCGAGCAGCTTACCATCAATAAGATTCACTGGTATGAGCCGCAGGGCTAAATCTTTAAGTACTGACAAAATACCAACTTTAGTCGATTGCGCTTGCAAGTCCTTGAAGATCGCAATCAGATCGCGCCCACCTTTGGCATGCAGTGCATAGCCTAATAAATTGGAGATCTCAGGAGCACAGAACCAATCGTTTAGCAATAGTTTGGTTTGTCGAATCTTATGAAAGACTTCGATAGCCTGTAGTTGTCCGGCTCGGTGCTGCTCATCAAAATAGTTGAACAGCGCACTTCCGCTCTCATCTTGTTTAAAATCCGGGTAGGCCATGCGAATTAGCCATTCTAAACCTTTTTCCTCTGAGCTAACCTTAAAAAAATCTTTTACCTGCTGCCGACTACACCAGTTAGCAATCTCATCCCACTGTCGTCCAAGATTAGCCCGAATTTCATTCATTTCGATATCGGTTATTCGGTAACGCGTATCTCGCATATCAGCGGGTATCTTAGTTATAAGGAAACCCTTAACTAAATCTTCGTCGTTTAGTTTTACGCCTTTATTTACATTAACAAATATCTTTTCGCTGTTCAGACCAGCGTCCAGTAAATTGATAATTAAAAAAACATCATCAGATAGAAACTGATAGAAATGTTCTAATCTAGAGGATAAATTCTTCAATAGGAACGCGGCAATCGTCTGCGCAGCCCGATATATAAAATAGATATCTTGATTATTATATTCCTCTCTGTCATAGATAAATTCATCCCAGGAAGCACTTGCCAATAACTCGTCAATCTGTTCGTAAATAAAAGTTCGTATAAAGTTACTCCGCGCTTCATAAATCAGCTTCCCGCTAACAAAGTCTGCCAATCGGTCTTTGCCCGCTAGATGCCCTAATACACTAAATAAGATAGTAATTGTTGTCAGGCGCTGTTGGCCGTCTATTACCTCTAATGAATTTGCGTTTTCCTTCAGCGTAATGAACTGAAGGTAATAACCTCGACGCGATGCATTTCCCTGTTGTTGAAAAGCATCGAAGAGATCTTTGAGGAGTCGATCGACTTGGCCCTTTCCATCACCTGATGACCATTTATAGCCGCGCTGGTAAGTTGGAATTAGAAAATTATCACACTCTGTAGCCAATAGAAACTCCGAAAAAACTGCCTTGAGGGGATAGATTGTATCTGTTTTAGCCATAATAGTTGAAATGAGTGCTGCAAATTCTCTCGGAAAGGTATAATTTATCTTTCAAACTTCAGCCGATTTCGCTACTACAATGCAAATACCTTATCGGTTTGAATATTAGTCACATCTAATAAGAAAAGCTAAAAAACATCCTTTAAAAAAAGATAAAAAATGTTTTAAGCTATTGCGTCGCTGTTAACCGAATTTCAACAAGTGCTAATATGGAATCGTAAATTGTCTGTCTATCTAAATTTAAATTGAAAGAAGAAAGTATCGTTTCATCGAAAGCTATGCGATCAGATTGCTCCAATTCATCAGCAATGGACGACATTACCGGACGACTAACTAACGGAATAAAAGCATCCTTTATAGCCTGTATACCTTCATTGCTCAATACGGCTACATCTAAAATATGCATGTACTGTTTTATACGATCACTACTTAAGTCAAGTGCACCGAGTCCACGACCAAAACCCATCCCTTCAATAATAAACATTGATATGGCACAATTCATTATAGCATGGTAAAGTTCTATGTCAACTTGATTTATTGGCTTTAACGGGACAAGTCGTTGGTCGGAGAAAGCCGGAGGATCTACACGGCCTACAAACAGACGATCACCGTAATTTATAAATAAAACAAGGTCGGACAATTCATCAGTGTCCATTTCGTACCAGAACAAATTGGCACGGGATAGTTTCCTAATGTTTTCTTCGGTATCAAATTTTCTTATCCAGCTTAAGGCACCCGTGTGCCCCAAAGCAGTTAATTCAGCCTCTGATCGAGAACAGCAGAAAGCTTCTTTTACAGCAGGCATACTTAAATGGGTAAAGTCTGCAGGGCCTTTTGCCAATGGTTTAATATATTCAGGTTCGATTCCGTGGCCTGCCTTAGGATAAAACAGTTCATTCTTCCCTCTCCGTTCACCTCGTTTTATATTGAATACTTGTTTTAATGGAACCAGTGGGAGACCCAATATCCAGTCACAATTTACGAATTGGGCATTACCACCTAGGCCCAAGACCCTAAACAGAGCTAATTGTGCGGGGCTAATGCTTCTTACAATTAGCGAATCATTCTGAGTTTGGCCAAGTTCGATTTGTGCAGTAAGTAGTTGTAATGCATTCTCATCCCCAATTGCTTCAAGAGGTCTTGTTAAGACTATATAAGACACATTTCCGCTCTCTTGCTCAGGATCGCTTTTCTTATCCATGACAAGCATATTTGTCACCACCTCACTATTATTGAACCACCTGCCTGCTCCAGAAGTTATAATGTATTTTAGATCATAGTAGCGACCAAGTAAATTGTAAAAATCATCTCCCCAGTCTGTTCCGAGCCATGCATTCGTTATTAAGACGCCTAAACGCCCATTCTCGGAAAGTAAGGAATGAAGGGAAAAAGGAAGATAGGCAGCAACATCTGCTCTCTTCGAAAAGTTAGCCATACCCATTCTGCTAACAATATCTCTCAATGCATTTCCATATTGATCTCTTCCGGCTTGTGCCACAAAGGGAAGATTGCTTGTGATAGCTTCGAATTGACCAAGTGATTCAGAAAAAAGTTGACCAGTTGATGGATTCCGAAAATCGATGACGGTGTCATTGCGAAGGGTAAATGCGTCCTTTTGAAATATCCTCAAAGGCACATGAATAAGACCGGGCTTTGCAATCGCAAAGGTTGCAATTTGTACCGCCTGCGGATCCTGATCACCTGCGAATACAAATGAAGCGGCTTTTTCATTGGAAACACCATTTAATAGCTTGTGCTCCAAAGCAGCCCGAACTATCGTACCGCTGCCGCAACACGGGTCAAGCAGCCTATCGTCAACAACGTTGCGAAGGCATATTTGAACCAGTAATCTCGCTAGATCAATCGGTGTTGGATATTGTCCACGGAGTTTTCTAGTAGCCACCTCAACTGTGGCTTCTAAAATTCCCGACAGTTGTGCCTGTTCAACCGCCCCCAATCTCAAATCAGACAGCAACCTATTAAATTGCATAAGTTGACCCCAAACGCGGTCAGTGATTTCCAATAACCCCAAACTATTTGAAAAAATAGTCCAAAAGTTACAATCTTCGGATAGCTGTTGAAAGATAGCTAAAGCTTGTGCAGGAGTGGTTTCTTCATTTATTGTGGAAACAATTTGGGCGCGGATATCTGTTTCACGTAGAATATTGGCAAAAAGTAGTTTGCCAATCCAATTCGAAATGACAACCTTAGCGAGAACCTGTTCTTTTTCCTTGCCTCCGTATTCCGCGCGGTAGTTATTCCACCAAACGGTAACCTCCGAACGAAAGACATTTTTACGTCTCATGGAATCGACAATCGCATCTTTTACTTCGGACGAATTATCCAGGATAAGAGCGGTAACTCCTCCACTACGATATGCTTCGACGAACTGCCTTCCCTCTAATTCACCCCGGTCAAAGAGATCATTCAAATAATTAAATATTTCAGTAGCTAATGCCTCCCACCTTGATCGATTTGAAAGTACCGTTGATCTTGTATTGATATCAGCCAAGGTATCCCAAACGTGCGAACGTTCGAAGTTCCTTGTATTCCTATTTCTAATATATAAATGAACGTATGTTACATTCCATAAAATAAAACTATCCAAGCCCAGAGCGTCTGCCTTTATTTCAGCATTATGACGAAATTCGCCATCACTAATACTTGTATCAGGCATCTTTAATTCCCATCCCTGCAAAATCCTTGCAGTTTCGCGGTCGCCAAATAGTAATACATCCGGAAATAAACTGCCGCCATCGACTTTTATAGTCTGCTCGCCGCCTGCATCTTTTATTGAGCGGTTACTTGAAATTGCTAAGCTCTTTATATGTCCAATCAGATCGATTGCCCAAGATCTTTCGTTATAAGAAGCGTTTGGGTTTCTCATAATGCTATACTTGATTCTTGATTAATAACCAAGTTAACATCAACCATTCCCTTTTTATTAAGTTGTGTTGTGCCAGATGAAGGTTGCAGTTCTGAAAATAATGCAGGAGGTTCTTCCTTATTTTTAAACGCTTTCTCTACTTCCCCTAATCTTTGCTTTGCTACTTTTATATAATCTATACTTTTTTCCTTGAACAAATGCACTTCTTCATTCTTTTCAATGCCGATAAATCTGCGCTGCTCCAATGCCGCTGCTACAAGAAAACTGCCACTACCAAATGCATTATCAAGTACTACATCGCCTTCTTTGGTAAACATACGTATTAAATATCGCCCAAGAGCGACAGGTTTTTGTGTAGGATGCCAAACACGTCCTCCAGTCTCACTTTCAGCTGTTTTACAATACAAAGTGTCAGTAGGAAAACGTTCGCCATCACTCTTAACTTGCACCGGCTTAAAATCACCATAACTTCCCGTAAATTGTGCTTTTCTTACACCTTTGTTGTACGGTTCTCCGGGAGACATTACGGGATAATAATTAGGCTGACTTCCATAAAAGATACAAATATCCTCATGTTGCCTTAGAGGCTGGCGACGCGCATTCAGAAAGTTGGTGGGTTTACTTTTAACCCAAACGAATTTGTATTTGAACCATGATTCGTTACTTAAGATAAGCTTAGCGGTGAAAATTCCCTGGGAGGAAAGTGCAATTACACCTTTAGGTTTTATTATTCGACGGTATTCATTCCATAGTTCCATTAAGGGTATTACACTATCCCACTTATTTTGAGTAGTCCCATAAGGCAAATCGCATAAAATCATATCAACGGAGCCGCTGTTAATTTTTTTCATAACCTCAAGGCAATCTCCCTCATAAATATCACCTCCACGGTACTTCATCTGCTGTTATGGTTTTTAATAGTTCAAAAATAGAATACTTGTGTAAAAGTTTGACCATACGAAGATATCACAAATTAACGCATTTTGCTGACTTTTGAAAGACTTATTAAATCCGACAATAGTAATTCGCTCAATCACAAAATGATAAAACCTGCTTGTATCCGCAGAACACGAGCTTATAAATATTCTGTAGCTTAAAATATGGACAGCCGTTTGCAAACGTAAGACATACTAACAATATTAGCAAATTAAATTTTATCAAATTTGCCTTATCTTTAAAAAAAAATTGCTGTGAAATATTTGGAAGAACAAGACATTACTTTAGAGATGGTCATAAATGCTGGACTATTAAAACCAGGCACGCAAATTTATGCCGCTTCAGATAATACAGTTACGGGTACATTAAATGGTGATGGCTCCATCACTTTGAAAATCGATGATGTCATAAAAACTTTTCCCTATCCTAGTGGGGCGGCTCGCGCTATTCGTAATATTAGTATAAGTGGCTGGATTTTTTGGAAAGTAAAAGAAGATGACAAATTAATCGAGTTGTTAGCCTATAAGGAAAAGTATAAGGCTTTGAGTTTATAAGTATGATAGCCATTCCTTTCCCTAGCTTAAAAAACTATATTTCACAGGGCCCCTTCTTGATAAAGCTTAATGAATTTAGGAATTAAATTTATTATTCTTTCGTATTCGTTTTCTGAATTATCTTGAGGTAATCTGAATTTCCCGCCAGCTTTTGCTTTTAGTCCCCCAGGAGAGCCTGTTAGAACCTCTGCACGGCCGTATTCAGCTAATGGATTTGTAGGATAAAACAAGAGAATTATTGGTATATCGTGTCCAAGTTTAGCGAGAATATATTCTTTGAATATTGCTAATCGGTCATATTTCCTGCCATCGGGATTAGGATAATAATTTGAGAGTGTTTGTCTCGATACATCCGCTGAAAGCGTATGCTTTTTGAATTCGAAAATCGCAACAGGTATGCCGTTTTCATCAAGTAAAAGCATATCTAAATCTCCTGGGTAAGCACTATCAGTTTTAGATAAAGCACATTCGAGATTTGTTGTTCCATAAATGAGTCCTTTGTTGCCAATACGGACTGCCCCCCCTGAATAAGTTTGTATGACGCTTTTAAAAGCACCAATTGTCAGCAACTCTGTATTGAAATTGAAATCCTCGAGGACAGAGGTTAAACAAACTTTGGATTCACTATTATTCCAATCCTGTTTATCTTCCAAAATAATAAAGCTAAGTTGCAACGCACTATTTAAAGAGAACTGAAATAGTTTTCTTACAAATTCCTCACCAAATCGGTTAATAATATTACCCTTTATATTAGCCAAAAAATCAGCATATACTTTGCCGTCAGACAGAACCTGTTTTATCCATATTACTGGCGTTAATACATTTGGATTGCCAGACCAATCAACAAAAAAATCAAAATTTACTCCAATTAGTCCTTTCTTTAACAATAAATCGTTGGAGAACCAATCTTCAGGAGACCCACTTCTTTCATTTCTCTTTGGCAGCACGTTTCTATTTGAACAAAGTGCAAGTTCTGGATTCTTTAGCATGAGACATCTATTTCAATTATGTTAATACCAACCACAATGCCGATCTGAAAATTAAACCTGCCCGCACATGCTTACTGTTTACGAAAGAGAAATGACATATTGTTCATTTCTATTCCAGAAATATTTCTTGGAAAAGCAAAACAAAATACTTCTTTTCAATTGCAGTACAAAAAGATAAGAAACGCCATATGATTAAAGATACTATTAACATTAAAATAATTACAAACTATTTTTTCAAGAACATCCTCATTCTCTCCTTATTAAGTTTTACTAACAAATTATTGACCAAAGAGAAAAAAAACCAGCCCGAAAACGAAATATCAATGGTGTAGACCTAGTCATTTAGATACGCATGTGACTACCGAACATAAATTTGATAATCTCTTTGATTTGCCAAAACCATTTTATGGTATTAATCGTGACAAATATTACCCTATTAAGGAGGGGGAAGGGTTAACAACTGTTCCAGTTTTGCAATCGTCTTGCGGAACGGAACGGTACTTCCTTCTTCAAGTTTCCTTATCTGCGCAGCGTCCATTCCGAAGATCATTCCGAATTTCTTATAACTCAGCCCGTGTCGATATCGATATTCCTTCAACCGGCCTTGCAATGTGCTCATATCAAGCTGCCATGGGGAGTATCCTAAAAACATAAGGATGCGTGGATAGTATGATACTTTCGGCTCACTCCGGTGGTTCTCCCAATAGGTGATGCAATCTTCTACTACGCCCAGTGACCTCGCGACCGCCGCCTGTGACATTTTTAAGTCCATTCTTCTCCTCCGTATATGTTCGCCTAAAGTGGACGGATTTTGTGGATAGCTGATTAGTCGCGGCTTAGATGTGCTCTTATCATATCGCAAACAAGGCAACGCATGTATGCCCATGTGGTTTTTACAATCACCCGGAGAAAGATTGTGTTTGTGCACCTGGTGTGGTTCAAAAATATCTGAGTAAAATATCAGGACCGCTTTTAGACCGGATTGATCTTCATGTAGAAGTTACTCCTGTTGATTTTACGGAACTTGCCTCTTCGCAAGAAGCAGAAAAAAGCAATCACATCAGGACACGCGTAATTCAGGCTCGGGAAATTCAGGATCTACGTTTTGCAGACAGAGAAGAGTTGCATTGCAATGCCCAAATGAGTCCGAAAATGGTTCGGAAGGTATGTGAGATCAGTGAGGCAGGTACCAGCCTTTTAAAAACTGCTATGGAAAAATTGGGTCTATCTGCCCGAGCGTATGATAGAATTCTGAAAGTAGCCAGAACAATCGCAGATTTAGATGGCAGTGAAAATATAGAGCTCGAGCATTTAGCAGAATCTATTAATTACAGGAGTCTGGATAGAGAGGGTTGGGCTGGGTAAAACCATGTACCATGATTACTAAAAATAATTAGAGACAAAGTATACTACAAGCTCAATATGGCCAGGCAATATATAATCACATACACTTGATTAACCATATAGAAAGATAACACATATAGTCAGCAATCAACGCAACAATAAACTATATGATCTAAATAACTATATGGCAAAATTTAGATTATTAACAAAGGACTCACATAGCTAACAATAAAATCAGGGTTAAATATTTCTTACCATATAGAAAGATAGTGCATATAGCTAGCAATCAACGCAACAATAAACTATATGATCTAAATAACTATATGGCAAAATTTAGATTGTTAAAAATGGCTCATATAGTTCGCAATCAAGATAACAACATTAAAAACTAAAATTTATGGTTTCAAAATCTTATTTAAGGGAATTAACATACAATGTAATTGGGGCTGCAATTGAAATTCACAAAGCTATTGGTCCAGGATTATTAGAAAGTGTCTATCATGAATGTATGAAACATGAACTATCACTCAGGGATATTTATTTCCTAACAGAAATAGCAACACCAGTTTATTATAAAGAACTTACTGTTGCTACAACGCTGCGATGTGATTTACTTATCGAAGGCTGCCTTGTTGTTGAAATAAAAGCTTCAAAAAATATTGAGGCCATTACAGAGGCGCAGCTATTAACTTATATGAAGTTATTAGAAGCACCACAAGGCTTAATTATTAATTTCAATAGTATAAATATCTTTCATGATGGGCAGAAGACCTTTGTAAACGATTTTTACCGATATTTAGCAGATTAAGCAAAGTGAAACATGAACAAGACCCTTTATCTAATCTTTGTACTCGTTACCACTAATTCGTTTGCGCAAAAAATATTCCATCAGCCAAGTGAATCTGGAATTTGGCAATACATTTATCCTTTTAAAAATAAAGACTATATACTCGCGATACAGTATTTAATTACTGAAAAAGAACCTTTAGGAGAATTATGCTATGCCAATAGCTATTTTGGTAAGAGAGGTGTAAAAGCCGATAAAATCTTTTGGGAAGAAAACATAGAAATGCGCCACGTCAAAGACAATATTACTTACGAAGACTATAACAACGACGGTATAAAAGATCTGTTAATTTTCGAAGATACAGGTGCCAGGGGAGGAAATTCGTTCTATAATCTTTACCTCGTCAATCCTAAAACTCATACCTTAACCAGGGTGAAAGATTTCGACAAAATTGTTAACCCCAGCTATGACCAAAAACACAAAGTAATTGTAAGTTATGGTTTAACAGGCACCAATTATTATCAGTTATATAAGCTCGATAAAAAGCACATACTATACAAAATTGGCGAACCTTTTGATGACACTGACAATTTAAATCTGGATAAAGAGACTGATGCAGTCTTAAAGAAAAACAATAATCCAAAACCACAGCTCAAAAAGTAAATAATTAACGCATCAATAAATGAAAATCAAAAAACTGCTATTCTACAGCCTTATTTTAAGTGCTACTGTCGTGTTATGTATAAACTTGTTCGTAAAATACCAGACCGATCCGGTAATTTACCCGAATGAACAAGATGCACCAAAAACCAAAGTGGCCATTATTTTCGGAGCAGGAATAAACAACAATAAACCTAGCAAATATTTAAAAGACAGGCTTGATGCTGGCATAAAGCTTTATAAAAACCATAAAATTGATAAAATTCTGTTGTCAGGAGATAATGGCAGTGAAACACACGACGAATTAACAGTGATGAAACTTTACTGCTGCGAACATGGTGTTGATACCAATAAAATTTATCTTGATTATGCTGGATTTGATAGCTACTCTACTTTATACAGGTCAAAATATATCTTTAATATTGATACAGCCATTCTGGTTTCACAAAAATATCATTTAAACCGATGTGTCAATATCGGAAATAAATTGGGTATAAAGTCTTACGGTTTTATTGCTGATCAAGGAACATACCAAGGTTTCAAATATGTTTCCTTCAGAGAGTATTTTGCTCTTGTAAAGTCTACAATCGACTTGATGATTGGTAGAAAACCTCATTTCTTAGGCGAAAAAATTAATATTAATGGTCCATCAAACTACACCAAAGAATAATATGAAATACTTCATATCTTTTTGGTTTTATCACTTTTCACCTGCAACCCCATTCCAAAAAAAGATAGCCATATGGAGGTACTTATTTGAGCAAGTTCTTTTAAACTGAACAGTTTTACCATTCTAAAATGTTAACGCTAACTCCTGGATTGAGGTTTAAAAGGCTTTCATATTCTTTCTTTTTGAAAACTCACCAAAACACTGTATCACAACAATTTAAAATTAAAAATAATTTCATTTTACTATATTTTAAAGACTTGTTCAGCCTATGGCCGCAATGCTTTGGCACAGTCGTTGTCATAACACTGTTACATTTATTACCTATTTAAAATTAAAAAAAGTGAAAGAGATGAAAAAGACAGTTCAAATTTTCAGTATGCTTTTGATAGCATTAACGGTGATGGTTTCGTGTAAAAAAGATACTGATCCAGCCGATCGCGATTTCTTTGTAGGTACCTACAAAGGATCTGTTTCGTACCGAAGCGGCCAAAATACCATTACCAGCAGCGATGGAAAAGTAACCGTGAGTAAAGTTGGAGAAACCTATAATTTTTACTTTGGCAACAACATTCCGGATATTACAGGGGTAAAGTTTGAAAAGAAAGGTGATAACAGCTATGTGAGTATCGGTTCGGGCCTAACAGGCATTAGCATCGATGCCAGCAATCTAACCATCAGGGTAGCTAAAGACAGTCAAATCTGGACTGCAGATTGTACCAGATAACAAGGAATAATTCAAAAAAAAGGCCCGGTTCATAATCGGGCCTTTTTTTTGTCCTGAGTTCATTCTGAAATCAAAAATGAGTTTCATGCTTAATTTAGCTAAATTTATAGCATGAGTTTTGAATTAAAAACACACCTTGAGGAAATCATTTCCCTTAGCGACCAGGAGTTTGAGCACATAGCAACTTATTTTAAACCCAAAACGCTAAAAAAACACCAGTATCTGATTCAGGAAGATGAATTTGTTAATCATATCTATTTTGTAGTTAAAGGTTTATTAAAGGCCACATTTACTGATGCCAATGGTAAAGAGTATATTATCCAGTTTGCAATGGAAAACTGGTGGCTTTCCGATTTCAGGGCTTTTTATGGTCATGTTAAATCGATTACCAACATCAGCTGCCTCGAAAACGCTGAGCTACTCTCCATTAGCAAAGAGAATTTAGATCAGTTATGCAGCGAAAGCCATAAAATGGAGCGTTTTTTCAGGATAAAAAACAGTTTAGGCTATGTAGCTTTACAGCAAAGGATTTTGTCGCTTTTAACTACAAGCCCGAAAGAGCGTTTCGAACAACTCGCTCAACAGTACCCGCAATTGATGCAACGGGTTTCAAAAACAATAATTGCTGCTTACCTGGGCATTTCAAGAGAAACCTTAAGCAGACTCTCAGCAAAAGTGTGATTTTGCGCACATTAAATTTGTGATTGAAGTCCTTTGCTACCGGAATCAACAGCACTAATTTTGTGATACACTTAGCATAAAAATATGAATAAGAAAGTTTTATTCGTGCTTACGAGCCACGACGAATTAGGAAACACAGGTTTAAAAACAGGCTTTTGGTCAGAAGAATTGGCTGCGCCCTATTATGCCTTAGCCGATAAAGGTATAGATATTGTATTGGCCTCGCCAAAAGGTGGTCAGCCGCCAATCGACCCTAAAAGTGAAGATCCTTCTTTTCAAACTGAAACAACGAAAAGAATGGACAAAGACACTGTTCTTTTGGCCAAATTAAAGAATACTACCCGATTGACTGATGTAGTGATGAATGATTATGATGCAGTTTTTTATCCTGGTGGCCACGGACCTCTTTGGGATTTGGCAGAAAGCGCAACATCACAACAACTCATTGCCGAATTCTATACCGCCAATAAACCCGTTGCATTTGTATGCCATGCTCCAGGAGTGCTTAAGGATGTAAAGGTAAACGGCGAATACCTGGTGAATGGAAAAAATGTAACTGGATTTACCAATACCGAAGAAGAAGCTGTACAATTAACAAACGTAGTGCCTTTCTTAGTAGAGGATATGTTGATAAAAAATGGTGCACATTACAGCAAAATAGCCGATTGGAATCCTTATGCCGTAGTGGATGGTTTATTGATTACCGGACAAAACCCGGCTTCATCAGAAAAAGTTGCAGAAGAGTTGCTAAAGCTCCTTGCTTAAATTTAAATCCTCAACAGCGATTGGTTTTGCCTATCTCTGTTGAGGATTTCCTGTTATAATTCGTCTTCTTCCTCGTCTTCAGGTTCAGGCACATAATTTTCAATCGCCTGTCCAATTGCATTCACTTCTTCATCTTCTTCAAAAATCGGAAGTTCGGTTTTATAGTCCATCTTTAACCAGATAGCTGAAGTATCTTTCTGGATCTGAATGTATTCCTTTCCATCTTTAAAAATGGTATAAGAATCATTTCCTTCAGGAAAAACTGAATAATTAATCGGTCCTATCTCTATATCAAAAGGTTCTTGCATAACTGATATTTTCTTACAAAGATAAAAATCTTTTGAGGTTAAATTTAGAGAAGCAGGTCAACTATAATTAAAAAATTACGTCTTATTGCTTAAAAATCCGGTCAATTATATTACTTTACGGCTAAAGATTTTACGCGATAGATAAGAAGATGAAGTTAACGTTTTGGGGTGCAGCACAGCAGGTAACAGGCAGTATGCACCTGCTAGAAATTGGGCATTATAAAATACTGATAGATTGCGGATTAGATTACGAGAAGGAAACCTACCAAGAAGAAAACCAACAATTCCCTTTCGATCCGGCAAGTATAAACCTGGTCATTTTAACCCATGCCCATATCGATCACTCAGGTAATTTGCCAACATTGGTTCGATTGGGTTTTGAAGGCCAGGTGCTTTGTACACCACCAACAGCCGATCTTACTTCGATATTATTATTCGATTCTGTTGAACTTTTCTTAAGAAAGGCCAGCCGAAAACCCAGAACCAAACGCGGCAACTTCAGCGGACCAAAACCTTTATACCTGCACAAACATGTAATGGATACCATCGATCGTTTTGTAACCATTGCCTTTAACAAACCTTTTAAGATTAATGGTGATATTAGTTTAACCTTTGTTCCTGTTGGCCATCTGCTGGGTGCTGCGGCCGCTATTTTAACCATAAATGATAAGGGCATTGAAAAGAAAATTGCTTTTACAGGCGATATCGGCAGAGAGAACTACCCGGTTTTGGTTAATCCAGAGCCATTGCCAGAAGTAGATTATGTAGTAAGTGAAGCCACATATGGAGGCAGAATGCATACCAAAGACCAAACACTGGAAGAAAGATTGGTTCAGGAGATTACCGAAGCCTGTATTAAAAGTCCTGGTCGATTGATTATTCCTGCATTTAGCATTGGCCGTACACAATCGCTGGTATTTGCCTTAAACCAGATTTTCACCAAAAAACTGTTACCACCTGTCCAAATTTTTGTAGATAGCCCAATGGCCATCCAAGCTACCGAGGTTTACCGCAAGCACCATAACCTGGTAAACCAGGAAGCGAAAGATTTTTACCAAACCATGGGCGATGAGTTTGAGTTTGAACACCTGGCTTATGTTCAAACCATGAAAGAAAGTAAAGATGTTTCCAATTATTTTGACCCTTGCATTATTATTTCTTCTGCAGGCATGTTAGAAGGCGGAAGGATACAGGATCACCTGTATTACAACATTCAGAACTATTATTGCACCATTCTTTTTATTGGTTATTGTGCCAAAGGAACGCTTGGATATAAATTACTAAGCGGAGCACCAATTGTCCGTATTAAAGACCGGGAAATGATGGTTTACGCCACCATCCGCCAAACCGATCTACTCAGCGGCCATGGCGATCATAACGACTTAGTAAAAACAATTAAACAAACCGGTCAGCCGAAAAAAGTTTTCCTGGTACATGGCGAAGATAAAAGCCTGCAAAGTTTATCATTGGCATTACAAGAAGATGGTTTTAACGTGGAGGTGCCTGAAAGGGGAGCTGCGTTTGAGCTTTAATGCTCTGCTGTCATTCTGAGCGCAGCGAAGAATCCTTGAGTTAGCCATACTTCACTAAGGCTTACTAATTGTGACAAATTTAATGACAATTTCCAACGTTTGCAGATTCTTCGCCGCGCTCAGAATGACAATCAATTTATCAACCCCTCACTTGTCCATCACCTCTAACCACCCACTTATAACTGGTTAATTCTTCAAGTCCCATTGGTCCGCGGGCATGAAGTTTTTGTGTGCTGATCCCAATTTCGGCACCAAGGCCAAACTGTGCACCATCCGTAAACCCGGTAGAGGCATTGGCATACACCGCAGCAGCATCTACTTCATTTAAAAATTGGGCGATATTAGCGGCATCTTCAGAAATAATAGCTTCACTATGTTTAGAACTATAATCGGCAATGTGGTTCAGTGCCTCAGCTAAATCGGCCACTACTTTAACGGCTAGCCTTAACGATAAAAACTCGGTACCAAAATGTTCTGGTGAAGCTTGGTTTAGCAATGGCGCAGGATAAGAATGCTTCAACGTTTCATAACTTTTTTCATCGGCATACAGTTCCACCTTCCCATCAGCCAAAGGGGATAAAAGTGCAGGTAGGTCATTCAATCTGTTTTCATTAACCAGCACACAATCTAAAGAATTACAAACACTAACCCTTCTTGTTTTGGCATTAAAAATAATGGCTTTACCTTTCTCTAAATCACCCGTCTCATCAAAATAAGTGTGTACAATTCCGGCTCCGGTTTCAATAACCGGGATTTTACTGTTTTCGCGGACATAATTAATTAAGGATTGACTTCCCCTTGGGATTAGCACATCTACAAAACCTCTTGCATTCAATAAAGCTTCAGTTGCTGCTCTTTCGGCTGGCAATAGGGTTAAAACATTGCGATTGATTTTATACTTATCCAAAACCTCGTGTATCACCTTTGCAATAGCCCGATTCGAAAATTCAGCATCACTGCCTCCTTTTAATACAGCAACATTTCCGGTTTTAAAACAAAGCGAAAATACATCAGCAGTAACGTTTGGACGAGCTTCGTAAATTACACCAACCACACCCAATGGCACACTAACTTTTTGGATATGAAGCTGGTTTTGCAGCGTTTTATCAGAAAGAATTTTACCTAATGGACTGCTTAAGCTTGCAACATTTTTAAGATCACTCGCAATATCCATAATACGTGCTGCACTCAGCTTCAACCTGTCGTATTTGGGATCCTCGATGGGCATTTTAGCTAAATCCTTTTCGTTTTCTGTAAGAATCTCGTCTGTGTTTACCACTAAAGCAGCGGCTAAATCTAGTAAGACAGCATCTGTAGTTTCTTTGCTCAAACTAATCAAAGTACGGCTTGCCTGTTTTGCTTTTTCGAAGTATTGTTTGTAATTCATTGTTTTTTAATGTTCGTCATGCTGAATTTATTTCACTGTTGTCCGGAGAAATATTTTTTTGTTTATAAAAAAGGGTAGCTTTAAGTCTACCCTTTGTAGTGTTATATT
>NZ_JACHCQ010000044.1 GCF_014205835.1 Pedobacter sp. AK013 | reverse complement strand
CCTCAAGAGGTGTAAGGGATATTAAATTCTTCTTATTCAGATTGTCGAAAATATATGCTTAAAAAAACATCCCCCCCAACTTTTCCGCTTGATCCGTTATATCATAAATATAGATTGCCATGTTGAGTCCAATCTGTACTGCGCTCAACATGGTAACATCTAAAATCCACTTTGTAACACAATCTCTTTTAATTTATCGTTTATTTCATTGCCAATTGCTGATCGTCAGCCTCGGCCATTTCTTTATAAAAAGCCTTAAACTGATCGATCTTATCTAAAGGAACATAATCTTTCTTTAATGCAAAACTTCGCTTTAAAACGAGTTTATTCCCTTGCTGTACGCTTTCTAGTTTAAAATCGACAAAATCATTACTTAATTGAACGGCTTTAAAAGGTTGGACCATCGCTTTTCCGGTTGGAAGTTCTAATGATAATTCTTGATTAGACTCGTCAACACCAAATAACTGGGTAAGATCAATACCAAATTTCCTTGGTGAAACCACCTGTAAGGCTGTTGCATAAGATTTGTTTGACCATGGAATAGAGAATATCGACATGCCCGCTACACTTTTGCTTACGTTAAGCAATTTATATGAACAGGCTGTCCCAACAGTATCTGAAGTAGATTTTGAGGTATTGAGGTTGGTAAAGCTAAGGTTATAGATTTCGTTTTCGGGATAGACACCGGTTAGTTCCTCTTTCATTTTCTTAATTTGATCTGCACTACTCAAATCGTTAAAAACACTTCTGATATAACTAGACATTGATCCGGTATTCCAATTGGTTTCTTTAACCGCCATATCAGCATTTTCCAGCTTCACCTCGGTTTTATAACCCATCATATTTTTTCCTCTTATACCGGGATTAAACTTGGTTAGCGCTGTACTTGTTTTATTAATTTCAAGGATATTTGATCCCAAGAAAGTATTGCTGAAAGTATTAAAAGGCAATGTTCTGGAAGTAAGCTCTACCCAGTAATCTTTCCCTCCTATTGTAGATTTGGCAATACAGTGATTAAATTCGATGCTCGGTAACAATAGTGTGTTTTGTCCTCGGTCTCTGGTATTTGCCAAAGCCAGCGATGCTGTAATTCCAGCTTCTTTGCACATACTTACAAAAAGCGTAGATACATCTTTACAATCACCAATTCTTGTATTAACAACTGTTGCTGGATTTTGAGGAATAATACCACTCTGCCTGAACGATACGGAGCTGTATGCGATATTGGTAACGATGTAATTATAAATCATTTTGATTTTGCTTAAATCATCTAAATTACTTTTACCCGCAAACAGATCGTTTACTACTGTTTTTATTTCATAACTGCTCCGTGCTTTAGCCGATGCAATATTGTCATACCAATCTGCAATAAACTTCCAGTCGGGAATAGATGATAAATAAAGTATATTGGTTACATCATCCATCGGAGGCATTTTATCCTCATACCTTAAGGCTTCCTGGTTATTCTTTTCCCATATGTACAGATCAAATTCATCCTTAGCTGTTTTAACCGGAGCAATATCCTGTTGTGAAAAAACATATTTGAATGCTTTATCGCGGTGGATTAGCAATGAATATTTAATATTAAGATTATCCAGACCATCGCTAAAATAGAAAGAATCCCAGAAGTGGGTAGACATTGCTCCAACATGGAAATTTTCGATTTTATATCGGATATTAATCACATCGCCAATTTCGAGGTTGGTAAATACCAACTCGTTGTTATTGGTTTCGGCTGGAACCTTTGTTCCATTGGTTTTTATTACCTCAGCTATTTCGACAGCATAATTCTGATCACTGTTATATGGAATGGCGTATTCCTTAAAGCTTTCCAGCCCTTTTTGAGTTAGTATTTTTGCTGTAAAAAAGTGCTTCTCTTCCGATCCGCCATTTTCATAAACAACTTTTTGTACTTCATTATTTAAAACCACAACCTGTCCATCTGGATATTCTGTTTTAGATGGCGCCTTACTAGCCATTGCTTTAACATCGGGTTTTTCGAAATAATCAAATACCGCTTTTTTATCCTGAAGTGTTCTTAACAACTGGATAACGGTGTAATTATTAGGGTCGATCTGTAAGCTCTTTTCGTATGCCTTAACACTTTTCTCCTTCTGCTTATTTGCATTGTACAATGTACCTAACTGAGAATATACAAATGCATTGTTAGGATCGATTTCGAGTACTTTCAAATATAATTTTTCTGCCTCATCGTATTGTTGCAACTGATAGTAAATACCTGCAAGGTCGGTGTAGATGGAAAATCCGATCGGATCGTTCGCTAATTCTTTTTTGTAAATATCAATACCGGCATCGGTTTCTCCTTTATCCAAATGTAGTTTGGCTACATATTTAGCCGCCTTATAATCGTTATTCTCATCAATATATTTTTGCAAAATATCAATCGCTTTAGGGTTTTTCCTAATTTGCACTTCGATCAGGTATTTTAGATTAACAATATCTGCTGAACTTAAATATTGAGGATAAATTTTCTCAACTAAGGCTATAATTTCAGGCTGTTTTTTCTCTTGTCCGAGTATATTTAGTTTTTTCATCAACACCGACTCATCCTCGCCATAATTTTTTTCCAGTTTAGCTAGAACCTCCTTTGCACGCACATAATCATTCTGTTGAAAATGCTCCGTATATACAAGCTCCAGGGCTAGCGAACATTCTGGGTCGTGTGTTTTAATTTCTTCCCTGAGGGTCTCGATACCGGTTCTATTATCGGCTTTAGCAAACAGTTCTATCATCATCAGGTTGAGATAGGTACTCTCAGGAAATCGCTTTTTAAGTTTCTCCAGGATCAACCTCGCATCAAACACATTCCCTAAGCGCAAATAAAGCTTGGCCATCATTAACTGATTTAAATAGCTCTGTGGTTTTGCTTTCAGGGCATCTTCGAAATATTTGAATCCAACTGGTTTTAGCTGAGCTGGAGCAGGGTTTGTTTCTTTTGAATATGCCTGCGGTGTGCTCGTAGTAGAAAGGTTGTTTAAAGGCGCTCCATTGGTATCTGTTAACCGCAGCATAAAATTCGATCGGCCAGCATAACTCTCTCCTATCTGCACCAAAACACGGTTGTAGCCCTGGTTTAATTTCACTGGAACAATGTATGCATCAAGGTCGTTGTTTCTTTCTTCAGACTCGCTGATTAAAAGCTGATCGTTTACCCAAACCTTTACCGATCCGGATACGCCTATCCTTAACTGTGCTGTCGTACTTGCAGGTGCATTAACAAATGTTTGGGCAAACTGCAATGCATTTTCGTAAGTGTTGTAGTAAGTAAAATCGAACCATTTATCATGCCTTACATAAGGTACTGTTCTCCAGCTAAATTTTCGGTTCTTTTTACCTGTAAAAACATAATTAAGTTCTGGATGCGCTAAAATATCATCGTACTGCTTATCGAAACCACTGGTAGAAATGTTTTCATATTCGCCGGTGATTAACCAATTTTCGATTTCACCAATCTTATTGAAATACTGATCAGCTTCCGTATTTTGCTTTTTCTCTTCGAAATGAGAACCCAACGATGCGTAAGCTAACGCATTAATGGTGCCATCAACATCTTTTCTCGCTGCCAATTTCTTATAAAACTCCAACTGGTCGGCTGTTTTTATCCTCGAAGCATTATTGGGCAAATCGCTCCAAAGCGCAATTAGATATGGTTGTGGATTTTTAGAGGTACTGGATAGTTTATTTAAGTAGTTAAAACCTTCTTTGGCCGGGCGGTCCATTTCTGTCATCATAGAAAGCGCAACATTTGCTTCATCTGAAAACGCAGGTTTAAGCGCTGCTTTGGTAAAAAAATCGCGTGCTGCTGTACGGTTGTTTTTGAAAAAATATTCCCAACCTGGGTTCAAATTTGTTTGTGCCTGTATAGACGAAGAAACAAGAATTGAGAGAATTAATAGTTTAAATTTCATTCTGTAATTATAGAAAAAAAACAAATCTGAATCAAAGCAATTTAGATTAAAAATAAGTAGAAATGTCCTAACTAAAAGTTCGATTTAACCTGTATTATAATATTTTACCCCTTAGGTTATCATACAGACAAAACAGAAAGTGAAAGCCGTTTTGCATCATTATCGTGCATGGTTCTGATTTTTCATTAAGACTAATGAAGTTCTTCCATAACACAATCCCATTTCTTACTTCATGAGTCAATGATACAAAAAACCAGGCTTTTTTGACTCAAGCATCATATGATAGATGCTGAAACAAGTTCAGCAGGACGGTCGGGGAAACAGAAATGACGAGAAAGACTACGTTAACCGGATCATTTCACCGGTTTTTACCGATTCATCGCAGGCAAAAGCAATCCTTAAACTGTTTATGGCATCTTCTGTAGCATCGGTTAAATTGATATCTTCTATAATCGCTTTTAAGAAATAACGTTGTTCGCGGTTGCACAGTTCCTGATGATCGGGTTCATCCGTAAGGTCTACCCATTCATCGACTTTACTGAACTCGTCGTGAGCATCTAAATTGGCATGATGTATTTTAATTGATTCGGTTTTGGTATGCGCATCAATATTATCAGAGTTTCCGGCTGCACCAGCTTTTTTTGCCATGATAGATACTGATCCCTTCGGACCAAAAACATCTTTAATAAAAAAAGCATTATCGCTTACCATTGGGCCCCAACCCGCTTCATACCAACCTATGGAGCCATCTTCGAAACGGATTTGCAGCTGTCCGTAGTTGTAATTCCATTCAGGGATATCATCAGTAAGCCTTGCACCAATGGCACTCACTTGTACAGGTTTTGAACGCGTCATTTGGCACATGATATCGATATAGTGCACCGCACAATCTACAATAGGGCTTAAACTTTTCATCAGGTTACGATGCACGGTCCATTTGGGGCCGTGACTCTGTTGATTCAGGTTCATGCGCATTACGAGGGGCTTTCCCATTTCTCGGGCAATTGCTGTAAATTTCTCCCATGAGGGATGATAGCGAAGGATATAACCCACCAATAATTTTTTGTTCGCTTTTTTAGCCGCTTCTGCTACCTTTATTGCGCCCTCTACACTATCGGCCAGTGGTTTTTCGATAAACACATGGCAACCACTCTCGAAAGATTTTATAGCATAAGCTTCGTGGGTATCAGGATAGGTAGAAATACAAACGGCATCTGGCCTCGTTACGGCAAGCGCCTCGTAAAAATCAGTATACAAATCGTATTGCTCCCCTAATTTTTCGTTAAGGGTTTCTTTACTTTTCCCTATCGAAACCAATCCGCATATCTCAAAACCTGGTAAAGTGTGATAAGCCGTGGCATGGGAAGCACCCATATTACCGCAGCCTACAACTAATACCCTTAAATTCTTATTTTCTGTCGACATATTAAACCTTAAACACCCAAACTCCAACCTTTGCGGTATTCGCGTTTCACAAATTGATTTACTTCGTCAAAATTAGTCACCTTCATATTCACTTTATCCCAAAGCATTTTGATATCTCTGCCCGGATAACTGATTTTACCTGCAGTATCTCTGCGCTGCACATCTGTACCTCTAATAGCCAGATTGGCAATCAATAAAGTTTCGGTAAGTGGCCCGGCAATTTCAAATGGCGAACTCAGTGCTATTTTTCCGTAACCAGCAATGGCCGCTTCGGCAAACTGAGTATAATGGCCTTCTTCCTGATTAACGATACGCGGAATTGTGATTTTTGTGCTATCTGATTCGTTGCGCGACAGAGGCAATAACTTTGGATTTTTGCCATAAGTTTCGCAGATCATTTTGCCTTTTGTGCCGATAAAAAGCACACCATTATCGCCAAAGCTTTCATTAGGTCCCAATTCTTCAGGGCGTTCCGGTTTAATACCTCCATCCATCCAATGCACCTGAACCTCATGTTTGGTTTTTGCCGTTTTGGCAAAGGTTAAAATTACATGGCTTGATGGCGGACAGCTTTCTGGTAAATAAGCACGTTTAAATTCATCAACATATACACTTCCTACGCTACATTCTACGCTGATGGGGGTATCCAGACCTAACACCCTAAAAGGAGGTTCTACTAAATGGCAACCCATATCGCCAATGGCTCCGGTGCCGTAATCCCACCATCCCCTCCAGTTAAAAGGAACCAGTTTGTTTACATATTCTTTGTATGGAGCACTACCTAACCACAAATCCCAATCGAGTTCTTTTGGTATTTCGGCTTTTCCGGTTGGCCACGAAATTCCTTGTGGCCATACTGGTCGGTTGGTCCAACAGTAAACGGTATGAACTTTACCGATCCGGCCTGCATCGTACCATTCCTGAAGTCTTCTTACGCCATCGCCCGAAGCCCCCTGATTACCCATTTGCGTAACTACTTTATAGCGGTTTGCAGCTTCGGTTAACATCCTGGCTTCGTAAATATCATGCGTTAAAGGCTTTTGCACATATACGTGTTTGCCTAACTGCATAGCAGCCATGGCAATTTGCGCGTGGGTATGATCGGGCGTAGATACCGTTACGGCATCAATATTTTTGCCTTCTTTATCAAGCAACTCGCGATAATCTTTGTAATATTTTGCCTTCGGGAAGTTTTTTAAGGAATTTGCAGCTCTTCTATCGTCAACATCGCATAAAAAAGCAACATCTGTTTTACCTCCCTTAACAATACTGGCAATATCGCTTTCTCCTTTTCCACCTGCACCTATTCCAGCCAATTGTAAGCGATCGCTTGGCGCCAAAAAACCTGGCCCACCCAACACATGGCGGGGCACAATCATAAATCCGGCAGCGGCAAGTGCTGTTGTTTTAATAAAGTTTCTTCTCGAATTTTCGGTTTTCGAATTTGCCTTATCCTCTATCATTATTTAAGGTATTTAATACTAAATTTAACTTTATTTCTTTTTAGCGACAGCTTTTATGTCAGTTTCTTTCTGGCCTGACTCTCTCTTACTCAAATCTTTAATCCTGATGTTACGGAATTGAACTGGAGAACCATGACCTAAGAAGCCAATATGTCCACTTTCGCGTAATAAACCAGGGTGTTCTTTATGATCTGGCGTTCCGTTTTTCTTAAATGGTTCGATATCACCATCTAAAATTACCGTGCCGTTTAAGATTACTTTAATCTTCGATCCTTTGGCAATAACTTCTTCATAGTTCCACTCACCTGTAGGTTTTAAAAACCCTCTTTTGGCAGGAATAGTACCATAAACAGAACCATGGTACTGGTACGCTTTCAGGTCCTTATAAATCGGCGCATCATTATCCAGTATCTGCAGTTCCATACCCACGTAGGCGGCATCACCTTCTAAGGGAGCCCTGATCCCTAAGCCATTATTTGCGCCTGGGGTTAACTGAAATTCGAAACGATAAACGAAATCGGCGAATTCTTCTTTAGTAAATAAGTTTCCACCAGATCCTTTACCTGGTTTTGGCCTGATAGCGATGTTTCCGTCTTCGATAACATAATCGGTGGTATTACCTGTCCAGCTATGCATATTGGTTCCATCAAATAATACTTTGTATCCTTCTTTTTTCTCTTGCACACTTAGCTCAAAGGGTTTTGGGCGAGGAATTCCTTTAATATAGATATCGCGGTAAGCTACCGGCGATCCATGCGCCTGCAATTCGATCTGCTCTTCTGCAAAGATTGGCAAACTTCTGTCCCAATAATTTTCTAAGATTACGTTATCAGTAACCAATTGTCCGTTCAGATAAACGGTAACTCGGTCGCCTTTCATGATGATCCTGAATGTATTCCACTCATCTAATTTATTATCGGCTACTTTAAGCGGCTTACTTTCGTTTGTTTGATTGTTGTACAAACCACCAGAACCTACCTGAGCACCAACTTTTGTGCGGGCAAGATCCCAGATCTGTACCTGCGGTGTACCTCGAAGGTAAATGCCCGCATCACCTTCTCCTTTTTTATCATCGATAATTTTCCAGTCTACCAGCATTTCAAAATCACCATATTTTTTAACGGTAGCCAGGTTATTGCCATGACTCTGAAACTGTAGTTCGCCGTCAATTACTTTCCAGCTTTCTTTCACTTCGGCATCAGCTTTTGCTTGTGCTTCTGCCAAAGTTTTTTCATCCATTTTTGATCTTTTGATCGGATCGGCCACAAGCCCTTTCCAACCAGCTAAATCTTTACCGTTAAACACTTGTACAAAGCCCTCTCCTGCTTTCATTTCAGAAATATATTTACGCATACCTTCTTTCTGATAACCGGCATTGCCTCCGGTAATTACCGCAATAGTTTTATTTAACAAGCCTTTTACAATGTCGCCATTATAAGTTCCCGCCATGGTAATATTCATTACCGCGTTTGCCGCAGCCTGTTGTAAAGTAGTATTGTCTAAATACTGACCTGCAAATACGATCGCGTTAAAACATTTAGCTTGTTCAGTATCCTTAAGAATCTGTTGTTGCTGTGCCGGGCTTTTAGCGACTGCCATTGCATTGCGCAACAGTAGTAAACGTTGCTCTGCCGGATATTTTGTATTTCTCACGATAGTCAAGTAACCCACAATCGCCTGGTCCAAAAAGTCTGGATTAGTCGTGCTGCGTGCAATACCGATCAATGCATCGGTCGAGCCCGAATCTGACCACGAAGAGAGTGCTTCGATTACAGCTTTTTTGGTTACATCATCGCCTGTAGCATAAGCTTCTGATACCGATTTTAACGATTGCTGCCCACCTAAGCTACCCAGCACCTTATAAAACAGCACTTTTTTATCAGCAGGTGTATTATTCATTTGCTGAAGAATAGCATTGGTTTGCACTTCTTTATCTGCTGATCCTTTTACCGAGGCAATAATGGCATCTTGTACAGCACTTAGTTCTGCGGCATCGGTGGTTTTATTTAAAAGATCGAATAGCTGTGCTTTATTTTCGGCTACTGCAACATCTTTTAAAGAAAGAAATGCTGCTTTTCTCACTTCAGGTTTTTTACTGTTTAATGCAGCATAAATTACTTCAGTTTGGCTTGTTGCTGCACGGGCGGCTAAAATATTAATCAAAGCAACCTGAACTTCTGGTTTAGCTTTTGGGATATAAGCGCCAACTTTAGTGGCTACACTTTCTCCTTTTATTCTTAAAATACCATTAGCAATGCTAGCAATATCTGCAGCATCTCCTTTATCCATTAACTTCAACAGGTCGTCTATAACCTCTTCCTGACCTAGTTTTACGGCTGTATTAATTGCCGTCAGTTTTACCTGTTGATCGTCACTTTTAATTAGTTTAAGTACGGCCGGCAAGGCAGATTTTGCTTTGCTATTGCCCAACATGTCTAAAATAGAAACCTGAGTTGGGGCATCCACCTTTTTTAACTGGCTTACCCAGGCTGCACTGTTGGCATCATTTACACCATCAGCAGCGAATTTAACCGCAGCCGCGCGAAATTCAAACTGTTTATCGGTCATAGCAGCTAACAAGGCCTGTTGATCGGTTTGTGTTGCCGAAAGTAATTTTAAGGCTGCAATACGTTCGTTTACCTGATCATCAGCCGTTGCTTTTTCTAATATTGTTTTTGCTATTGTCTCTACACCGGTTTTATCTGTTGCAATATTTTTCTGTGCATACACCAATAAAGCGGCAACAGCATTGGTTTGGTCGTATTTATAACCTGCCTGTTCAGCAGCTTTTACCAAAATTTCTTTGGCAGATGCATCGCCAATATTGGCTAAGGCATACAAACTTACCTTGGTTAATGCTTTATCTGCTCCGGTAGCCAAGGGCGCAATGGTTGTTGCTGCTCCCTTAGCATTAATATGGCCCAATGCTTCTACAATGGCAATTTTTGCTTTGCCATTTGCTTTACTCAGGCCATTAACCAATGCATTTGTAGCAGAGGTTGTGCCAATTTTGGCCAACGCCCTCGATGCTTCGTCTGCCAGTTGTTCATCAGTAAGGTAATCTGTTAAACAAGATACTGCGCCATCATTTCCTACTAAATCGAACTGACTGATGATAAATGCTTTGTTCTGTTTATCCGATACTTTAGCCAATGCTTTGCAATAGGCGCTAATGGCCATATTCCTTAAGTTTTGTTGACCACTTTTGGTGGCATATGCAGTAAAGCCACCTACCGCATACTCAATAAGGGCGTTGTCTCCTTTTTCAGCAGCGGTTAAACCAGTAATTAAGGTTACATAACCTTCTTCACCTAAATCGGCAACTTCTTTCATATTGCGCGCTAGCTGGGCAGCATCTCGGGCAGGTAATTGTGCCAACAGGTCGGCAATACGCGTGGTAGTAGTTCGCTCGTCTTTTTTATCTTGGGCCAGGGCCATTACCGTAAATAATGTCTGGGAAAGCATTATAATGGTTAACAGCACCAATAATATTTTTTTGTTCATGATGGTTTGTATTTTGGAATGTTTTAAATAGAAAATGGTGCACGCATTACTGGATTAATTAATCTGTTAGCCGCCTCATCATCTACAAATTCTTGCTTAACCGGGTCGAATTTTAATGATCTTCCCAATCTTAAGGCAGCCAGACCAATATTTACAATGTTGCACGAACGGTGTCCGTTCTCTTCATTTAAAGCGAATTTTTTCCTCGTCCTCACCGATTCCGAAAATTCTACAATCTCCGGATCGGGATCAGGGAATTGCGCCAGTTTACGTTCCAGATCAGGAATATCAGATTTAAAACCCGGATACAATTTACCTTTTGGCCCTTCTATATAAGGTACATTGGTATCTTTACCTTCACCATCCAAAATAATCTGGCAGCCATCGGCATAAGTGTAGGTAATCCTGCGCCAAATGCCTACAGCATCGGGATGTTGTTGTGGTGCATCAACCTCTACAGAAATGGGGTTGGTATCATCCTTACCTAGAAAATATTGTATTGGGTCGATATAATGTTGCCCCATATCACTTAATCCACCGCCATCGTAATCCCAGTAACCCCTAAAAGTTTGGTGAACACGGTGCGCATTGTAAGGTTTATATGGCGCAGGGCCTAACCATGCATTATAATCTAATTCTGGTGGTACTGGTTGAGGCGTTAAATGATCTTTACCCACCCAGTAAAATTTCCAGTCGTAGCCGGTATGTTTACTTACGGTTACCTTTAAAGGCCAACCTAACATACCGCTATCAACCAATTTTTTAATCGGTTTTACAGTTGTACCCATTCCATAGAAAGTATCTTTAAACCTAAACCAGGTATTTAACCTAAACATTCTACCATGCTGCTTTACTGCCTCTACTACTCTTTTTCCTTCGCCTATGGTATGGGTCATTGGTTTTTCGCACCAAATATCTTTTCCTGCATTTGCAGCATCTACGGCCATTATACCATGCCAGTGTGGTGGGGTAGCAATGTGTACAATATCTACTTCAGGTAATTGTATAAGTTCTCTATAATCACTAAATGTTTTTACACCTTTATCCAGCATTGTAGCAGCTTGTTTAAGGTGGTTCTGATCAACATCACATATGGCTACTACCTGAGTGCCCTCGTAGCCAAAATGACCTCTGCCCATTCCCCCAACACCTATTACCGCTTTAGTTAATTTATCGCTCGGCGCAAGATACCCTTGTCCGCCCAATACATACCTTGGGACAATGGTAAATGCCGCCAGGCCAATTGCCGATTTTTTGATAAAATCACGTCTGGTGTTCTGTTCCTTTTGTGGTTCTTCTTTAGTTTCCATCTGTTTATTGCTGTTATAAAAAACTTGTAGATAGTTTGGTTCCAAAGGCATTAGGATGCCGGAAAGCCGGATTATAGATCTGGTTAGATTAAAATTATAAGGTTAATGTTAATAAGAAATTATTATAAAGACAAAACATCGTTGATTTCTTTACGTATTAAAAAAACTTTAATAAATTTTTAGCATAAGTTGGCTATATTTATCTAAATAGTGCAATTAACAACATGAATCTTAATCTATTAAATAAACTAATCTTGCACAACAACGATAAGCAATCGATTCAAAAACACAGGCTCATTAAGTATCTTTTTAATTTAGGCCCATCTTCAGTGTCTACTTTATGCGAGATCATGGAAATGAGTACGCCTAGTATCCTGAAACTACTGATTGGCTTGATTGATGAAGGCTGGATAGAAAAGAAGGGATATGGTTTATCTATTGGTGGGCGAAAACCCGATCTTTATCGTTTAAAAGATAAGAAGATCCTGATTCTCTGTATCGACATTGAATTATTCCATACTAAAATAGCTATTATTGATAACAACTATAATTTTGTCTTAGATGTTAAAACGATTTCGGTGCCTATATCAAAAAGCCGGACTGATTTCTTCAATATCCTACATGCACACCTTCAGGACATCTTAAAATCGGCAGGCATTAGGGCTAAGGAGTTTATTGGCTGCAGTGTTGGCATGCCAGGCTTAATTGACGCGAAAAAAGGAGAAAATTATAGTTATTTCCTAAGCGATGGCGAAAACATTCCTTTAAGCACTGCATTTGAAAAAATGCTAAATATGCCTGTAGTAATCCAAAATGATGTGAATGGCTCATCAATGGCAGAATTCACCCACGGAATAGCAAAGGGCAAAAAGAATGTACTTGTATTGTTAATGGATTGGGGCGTGGGCTTAGGCATCATAATGGACGGAAAACTAAGGCAAGGCACCTGTGGTTTCTCTGGCGAATTGGGACATATACCTTTTGTGGAGAATGGTGCACTCTGTTACTGCGGAAAACACGGCTGCCTCGAAACCATAGCATCAGGGAATGCCTTATCAGAAATGGCAAAAGAAGGCATTTTATCGGGCAAAAACTCGATGCTTAATAAACTTTCTAACGAAGAACTCGAAAGAATTGAACCCGCTTTGATTATTCAAGCAGCAAATAAAGGTGATCAATATGCCATTCAGCTGCTCTCTAATGTTGGTACTTATATGGGCAAAGGAATAGCCGTTCTGATCCAACTATTTAATCCCGAACTGATTATTTTAAGTGGCAAAATTGCAGGAGCCAAACAATATATCACATTACCCATGCAACAGGCAATAAATACTTATTGTATGACCCAGATTAGAGAAAAAACAACGATAGTTTCTTCCGAGCTGGGCGAAAACTCCAGGTTATTGGGATATGCAGCAGCTGGCATTGATCAATTTTTAGAAGCTTACACCAAAAAAGTAAAAAAACTTAAAAAGTAATATTTCAAATGGCTCAAACCACCCTAAATTTGTCTGTTATCAACACCTTATTATCCACTGGCTTATTTAGATTTGTATAGCAATTTTTTAAACCAAAACTGATGGAAGCATATAAAAAAGCAGATATGAAAAGGTAAATGGTATTAACATGTACTATGAAATTTACGGTGAGGGAGAAATTCCGCTGGTATTGATACATGGTGGCGGCTCAACCATACAATCAACCTTTGGCAGGTTAATTCCTTTTTTGGCTCAAAAAACTAAAATAGTTGCAGTAGAACTTCAAGCACATGGGCGTACCAGCGACCGTGACGGGGCCGAATCTTTTGAACAGGATGCAAAGGATGTAAGCGCTTTATTAAATCAGCTAAAAATAACAAAAGCCAATTTTCTGGGCTTCAGTAACGGTGGAACAACAACTTTACATATAGCAGCTCACCATCCGGCTGTAGTAAATAAAATCATTGTTATTTCGGCCAATTATCGACGCGAAGGCTTAATTGACGGCTTTTATAATGGCTTTGGAGATGCAACCATCGACCATATGCCGGAGCCACTGAAAACAGCTTTTTTAGCAGTAAACCCAGATCAAAATGCACTACAGACGATGTTCGAAAAAGACAAACAGCGCATGCTCGATTTTACCGACCTAAGCGATGATGATCTGAAAGGAATTACCTCCGATACACTTTTAATGGTGGCTGACAAGGATGTGATCAGGCCCGAACATGTAGTTAAAATGTCGAGATTGATTACAAATGCGCAACTGGTTATTTTGCCTGGTGTGCACGGCGCTATGATCGGCGAGAATCTTAATCCGGATGTAAGCGACAAAACAATTGAAATTACCGCACATCTGGTAGAAACTTTTTTAAATAATTAGTGTCTTAAGCTAATCTGCATAAAAATTAACTGTAGGTATATGAAAAAGAAATTAGCGGCATTAATTGAGGGGGCTAAAATTCTGGGTTTACCTCAGCGTGATCTAGACAGTGCAAATGATTTTTTAATTAACCATGAATATGGCCTCTGTTACGACACAGTTATAACACAGTTGTATGAGTATGATATAGAAATTGACAATAAGATATATAGTCTAATTTCGAAAATCGCGAAAGACCTCAGCCTTTCCGAAGATGATTATTTGTTTATGAAAGATTTAGTTCGAGTATAGACTGAATTTTCTAAGAAACTATGAGGCAAGATTTAACTCCTTTAGATAAAATTACCTCCCCCTGATTTAGCATTTGATATCTTTGCCGGATGGAACACGTATTGGATAATCCAATTTATTATGCCTTAACATCCGGACATAGCCATATTGCAAAAGGCCTTGATGAGGTAAAATATTATCATGAAGATATCACTGCATTTGCAGGCTTAAAAGATAATTCGCAGGAAAATCTGAACATCCTTCATCAGATCAGCCCGGCAGAGAGCCTTTTCGTATTTTTCTCAAAAACACCTGTTGACATACCTGAGAAATGGAAATTGTTAACCCAGATCAACATGTTTCAATTTATTTTTCGGGGCAAAGAAATACCAACTGCAGGTGCAACAGGAATAACAGATCTTGATCTGGAACATGTTACAGAAATGATCGACCTGGTAGAGCTGACCAAGCCAGGGCCTTTTTTAGCCAAAACCATCGAACTCAGCAATTACACGGGTATATTTGTTGATGGCAAATTGGCCGCCATGGCCGGACACCGATTTCATCCCAGCCCTTATCGTGAAGTAAGTGCGGTTTGTACCCATCCCGATCATTTAGGCAAGGGTTATGCTTTTAAGATTTTACAAGAGCAGATTAAGCGGATATTGCTCCGTTCGGAAATACCTTTTTTACATGTTAGAAATGATAATGAAGGCGCGATTAAACTCTATCAAAAACTGGGTTTCGAGATCAGAACAGATATGATTGCTTACGTGATTAAAAAAGAAGCTTAAGTATACAAGAGAATGTTTCTAAATAGAAGACTGATCGAAAATTCCGGTTTATATGCCTTAGTTTTGTACTAAACTAACACATACATGTCTAAAACAAAACTTACCATTAACAACAACGGCTCTGTTAAAATTGAGGGCGATTTCGAAATTGTAGATAGAAACGGAAATACTTATGGCTTACAAGGTAGAGAAGTACTTTCGATCTGCCGTTGCGGCTTATCTAAAAACAAGCCTTTTTGCGATGGCGCACACAACGGCCATTTCGAACATGAAGCAATCGCATTTGATCTTCCTCCAAAAAAGGTTTAGTAACGAGGTTATATCATAAATTATAGATATGTCATTCCTGAGGGTTAATTTATTGTATAAAAATCAATATAAGTGACATAAGGGTTTTTATCGTATTGTAAGCCGCGAGGAATCGTCATTGCGAGAAGGCTTTTTCAGCCGACGAAGCAATCTTACAACGATCGCTACTAACGTGTGCATTGAGATTGCTTAGTGCCTCGCAATGACGACCTTCTTAAGAAATCTGTCATTGATAGCTTGTCGAAGGACCTTTTAAATTACTCCTTAAGGTGTTTCGACAAGATCAACATGACAAAAGCTGCTCAGAAATTGCCTTTATGATACAATCTTTTTAGTATTTTGGAAACAGCATAAATTACCCCCCTATCTTTGATGGCGCCATGCCATAAGCTTTTTTAAACGCAAAAGAAAAGTGTGATAAATCTTTGAAACCCACTTCGAGGTACACATCTGATGATTTCCAGCCTTTTTCGGTTAAGAGATAATAGGCATCATTCAAGCGCTTTTTCTGTAGCCAACGGTTGGGCGAAAGGTTAAAAATTTTCTCAAAATCCCTTTTAAATGTGGCTAAGCTTCTTCCCGTTAAATAAGCAAAACGGTTAATATCTACATTGAATTTGTAATTGGCATTCATGTAAGCTTCCAGATCTATTTTTCCAGGTTCCGAAAAATCGAAAAGTACATCTTTTAGTACCGGGTTGGTCTGCAATAAAATCATTACCGCTTCTTTAACCTTTAAATCGATCAAAGCCTGATTAAACCCGTTGTTTCCATTCAAATATGGCCATAACGAATCGATATAATTTTTCAAAAGACTGTTGGCTTCTAACGCCAGACCTTTAATATCGTGATTGGGCTTTTGCATGTGCAGATCATATTCGTTGCTAATGTTATGCAGAATATCCTGGTCGATGTTAATGCTAACCGACTTAAACTCTCCTCCTGCTGGCGGGTATTTGGTATACCGGGCCAATTGATTCCGCCTGAAAAAACGAAAATCGCCGTCTGAAAACACGAATTTCTTTCCGCCAATAAAAATTTCAGAAGTTCCGGCAATAACCAGTCCTACAGAATGATTGGGAATAAACTGTTCGCCCTCACTACTTTTCTGGGCATAACACGAATACAGGATATTGGGTCGTTTCTGTTGGCTTGACATCTTGATCAAATTTATAAAATTATGTTTAAAGGCGGTCATTCCCATGCACACGGGGATCTTGATGGGAATGACGTACCGAAATTATTTTGAGGTAAAAGATTTACCCAGATCAGTTACCAGGAAATTCTCTGCCTCTTCATGATCCGTTGATAAACTTACCGACATCCATTTTTCCATTTCGGCTGTTCTGGCTCTATCAGCTTGTTGTAGCAAACCGAAAGCCTCGCTTCCCAATACCAAATGAGTGGGTGGTTCAGGGCTTTCTACCAGATCCAACATCACCTTTGCTGCCTTTTTTGGATCGCCCATCGCTACAAAATTTCCGCTTCTGAAAAAATCGCTCCTTTGCCCAACTGTTTTTTCATAACCTTCTATTTCAGGCGCATACGACATCGAATCGCCTGCCCAATCGGTACGAAAACCACCGGGCTCTATACTGGTCACATAAATACCTAAATCGGCTACTTCTTTAGCTAAAGCTTCTGCAAAACCACTCAGGCCAAATTTAGCAGCTTGATACATGCTTAGCCCGGCGTTCCCTACACGCCCCCCAACTGAGCTGATTTGAAGAATTCTACCCGAACGTTCTTTGCGCATAAATGGCAGTACAGCCCTTGTGATTTCGATCGGTGCGTATAAATTTGTTTCCAACTGGCTGCGCACCTGCTCTTCGGTAAAAGCCTCAGCAGCACCAATAATACCAAAACCAGCATTGTTAACCAAAACGTCTACCCTGCCAAAATGGGCTACAGCCGATTCTACTGCCAAATACACCTGATCGTAATCGGTAACATCTAAAGTGATCGGAAAAATCTGATCGGGGTATTTTTCTACAAGATCATTTAAAGCTGCTGTATTTCTTGCTGTTGCCGCAACTAAATCGCCTTTTGCCAATACTTGTGCTGTTAGGTCACGTCCCAATCCACGAGAGCTACCTGTTATAAACCATACTTTTTTCATTTTTCTAAATTTTATAGAATCAAAGGTAGGCCGATCATCAAGGTAAAGTTTTGCTTCAAGGCTCAATTTACTTTGTTAAAAAGCTCAATTGCTTTATCAGAACTTTTAATCACAATCTGCTGTTAATTAATTCAGTAAATAATTAGTTATGGCGAAAGAAAAGAAAAAAGGGAAAAAGAAAAAGAATAAGCTGGGTGTTAAAAACTCGTTAGTAAACAATATTAATGCCCGAAAGAAGAAAAAAAAATCGAGATCGAAGAAGAAATCGACAATCAGTAAAAAGGCTTATAAAAAAATGCAGAAAGGATGGAAAAAGTAACCGCTTATTTTATACAATAGTCAAACCCAGGTGTTTTTACTATCCAAAAGATACTAATATCCCAAAGGATAGTGCTATCCTTTATGAAACCTTATACCTTTGTATTATGGGACCAAGAAAAGAACACCGTAATCTAGAAACCTGTAGAGCAAGTTTAAATGCAGTAAAGGATGCGCTCTATGTGTTAAATGGTAAGTGGAAGCTTCCGTTGATTATTTCCTTGCAAGAAGGACCACTGCGTTTTAATGAGATCCAAAAATCACTTGGAGAAATTACGCCCAAAATATTATCGAAAGAACTTAAAGATTTAGAATTAAATGAATTTGTGGTCAGGAGAGTATTTTCTACCACTCCAGTTACTATAACTTACGAGCTTACCCCTTATAGTGAATCGCTTGAAAAAGTAATTGACGAACTAAGAGATTGGGGATTAAAACATCGCGAACGCCTGGTTAAAAACAGAAGAAGTGAATTGGCTGAAGCAGAAATGGCTACCCCAATTTAGGCCACCAAATTTGATCTGCTAGATTATCCATTTTGCCAAAAAAAGCAAAAAACTGATAATGACAAAATTCGGCTATCTTTGTACAAAATAAAATCGATGGCGGTATTACATAAAAAAGAAGAAAAAATTCAGGCAGTGCTGGGCAGGTTGCCTAAAAAATATACAGACGAACAATTTGTAGAGATGTTTATCAGACTTTACTCTAAAGATTGGGGCAAAATTAAATCGGCTTATATTAAACAATCCCAGGATAAAGAACCTGGAACCATCATCAATATGCCTAAACCAGAGGTATATTTACGACAGATCCTGGCAAACTACCTGCAACAAAATCATAACACAGCAGTAGAGGTTAAAGAAGAAGCTATTATTGAAGCACCGGTTACCGAAATTAAAGCTGCGAAGACCCCTGCAAAGAAGAAAGAAGCTATGGCTGAAACAGCACCTGCCGAGGTAAAAAAGCCGAAAGCACCTGTTAAGAAGAAAGTTGAAGCAATTGAAGAAACTCCAGTAGTTGAAAAGAAAGCAAAAGCAGCAGTAAAAAAGCCGGCAGCAAAAAAATAAAAAAATATTTTACATCAAATATAATAAATCACCTTTTTGGTTGTTTATATATATGAGAGCGTTAATTTAGATGACGGGGATAGGTCGGTATGATTTATCCCCGTTCTTTTTTGGCTTTTTCCCCTTTTTATTTTCTCTGTCATTCTGCCTCTCACAAGTCGTCATTTCGAGCGGAGGGCAACGCAGTAGAGAAATCTGTCTTTATAGATTTCTCCATAGGATCTGTCAATGGTAGCGAAGCGAAGAATCTTTAGCTTTAGTGCGTACCGCAATCCGCTTTTCATCAATGGATTTTACATCCAATTGTAAATTTTATCCTTTTAATTGGAATATCGGGAAAAGTCGATATACATTTGTGCCATGGATCAAGTAGAAATATTCAAGGCCCTTTCGAACAAAACGCGTTTACAGATTTTAAGCTGGTTAAAAGAGCCAAAGCTACATTTTCCGGAACAGCCAAATCCCGACTTTGAAAATGTGGGTGTTTGCGTTGGGCAAATCCAACTTAAAAGTGGCTTATCACAAAGTACCATTTCCGAATACCTGTCTATTTTACAGCGTGCCGATTTAATCAGTTCCACACGCCTGGGCCAATGGACTTATTACAAACGCAATAAAGAAGGCTTAGAAAAATTAAGCGAAATCATCAATACCGAATTATAATTTAGAAACATATGAACACAGATAGTTTATTTAGGCCTTTTAGCCTTAAAACATTAAATATCAAAAATAGAATAGTAATGGCGCCTATGACGCGTTCCTTTTCTCCTGATGGTGTACCAACGGCCGAGGTTGCAGCGTATTATGCAAGAAGAGCAGCTGGAGAAGTGGGTTTAATTTTATCAGAAGGAACGGTAATTAACCGTCCATCTTCTTCTGCAGATCCCAACATCCCTCATTTTTACGGTGCCGAAGCTTTGGCAGGCTGGGAGAACGTGATTAAAAGTGTACACCAGGCAGGCGGGCAAATGGGACCGCAAATCTGGCACCAGGGTATTCATGCAAATCATGCTTCTGGTTGGTTACCCAGCGCACCATTTGAAGGCCCCTCATCTTTTAACAGTCCGGGGTTTGAAAACGGCGTACCCATGACAGATGCCGCCATTGCTGATACCATAGCTGCTTTTGGCCAAGCCGCCGCAGATGCTAAAGCGCTGGGTTTCGATACTGTTGAAATACATGGTGCACATCAATACCTAATTGATCAGTTTTTTTGGGATGCTACCAATAACCGTACAGATATTTATGGTGGCAAAACGCTGGCAGAGCGTACCCGTTTCGGCGTTGAGGTAATTAAAGAGGTGCGTAAAAGGGTTGGTGAAGATTTTGCCTTAATTATCCGCTTATCACAATTCAAACCTGCTGCTTATGATTTCAAATTGGCTAAAAACGAGCAGGAAATGGAACAATGGCTAACACCATTGGCCGAAGCCGGAATTGATATTTTCCATTGTTCGCAGCGCCGTTTCTGGGAACCTGAATTTGAAGGTTCTGACTTAAATTTTGCAGGATGGGCTAAAAAAGTAACAGGAAAAGCTACAATCTCAGTAGGTTCTGTTGGTTTAGATGGCGATTTCTTTGGTGCTTTCGCAGGCCAAAGTTCACAGCCTAGCTCGCTAGATGAACTGGTACGCAGAATGGACCGGGGCGACTTCGATTTAGTAGCAGTTGGGCGTCCGCTTTTAGCAGATCCGAACTGGGTAGAAAAAATTAAACATAACCGCACGGAAGAATTGAAAGGCTTTAGTAAAGAAGCTTTAATGCAATTGGTATAATTTCCTTCATTTTTCTTTTTAAGTTTAGAAAGGCATCTCGAAAGGGATGCTTTTTTAATAAGTAGGTTTTTGTCATCTCCTAAAATGTAACGAAATGGAGAGTTCTACCAGCGATGTCAGGTGTCATCATAGTATTGAATTTAGAAATAATTTCTCTCCTACTGAAGTACAGCACTTTTCTTGATGATTAGAAAACCAGTACCTGTAATACTTCGGCTGCTCTAGCCCCGCCCATTGCTTAGTCCAACTGAAAAAGTCGGGATAACGCTGTCGGTTGGGTTTATTTAACCTTTAAAAGTAGCACTTCTGCGGCCACCTAAACCCGATCAAAGCGGGATGCCAATTTCCTTCAAATTGGCAGAAGCGGGAGCGGGACTGCTGTTAGCTAAAAGCTTCTGCAACTGCTTTCCAAAAAATTTGAGCCCAAAATTTGGTCGCCTTGAAGCTCAGAATGGCAATGCTATATTTATCATATAATCCCAGCCTTTTTCCTTAAATTCACCACATTAAAATTGATTATCCCATGTCGAACATTAAACTTATTATCGAAGAAAGACCAGCAAATATTGGTAATTTTATGGTTGGCCGGTTGCTGCCTTTCAGAGAGAAACGAATGGTTGGCCCTTTTTCTTTTATTGACCATATGGGGCCTGTTGCAATGAATGATCATGAAAACCTCGATGTTCCACCCCATCCACATATCGGCTTATCTACTTTAACCTTTTTGTTCGAGGGCGAAGTTGCACATAAAGACAGTTTAGGATCAGATATTGTGATTAAACCAGGGCAGGTAAACTGGATGACCTCGGGCAGTGGCATTGTACACTCAGAAAGAACCCCTGAATACCTTCGCCATACCGATAAAATGCTCCATGGCTTACAGATTTGGGTAGCTTTACCTAAAGATTTAGAACAAATGGAACCTGAGTTTTGCCACGTAGAAGGGGCAGACATTCCAAGCTGGACCCAAGATGGCGTTAATTTTAAATTAATAGCGGGAGAAGCTTTTGGTTATAAATCTCCAGTTCCGGTGTATAGCCCCTTATATTTCTTAGAGTTAAAAAGTACGAAGCAGCAAAAGGTGAGCATTGGCGATTACCTATTTGGCGAAAGTGCACTTTATATTTTAGATGGTGCAATTGAAAGTGAAGGGAATGTTTTTGAACCTCGTTTAATTTTAATTGCTAACGATGCCAAATTGTGCGAATTTACCATGCACGAAAATACCACAGTTTACATTTTTGGCGGAGAGCCCTTTCCTGAAGAACGTTTTATTTACTGGAACTTTGTTGCATCAGATAGAGAATTAATTGAAAAAGCTAAAATCAAGTGGTTGGAACAAAGTTTTAAACCCGTTCCTGGGGAAACCGATTTCGTGCCATTACCAGATCAAAATCCACACATTAAGAAATAAGCCCTAATGGAAATACAACAGGTTAACAGTGAAAAGAAAGGGCAGTTCGAAGCTCTAGATAAGGGCATACAAGCAGGCGTTTTGGCATATGTTTGGGCTGGCCCCGGTAAATTCATTATTGATCATACTGAAGTAAATCAAGATTTTGCTGGCAAAGGCGTAGGAAAAAAATTAGTAATGGCCGCTGTAAATTATGCCAGAGAAAACAAGATAAAAATCCTCCCCCTTTGTCCGTTTGCAAAAAGTGTTTTCGATAAAACACCAGAAATTCAAGACGTATTATTTTAATCTTATTTAATTCTTTTTGCCAAATAAATTCATATTTACCGAAACGGCCACGCCTGTTGATGACAGCCTAGCATTTCCATAACCTATATCGGTTAATGGAATTTTCATAAAAGGCTTAGCGCTGATGCTTAAATTATTATTTATTTTGTGTTGAAACTCTACACCAACGTTGGCTATACCTAAATAGTGCTGGTTCTGGTTTCTCACTTCGTAATTTTGAGGGCCTTGATAAGCGCCATTATAAGAATAGCTGTATTTCTCTTTTAACATTAAATAACTGGATAGGCCTATACTTACCGAAATAGAATTTCTACGTCCGTCAAAAACCTTATAGTTCACATTGATTGGAATATCGATTACATCGCAATTGGCATGAATATTTGATGGTGTAACATTGAAAACATAAGTGCTATTCGGCTTGTATAAACTAAAATCGGAATCGTAAATTTTCTTTGCATAAGCAGCTCCAGTGGTAATACTTATTCTTTTTGTAACCGCATAAGTAGCTTCTACCCCAAAACTACCGCTTAAACTACTTGTGCCCGATTTTTGCACACTTGTTAAATCAGGCGCGGCCAAAATACTTAGTACAAAGCGCGATTTTTTCTTCAAAACCAATGCTTTAATTTGTTCAGGTTTTCCTACCGCAATAGTGGTCGTTAAATCTTGATCTTTAAATGTTACAAGATCTGTTTTTGAGTTTAGCTCAGGTTTGTAGCCCACATTGGCCAATATATTGCTCTTAACATCGGTGGTGCCAGCTACTTTTTGAATGGTTTTGTGACCATACCCAATTGCATGCTCTTGCTTATTTGTATCGGCTATACTTTTTGCATTTAAAACCAATGGGCTTAAATCTCCGTTTCCTGTTGAATCGTTTTGTTTAGTAGGTACTTCGGTTAAGTTATCTGTATTATTTTCCGGTTTATTACTGTTTTGTTTTCTTTGATCTTTTTTGATTACGGCCTTGACTTCCTTTTCGTTATCTGATGGTTTAGCCAATAAAAATACCACCAGTAACATGGCGGCTATCCCAGCTACAGCAGTTAACCAAATTAGTGGTACTATCCTCCTTTTTGGTGTTGGATGCAATCTCTCCTCCAGATTATCCCAATCTAAATCATTAAAAGGAAGATCAGGATTTTCCAATCCATCCTTAAATAATTTATCTATATCTTTTCCCTCTTTCATTGCATATTTGTGTTTAACCTTACCTCTAAAAGGTTCCTGTCTACAGCCGAATTCCTTACCTGGTAAGTTTTTAACGCTGTATCTTTTAACATTTCCTGTAACTTTTGCCTTGCCTTAAACAGGTTCGATTTTGATGTACCAACCGATATGCCAAGCATTTCAGCAATTTCTTCATGCGTATATCCATCAATGGCAAACAGATTAAAAACGGTACGGTAGCCCGCGCTCAACTTTTGCACCAATGCCAATAAATCGTGGTAAGCCAATTTATCATACACAGAGCTTACCTGCGCAATATTTTCATGATCCAAGATATCTACGTGATCAGCAAATTTTAGATTAGCACGATAATAGTCGATCGCTGTATTGGTTATTATACGTCCAAGCCAAGGCAAAAAAGCTTTTGTAGGCTCATATTTATCAATATTCTTAAAAGCTTTAAAAAAGCCGTCGTTCAGTATTCCCGCAGCATCCAACCGATCGTTTGCATAACGCAAACAAATACCCATAGCAAAACTGTAGAAATGTTGGTATAGTGCTTTCTGACTATCTCTTTCATTTCTAATGCAGCCCTGAATATACTTTTGTATAACAATATCTTCTCTGTCGCGGTTAGCGGTCACAAACTCTCCTTTCAAAATATATTACGGTAAGAAATTACGAAAGGTTGCCTAATAAAATATTTTTTTGGTAATTATTTATTTTGTCCATTTCGGTTAAAAATCTCATTCCTGCAAGCAACCATTTACAACTTGGTGGCGTAATAGCGGCATAACAATTTATTAATTCAAAACTAAATACAAAAATCTTATGCTAATCTACTTAAAAAAAAATCTATTGGCGGTATTGAGTATAGCCATGGTATTTACTGCCTGCAAGAAAAACAGTTCAGACGAACCTACAACTCCACCTGTTAACAACAATAAAGGAATCCAATTGGCAACCGATGCTAAATTCGGATCGGTACTAACAGATAAAGATGGTAAAACCTTATACTTTTTTGCATCTGATGCTGCAGGTGTGCCAACCTGTGTTGGTGGCTGCGAAACAGCCTGGCCGCTTTATTATTCTGCCGATGCCAGTACAGATTTAAACCTGAATAAAGCTGAAGTTGGTGAAGTGACTAGAACTGATGGCCGTAAGCAAAGCACTTACCGGGGTTATCCGCTCTACTATTATGCAGGTGATGCTGCCGCCGGACAAATTAAAGGTGACGGGGTTGGCGGAACATGGTTTGTAGCGAAGCCCGATTATTCATTAATGTTGGCCAATGCACAATTGTTTGGGAACAACACCAATTATACCAGCACTTATGCCGTAGGTACTGGCAACACCATTTACCTAACTGATAGCAAAGGCCGCACCTTATACGCTTTTGCACCAGATAAAAATAGCGTAAATACTTATACAAAGAGTACTACACAAGAAGGTATTTGGCCAGTTTATGAATCTGAAGTACTAAGCGTGCCTTCGGCTATTGCAAAAGCTGATGTTGGCGTAATTACCGTAGCCACCATTAGCAAAAAACAATTAACCTATAAGGGATGGCCTTTATATTACTGGATATCAGATTTAAAAAGAGGCGATAATCTGGGCATAGTAATTGGAAAAGGTCCAGGTTTAACCTGGCCTGTATTACAGCTGAGTGCTACAGTTGCTCCGGCGCCATAAAAATATTTGGGTTAGGCGGGTAGAATGGTCGGCTGATGTTTTCACAGCCGGCCTTTTTTATACCGCTAGTAAGGCCTGCCTAATTTTTTCGGCAGCCTCTGCCAACTCTTCGTTTGTTGGCTTTAATTTTTCTTTGCTAAAGTTCATATCGCTCACATTATTCATCGGTATTAAATGGATATGCGCATGCGGAACTTCCAACCCAATAACCGAAACACCTACTTTTTTGCAAGGGAAAGCTATTTTTACACCTTTCGCCACAATTTTAGCAAACATCCATAAGCCAACATATAAATCTTCGTCCATATCAAAGATATAGTCGGTTTCGATTTTAGGGATTACCAAAACATGACCTGCTGTTAAAGGCTGAACATCCAAAAAAGCTAAATATTCTACAGTTTCGGCTACAACATGTGCAGGGATTTCGCCCGCAACGATTTTTGAAAAAACAGTCATTTGAGGTATAGGATTTAGGGTAAAGCGTTTGGCGGCGAGCGATTATTAAAACGCCTATCGTCAAACGCTATTCATTTATCTTGAAATTTCAAGTACTTCGAACTGCATTTTACCTGCAGGCACTTCAATTTCTGCAAATTCGCCTACCGATTTACCCAATAAACCCTGCGCAATCGGCGATTTAACCGAAATTTTTCCGGTTTTTAAATCAGCTTCACTTTCTGCTACCAACTGATAGGTCATCGTAGCTCCGTTTTTAACATTTTTTATTTTTACGATAGATAATGCCAGCACTTTAGATAAATCCAATTTCGACTCATCAATTAAACGTGCATTCGCCAACGTATTCTTCAATTTTGAAATTTTTGCTTCATGCAATCCCTGCGCCTCTTTTGCGGCATCGTATTCTGCATTCTCCGATAAATCACCTTTATCCCTTGCTTCTGCAATTGCTTTAGATATAAGCTGACGACCGGTGGTGGTTAGATAATGTACTTCCTCTTTCAATTTATCCAACCCCTCTTGGGTGTAGTATGTTACCTCTGTCATTGCTCTATTAATTTATTCAAACGCTATAAAAAACAAACAAGACTATATAGTTGGTTTGCTACATAGTCTTGCTTCAATAATAACGAAGATAAAATGTGGAAATTACAAAAGCAAATAAAAGATTAAGATTTACAGCATTTTTAACTTTATGTCGTGATTTTTTAGCTCGTTACGCCCTCATTCGATCAATCATCCATCAACCAAGGAATATGCTAAATCCACCAAAAACACAGTAATTAGCCATAAAACACTTCAAAATTCAGCTTTCCTTCACACAAAATTCAATCATTAGTCCTATTTTTAGCTTAAATTATTCGTAAAAATGAAAAAGTTATTCTCTATTGCCCTGATAATCGGTTTGGGCGGATATATGGCCTCGGCGCAGGAACTTTATATGCCCAGAAATATTAAAGCAGCATATGCTAAGGGTACACGTGCTATGAATGGAAAACCTGGCCCAAATTATTGGCAAAACCATGGTAAATACAACATGGATATTAAGGTGGATGCCGAAACCAAAGTGGTTAGCGGTAATGAAGAAATTTTATACAGCAACAACAGTTCTGACACATTAAAAACCCTTGCAATCCGTTTTGTAAACAACTTACACAAACCAACTTCCCCTAGAAGCGGTGCAGTAAGTGAAGACTTTTTAAGTACGGGTTTAAACATTACCTCCTTTTCTGTTGATGGCGAAACTTATCAGGTTGATAGTAAAGATTGGGGAACAGTAGGAAACGTTAAGCTGAACAGACCATTGTTGCCAAAATCGAAAATTACGGTTAAAATAGAGTGGAACTACCCATTATCAAAAGAAAGCGGTCGCGAGGGACAGATTGATCCGAACTCGTTTTTTGTGGCTTATAGCTATCCGCGCATATCGGTATACGATGATTATAACGGTTGGGACCGCATTCCACATACCGATAGAGCTGAATTTTACAACGACTTTAATGATTACGAATTCGCGATTAAAGCTCCTAAAAACTATGTAGTTTATGCCACAGGCGATTTCCTGAACCCAGATGAAGTACTACAACCTGAAATTTCTGCACGTTTAAAAAAATCATATAATGGTGATGAAGTAATCCACATTGCTACCGAGCAGGAAATGAAAGATGGTAAAGTAACACAGCAAAAAGACTGGAATACCTGGAAATTTGCGGTAAACCACATTACTGATGTTACTTTTGCCATGAGCAACCACTACGTTTGGGACGCTGCAAGTGTAATTGTAGATAAAAAGATCAATCGCCGTGCAAGTGCCCAGGCGGCCTACAACCCTACTACCGGAACAGATTTTATCAACTCGGTTAAATACAACCTTAATGCCTTAGATTGGTTTTCGAACAATTGGCCAGGAATTCCCTATCCCTATGCAAAAACCACCGCCTTTCAAGGTTTTGCAGATATGGAGTATCCGATGATGGTTAACGATTCCCAATTTGGCGATCCTGTATTTGCGCAATTGGTTCAAGACCATGAAGTGGCACATACTTACTTTCCTTTTTATATGGGCATTAACGAAACGCGTTATGCCTATATGGACGAAGGATGGGCCACAACATTCGAATATTTAATCGGCATTGCAGAACATGGCAAAGAGGCGGCAGATAAATTTTACAAAAACTTCAGGGTAAATAAATATATCAACGATAAATCTACAGAAGAGGACCAGCCTGTAATTTCAATGTCCGACCAGGTTTCGGGTTCAGGCTATGGGAATAACTCTTACGGAAAAGCTTCATTATCTTATTTGGCGCTTAAAGATATGTTAGGAGATGACCTATTCAAAAAAGCACTGCATACCTACATGAGCAACTGGAATGGTAAACACCCTATTCCGTGGGACTATTTTAACTCCATGAATGCAGGAGCGGGACAGAATTTAAACTGGTTTTTCCAGATTTGGTTTTTCACCAACAACTATCTCGATTTAGCCATAGCTAAGGTGACTTCTGCACAAGGAAAATCTACGGTAACCATTAAAAATGTAGGCGGTTTTGCCATTCCATTTGATATGGTAATTACCTATAGCGATGGAAAAACTGACACCATCCACAAAACACCTGCGGTTTGGAAAGCAAACCAGAAAGAAGTAAGCGTAGTGCTTAACACGACTAAAAAAGTAAAGTCAGTCAGCTTAGAGAACGACATTTATGTAGATGCTACGCCGAAAGATAATGTTTACGAAGTAAAATAATATCTGAGTCGACAGTTTTCAGTTGGTAGTTAACTATTAACTACCAACTGAAAACTGTTACCCGTTCTCCGCTTTAAAAACAGCCTCATGTTTAACCGGAAAATTTAACGAATTAGCAATAAAACACATTTTATTGGCTTCATGATGTAGCGATGCAGCAAGCTCATAATGTGCCTTATCGGCTATTAAAACCTGAGGGTGCAGCGTAACTTCTCTAAACCTACCGCTACCATCGGCCAATTCTTCCATGGTCCCCACGGCTTCATCCTTATAATCGATTACCACAATCTCGTTTTTAGAACATAAGTGTAAGTACCAGAGCATGTGGCAACTTGATATAGAAGCCAATAACAGGTCCTCAGGGTTATATTTAGATTTATCGCCCAAAAAAGCAGAATCAGACGATCCTGAAATATCGGCTTTGCCTTTTACTGAAATTATATAATCGCGATCGTATGAACGGTAATCCATTGTACCCGAGCCTTTATTGCCCGTCCAGGTAACTGTAGTTGAATATAAATGATCTTTCGGCATAATAAAATTGGTTAGATTGTATAGCCAATTTAAGAAATTAAAATTAACTTTTTTTAATACCCTTCAGGTTTTAAAACATGCTAAAATGTTAATCTTACCGCTTAGATGTGCCAGATTGCCTAAAAAGTAATAAATAATTTGAAAAGCAGGCTTCGGCGGTGCTTCGGTTCCGAAAGTCCTGCATCTCTTCAAGTCCTCGCTACGCTCCGGGCTTTCCGTTCTATCAGGTTTAATTAACAAAGGCTTCTGAAATTGGGTAATGCCCTTTCCTTTAAACTTCAGAAGCTATTAATAAACCTGCAAGAACTTATCAGCTAAAAGTTAAGCCCTTTTAACTTCTCTGCTAAAACTTCCGAAATCTTGCGGTACGAATCAAAGGTCCAGCCACCAACATGCGGAGTTAAAATTACCTGATCATTATTCTTTAATTCATCATACCAGGGCTGTTCACCTAAGGCAGGGAATTTTTCAGTTTGCAGCACATCCAATCCAGCGCCTAAAATTTTTCCGTTTTTGATGGCATTAAGCACTGCAGTGGTGTTTACAATCTCTCCTCTTGCGGTATTGATAAAGAAAATGGGCTTTTTAAAATGGAAGAAATATTCATCATCAACCATCTGTTTGGTTTCTGCTGTTAAGGGAATATGTAAACTCAGCACATCGCTGTGTTTCACAATCTCTTCCATGCTTACCTCACGGGCAAAAGCATCAGAAAAATCGGTTTTGTATTTATCATAAGCCATTACATCAACCTCGAAACCCGCTAATTTCTTCGCAAAGCTTTGTCCCATAAAACCATAACCAATAATCCCTACCTTTTTACCTTTCAATTCGTAACCACGGTTTCCTTCCCGATCCCACACACCATTTCTAATTTCGATATCTGCCCTGCGGAAATTGTTCATCAGCGATAACAGCAAACCTGTAGCATGCTCGCCAACAGCATCGCAATTGCCTTCGGGCGCATTAATCAGTTCGACGTTTCTTTCAAAAGCGATTTTATCGTCGATATTATCCAAGCCTGCTCCGGCCCTGGCCACAAATTTTAAATTCGGCGCAGCAGCAAAGAGCTCGGCATCGATCCTAAATTTCGTCCGCACAGCAATACCGGTATAATCTTTTATTTTATCTAATGTTTGTTGACGGGTGATCTGTGGTTCATCATCAACCTCGTAGCCCATAGCAATAGCCTGCGCTTTAAATGCAGGGTGTAAATCATCAACAATTAATATTTTTTTCATCTGTTATTCTATGCTCAATATGATGGACAAAAGTAACATTTTGAAAGATCGTTCAACTGTAATATTCCATCATTGTTTTCCAAGAAACTGAAAACTGCCAATTGCCAACCGCAAACCGAACGCTAACCCACAAAAATATTACTATAAAATGGCTGTAATAAAATAGTTACGGCTCATTAATTAAACTTAGTTGCCGTTACTTTGTCTCCCTTTACAAAAACACACGAAATTTTATTTTTTAATGAGACTTTTACAATCGAGAACAATACAGATTACCCTTTTACTTTTAAGCTTATCATTTAGTCTTTTCGCACAAACAAGCGGAAAAGCAAAAATTACCGGGACACTTAAAGACGCAAAAACACAAGAAACTATTCCATTTGCTACAGCCATTTTAATTGATAAGGCTACGGCCAAAAATACAAAAATTGTACAAACCGATGTAAACGGTACTTTTGTAATGACCGATATCCCTACAGGAAACTTTACTTTTAAAATAAGTTTTGTGGGTTACCAAACCATGGTTAGAGATAATATAGCCATTACCACTGCCACAGGTACCTTAAATTTTGGCGAAATTAAAATGAACCCGGCAAAAGGCAATGTGCTGAGTGAAATTACCGTAACAGGCCAGAAACAGGGCATGCAAATGGGTATTGATAAAAAGATTTTCGCAGTAGATCAGAGTGTAATCAGCGAAGGTGGATCGGCAGGCGATTTATTACAGAATGTACCATCGGTTTCTACTGATATGGATGGCAATGTGAGTTTACGTGGCTCTACGGGTGTTAAAGTATTAATTGACGGAAAACCATCTTTAATTGCAGGCGGTAATGTTGCGCAGATCCTTCAATCAATCCCAGCCAGCTCTATCGAGAGTGTTGAGGTAATTACCAACCCATCGGCAAAGTACGATGCAGAAGGTCAATCAGGCATCATTAACATTGTACTGAAGAAAAATACAAAACTTGGTTTTAACGGCTCAGTTGCACTAACTGCAGGTAACCGCGATAACTATAATGCCAATACCAATTTAAGCTTTCAGAACAGCAAGGTAAATATTTATGGAAACTATGGCTATCGTTACGGTAATCGTGTTGGAGGCGGTTTTCAAGACATTACCTATAAAACACCAACAAACTCGACTTCATTTCTTAATCAGCATACCAGATCATTATCTTTAGATAAAGGCCATAATGCAAAAGCAGGTATAGATTACTACATTACGCCAAAAAGTGTGGTCAGTTTATCTGGTGGTTTTAATTCAAGAGAAAACGACCGTAATGAATATATCGATGTGAGGCAATTAAATGCAGCTTCGGATCCGGTTAATCTCAGCAATAGAAACAACACCAATAAAGGGGACGGAAAGAGTTATGATTTAAATTTAGATTACACCCAGAAGTTCAAAAAACCTAAAGAAGAATTAACTTTTAATTTCGGCTATTCAACCGGAGATAATAATAATGATCAGACTTACCTTACCTCAACTACTTATGCAAATGGCTCTGCAGTAAATGTGGATAGTTTACAGCTGATTAATAATACGGGGAATAACACTAATTACAATATCCAAACTGATTATGCGCTGCCTGTTGGGAAGGCTGGAAAAATTGAAGCAGGCTACCGCAGTCAGATTCGTTTAGGTGATAACGATCAGTTTGCTCAGGTTAGACTTCCAGGAAGTGATGTTTTTACGAGAGACAATAGACTGATCAACAACTTCCATAGTAAAGATCAGGTCCATGCATTATATCTGAATTATCAGAATCAGATTAAAGATTTTGGCTATCAACTAGGCTTAAGAGCAGAAGATGCACGCTTAGACACCTATTTAGAAGGATACACAAAAAATGTTCTGACAACGAGCGCAGGAAATATCCATTATAAAAGGTTATACCCAAGTGTTTTCTTAACCCAGAAATTTAAAGGCGACAATCAGCTTCAACTGAGTTATACACGCCGTGTAAACCGTCCCCGTCCTTGGGATACCAACCCATTTTTAGATGTGTCGGAACCATTTAACTATAGAGGTGGTAACCCGAATTTACTACCTGAGGATGTGCACTCGTTTGAATTGGGATACAGTAAATACTGGAAAAAAGTAACCTTAACATCGAGTTTGTATTTTCGCCAAACCAATGATGTGATCCAACGCGTAAGAAGTACACCTGTTAATGGGATTATTACTTCAACTCCTCAAAACCTATCGCACCAGATTAACAGCGGAGTAGAATTGATCGGTCGCTTCGATCTGGCAAAGGCTTTAAATTTTACGACCAACGTAAACTTATATCAGGCTAAGTTTGCCGGAGATGCGAGGTTTGATATCCCATCAAGCAGTGGCTTTAGCTGGAACGCCAACCTGACCGGAAATTTAACGGTAGTTAAAAATTTATCGCTACAGGTACGCGGCGACTACCGGGCGCCAGAAGTGATGGCGCAGGGAAAACGCAACGCGATGTACGGTGTTGACGGTGGAGCCAAATACGACTTCCCGAACAAAAAAGCATCTTTAAGTTTCAATGTTAGGGATGTATTTAACACCAGAAGGTGGAGCATGACAACCGAAGATAAGGCGACAATTGTTGATTTTGAGCGCCAGTTTCAAGGGACAATGGGAAATTTAACCTTCTCTTACCGCTTTGGAAAAACCACATTTACCGGTGCCAAAAAGAAGAAAGACGATCAACAGGATAACCGTCCTGACGAGGGATCATTTTAATAACCAAGGTGTTTAGAAAAATATTTCTAAACACCTTTTTTAATTAATCAGATATTGGAAAAACTTTTACCTAAGCTTTGCCTTACCCTGTTGATTTTACTCAACACCGTTGCTGCGTTTGCCGCAGAAAAAGGCGTAATCAGCGGAAAAGTGGTTGAAGAAGTTGGTGGCTTATCGATACCATCAGCCATAATATCTGTTTATATCGATGGATCTGAACAACCTATAGTTACATCCGCCACAGATGAAGATGGCCATTTTAGCATTAAAAATCTGAAAACAGGGAATTATAGTATTAGGGTGAGTTTTGTCGGTTATGCCCCGCTAAAAGTAAATGGAATAGCCATCACAGAAAAAGATTTCGATAAAAACCTTGGCGCATTAAAACTAACTTCTGATCAAAATTCTTTGCAGGAAGTAACCATTACTGTTCAAAAACCGCCTATCGAATTTGGTGCCGATGGCGTAACTTACAATGTTGGCTCTACACTATTGGCCGAAGGCAGTACTGCAACAGATGTATTAAAAAATGTCCCCATGGTGCAGGTTGATATTGATGGGAATGCTACCATTGCCGGAAAAAGAAATACCAGGGTTTTTATCGATGGGAAACCATCAGACTATATGACCTCTAACATCACCGATCTGCTCAATGTGCTTCCTTCTGATGCCATTGATAAGATAGAAGTCCTTACTAATCCACCATCTAAATATAGTGGCGACGGTGAAGGCATTATTAATATTGTGATGAAAAAAGGTTTTAAGGTTGGCTTCAACGGTAATGTAGGCATTTCGAACGGCTTGCAAGGTAATGGCAATACCAATGCAAATGCTTCTTACCGCGGAAAATCTTATGCCGTAAATGGAAGCGCAGCTTACCGTTATAATGTTGGCAAAGGTGATAGCCACAATTTCCGCGAAAACTTTTTTCCTGATACAACTTTCTATTATGACCAATATGGGGCTTACCGCAACCATAACAACGGTGGGAATTTTAGAATGGGCTTAGATTGGACCATTAATCCGCAACAAAGTTTACGGTTATCAACCAATTACAACCTTAACAATTCTAATTCAAACTCCACAACTGATCTTCATTATTTAAGCAATGAACGGATAGAAAACCGTCTCCGCAATCAGCATAACACGGGTAATGGCAACAGTAATAACTTTGTTTTTAATGCAGATTACGATCTTCAGACGGATACCAGCGGAGGTAAAATATCTTTAGGTTTAAATTTCAACACCAATAAGAGTATCGATTTTAGGGATTATAGCACCACTTATGCGCAACCCAGCGCCTCGGCCCCAACTTTACAGCAAAACAATAACAATACCGGAAATAGGGGACTGAACGTAACTTTAGATTACGAAAAACCAATATTCAATAAACGCGATCGCATTGAAGCTGGGTTGGCTTTTAACTACAGAAAGAACGATAACGATTTGTTAATCGAGAATTTTAATTTCGCAACACAACAGTTTGTGCGTAATAATAAATTATCTAACCAGTTTTTGTATAATGAAAACATAGCTGCTGCTTATGCATCTTATAACTACCGTAAGGTTGGCTGGGGCATTAAAACAGGAGTTAGAACAGAACTTACCAATGTAGCTTTCGATTTATCTACTGGTCAGAATTATAATGTAAAACCTTATTTAAGCATCTTCCCTAACCTATCTTTAAACAGGTTTTACCGCAAAAGATATAATATTGGAGCCACTTATAGTATCCGTGTTAACCGGCCAAGAGAAAATACCCTGAACCCGCAGGTAAACAATGTAGATACGCTTAATATCTCATATGGAAACCCCAATCTATCGCGAGCTTATACACATCAGTTCGATATTAATTTTGGGGCATTTGGCCAGAAATGGTCATTTAATCCACGGCTTTCTTATTCAACCAGTCAGGGCGTTATAGAGCGCTATCGCACAGTTACCTTAATTCCAGGCTCCAATACAGCGAGATCTGAGAGCACTTACGATAATGTGGGCACTAATAATTCGCTATCACTTATCTTAATCGGGAATTATAGACCTACTAATAAGATATCGGCCAATGGAAATTTTAGCGTAATCCAAAGCAATTATAAATCACAATTAAATAGCTCGCTAAACCGGGATGGTTTGAGTTTTAGAGGCGCAATTGGTTTGTCTATGCAATTGCCACTTAAAACAGCTTTCGAATCGAATTTAAATTATGCCAATAATACCAATGCACAAGGCCGGAACAAAGGCTCTATGTCTTCTAATTTCTCGGCCCGGAAAGTCTTTTTTGGTAACCGGTTAAATCTTCGCATAACCATAAATGATATTTTAGGAAACAGAACCAATACTTTTTACAATGAAGGTCAGAATTTCAGGCTGGAAAATTATTCGACCAATAACACGCAAAACTTCACTTTTAGCCTGAATTACCGTTTCACTAAAATTACCGTAAATAAAATTCCTCCCCCACCTCCACCTGTAAAACCCCAGTAAGATATAATCATATTCCTTATCTTGCAGCATGGAAGAGATCAACCCTTGGAAAACGCTGGAGAGCGATATAAAATACGATAACAACTGGATTCGTTTAACCGAACACCAGGTCATTAATCCGTCTGGCGGACAAGGGATTTATGGCACTGTTCATTTTAAAAATCGTGCCATCGGAATCCTCCCCTTAGATGAAGATTACAATACCTGGTTGGTTGGCCAATACCGATATGCAATTAATGCCTATAGCTGGGAAATTCCAGAAGGTGGTGGACCATTTGAGGAAGCGCCATTAGAAAGCGCAAGGAGAGAATTACTGGAAGAAACAGGAATGAGTGCCAGAAACTGGAAAGAGATACAAAGAATGCATCTTTCCAACTCCGTAAGCGACGAATTAAGCATAATCTATGTTGCCACTGGTTTAATTCAAGGTATCGCAATGCCAGAAGAAACAGAAGAACTCGTGGTAAAAAAATTGCCCTTTGATGAGGCTTATCAAATGGTTTTGAATGGTGAAATTACAGATTCGATCAGTGTAGCTGCAATTTTAAAAGCCAAACTAATGATGTTGAATGGTGAATTATAAAATCATATATTAAGATTCCCGCACGATGATTAACCTAGATTTCGTCATTTCGAGCGCAGTGCAGCGTAGTCGAGAAATCTTTCTCTGTGTATAAATGCGCTCAGGCAAACATATGATAGCTTTAATATTTATTCAACCTGTCTTACCTAATTATAATCGCTAATTAAACCGGAATAATTTATTATTATCTTTGCCACCTATTAAATCAACCAGATGAGCAAGTTTTTTGGATATATTTTAAGCCCTATTTTTTATATTTTCTTTGGATTGATCCTTTGTATATTCCATCCTATACAATGGCTGTGCTTTAAGCTTTTTGGCTACAAAGCGCATAAGATTTCTGTAGACATCCTTAATTTTTTTCTAACTTATTGCCAGATTTTCCTTTTCAATTCGATCAGTTTTAAAAACGAATACGACCTGCCAACGGATAGACCGATTATTTTTGCTGCAAACCACCAAAGCATGTACGATATCCCTTCGTTAATTTGGTTCTTAAGGAAACACAGTGCAAAATTTATCTCTAAAATTGAGCTTACCAAAGGCATTCCATCTATATCTATTAACCTGCGTCTGGGCGGTGGGGCAAACATCAACCGGAAAGACAACAAGCAGGCCATTTCTGAAATCATAAAACTTGGCCGTAGAATGAAAGAGAATAATTGGAGCACTGTTATTTTCCCTGAGGGAACCCGGGCGAAAGACGGTCAGTTGAAAACCTTCCAATTTGGAGGTATTGCTACTATATTAAAGGTAGTGCCTAATGCGCTGATTGTTCCCGTGGCTATAGAAAATTCATGGAAAATTGTCCGCTTTGGTATGTTTCCGTTAACCACAGGAAACGCCTTAAAATGGACGGTTTTAAAGCCGATAGAACCTGGATTGAGACCACCTAACGACATCACATTGGAAGTAGAGAACGAAATCAGGAAAGTTTTAGGACAACCAATAGCACAGGCTCCTGTTTTGTAGTCCAGTTAGCTATTTCGCACATTAACTTCTTCTTTAAAAGATCCTTCGACTTCGCTACCATTGACAGATCTTATAGAAAAATCGTCATTTCGACTGAAGCTAGCCGTTTTTTTTTCCGGCAGCGAAATGGAGAAAATCTATAGAGACAGATTTCTCGACTGCGTTGCACTCCGCTCGAAATGACGACCCCGGAGAGGGCTGTCATCCATATTAATTTTTATAAGATAAATTACTCCTCAGGATGATAAATCAAGGCTATACCCATGTTTTATATTTCGTTAGCCAACATAGTTCTTCATAGATTTAAGGAAATGGCTTAATCAGCAACAGACGCTTATCGTCAACCGCTACCATTAACAGATCTTATAGAAAAATCGTCATTTCGACTGAAGCTAGCCGTTTTTTCCGGTAGCGAAATGGAGAAATCTATAGAGACAGATTTCTCGACTGCGTTGCACTCCGCTCGAAATGACGACCCCGGAGAGGGCTGTCATCCATATTGATTTTTATAAGATAAATTACCCCTCAGGATGACAAATCAAGGCTATACTCATGTTTTATATTTCATTAGCCAACATAGTTCTTCATAGATTTAAGGAAATGGGTTAATCAGCAACAGACGCTTATCGTCAACCGCTCTAAATATTCTTATTTCCAATCACCCTAAAAAATTCATCGCGGTAAGTATCTCCAACGGGGATAATTTTTTGATTGATGGTAATGCGGCTACGTTCGATGCTTTCAATTTTATCAACAGCCACAATATAAGATTTATGCACTCTGATAAACTGACCTTGAGGTAAAGCTTCTTCCATTTTCTTCATACTCTGCAGCGTAATTACACGCTCATCTTTCGTAAATATCGAAATGTAATCTTTTAAACCTTCGATGAATAAAATATCGTGCAAATAGATTTTTTGAATCTTATGTTCTGTTTTTACGAAAATATAATCCTGAACCGGATTTGGAGAGCCGGAAAATGGCGCAGGCGTAATAATAGGTTGTGCCACACTCGCTGGAGCTTCAACCGGTTTTACCTGGTTGTGAACTTTTTCTACCGCTTTATAAAAACGGTCGAATGCAATTGGTTTTAACAGGTAATCCGAAACATTCAGGTCGTAACTTTCTAAAGCATACTGTGGGTAAGCGGTAGTTAGTATATAGTGGCATTTATTGCCCGCAATTTTTAAAAACTGGATTCCGGTTAGCTCAGGCATCTGAATATCCAAAAACACCAGATCTATCCCTCCTCCCTGTACAATCTGCAACGCTTCAATAGGGTTTTCGCACCTTTTAACCATCGTTAAAAAAGGCACTTTCGATATATAATCCTGTAAAATATCAAGCGCTAAAGGCTCATCATCAACAACAATACAGTTTAAGTTCATTTTGGTTAATCTATTTAATTCATGATTTTCTTATGATCCGCTTAGGTTAATGCCGGATTATATGTCAATCATCAGTTCACAGGTATAATGAGTAGCCGAATTTACAACATTTAATTTATATCTATCAGGATAAACCAATTGTAACCGTCGTTCTACATTGGTTAAACCCACTCCGCCCTGCGCATCTTTATTCTGCTGGTTCTTTTTATTAACTACACTAAAATGCAAAATCTTCTGGTTGGCAATGATATTGATCTTTACCGGTTCTGCCGGATCGGTTACCACGCCATGTTTAAATGCATTTTCTACAAACGAAATTAACATCAAAGGAACAATTTTTTGATTGTCAATTTCGCCATTCAAGGTAAGTTCGATATAGGCTCCGTCTTTAAACCTTATTTTTTGAAGCTCAATATAACTGGTTAAATAATCTACTTCTTTACTTAACGCTACCGTTGGCGTATTGCTCTCGTAAATCATGTAGCGCATAATCTCCGAAAGCTTCATAATCGCATCGGCGGTTTTGTCTGATTTCTGATAAGCCAGCGAATAGATATTATTGAGCGAGTTGAAAAGAAAATGTGGGTTTAACTGCGACTTTAAAAACTGGAGTTCCATCTCTCGGCGCTCACTTTCTAAATTACGCTGAATCCTTTCGCTTCCAAACCAATCGATAGTAAATTTGATAATACAACTACAGATCAAGAAAAACCCCGATAAGAACGTAACCATGATCACAAAATTGTGAACCGGTATATCTATACGTTTTCCTTTAGCGCTTATCGCAGTTAATACATCATCCGGATATAATACGGCTATAGCTGTTTTAGCCACAACAGACACCACAATTAATAATAGGAATGCCAATACATATATAAAATATTTTTTTCTCTTCTTGATGAGTTCAGGAATTAAGAAAATATAATTAATGTAGAAAATTGAAATATTGATTATCCCATATACCACATAACTGATAAAATAGTCTTTACCTGTATGTATGGAAGTATCAAAAATACTCACTCCAAAAATTATCATTACAATAATTGTCCAAAAAATAGTGTGTAATATAAATGGCCCCCGACTTTGTTTCATTAGAAATATATTAAATAGTTATGAAGGATATATGGATTATATTCTTTCATGCTCACAAAATAAATAAAGTTTTATCGATTTACTTACACAATCTACCAACGGGCATTTTTTTTCTACCAACGGCCCAATAGGCAAATTTTATCGACAAACGCCAAAAATGTCTGTTGATCTAGAATCTTGAACACTTGGTATAATAGATTTTAGCAGGTTGTTTTTCTTGAGTTTCTTTGAGTCATCAAAACGAAAACAAAATGAAAACATCATCAACAATCAACTTACAAAATCAAACAGTAATTACTGATGGTATTTTCTCAACCGCTCAAATAAAACTATCGATCATGAAAAAGTTAGCAAACACATCACCATTTTTACTTTTATTATTACCAGTATTTATGATGATCATTTTAACGCTTACCGTTAACACCAATCAGAATGATGCAGAAATAGTTGTAAAACCAACAAAAACATCTGGTTCTGTTGTGAAACAAGTAAGTGCTATTTTCAAATAGAAATAATGGGTAATTACGCTATCGAAACAGTAGGTTTAAACTTTAACTTCGGCAACCAGGCTATTGTAAAAGACCTATCTTTACAAGTACCCAAAGGCAGTATATATGGTTTCTTAGGCCCCAACGGAGCTGGAAAAACAACTACCATAAAAATCCTGCTGAACCTGTTAAAATCGCCCTCCGATCAGGTTTTTATATTTGGGAAAGAGATAAACAGTAATCGTATAGCAACCCTTAAACGCATAGGTGCTTTGGTAGAACAACCAGCCATTTATGGGCACTTAACAGGAAAAGAAAACCTCGTTAACCGTTGCATTTTATTAGGCATAAAAAAAGAAAAAGCTGATGAAATGCTGTCGCTGGTAGGCTTGGCTGAAGCATCAAATAAAAAAGCCAACAAATATTCATTAGGCATGAAACAAAGGCTAGGCATTGCGCAGGCACTAATTTCAGATCCAGAGTTACTCCTACTGGATGAGCCTACCAATGGCTTAGATCCAAACGGTATTATCGAGGTTCGGAACCTGATGATCGATTTAGCCACCAAACACCAGAAAACAATACTGGTTTCAAGCCACTTATTAGCAGAAATAGAAAGAACAGCAACTCATGTTGGCATTATAAACAAAGGCCAATTATTATTTCAGGGTACTATTAGCGAACTTCATTTACTGAGCAAACCTATGCTCGAAATCGAAGTAGACAAGATTGAAAGTGCAAGCTCTTTTTTAATAAAGTCGGGCTATGAAATTACAGCAAAAACAGATCGGATCATTACTGTGCCATTTACTTCCTCAGAAAAAAGTGGGGAACTCAATACATTACTGATCCAAAATGGCTTTACGGTGAGCAGTCTTTATCAGCAGCGAAAAGACCTCGAAAACTTATTCCTGGATATTACCAAAACCAACTAACATGCGCGCTCTTTATATTTCTTTAGTCTCAGAATTTTACAAATCGAGAAAAACCTTAGCATTTTGGGCAGCCATACTATTACCTGTTATTATATGCTCCTTAATCACTTTCGGTTTTTATTCCAACTCCGAAAATGTCTTAAAGCTACATTATCCTCCTATGATACTTTGGGCGCAATATAGCGGATCAACTTTAGGGGTTATGGGTTTATTGGTTATGCCTTTCTATGTAATATTTATGGCTTTCTCGGTCAATAATATCGAACATAAAAACGATACCTGGAAAATGTTATTTGCCCAGCCCCTAAATAAATTTTCTATTTATGCTGCAAAATACCTTTATGCTGTATTATTAATATTTATCTGTTTATTCTTATTTGCTACACTTACCTATGCCTTTGGTCACTTATTACAGGTATTGGTACCTAAGTTTAATTTTAATCAATACAATCCATTAAATATCCTGATTAACTCTTACACTAAATTATTTTTAGCTTCTCTAGGCATTCTATCCTTACAGTTTATATTAAGTTTGCTATGGAGCGATTTCCTTAAACCGATGGGAATTGGTTTTGTTGGAACAATAATGGGGATTATTGCAGCAAATGTAGGCTGGAAATATGCCTATCTGATCCCCTATTCTCTACCAACTTTGGCATTAAGGATGACAAAAGTAAAAAAAGGCGCTGATCCGTTAGATTTCCCGGTTTTTACCCAAGAAATATGGACAAGCTTGATTTATGCTTCAGCCCTTTTCATCATCGGCTATTTTATCGTAACCAAAAAGAGCATAAAATAATTTAACGCTAAAAACCGCTTACAGCACTTGAGGATCAAGCGGAAAAGTTGGGGGGAATAAAATAATTTGTTTCTTTGTGGTATTACAACAATTATAACTTCCCTTGAATCAAGCCGAACAAACCC
>NZ_JACHCQ010000043.1 GCF_014205835.1 Pedobacter sp. AK013 | reverse complement strand
CGGCTAAAAGCTAAACAAAAACATATTCCTACAAACCATTCAGCACAAACGAATCTGCGATTTCAAGGGGGTCAATTTGGATCGGCGCAAAGGGGTCTTTTTGCTTTGGCGGACCTTATCAAATTAACTCGGCAAAGGGGGGCGTTTTAAAGTGGCGAAGGGGGGTCAATTTGAAGCGGTTTATCCACTTCTTTCATCGTTTTTGCAACAATTGCTTAATATCGTTATTTTTAACGATAGCCAAAAACTTGGCAAGAAATTAGCTTTCGAGCGAGATGTTACCTCGAGGTTATTAGATCTCTGATGGCGTAAATATTACCTAGACAAGGTTTCCTTTATGATGGGGTGATAAGAGTTAATAGAAAGGTTTATTCCACGGGCGCAGCGCTTAAAATTTTCAATGTTCTGATCTTCTAGTTCCAGCTCTAAACTAATTCTAAATGCAAGATGCTCATCGATTGCCTTACCTGCCATTTTGATCACATATCCCATTACATACCAACGGTTATGAGATCGTCCCAATTCTGCTGCAGAAATAGCAGCTTTGGATTTGACTTCGAGATCTGAAGTCTTTTCATATATCTTAAATATTAAGCCGATAATAACATCACAGTAATCAAAGTTGAATGCCCTGCTGTAAACCCAATCACAATAGATTATACTCAATTCATTAGATAAATCCTTGTCAAGCGCATAAAAAAAGTCGATTATTTCAGAACCCATCTCAAATAGTATATCCCTGGATCGAGGATTCCGCTTGAGATAGAATACAAAATTCTCAAAAAGATCGGAGTCCCAGGTGTCAAATTTTCTAATTAGCTGGACCCATTTTTCATCGCCCGCCTCATCGGTTTTTATTGAGTCTTTTGAGAGATAATAAAGCACGCGCTTGCGTAGCGCGTCAACATTCTTGAAACGGTGAGCGGCATTGTTCTTGGTACACCTTTCGATAATGGCCCCAATTTCACCATCTCCACTGAGTTCAGAGTAGGGTACCCTGCTTCCGTCTGTAAAGATATCATGTAAGATTGCACCAAAAGAATAAATATCCGCAAGAGGCGTTACCCGCTTGAAATCTTTAATCTGTTCAGGAGCAGCATACATCACTGTTCCCAGCGCATTATGACTGGTAGTAATGGTCTGAGACAAAATTTCTTTGTCCTGAGAAATCAACCCAAAATCCGCAAGTTTCCATCTACCAATGTGATATAGGATATTCTGCGGTTTTAAATCACGGTGAATCAAACCCCTGTTATGGATAAATTCCAGAGAATTTAGAATATCTCCAAGTCCCTTGGGAAGCCGGCGTTCATGTTTACACATCGAAATTTCGTTGATGTATACATCTTCTGCAATTGGCATTAAAAACCACGGATCAGGTGAGGTTAGATCCTCAAAAACAATTGGGATAAAAAGCTCTTCGGGAAGCATCTTTTGCGTTTTTACTTCCCTAATGAAACGCTGTCTTAATGTTGCGCACAGCGTAGGATTAGAAATAAATTGAGATGATGGGCAGAAAGTTTTCCTCGCATAATACTTTCCATCATCGCAAAGCACTTCCTCGATTTTTCCAAATCCCCCATCGTTGATGAGCGCCTTAACGTTTTTGATAACCATGCACGAAATTTAATGAGAAGTTTTCTAATTCAAGAATACATAATCCACCATAACCATGCTTTTTTACAAACACACCGTTATCGATACATTTGATAGGATACGAATCCTCAAAATTATTTATGATTTCCTGCTCCATTGTAGGGGTGTGTCCATGAATCAGAATCCTTTCCCCAAGCCAGCCATAATCTAATAACTCATTCTGGGATCTTGACCAAAGAATCGTTTGTACATCGCTAAACGGATCCGCTATACGCATGTTCAGGGCCGCATGCACAAATATATACTGCTCATATTCATAATAAAGCCGGAAAGACTCTAATAGATCGATATATTTAGCGGGAATTTTATGTATTGAGCTAGTAAGAAAACTTGAGAGTGTTTCATTACCGCCGTTCATTAACCAGTTATTAAGCTTATCGGGATCCTCCAGCGCATCTAAGAGCATCTGCTCATGATTCCCCTTCAGACAGATAAGATCAAAACCATATTCCCTTAATAGAAAAATGGTATCGAGAACAGCTTTACTGTCAAATCCTCTGTCTATGTAATCTCCCAGTAAGATCAAACGGTCAGTCTTTTTTAGATGCACAGTCTTCAGTGCTTTTCTAAAGGCATCGTCATTACCATGGATATCAGATACAACAAAAGTTCTCATGTAGTGCAAAGTTAATATTTGGAAAATATTAACCGCTATGTCCCTCAAGTTTTATCTAATTGTGTGAGTTCAAAGTTGGCCAAGTTTGTCCTGCGGAAAAACATTACCGTTACACTTTGCAAAGGTATTTAGTAAAAAAGATTTTGCTTTAAGTAGCCCATTCTGCATTTAGATAAGACTGGATTTTTGTAACCTATTTAGGTCCTAAATCCATAAACTATCATTCCGAAGTTTTTCATGATATATCTGGGCAGTCTTGGTACTCAGAAACAAAAGCATTACAATACGCACAACAAATGTTACAGCACCTATAAAATTTGAAATCTCTGAACTAAATCTTACTTTAGCACCAAGATTAACAAAACGCTCTAAAGAAACGCTCCTCAGATTTCTTCCTTCCCTGACGGGAAAATAGATTCTATGTTTCTTTTTATCGTCGATAACGATATATTGTTATGAAACATAAAAAAGGACTATTAGATCTTGCAAAAAAGACATTTGCAGTGATCACCGCCTCTATGGCCTCACTCTCTTCCACACACGCCGAAGCTGTCCCGGTCGAAAGCACCTCAGCTCTGCTACCTATATCTAACGATCACGTGGATATAGAAAAGAAAACTCTGAAACCAAAACTTACACTAAAGTTGTTGGCAAATGATCCTGCGCGAAGTATTTTATTTATGCATACCTCTCACAGGTCCCATAGCTCACATCGCTCGCATTCTTCCCATTATTCTTCTTCCTCAGGATCAACTTATAATCCCACACCGGTATACACACCCCCATCAACTTATAAGCCATCCAGCTCATCAGGTAGTTCGTCTTCTTCCGGAAGCGGCGGGTCATCGGGAAGTAGCGGTAGCAGTACACCAACAACTACAAGAAGCACCTCTTCCAGCACAATGAATCCCTTGGTAGCGACAAGCAGTAGCAGCGCCTGGTATAGGATTTTGTACCTGGGCTGTGAAGGCAGCGATGTACTTAAACTTCAGCAATACCTGAAAGCACTAGGATATGCAACACCACAGACAAGCTATTTTGGTCCACAGACCGAGGAAGCAGTGAAAAAATTCCAGACCCAAAATGAATACAAGCCTAATGGTGTGGTGGGAAAAATGATTTTTGATGCCATAAAGGAAAAATATGAAGGTAAAGTTCGATAGTGATACAGTACAGATCAGCATTGATAAACGGATATTTTCCAATAAGGTAATCCAAAAGTGCTTTTACTGGTATACCGCTGATTATACAGTTGATTTTGAAACCGTGGATGAGCATTTCGTCTCTGTGACCATGACAAACAAAAGCCAGCAGGAAATCGATCAAGTTTACCTGGCACAGAAAATACCACAGGATCTGAATGATTTCTTGCTCCGCGATATCGTTCAGGAAGAAACCAGGGATATAAGGGCACTTATTGTAGCCAAAGCTTTTGCCAATTTTGAGCAGGAAGAAGACTTTCCACTTGAACAGATCGGCGATTCTCTGGGCTTTAACACAATATCATGATAACCTTACCTGTAACAGGAGCTGAGCGGAAGTCAAGAAAATTTCTTGATATCAGCCACTATGATCACGCCGGGAATTATCATTTATTGCCTTTCCGCTTCGTTGCCCTGCGTAACGGGCGGGAGGTACTTGTCAATGAAATCGGGGATTTTTTGATTGTTGATAAAGGCACAGCCCGGCGGATCATCAACCGGAAACTGGATCCCTTTGAGGATTCCGAACTATATGCAGACCTGATTGCCAATTTTTTTATTTCACAGACCAGGGTGCCTGCGCTTTTAGAGGTAATAGCCACGCGCTACCGTACCAAAAAATCTTTTCTCGACCATTTCACCGCACTGCATATTTTTGTCATCACCCTGCGCTGCGAACATACCTGCCATTATTGCCAGGTATCCCGGGTAAGTGAGGATAAGGACACCTTCGATATGGGCCGGACCCATATTGATAAAGGGATTGAGCTGATGATGCGATCCTCTAATCCCCATGTAACCATGGAGTTTCAGGGCGGGGAAGCACTGCTGGCTTTTGATCAGATCATGTATGCAGTGCAGCGGGCTTCTGCTGAATCGCAAAAGATCGGAAAGCAGATCTCTTTTGTAATCTGTACAAACCTTGCCCCCTTGAAAAAGGAAATGCTTGATTTTTGTCTAAAGTATAAAATTATCATTTCCACATCTTTAGATGGACCTGAATTTCTGCATAACAAAAACCGCCATAAAAAAAGAAATGACAGCTATCAGTTGGCCATCTCAGGCATCCGGAAGTGCCGGGAAATACTGGGGAATGATGCGGTCTCCGCTTTAACCACTACCTCGACGTTATCGTTGGATTATCCCCATGAAATTGTCGGGGAATACATCAATCTGGGGTTTAATAGTATTTTCTTAAGACCGATCAGTCCCTTCGGTTTTGCGGTTAAGAATGACAGAAAAAACAAATACGATACTGACCGCTTTTTGGAATTCTATAAAAAAGGACTAGATCTGATTATAGAACATAATTTAAATGGAAACTTTTTCAGGGAGGATTATGCCAGCATTATCCTCAAGAAAATCCTTAGTCCCTTTCCGGTTGGTTATGTAGATTTACAGTCACCGGCCGGCATGATCAACAACGTGATCGTGTTCAATTATGATGGCTATATCTATGCCAGCGACGAGGCCAGGATGCTTGCGGAAATGAAAGATTATACCTTTCAGCTCGGTCATCTAGACACAGCCGGTTACGAGGATATTTTTTATGGCGAAAAGGCATTCTCATTTGCAGAATCCAGCGTAAATGAATCACTTCCGGGCTGCAGTGACTGCGCCTTTCAGACTTATTGCGGATCAGATCCGGTACTAAACCATTCTACCCAGGGAAACCTCATAGGACATCGGCCAACGAGCGTTTTCTGTCAGAAAAACATGGGCATTATCAGCCACTTGTTTGAACTGATAGATAGTGATGAGCGGATCCTGAAAATATTTAACAACTGGATAGAAAACTAATGGAACTTAAAACCAGGGGCAAGGCGCAGCATATAGACCAATCAATTGTTGCCGCGGTAACAAGGAACATGTATTCCCCGGACCGCAACAAAATTCTACTCATTGATAGCGGAGAGGGAAATCAAGCCATGATCGGCTTTTCGTGTGTACTTGCCTGCTCGAAAACCCTGGTTTTGCCCCAGGATTTACCTTTGGTAAACAGCGTGGCATACCTGCACCATCTTAAAGAGGGAGATATCGTTGTCATTAACTCTGATGGTGTGATCAATACCCTGTACAGGGTTGACTCTTTCCAGAATGCACTTTTGGTAACCGAACGCTGCAACAGTAATTGCCTGATGTGCTCACAACCGCCCAAAGACAGGGAGGATATACCATACCTCCATAGCATCCACCGTCAGCTTCTTCCACTTATCCCAAAAGACTGCCAGGAGCTCGGTATCACTGGGGGCGAGCCAACTTTAATGGGTTATCTCTTTTTTGAGCTTTTAAAACTCATTCAAAAAGAGCTTCCCGGTACTGATGTGCACTGTCTGACCAATGGCCGCAGTTTTGCCAGCAGAAATCTGACCAAAACATTATCAGGGTTAAGTATGGATAGACTCATGCTTGGTATCCCGCTCTATGGTGATCATGCCAGAATGCACGATTATATCGTGCAGGCTTCCGGGGCATTTGACCAAACGATGCTGGGTTTCTACAATCTTGCCGATAGCGGCATCAGAATCGAACTACGGATCGTACTCCATTCCCTTACTATTCCCCGTTTGGGTAAACTTGCAAGGTACATCTACAAAAACCTTCCATTTGTTGAACATGTCGCTTTCATGGGGCTGGAGCACCAAGGATATACCCCGTATAATATTGACAAACTATGGATAGATCCGGTAGATTATGCCCCTGCGCTTGAAGACGCCGTAAATTTTTTAGCTTCCAAGCGCATGAATGTTTCCATCTACAACAGTCAATTGTGCCTAATGCCGGAAAATCTCTGGAAATTTACCCGAAAGTCCATTTCAGACTGGAAAAATATTTATCTGGAAGAATGCAACAAATGCCAGGCTCTCGAGCGCTGCGGTGGACTTTTTAGCTCGGCTTCGAAAAAGCACAGTGAACACATTCACGCATTTAACTGGGATATTCCAGAATAAAAAGTATTCCGATCCCCTTTATCAATAACAGAGATTGGATCGTATACTGAAGTTCGTTTAGATGAAAAGTATTTGTGCAGCTTGACCTTCAAAATCCTGAACGCTAAAAGGATGCCGTTATTATCTTTGATAATCACCTACAATCAACAATATCCTTAGCGAACATCTGATACTCCAAAAAAAAATATTCCAAGCCGTATTTCCACCCGGACTTAACGAAATTATAACATTACAGCATTAGGATTATTGCATAAATATTCCCCACCTTTGTATAAGTATTCCCGGAACAAACAGCCGATATGAAAAACATATTGCTTTATCGCGACATCAGCTAAGGCCATCCGACCAAAGTGGCTTTAAATGATAGGAAAAAGATAGTCATCTACCCAAAGCTATCCATTCCGGGAACGGAAAACAAACATACAATTGTACCAGCAGACCATGCTCAGCTACGCCCAATATTCTGATTTAGAACTTGCCGATCTTTTCAACAAAAAAGACGAAGGTGTTTTCAGCGAAATTTACGACCGTTATTGGGCTGTTCTGTATAGACATGCCAGAAGACTGTTGCAGAACGACGAGGAAGTCAAGGACCTTACCCAGGAGGTATTCCTTACCCTACTCGATAAATCAGGTGAACTTGAACTCACCACAACCTTATCCGGTTACCTCTATAAAATATCCCGCAACAAAATCCTCAACCGCATCGACCATGACAAAGTAAGGGATAAATACTTCTCCTCATTAAAGCGTTTCTCAGAAGCTGGTGTCTATGAATCCGATTTCCTCGTACGTGAACAATTAAAAGCGCTGATTGAACTTGAGGTAGCGGCCTTGCCTGAGCAGATGCGCAAAATATTCGAACTTAGCTGTAATCAAAACCATTCCCATAAAGAAATTGCAGAGACACTGGGCGCTTCAGAAGGGGTGGTGCGGTTCCGGACGTAACCGGGTTACTATTTGCATTACAAATCCTATCGAGCCTGGAACACAACTAACTTTGCTTTTATCACTTGGCATTTATCAACACTTTACCATTGATGTTTTTTCATCTCCATTCTTTTGTTAAATTCGTCCCATCACCGCTCTACTCATTTGAATTGAAATACATCACGTCCTGAGTGTTGATCAAGCAAATTTGCATTATAATGATCTACGTTAACAAAAGTCTCGACAATCAGCCGCCCGTATTCCGGTCTCCCGAAATGGCGTTCTCACGCGAAAAAATAGCGGAATTTTATCAGTCAGGTGCCAGCACACCACAGAAACGCTTTAACGATCAAATCGGTACGAAATATCGGAAACTGTTTCTGGAAAGACTGAGAGATGAATTCCACGGAAAATGTGCTTACTGTGAATCCCATATCGATCTTGCTGTGGCTCCATCTGAATTCGATCATTTCCGACCAAAAAACACAGCGAGGGGACTAAATGAAGAAGTTTCAAGGCAGCATTATTGGTGGTTCGTGTATGAATGGAGAAATATATATTACTCTTGTGCCAGATGCAACTCCTACAAGGCTTCCTGGTTTCCGGTGGAGGGAGACAGGGCAGCTGTGGGAACACCATATGAAATGCTCCACATGGAGGACCGGTTATTTGTGGATCCTTGTGAGGATAATCCCGCTGAACATCTTGAATATATGCCAACCGGAAGGCTGATTGGCTCCTCTGCCCGAGGTTTTACCACCATTGAGTTATTAAAGCTCAACAGGGACGAACTTGTCCAGGCCAGAAAAAAAGCGGTTGACAGCCTGCAGGAAAGCATGGAAGCCTTCAGATACACTTATGAAGCAAAGGCTGACACAGCGATGTTGAATGAGATTATAAAGGAATGGCAGCCCATATTCAGCGATAATTCTCCCGAAAGTTATCTGGGGATCAAAAGATATTTCATCAGAGAATTCTTAAAAAGATACGAACTGGATGATTATCTGATCAACCGTAATTTTGTCATTGAGACTGATCAGGACTTGAAAGTGCGCATTGAAAAGCATCTTGAAACCAGTCCAAATTCTATACCTTTCGACTTTGAACAGGGCAGCAGCATGCTAAGTAAAGAGATAGATGAAATTAGGCATATTTTTGTGGAGAAGCTCGAAATCCATAATTTTAAATGCTTTGAAAATCTCACCATAAACTTTACGAACGGAGAAGCATCTCTAAATCATTTCGATAGTCTGGATGAACCCTACACCGAACCCTGGATATTATTCCTGGGTGAAAACGGCATGGGAAAAAGTTCGCTGCTAAAAGCCTTTACCATTGGTCTTGCCGGTCGAAATTACCTTGAAGAGCTTGGTCTTTCGGGATCTGATCTGCTGCGAAGAGGCGCGGATTCGGGATACATCAAATTACATACGGTTGGCAGTATTGTCCCGGCGCATGTAATCTTCACCGCCACGGAATTCACCAGTAATATTGCTGAGCCCCTGATCAATTTTGTTGCCTACAATGCCATTCGCCTTAAACATACCCCACCACATATTATTGCCGAGCAAAGTGAATACAAGGGGGCAAAGGCCCGAAGTCTTTTCGACTTTACCGCATCCTTTATCGATTGCGACAGTTGGCTCATGTCTCTGCCTAAAGAAAGGTTCGACCGTGTCGCCCTTACCCTTAAAGATCTGATGTCATTAGATAATGAGGATAACATATTTCTTCTTGATGGCCGTACCATTGTCCAAACTGGAAACCAGGTCTTGTCAATAGATGATCTGAGCGATGGTTATCAGTCCGTTTTCTACATGGCGATCGATATCATGGCAACGATCGAACTCGAAGGCCTGCCTTTTGAGCTCTCCGAAGGCATGATTATTATCGACGAGATCGGCGCGCACCTCCACCCGCGTTGGCGGATGGAAGTAGTCGGCAAACTCCGCCGCGCCTTTCCGAAAATGCGTTTTGTGGTCAGCACCCATGAACCACTATGCCTTAGGGGTATGCGGGCAGGAGAGACAATGGTGCTCCAGAAAAGCATAGATAAAAAGATCAGCCTTTTAACCGACCTTCCCGATCCTTCCGAGCTCCGTATCGACCAGATCCTCACCTCCGATTTCTTTGGCCTCAACAGTACCATGGACAGCCAGACGGAAAAACATTTCAGCGAGTATTATCAACTTTTGGCTAAAGCTGAAAACGAGCTGAGCAGTGCTGAAATCGAGAGACTGGCAGAACTACGCAAGCTTGTCCCAAAAATCCGCAACCTCGGAGACAGTGAACGTGAGAGCATTATCTATGATGTGGTGGACAAACTACTAGCCGAAAAGAAGGCCGGCGACCCATTCCGTAACGTTCAGGAAATCAAGAAAGAGGCCTTTGCCCGTTTACAAAAAATCTGGAACATCAAATAAAGCCATATGATTTTTGTAGATAGAAAAGCCGTGCCAGCGCCAGCGGTGCTGACTGTTGCAGGAGGAAGAGGATTGAGGGAACGCGGTAGGGCAATTGCCAATTTCGGACCTGGTGGACCAAAAAATGCTTTCACTTACAGCGCCTATACTGATGATACCGTAAGGGATACATTAACTTTACTTTTCAAGAAAAAATGCGCCTATTGCGAAAGTAATTTCGTGCATACCTCTTTTCGGAACGTCGAACACTTCCGACCAAAGGGAGAGATTACCGAGGCGGTAGCCCCCAAATCCCCTGGTTATTACTGGCTCGCTTCGGACTGGGATAATTTGCTGTTATCCTGCACCTTGTGCAATTCTCAGCAACGCCACGCCGTACATGGTTCAACCGTTGTCGAAAGTCTCGGTAAGATGAATCAGTTTCCACTTCACAACTTTTTGCACGTCCGCGACCATACGGTAGGAATTGCTACAGAGGAACCCAGAAGACTCTTGATCAACCCTTGCAAGGACAACCCCGAATATTTTCTGTCATATGGAAATGAGGGCAACATCCTGCCAAAAGGCCAGAGAGGCATGCGCCGGCTGAAAGGGGAAAAGTCCATCAAAGTATACGCTCTACAGCGCATGGACCTTGTCGATGAACGAAAAAAACTCCGGATTGCCATCGAACTTCAACAGGACCGCATTGTGGAGAACACCAAGCTCTTTCTTGATTTTCTACCGATAGATCCCTTAAGAGCAACCCAATTTGAGGACACTATGGCCAGGGAAATGAAAGTTTTAAAAGACTACATGAAACCACAATCTCCTTTTTCAGGCATGGCCAAAGAAATGATCAAAATGTTTATCATCCACCATCAAGGACTTTTGGCAGCCAAAGTATTACCGAATCCCTAATTCCTCCTACAACTAAAAGAATGCCAGCTGTTCAAACGCAGTATAATTAGAATAATAAGCAATAAAAGGATAGAACAAAACTGCATCCGACACGACTATACCGACTTGGCTACTAATCAAATTAGCATAAAAGCTACCATATATTCGTCATGGCAGATGATGTGCATAGGCAAACAGGAGGGAGGATAATCGACTTTTGATAAGAAATATATTCCAACATCACTTAACAATACTATCCGGTAAGAAAGATCTTAGACCAAAAATAACCCCAACAGAGTAGTAAATAATACCAGACATTTAAGAAGTTAAACTGCCTTGTTTTCAACGCATTCCAGGCCATACTGAATAACAAAGACTTTCGACACTACCAATGCAGCCTGATAAATACAACGCCCTTCAAACCGTTGCAGTTCAGTCTGTTCATTTGTAAATACCCATTACTAGGTATTGTTTACTGATCTGCTAATCACTAGATTAGTCCAGACTCTAAATCTTTTTCACGTTCTCATTCACATGAAAAAATCTTTTCAGTCTATGGCCTTAGCAATTCGGTCAGATCAAATTTTTTGTTACAACTTCAGATTTGTTCAATGATGAAAAAAAACATTCTCTACACGTTTCTGTGCATCCAGATCAGCCTGACCTTCGCCATGGCACAGGGCGTACCCGCTGACAGTCTTATCAAAGCCTACAGGCAAGACACCGCAAATAACTGTGCTTCTATCGCGCTGATCAAAGCCAATCTCAACGTATTCGGCCTCGATGGCCTCTATACCCAGCGAAAACTCAGCGACAGCACAACCGAATTCACCCTCAAAGACAAACGGAAAATCACCCTATCCAAACGCGAAACTGAACTGGCCAGATCCCACTTCCGGGTCGACACCTCCGATGCCAAATCCCCTTACCTGCACGAGGTCATCGCCACCTCACAGATCTGTTACGCCATCATGGCCAAGACCTTCAGCGACGAATTTCCCCAGCTTTCCAAAAAATCATTTGACAAAGACCTCGACTATATCACCCAGACCAGCTTTGATATCCGCTTTGGCACCAACCTGCTTGGTACCGGTGATTATACAATTATCATGAAGCGATACGCCAGCATCTACGGCAAAAAAGGAGCAGTGGTGTGGAGCCCCCATCACACCGTCTTTGCCAACAATACCACCTGTGATATGCCCGGCAACAGTAGCGTGTTTAAAAAATGGACGAAAAGTTATATCCGTTTCTGGGGCAGGATGTACATCGACCCCGAATTAACCACTGTACCCGAAAAGTACCTCCGTGAAGCGGGCTCTTCCAAATGACATACCGTATCCGCATCCAGCAGAAAAAGCAACTGCCTGTCCACATAAAAACCAGCGGGCACAACCGCTGGATACGGCTGCTTCCCCAAAACAAAACATCAAGACCAGACACATTTAATAAACTATCCAAAATGCAGCGCCACCTCCAATCCATAGTTACCTGTTTTCTAGCCGTTCTTTTCTGCCTGCTTTCCACGCATCCGGCGTGCGCCCAGAAGGATGCCCCCGTCGCCGGTCATGCAGCACTGCTGATCGATCTGATCAAAAAAGACTATAAATCAATAGATCCCGAAAGCAAGGAAGAGGAGATCGCAAAGGACCGTGCACTGGTCATTGGCATTTTTAAATCCTATCTGGAAAATGACAAACTCGCTTCAATCAATAGCGAAAAGGTTAAAGCTTTAGTCGCCAAAGTAGACACAAACTATCAGGAATACCTTAAAGTCAAAAAAGTCGCCACCTCAGGCAGCAGCCAAAACATCAGTACCTCAAATTTGGAGGTCGCCACACTGCTGATCGAAAATGCCAAAACCAGTCTTGAGGGTGTTGAAGATATCAGACATACCTATTTCAAGTCACGCCAGGCGGCCGACGAACAGGAACTGGCCGAAATTTTCACGCAGTACGACACGCAAAACAAATTTATTAGCGCAATGGTCATGCTGTTCAAAAATAAATACCATGCGCTGTCCAACTCCGAAGTTGATATCAGTGCCAACGTAAACTATAGCACTTCCCTTAAAAAATCAATTCCATTTATCGGCGGAAACATGAGCTACGAACTCTTCAACGGCCTTGGCCAATTCCTGGCCAAAAGGATTAAAGAAGAACTGGTTACCTACGCGATGGAGAATATCAAAACCGCGCTGGAAAAACGCAAAGGCAATATCCCCCTTGAAGAACTGGCCATCATGCTACCAAAGACAACAGCTTACCTTAAAACCTTCAACACCGACAAGATTCAGACCTTTCAGACCGATCTTAAAGGCTATATCGAAAACGACCTAAACAGTATATTGGAAAACGCCCAACAGCTCCGGAATTCGCAAAGAATACGGGCACTGATTGAACAATACCCCGATCTTGATTTTGCCTTTGAGGCCATGAACATCATCCCTAATCTGGCCAAGGTCAAATATCCCATCGATTACTTTACCATCCTGACTTCAGGTCCCATGGTCAGCCGGTGGAAACAGGACGGAGACGCTACCAGGAAAAATATCGCTAACCTGCTGAGCTTCTCCCAGATGCTCGCGCACAGCATCACCGTTGTCGAAAATGGAGAACCCAAATTCATCGCCGCAGACCTGTGGAGCAGCTACTCCTCAGAGGATAATTTTTATAAACTCTATGCCGGCTTCCTCTACCAGCAGGATATCAAATACTACCAGATTAGCTTTCTGCATCCAAAGGGTACAGATAAACTGATGCTCAGAGATGTTCTCGGTGCAGTGGTCAAAGACAACAGCCTGCCCTACAAAAAGGAATTCGAAAACCTGATTACCGATATCACGAAAAATGCAGAATATGTCTATAGCACCGCACAGGCCATCAAAAAAGCCAATAAAAACGGAGACCACATCGGAGCGGACACGATACACACCTTTATCAAAAGCATGATCAGCTTCTCTAGGAACCTGGTAGCCGGCCAGAACGCCCTGCTGAGTAAAATGTCGACCGGAAAAAGTGAGGGATATCAGCTCTCGGGTAAATTCAATAAATATTTTCAGGTCGCTGAAACCGCCAACGAAGCCGTATTTGCTATCCAGACCAAAAAATACGCCAATGGCATCGAACAGCTGCTGACTGTGATCGATAGTCTGATTCCCATGGGCATGCCAAAAGAAATTCCCGAAATCTTCACGCTGGTCGATTTTGCCGAAAAACCGGTATGGAAATCATGGCAGGGTCTTATCGCATGGCTCGATAAATCGCCAAGTGTAAGTCCTGATGCCCAGCTTATCAATACCTTTTTTCTGGAATTCAATAAAGTGGATGGATGGCTGAGGTCCCACAGTGGGGACTACCCACAGGATTATGCTAAGCGCATGTCCGCAGTGAGAACAGCGCTCAACCATTTTAGGTATGGCACAGTATCAGGCAATGCGATCCCAGCAGAGGCAAAAGTAATCGCTGATCTGTTGAAGGAAAGGGATTTTCAGATCATGGTGCTCTCATTTTATACAGAAGTACCCATTCAGCGGTTTTCAGTCGAACTCGAGCGGCGTATGAAATCTTTAAAGGTCACCGTAGACGGAAAAGAAATCCGTGTTTTTGATGACGATACCGCAGTGCAGATGACCAGAAACCTAATGGATTATGCGGCCGCCTATTACGCGCTAAAAATTGTCAAAACGACCGATGACTCCACTGCCCTTAAAAGGAACCGGGATAACCTGCGCACCGATGCGCTCGCTTATGCCGCAAAACTCATACGCAATAGCGGGGGACTTGATGACAAGGTACTGTCCATCATCCACCTGGTAAACGGAATGGCCCTGGCCAAAGACAGTAAGGACGTGGAGAAAGCCATTGAAAGTTTTGCCCTGCCCTCAGGCAGCTACAGCATCAAGCGTTCATCTGCCTTCAATGTATCCCTGAACAGTTATCCGGGAATATTGGCCGCTTATGACTTTACCCAGATTGAGGGAAGGTCCACTTCCGCATTTGCACCCGGCTTTACCGCTCCTTTAGGCTTGAGCGTCGCTTTTGGCAATGTTAAATTATTGGGGAATACTTCCCTTGGTCTCTTTATACCCCTGATCGATATCGGAGCGGTCACCCGCCTGCATCTGGATGGGGACAGTACTACCGAAACACTGCCAGAGCTGAATTTCAAGAACATCTTCTCGCCGGGACTTTACCTGACCGTTGGTATTGCCAAGTCCCCGTTCTCGGTCAACTTTGGCGGGCAGTACGGACCGGAGCTCAAAAAAATCGGTTCGGATACCAATTACCAGTCTTTCCGCTTCGGAATAGAGCTCACCATTGATATTCCATTGTTCAATCTTTACACCAGACCCAGCTCCAAATGACGCTTAAGGTCATTTTAGCGGTCATGCTAGGCTTTGCGTTTTGTTCTCCGCTCAGGGCCCAGGATACTATAAAAGTATCCAAAGGTGTACAGACCAGCACACAGGATATCATCCTGGAAAAGGGAAAGATTGATCACAGCGAATTTTTCCTGAATAAAAAGAGTTCGTATGAGTTCATGCAGCTGAAAATCCAGCAGCTTCAGGAGAAGCAGGGTGCTGCCAGCCCGATTGCAAAGCAACTGGATCTTTCCTCTGCAAGCCAGTCCCTTTTTGCCCTGACCATCCCTCGCAGCGGACTGGAGGATCTTCCCTTAAAAAGACGGCTGGTGATCGGCCCCTCACAATATGACAGCAGGGTCGAGATCCGTGAGATAGATCCCCAAACAGCTTTTGGCAAAGGCGTGCTGATCAATGCCGCCGCAGTGGCCATTGTGGTCGAAAAAGACAAACTCCACCAGATTGCAAAAGATGCCTACCAGTTGGACATATCGTCTAGCCTGGGTAAAAAATACCAGCTCTGCCCCGGAGAGTCCTTTATCACACAGCCCGTACTGGGAAGTGGAACAGCATTCCTGATCGGAAAAGACAGGATGATCACCGCCGGACATGTTTTCAGCGGAAAAATACAGGATTATGCGGTCATCTTCGGTTTCGAGCTTGCTAACCAGGCCGGTGGCATACAGTCCATCATCGCCGCGGACAGTGTCTACTTTCCTACCACAATCATCCACCATTCCGACGAGCTAGACCTCACCGCCTTTACCCTAGATAGGGAAACGACCGCTGCCGCCCTTCAGACCGGAGCGGAAAAAGAACTGTCCAATGGCGTAGGAATTTACATGATCGGCCACCCATACGGTCTACCCAAAAAAGTAGCAGCGAATGCAGCCATAGAGGATAATACAGGCGCAGATTATTTCTATACCTCCCTTGATGCCTTTCAGGGGAATTCCGGCTCGCCGGTGTTCAGTGTCGCCACCCATAAACTCATTGGCGTACTCATCGGTGGACAGGCGGACTTTCAGTGGCAGGGGAACTGTTTCCAGTCAGTGGTATGCAGAATACCCTACTGTACGGGTGAAAAAGTTGTACGCATTAACCGCGTTTCGGATTGGTTTACACAATGGCCGAGGTAAGCATATTTTAAGTGCTTTGTTCAGAATCTATCAATCCGATGAAAGAGAATAATTCGTTTAGTATGTGGCGCTAAATGCGTGTGAGGCCATGCAAGCCAGTGTCCACTGGCAAATCTGATAAAATAATGGAGCAGATATTATTACCTGGATCTTTGGGAAACTTGGTTTGCGATATGCATTTTGAGAACCTCTGCAGCGAGAATCCAATTCGTTCGAGTGTTTTAAATCTTAAACTAAGTAACATGAAGAGCAATTGATGGTAACACGGGTCAGATTCACTATCAAATTTCAGTGGATGAGTTTGAAATGGAACACCTGATTGTTAATAAAGTCTGACTAAAATAGAATAAGCAATCTTTTCATTGCCATCTTTAACTTCAGGATGGTAGGTTGCTTGGCAACGCAAAACTTTATGCAGCGAGATATTGACAATAGTCACGGTTAGCGCAATCAAATGGTTAAAATAGGATAAGTTGTCGCTTACTTTATTTATATTTCCAGTCTAAATTCGCTCTACATGAATTGTTTTGAAAAAGGTTACGGCCAAATCAACCTATTTGCTCAAAAAGATGGGAAACAGGGGCTTTATAAAAATCAAATTGGTGCTATAGGTTCAGCCATGGCACATTTCTCGGTCAGATCTGAACCTGCGCTCATTACCATGCCAACTGGAACAGGAAAAACAGCAGTAATGATTGTTCTGGCTTATGCACTCCAAGGGAAAAAAGTACTTGTTATCACCCCAAGCCAACTGGTACGTGAACAGATCGTAGAAAATTTTCGCAATCCCAAAGTGTTGGTCGATAAGAAAATTATCCCCGGAGGAAGCAAGCTGCCGAAAGTGTTTGAACTTACCAAGATTATTGACGATAGTATAGAATGGAAACGAATACTAAAAGAAAATGATGTGGTCGTTGCTATTCCTGGCACGCTGAACAAGATATCTGATCTTCGTGCAACTATAGGCTATGATACATTTGATGTGGTTTTTGTAGACGAGGCACATCACAGCCGCGCGAGTTCATGGTTAAATATTCTTGAAGCATTTTCCTTTGGAAAACAAATACTGCTTACCGCAACGCCTTTTAGAAGAGACAAGAAAGATATTCAGGCACGCTTGATCTATAATTATCCATTAAAAAATGCTTTCGAGGATGGGCTTTTCAGTAAGATTAATTTTGTTCCAGCTACTGCACCACTTTCAGCCACTGCCGAGGAGAAAAATATTGCAATTGCCTTGAAAGCCCAAGAGGTATACTCCGCGAGACTACATCAGGAACACCGTATCATTATTCGCACCGACAGAAAAAAAGATGCGGATGATCTTGAACAAATTTATATCAATCACACCCAGCTCAAACTAGTTGTTATCCACAGTAAGCTAGGGAGTTCAACAATCCGGTCAAGAATTTCTCAATTGACCTCTGGTGAAATTGATGGGGTTATCTGTGTAGATATGATGGGTGAAGGATATGATTTTCCTGCGCTCAAAATCGCCGCCGTTCATATTCCGCACAAATCCCTGGCGATAACCCTACAGTTTGTCGGCAGGATATCACGGACGAATACCGCAGAAGGCAGTATTGCTACGGTAATTGCCGGTGAACATGAATTCAAAATAGATTCGCATCAGTTGTACAAGGAAGACACGAAGGACTGGTCGGTTATTCTTCCTGATCTGCACAAAATGAAAATCCAAAAAACTGAGGATGAACAGGGATTTTTCGATTCCTTTACAGATGTATCGGACGAAGCTGCAACAGTAAATATTAGTTATGAAGAACCACTGGCACTTGAAGATGATGATTTCAAACCATTTTTTCATGCCAAGATCTACCGAATCATTCCAGCTCCTGTACCTGAGCGGGACAACGAAGGCAATGAGCTGCCCCCCGTAGATATTCGGCGTAACATCGACTTTTCAGGTACTGATGTTTTTAAGAACCCAATCATTCGCCACCACCATGTTAGCAGTATACATGATGTCGCAGTTCATGTAGTGGCCGAGCCTCGAACACCCTCCTGGTATGGAAAAGATGACTCACTTAAAGATGTAAACCATGAATTTTTTGTAACCTACTTTGATCAGGATAATTCCCTGTTGTTTATTGGTGCGACCAGCAAAGAAACTGAGCTGTATGAACATATTGCACTTCAATATTTGCGTGCAGGTGCATTGCATGATATGGTTCCGCTTCCGTTTTTGAAGCGAGTAATGGCCGGTTGGCAAGAGCCACGTTTCTACAACCTGGGACTAAGAAGCCGGAAGAATAAAGGAAACAGTGAATCTTACAAACAATTACTGGGATCGCAAGCTGAACTTTCGGTATTGCCCAGCGATAAATTTAGCTATACCAGGGGGCATTCTTTTGGAGGTGCTTTCGACACGGTGCTGAAAAAGACCGTGATGTTAGGGGTGAGCACTAGTTCAAAAGTTTGGACACTGGGTGATAATAAAATCAAATATTTTGTGGAGTGGTGTGCCGGAATAGCAAGAAAGGTCGGAGATCCTGAGATGGATAATCTAGACTCACCACTTTCTGATCTGGATACGGGAAAAATTATTGATGAATTTCCAGATGTTGCAATCTTCTTCGCCGATTGGGACCATGCTCAATATGGCCGTAATACCTCTGTAGTTTTTCTGGATCAAGACGATCAACCTGTTGAAGAAGCGTTACTTTGTTCCTGTGATATTGCAATAATGAGTAAGACTCCGTCAAAGGTCACACTCGAAATCTCAAAAAATAACATTGCAGCACGCCTTGAATTCACACTGCTTCCAAAGGCTACATTCAATTACGGGGAGGACACCGAGCATCTAGTTGTTGTAAGTAGAGGTGTCGCTCTTGGAACTCCCGAGGGCTTCCTGTCCATCATCAATGAAAATCCAATAAATTTCTTTTTTGAAGATCTTTCCAAACTAGTTGGAAGAGTATATTTCCCTTTCAAATCTGAGAATTTTAAAATAATTAATGATGAGCAGATCATCGCAAACAATTGGCCGGCCGATATAGATGTGCGTAAAGAATATTATTCGGATTCCGAAAAAACAGCTAACAATAATAGCAGCAGCCCAATGCGGTCGATACATGATTACATAATTGATCTTGCTAAAGATGAATATGATGTGGTTTTTTATGATCATGGTTCTTTGGAAATTGCCGATGTGATCGGAATGAAAAAAGATAAGGTTCAGTTTTGGCATTGCAAAAAACAGTCGGGAGAGCAGCCCAATTGCAGCATCGAAGATATGTACGAAGTCTGTGGACAGGCTATAAAATCAGTCAACTGGGCAAATCGAAAGCTTTTGCTTAAGCAGATGATTGAGCGGGCAGACCGAAACCAGAGTAACAGCAAACTTAGGAAAGGAACGCTTACGGACGCTAAAACGATATTGGAAAACTTTAATAATCCGGTCATCCCTGTAGCAATTACCATTGTACAGCCAGGGCTGAAAACATCCGGCTTAACGGCACCTCAACAGGCTGCATTTGATCGAATCAAGGTATTGCTTTCAGGAGCAGAAACCTTTCTCAAAGATGTCAGTAACTGTGAACTATTGGTAATGAGTTCGTAGGAACAAAAATAAGGCAATCCCATCTGGGATTTTAAATATCTCAATATTAGATAATAACCGCTCTAATATGATATGGTTTTGGCCATTTCTGAGCAAATAAATCAATTTTAAAATTAAATGATTACCGATAACCTTAGCGAACCCGCTTATTATATCTTCGGCAACAAACCACAAGGACAATACGAGGGATCTATCTGGGATACTGAAAAAATCTTAGAAACTAAAGCCTATTATTTTACAGAAAATGTCAGGCTTGTCAATAGGCCTAAGCGTGGAGATGTTGTCGTATTTAAGGAATTTGACAATAAAATATTTTGGGGAGAAGCCGTCTTGGACAGTGACGGAGAAGATCTTAAACACAATGAAAAAAATATCAAAAAATTTATCCTAAAGGACATCAAAAAATGGTTTTATTCGCTGCGTACCAATCGTGTTCAGCATCAGCTATCGAATCAAGAAACGAGAAACCGAATCGTATCCATCACCAAAAAAGACTATAGATTAATGAAGGAAGAAATGGAAAAAAGTAATGTTCTTAGTGAATCAAGGCAACAACAGATCAAGGATCTTTGGAACAAATTCAAAGCTGATTTCAAAAATGAAGAACGTAATGTAATTAGAAATCAATCAGATACCCTTCGGACCGATTGGATGGAATATCGGGCCAAAATCTTGGCTGATGATCTAACCCTTGATGATTATACCAATGTCAAGAATAATCCTACCGCCGGGATGCCTGGCTCATATCTGTGTAATTTCCTGGAGCGAACTACGCGCGGTATGCTGGGCTCGTCAAAGCCTGGAAACGCCGAGAATTTTGAGGTCAAGCTCAACAGTGACCGGATTACATATTTTATTAGAAGTCAGAAAAACCCTCAAGCCGATCGTATAACTGCAGAGAATTACTTTGTCGATCAAATCAGGCCTCTGCTCAAATCACTCGTTGAGCAACAGCTTCCTCAAACTAAAAGCCACCTCATACGGGAATCCAGTTATAGTGCTAAACAGATTTTGATGAAACTGGCTGTATTGGAAAACCCGTCGGACTTCCTCTTTATCTATGCAGAACAGGTGATCAATCAACTCTATGACGAGTTCATTCGTGGAGAAGAAGAGGACGTTTTTCTGAAAAGTCATCAAGTTTGTACACTTGCAAAGCGGTTGCTGGATATAGGAGGTGAGGATAGCGTAGAGCTGATCCTGCTTTCCCGTTTCTTATGGAAGTACGCCACTTCGAGTGTACTGGCGGACAAGGATAATCCCAATGTAATTATCTATGGCCCTCCAGGTACGGGCAAAACCTATTCGGTGATCAATAGTTTGGACTTTGTATGTCAGGGTGATAGTTCAAGGTATGAACTATTGCAGTTCCATCCATCTTTTACATATGAGGATTTCATCGAGGGGATTAAGCCGAAAGGCGTTTCTAAGGATGGGAATATCCGTTTCGAACTGGTGAATGGAATTTTCAAAAACTTTTGCAAGAGAGCGTTGAAAAATCCTACTAAGAGCTACTATTTTGTAGTTGATGAGATCAATCGTGCGAACCTCTCCGCTGTTTTTGGAGAAACACTGTCAATGTTAGAAAAGGATTATCGCCATAATGTATCTGTTCCCGGGAGCACTAAAAACTTGATCAGTACACAATATTCTACATTAATAGACAATCTCATTGCCGAAGATGAGAACTACTTGGAACTTAGTTACTTCATGGATAATGGGAGATCGAAGTTTGGCATCCCAAACAATCTGTTTTTTATAGGGATGATGAACGACGTGGATAAGAGTATCGACGCGTTTGACCTTGCACTTAGGAGAAGGTTTAAATGGATTCGTAAGGATTGTAACTACGAGGTAATAGAAGAGGAGGCCCGTTTCCGGGGAAGGGACGAATTTAGTAACATTGCCAATTATCGCCGCGCCTGCGAACACCTAAACGGATATATCTCCAATGACCTTGGTCTGGGCAGATCCTTTGAATTTGGCCATTCGTTTTTTATGAAAATGTCGGGTATCGCCAATCGACGTGAAATAACCACTGCAAATATGGATACATTGTTTGATCTTTATCTACGTCCAACACTCCGGGAATACCTGCGGGCAGTCTATGCCGAGGCGGAACTGGATAGCAGGCTCTTCGACGCGCAGGGAATTTTTAAGCATTTTATCAAATAAGGCCTATGAAGATCACGATACCTGTCAACCACAATTTTTATGAGGAGAAACCCATTTTCCAAGAAGAGCTAGCATCAGCTTTCAGCGTGAAGCGGTCTAATCTCAGGGGAGTGGAAAAACTATTTTCGGGTTTGCTTGAGCTTAATTTAGATGAAGAAAGGTTTCAAAACGTAAAATTATTCAATTTTGACAAAAGAAAACCCTTTAAACCGGATCGTGATCGGATGGTTTTGAGGTTGTATACGAAAGAGGATAAACAGAAGCGCTATATCATACAGACAGGGCTGTATGCGGGTACCCTTTTTCACAATGGTTGTAAGATCAATATCTCCTCAAGATACGGAGATGCTTTTTTAAAAAGGATGCTTAATTTCGTTTGTGAAGTATATATCGACAACGAGAAAACCAATGCTCAAAAAGATCGGTCCGAAAACCAATTTCTTTTTATTATCGCTCACTTATTTATTCAGGGGCTGGAAAAGGCATCGGTATTAGGTTTACCGCAAGAATATGTAACAAAAAGCGAATGCAGTAATAAGGTAAGGGGACGGGTTGATTTCAATACCTATCTGAAAAGTAATATCCCATTTAAAGGAAAACTTACCTCGATTTTCCGAGACCGGGTCTATGTGCAGGAAATTATAGACGTATTATATCTGGCTATTCGTAAACTGGAGTCTGTTTTTGGTAAAGAAATCCATAGCCGTCTGGTAGGCATTGGACAACTTCTCAAGCAGATGTATTCTGGTAATTACGCCACAAAACAGACAATACAAAAGGCGAAAGGACATCGATCGATAAATAGTCCGATGTTTTCGGGATTTAAGCGTGTGCTGGAATATGCCGAGATTATCTTACTAAACGAGGATCTCAAACCCGACGAAACTGACCAAAAAACACCTACTAGAGGACATCTTTTTGATATTGCTGAACTTTTTGAACTTTACTTGGAAAAACTCCTTTCGCGTAACTTCAATGATTGGTCAGTCAGCGCTCAGGAGGATATTAAATATTACCAAGACCAGTTTTACGGCCGTCAAATGTTTCCTGATCTGGTCATGAGGCATCGAGAAACGGGAAAGATAGCTGTATTTGATGCGAAGTTCAAAAAAATGGACATGATCAACCGGGACGTTGATAGAGCGGACCTACATCAGATCCATTCGTATGCCGGTTATTATGGTGTAGATATGATTATGAGTGGTTTGCTTTATCCGCTATCCAAAGAGATTCCCATTGATAAATCACATTCAGAGTCTCTATATGGGGTTGGCAGAAATCAAATAAGGTTTATAGTTGATGGTGTTAATGTCAATAGTGGAATGAAAATGGCCGAAATAATTACCCATGAAGATAGGTTTATCGCCCGGATTCGCAAAAAGCTTAATAGCGAACAGTAAAAAATGTTGAAAAATGGAAATCGGCCGAATTTATGGAAAACTATGGCGTAATTCAATCTGCGTCAGGGGGTAAAGCGGTCCTTTGGACAAATCAAATGGGCGAGGGGCCGACTATTTCTTTCTTAAGATCGCTTTGAGCTGTTCGAGAGTTAACGTAACATTCTTTTTTCTATGGATCATCGAATGACAGTTGGGGCAGAGTACGATCATATCTTCTTTGGGAGATACCTCGCGAACTCCTTCTGCTACCGGTTTGGTATGGTGGACGTGGATGAATCCTTCTCCCCATTCTCCATAAAGTTCCCTAAAATTGACCGCACAGGCCATACAGCTTAAGCCATGGATTTCTATAGCCCTTGAGCGAAGATTGGGATCTCGCTCGTAAACCGTAGTCATAACCAATTTTTTTCGACCTTCGGTACTGGTATAGCTTTCGCTTTCTCCTTGATTTTTATCATTGGTCTGATTTTCATCCGTCCGGTCGGAAAGAGAAATGATACGCTGATAAACTTCTAGCGAGATACCACGTACACCATTGCGCCAATAATTGGTCTTCTTTGAATCTGGAATGGATTCCAGATAAGTTCCATTTTGAGTAATTTCAATTGGATATGAAAAACGTGTAAAATGTTCAATATCTGCATAAAGATCACCTTTACTTGAATCAGGATCTGGATATACATGACCAATGACTGCTGTCCCGAAATAGTATGGGGCAGGTGTCATGCGTTTATCCTTAAACGTTTTTTTTAACATTCGGCCCTTATAGTAAATAATTTGGGTTCCTGGCAACAGCAGTTTCTGATAGGTCTTTGGAAAGTGATAGGTTTCTCCGGTTTGGTCATGCCAAAGTGATTCATCGTTTTCGGCTATGATAGCGTAATTCATTTTTTATTGTTGAGCGTTAGATTTTAAATTGGTTCCAGCATGCTTATTCATGAGTAGCTTTCGGTGATGGTAGCGAGCAAACCACAGATAATTCCTGGTCAAGTGCTGCACAGACCTCAAGTAACGTTGAGAGCATAAAATCCTCCTTCGCATTCTCGATATCACTAATCTTAGACCGATCAATGCGTTCACAACGGTTAGCTAACTCTTCCTGTGAAAGACCTTGCTCTTTTCGGAGCCGCTTAATGTTGTTGCCGATAAGTTGATAGGTGGATTGATACACAATTTTCATTGGGATGAAATTCGAGCATTTTTGGATAATAATTCGTGGCAATATTGCCACTTTTTGAGTTGTTATGGAGATTAGAAGTAGAGTAATGATTCATCAGATGTCTCCCCATAAATGCTATGATAGTCACGGGTTTTGAACTAGACTAAACGATACAATATCTCAAAAATTGATTATTCATCGCCACAATTGCATCTCTGGAATGTCTTTTTACATCTTGGAAAGCCTGACACCAGGATCAATTTTTTGAAAAATTGAATAATTAAAGTTTTTCATTAGATTTATGTAATCTACAATTAATCTCGATCCATGTGCCCAAATACAGAGGATAACCAAAGTTTACAAATTACAATAGATTTTGATACACCGAAATGGCCGGACCAAAGCCTTTTTCCGTTAAATCTAAAAGCACTGTCCCGAACGGTTAGGAGTGTGGTATATACCGATATAGAAGAAAGTTCCGAGTATATAATCATTACTGGATTCACTTCTCTATCCAACCTTATTGACCTTTTTGGTACAAAGGATTTCAAAAGCAACCGTTTGGTCCGCATCCTAATCGGATTTGAACCCAACATAAAAGGTAGAAAAAAGTATCCACGGTTAGGTCTTGACAAAGAGATAAAAGATTATTGGTTAAAACGGGGTCTTTCAATTATGCAGGGAGGTGCAGTGATGCATCTTATAGATAAAATCAACCGTGGTCTTTTGGAATTTCGCTTTAGAGATAAGCTCCATGCAAAAATATATGTTGGCGACCAATTTGCAGTTATGGGGTCTTCGAATTTCAGTAATAATGGGTTGGCAAGTCAGGAAGAAGCGAATATAAGAGTAAAAAATAATTACACTAACCCTTTTGAGCAACAGCAATATAAGGATATTAAATTGATAGCTGATAGCTACTATGAGGATTCCGAACCTTATAATGAAAAAGTGATTGATCTCTTAAGGAATCTGATAAGCAAAGCCAGTTGGGAAGAAGCGCTCGCCCGGGCAATAGCAGAGGTTTTGGAAGGAAATTGGCTAAATGAATATAAGGATATTATCAGCAAACTGGAACGTACAAGGCTTTGGCCAACTCAATGGAAAGGACTCGCCCAGGCAATATCGATATTGCAAAGCCACTCGAATGTGCTAATTGCAGATCCGACTGGGGCAGGAAAAACCAAGTTATGCACCTCCGTAGTTTTGTCATTGCAGCACTGGCTTTATGATATAGGTAAAAATTACCGGACAGAATCAGTCATTGTATGCCCGCCATTGGTTTTAGAAAAATGGGGGCGCGAGTTTAAAGCCTTTAACAGGATCAATCATACCCAGATTTCTCATGGCTTATTGAGCAACTCAACAGGGCAAAATAGAAAAAAACTTATTGAAGATCTCAATTTAGCAAATATTTTGGTGATAGATGAAGCGCATAATTATTTATCTTCAGAATCGAATCGGACAAATCTAATAAAGGATAATAGGGCAGACTATAAAATTTTGGTAACCGCTACTCCAATAAGTAGAAAGGTAGAGGACATCCTTAGACTTATAGATTTGCTGGATGTGGATAATCTAACAGACATTGATTTTATAAACTATCAAGAATTGGTTCTGAAGCCTTATCTTAGAAATAAGCCGGAAAATATTAGAAATCTGCGAAAGTTCATCAGTAAATTTACGGTCAGGAGAACGAAAAAAGGGCTGAATAAAGAAATTGAGAAGGATGAAAAAAGCTATCACAATAACCTTGGGGCTACCTGCAAGTTTCCAAAGCAGCGCGAACTGACCTATAGCACTACTGAGTCGAAAAAAGACAAAGAAATTGTCCATGAAATAAATGAACTTTCGAAGCAAATCAAGGGAATTACTTATCTAACTAGGTTCAACAAACCCAAGTTCGAGGTCTCGAGCGAGGATACCTTAAGGTCAATAATCCAGCAAAGACTGCATGGGAGTAAACAGCTGTCTATATATGTAATTAGGGCCAGATTGAGATCCTCCAAAGTGGCATTGGTAGAGCATATTGAGGGTTCAAAAAAAGCTATGGAAGAGTTTGAGTTTGATGGAAAGAATAATGATTCGGGAGATAAACTAGGTGTGTTAAGAAAAATACTGGAGTCGGGTGAGCTTCCGTCCATATATCAAAAATTTAAAAAAGAATACTTTCCAGATTGGCTGACCGATATTGAAGCATATCAACAAGCCTGTCAAAGAGAGTATGATATTTATAACAAAATTTCTCAGCTTGCAAAAAAGCTTTCAAACAGCAGAGAGTTAGGCAAAGTGGCAGAAATGGCACTTATTTCTGCTCATCATGATAAAATCCTTGCCTTTGATAGTACAGTTATCACACTATACTATTTTAGGAAGTTATTTTTAGAACATTATCCTGAAAAGGAAATTCTCGTGGCATCGGGCAGTGAAACAGATGCTGGAAGCCAAAAAATAATGGAATATTATCGGCTTGAATCAGAACATAATGGAAAGTGTATTGCATTATGCTCAGATAAAATGTCAGAAAGTGTGGACCTCCAAAAGGCCTCCTGTGTATTTCTTCTAGACACACCCAGCGTACTGCGCGTGGTCGAACAAAGGATTGGAAGGGCAGACCGCATGGATAGTATGCATGCAGCGATCGATATTTATTGGCCAGTAGACTCTGAAGAATATGCCATGAAAACCGACGAAAGACTGTTTGCGACCAATGAAATGGTTGAGCAGATCTATGGAGCAAATTTCGATCTCCCAGAAGCGCTAAAGGAGCGGAGATTTGAACAACTCAATTCCACAAAAGACATGATACGCGAGTTCAAAGAGTTTGTTGACAAGGATGAGTCCTGGACAGGAATACACGATAGTTTTCAATTCATTGTCGATTTGAAAGAGGGCAAAACGGCATTAATCAAAGAAGAACTATACGAACAGTTCAGAAACGTATCGTCCGAGGTTAAAACAAAGGTTAGCTTCATCAAATGCGAAAGTAATTGGTGTTTCATCGCGTTAAGAGGTGGGAAAAACAAAAGTCCACGATGGTACTTTATTGATGGCCAAAACGATATACACACTGATTACCCTGATGTTTGTCAACACCTTAGGGAGGGGCTGAGCGGAGAATCTGTAAGTATACCCTGGGATCAAGATAGTTTGCGGCAGTACATTGTTTTTTTTAGAACAAAAGAACGGGAATTATTACCGCCTAAGAAAAAACGCGCTTTGGAGGTAGTGGAGTATATTCTGATAATGAAATTAAAAAACAAAAAAATCGATGCTGATATAAAAGTATCCTACCAGGAAATGTTAAACGCGATTATGGGAAAATCGAACGAAGTGTTTGACTACGAAAGGTTGGCTGAGGAATGGATACAAATCTTGCAGCCAATCCTCAAACGTAAAAGAGAACTGCTGAGAAGAAAAAAGACAATACTTAATTTAGCGAGTCTGAAAAATGACTACAAAGAAATTCAATTTGAGCCCGATCAGCTCTCTGAAATGATTGAAGGTTGTATTCTTGGAGAGGATATCGATAAACGAATTGCTGCCTGCATTATCGGAATATCTAATAATACCCTTCAACAAACCTCCGAAGGGGAAGAGCAATTCTAATTAAGCTTTTTTCTCTGAGTAATAGTAGACAGTTTACCATATTAATAATGATAGAATCAAATTTTATCTGAGGATCAAAATTTCTAAAGTTTGGGTTAGAAATTTTGTTTTTTAGAATAGAATTTTTATCACTGTATTAGGTTGGAATAGTCTAAAAATAGCTGTTGCGTAATTGTATCCTTTTCTGTTTAACTTATTGATTTATAGGTTTTACACTTTCTGTATCGGACATCGAAGGAGAACTGAGAGGCTTTAAAAATTTTTTAATCGTAAATAAAGGTCTCACTAAAAATGGAATTTGGAACTTTAGTAAAGGCCATTTGGTTATTTACGGCGATCTGTTTGACCGTGGAAAACAGGTTGTTGAACTGCTGCGTTTCCTGACAGAACCGGAAAGCGAAGCAAAAAAACCGGGGGTTATGTCCATATTATTTTTGGTAACTACGACATTATGAATATGTCAGGAGATTACCCATGTGTTGATCAGAAATATCTGGACAGTAACGGTCAACCATCACGAGAATATCTCGAACTCTTCAGTAAGGGCTCGGAACTGGGAGACTTGCTGCGGTCAAAAAACATCATCAAAAAATTGGTAGTCTGCTATTTATGCATGCCGGGATATCACCTGAAATCCTGAAAATGAATTACTCTGTTGCCCAGCCCAATGCATTATGCAGACCTTATTGTGATGTAAAAAGAAACGACCTGTACCTGGACAAAAATGAACTGTTTGGTACGGGCTCACATTTCTGGTACCGGGGTATTTTATCGAGCCAAAGGAAATTGCCGATTTTGTTGGCAACACCTTAAAAGCGTTTGATGTTAACATATCAAAGTCAGGAATACCATCCTGGATGAGAATATCGCCAGTTGTTATGGTGGAAAAGTTATTAGCATTGATGTAGATATACATGCCGGGCATTTTGCAGGTCTTCTGATCAATTACAATAACATGTTTGTAGTGGATAATAAGGGCGGAAGAAAGCCGCTTTGTTACTTTTTCAAAATACAGGGATTTTAGTGCCAGAATCTTTGGATTACACATACGGTGTTAGTTTGATTGTTTCTAATTTTTTGCCTCTGGCACTCGTCGGGGTCTTTTTTTATTTTGGTTTTTTTATGGATTAAATGCTCAGGGTTTTTGGTGGATGATTGGTTTGGGATGAATCAAGATAGATGTGAGCGATTAAGTGCTTTTACCTGCAGAAAATTTTGCTTCTACCTTTTTTGAGCACAAATTTCTGAACAATCCATTTTCCGCCAAGACCGGTGCCCTGCGGGTTTGCTGGAAAAAAATCTTCCCTGTTCGCTGCGCTCCCGAGGTTTTTTTTTCCGCAAAGTCTTGTCTTGAAAAATGGATTGTGTTCAGGTGAGGGTGACTATCAAAAAGGCAGGAGGCTCCTGCCGACTGATATTTTTTTAACCCATAGTACCATGAATACAATTAAAGGCAGAAGCCCGCCGATTCCGGTTTTTTGACCCTGCTGCGCTGGTGGCGCTGAGGGACTGGCCGCTGATGGCGGCTGTTTTAATTTCTTTTCATTCACATTTAAATTTTGAATTTATGAAAACGACAGTAATTAATTCTAGTGCAATTGCAAATAATGGTTCAGTTGATAATAAAGCTAATGGCTTAGCTGGTGGTGCTGCTGCGGCTTCCAATGGTGGCAGTGCGATAGTGCCGAATAAGGATTTTGATAAGCCTTCGGGTAACGGTAAAACAGCGGTAAAAGCTGGCGAGGGGGCGAAGGTAGAAACCCTGAAAGCAAAAATGGATGCCGAAAAAGGGGAAACTGGGGCTGGGGAGAAAGAGGGGGGTAAAACGGCTGCGATGGAGGTTAAAGCTGCCCGCAATTTGGATTCTACGATTAAACTGGCTTTGGATCTGACACGCCGCATCAATCAAAGGGGCAAGTTACTGGAAACCATTGGCACTTTAGAGGCTTTCGAGGTGGCGCAGCAGGATGATGCGGAGGAGACAGATGTTAATTTTTATCAGGGCTGTACGCTGACCATTGAGGATGATAATGGTAGGGAGTTTTCGACCAAAAACCCTTTTATCATTAAAGCTGTAGCGGCGGATGTTAACCGTCTTTGCGTGGATAAATTGGCGGAGATCGAAAGCGAGATTTTTATCCCTGCTTAAAATGCTGATGCCCTTTGGCTAGTCGGTCAGGGGGCATTTATTTTTTGATTTAATTTTTAAAGAGATGAAACACGATTTTAATGAGCGCAAAGAAAACCGCATCAATCATGCGAGAGCTCTGGGCAAAAAAAACGAAAAGGAATCCGACCAGCTTTATCATTCTGCCGCGGACATGGCCTCCGTTATTCCAATGGGGCAGCCGATTTTGGTCGGTCATCACAGCGAAAAGCGTGACCGCAGATACAGGGAAAAAATACATGATACCATGGGTAAGTCTGTTGAAAAGCAGAAAAAGGCGGCCTATTATGCAGATAAGGCCGAAACCATTGCTTCAAATGATGCAATTTTTTCAGATGATCCCGAAGCGCTATCGAAATTAAAAGATAAGCTTGCCAGGCTACAGGCTTTGCAAAATTTTATGAAAGCAGCAAACAGGTGTTTGCGCAGACAGAATAAAGCAGCTTTTTTAATGTTGCCCTCGGCTACGGCTGAAATGTGGGGAGAGCTGAATGATACCAGTCGCCGTAATTTTGTTGGTTTCCCTTCTTATAGTCTGACCAATAACAATGCAAAGATCAAAACGGTAGAAAGCCGCATTAAAATGCTGGAAGCAATCGAGGCAAGGGCTGAATTTGATATGCAGATTGGCAGCGTTAGGGTATGGGAGAACAAAGAGGGAGGGCGGCTGCAAATGATTTTTGAGGGCAAACCGGTGGAAGAAATCCGCAGGGAGTTAAAACGCCACGGTTTCCGCTGGAGTGGTTCGCAAGGGGCTTGGCAACGCCATATTTCTGCTAACGCGCTTTACTGGGCGAAGCTGATCGCTGCCAAAGTAAACTAATATTTGTCCAGCTGGGGCGCTGCTGCCCCTAGCTTAATTTATCAGATTATGAAAGCTTTACATGAATTAACCAATACGGGCAAGGGGAGACTTTTATTTGAACTCTTCCCCGATGAAATGCCCGCGCTGCTGGATCACCTTGAAGAGGTCTGCGCTGATTTCAGGGCAAACCATCAAGATTATAAAATGAATTGGGATAACGGATTTATGCCCTTTGATTATTGGTTTAGCCTTTCCGAAGAATGTGCGTCTTTACTAAAAAAGCATGGCCATACGATGCGTAAGAACAGCAAAGTGTTTTCCGATCAGCTTTTTTATGGTTATACGGCTCTTTTTGTCAATGACCGCATTGTAAAATATGCCAGCCATTCGGGCAATGAAAAATTTAAACAGGCGGTCGAATTGATCTATACTTAAAATCTATAGCCATGAAAGAGTATATTACCGATAATGAAAGAAATCTAATTGAAATAGATGACCTGCAGGCAGCCATCTATCAGGTGGCCGATTATATCCATTACCTGCACAGCGAGTATGCGCCTGAAATGCACCGTTTTGATCAGAAGCGGCAGGCCTATTGGCGCGATATTTCTACCAAGTTGAACCTATTGAAAATAGAAAGGAGTCGGGATCGCATTACAATGAAATAGATTAATAATGCTGAGATACATAAAATAGCCGTTACCACTTTTTGGAAGATGGCTATTTTTTTGCTGCGCTTTAAGTGATGGATGAAGTGAAATTTACGCTAAATTTAGCAGAAAGCAATTTTGTTGATTGGATGGGTAAAATAAAAAATAGGCAGAATATTTTTACTGTTAATTGCAATAGTAGATTTTAATTTCAGTTAGCGAGAGGTCTCCCTTCAAAGTCTTCCTAAAAGTGTTTTATTTAAAATCTCACAAAAACCTGGCTTGTCTCCAATTTTGGACATTTTTGAAAAATTCGCATACTGAATTGAAAAATGGTTCAAAAACATGTTTTATTAGTGTTTAAATGGGGTTCAATTCTGATCCCAAAAATACATTTTTTTGCTTTTTTTGGACGTTTTTTTAGTTGTTTTTTTAGCTAAAAAACTAATTTTCCAATTTTTCAGATTCAAGGGAATAAATTTAGAAACAGCCTTCTCGCTATCACAAATGGGCTATTTTTTCCTGCGTTCCACATTATCGAACAGTGTTAGTAATGGAATTATTTGTTCAAGTGGCGTCCCTAGATGTGCACAGATAGAAGCCTTAGAGAAATCTAAGGCTTTTTGCTTTAATAGAATTCTAATCTCTGTCTAGACCGTCAGTGTATCCCATAGATTTAAGTCTTTCCTTTATAACCTTATCTGTTTTAGCCTTAGTGGTATAAAAGGCAAGAGTTTTCAGTGAGTCTGGTCGGGGAAGCTTAAGGAAATTTTCGAAGTCAATTGCAGTTTTGTAGATTCTAAGATGGTTTAGTTTGTTTAATTTATCTATACCTGTAAATGTGGTAAGGGCTTTGCAGTTCAATAGCTTAATATCTTCTAGGTCTTTTAAGGGTTGATCAAACTGCAGTTCCTTTAATTGTATATTGTCCTCAACTCGCAAAGTTTTTAACTTCCCAAAGTTTGATATATTACTTAAATTGTTAAAACCTCGTACCCAAACAATTTCTAAGTTTTCAATATTGTTTTTTTCTATCTCGTCAATATTGCTTCGACCACCAAGGATAATCTTTAAGGTCTTAAGTTCTCTAAGTTTATTAATAAAGTGTAGTGGAGCCTTGGAAATTGAATTCAGATTTAGTTGATTCAATTGACCAAGTTCTCCTATAGAATCAATGTTTTTGGTATGTCCACAGACCATAAGTGTGGTCAAGTTGTGGTAGTTTCTTAGGTGGTCTAAATTAAATGCCTTTATTCTAGTGCCTGTCAGCATTAGGTATTTAATCTTATGGAGATTTTCTGCACCCAATATTTCGGTTTCTTTCATTTCAAAAACACCAAGTCCAAATCGTTCAAGGTGCATCAGTTTAGTAACGATTTCCAAGTTTTTAACTTCCAACATGCAATCCAGAGACAAATTTTTTACATTAGGTATTCTTTCCAGGTTTTTACAGTCGAAGGTGTGCCCATAGAACCTGATACCAAAATGAGAGTTGTAGTGCTTGCAAAGGTTATTAATCTCATTAAGAAGTTTGTCGGTATAAAATTTATCAGAAAATTGTACGATAACATCCCAACCTAATTTGATCTGTTTTTCGATTAACCGATGGTCAAGTTCTTTTGGATTTTGGATTCTGTTTTGTAGGATCATGAGCATTACTTTGAGAGTCCAAGATAATCGATCCTAATTCAAAATGCAATGAGTATTAAGGATCTGATTTTCTTCAGCCAGTTTTGAAAGGATTTTCTTTAAACTATTTTGTATTCATTTGTATTCAATTTTTCTTTCTGTCGTGTCAGTAGTCTCAGCCTTTAAAGTGCTTTTAAAAAAATAAAGAGATGTTGAGTTTATTAGTTTTGGTTTAACGATTACATCTTCCTTAATTAGTGGACTATGAGGCTAGTGAATTTACAATTTGTTTGCTCTATAAGGATTGGATATGTATTTCTGATTTAAAGTTGAAATAATTTAGACTTCAAACTCCTCTACTAGAGATAAATGTGATTATTTAAAAATACCTTATCTTCAACAATATAAAGAAAAAATTAATTAATTAATATATTCTTGATTTTATTGCCATGGTAAAGAAAATTTGGTAAATTGTATCATTGATATCGTGATACGGGTTTGAGATGAAAATTAACATACCATTAATATAAAACAAAAAGTTATGAGAAAATTATTTTCGCTGGTAGTCATTATGGTTTTTTATATAAACCTGAGTTTTGCTCAAACTACTATACCTTCACAATCAGGTTCAGCAAAAGCTAAAAAGGGAACTAAAGCTAGTGCTAAAAAAGAAACGGAATCAACAAGTGGTGTTAAACTAAAAAAAGATGGCACGCCTGATAAACGTTATGCTTCTAAAGCAGAAGCGGTTCCGGCTGCAAGCAAAGCTGCACCAAGTCCAAATGCGAGTGGAGTAAGACTAAAAAAAGACGGCACACCTGATAAACGTTATGCTTCTAAAACAGAAGCAGTCCCAGCTGCTACAAGTAAAGCTGCACCAAGTCCAAATGCGAGTGGAGTGAGGCTAAAAAAAGATGGCACACCCGATAAACGCTATGCTTCTAAAGCAGAAGCGATTCCGGCTGCAAGCAAAGCTGCACCAAGTCCAGATGCAAGTGGAGTGAGGCTAAAAAAAGACGGCACACCTGATAAACGTTATACTTCTAAAACAGAAGCAGCTCCTACCACAAGTAAAGCCGCGCCAAGTTCAAATGCTGATGGTGTAAAACTTAAGAAAGATGGTACGCCAGATAAACGTTACAGTGCGGCTAAAGAAAAGGCAGCCCCAGCAGCACAAGCTGAAAATTCTGCCAATACAAAGAGTTATACGCCTACGGTAGACAGAACACTATCCGGTCCTAACGGAGAGCAGGTAATAACAGGTCCACGCGGCGGAAAATATTACATTAATAAGAATGGTAATAAAACTTATCTCAAAAAACAATAGTTTAAAATAGACCTATATTATTGGTTATCACAGAAGTGGCACTATAGTTAGGTAAAGTGGTACTCCTTTATATCTTATATTATAATATAAAAAGCCCTGTCGTCAAACGGCAGGGCTTTTGCGATTTTATCTTTACAATTTTATAAACCCGTTAAGATTGTTCAGCTGGTCATCATAGTCGAGTTCAGTATCATCATAGACAGCTGTTCTGTCGTCATGTTGAACCATTGATTTTCCTACTTCCAAATCTTCTGGAAGAATATAGCCTTTTTCTTGTGTGGCTTTCACGATAATGAAACTTAGCATTTCCATTTGGTTTAATTGTTTTTATCGATCTTGCCTAGCACTATGTTTTCAAGATAAAAATACAAAAAATTTAAAAACGCTCCAAATTCATAGCTTAAGTACTCTTTGTTCACTAAGCAATAAGTCACTTCTTATAGAATTTGAGCCTTAACTGTTCAATAATGAGGTACATGGTTGGCACTACAAATAAAGTCAGCACCATAGAGCTGGTTAGGCCGCCTATGATTACCCATGCCATTCCGTTTTTGATCTCCGAACCTGCTCCGCTCGCAATAGCAATTGGAAGCATGCCTAAAATCATGGCCAAGGTAGTCATCAATATTGGCCTCAGACGCTCTTTTCCCGCTTCAATCAGCGCAGCTTTTACCTCAAGACGCTTTTCCGTTCTTAGCTGATTGGTGAAATCGACAATCAGGATCGCATTTTTGGAAACCAATCCAAGCAGCATAATCATACCTATAATAGAGAAGATATTCAGGGTTTCCATGGTAAGGGCTAGGGCCAGCAGCGCGCCAACCAATGCAACAGGAATGGAAAATAATACCACAAATGGGTAGACCGCATTTTCGTAAAGTGCAACCATAATCAGGTAAACCAACAGGATTCCGATAACCAGTGCCAGGCCAAGGCTGGCGAAGGCGTCCCCCTGATTTTTTATATCTCCAAGATACTCAACAGTAATTCCCGGTGGTAATTTAAATGCACCCGCTTTTGCTTTTATATCACTGGAAACGGTACCAGTTGGCCTTCCGGAAACATTTGCATTAACAGTGATAGAACCCATGCGGTCAATGCGCTGAAGGATACTTTCGCCCAGGCCTTGGTTAATCTGCGCAAATTGCGATAGGTTAAAGCTTTGACCATTGGAATTTGTAAAGGAAAGCCTCCCTACATCTTCCATTGCCGAGCGGTCAAAGCGGTCCAGGCTTATCAGGATCTCGTGCTCATTGCCCTGCTCCTTAAACTTACTCTTGTTATTGCCACTAAACGCATTTTGAAGTGACAATCCCACCTGCGTAGCATTGAGCCCAAAGCGGGACATCTTCTCCCGATTCAAATGTATCTCAACCTGGTTGATTTGATCTTTTACTGAAAGTTGAACAAACTGTGTTCCTGGCACACTGGCCACCAAGCTGCGGTATTGCTCAGCAACTTTTCTTACCACTGTCCGGTCTATGCCCTTTATCGCAATTTGGATAGGTATGGAGCTGGCATTACCTGTGATTGATTTGGCTGATGAGGTTACTTTTACCCCTGGAATATGTGCGCTAAGCTTTTGCTGAATTCTTATCCCGAATTCATCTGCCGTGTAGTTCCTGTATTTTTTATCTTTCAAATTTATCGTTATCTCAGCGCGATTTGCATTGTTATTTGATCCCACAACTCCTCCGCTCACAAACCCTATGCTCGAAAATACATGATGCACTTCAGGCTGTGACATGATAATCTTTTCTGCCTGTTGGGTAATCATTGTTGTTTGATAGATGGATGCTGAAGGTTCAAGTTCTAGGTTGATCAGAAGTTCGCCCTGATCGCCCGAAGGAATGAAGGAGGCGCCTATAAAACCCTTACCGATTAGCATAAAAGATCCTAAAATTAACAACAGAACTCCAGATAAGAGCCATCTTTTTTTCTGCAGGATAATCTTCAAAAAATTCCCATAACCAGCCTTCACATCCTCAAGAAGATTTTCAAACGCAATATTAACACGGTCCCACCAATTTTTTTTACCCAGGTGTTCGAGTTTTCCGAACCTGCTGGATAACATGGGCGTAACTGTAAAAGAAACGAATAAACTCATAAGGGTAGATACGATAACAACGACTGAAAACTCTCTAAGAATGGCCCCGATCATCCCACCGGTGAGGGCAAGAGGCAAAAAGACCACTACATCTACTAGCGTAATGGCAATTGCTGTAAAACCGATTTCATTGCGCCCGTCAAGTGCCGCTTTCCGACGCTCAGTACCCATTTCCATGTGCCGGTAAATATTTTCCAGTACCACGATCGAATCGTCTACCAGAATTCCAACAACCAGCGACATGGCCATTAGTGTCATCAGGTTCAAAGAGAAACCCATCAGGTACATCACAATAAATGTTGGTATGATAGAGCAGGGGAGGGCTATCATAACAAACATCGAACTGCGGAAACTATGTAAAAAAGCAAGCATTACAAGACCAACGATGAGTACTGCCAAACCAAGGTCTTCCATAACAGCATTTGCCGACTTAAGTGTATATGTGGATTGGTCGCTCGATACAATAAAACGTATTCCCTGAGATTTGTATTGTTTTTCCAGCGTGTTAAACATTGTTTTGATGCCTTTGCTTACATCTACTGCGTTGGCATCGGTCTGTTTGATCACCTGGATACCGATGGAGGGTAAGCCGTTTATGTGATTAACGGCCGTCTCTTTAACACTGGCATCCACCACTTCACCGAGGTCTTTCAAATAAACCGGTCCCATGCCTGCCTGCTGCCTGATCACCGTTTTGCCGAGTTGTTCGAGTGAGGATATATTGGCGTCGAATTGTATTGCCACTTCCTGGCTTTGCGTTTCGATGAGCCCTGCAGGAAAAGAACGGTTTGCATTTCCAATAGCATCACTAACCTGGGTAATATTTAAGCCATAGGCTTTTAGTTTATCCTGATTGATATTTACCTGTATCTGGCGTTCTTCTCCTCCGATTACATTGACCTGCCCTACACCTGTACCATTTTGTAGGATAGGGCGGATCTCCCTATCTACAATTTCGTATAATTCCCTGGCTGATAAATTAGCGGTCACTCCCGCCCTGATCACAGGGGTTTCCTCAAGGTTTATTTTACTGACTTTCGGCCGATCGATATCTATCGGCAGGTCATTCTGCGCCTGGTCTGCTTTACGTTGTATATTGCGATCTGCCTGATTTACATCTGTACCGCTTTTCAGTTGTATGGTGATCTGCGAGACTCCTTGTTGAGAAGCGGCACTGATTTTTTCAAGGCCTTCTACTGAGGCAAAGGCATCTTCCAGTTTTTTGGTGACAGCACTTTCCACCTCTGCAGCAGAGGCACCGGGATAAATTGTACTTACTGATACTGTTGGCACCTCTACATTAGGTAAGAGTTTATAGCTCAGTTTAAAATAACTCAAACCTCCAAAAAGGAGTAGGACAGTAAATATAACGATGATAAGCAAGGGCCGCTTGATGGCAATTTCCGCTATAGACATTTTTGAAAAGTTTAATTTCTTATATACTTTATCTTTTGTTATAAAACAGACTTTAAACAGTGGTTGGACTTAACACATAGTCTTGAACCATTAAAAATGGCGCTTATATTATTTAGGGATGCTGATTAAGCTGCCGTCTTTCAAGTTAATCTGGCCTGAACTAACCACCTGTTCACCAGCTTTAAGGCCTGATAGAACTGTTATGAACCCGGCCGCCTCCTGTCCCACCTGGATAGTGCGCAGTTTCGCTGCGCCATGCTGCACTACGTATACCGCCGGTTTTTGGATACTTTGAATAACGGCTTCGCGGGGAATGACCAGTGCTGGAGCGGTATTCTTCGTTTGAAAATCTACATATACAAAGGTTCCGGCGCGAAGTGCCATCCTGGAGTTATTATCGACCTGGATTTCGGTCAAAAAATTATTTGCCTGGTCTGCTTGAGGGCTGATAAAGCTCACCCTGCCCACGAATGTTTCACCGGGGTAAATATCTGTGCTAATCCTGACCTGCTGCTCTTTGTGGACCTGATAGGCTTCGGCTTCACTCAAGTTCACTTGTACATTAATTTTAGCCAGGTTTACAATCGTTGCAACCTCTGCCCCGGCATTTATAAACATGCCCTGCTCAATAATTTTGGAAGCAATCATACCGCTGATGGGAGCCTTGATTTTCGTATTGCTCATATTCTTTTTTGCCTGCGCAACCTGGTTTAGGGCGTTCGTATAATCCTGCTTCAGATTATTTACCTGTTCCTGTGTGGCCGCCTGCCCCTGAAGAAGTTCAGTATAAGTATTAAGGTCAGTACGTAATTTTGAGGCAATGCTTTGCGCTTTTTCCAATTCCAGCTGTTGCACCCTGGTATCAGCCAATGCGAGCAACTGACCCTCGGCGACTATATCGCCAAGATTAAAATTTACAACCGATAAGGTACCACTTGCGCCTGCCAATACTTTGGCTTGCTTATAAGGGATGAGATTTCCGGTTTTGACAATGCCCGATTCGATTTGCTTATGGAATACCATAGCGGTTTTAACAGGAATCCGGATATTCTGAGTGCTCCGGGGCCTGTTTTTTTCATTAATGATTTTTTTATTGGAGGATAGCTTAAAAACCACCAAAAGCACTAATGCAAATAGTATGATGATGATAATATATTTTTTCTTCATATAGATTCTATAAATCGTTATAAAATGTTTTTAAGCTGCCACCAGCTTTTTCGATTTCCATCCGGGCCTGAAAATAGGCGTACAAGGAGTTGAGATAATTGTTTTGTGACTCTTTTAACGCATTTTGTGCATTTAGCCATTCGGTAATATTGGTAGTGCCCTTTCGGAGCTGCAAATCAGTAATATTAAGCACGGCTTGGGCCAACGCGATATTACGTCGGTTGTTTTCCAGGTTGCCTTGCTCCTTGATTACCTTTGTCTGCGCATTCAGGTATTCAATATTAAATTTATCCTCATTCATCTTTATCTCCTCCTGTGCATTCAAACTTTTGTATTTTGCCTGGTTATACTGGGCATTACGTTTCAAGAAATCAAAAAAAGGAATGCTGAGTTTCAGCCCTACAGCCGAGTAAGGCGTGAGTGTGGAAAATGCTGAAGCTGGATAGTCGCCAAAGCCAATTGCACCATATTGTGCATAAGCTGTAAGTTTTGGCATTGCAGTAGCCTTGATCCTTTTCTGATCAATTTCCAATAGTTTTGCATTGATCTTTGAAAGCTGAAAATCAATCCGGTTATCCAGGTTTAAATGGCCAGAATCAACCGTATGCTGGGATACCTGAACGAATAACTTTTCTGCAGATATACTGTCCAATGCCAGGGGCTGATCCAATGGATATCCCATTTCAAATTTCAACTGATTTTCGCAGAGGGTAAGATTGCTTTCTGCTACCTTTATTTGGGCGAAAGTGTTGTTGTAGTCAACACTTATCCTATCAAGATCCTTTTGCAGGAGCACACCCTTTTTAACCTTCAACGCATTGATTTCCTGCTGTTGTTGATAAGTGCGAAGATTCTCACCCAATAGATGTAGTTGTTCACGGTAAACGAAAACCTGGGTATAAGCGTTTCCTACATTATAGATAATGGTTTCCTCACTCTGCCTTTCATTTAAGGTAGCCTGTTGCGCATTATAACTATTTGCCTTCAAACCTATCAGTAAAGACTGGTCATAAATCGTCTGGTCAATCCTGGCTACATGGTTGGTGTTTATTTTTTTAGTAAAGGCAACGCGGATGTCATTGGGGCCGAAAATACCCCCTGGAATGACCGTCTGCTGAACCTTTAAGTTGTTATCCAAACTACTGTTTATCCCGATAGTGGGTAAGTACGCCGCAAGCATTTCCTTAGCTTTTGCATCGGCAATTTTCTTTTCGTTTGCGTAGATCGTTCTATTACGGTTATGCTTTAGCCCGTAGTCCATACATGCTTTTAGTGACGATGGCACCTGAGCAGACAAGCAAAAGGGAAAACAGGCTAACAAAATTAATGAATGTCTTGTATGCATGGTATTAGATGTTCTTACAGGTTTTGGAAGTACTATTCTGTGTTAGTACAATAGCCGGTTTTGAAGGGGGCAAAACGGTGATTGAAAACATAATTCTTTTACTTGTTTTCATTATTATTTGATGGGATGGATTATGGAATGGAAAAAATCAAAGAGGAATACCTTATCAAATGACTTAAACAGTTGGGCGTTTTTCTCACCGTTTAGTCTGCGGGGGCGCTTATCATTTGTAAAGGAGAGGATCAGCCAGGCTTCTTCATTGAAGACAGCCTTAGCATGGTCAATTTCTGCCGTATACTGCCCAAATTTGTAAATTCCGGCGTAGTGCAAGTTAACAAGACAAACCTTCGCGCGGATTTCTCTGTCCTGCATGGTGTAAGATGGATACGGTCTCCATTCAGCTATTTGCATGGAAGGCCTGTAGCATAAAATAAAATGGGAAAGACAGGCTAGAGTACTATATCCCATCGAGGGAAAAGTTTCTCTTTCCGGATGCAGTTTGGTGGAAATTTTTTTCCGCTCCAATAACAATGGGTATTGTACAGTTTTCGCTTTCATGAAACCAAAGAAAGCTGTTGAAATAGTATTAAACTGCGTTTTTATACCAAGTGCTTTGGTTTTTATACCAAAACCCTAATTTGGTAGGTTTAGTTTTTTCGTGAGCTGAGCCGTATGAAGGTCGCCATAGGTACTGTCGATCTTGGGGGCTGATCCGCCAGATATGGATAAATCAATTCGTATTTTATACACTTTTTGACCGGATATTAATATCCAAATAATTTTCTTTTTTCACAACGCTTACCGAAACAAGAAGATCGGGATATCGCCATGATATGTAAAAGAAATTGTTTGGTCAGGTTTATGATTATTTGAAGAAAATTCTGTTAAATATAAAAATGGCACAAGATTCTTCTTAGAATAAGATAAATGTCATTAAAATAGTCCTTTTTTAAATAAATTATCAATTTTAAATGGCATCTAAATTAATAATTATATATTTGCAGCCTCGAAAGTAAGCAATGTCTAATCCTATTAATCAGTGATTTGAATATTACTTTTAACAGAGCCATAGGAATAAGGCTTTTTTAATTTTTGAAGACAACCTAAACAACTTGAATGCTTAATTTAGTTCTCTTTGGCCCTCCAGGGGCGGGTAAAGGCACCCAATCTGAAAAGCTGATTACAAAATATCAGTTGGTACACGTTTCAACAGGCGATCTTTTTAGAGCACACGTTAAAGGAGAAACCGAATTAGGAAAAAAAGTAAGTCAATTGTTAGCTGATGGGGAATTGGTTCCTGATGCCATTACGATTGCCATGCTTGAAGAAGAGGTGGATAAAAATCCTGATGCTAAGGGGTTTGTGTTTGATGGGTTTCCGCGTACCGTTCCGCAAGCAGTTGAGCTTGATTTATTTTTAGAGCGTAAAGGCAGTAAAATAGCAGGAGTTATCGCTTTAGATGTAGATCAGGATGAATTAACAAAACGTATTGCTGAACGTCATAAAACCAGTGGCCGCCCTGATGATGACGCTGAAAAATTGAAAAAACGGATTTCAGAATACTTTGATAAAACCATTCATGTATTGCCTTATTATGAAGAGCAAGGAAAGTTGAATAAAGTTAATGGAATTGGTGAAATAGAAAGAGTATATAACGATCTTTGCGCTGTAATTGATCAATATAAAGTGTAAGGTTCAGGTAGCAAGTATCTAGTATCAAGTAAATTGGATTGGGATTAATTTTATTATCCCGGTCGTATTTTAAAAACATACAAAGAGTTATAATGTTAAAACGTTATAACTCTTTAATTTTAAAGGAATTGTTGTTTCAACGTTCCAGTATTAACATTTCAATATTAAAATATGTCACAGGGTTCGAATTTCGTAGATTATGTAAAAATTTGTTGCCGTTCTGGTAAGGGCGGGGCAGGTTCGGCACATTTGCATCGTGATATTTTAACGTCAATGGGTGGCCCCGATGGCGGTGATGGTGGTCGCGGTGGCCACATTATCGTTAAAGGCAGTATCCATATCTGGACATTATTACACCTTAAATACCGTAAGCATATCATTGCAGAAGATGGTGGCGCTGGTGGTAGTTCCCATAAATTCGGCAAGCAAGGTAAGGATGAAATCTTAGAGGTTCCACTTGGTACCATTGCCAAAGATGCTGAAACCGGAGAAATCCTTTTCGAAATTACCAAAGATGGCGAAACGAAGATTTTAACAGCTGGTGGCCGTGGTGGTTTGGGTAATGCGCATTTTAAAAACGCTGTTCAGCAAACACCACGTTTTGCACAACCGGGTGAGCAGGGACAAGAGGTTTGGAACATTTTAGAATTAAAAGTTTTAGCCGATGTTGGTCTCGTTGGTTTCCCTAATGCAGGAAAATCTACTTTACTTTCGGTAGTTTCGGCTGCTAAGCCAGAAATTGCCGATTATCCATTTACTACTATTGTTCCTAATCTGGGTATTGTGAGTTACAGAGGTGGAAAATCTTTTGTAATGGCCGATATCCCCGGAATTATCGAAGGTGCATCAAAGGGTAAAGGTTTAGGGTACCGTTTCCTGCGTCATATAGAGCGTAATTCGGTGCTATTGTTTATGGTTCCGGCTGATACAAGCCGCTCAATTAAAGAAGAATACGAAATTCTTAAAAGCGAATTAGAATCTTACAATCCCGAATTAATGCAAAAGCCACACGTTTTAGCCATTACCAAATCAGATATGTTAGATGAAGAACTGATGGAGGAGATGAAGCAGGACCTGCCAAATATCCCATCTATATTTATTTCGTCAGTAGCTGAAAAAAATATTTTAGAACTGAAGGATATGCTTTGGAAAGCGATTGAAGGATAGATAGTTCATTAGTTCAATGGTCAGTTGTTCATTAGTTTATAATCTTACTAATGAACTAATAGCTAATGAACCAGTTAACTTCTGTAACGATCTACAATTAAGGGATCAAGCGGAAAAGTTGGGGGGGATGTTTTTTTAAGCATATATTTTCGACAATCTGAATAAGAAGAATTTAATATCCCTTACACCTCTTGAGGTTGCCCTAAAAGCTTTGATCTTG
>NZ_JACHCQ010000042.1 GCF_014205835.1 Pedobacter sp. AK013 | reverse complement strand
AAGGTCATTAGTGTTTATTCGCATAAATCATAATTAGCTATTTACAAAGCTAATTCTGTTACCGAATTACTAAACCTTTACAGCAATGACGATTTGGTTTAAAAGATTTTCCGCATAGTGAGGTGCTTTTTGCCGAAAGTTGCGCCCGTAGCTTTATGTATGGCAATCATCTGTTCATTAAAATCGCCTACCCAACTTAATTCGAGTTCTTTGTACTGGTTTTTAGGTAATACATATTCTCCCAAACGGATAAAAAGAACTGATTCTAAGCCATGTTTCTGGAATTTAGGTTTAGTACCCATCACAATGGCCCGCATGCGCGTAACCCCCACCCAGCGGCGGTAAGCAAACTTTAATTTTTCGATTAAACCCAGTTTTCCATCAAAACCTTTAATCATCTGGTTTGCATCAGGAATCAATACTACAAATGATGCTGGTTCGCCATTAAAGTATGCAAACTGGATCAAATGTTCATCCATAATGGGCTCCATACTTTTAAAGCTCTCTTCGAGGGTTTCTTTTTTAATAGGAACAAAGTTTTCAAAATTTTGCCAGCCATCATTGTAAATTTCCATTAAATCATTAATGTATTTACTGGAATTGGCTTTGCTGAAATACTCGAAAGTATAACCCGGTTTATTTCTTACCCAGTTGGCAATTTTGGTAAAGCGCTCCGGAAAAGGAATAGTAAGGTTAATATGATTGGTTAATTGCTCATATTCCGTAACAAAGCCATATTTCTCGAAAAATTTCTGGTAGTATGGAAAGTTATAGTTCATACCAAACGATGGTGGAGTGAAGCCTTCAACCAGTAGGCCCCAGAAGCTATCATTTTCGCCAAAATTAATCGGACCGTCCATTGCTTTCATCCCATTTTCGGTTAACCAGTTTTTAGCTGTATCGAATAAAAGAAAGGCCGCTTTTTCATCATCAATACATTCAAAAAAACCCATCCCGCCGGTTGGCTGGTCGTAATGGTAAGCTTTTTTCTCATTTATAAAAGCTGCTACACGGCCAATCAGTTTTCCTGCATCGTCTTTTAAAACCCAGCGCGTACATTTTCCATGCGCAAAAAAGGTGTTTTTTTTAGGATTAAAAACATTTTCTACTTCACTATCCAACGGACAGATCCAGTTTTTATCGTTTTTATACAGGATTTTTGGGGTGTCTAGAAAGTCTTTTTTTAATGATGAATTGCTTACGGATATAACTTGCATGGGCAGATTTTAAAATTAAAAAGCATCCTACCAAGCGGTCGGATGCTTCTTCAAATATATGCTTTTTAAATATTAATAATCGTCGTCGTCATCGTCGAAATTATCGAAATTATCAAGATCATCTAATGGCATATCAAAATCATCATCGTCATCATCTTGAGGCTTCTTTTTTGTTGTTTGAATATCGTCATCTTCAAGATCATCATCTTCGTCTACCTGTTTCTTAGTAGTCGGCTTAGTTGGGAGTTTCTTTGGCGCTTTCATAACACAAAAATAAAAATTGCTTTTATAGTTTAAAAATACAAAAAAACTTTTTTTAATAACAACCTGGAAGTAAATTAATTAATTTATTTTATTCCACATTTTCTCCTACCGCATTTTCCTCTTTTACGATATCTTTTAACTGAGGAAGCTGGTTTAGGTTATTTAAGCCAAAATAATCCATAAATAATGTACTGGTGCTGTACAGGATAGGTCGGCCGGGAGTTTCTGCTTTTCCATCGATACTGATTAGCTCTTTTTCCAATAGGCGTTGCACTGAATAGTCTGAATTTACACCTCTTATCTGTTCAATTTCTAGTTTAGTAATGGGCTGGCGGTAAGCAATAATGGCCAGTGTTTCCATAGCGGCCTGACTTAGTTTTTTCTTTGAGCGATGTAACTGAAGCTGGTTAACCGTTTCATGGTAATCTTTTTTGGTGAGAAACTGATAACCATTGTTTAAGAATACCAATTCGATAGCTAAATCATCATGGCTATATTTTTCCTTAATCTGCTCTATGCTATCGAATACTTGAGCTTCGGTAAATTCTTCATTGAAAACTGCATTTAAGGCAAGTATAATTTCTTGTGTACCTATGCTTTGGCTGGAAGAAAATACAAGGGCTTCGATGTGCCTGGTGATGTTGTGATTGGGCATATACAAAAATAGAATTTTTGATCATAAAAAAAGCGGTCTCGCTTTTAAAAACAAGACCGCTTTCAACACACAAATGAAACCTGAATTAAGATATAGTTTTAGGTTAGGTTATTAAATATCTATATCAATTCTATAAGAACGTCTTTGATAAACACTATCGTTTATTGCTAACACAAGTTTAAGGCTAAACGAGGTTGGATCAAGATTCTATTTAGTGAGTGGTATTAATAATTGAGTAAACGGTAAATTCTCTATTTTAACGGTATAGAAATGGATACCGTTGTACCATTTGTGGCATTCTGCCTAACATTTAAGTGTATAGGTTTTGCTCCAATCTGACCTAAAAGGTGCAATCTTTCTTTGGTTAGCTGCATGCCTTTACTAATATGTGTTTCCTTTTTATTCTTTAAGGAGTTATCTATTCCAATCCCATCATCAATAATTTCGATGTTAAGATAGAATTTATCTTTCAGTTTAATGTTGATCAGAATTTCGCCACCAGTTTCTTTTGGCATAATGCCATGCCATATTGCATTTTCTACGTAGGGTTGCAGCAACATAGATGGGATAAAGGTTTCTTCTTTGTCGATATCTTCATCCACATTAAAAATATAGGCTAATTTATTACCAAAGCGGTTCTTCTCCAGTTTCAGATACAGGTTTAGGTATTCTAGTTCTTCTTCAAGTGATATATAGCTCTTTGTACAGATTTCCAGGTTTTTTCTGATCAACCTGGCAAATCCCGTTAAAACTTTATTGGCTGAAGCTGTATTCTGCGTATTTATATAATGCTGAATGGAGTTCATCACATTAAATACAAAGTGTGGATTCATCATCGCCTGCAAAGCCTGCTGCTCCAACATGAGTACTTTGTTTTTTAATAACAATTGTGCTTGCTCCTTATCTTTTTGCTTGCGGGTAATGTAAACGGCTACCTTGTAAAAGATATAAGCAACTAACAATATTAAAATAGATAAAAACCATAGGCTTTGCCAAAAATGCTTTTTAATGGTAAATGCGATTTTTGCCGATTCGCCCCAATTCCCATTTTGGCTTTTTGCATTTACTTCAAATACATAATCGCCTGATTGTAGCGAGGAAAAATCCAATCGCCTGGTACGGGTTTCTACCCACGCTGAATTTTCATTTAGACGGTAACGATAGGTAATATCGCTGGTTGTAAAATCGACTGCACTAAAGGTAAACAGAATGGTATTGTTACCAGTTTCGAAAGTAAAATTGTCTTGATCAACCGGTAAACGTTCGTTGTCTTTAATAATAGAAGTAACGTACACCTTAGGAAGATTCCTAACGATGTTTTTATTATTGTATTTAAATAAGATTAGGCCTTTGTTTGTTGCAAAATAGGCAGTGCTATCATCAATGAACAAACTGTTGATATCATCACTTAAAAGATCTTTACCATAGTCGAAATTAGCTACGGTGGGTTGACTGGGATAATCGGCTATTTTGTTAACACCTTTATTGGTTAATACCCATATTTCATTGTTTTTTACAAATATTTTGGTGCAGATATTATTGGTTAGGCCATCTTTTTGGGTAATCTGCCTGGTAATCTGATCGTTCTTATAAAAAATTAAACCATAGCCGTCAGTAGCTAAAATTAATGTACCATCGGCAAGCTGTTGAATGTCGTTTATCCTTTTGGTAAGTAGGGGATGATTTTCGTAGTGTTTAATTAGTTTCCCTTTCGAAAATTGAGAAAGTCCATTAATATTCGAAAACCACAAATTGCCTTCCCGGTCATAAAAAACATGATAAGATCTATCTTTAAAAAAATCTTCTTTTTCGCGGTACTTTGCAGCATTAAACTCAAATTTGTTTCTTCTGTCTGATAAGAAAACAACACCCGATGATAAGGCTAGGGCAAGGTGATTGTTATTTTCACCCAAGCTAAAGTGTTTAATTACGAACATCGAGTTATTAGATTCCTTCAAATAACTTACCTCATTACTGCTGTTATAAATATTTTTGAAAACACCCATTCCATAATCGGAAGCAAAATATATAGATTGGTCTTTTGGGTCGAAAGTAATCTGTTTAATGGTTTTGTATTTCTTAAAATCATCTAACCCAATTTCATCAACCTGATAATTGTTGATGGTTAATACGTCAATTACAGCATCATCTGTACCCAGCCACAGGCGGTTTTTCCCGTCTTTGGTAATGCTTTTGATTACGTTGCTACTCAGACCAGATTCTGCATCGATAATCGATAACCGGTTATTCGCATTAGGAAGCATGTAAATTCCCTGATTGGTGGCAAACCACATATTTTGGTTATTATCCTTGATGACCTGATTAACCGAAATATCCTGAAGATATTGCACTGTTTTTCCACTTTTATCGAGTACAAAGGCGCCATTGGCATTCGATAACCAAACTTCTTTGGTTGTAACGTCGTAATAAAAATATCCCGACATGTTCTTGATCAGATTCTGAGGGATAGGGATGAGGTCGTTGATGCTTCCATGCCTATATTGTTTTAAGCCCCCACTGTCTAGGTAAAATAAAGATCTGTGGCTACTGTTCGCAGCAGTCATGTACGAAAGGGGCTGCACTTTTGAGCTGATTATGGAAAAAGTTTTTCCATTAAATTTCTGTACGCTTAAGTCGCTGTACGCAAATATATTACCTTGCTCATCCTCGTGGATAAAGGCATTGATAAATTTATCGGTTAAATTAGGAGAAATATATTTTTTGATGGTTTTACCATCCCAGCAAACAATCAGGTTGGCATTTGTTCCAAGCCAGATCCGGCCCGATTTATCTACTAAAAAGGAAACAATTACAGTATTAAAGTTTAGTTTTTTAAGTAGTTCATCGTTATCCTGGTTATAAAATTTTCCTTCTTTTAAGTAACTCAGCTGACCATTCAGGGCGAAAAACCACAATCGTCCCTCTTTATCTTCCTTCATCTGAAGGATTTGGGTATCTGGAAGTCCGTCTTCTATGGTGAAATTCTGAAAATTTGTGCCGTCAAAACGGCTCAATCCATTATCGGTGGCGATCCATATAAAACCTTTTTTATCTTGTAAAATGTAATAACAGTTATTGCTGGCGAGCCCGCTTTTAGTATTATAATGAGGGAGATAAGTGGTTTGGGCGAGCAGTGTTTCTGGTGTGCCAAGTACAATGATCCCGAATAAAAAAGCAATAAAAGCACGGCCGAAGTTTAACCTCAGAATTGCTTTTTGAGCAAATAAAAGCGCTTTTATGCGTAGTTTAATGGTCACTGTTTGCCTTTGTAAATAACTTTATTTTTTCAAAAAAATCGCTTGCTCTTCGTCTCGAAATATTAATGCTTTCTCCATTTTTTAAGAAAACCTGAAGCCCGTTTTTAGAATTATATTCTTTTAAGTGGTTGAGGTTGATAATGCTCGACTTATGGATCCGTACAAATTGGTCGCCCGGCAAAAGCTCTTCAAATTCCCGTAAAACTTTCGAAACCGTTATTTTATCGTGGTTGTTTAAGTGTACAATAGAATAATTACTATCTGCTTCAATATATATAATATCGTCAATATCAATCATTTTAAAACCCTGGCCATAAGGGAGTGTAAGCTTCCTTATTTCCGATTTCGAACTTAAACTTGATGCCAGATTATTGATTCTTTCGTCGTTTTCATTCTGACCTCTAAAGCGTTTAATGTGCTGAAAAACCTTATCTACAGCTATTTTAAGTTCATCAATATCAATTGGCTTTAACAAATAATCCAATGCATTTGCCTTAATCGCTTTTAATGCATATTGATCGTAAGCAGTGGTAAATATAACGGCGGCATTGTGTTTTTGTGCGTCAGGAATCAGTTCAAAGCCGTTGCCTCCAGGCATGGCTATATCCAAAAAGATTAAATCAATAGGGTGGTGTGCCAAAATATCTTTTGCCTCCGTTACAGATCTTGCAATACCAGTAATTTCTACCTGCGGGCAGTTCTGTTGCAGTAAAAAAAACAATGATGATCGGGCAAATTCCTCATCATCAACAATAATGGCTTTTAATGTCGTCATAACTATAGGTTGGTGAATGTATTAAAATGCGCTTATAAAAAAAAATGCAAATCAAAAAAACCAGTGTTCTGATTGTCACGTATGTATCATCAAACGAATTCAAAACCACTAAACATTAGATGAGTATGAAAAACAATGAACTAGAAACAAAAAGTGAACTTCAGGAAGAAAGTTTATTTGACAAAACTGTAGGCAGAAGATCTTTTCTTCAGTACGCAGGTGCAGGCGCTGCAGGTATTGCTTTGGTAGCTGCCGGTTGCAGAAAAGATCGTGGTTACGACAATCCGGTTATGGGTGGTGTAACGTTAGATTTTAAAGATGATTTCGGTGTGTTAAATTATGCTTATGCTTTAGAGCAATTAGAAGCTGCATTTTACATACAGGTTGCGAATAGCAATACTCAGTTTACTGGTACTAATGCTGCAGCAAAGAAAGCATATTTTCAGGATATCCAGTTTCATGAAATTGCCCACAGGGAGTTTTTTAAAGCTGCTTTAAGTACAGCTGCAATTGGAAGTTTAGAGGTAGATTTTTCATCAATTGATTTTACCAGCGAAGCTAGCGTTTTGGCTGCCGCTATGGCTTTTGAAGATTTAGGTGTTTCTGCTTATAACGGAGCAGGGCCAAGAATTAAAAACGGAACTTATTTGTTATTAGCCGGTAAGATTGTTTCAGTTGAAGCCCGTCATGCGGCCTATGTTCGTGATTTGATTTCAAACGGATCATTTGCAGACCTTAATAGTCTTGCTTCATTGGGAGCCAATAACTCAGCTGGATTGGATGCCGCTTTAACACCAGATAAAGTTTTGGCTGCTGCTCAGAAATACATCAAAACCAAAATTAATGTAATCAATCTTTAATTTTTAAAATCAGAAAATCATGAATATCGTAAATATATTAGAAGAAATTGAAAAAGTTGACGGTGAAATCTATGAGAGATTAAATCCGAGAAGAGCCGCGATGAAAAGCTTTTTCAACATAGGAAAGAAAATTTCATTAGCTGCAATGCCTTTAGCTTTGGGCTCCATGTTTCAAAAAGCTTATGGACAATCTACTTTGCCATCAGGAGTTGTTGATGTATTAAACTTTGCACTATCATTAGAGTATTTAGAATATCATTTTTATAATCACTGTATTGTAGGAAAAACTCCTGGATCGGCAGTAATTGATGTGACTTTTAATTTTCCTAACGCGGCCAGCCAAGCTGCCATCACGACCATTCGCGATCACGAAAAAGCACACGTTGATTTGTTGGTAGGTGCTTTGGGTAGTTCTGCCCGCGCACCAATTGCTTATGCCGACACAGATTTTAGAGCAGGTGGGACATTTGCTGCCGTATATTCTGATTATAATACCTTTTTAGCGGTAGCTCAAGGCTTTGAAGATACGGGAGTAAGGGCATATAAAGGGCAGGCAGGAAACCTATTGGTTAGCCCTGGCGTGTTACAAACAGCTTTGCAAATCCACTCAGTAGAAGCCCGCCATGCATCTCATATTCGTCAAATGCGTACTGCTGCAGGTTCTGCCGTTTATAAACCATGGGTTAGCCTTGGTGTTTCCGGACAAGCAAATGACTCAGGTGTTGCAGCTGTTGATGCTGTTTATGCCGGTGAGGATTTAACTGTACAGGCTGGGGCAAATATTGTAGGTATTGGTGGTAATGCAGGCATTACCAAAGCAGCTGCTGTAGAAAGTTTTGATGAACCTTTAGATAAAGCTAGTGTAGTTACCATAGCCAACTTATTTTTAAGAGACGGTAAAAAACTATAACCGTACTCTAAAATGTTGACATTATTGATTAGGTAATGTTTAGTTTAAGGTAGGGGAGTAGAGCTTTGATTCTACTTCCCTTTTTTGATTAGAATTTTCAAGATTATGAGATTTTTAGGATCGATAAGGAAATAAGCATGTCTTTTCTTCTGCCTGCATTATGGAATAAAGAATTAACTGCTAGTAAACCTGTTGCTATTGATCATTGTAAGTTGGTCACTGATCCTTTCATTATCCGTCTCAATTCTTCCTTGTTATATCATTTAATAGGTGATCACCTGTTCTTCTAAATGCTCAGGCAAATCTCTGTAGTTATATTTTTGTCCGCGTAACTGAGGTTCAAAGCCTGCTGCTTTAATAGATTGCTGAATGCCGTTCGCCGTAAAACGGTGTGGTGCACCTGCAGCCGATACCACGTTTTCTTCAATCATAATCGATCCAAAATCATTTGCTCCAGCATGTAAACAAAGCTGAGCGGTGGTTTTTCCAACGGTTAACCAACTGGCCTGAATGTTTTTAATATTTGGCAGCATGATACGGCTCAACGCAATCATACGGATATATTCATCGGCAGTTACCGTGTTACTGATGCCACGGAGCCTTTTTAATAAAGTACCATCATCCTGAAAAGGCCAAGGGATAAAGGCTAAAAATCCGTTTGCATCGGCAGGTTTTTCGCTCTGTACCTGGCGGATCCAAACCAGATGTTCAAAACGTTCTTCTATAGTTTCCACATGGCCAAACATCATCGTTGCCGAAGTAGTGATGTCTAATTGGTGGCATGCACGCATTACATCAAGCCATTCTTGTCCGCCACATTTACCTTTCGAGATTAAACGCCTTACACGATCGTTTAAAATTTCTGCACCAGCACCTGGAAGAGAATCCATGCCAGCTTCCTTTAATGCTTTTAACACCTCGGTATGCGTCATGCCTTCCAGCTTTGCAACGTGTGCAATTTCTGGTGGGCCTAAAGCATGCAATTTTAAATCAGGATATAATTCTTTTAATTTTCTGAATAAGTCAGCATAAAATGCTAAACCTAAATCGGGGTGGTGGCCACCCTGTAATAATAATTGATCTCCACCTAAGCGGAAAGTCTCTTCAATCTTTACCTTATAGGTTTCGATATCAGTAATATAACTTTCATCATGCCCAGGCCTGCGAAAGAAATTACAGAATTTACAGTTGGCAATACAAACATTAGTGGTGTTTACATTACGGTCTATCTGCCAGGTTACTTTGCCACTGGGCACTTGGATTTTTCTTAGCTCATTGGCTACAAACATTAAAGATGCAGTATCTGCATTGTGATATAAATGTACACCTTCTTCGAGGTTTAAAAAATCAAAATGTAATGCCCGTTGTAGTAAATCGGCTGTATTCATAGTACAAAGATAATGAAAAGGGAGGGAAGGTTGAAGGTATAAGGTTTAAGCTTTGTAAAAAAAGTAGAGCATGCGGAGTAGAGAACAGTTGGCGAATTACATTGGACGGAGAATTACATCATCCGTTTTCATCCAACATCATTTATTTGTCCGTCATTTGCCATTTTACATTCTCCATCATTTTCCATGTTCCAATTTCCCTTAAAACAATATCTTTACGGTTCTAAAAATAAATATGGTAGATTTTAATCGTTTTACACTAGCCAATGGCTTAAAAGTTTTGGTGCATGAAGATGCTACTACGCCAATGGCTGTTTTAAATATTTTATATGATGTGGGTGCCCGTGATGAGGACCCAGAAAAAACGGGTTTCGCACACCTATTTGAACATCTGATGTTCGGCGGATCGGTAAACATCCCTAATTATGACGAACCTCTGCAACGTGTAGGAGGTGAGAATAACGCTTTTACAAGCAACGACATCACTAATTATTACATCACATTGCCTGCAGAAAATATAGAAACTGCATTTTGGCTGGAGAGCGACCGTATGCTGAGCCTGGCTTTCTCTGAAAAAAGCTTAGATACCCAGCGAAATGTGGTAAGCGAGGAATTTAAGCAACGTTATCTTAATCAGCCTTATGGTGATGTTTGGTTAAAGTTGCGTCCGCTGGCTTATAAAAAGCACGCTTACCGCTGGGCAACTATCGGTAAAGAACTTTCGCATATCGAAAATGCGACAATGGATGATGTGAAAGCATTTTTTAAGAAACATTATACCCCACAAAATGCAATTTTAGTAGTAGGTGGCAATGTAAAAACTGAAGACGTGAAAAAACTCGCCGAAAAATGGTTCGAACCTATTCCGGCAGGAGATAAATATCACCGCAATTTGGTACAGGAAGCCCCTCAAACCGAAGCCAGAACAGAAACGGTTAAAGCTAATGTACCCTTAAATGCAATTTATATGGCTTTTAAAATGCCAGGACGATTAGATCGGGATTATTATGCCTTTGATTTATTATCGGATATTTTATCACGGGGACAGTCTTCGCGCTTGTACAATAGCCTGCTAAAGGAACAGAAACTTTTTAGCGATATCAACGCCTATATTTCTAACAGTTTAGATCCGGGTTTATTTATTGTTGAAGGTAAATTGGTAGAAGGTGTAACCATCGAAACGGCAGAAAAGGCAATCTGGGTTGAACTGGAAAAATTAAAGGCCGAGCTGGTTTCTGAAACTGAATTAACCAAAGTAAAAAACAAAGTAGAATCGGTACTTGTTTTTTCTGAGATGAGCCTGCTCGATAAAGCAATGAACCTGGCTTATTACGAATTATTGGGCGATGCTGCTATATTTAACCGGGAAACCGAAGAATTTTTAAAAGTAGGGGCAGCAGATATCAAAAGGATATCTAACGAAACTTTTAACCATACATCATCATCTACTTTATATTACCTAACTGAAGAAAATGCTTAACAGACAACAAGCGCCTGATTTTAAGCAGGTATCTACAATAAATTTTATCCAGCCTGAAAAAAAAGTCCTAGATAATGGTGTACCCGTTTTTACTATTTACTCTGGAGAACAGGATCTGGTACGTATCGAATTTATTTTTGATAACGTAAACTGGAAACTCGAAAAACCATTACAGGCTATTGCGGTAAGCGCATTAATCAATAACGGAACGAATAAATTATCGGCAAAAGAGATAGCTGAACAAATTGATTTTTATGGTGCATTTTTCCAGACAGAATATGCCCAGGATCAATCATCGGTTACGCTGTATACTTTAAATAAACATTTACATTCGGTATTGCCCATTGTGAAAGATGTTTTATCTGAAAGTCAGTTTCCACAGCACGAGCTCGATATTTACATCCAAAATCAAAAACAAAAGTTACAGGTAAACCTGAAGAAAAATGATATCCTTTCGAGAAAGGAATTTGCCCATGCTTTATTTGGCGATACGGCCTATGGGGTAAATATTAAAGCAGAACATTATGATGCCTTGCAACGTGAGGATCTGGTTGATTATTTTAAAGCTGCCTATGCTCCTAATAATTGTACCATTGTGATATCTGGTAAGTTTGATGATACTGGGTTTAATCTTTTAAACAAAGCTTTTGGCCGTGATTGGGAAAAAAGCGATGCAGTAAAGAATAGCTTCAGTTTTACTTTAACAACAAAACAGTTTGTTTATACCGAAAAACCAGAGGCATTACAATCAGCTATCCGCATAGGCCAATTGGCCATAAACCGTAAACATGAGGATTTCTCTGGACTTCAGATTTTAAATACTGTTTTAGGTGGGTATTTTGGTTCACGTTTAATGAACAACATCCGCGAAGATAAAGGTTATACCTACGGAATTGGCTCCGGAATTTCTTCGCTGCAGCAGGCAGGTTATCTTTTTATTGCTACCGAAGTTGGTGCTGATGTATGTTCGGCTGCTTTAACTGAGATTTATAAAGAGATAGAGATCTTGAAAAATGAACCAGTAGGGGAAGAAGAACTGAACCTGGTTCGGAACTATATGCTCGGATCAATGTTGGGCAGTTTGGAGAATGTTTTTTCTCATGCCGATAAATTCAAGAACATTTATTTTGCAGGCTTGGATTACGATTACTATACAAAATATATAGAGAAGGTGAAGACTATAACTGCCGAAGAATTACTTGTTTTGGCCAATAAATACCTTAGAACCGATCATTTTACAGAAGTGGTGATCGGAAAAAAAATAAGTGTAAATTAAGCGCCTAGAGGTCGTCATTTCGAGCGGAGTGCAACGAAGTCGAGAAATCTATCGGGATAGATCTCTCCATTCCACTGCGTTTCAGTTGAGATGATGACCTTGATATAAATCTATCTATACTGGCATAAATATGCCGTTTGTACAGTAGCTTTTACTTTGAAAGATGAATTTGCAGGAACTTCGAAAGTGCTGCCTGCTTTAATGCTTTGCCAATCTATAGTATTTGGTAAAAGAGCTGTTAGTTCGCCTTCTATAACATGCATAATTTCTTTCTGAGCAGTTCCAAAAGTATATTCCCCTGGATTTATAATGCCGATAGTCGATTTTCCTTCAGCGGTTTCATAGCCTAACGATTTAACGTTGCCATCAAAATATTGGTTTTCAGTAATCATGTGCTAATTTATAAAGTTTTCGCTAAAACTGCTTTTTGTTTATCAGCCTGGTAAATCTTTTTGTAAAAGTCTACATATTCACCATATTTTTCTGGTGGATACTTTTTATCGTTCATCGTTTGTGTTCTATTATAAACAATCATATTATCCTTAACGCTAAATTTCGCTGTGTACGATCCAAACTCAGAGTTAATTACAATATCTTTTGGAATAAACTCTACATTATAGCCTTTTGGTAAGATATAACTAATTTCATCATCATCATTATAACTAAAGGGAACAGCAAAGTATGTTTTTCTTGCTTCTACTTTAAGTGGAACGCTCTCACGGCGGTTAACCTGGTTTACCACCAAAAACAGTTTATCTCCACCTTTGGTTAACAATGTATTGGTTTTAAAGTTAATCTCTTCGGTAAGCACAGGCACTGTTTTATCTGGTTGTGTATACTTATAGCTAATGAGCTCAGCCACTGAAATGGGACTCTCTTCTATTATTTTTTTTCTGAGATCAACAGGTTCCATCAATGTCATCGAAAAATTTTCTTCAAACTGCGCGTTGCCATAAGTAGATTTTATCTCAGCGCTTGCCGTGGCGTCTTCAGCTAATGTAATTTTGGTTTTTCTGACCTGATAATTTTCTTTGGCATTATAAGCAGGGGTATGCACTATTTTCCCTCCACCTTCAGTAACCATCAATACATTGCGGTCAGAGTTGCTATAGCCGATAAACCCCATTGGTTTATATTGGCTGGTACACTCTAAAAATGTGGTATCTTTTGCTAACGGAACACATAAAATCATGTGGTTTGCCTGCCCCATACTCGAGTAATTCGGGTTTAAACTAGGCATATCATTTCCGATGACAATTAAATTTGAGGCAATTCCCGCTTCGTTTAGTAAGGCCTTCATATAATTAGAAAGCGCTTTACAATCGCCGTAATTTACCTGTGCAACCTTTTCTGCTAAAATAGGTCTAAAACCACCAATGCCCAATTGAACACTTACATAACGGGTGTTTTGTTGCAAATGGTTATACAAAATTCTGATCTTCTCTTTTGGCGTCTTGGCATCTTTGATTAAATTCTGTACCATTAATTTGGTTGTTTCAGGAAGTTTATTTCCTCCCTGATTTAAGGTGAAAAGCCATGAACCGAAATTTTTCCAGTTATCGAAATTACCTGTCGAACCATCATATTCAAACTGATTAGGTGAGGCTTTTACCCATGCAGAAATGTTATCAATACCTGTACTTAGAGGTTCTTCAGCAACTGCTGCAACATTGGCACTTTTCCATTTGTACTGTATCTTTTCTCCATTAATTACTGAGTCGGTCTGTAAATTCGAACTCGTAATGTACCTCATTTTATAGCTTTTTGCCTTCTGGATAGTGTAAGCCGATTTTTCTACTGATACTCCAAAACCTTTCAGGTCGTGCCACGAAGGAAAAGAAAGCAATCCGTTATAGTCCTGACTATAGCTGTACTCTATTGTGTAGGGATAAGTTATACTTACAAATTTCAAGAGTTTAAGCCTATTGTCTTCGAAGATAGAAAAATCCGAAATCAGGCTTTGGTCTTTGATGTCTGAACTTTTATAATCTTTTACTTTTTTTCCTGCTGCATCGTAAAGGGTAGCCCTAATGTTGTATATACTGCTAAACTTATCGTAAACTTTAGCCATTTCACCATATTCTTCGCCAGCCTTGTTTAAAATGGTTATCGCCACTTTATAATCCATTTTTGCCTCACCTAAACCCTTAACATCAAAAAAAGATTCTTCGTTTCTAATTACAACAATAGCATCTTTTTTCAGGTTTTCAGGGATCTTTGCTACATCGTAATCCATCTGTGCTAACGCACTATTAATACTTACAAGGGCAAGCGCCAAGCTTAAATAGTATTTCATTATACTTTCTTTTTAAATACGATCTGTTCGGCCTGTTTTTCTACAACCGTTTTAAATAATTCTTTTAAATCGAAATATTCTTCAGGCGTATAAAGCGATTTACTTACATTAATGATACTTTTCACCATTAGAGTTTTACCTTCGGTCACATAATTAATGGTAAAGGTTCCGTTGTCTTCCGGAAGTTTGTAAATACCTCCTTTAGGAAGTTTGTCTATTTCGTAATCATCTGGGAAGTTCACTGTAATGCGATAGCTTTCTTTGAATGGATAAGCAAAATCGACCGGGAATTTTCGTTGCTCCAGTTTAAATAAATTTTCTTTAGTTCTTTCGAAGAGAAGAGGCGTAAAATACACCAGATTCCCAGCTTCTTCTACATTATCTTCAATCACAACGTCCATATTTTCTGTTAATAACTCGTCGAGATTATCCAAATTGTCGATCTTATATGTCGAGATTTCAAGCCCGGCTTTATCTTTTTTGAAATTTTTAATAAACTCAGTCTCGTTATTTGTTTTTCTATACTTGTTTCGAAGATTTAACGCTGCATAACCTTTTGAATATTGGTTAATCTTTCCGGTTAATTTATGGTCTTTATCAAGCGTCATATTGTAAACAAAAACCTTTTCGCTCGATACACTTGGTTCTGTAGAAAGCCACTTTCCATTAAAACTTTTTAAATCCATGTAAAAGCCCTGGTGACTCAGATTTTCATAATCTAACATGCCTGCGGGAAGATCTCTATCTGTAGCATCAAGGAAATAAAGTGTATTTCCGATCTGTGTAACACCAATTACATTATTGAATGCCGATACAACCGGATAACCTGGGTGTTCGCCATTTTCCCTTGTGCTGATCAGAACAGGAAAGGCCTCAATTTTAGCTTCTTTTAATAAACTCAATAAAGCGAGGTTAATATCCGCAGATGAACCTGTTTTCTTTTCGAAAATGCTTTTTGGATTGGTTTCGTTAGCATACTTCGAATATTGTTTATTCCATTTTAAGTTGTTTTTAACATAGTTGAAAATGAGTTTCACTGCAGCAAGGGTATCTTTCTCTCCTTTTAGAATGCCCGGCAGTACAGATTTGGCATAACTGTTTTTGTTAATAAAACCACCAAAGTTTTCGTCTTCTGCCAACCCATTGATGATTTTTGGCCACGAGCCATTAAAGTCTTGATACATTGCGCCGGGAAATTGGGTGCCCCTAAGTTCAAATTCAATTTTAGGGGTATAATCATCCATAGTAGTTACATATGGCTCCTCTTTTAAGGCCGGTACATTTGCCGCGCAATATTTGTCGTAAGCTGCATTAGAACTTAAGCCTGGAATATAGGATGCAGTTGCAGTTTCATGAACTGGATGCTCAATTTGGTAGTATCCACTCGTATTGGTTTTGTATATAAAGTATTCCGGAATTTTAACGTTGTACTCAGACCATAATGTCGGAATACTTGATTGGAATTTCCACCCGCGGAGTGTAAATGTAAAATCTGATCTAATTTTATATTTAAACTCGATAATCGATCCCTCTTTAACATTAGGTAATGCAAATTTTTTGATTACATAATTTTTGTTAAACTCTTCGGTAAACTTGGCATCCTTATTCAGTTTACTGGTAACCATTTTGCCATCAACCATATTATAGGTTGCAGCATCCATAAAACTGAGATCCTCTTTTGCTGAGTTACCATTTCTGTAAAGTTCTACCTGGAAATTAGCCAGATCGTAACCATTTTTGTTTAAGATTTTGTAACGGATATGTCGTTCAAATACATAAATAAATCCTCCAGTGGAGTTGTATTCGAAATAACAGTCACCAACATCGAACAGTTTAATTGCTGAGGCAGAAGAGTCCGGCCCAGATGCTTTTACTTCGAATTCTGTCGGTACAATTTTACCAAACTTGAATTCTCTTTTTACAGGTTGAGTAGTTTGGGCATAAAGGGTTCTAACTCCAATGCATAGCATTAAAGTCAGAAATTTGAGAGCATTTTTCTGCATTTATAAAATTAGTTTTTTGGTTGTGCAATATTAAAAAGATTCATCGAAATATGATCAATTAATTGACAACATATTTTATATACTTTAAAATTAGTCTATATGGCCATGCAAAATTTTATAAATTGCTGCTGTTTTCTTATTTATGGCGTGGCCATTTCAGTTTTGTAGGTTTTCAGATATTCTGTTCTTACTATTTTTGCTGTTTTATGGTCTTTGGTGTGACTCCATCCCGGAGGCATAAAAATGTATAGAAACTTGTTTTTAATACCCGGTGCATGCCAAACATCTTTGGCCAAAAGAATAATTTCGCCGAAATAAGCATCTAAAAAACTGTGTTTTTTCATCTCCCTGGTAATGCCATATTCAATTTTTATCGTTTTATCCTCTTCCTGATAGGTTTTAAAAATATGGTCCCAGATGGGCAACAGGTTGCAGAAGTTGGTATCCATATACAATGCATTTTTGGCATGGTGTACACGATGATGTGAAGGAGTAAGGATTATTTTATTTAAAAAACCGAAACGGCCATCCTTAGAAATATTTTCTCCAATATGGATAAAAGAGCCCCAAACCGCATCAATAAACATAATTAAAAAGAGGAGTGAAGGACTTACACCTAAAAGAATACAAGTTGTTGTTCTAATCAGGTCTGCATATGGTGCTTCAAGAAAAAAGTGAGCAAAATTTACCGATAGATTCATGGTTTCTGGTGCATGATGAGTAGAGTGCAAACACCAAAACAGCCTAACTTTATGTGCTAAAAAATGGTAAATGAAATGACCAAATTCCCATATTACATAACCATAAATAAGCCAATACCAGGTAATTTCGGTTTTAAAAATGGCATATTTTCCGAATAAACCAATGCAGATGGAAACCATTCCGATTGAAATAATACGACCAATAAAGGAGTTGAAAACCAGCGAAAAGAAAGAGATACGGTAATCTACCACCTTAAAACGGCGGTAAAATGCCATTCTAATGATTTCAAAAACCAATAGAAAAGGAATTAAGGGACCAATAAGTGCACTAATTCCATTCCAGCTCATAAACTGGCTATAATCATTAGTTTGCAACAACTGTAAAAGTGCCGATAGGCCGAAAAAGCCAATCAGCCATTCCTTTGTTCCTTCAAGAAAATCGATCATGTTTATATATTTGGTTCGATGAATTTATACAAATCTCGAATTTAATCAAACTAAATCGATAAATAATTAGCGCGATTAGCCCTTAGCAGTTCCTGAAAACCTTGTCAATTTAGCGATGCTGCAATTGTCAGGCAAGCTCAATATTTAAGCATTTTTATCTTTATGCTTTTATTTTCCCTTAATTTTTGTATCTTTGCCTGGCAAATAATAATCCTAATTTATTTGCTATGCAACTCGATTCCACAAAATTTATTGCCACAGGTTTAACGTATGACGATGTACTTTTAGTACCCGCATATTCGGAAATTCTGCCCCGTGAAGTAAATACAGCCACTTTTTTAACAAAAAAAATTAAACTTAACGTTCCATTGATTTCTGCAGCAATGGATACTGTAACTGAAGCCGAACTAGCCATTGCCATTGCGCAAAACGGCGGTATTGGTATGCTACATAAAAACATGACTATAGACAGACAAGCTGCGGAAGTACGTAAAGTTAAGCGTTCGGAAAGCGGTATGATCCAGGATCCTGTTACCTTATTGGAAACAGCTGTAGTAGCCGATGCTTTCAAGATCATGAAAGAGCATAAAATTGGTGGTATTCCGGTTGTAAGTAGCGATAATAAACTAGTGGGGATTATTACAAACAGAGATTTACGTTTCCAAAAGGATATGAAGAGACCGATTTCTGAGGTAATGACTAAAGAAAATTTAATCATTGCGCCAGAAGGAACTACTTTGGTTCAGGCAGAAGAGATTCTTCAGAACCATAAAATCGAGAAACTTCCGGTAGTGAGCAAAGATGGTTACTTAAGTGGTTTAATTACTTTTAAAGATATTTCTAAAGTTAAAAATTATCCTGTTGCCTGTAAAGATGAGCGTGGCCGTTTAAGGGTAGGTGCTGCGGTTGGGGTTACAGCCGATACTTTACAGCGTGTTGATGCTTTGGTTCACGCTGGTGTTGATGTAATTACCATCGATACAGCTCATGGCCATACCAAAGGTGTAGTTGATAAATTAAAGGAAGTTAAATCAAAATATCCTGATTTACAGGTGATTGTTGGTAATATTGCTACCGGTGCTGCTGCGAAATTTTTAGCAGATGCTGGTGCTGATGCCGTTAAGGTAGGTATTGGTCCGGGTTCTATCTGTACCACCAGAATTATTGCAGGTGTTGGCGTTCCTCAGTTATATGCTGTTTACGAATGTGCCAAAGCTTTAAAAGGTACAGGTGTACCTGTTATTGCTGATGGCGGTATTAAACACACCGGCGACATAGCCAAAGCGATTGCGTCGGGTGCAAGCACAGTGATGGCAGGTTCGCTATTTGCAGGAGTAGAAGAATCGCCAGGTGAAACCATTATTTACGAAGGACGTAAATTTAAGTCTTACCGTGGAATGGGGTCAATCGAAGCAATGGAGCAAGGCTCTAAAGACCGTTACTTCCAGGACGTGGAAGATGATATTAAAAAACTAGTTCCAGAAGGTATTGTTGGGCGTGTGCCATTTAAAGGTACTTTAGCTGAAGTAATGTACCAGTATATTGGTGGCTTACGTGCAAGTATGGGTTATTGTGGAGCGGCAACTATAGAAGCTTTACAAGAAGCGCAGTTTGTACAGATTACCGCTGCTGGTATGCGCGAAAGCCACCCGCACGATATTACCATTACTAAAGAAGCACCTAATTACACCAGATAAGGTTACGGCATAAGTTAAATATAATATCGAGATATTTAAAACAAAAAAACGGGGCATCGGTTTACGATAGCCCCGTTTTTTGTTTTAATCGCCCGTCCTGAACTTATTTTAAGATCTTTTATGCTAAACCCCGCAGTTTTCTAAAATCCGCATAGTCTTTAATTAATACAAAAAACACAAAATAAAATTTGGTAGATAAAAAAAATTAATATATTTGTCGACTAAATCTATAGGATTTATATAATAATTATGAAGACAAATCAAAAAACACGCTCGTATTGTTGTTGTAGCCACTCTAAAACAGTAATCGAATACTTTCGAACGAGTCATTAATCAACAACATTTAAACAAACTATATAACTAATCATGAACAAAAGTTTACTTTTTCTCTTTTCATTTTTACTTGCGGCAGGTTTCGCTTTTGCGCAAAGTCCTGTAACTGGAGTAATTAAAACAACCAATGGTGCTGTAATTCCTAATGCAACCGTAAAGGTAAGGGGAACAAACCAGGCCGTAGTGGCCGATGAAAAAGGTGCCTTCAGCATTAATGTAAAACAAGAAACACCGTTTTACCTTCAGGTAAGTTCGGTAGGCTATAAACCACAGGATTTTCAGATACTAAAACTCCAGGATACTCCAATAGAATTGGTTTTGGTAGACAATGCGCTACTAGATGAGATCGTGGTAACGTCTAGAAGGCGCTCGGAGGTTTTACAGGATGTGCCGATTCCAATTACGGTTATTGGCGGCCGTGCAGCAGAAAATGCAGGTGCTTTTAACGTTAACCGTTTGAAAGAATTGGTACCTTCGGTACAGTTATATGCATCGAATGCCAGAAATACCACCTTAAATATCAGGGGGTTGGGTTCTACTTTTGGTTTAACCAATGATGGTATCGATCCTGGGGTGGGTTTTTATGTAGATGGTGTTTATCATGCACGTCCGGCTGCTACCTCTACCGATTTTCTTGATATTGAGCAGATCGAAATTTTGCGCGGCCCGCAAGGTACCTTATTTGGTAAAAATACAACAGCAGGTGCATTTAACATCACTACAAGTAAACCAACTTTAACACCTAGTGCAAAAGTAGAATTGAGCGCTGGGAACTATAATTTTATTCAGGCCAAAACATCCGTTTCTGGTGCAATTGCTAAAGATCTTGCTGCAAAAATTTCAATTTCTGGTACACAGCGCGATGGTACCATCTGGAATACGAGAGAAGAACGAAGATACAGCGGACAAAACAACCTGGGCTTTAAAGGTCAGCTATATTATACCCCTTCAGAGAAATTACAGATATTGTTAAGTGGTGATGTAAGCATTCAGCATCCGGCAGGCTATCCGTTGGTAATTGCTGGTGTTACCCCAACCGAAAGAAGTGCATACCGCCAGTATGCTAAAATTGTTTCTGATTTAGGCTATCAACAACCTAAAATCGATCCTTTTTCAAGAGAAATCAATACCAATACCCCTTGGAGACACAACCAATCAATCGGTGGTATATCCTTAAATGTAGATTACAAAATCGGCAATGGAACACTTACTTCAACCACCGCCTGGAGATTCTGGAACTGGGATCCTACAAATGACCGGGATTTCTCAGAATTGGCAGCGTTAACCAAATCGCAGGGTACTTCACGTCACGATCAATACTCGCAGGAAGTAAGATATGCGGGTAATATTACCGACAAATTAAGCGGAGTAATCGGTGTTTATTTCTTGGGTCAGAATTTAAAAGGTTTGTCGCAAACAGAAGAGGTAGGTAAAGATCAATGGAGATTTGTACAGACCAGCAATACCGGAAGTCAGGCTTTATACTCAACACCGGGTTTATTGGATGGTTTTGGCATTAAAACCAACTCTACCATCAAATCGTTAAGTGCGGCTATTTTTGCGCAGGTTGATTGGGAAGTTTTAAAAAACCTGCACGTGTTGCCAGGTTTAAGGTATACATATGATAAAAAGGATGTTGATTATGATAGGGTTACCTATGGTGGTTTACAAACTAATGATGCAGCATTATTGGCGCTTAAAGCAGCTGTATATGCAAACCAGCAGTTTACAACAAAGGTAGATAATAACAATTTATCGGGTAACTTTACCGTATCGTACCGCCCAACTCATGAATTAAACGTTTATGGAACTTTTTCTACCGCTTACAAACCGGTGGGTGTTAACGTAGGTGGTTTGCCAACTACCTCAACCGGAGCAGCCGATTTATCAGTAGCTGTTGTTAAGCCTGAATATGTGCAGCACTATGAATTAGGTGCTAAAACAAAGCCGTTTAAAGGTGCTATTATAAATATTAGTGCATTTAATACCGATATTAAAGATTACCAGACCAACGTTCAATCGCCACAACTGGGCGTAAATAGAGGCTACCTGGCAAATGCTGAAAAAGTAAGGGTAAAAGGATTGGAAATAGACGGTACTTACCAGCTGGAGAGATTTTTAACTTTAAATGCTGCTTTGGCTTATCTAGATGGCAAATATGTGAAGTTTACAAATGCTCCTCTTCCCTTAGAAGAAACCGGGCATACCGAATTGGTAAATGGTGTTGCTACCCAAGTGGCATTTAAAGATGCATCGGGAGGTAGATTACCAGGTATTTCGAAATGGAATATTTCTGGCGGTTCGGAACTTAGTACAGCAGGTAATTTAGCAACTAGAGCGGGTAGGTATTTCATCGCTGGTGATGCCAGTTATCGTTCAGAATATTCTTCAAATCCTACACCGTCAAGCGTACTGAATGTTAAAGGTTATGCTTTATTTAATGCAAGGTTAGGTTTCAAATCAGATAAGTTCTCTTTATTTGTTTGGAGCAGAAATATCGCAAACAAAAATTACTATGAGCAATTACAGGCTGCAGCAGGCAACTCTGGTTTATATGCAGGTGTATTGGGCGATCCGAGAACTTACGGAGCAACCATCCGTTATACATTCTAATATCTAAATCAATCTTTTCTCTCTTATATTTGGTTAGAAGGAGTGGCGTAATGCCGCTCCTTTTTTGTTTTAGGGAGAGCAGGTTTCTTTGTCTTTCGCTTATGGTAGTCCTGCTGTGCGTTTTACTTTGCCAATGAAGAATTGGCTGCGTGTTCACTTCCATCAGGTCTATTTTACATTTGCCAGTGGTTCTTGTGCGGATCAAAAGCACTAGAAATTAATTTTCTCTGTGACTAGGAGAACTGGAGGTTGGAATGAAAAATTAAAATAAGCTATTGCTTTTGGTGGTTTAAGCTTCAAAAAATATACCTGTAACAGCTTTGTGCAGAATTAAAATTTACAGAAAGCCGATAAAGTCTTAACTTCGGTAAATTTTTAACTAAATGAATAAGCTTAATTCGGTTTGTGTGTATTGCGGCTCAAACTTTAATGGCGATATAGCGCTACGTAATGCAATAAAGCAATTGGCAGAAACGCTTGTTAAACAGCAGATCAGATTGGTTTATGGAGGAGGAAGCGTTGGTGTAATGGGCGTTTTAGCTAACGACGTATTGGAGTTGGGTGGTTTGGTAACGGGGGTAATTCCTCAGTTTTTAATGGATAAGGAAGTAGGTCATCAGGGTTTAACAGAAATGCTTGTTACCGAAAATATGCATCAGAGAAAACAGAAAATGGCCGATTTAAGTGATGGTTTTGTGATTTTGCCTGGTGGTTTTGGTACGCTTGAAGAATTTTTTGAAGTGTTAACCTGGTTGCAGCTCGGTTTACATAACAAGCCAATCGGTGTATTAAATGTAAATGGTTTTTACGATCCCTTGTTTGCCCAAATGGATATGATGGTACAAAGTAAATTTTTGAAACCGGCCAATCGCGATTTAGTTTTTAATGAAGCAAATGCTGACATTTTAATCGATAAAATGGATGACTTTTCTGCCATTCCAGATGAGGTTTGGTTTAGAGAAAGAAATTTGAGTTAGAAGAAGTATCAAGTAGAAAGTATCAAATAATAAGTATCAAGTAGCGAGCATCAAGTAATACTAAGAAATTATCAATCCGCCACACGCAAAACGCTTGGCGCAAAAAAAATATATACCAAATGCAAATCATCACCTCCCACGCAGAGTTTGAACAATACCTTGGCAAGGAATTAGGCGTTTCTTCATGGCACACCATTACACAAGAACAAATTAATAAATTCGCCGATGCTACATTAGATCATCAATGGATTCATGTTGATGAAGAAAGAGCCCAAAATGAAGGTCCTTTTAAAGCAACAATAGCACATGGTTATTTAACTTTATCGTTAATCCCTTATTTATGGAAAGAAATAGTTGATATCCAGAATTTAAAAATGGAGATCAATTATGGGATTGAAAGTTTAAGGTTTGCACAAGCTGTTACCGTAAACAGCAAAGTAAGGCTTAAAGCAAAATTGGCTTCTATCATTAATCTTCGCGGTGTAACTAAGGTAAATATGGGTATCGAAATGGAAATTGAAGACCAGAAAAAGCCTGCATTTAGTGGAGAGGTTGTTTTCTTATATCATTTTATCAACTAGCTTATTGCCATGTAGCGGATTGTTTATTTTTAACGTTTAAATTAGAAAAAGCAATGCACTCATGATAAAAATCTTTAAATTCTTAAGTATCGTTTTAATGAGCCTGTTTATCCTATGCTGCCAGAGCAATAAGGAACAACATGTAGCAGCTGATTCATTCTTGCCGATGCAGATTGGCAATTTATGGTATATGAATGCTCAATCCTATACCGAAATTCAGGATACTGTTCGCATCAACAAAAAGCTTTTTTACAAGTTTTATTCGTTGGTAGGAGGCGATGCAGTGAATATAATTTATTTAAGGATCGACGAGCAGAATAAATTGATTGAAGGTTATCCTGATAGTCCTTTGAAAACTTATATCAGGGCTGATTTTAATGCAAAAATAGGCGATAAGTTTTTTACTACCGGAAAAAAGGATGAAAATGATAACGAAGTAACCGTGGTTCAAAAATCGGATACCGAAATGACTTTTTCGTTTGATCCTATTTATCATCCAAATTTAAAAGGCCACCCATCGCTGGTAAAATATATAAAAGGTAAAGGCTGGGCAGAAAACTTTAAAAAGTTAAAAATTAATGGAATAGTTTATCAAAACTAGCTTTTACGTTTATATACTTTTTCATATTGCTCAATCCATTGCTCGGGCGTAACCTTTCTGATGAGCTCGGCAATGAGTACATATGGAATATCGTCAGTTTTTTTAAAACGGACACAGCCTTTTCCCATATCTAATTTGTATTTGCTGTGTTTCGGATATTGTGCCTTAAACCATTCCAGTAAATCAGTAAAGGCATATAATCCTAAGTGATGCATTACAATAAAATTCTTTTGCGAACCAATGTTGATAAAAGGTAAAGCCTGTTCTGGTGTACAGTGGTAGCCGGGAGGGTAGAGAGATAATGGAATAATATAGCCCAGCATACCATAAGTAATTTTTTCTTCAAAACCTTTTGGCAGGTTTTCTAAAATGGTATCCCTCAGTTTTGAAACAGGTGTTTTTCTTTCTTCAGCAATACTGTTTAAATATTCTTCTGGTGTATTAATGGCCATCTGCGTACTAATTTTTATCAAATTTCTTTTTTAACCTGCTTACTATCGAGGGATTATCCAATTCTTCTAAACTGCTCAGCTCCAATTCCAGTGCCTTTGTACTGATCTGGATTTCAATTAATGATATCATAAAAAATATCAAACTCAATGCAAAAAGAATTTCGGCAACCGTATTCCATTCCAGGTAAATAAAAAACATACAAAAAAGACAGCTGGCAAAGCTAAGTACGCCAAAAGCCTGCATGTTTTTGATTAACCTTAATCGGTAACGCAAATTTTCAATCTGTTGATGAAGCGCCACATTTTTATCGCCATCTTCATATTTCGATTTTAAACTTCTTACCAAACTCGCCAGTGCCAGAAACCGGTTGGTATAAGCCAGCATAATCAAGCTAATGGCAGGAAACAATAATGCCGGTATATTTATGGTTAGTTCCATTCTTAGGATTTACCCAAAAATATCATTTTAAAAGGATATCTCTCACATTAACCGCGAAGGACGTAAAGTTTAGCAAAGAGATTTATTATAGCTGAAGGAGAAATCTGTATTTTTCATTACTTTTTCTTTGTATACTTTGTAGTTAAAAAACTTAGCGCACTTTGCGGTTAAGCTACCGCTAGACCAGAAACCGTTTTGGTTAATACTGTTTTTCTAAAATTAAATTTAAATTGCCGTTATGAATATCGAATTCAACAAAAACGAGGATGTAAATAAACAGCTGGTTTACGAGCTTAAAACCAGACTCAAAAAAATATACTTGGGCGGTGGCGAAAAGAACGCTGCAAAACAAAAGGAAAAAGGCAAGCTGCTGGCCCGCGAGCGGATTGCTTATTTAATTGATAAGGATTCTAATTTTTTAGAAGTTGGAGCCTTTACCGCTGATGGTATGTACGCCGAGCAGGGTGGATGCCCTTCGGCAGGAGTGGTGTGTGGTATAGGTTATGTAAGCGGGAGGCAATGTATGATTGTAGCCAATGATGCCACTGTAAAAGCCGGAGCCTGGTTCCCCATGACCGCAAAAAAGAACCTTCGTGCGCAAGAAATTGCCATGGAGAACCGCCTGCCTGTAATTTATCTGGTTGATAGTGCCGGCGTATATTTGCCTATGCAGGATGAGATATTTCCAGATAAAGAACACTTTGGAAGAATGTTCCGTAATAATGCCATCATGTCGGCAGAAGGGATTGTGCAGATTTCGGCCATAATGGGTGCTTGTGTTGCAGGAGGTGCCTATTTGCCGATTATGAGCGATGAAGCGATGATTGTGGATAAAACCGGGTCTGTATTTTTAGCAGGCTCTTATCTGGTAAAATCGGCCATAGGGGAAGAAGTTGATAATGAAACTTTAGGTGGTGCCACTACACACTGCGAAATTTCTGGTGTTACCGATTATAAGCATCCCAATGATCAGGCTTGTTTAGATAGTATCAGGAATATCATGAGTATGCTGGGCGCTCCTCAAAATGCTGGTTTTGATAGGGTAAAACCTGCTAAACCTAAAGAAAAAGAAGAAGAATTATATGGTATTCTTCCTGATAACCGCGATAAACCTTATGAGATATTGGATATCATTAACCGTTTGGTAGATCAATCTGAATTTGAAGAATACAAAAAAGGTTACGGACAAAGTATTGTTTGTGGTTTAGCACGTATTGATGGTTGGGCTGTTGGTATTGTGGCTAACCAGCGCAAAGTGGTGAAATCGAAAAAAGGGGAGATGCAGTTTGGCGGTGTAATTTATTCTGATAGTGCCGATAAAGCTGCCCGTTTTATTATGAATTGTAACCAGAAGAAAATTCCATTGGTTTTTTTACAGGATGTTACTGGTTTTATGGTAGGTAGCCGATCAGAACATGGTGGTATTATTAAAGATGGTGCTAAAATGGTTAATGCTGTTGCTAATTCTGTTGTGCCAAAGTTTACAATAGTATTGGGGAATTCTTATGGTGCCGGCAATTATGCAATGTGTGGCAAGGCTTACGATCCGAGGTTGATTTATGCCTGGCCCACAGCAAAAATTGCAGTAATGGGTGGTTCGCAGGCTGCAAAAACCTTGCTTCAGATTCAGGAGGCATCTTTAAAAGCCAAAGGCGAGGTAATTACACCAGAAAAAGAGATGGAGTTGTTAAAAGAAATTACTGACAGATATGACAGCCAAACTACACCTTATTATGCTGCGTCGCGCCTTTGGGTAGATGGCATTATAGATCCATTGGAAACCAGGAAGGTTATTTCGATGGGGATTGAGGCGGCCAATCAATCACCAATTACGAAGAAGTTTAATGTTGGAGTGATACAGACTTAGTTATGATGTGTTGTCAGATGTTACCATCTGACAGTTAATTACTACCTGCATTTTTACACCTTTTAGGTGCTGTCAGATGTTGCCATCTGACAGTCGGCGGTTATATTTTTTACCACCTGAGCCATCTTAGTACACCTGAGTTTTGAGCACTTAACGAAATTCTTATGTCCACTCCTGAATGAACTATAGTGACTGTTACTTGATTCTTAGTGGTAAAAGAACTATCAAATAAACTTAAGTGCCGAAACAATTAATACTATCTTTAAACATGAAGAATATTTACCTTTTTCTTGGCCTAGTTGTTTTACAAATCAATCTTTTTGCTCAAATTTCTAAAATTCATCAAGATGCAATTGTAGTGGATACCCACGGAGATATACTCTTCAATCAGATCAAATCGGGTATTGATATTGGTAAACTTCAGCCAAAAGGAAATTTCGATTTAGTGAGGGCCAGACAGGGCGGTTTGGATGTTCAGTTTTTCTCTATTTGGTGCGATGAAACTGGTGGATATGCTGTGGCTAACCGTGAAATAGATTCGCTTTATAGTTTAACTAAACGCTATCCCGATAAAATTAAATTGGTAACAAGCGCTAAAGAATTAGAACAAGTGGTTAAGCAACAAAAACTGGCTGCAATGATTGGCGTAGAGGGTGGACATATGATCGAAAACCGGCTAGATTATATCGATAGCTTAGCAAAGCGGGGAATGGCCTATCTTACTTTAACCTGGAACAATAGTACATCATGGTCGAGTTCGGCAGCCGAAGAAACTTCGGGTAAAGTAAAACCTGAAAATGCAGGCTTAAATAATTTTGGAAAACAGGTTGTAAAACGGTTGAATAAACTAGGGGTAATGGTCGATTTATCACACGTAGGTGAAAGAACATTTTATGATGCCATCAAAGTTTCAACTAAGCCTGTAATTGTTTCTCATAGCTGTGCTTATGCAATAAATCCCGTTCCGCGGAATTTAAAAGACGATCAGATTAAAGCTGTGGGCAAAAACGGTGGGGTAGTCTGTATTAATTTCTACAGTGGTTTCTTAGATTCTACATTTAATACTAAACAGAAAGCTTTCTTTGCTAAATATGATAGCGAGCTTAAAACATTGAGTGCTACATATGGTAGAAGCAATGCAATAGATACATTAATTTATAACCATCAGGTTGATGCTGATGCTGCACGTCCGCCAATATCGTTGCTGGTTAAACATATCAATCATGTAGTGAAATTAATTGGCATTGACCATGTAGGCTTGGGTGCCGATTTTGATGGCGCCGAATCCTTCCCTCTGGGAATAAATAGTGTAGCAGATTACCCTAAAATTACAGAAGAACTCATTAAAAATGGGTACTCTGAACGGGATATCAAGAAAATTCTGGGAGGTAATGTTATTCGCTTGATTAGAGGAAATAAAGGGGAGTAATTTTTTGTGTATGTGCAATCAGTATCAGATGGAAACATCTGATACCTAAAACAGCGCTTTTCGCTTGGCTTATGATGTTAATAAGTAAACTATGTTGACAATGTGCACTTGCCAGCAAATATTTAAAGCATTAAATTTGCGCTACGATTAATGAATTTCAAACACACAATATAATGTCACAAGAAAACGAACACGTTCAGTGTTTAATTATAGGTTCAGGTCCGGCCGGTTATACTGCTGCAATTTACGCAGCCAGAGCTGATTTAAAACCAATTATGTATACCGGTATGCAAGCCGGTGGGCAGCTTACGCAAACTACAGATGTGGAAAATTTTCCAGGCTACCCACAGGGAATTATGGGGCCAGAAATGATGGAAGATTTCCGTAAGCAAGCAGAGCGTTTTGGTACCGATATCCGTTTCGGTTATGTAAGTTCGGTAGATTTCTCTTCAACACCACATAAAGTAGTGGTTGACGAAATTAAAACCATTACAGCTGATACGGTAATTATTGCAACTGGGGCTACTGCCAAGTGGCTCGGATTGCCAAGTGAGCAACAATATAACGGTTTTGGGGTTTCGGCCTGTGCAGTGTGTGATGGTTTCTTTTTTAAAGGTCAGGATGTAGCCATTGTAGGTGCTGGAGATACTGCAGCTGAAGAAGCAACTTATTTAGCAAAACTTTGTAAAACGGTGCACTTATTGGTGCGCAGAGACGAGTTTAGAGCTTCTAAAGCTATGGTTAGCCGTGTATTGGCTACACCAAATATTGTGGTTCATTACAATACCGAAACGCAGGAAATTTTAGGTAATGGTAAAAATGTAACCGCAGTTAAAGTTTTGAATAACAAAACAGGTGTTGAGTCTGATATCGCTGTAGAAGGTTTCTTTGTAGCTATCGGTCATAAGCCGAATACTGATATCTTTAAAGGCCAGTTAGATATGGATGAAACAGGTTATTTAGCTACTAAACCTGGTTCTACTTTAACCAATATCGAAGGTGTTTTTGCCTGTGGCGATGTGCAGGATATGTATTACAGGCAAGCGGTTACTGCTGCAGGTTCTGGATGTATGGCCGCGCTCGATGCTGAAAGGTATTTGGCCGCTAAAGAACATGCTGTAGAAGTATAAAAATATTTTAATGTAATTTTAAAAAGAGAAACTAGCAACGGTTTCTCTTTTTTTGTGCTATAATCTTCAAAGCTTAATGCTAAACTTCTTGTTTTTCGGAAAGCAATTGCAGTAGTTCTTTTTATTGTTCACCCTGCTTTCCGCTTGTAGTCCCGATTAGAAAAAAATCGGGAGCTACCGCGTCAATCCCTTAGGTTTAAACACTCAGGTTTGTGCTTCTATTAAGGGGTGAATGGCATGCTGCCTAGAATAGATCTTCTAGGCTTTGCGACCCCAAATAGTTGCACTGGCTGTGCCACCTAAACCCGATCAAAGCGTGATGCCAATTCCTTCAAATTGGCAGAAGCGGGAGCGGGACTATCGTTGCTCATATGCTGCTGTATCTGATTTCCCAAAAAAAGTCAGTTAGCCTAAGACAAAATCGTCATGTCGATTGGAACGCAGTGCAATGAAAAACTGTCGGTAAGAGTTCTAATGTGGCTTCTCTTTTTTGTGATTGATGTTTTTTCGGAAAGCAAGTACAGAGGTTCTTTTTATTGTTCGCCCTGCTTTCTGCTTGTAGTCCCGATTAGAAAAAAATCGAGAGCTACCGCGTCAATCAGGTTTAAATACTCAGGTTTGTGCTTCTATTAAGGGGTGAATAGCATGCTGCCTAGAATAGATCTTCTACGCTTCGCAACCCCAATTAATACCACTGGCGATGCCACTTAAACCCGATCAAAGCGTGATGCCGATATTTCCATCGGCAGAAGTGTAACTATTGTAACCTGAATGCTTCTGCATTTGATTTTCCAAAAAAGACTCAGATTTCTATTATAATCGTTTATCAGAAACATTGGAAAAACGTTTTAATATATATTATTTAGATTTATGTGCGTTATGCAGTGCAGTCAAACGGTTGATCTGGATTGTAACAAGAATGTGGGATTCGGAATCTGCTCATAATCTTTATCTTGGTTCAAATAATCAAATTAAGTTATAAAAACCAAAACACAAATGAACAAAGCATTATCGATTTTTATTGGAGTATTAATCAGTACAAGTGCATTTGCGCAGAGCGATCCCAATATGGGGATCATACCTGCACCGGTAGCCATTACCAGGGCAAACGGAAATTTCGTATTAGATAAAACCACGGTTTTAGTAAATCAAAGCATCGATGGCGCAAAGATGGCTGATTTATTAAATGCCTTTATCGTTACCAAGGCAGGTTTTGCTTTAAGGGAAGCTAAAATTACTCAACCTAACCAAAAAGCTATTATTTTAACATCTGTTGGAGCAGATCAATTGCCTGCAGAAGGTTATACCATTAAAGTTACACCGAAACAAATTGTTTTAACCGGAAAAGGTGCAGGTCTGTTTTATGCCGTTCAATCGGCTATGCAAATGCTGCCAGATAAAGTTGCCGATAAAATTACTATCCCTGCCGTTAATATTAATGATTATCCGCGTTTTGCTTACAGGGGAACGATGTTGGATGTAAGCCGTCATTTCTTCCCGATTTCTTTTATCAAAAAGTACATCGATCAGTTGGCTTATTATAAAATCAATACTTTTCACTGGCATTTAACTGACGATCAGGGCTGGAGGCTGGAAATTAAAAAATATCCAAAACTAATTGAAATCGGTTCTTCACGTAATGGTACTATAATTGGTAACTACCCTGGCAATGGCAATTATCTTACCCCGGTAAAAGGTTATTATACGCAAGAAGAGGCTAAAGAAATTGTTAAATATGCTGCTGCTAAATACATCACCGTAATACCTGAAATTGAATTACCCGGTCATGCTTCTGCAGCAATTGCCTCGTATCCAGAATTAAGCTGTTTCCCTAACCGCGATACTTTTATTAGCGATAAAACACCATGGGCGGGAAGCAGAAAAGGAAAACAGGTACAACAGACCTGGGGTGTATTTGATGATATTTTTGTGCCTTCGGAAAATACCTTTACTTTCTTAGAAAATGTGTTAGATGAGGTTATCGCTATTTTCCCTTCAAAATATATCCATATTGGTGGCGATGAAGCACCTAAAACTTATTGGAAGGAATCTACCTTTTGCCAAAACCTGATGAAGGAAAAAGGTTTGAAAGATGAGCATGAATTACAGAGTTATTTCATCCAGACCATAGAAAAACATGTAAATGCAAAAGGACGATCGATTATAGGCTGGGACGAGATTTTAGAAGGCGGTTTGGCGCCAAATGCAACTGTAATGAGCTGGAGAGGTGAAGATGGTGGAATCGCTGCTGCACAACAAAAACACGATGTAATTATGACGCCAGGTTCTATGGGCCTATATATCGACCATAAACAGTCTAATTCTCCTGATGAGCCGGTAACCATTGGTGGATTCGCTCCTTATCAAAAGATTTATGCTTACGATCCGATTCCGAAAGTATTAACCGCTGATGAGCGAAAATACATTAAAGGTGTACAGGCAAATATGTGGTCTGAGTATATTAAAACTACAGCTAAAGTAGAAAACCATGCATTCCCTCGTTTATTGGCCTTAGCCGAAATCGCATGGTCGCCGGTTGAGCGTAAAGATTTGAAAAACTTTTCTGAGCAGCGTTTACCTGTACATTTGGCCCGTTTAGATAAAATGAATATTAATTTCTGGATACCTACACCAATTGGACAGAGCGATAAACCTTTAACTGGTGGAGAATTTACAATTGATTTAAAAGCACCTGTTGCCGGAGCTAAAATTTATTATTCTATTGATTTATCACGTCCGTCGGAAAATGCATTTTTGTACACCTCGCCACTTAAAATTACTGTACCGCAAGGCGAAAAAAGAGTATTAAAAACAGTTGTTGTTGCGCCAAGTGGTAGAAGAAGTGTAGTTACAGAAACTGTTTTAAATAATGGAGCATCAGAAGTTAAAGCAGATGCAAAGAAATAAATTGTTGCTTTAAAAAGCTAAAATACTTAATTTGGGGCAACCAAAACGTCCCCAAATAGAATGAAACTACAGAAATATACATTACAGCATCTTTTGTTAATAACAGGGATGCTGTTTTGTTTTGCATGCACTGAAGAAAAACCAAAAGAAATTAAGACGGAAGCTACAAAAGTTCAAAAGAACCCTTTTCCTTTTTATAAGGATATAGAAGTAAAACCAGGATTAAATTTCGAAATTGTGAGCTGGGGAAAAGGGGTAGACTCTATAGGGGGATACCAGATTTTAATGTCTGATTCGGTTCGTAATAATTACAGGTCTGCTGCCATAGATCGTAAAGGTATTTTGATCGATGCCTGGAATATGGATTTAGACAATGATGGAAATCCTGAATTTTATATTCAACTCTTAAGCAAAAAAACAGTTTCAGATTTAAATGTTTTTGAATATGCAGGTGGCAATTTCAATAAAATCAGTTTCCCTTCTTTAACCGCCAGTCAAAAGAAAGGTTATACTGGAAACGATAATTTTTTTATCAAAAATGGAGACTTATTCCGTTCTTTCCCGGTAAAAGATAGCACAGATAGCACTAAAACGATCACCAAAACCTATCAATATAAACTAAGTGGAAATAGTTTTTCTACTAGCGAGGTAAAGCCTGAGGAGGGAAAAGCTAAAAGTAAGGTTTAGGGTTTAAGGTGGACGGTTTAGGATAAAAGGCGTAAGGCGAGGAGTTATCCTTGAAGGATCGCCATGCTAAACTTGTTTCAGCATCTACTTATTTAGATATAGATCCTGAACTAAATTCAGGATGACGAATTTCAATAAACAATGAACAACCAAAAATTTTCAATTATCGATCGTATTAAAAGCTTTAAATATGCCTTTAATGGTATGAAGTTATTTTTCGTTAACGATCATAACGGTAGAATTCATTTGTTTGCAGCAGTAATAGCCATCGGTTTATCTTTTTACCTTAAAATATCCAGTTTGGAGTGGATTGCTATTCTATCCGTTATTTCTGCTGTTTTTGTAGCCGAGATGTTAAACGCTGCTATTGAAAAACTGGCCGATGTAGTTTCACCAGCGTATCATCCCAAAATTAAAGTGGTAAAAGATTTGGCTGCCGCTGCAGTTTTGGTGGCTGCGTTTCTGGCGGTAGCTGTTGGTTTTATGGTCTTTATTCCAAAACTATTTTTGTAATTCGGCCATAGCAGTCCTCGATTCTTCTATCTTATCCTGGATAATCTCATCCCATCGGGCCTGCATTTTATGATTACTGCCATGCTCGGTCTCTTCGTCATAGTTACGTTGCATGGTGTCAAAATAATTGCTGATCTGATTGGCGAGTTCAGATATTTGGGCTTTATAGTTGCTTACAGAATAGTTTCTGTTCTTCAATACCCTTTCGGCTTCTAAAAGTAAAATATATTGAATATCGGCATGTCCCTGTTCGTGGTGTAAAAGACTGGCCCTAATTTCGGGGTTTTTAATTTTATCCCATTTTACCCACGATCTGGTTTTATCTATACTCACATCATTTTTAAGCTTAATAACAACACGGTTACGGTAAACAGTACTTTCATAACTATACTTCCAGGTCATAGCAGTTAAAGCAAAAAAGGGCGAGCGCATATCGGCCTTACCTTTAAAGTGCGTTTCCCAATTCAGCTGAACTGGCTGAGTTAAATCTTGTTTAAAGGCAAATGAAAAGGGCAGGGCCAATAGTAATAATATCGGTATAATCAGTTTTTTCAAGGTCGTAATTTTTTTCAACGATGTCGCACCACGATCATCAGGATTTTGTGTGTTGAATTTTACAACGAAAAAACCGTGCCTAAAATTACTCTGTAACAGAAATCTGTCCGCTAATGCGTTCAAATTTCTCAATTAATAAAGCTATCCGTTCTTTTTCTCTGCTCATTACAGCCTTTCGCAATATTGTTGAGCAGAATAGTATCCACGAAAAAGTTAGCACAATTGCAGCTACTTTTTGTGGCATACTCAAATAGGTTAAAATTTCAATGAAATAAAATATAATTCCCAGCGATAATGCAATGGCATAAAACCAATATAGCGAATTGTAAAGTTTGAAACGGTTTAATTGATATGTTTTTAAGTTATTCAGGTATTCGTGCGGGTGTGCAGTAGCATCATTTTTCGCAATTAAACGGTGATCGCGATATAAGATAAGTGTATATACACCAATGGCAACAATGGTAATACTGATACCAACATGGGTTGTCCATGATTCGAAATGCATAAATATCCACAGTGCAGCAATGGCAATAAAAGATGCCAGCATTCCAAAAATATTTAAAGCAGATTTTAGCTTTAATCCATTTACTTCTTTCTTCGCTTGTTGTAACATCTCATCAGCAGAAACTTTAACTTCTACCTCGTGCTTTTGCCACAACTCCTGTATTTGATCAAACGCTTGCATACTGGCTATATAGTTCTGTTAATTTTTGTTTAATTCGGTGAATTTTTACCCTTAAATTGCCTTCGCTTATTCCTGATATATCGGCAATTTCGTGGTATGGTAACTCATCAAGTACCATCGTTATAATCAAACGGTCATTCTCTTCGAGCTTCGATATACATTTATAGAGTAGGGCAACCTGTTCATTTTTCTCTGAAAACTCCTCTACCTTATTTTCTATAATGTTATCTGTTAATTCATCTTTTGCCTGTCTTTTTTCTGATCTCAAATAGGTTAAACAAGTATTTACTGCAATTCTATAAATCCAGGTAGAAATTAAAGATTTGTTCCTGAACTTATCCAGATTTTGCCAAACCTTTAAAAAAGTTTCTTGTAAAAGATCATTTGCAGCGTCGGTATCGCCAGTATAACCATAACATAAATGGAATATCTTTTTGGAATTTGAATCGAAGATCTCTTTAAATAACTTGTCTTTTTGTTCCATTTAGGGGTTTATAGTTGCGTTTTAGATGATGATGTGTATTTTTTGTTACAGCAGAAATCAAAAATAATATATTTTTTAACGTCATTGAGTTAAAAGTTCTTAACCACAAATGCACATGTATAAACAGGGATTTTCATACCTGTGCGCATCCTTTCCATCTCTGATTAATTTTTTTCTTCTTTGCCGAGTGGTTTAACTCACCAAGATTGATACATTTTTTGGTCTCACCTGTTATCAAAATTTGTTACACGCTGTAAATATCGTAGTTTTACCAAATTAAGTTGCCACAAACTTTTTATATTCATGAAGAAAAACAAACTCACGCTTTTTATTTTTATAGCGCTGATTGCAGGTATTGCACTGGGCTATATCTTAAATGTAAATTCCATTAATGTTTACAACCAGAATATCCTTAATGCTGATGCAAAGGTTAAAAGTATAGAAGTAAATATCGCAAAATCGACCGATACGACCAGTGCGGTTTATACACAGCTCAAAGCTGATAAAAAAGCCGCCGCTAAAATCAAAAAAGAAAATGAAGGGATCAGAGAGAAAAAACTGGAATTTTTTACCTTGTTGAGTGATATTTTTCTGCGCCTGATTAAAATGATTGTTGCTCCATTGGTATTTACTACCCTGGTTGTGGGCGTTGCTAAAGTAGGCGATATTAAAGCTGTAGGCCGTATTGGCGGTAAAACGTTGGGCTGGTTTTTAACCATGTCGTTAATGTCGCTTGTACTGGGAATGATTTTGGTGAATTTGTTTGAGCCCGGAAAACACATGAAATTATCGCTACCTGATCATTTGGTTGATACTGGGATACAAAAGGCAGCCATGAGTGTAAAAGATTTTATTGCCCACGTTTTCCCAAAAAGTATTGCCGAGTCGATGGCAACCAACGAAATTTTGCAGATCGTTGTGTTCTCCCTGTTCTTTGGTGTAGCCACCGCTGCCATTGGCGATTTAGGGCAAATTGTGATTAAGGCTTTTGATGCCATAGCACATGTAATCTTAAAAATGACAGGCTATGTAATGAACTTTGCACCATTAGCTGTTTTTGGCGCCATGACGGCCATTATTGCCAAGCAGGGATTAAGTGTGTTAAATACTTATGCCATTTTTATCGGTGAGTTTTACTTTGGTTTAGCCATTCTTTGGGGATTATTGATATTCCTTGGCTTCCTGGTACTGAAAAAACGTATTTTCCGTTTGGTAAACGATATGAAAGAGCCGGCAGTACTGGCTTTTAGTACAGCCAGTAGCGAAGCTGCTTACCCTAAAACCATGTTGTTGTTAGAACGTTTTGGCTGTAAAGATAAAATTGTAAGCTTTGTGCTGCCATTGGGTTACTCTTTTAACCTGGATGGCTCGATGATGTACATGACTTTTGCTTCTTTATTTATTGCACAGGCCTATGGCATTCATTTAGGTTTCGAGCAGCAAATTTCTATGCTTTTAATCCTCATGTTAACCAGTAAAGGAATTGCTGGCGTACCGAGGGCATCATTAGTGGTAATTGCTGGCACTATCGCGAGTTTTAACATTCCGGAAGCAGGACTAGCTTTGTTAATTGGTATCGATCCTTTGTTGGATATGGGCCGTTCGGCAACTAATGTTGTTGGAAATAGCATTGCTACAGCTGTTGTAAGTAAGTGGGAAGGGGAGCTTAAAGAGAGTTCGGAGGCCTAAGTTGGGAGTTTAGAGTCAAAAACATGTAATCATTCAAATTATTGCTCATTAATAATTCAGTAATTTATTCATTCAATAATTAATATAAAAAGTGTCAAGCAGGGGAAAAAAAATATTCTTAGCCATTACCATTATCGTTCCGATGATCATTTATTGCTATATCTATTACAAGCCAATTATACAGAATGCGCCTTTCCGTAAGGACGATTTTGTGTCAATGCAGTATAGCTATGGCTTAAAAGATACTTTGGAAAACACATACGATTCAAAAACTGGTGTTTACAGGTACGTAAATAATAGGGATTCAGTGGTTAACAAAAAGTTCTTTTTAACGAGCAATGATGTGTTATACATGCATAGAAAAGCAAATGAAATTGGCCTTTGGAATTTTCCAGATACTATTGGTAAAAAAAGTGATAAATCGAGGTTAGTGCCGCGTTACGATATTACTTTCAATTATAAAAAAAAATCAAAACACGTAATCATTTATGGCGACTTTGATGGCAATCCAAAATTACTGGATGCTGCGGTACAAATGAGAAAAATCATTCAGGAAACTTTATTACAAGCTGAAAAAAGAAGCGGGAAGTAGGTTATTTAAAAGTCCTCAGTCTATAGTCTTGAGTCTGAAGTCGAGGAAGGAAAATACAATGCACAAGGTCGTCATTTCGCTGCACTTCAGTTGAGATGACGACTTTTTTGTAATAGTTTTATTTTAGGATATTTTCGTATATTTACGATATATTCGTAATAATGGAAAAATTAACATTACAGGAAGAGGAAGCTATGCTGGCTGTTTGGCAGATAGGTAAGGGGTTTATCAAAGATTTTATGGATGTACTTCCCGATCCGAAACCACCATATACTACACTGGCATCAACCATCAAGAATTTAGAACGTAAGGGTTACCTGATGAGCGAACGTTTTGCCAATGCCAACCGCTATAGTGCAAAAGTTAAAGAGGTAGAATATAAAAAGCGCTTTATGAGTGGTTTTGTGAATAATTATTTCCAAAGTTCTTATAAAGAATTAGTTGCTTTTTTTGCTAAGGACAAAAAAATCAGTGCGGAGGAACTTAAAGAGATTATAAATTTAATAGAGAACCCTGAAAAGTAAATGCCATGCCACATTTCTTTATCATCTTATTGAAAATTAATCTGGTGCTGGTCTTGTTTTCGGCAACCTATTACCTGGTATTGCGAAGGCTAACTTTCTACTCCATCAACAGAGTATTTCTGCTGTTTGGGATCGTCTTTTCTTCTGCCTATCCATTTATTAACCTCACCGATTTTTTTGCTGTTCAAAAAGCCGTACCTGCCTTCGTTCCACAATTTAATCAACAGGTAAGTAAATTGGTGCAACAAGATACTGTTTCTATATTTTGGCAAGGTTTAACCGTACTTTTTTATGTTGGGGTTGTGTTAATGGCCATGAGGCTATTGGTACAGTTTCTTTCACTTTACAAGATGCATAAAAAATCTTCACCAGATCAGTTAAATGATTATAAAGTACGGATTTTAAATGATGAAGTAAGCCCATTTAGCTTTTGGCAAACCATTTATATCAATCCGCGTTTACATAAAAAACAAGATTTGGGTAATATTCTGGAGCATGAACGTGTGCATGTAGAAGAATGGCATACTTTAGATATTATTTTGGCCGAGATCTGCGTGGTTTTTTACTGGTTTAATCCAGGGGTTTGGTTAATGAAAAAGGCGGTAAGGGAAAACATTGAATTTATTACCGATGCGAAAATTTTGAAGAAAGGTATTGATAAAAAAGCTTATCAGTATAGTTTGTTAGACGTAGGAACATTGCAGCCATCTGTTGCTATCGTGAATAATTTTAATTTGTCTGATCTCAAAAAACGGATTAAAATGATGAATGCGAAACGTTCTTCGAAAGTAAACTTAACCCGGTATTTATTTGTGCTACCTGTATTGCTTTGCGTTACACTTGCTTTTACCATTAATAAAAAAGTAATGCAGAAAAGTTTAGTTCCCTTTAGTAAAATGGTGGTTAATGTTATGCCATATAAGGAGGATAGGTCTGTTGTACCGGCCAAAACGAGTACAAAAATAAGGAATAAGAGAAAAGCAGCTTTACCACTGATAAAAAAAATAGATACGGCAAACAAGGTGACTTTTGTTTTTAAAATGATCGGAAAGGAAGGAGATTCAGTACAGCATCAGATAGGTGAGGTGATGAAAAAAATGGTTGGCAATGTTAAATTCGATTTTAAAACAGATGGCAACCTTAGCAAAAGAACTTTTGTTAAACATTTTAGTTTTACCGATTCGGTACCTACCAATGAGAAAATTGAACAGGCTATTCTGGCCGGCCAGGCAAACAAGGGCCCTGAAGGTTTGACTGATATCAAAGGGAAAAAGATAACCGCTGTTTTTATCATGAAATCTACTCTCAATACAAAAGGAAGTGGTGGGGATGGAAAAGACAAATCAGAAGTAAATGAATCGTCAGCTATCAGTACCGGTTATTATTTAAATGGGAAAAAGGTAAGCCAAGCAGAGCTGGAAAAGCTTAATCCGAATATGATTATGGGGATCAAAATGGATCAAAACAAGCAGTTTATTCAGATTACTGCTAAACCTTAATCACTTGCTTTTTTTTTCGCAGTTCGGACAGAATTTGCTAATCCAATAAATGTTTCTATAATGATTTGCGTTAATCGCCTTAAATCAGCAGCGGGAGATAGTTAGCATATTGCCATTTCTCCCGTTGGTCAAACAGATTTCAGATCAAAATACTTAGAAATTAAACGTAGCCTTTAACATGGCCACCCTTCCAGGAATATAATATGTTCCAGTTGTAAGTGAGTTTGCCGAAAGATAAATAGCATCAAAGCTTTTAATATTGGTAAGGTTGGTGATTCCAAATTCAATATCGGTTTTCATTTTTAACCATTTATACCGCATGTTCGCATCGGCAAAGAGGTACTTCAAATCGGGCTGCGATGATTGCTGGGTTAAAAGATGTTCTGCAGATAGATTTATATAAAGATTTTTAACCGTAGTAATGGCTAAAGCAGACTGTTGCCTCAATTGTTTAAAATTGGTCTTTATCCCATCTGCTACCAGGGCTTTATTATCGGTAATAGCAAAATTAGCCCCGTAAGACCAGTTAATGAAGTTGCTAAGCTTCGCTTCAATGCCAACTTTATAAACCATGGTTTGCGTATTAAATGGTAGAAGTGCATTATTCTGCAACTGACTGTATTTGCTTTGTGCAAAACTTACACCAGCGTTTATTGTACTTTTTAAGCTAAACAGGTATTTGCTTGCATTTGCGGCTAAAGTTAGGCTGCGGATATGGTTATTAAGTGGCAATACGATCTTCTGCTGAATATTGTTGCTTAAGTTGTAGGCCGAAATGGTGCTCAATTCTGTATCACTATAATTGGCCGTTAGGTTAGCAAACAGCATTTGCATGGCTTTTCTAAAATTAAAGCCCGCCCCAACATTATGCGATTTGGATTCAGCAACCGGCGCATCGTTCGAAAACAGCGAGCGGTAATTTTTTAAAATAGTACCACGGTAAACATCGTTAATGCCTCCGAGGTCATTTTTGAAATTATAATTAGCCGTTATATAGTTTTCGGTACTGGTTTGGTATTTTACATTAAATGCGGGATTTATAAATAGTTTGTTCAGGCTGTTATCCAGCTGGTTTAGTGCATCACTGTAGTTGATCCGGTTGTAACTTAACGGTAAGCTTAAACCTGCTTTTAGCTTATCAGTACTGTACTCATAGGTGGCCTCGGTATAGAGTTTGGTTTTTAACCAGTCAAGATCATTTACTGTATTGCCGGTAACTGGCTCTGTTTGCTGGTTGTTTTGTGTACGATAAAGTTCCGAATTAAGCCGTTGCTGTTGCACATTGAACCCCGCTTTATAAGTTTGAACGAAATTGTTTTTTACAAAGGCGAAAGATGCATAGTTATTGGTGTACCAGGTTGGTATTTTAATATATTGTGTTAAACCAAGATAACTGTTTCCGTCGTTTAGGATGTCGGCATTTAGTCCGGGTGTAATATTTAATGTTTCTGGTTGTGTAGTCCGGTTTAAAAAGGAGTAGAGGTTAATTACATCTTCCGATTTTAATTTTTTTCGGTAATTAAATTCGTTCGATAAATCGAAGGTCTCCTGTTTAAGCACCTGGTTGGCTGCTACGTTGTTAATTACAAAACCTGATGTGGTTTTAAAAGGCGTATATTCCAATACCAGGTTGTTGTTCAGGTAATATTTATCGGCATTTCCATTTAAGTTAAACTGCGCCCTCAGCTTTTGTGGGTTAATGGCATTGGTCTGCGTTTCCGCGTAGCGGATGGTTTGACCAGGAAGGTAAGTTTCCGAATACTTATTATATTCCTGATGTCGTTGATCATATAAATATGAAATATTAGCCCTTAATTGCAGATCGGGGTTGAATTTGTATAAATTATTAAGATTAATTAACCCCGCTTTATTAAAAAGATACCTGCTTTGCGGTAACGAAGGTACCCCGGCAGCACCTGTTGAAAGGAGTCCGCTAGGTTTATCGTTATCCAGTTTTTTTAAATAATCAGATAAATTGTGTGCAATGAGGTCGCCACCCGGATCGCTGCCAATGTTATTGCCTTTAATGTTGTTAATAAACTTCAGTTTTTTATTAAACAGCATGGCTGTCAGGTTTTCGTCAAAGCGGTTGGGCATGCCCGCGCCAACCGTAGCGTCGCCCATTACTTTAAGCTTGGCTTCATCTTTTATCACCAGGTTTAAAGCAACGTCATCGCTCATGTTATTTTTTCGCATCATTTTAATGGGTTGGTCGTTTTGGATTACCTGTACCTTATCAACCGCGCCATGGGGGATACTTTTGGTGCCAATATTATATTTATCGTCGAGCAAATTATCACCATCCACATAAAGGTTCGAAATCGATTTGCCGTTGTAGCTAATCTTGCCGTCCTCAGCAACCTCAACGCCGGGCATTTTTTTCAGCACATCACCAATACTTCTGTCTTGTTTATCTGCAAAATCAGAAGTGCGGTAATTTAAAGTATCGCCCTTGGCTGTTAACGATGGCCGGTTTTTAACATTAACCGTTTCAAGTGTGGTTTCGCTGGGTTGTAAGGTAAGTTCGTAACTTTTAGTGGCATCTGTTATCGTGGTAGTTAGCTTTTTATAGCCAATACTCGACGCTTCGATTTTGTAGCCCCCAATCTGGTCGTTTTTGAGCTCCATGCTAAAGGTACCGTTTTTGTTACTGCGTGTAAAGCTAATGATGTTGCCTTCAGTATCCTTTAAAGTTACATTAACCGATTCGATACCCTTACCATTGGCATCTTTTACTGTACCTTTAAGTGGCTTTTGGGCAAAAACTGAAAAAGCTGCTAGCAACAGCCAATAGGTTAAAGCGAGCTTTCTCATTTTTTGTCATCAATTTCTATCGGATTGTTAACTTCGGCTTTAACTGCAGCTGTTCCTACAGGGCGGGGCGCCTGGTTGCTCCTGAACGAACCCTGCATGCCATTTGCAGCCATTTGTGCCTGCATAAAGCCCTGTGGATCCTTATCACGCGCTGCTTTAAGTTTATCCAACTCTTTGCGGGTAGTTTTTATGGCATCAGCAGGTAACTTAATTTCGGCTCCAAGGTAGCTCGTGCTTACATCTATGCCCATAATTTTTACTGAACCCACTCCGCCATTTGGAGCTGCTATTTTAACGTCGCCATCCGAATTAGCTGTAGCATCTGCATCTTTTACATTTTCAAGCCCTGCAAATTCAAATTTCACTTCCTTTTTATCGTCATAAGCTTCTATAATTAAGCCAGGTAGGCCATTTAATTTCCACGGACCGCTTTGAAAAGGAATTTCGGTTGCAAACCAGGCTGTCCAATTACGCCCTTTAAAATGAGTAGTTGCTTTCTGGCAGGCAACTCCCGAAAAGCTCATCGTATCTTTCAAAATCTTCCAGTCAATTTTTGGAGCGGTTTCTTCAATAAGGTAATTGTTAAATAAGCGCTCTTTGGTAATCATTTTATGTTCATTGGCAAAAAAGAAATAATCTTCCTGGGTAAGCGGGGCTTTCATTTCACTTTTTACTTCAATTTTTATGTTGCCATTGCCCGTTTGGTTCTTAATCTGCTCCTGTATCTGCTTTTGGGTATTTAATGCCTGGTTCAGCTTATCGTAACTGGTATACACAGAAGCATTTTTACCGGTTACCAGCAGCATATTTTCCTTACGGGGTTTATCTCTTTGAGTTGTATCTGTAACGTGGGTAAAAGTATATCTTACTCTTGCCAGGGCCTTATCAGGGCTTTGGGCTTTTGCCGAAATGGTTAAAGCCGTTGCTAAAAAGATGGTTAGGGTTAGTTTCATGAGTTTTGTTTTTAAGTGTCTATTTAATTTTCGTAAATCTACGAAATATTCGTAATAAGCAAAATGCTTTAACATTTTTTAACGAAGAGCAGATGTAAAATGGATGATGGTAATGAAAGGTGGCACATATTAGTCACGAAGATTCTTAACACAAAAATTCTTTTCAGTATATCATCTTCAACGGAGCCGAAAGATCTACTTCGGAGCTTGAATAGCGCAGAGGCAAATGTTTTTTACAACTAGGAAAGGAACAGGTAGTGGTTCTTGGCGTGGTTTGGTCCCGCTCGCTTTATCCAGATGAAAAAATCGGGACATTCGCTACAATACAGGTTTAGTGACAAGGGTTTGTGCACCCTGCAACCCAACAAATGAAATACTGGGGTGGCCACCTAGCCCCGGTTGCAGCGTTACCTTACAGCAACGAGGTACGAGGCAGCGAAGCGTATAAGCGGAAAACGGGAAAGGAACAGAATGTTTTGTACGGACATTGCGCTCCAAATCATGTTAGTGTTTTTGCTGCACCAAGGAGCAGGAAAGCTCAAGAAATTTTCGAAAAATGTAATTTAAAATCAATCTTGAAATCCTGAAACCTTCCAAATCCTAATCTTGTACGATTTTAATTAAAAATATTTTTGATATGTGTTTGTGTGTTAATTGAATTTGTTCTATATTTGCACCTCGTTAAATAAAAATTAAAAAACTAATATTTAAACAATGTACGCAATAGTAAATATAGCAGGGCAGCAATTTAAAGTTGCTAAAGACCAGCACCTTTTTGTACACAGACTACAAGGAGATGAAGGCGCTAGTATTGAATTTGATAATGTATTGTTGGTTGATAACGGTGGTGCAATTACTGTAGGTGCTCCTGCAGTTAAAGGTGCTAAAGTTTCAGCTAAGATCGTATCTCATTTAAAAGGTGATAAAGTAATCGTTTTCCACAAAAAACGTAGAAAAGGTTACAAAAAGAAAAACGGTCACCGCCAGTTTTTCACTAAGATTCAGATCTCTGACATCACGTTATAATTAATTGTTAACCCAATAATCCGCTTTTTTGCGGGTTACAAAATATAAAATCATGGCACACAAAAAAGGAGCCGGTAGTTCGAAAAACGGACGTGAATCGCATAGTAAGCGTTTAGGTATTAAAGTTTTCGGTGGTCAGTTAGCTATCGCAGGAAACATTTTAGTACGTCAACGTGGTACAAAACACCATCCTGATAAAGGCGTAGGTATTGGTAAAGACCATACTTTATTCGCTTTAGTTGATGGTACTGTTGTTTTCAAAAAGAAACAAGATAACAAATCATACGTTTCTATTCTTCCTATCACTGATGCGGAGATCGAAGCAGCAGTAGCTAAAGCACCAGTTGCTAAAAAAGCGGTTGCTAAAAAAGAAGTTGTGGCTGAAGAAGCTGCTCCTGTAAAAAAAGCTCCAGCTAAAAAAGCTGCTAAAAAAGACGAAACTACTGAAGAAGCTGCATCTGCAGAGTAATTGGTAACAAGTTATAAAAGGAAAGTCCCGACGTAAATCGGGGCTTTTTTTGTTGGTAGAGTTCATTAGTTCATGGTTGATAACCATAATGTTTAGGATCAAGCGGAAAAGTTGGGGGGAATAAAATAATTTGTTTCTTTGTGGTATTACAACAATTATAACTTCCCTTGAATCAAGCCGAACAAACCCT
>NZ_JACHCQ010000041.1 GCF_014205835.1 Pedobacter sp. AK013 | reverse complement strand
ACGTAATAGGTACTCAGGCTTTTGCTATCGGTTTCCCATACCCGTTTCAGCACCACACGCCCTTCAAAATCCTTAAACTCTTCGGTAGTGCCTGCTTTTAAATCCGAAGGTACCCAGTTCTCATCCTTACTAGTGGTTTTATAGAGTTTTCCTGGCAGGTAAACTCCGGCTGTTGCCCCATTGTCGGTACCATTAATCGCCCACAGTTTTACCTCATCCTGGGTATTGGTGCCATAATCGGTTTTAAGGGTATGCCCACTGTTAATTTGCCAATCTGCACCTGGGGCACCCTGCTGCAATACCCGGTTTAGTGGTGAGGCTTCGAAAACCGTTTCGGCAAAGGGATAACCTGTTGCTTTTATCCCTGCTGTTGGGCTGTTGTAAAAAGCCAGCTGATCGGCCAGCGCAGCTGTACGGTAACTGCCTGTGGTGCCGCTTTGTGCCGCATAGGGCTGGTATTTAAATTGCTCCCGGCCAAAGGCATCGTAGGCCACAGGTTGTACAATATCTTTAAAACCCGGGCTGCCCTGTACCTGAACAGTCTGCAAAGGCCTGCCCAGGCCATCGAAATACTGGATGGCCTGGTTTTCTTCACATACATTGCGGCTGTTGCCCAGAGTAGCATCGGTTACCGGCTGTTTAAAAGTACGGGTAAGGATAAAGTTCTGGTTGGTACTGGGCGTCGAAGAGAGCGGCTGGCAGTTCAGATAGCTCAAACCCGTGGTAAAAATCCGCACAGGTCCCATGGTATGGAAACCATCGGTCAGGATTACGCTCGAGGGTGCGCTGATCTCGCTTTCGCCATTATACACAGATACTGTTTTCTGAGCGGAAGAGCGGCCGACAAGCAGCAAGAGCAATGCTGCAGCATAAAAATATTTTAGATGTTGTTTCATAGAGCGCCTTAGTTTTTATAGTGGTAATCGGTTTGTTTTAAAATGTTGCCATTCTGGTCTTTTATTGCCTTTAAACGCTGAAAGGCATCGTATTCGTAGGTAGTAATCATTCCTTTGGCATCGGTCATACTCGTCATGCCCACCAAAGGCTGATAAGTATAAGAGGTAACCTGGGCATCTACAGGATAAATCCTTATATCATCATAAACTGTACCCAAGGTTAGCGCCAAACTATTTGTTACATAAGGTTGTTCTCGAAATTTCCAGACACCATCCAAATACCAATAGCTAATAATATAATTTCTGTTGTTGGGCTTTGTCCAACTTACGGTATAAGCACCATTGCTTGCTTTATTTCCGGTATGCGCATTACCGGCTACACCTGTTTCTTCAAAACCTTCATAATAAAATTCATTTTCTAACGCATTTATAGCAGCAGCCAGCACCAAAGTACCCTTATAGCCCCATTTAAACCCCTGTGTCTTGTTCTGATCGTTAACAACAGAAATAATATTATTATTGGCATCATAATTATAGGCAAGCCTTTGCTCGTATGCAGTCGGAATGCTGCTTCCATTATACGATGGGAAAGATGCAGAATCAACTGGCTGAGCAAGTGTTAAGTCATAATAATATTCAGGGAAAATACCAGCCTGATTTTTGTACGTAGTTAATTCTCCATCAATTAGTTTCACCGTACTTCCGTTTTTAACGAAAATCTTTTTTTCTACCACAGGATTTGAATAGTAACTGAACGATGAATTAATATCTTTCGGATAACGTAAGGATACCAAAGTTTGTTGCCCACTGCTTTTACTAGACAATTGCCTGGTTAACTGAATATGTGCCGGATTATCGTAAAAATATTGGTAGCTCGTGGTAATGGTCTTTGTGGTATCTGCCTGATCGTATAAGACTTCTATTTTACTCATAGGGAAACTCCACGACGAGTAGAGATTAAAATAATTTACCTTAAACTCCGGCCCCCTGGGTGAAGGGCCCGTTGCAGGAAAACTTGGCGGAATAGCCGGCTTATATAATGCAACTTTCGCCCCTCTAACGGCATATTCGTGCGGATAGCCAGAATTTGGGCCAAATGTTGTTTTATAGGTATTTACAGTCCTTTTAACAGGAAAATATTTACCTTGTTGTTCGTTCCAGGCAAATTCTTTTGTTTCCAATGGTAATCCATCGATCCAATCGTTGCTAATTACAGCGCCAAATGGAAATTCCCAGCTTCCGGAAATATCTCCAGCATAAGAAAACTTGTTAAGTGTATAACCCTTATGCTGATCTTCTACATAAACACCTACTTGTCCATAAGCAACCGTACCTCCCTGTACACGGCCAATTGGACTTAAGCTGGAAGTTGACTGTGCGTAAAATAAACAATCAGAGTTAACCTGTGAATCGCCATTAAGCGTTTCCAGAGTATGAATGTAATCATATTTAGGAGTCACCCCACTGACACCAGTCGTTATTCCAGAACCATCAGATCGATCATAATTGTAGAATGTTTTCTTACTTACCCCAATTAACGGATTATCAGTTATCTTCTTAATCCTCAATCCTCCGACAATTTTATTAATTTCTACTGCTGGCTGAGCCTGGTATTCAGACCAAAAAACTTCAATAAATCCTTCCGTAGTTAAACCCACATAAGGTATTTCAAGAAAGTAATTTCCGGAGCTTAGCGCCGCTAAAACATTACCTTGTGGAGCAGATTGGCCAGAAAAGCTATAAACCAATTGATGGTTTGCATTGCGTATTTGTACCGGACAGTTATCGCAGACTAATCCGGTTTCAGGATCTCCGCCATAAGGACTTTTGTACTTAACAGTGAAGTTCATTGGCGAAGCGCCAATAGTAAATGGAACAACCATTGTAGAATCAATCGATTCGTAAGCGCCGGCACTACGTTGAACATAACCTGAGGATGCTGCAGTAGATGAAGCAACAGAATTAGATTCGTACTCAAACTCCGAACTGCCACCTGTTGGGTAGGTTATTTTTGTAAGTATTCCATTCTGTGCAACCAGAGCTGATGGTTCTCTGTTTGCTCCTGAGGGGAAACCGATAAAAGTATCGGCAGGTAGCAGGGTCGAATTTTCCGCATTATTAAAAAAGCCCCAGTGGTCTTGAGATTTACTTAAGCGTACCGGTAATTGGCTTTCATTATACTGAAAATAGTAAGGATTTTCACCTGCTTTTTGCACACTTTCCAATCGCAAACGATAAGCATCCGGATCTATTGAACCTGTTATCGATATATAATAGCTATAGGTAAAGGTATAACTTGCCAGTACAACATTTGTATTGATGTTTTTTATAACAATAGATGTAAGTGCAGCAGAGCCGGGCAGATCTGTCCTGCTTTGTGCATAATAAAAATTGATTTCTACACCGTTGGTTGCAGTTATTTTCTTTATCCTAGAAGCAGCAACCTGGCTGGTACTTTCTGTTAAGGTATTATTTGGCATAACACCTGCACAACCAAACTGGTTGGGGTACCTGCTGTACCTGGTTTCTGATGCCTGATTTTTGAAACTATAATTATAAGTCTCATAGGTATAATTTACCTCTTCCTGAAAAGGGGTAGTTATCTTTCCGGGATACATTGCATTACTTTGATGGCTTGGAGGAGAACCATCTGCAGAAAGTCCTCCATAATACTGATAGTTTGTGGTGGTTAGATCTGATCCTATAAACTGAAATATATTATCATTTTCATCTGTTATCTCTATACCGTCTAAAATTCTTACATTTTGATAAGGCATGGTATGGATTGTTCCATCCTGTTCATAAAAATATTTGAACGATTTGCCATTGATATTGGCGTAATATAAATCGGGCTGCGTATCATAATGATCAGCAGCTACTTCGTTCATAAAATCATATTTTGGATCGGTAAGGTAGGTATCAAAAGCACCCCACTGGGTTTGTAAACTCCCTGTTTGTGGCAATCGATAAATACTGGGCACATTTAACCAGCCATTTGCCTCCTTATCCGGAATTCCGTTTACATTGGCCGTAATAGATCCTCCAAAATTTAAAGACCATCCCAATCCTACATTACTCGCAATTTCATCTACTTTAATACCTCCTGCATAATAACTTAACGAAACAGGTAATTTTATTCCCTTCAAATCAATAGTATATATTGGAATACTAATATTCGGCACTCCGGTATAAAGCGACACCGGGGTTTCGCCATATCTGGCAAAATGACTGGCTTCGGCTGATGAGGGGACAACATTTAATTTCGGAATGGTTGTAGATGTTGAGGTTTGGGCATAAGCGGCCACACCACATAGCGCAAATAAGAGCGTAAGAATTTTCATATGTAAGAGCTATACTATACTTTTTGCAGTCTGAGCTTTGCAAAAACAGTTAATTATTTTGTGCAATATGTATAAAAAAACCTAACAAAAAAAAAGTCTAAGCGGTTTTTTAATGTTATTAACCAGTAAAATATATCAGAAAAAGAAAACTATTTGAAATACTTAATTTCCCTTAGAGCTTCTAGGTCTCACACAATACAGGGCAACCAGATCAACGCAATAAACGCTCAGAGTTATTAAATCAATTTGATAAATTTAAATCTACTACAATCAATTTTCTATTCCAACTAGCTGCAGTTCGAGTGTGAGTTTATCTGTTTTTTCTTCATTGCCATTTGCCTTTTTCTTCATCAGTTTGGCGCCAGAGATCCTGCCTATACCCTGGCTTTTCTCCAAGGTATCGAGTAACTTAACCATATCGAAGTATTTGCCTTTAAAAATGAATTTCTGTATCACTATACCCCTTGCAATTTCGCTGGTATCTTTTTCTGCAGTGGTGATGTTGGGACTAAAATTGATTTCTACATTTTTAGCAATGGCCATGGCCGATACCGATTGCCATAAGTGGTTTTCACGATCTTCTTGCCTTACCCTATAACCTTTTAATACCGATTGGTAAAAGGCGTGTTTGCGCTCCAGTTGAGGGAAAGCGGCATCAGGTTCCTGTCCCAGCTGCTGTGCTGCCTTAAGCTGGCGGTTTAGTGCAATTGCCGAGATGGCCTTCTCGAAAGAAAAAACATAGGCAAGGTAAACTACAACGATCATTAGCAAAACCATGATCACCTTTTTGTTCTTAAGGGTTAGTTTTTCCAGCATATCAGTATCGGATCAATAGGTTAAAGGCAAAACTTTCTGATTCGGTATCCTGCTGGTAGCGCAAGAGCTTAACTTCTTTTGCCCATTTTTTTTCTTTAAGCAAAAATATCCAGTTGTTTACGGCTGTCAGGTTAGCGGTTTCGCCAGCTATCTTTACCGATGCAAGCACATCTTTTGCGCCATTGGCTTCTTCTTTTACCTGATCAAATATGACCTCGTTTAAAGTAAGTGCCCTTGGTTTGCTGCTACCGATTTCGTTGAGCAAAAAAGCATAGCTGTAACCACCGTTCCAACCGAGTTTTTCCAATAATACTTTTTGATTGGTGATTTCCTTTTTCAAAAGGTCGCTTTGATCTGCAGTTGCCGTAAGTGCTCCTACCTGCTGGTTCAGTTTTGCATTTTCAGCATTGTAGTGCGTAAGTGCAAAAAAACTGATCAGTAAAAGCCCTAATAAGACAAATACAAAAATTCCAGCTGTTTTTTTAAGTTTTGATTGTTCAAGAAAATCTTTAAAACGATGATCAACCTGTTCGTTTTCCACTTTAATTGCAGAGAGTTTGTCATACAGAAAGAGCTGAAAAGCCAATGCATACGGCACCAAAAGCGTAGATTTAAGTTTGGTATTACCGAGTTTCAGGCTCCCTTTATCTTCTGTTCCTTCCTGGTAGCGATATTCCGTTATGCTCCCTTCTGCAGAAACCTCAAACTGATGTCCGTTAACCGAAAAACCTTCCCCGGCGCCGCTCAATAATTCCCAAATCGAAATAACCGGTAATGCACCAAGGCTCAGCATATAAACATTTAATCCTGATGATTGCAGTTTACCAACAATATCATTAACAAATGTTCGCCTAACCATACTTACCCAGGCTCGGTCATTAGATAGCGTTTCCTGCACATAAAAATCTTTTTGTTCAACTGACGGAAAAGCCGCTCTAAATAAGTCTTTGTTCTCTGTCCCAATACCCTTGAGCAGTTTGTGTATAATGCCTTTTCCGTTAATGGATAGGGCCACCGGGTATTTTCGGGGAATACGTTCCAGCACTTTAACCAAATTACCTTCTATTGTATGGTAATCTGCCGCATCTATATTATCGCCTTTGCGTGTAACTACTGCATAGCCACAGCGGTATGTTTCATTCTGCAATAGCGTGAGCTCTATGCCCAAAATATGTTCAAAGGTTTCGAACATGCCTAATATAAGATTGTAGGTTTAATAAAAACCAGTGTTACCACCTTATTGTTCGATTTTTCCCTGCTGCTGAAAAGCCATTTCAATATCGGGATCCGTGATAAAATAGGCACACCTGAACCACTCTCGCTGCTTTCGGTACGTTCTAAACCACCCAACACAATCATATCTTCGTTTTTGGCCCTGATAATAGAACTGAACTTACTGGTTGATTTGGGTGGAGGTGCATTTAAAGGCGGATTACCGATAAAATCAGATATGTTTACCTTAATGTTCAGGGTAACCTGGTCATCGCCCGAAACCACCGGCTTGATATCGATTTCAAGATTTGCATTCACCTCTGTAAATTGCTCGGTTACCACCGTTTGTGCGTTTAATGAAGGAATTACGTTTTGGGTTTTCTGACTATAAAACCGCGAGCTACCGATACTTAAATTAGCCGAGTGGCCATTTAGGGTTGATAATTTCGGTACCGAGCGGATATCAACATTGTTATTGTTCTCTAAGGCACTGAGCTTAACGTAAAAATTAGGCGTTACCCTACCGAGGTTTACCGAGCCATTTCTGCCCAGTTTAGCCAGAAAATTGTTAATGGAATTGGCCCCAAAAGTATAATCTATACCGGGCAATATGGTTCCGCCTGTTTTTACACTATCAGAAACGCCAGCAGAAATACCGGTTTTAACACTTTTACCTTTACGTACATCTACCAATGTTACTTCTATCAGTACCATGGGCACTACCCGGTCTATCTGTTTAATATAATTTTCAATTTCATTTACCTGTGGTGAAGCCCCTGAAAGCAATATTGTATTCTGTTCCCTGAATTCTTTAATCTCCACCCCTTTTTTCCATTCGGCGGGGATCATCATCTGGATGGTATCCAGCGAACGGTGCTGCAATTGTACAATCCGGTTGGCCCGTAATCCTTCCAGCTTCCGGTCTCCGATCAAATACACCCCGCCATCTTTTTTAAAGGTATATTCTGTTCCCTGTAATAAAGCAGTAAGAAAAGTATCGTAACCGATACCATTTAGTTTGGTGCTTACCGTTCCTTTAATATCTGAATAGATAAAATAATTGGCTCCTACCTCATTCGAAGCCGATTTGATCAGGTCTAATATTGGTGTATTTAGCGCATCTACGCTTATGGTGCGATTACCCTGGTTATCTTTCCGGCCACTTAAATTAAAGCTTGATGCGCCTTGCCCCGCTGCACTTTTATTGCTTCTTTTTACTGCCGTGGCCTGATCGCCGTTTACATAAAGTTCTTCTCCTTCGCCTAAAGCCTGAAAAATGAATACCCCGTCGTTGGTTTTGTTCATTTTAAGTTCATTGGCATAAGCCAGTTTTTCTAAGGCTACCTCAAAGGGAGCCGCAGCAATAAAACCGCTTACTTTTTTACTCATTAAGGCTACAGGAACCACCACATTTTTTTGCGAAAGCTGGCTGATTTTCTTGGCTACCTGACTTAAGGTATCGTTATTGAGTTCGAAACCCAGGTATTCGTTTGATGCGTTGTAATTTACACGAAAATCTTTAGGCACTACCACAGGTTTGGGTGTTTGCACCTTGGTTACCGACATGATAGAGCCAATGAGGTTAACATCCAGGTCGTATTCTTTGGCAATGAACAGTATTACGTTCATGGCCGTTTCGTTACGGAAGTTGGTATAAACCTTAAAATTCAGTTGCGGATCGATATTGATGTTCAGGTTATTGGCCTGTGCCAGGGCCCTTAAAAATTCTTGTGCAGAAGCTCCCGACATTGACAGTTGAACAGGTTGGTTTAATCCCGGTACGGTTACCGAAAGGTTTCTGAGGCGTTCTTCAATGGCCTTTAGCCGTTCCTGACTATTAACCTGAGCTGAGGTGGTTAAAACAGATAGATTTAAGGCGATAAAGGCCAAACCCATCAACATTTTTAGTAGCGTTCTATTCTTCATTTAGATAGCGAGTAACAAGGGGTAAATTTCTTCAATGGAGGTTAATCCATCGGCAAATAAAGCAAAAGCGTTTTTAGATAGTGTACTTATTTTTTTCTCTTCGAGAACAGGCTCAATAGCCATATTCCCTTTCCTGATTTCCTGTGAGAGTTCTGCATCGATCGGGATCACTTCGTAAACAGCTTTACGCCCGCTGTAACCCGTATAATAACATTGTGCACAACCGGTAGCCACAAAATGGCTGCTTACAGCTTTAGGTGGATTAAACTGCCGCGGGTACCGCCCAGGCTCAAGCGGTTCTTCTTTTTTACATTTTGGGCAAAGCAATCTTACCAGGCGCTGGGCTACAGTAGTATTCAGCGTATTGGCTACCAAAAAGCCAGGTATGCCCATATCCATTAAGCGCGATACGGTGCCCCAGGCCGAATTGGTGTGAATGGTAGACAATACCAGGTGGCCCGTAAGTGCGGCCCTGATCGCCATATTGGCCGTTTCGGGATCGCGAATCTCCCCCACCATAATCACATCAGGATCCTGCCTTAGAAAAGTACGCAAGGTAGCGGCAAAACCTAATCCGATATTTTCTCTTAATTGTACCTGATTCACCCCTTCGAGGGTATACTCAATCGGGTCTTCGATGGTGAGGATATTGCGGGTACTTTTATTTAAAAGTTTTAGTGTAGCATATAACGTGGTGGTTTTACCCGATCCGGTTGGTCCGCTGATCAAAATAATACCATTGGGCCGCTGTACGCCTTCCATATAGTGTTGCATATCCTGTTCAGATAGGCCCAGGGTATTCAGATCGATATCGGTACTGCTGTTGTTTAATAACCTGAGTACAATTTTTTCGCCATAAAGGGTTGGCAATACTGATACCCTAATATCGAAAGCAGCAAAACGTGCAGAGGTAAACTGGATCCTGCCATCCTGCGGCAAACGCTTTTCGGCAATATCCAGGTTGGCCATGATCTTGATTTTATTGATCAGTGCAGGATAATCTTTCTTTTCGATCTGGTAACGTTCAATCATCATCCCGTCTATCCTTACCCTTACGCGGGCGCGTTTTTCGAAGGTTTCGATATGGATATCGCTGCTTTTTAAACGCCTCGCTTCTTCAATCAATACATTTAAAAAATCATCGTTGGCTGATATAACCGAAACTTCTTTATCCTCACTTTCTGCCGATACATCGCCCAGGTAATATTTGGAAAGCAACCGGCTGATTTCCTGCTGATCGAGCGGTAATAAGGAGACATTACAGCCCAGCATGACCTGCAATTCATCGGCAAGTTGATCCCGATTGCCAAGTCCATCCCAATATAATACCAAATTGCCGTTTGAACTGCGTTCTTTCGGGAATACACGGTACTCCATCGCAAACGCTTTGGATATCAATCCCAGTATTTCAGCTTTAACTTCCATAACCGAGCAAATTTAGAAGGTGATCATCGGCAAGCAGATTGATATGTGGTGTAAACCAATCGGCAGCCATCAGTATCATAAACAGCAAAGCCTGGTAACCTGCCAATGGTATTTTTTTTCCATGTGTTTTATCCTGATGACCAAAAATCGCTGTAAATAAAATGATCAGCATGAGGCTTAACAGGTAAAAAAGCACATAATTTAGAAAGGAAAAACCAAAACACAGTACTACCAGGAATAACAAATCTCCCAAACCGAAAAACCCATCGAATATGTTGGTCAGTTTTTTCTGTTTGACAGAAGTATAGCCCGTTAATACTGCAAATTGCAAAGCTAAAAACATTCCGTTCTTAACTGCCAGCGAAATTGTGAATGTGAAACCCAATACTTTTACTGTAGCGGCTGCCATGAGCAGTAAAAGTACCGGAAACATCCACCAATAAATGCCCCGATATTTAAAATCCTGGTAAACCATGCCTGCTAACACCATAAAAATCCCCCCCTGCAACAAAAACATTAATCGGCAACTATCTCTTTTAAGTTTTTATCCTGGTCTATCTGCCAAACATTATATGTACCATCACCATCAAAATCGGCAACGGCCGTAGCTTTTGCCGTAAAGGTATTATTGGTGGCAGCCGTAATTTCAATTTTATAATTGGCTTTGCCATCCTTCGCATCAGAAGTTAACTTCTCCTGAATAAAGCCTATTTCTGATAAATCTGCAGAATATTTGGAGTGTTCGTAAAAATAACTCTGTTCTAACTTAGCCACATGCTCCAGTTGCATTTTGGCCTCTGTTGTTTTTGCCTTCGTAATCAAAGGCATCAGGTTAGGTAGTGCCAGTAGGATCAATATCCCAATAATGGCCAGAACAATCAGAATCTCGGTAAGGGTGTAAGCGTTAAGTTTTTTTGAAGTATTAATTTTCATTTTGCGTTAATTTCTATGGCCCGGTCCATCTTAATAAGACGAGCATGTAAATTGCAAAGAAATAAATAATTTTCCCAATATTTTTGACGAACAATGTAAATTGAGTGATATTATTGAGTTTTGGAGTAAAAAATTGGTTCGTAGTTTCCTTATGCTTAATCTTCGTGTTATATTGATGTATCAATGCGTGTGCTTAGAAGCTTTATCATAAGTAAGATTGTCATCCTTGAGGGATAATTTATTTCATAAAAATTACTATAAATGACATACTGATTTCTTATGCCATACCGCTCTGTCTTGCCTCGGCTCACCGCCGCCGAAGGGCTCTTACTTTTTGGCATCAAAAAGTAACAAAAAATGCCGGCTGAAAATTTATTCATTTGTTTTTGTAGCTTTCAGTTGTATTCATGAGGGCTTCGCCGTTTTCTTTTGAAGGCAGTAGTATGGCTGGAACAGTGCAGTCCGAAAAATTTATTAGGCCGATTTTAAGTAGAACGGTGATACAGTGCTATGGCCTAGCTGTACGGAAATGCATAACACCACAATCTCCTCATTAACTGGCAATTATAAAATAAAGTCAATGGTAGCTTGTCGAAAAGCCATGTTTTAAATGCGTTTCGACAGGCTCAACGTGACAGACTGTAATAAATATTTTATTGTCAGTCCTTTACTCGCGTTCAACATTAATGAATCCGTAGTCTCTTTACGCTCAACCTAGCGCTCAAGACTACGGACAGATAGGGTTTGTCTTCTGCTCATGATCTAAATTACGCTGATTAGTACCATGCAGCAATCAAAACGCCTTAATTTTAATCAAGATTTTTCTTTGTGATTTGAGCTTTTATTTCTAAATTGCCTTTGCGAAATAATAATAAACAGAATTTTCAACTTAGACAGAGGACAATTAAATAAGCAAATCAATTTTAACAATATTCCTGGGTGAGCGGTTTGGCACCGTATCTAAATTTTCTCTGAAAAGAGTTTATTGTTGTTTCGCAGCACCCAGGATCTTTTTAACAATGTTATGCGAAACAACAATTGTAAAAACCAAAACACACAGCTCCCTGTTCAGGTTGCAGCTGAAGCCAATTACACGAATGTATTACCTGCCATTTGCGCGGTTAAGGCCACCTTGCATCATATTGATGGAACTGTTTCCGAAATCATGATGACTATGCCACGCTACACCGGTTGGGCAGAATTTTTAGAGGATGGGCAAAACGCGATCAGGGAATACGTGTATCAGCTTACCCGGCACTGGATACAGGTTAGTCATTTCTTTATCGAAACCGGAACCATTACACCCAACGGGACAATAGCCTCTTGTTTTTTGCCCCGCCGGTTCGATATTCCTTTTGGCAAATTTTATAAACCGATGGTGCCTGGCGCCTGGGTATCAGCCAATCAGCGTCCACACCATCCAAAGTGTCACAAAAAAGGATCGGGCAAAAGTTTATCCGAATTGATGACTATAGCAAGCAACAGACATGATATTGTTTATCATCCTATAGAACCCAATATTATTCTTTGTGGCGTTCCTGAAGAAAGCAAATCGGCCTATTTCGAAAAGGGTGATATTCCTATTGAGCATTTTGAAAAGAATGGCATCGAATACATGGTGATTTACAGTTATAGTGTTGATGGGAAAGGGATTTTTGAGTAATAAAGGGGTAAACTAATTTAAGCCCTTGCGGATTGGTTATGGCAAACTTTTCAATACTTTTAATTGGGAATTAAGAACTGGTAGAAAAAGCAAAGCGCCGCAGTTGAAATTGCCGCGCTTTGCTTTGTTAGTTAAATTTTGGGCTTAGCAATGCGCTAAGACCTGCTAGTAGAACTACAAATTTCTAATAACATACATATCCGTTTCAAGTTTAAAATAGACTTAATTAGTCTGTGATCTTCTAATGCTCAATCTAGCGCTCAAGACTACAGACAGATGTGGAGTTCTTAATATTTATCCAGATATTGTCTCCAATTGTTTGGATATTTCTCTTGAGCTTTGCTTTTGATAAAATTAGGTATTGGTGCATTCCTGTAATCTATTCCATTTTTTTTTAAATATGCTACGACCTGCATTTTGTATTTATATTCATTTGTTTCAAAATCAGAAAAATTCTCTCTTAAAAGATCTACTAAATACATTGCTTTTCCTCTATTTGCAGCATTTTTTGAGTCTGAAGGAATAGTATAATCAGGTCTGTAGAAAATAGGTGTTTTAAAATCGGCTCCATTTTGTAATAAATAAATAACCACATCATACCTACCAATCATAACAGACTCACTAAGAGCAGATTGATCAAACTCGTTTCTATAGTTTATATTTGCGTCTTTGTCAATAAGTAATCTAATTAGATCCAGGTTTCCTGTTTTTGAAGCCGCTATTAATGGTGTCAATCTAGTACTATTTCCCTCACGCCTTTTACCACATTCTATATCATTTACATCTGCACCTTGACGTAAAAGTAACCTTACAAAATTAATATTGTACTGTTTAGACGAACAAGCTTCAATCAATGCAGAAGTTCCATTGTAAGTATTATGTATAGTTACATCTGCCTTATTATCAAGTAAAACCTTAAATTGCTCAAACTGTTGATTAATTATAGTGAGCATTAAAAGTGTATTACCATATTGAGGTTCCTGAGCATTAATTACCTGCGGTGATTTTGATACGATTTCAATTATCTTTTTTTCATCTCCATCTTGTACTGCTATCGCAAGCATCCAAGCAGGTGTGTTTTGAAAAAGGCGATAATCATCCTCAGTTAATTTAGATCTATCTACAGATTTATCCCTATTGACGTTAGTACAAGAATGAAACATAACCAATAGAATTATCGATATTATTATTAATCTGTTCATAGTTTATTTATTTCACATCAAAATTCTTCAATACATTATCCATACTGTGACCATTGTAGACAGACGGCAAATCTTGAGGCATTAGATAATGCTTCTTACCATTTACATCTGGAAGTATAGGACTATTATTTTGAATAGTATTTAAAGGATCTGTTCTCAAAATATATGCGTCAATATTCTTTTCTGATTTAAACGGTGTTTTCCAATTTCCTTCCACAAACTTTGTAATATCTCCAACTCCGGCTGCATTAAATGTAATTGCCTTTCTATCTGTAATTAAAGCATTTAAAGCTGCTTCCCCTCCTCCCAAAGAATGCCCTGTAAAAGTCAATTCCATGTTACCTAGAGCACTTGAAAGTTTTTTAGCATTATCAGCTGCACTTTCATACTGTTTTGATAGACCTAATGGCTGTTTTACATCAGCACCAGCATCTTTCCAACTTGCTTCTGTTCCAGCGGTTGCATAGGAGTATTCGGTTACTTTACCTTTTACAACTCTCTCATAAACTTGAGACTTCAGACCATTATTATCTGTAAGCGAAATACCAAAATCTCTTTTTGAAACACGCCATCCACCTTTGAGTATATTATCTTTTTTATCTCCATAAACATGTGCAGCCATTCTAGCAGCTTCAGCCGGAGTCGGAATCATCCCATCTGGATCGACAAATCTAATCGGATTATTGAATCCATAATTATATGGAGAATGTCTCCGCATCTTCTCCGCCAGCGGGTCAATTACATTCCACCTCCCTATCACCGGGTCATAGAACCTTGCGCCGTAATCGTACTGCCTACCACAACTTTTTGGCCGTTTTCCGATTTTCCCTACCGCATTTTTAAACTGTTATAAAGAACGTTCCTTATGCGTAAAGTTAGTTTTTTGTTCCGTTTTTACAAGCCTGTTGTCAGTGCATTTTTTTTTGTTCCCTCCGGGATTTTTAGGTTTTTTTAGGCATTGAGTGCTCTGAAGTATGAACAAAAAAAGAAAAGCCAGAACCTTAGCCCTGACTTCCTTTTCAACGTTATACTTCGTCGCACACTGGTGTATTTCCTCGCAGGTTGCTCCTCAGCAGAGCCTGTGTCCGCTTTCGCCAGTAACATAAAGATAATGGCTTTTATTTTTTCCATCGGTTCTTTTTTTCAACATTCCCGGGCGACATCTCTTCCCTCAAAGGGATGGAAAGAGCTTTGGTTTTGTGTACTGGCTGGTGCGGCTCTTTCTATCCCTGAGAGGTTGGGCGGGTGCAATGTCCCTGATGAGAACTTCTACCGTTGTTCCCCCGACCAGTCTTCCACTGAACCATTTACCATTTATCAATCTTTGCCTTGCTGCCGCAGGCTTCGCCGCTGACTGACCGGAGGGAGACGGCGGTGCGGTGGCCAGGCGTCGGGAAGAGCGGCTATTTAACATAACACCCATTATAACGACGGCTTTGGTTTGTGTGCCGGAATCGTGGGGCTGTTTTATAATGCGTGTTATGTTATTTTGCTTTGGGGCGGTTTTTAGGCGGACTTTTTGTTGGAGGGGGCGGCAGCTTATATGCCTGTAAGGTAGGGGAACTCGTACTGTAAGGTATATGTGCTGCCATGCTGGGGTACAAAAAGTCCGCCTAAAAACCGCCAGAAGGGCCGGCCGGGCTAAGGGCAAAAAAGACAGGGGGAAGCGAGGCACGAGCAGGCTGGATTTTTTGCCCGGGGTCTGTGTGCTATTTCAATGGATGGTGTTTGTTCAGGGCTTCTTTCAAGTCTTCGAGATTATTGGTCTGGTAAAGTTCGGTACTGCTCACATAACGATGCCCGGCCATATACTGAACCGTTCTTAAGTTATTTTCTTTCAGCCATTCAGTGATTACACTTTGCCTTATCTGCATCGCATTCTTTAACTTTGGATTGATTTTTCTTAAGGCGTGGTTCAGATGGAGCAGACTGTTTTTCAGGCTTTCCATATCGTTTCTACCAGTAAAAAGTCTCTCAGTTTTGCTTTGTAATTTTGGTCGGACAATCAATAGATACTCCTGAAGGTCTAAGATTTGGTGTGGCTGTAAACTTAGATTTCTGCTATTGTTCTTATTGGTTTGGGGAATGTGGATTTTACCCTCCCTTAGTTTCAAATGCTCCGGACGTAACATTTCCAGTTCGCTCCTGGTCAATGCCTGGTAAACCAGCAAACCCAATATAACCTTGTTCCGATGGGTTCGCTCGTCCTTGATTTCATACTTTTCATAAAGTTCCTCCAGTTCTGTCTTTTCCAAAAGGTCGTGTGGAATATTCCGTATTGAGCCTTTCAGCTTAACATTTGATATTGGAAGACTTGTTATTTTATTTTCTTTTTTAATGTAGGAAAAGTAATATTCGATTGATTTCAAACACCTGTTTATCTGATTGATACTCTTTTCTTCCTTTTTGAGCGAATCTGCAAAGTCCAGTATTTCGCTGTAGCCAACATTGTTCAGAAAGATGCCCATATCAGTAAGCCAGCACAAAAAGTAACGGATATACGCCTGGTGCTGATTGACAGTATCGGACTTAAAGCCCTGTTCTTTTAAGTATTCGTCAAAGCTCATTGGCAACGTGTGTATAGATTTGGGTACTTTCCAGTGAACTATGCCCCAGGAACCTTTGAATATGCTCCAGTTTCATTCCAGAAGCTAAAAGATGCGTAGCGATGCTATGGCGCAGGGTATGTGAACCGATGGGCTTGTTTATTTTCGCCTCTGATTTTAACTTTTGTATTCGCTCGAATACCGTTTTCAGCCTTTTACCGTTGATATTGAGTAGCAGGGCCTGCTCTTTTTTATGGATTAGATGTGGTCTTGAATAGTTCAGGTAGTTTTCAATGTCTTCTTTGTTTCTGCCTGTTAATGGTACCATTCGTTCTTTGTAGCCTTTGCCTTTTCTCACATAGACCAGTTCTTTTTCCAGCAATACATCTTCAACATTCATCGCCAAGCCTTCGTTTTTCCTTAGGCCACAACCGTAATAAAGTGCCAGCATTGCCCTGTCCCTAAAGCCCAGCTTATCTTCCTTGGTCGCTTCATAGAGTTTGGCTATTTCCTTTTGGGTCAGTATGCTTTTGATGTTGCTCGTTTTTCCTTTCAGCTTGATATTTACTTCAAAGCTTTCCTGGTTGCTCTCCGCAAGGTATCTGCTGAACTTTTTGACCACCTGCAGATGTTTACGGATATAGTTCTGGCTTAATGCTCCTGGCCGGGTTCTGCTCGGACGTTCAGATAAATGGTTTAGGTAGTCCTGAATGTGGCTTTCAGTTATTTCGCTGATTTGGTTACATTTTTTTTCAATTAGATATTGCAGGAACTCGTTCAGCATCTTGGGCATATCCCTTTGACTGCTCTGCTCAAAGTTCAATATCCGAAGCCACTCGCTGAAACCAACTTGTAGACGGCTGTAAAGCGGATTTGTGAGTTTTATTTTCATCCTGCCCTGCATTTTTTACTTTTCTTGGGCTACCACCACTTTCTTACTGGTTTTCTGCCCGTTATGTAGCCCATTCGCACTTTGGGCTACTACTGAACTACGGGCTACGCTTTTGATATTTTCCAGTATCGTTTTTACCATATTTTGGCTATCGTTCTGCAAACTTTCCAGGTCGTTCCAATTGTTTATTTTGTATTCAAAGCCTTTGTAACGGTTGCCACGAACGATTTTGATATAGCCCATCCGTTCCAGTTCGAACAGGTAACGCTTCAAGCTACTCGGGCTTAGCCGGAACACCGAACGAACCTCTTTCGCATAAAAGGCTTCCGTATCCTGTTCTTTTAGATATGCTTTCAGTTTTTCAAAGAAACCCCGGCAGGCATCGTTCAGCTCGTCGCTTTTCTTCAATATGGTGTTTTCCAGTAGCGTAAAGGCATTTTCTACATCCTCAATCGTACTTTCAATATATTGTTCGCCAGTATCGGTATCTGTTTTTAGAATGCGTTGGTACTGGTGGTAATAGGTGATGGTTTCGGTAAAGAGCAACAACAAGAGCATTGTTCTTCTCGGCTTGAAAACCGCTTCCGGCAGTTGCAGAAAGGTGGCATAAGGGTTTTTAACGGTAATTGGTTTCAGCAGCCGCTGTACATTTTTAATCTGGTTTCTGATTTGTTGTTCCTCCGCCTGGTCAACCTTCCCTGCACTTAGTTTACGTTGGTAATCCATAATATTTCTGTCCTGCTCGGTACTATTGTCCATATAGAGCAATATGCAGCGGTTGGCGTTATCTTCGTAAAGCTGTTCCCTGGTGGTGCAACCGCTCACGCAAACCGGCCCCTCAACGTTCAAAGTGACCGTTTTTAGGTTGCCTTTATTGTCTTTCAGGGTTACCGTTTTACTGATTTTCCGTTTGCTCTGTAGTTCCCGTAATGGATAAAGCACGCTTTCTGCCCCGTCCAGGTCTTCAATTAATAGCAGTTTGTGTTTCAGTTCTTCCCTGCCGAAATAATAAAAAGCGTTGCTGGATAATGTGGTAATTTCCAGTTTGTCTTCTTCTGGCATGAGTTCAGATACTTTTTCCTGCAGCCAGGTCTTACCAGTTCCGCTTGCGCCCAAACACATCAGGTGCAGCGGAACATGGCGCTTCCTGCTCGTATAGGTCAGATAGGCAATCATACTGTTGGTCTCCTCGCCAATTAGTCCGCTCAATTTTATCGCTTCTTTTGTACGTCCCAACAGGTTTGGGGATTTTAGAAAGTTGATAGCCTGTTTTCGCTCTGTTTCTGATAGTTCCCGTTTTTCTGGCTGTTTGGGCTTCATCTCTTCCAGCCTCGTTGCCCGGTAGTTTTCCAGTTCGGTTATCAATCGACTGATGACCTGACTGGTTTCGCTCGTGCTGACGTCCAACGTTTCCGAAGCTTTCTCAATCAATTGCTCGGTCTGGATGCCGTTGTACAAGTCCAGGTTGTGCCTGTATGCAGCCCCCTCCAAACCTCCCCCGGTTGGGGAGGCTTTTCTGATTTTTAAGGTTACTTTCAATCTGTCCAAACCGGTTAGTTTTATACCGCCCAAAACGGTTAGATGTAATTTACCATCGAGATAGAGCAGCAGTTCGGGGTTTTCGGAAATGAGTTTGGCCATGTGGATAAAAAGTTTTATGAGAACTATTCTGCACAAATGTAAACAATGATTTGTTTTTATCAAGAGAACAATTATTTTATTTATTAACTTTTGTTCTCTACATTTGAACTATTCAACTGGATTAAGTATCCTTTTGTGCATTATTATGAACATAGGCGATAAAATAACCACCCTACGCAAGGCCAAAAAGCTTTCTCAGGCCGATTTGGCCAAACAGGCAAATGTATCTCGTGAGATTATCGGCAGGTACGAACGAAACGAGGTTTCGCCATCGGTTGAGGTAGCCAAAAAGATAGCCGATACACTCGAAGTATCGCTCGATTACCTGGCCGGGGAAGGCAGCAAGACAGGCTTTGATAAACAGACCCTAAAGCTTATTGACGAAATAGAGGAACTCGAACCCTCCATTAAGGACAAGCTCCTTTTCCTGGCTAACGCAATCATCCGTGATGCCAAAACCGGTAAAGCCTATGCAGGATAAAAACCGCCACCTGGAGATGCTCCAGGCTTTGGCAGCCGGCACCGACCCCGTAACCGGGGAAGTATTCCCTGCAGACAGCCCATACAACCAGCCCGAAATCATCAGGGCATTATTCTTCGCCGTTAACCAACTCGAAGCCCTCACCGAAAAACGAAACAGAGGTTTAGTCTGGATTGACAAGAGGATAACTTACTCTCACAACGCTTTAACGAAGGCATCAAGATTACACAGCTTGCCAAACTGCATTTTCGCACCTACGGAGCAATCAAAGCAAGATTGCTTAAACTTGGACTCCTGCAGAAATGACAAAGCCCAGCAGTTTTTAAACAGCTGGGCTTTGGTACAATTATATTCATATCTGCTAAGACTAGATGGATCAATTCTCTATAAATGAACTTATATAAATATTTTTTGCCGTAGGCAGACCTTTACATATTTTCCTTAACTCATTTATTTTTTCCGAATGTGATTTTTCATCAAAGAGATAAAGAAAAAAATAGGGAACCAGACTATTCTCGTTTCCATATTGTTTTATCAGGCTCTTGCAGTCATTCTCAGAAAAATCAGTCATATAAAGCCTATATGAGAGGTATTGCTTCCAAAAAATCAATTCCAAATTGCCAGGATAATTTTCCAGTCCCTTGTCAAGCGTAGGCAGAAAATTTTCCCCTCCAATTAAACTCCATTCCTCAGGTATCTTATTGGGCTCATTAAATTCAATTTGTTCAGTTGCAAATGACCAGTATAAAAAAGCTAAGTTTATGAAACAATTAATATCCGGATGACTATTTCCATTTATCTCTTCCTCATAGCATTTAACTGCTTCAATATACTTTTTTTCTATGTCTTTTATTATTGCCTTATTCATGTGTTGATACTGTTTTTTAACTATTTTGGCACTACGTTTACGCCTGCATTAATGATTTTCCCATTGAATGTTTGTACCCAAACTTGCTTTCCGTTCTTAAAGGTCTGAGTAAAGCCCTGAAAACCACCAGCTCCTCTTTGATAATTGGACAAAACGGCTGAATTTAAATTTTTGGTATCACTAGCTACATTCTCAAATAATTTTATATACCTGCCCATTGACTCTACCGTTGAGGGGTTAACGTGACCGACAGCATTTCTAAAAATATGGCCTAGAACATCTTTAGTCATTACCTTAAGACCATTTTTCACTATACTACCGCCAGCGATATCAAACAAAACGTTACCACCCCCAGAAACAACCGAACCATAATCTTTCCCTCCGGAAAAAGTTCCCATTGCACCTTTTGATATTTTCAATAGCCCACCAGCTACTGGAATATCTTCGGCAATTTTCATATTCTCTTCGACTTTTGCGTTATTAGAGAGCAATGCTTCCCGTCTGTCGCTTTGTTCTGAAGCCTCTTGGGCATCCCTTGGCCCCTTAGTACCAAAACCGAAATAATTAAGCACTTTCTGTAACCAAGCTGGCGGGTCATTATTCTGCCTAGAAGACATTTGGCTTTGCAACTGGGAAAACGCCGACTGCGCATCTGCCCCTGTATAGGTGGTTGAATTGGCTCCATAGACAATATCCATCCCATCAGGATCGGTATTATTTACAGGATTGTTGTCCGTATAATTATATGGATTAATAGAATAAAACTTCTCTGCCAACGGATCTACCACGTTCCAGCGGCCTATCACAGGGTCATAGAACCTTGCGCCGTAGTCATACTGTCCCAACTCTTCCTGCAACTCCTTGCCATTGTAAAGATATTTATTTGTTCCCCCAGTTGCAACTTTTCTCAACCCAAATGCATAGTAATCATCACGCTGCAGTACTTCCAGTTGGTTGGTCGTCGGGTTCTGGTAAAAAGTTGCCCTTACATTGCCCAAATGATCGCTCAGGTTATATTCGTAACTGTAATTACTGCCACTTCTACGGGCTAAGCCCTCCTCGGTCTGGATAAAATCTATATTTCCATTAGTGTACTGGATGCCCCCAACATAATCGGTTGTAGTTCCTCCATTTTGTTTTTTCAGTTTTTCGCCAGCAGCACTGTAAGTATAGTTTAAATTCTGACTCCCACTTACCGTTTGTGGCAGATTAAGGAAGTTGTACCCCAGAATGATGTTCTTCTGGCTATCGCTGGTGAGGTTACCATTCACATCGTAACCATAACTGCTGTTGGTAAAACCACTGATAGCTGTTAACCTGTTGCCATTGTAGCCGGTATAATTGTTCGTACCAAAATTGTCGCGGGTTAAACTGGCAATATTGCCCATTATATCGTAACTAATGGCTTCGCCCAGGTTGTTGCCTGCTGTCGAGTTGGTTAAGCGGTTCAGTCTGTCATAAGTATAACTGAATGTATTGGCCGTACCGTTGGTATAACTCTGACCTGAGATATTGCCATTGAACTGCGCAAGGATACCATCGTTATATTTCAATTCCATACTGAACTGATCGGAGGTACTGTTCTTCATCCAGCCACGCTCGTTGTAGGCAAAGGTAGTGGCCTGGCTATCGTTGTGCAGGTTCTTTTTACTCAGCTGCCCGATTTCGTTATACTCCAGGTGGCTCAATGCAATTTCGCCTTTATCGTTGATGTTCTCGAAAGTGGCGATCTTGCGGCCCACATGATCGTACTCGTAGCGGTTGGCAATGGTGGTAACTGCCCCACCTACCGTGTGGGTACGCGTGCTCGCTTTCAGGCTGCCATCAAAGTTCCAGGTATTGTCTACCACATCGGTACCATTCAGGTGGTTGCTGCTCTTGCTCTGCAGTATACGCCCTTCCAGGTCGTAATAGTTTACGGTAAGCAGCATGGCGCCTGTACCCAGGTTCTTTATCTTGGTTCCTGTCAGCAGGCTTTTGGTCCGTGCTGCAGGCGCCTGGCCTGGGCCGGGCTGGCCAAAGATATTATCTACAAAATCATAATCGTCGTAGTAGCTTACCGTCAGCAAATTACCTCCACTCTGTGGAAAGGACTTTGAATCATAATCCGTACCATTGCGGGTCTCCCATAACGATATAGAAACATCACCGTTGGCAATCTGCTGTGCCTGGTTGTCCAGTCCGGTCTGAAGGGCATCCTTCGCTCCACGCTGGGGAACCGCCCCGTTGTCGGCAGTGGTACCCGCCTGCGCGTAAAGCCCCGTAGCTACTATCCTGCCAAAGGCATCGTATTTACTATACAGCCATTCCTGCGGGCTTTTGTTTCGTTGATTCGCATCCTGGCTCATCACCACCTGGTCGAGTTTGTTGTACACCATAAACTCCCAGCCCTTGCCAGGGATTTTCTTCTCCACCAGCCTTTTGCGGCCATCGTAACGGTAACCGTAGATAAACTGGTCGAAAACCGTCTGGCTTTCGTCAAAAGTGCTTAACGCTGCCTGCCCGTTTTCGTTTACTGCCGGTGGGAGCACATAACGCAGGTTGCCCAGGTCATCGTACACGTAATAGGTACTCAGCTTTTTGTCATCGGTTTCCCATACCCGTTTCAGTACCACACGCCCTTCAAAATCCTTGAACTCTTCCGTAGTACCTGCCTTTACATCTGCTGGTTTCCAGTTTTCGTCCTTAAGAGTGGTTTTATAGAGTTTTCCTGGCTCGTAAACACTGGCTGCAGCACCATTACCAGCGTTGTTAACGATCCACAGTTTTACCTCATCCAGGGTATTGGTGCCATAATCGGTTTTAAGGGTATGCCCACTGTTAATTTGCCAATCTGCACCTGGGGCACCCTGCTGCAATACCCGGTTTAGTGGTGAGGCTTCGAAAACCGTTTCGGCAAAGGGATAACCTGTTGCTTTTACCCCAGCCGTTGGGCTGTTGTAAAAAGCCAGCTGATCGGCCAGCGCAGCTGTACGGTAATTGCCATTGGTTCCGGTCTGTGCGGCATAGGGCTGGTATTTAAATTGTTCGCGGCCAAAGGCATCATAGGCAACCGGCTGTACAATGTCCTTAAAACCCGGACTACCCTGAACCTGAACGGTTTGTAATGGCCTGCCCAAACCATCGAAGTACTGGATCGTTTCATTTACCTCACAAATGCTGCGACCAGAAAGATTGTTCGGGTCTATGCCCGGCTGTTTGAATATCTTCGTACTGATATAGTTCTGGTTGGTACTTGGCGTTGAAGAGAGCGGCTGGCAGTTCAGATAACTCAAACCCGTGGTAAAAATCCGTACCGGACCCATGGTATGGAAACCATCGGTAAGGGTTACACTCGATGGTGCACTGATTTCGCTTTCGCCATTATAAACCGATACCACTTTCTGGGCAGAAGAGCGGCCAACAAGCAGCAATAGCGCTGCTACAGCGTAAAAATATTTTAGATGTTGTTTCATGGAGCGTCTTAGTTTTTATAGTGGTAATCGGTCTGTTTTAAAATGTTGCCGTTCTGGTCTTTTACTGCTTTTAAACGCTGAAAGGCATCGTACTCGTAATAGGTGGTCATGCCTTTGGCATCAGTACTGCTGGTCATCCCCACCAAAGGCTTGTAGGTATAGGAAGCAATCTGAGAATTCTTCATTAATGGAGAATTTCTCAAAGTGTTAACCAATGAATTTACCTCCAAATCTGTAGGGTCGGATGCAGCAAAATTACTGACAGTACCTGATCCAAGTATTGATTCAATGCTGGCATAATCGGCGTTTTTAATTTCTGTTATGGGATAAAGTGAATTATAGCTGTATATATAAGCAGTTTTAGCACCCCCAACATTATAGATACAGCGTAAATTGCCAAAGTAATCATAATCTGTAAACTTAATCCTGTCTTCCAGTGCTTGTGTGCTGGTAGAAAGTTTCTGAATTAACGAAGGCTTGATAATGCCATTAAAATTAGCATAATTGGTAACATCTCTCGAAACTAACTGATCATTTACATATTCTGTTTGATCTAATACAACGTCATTAACAAATTGATTTCTTAACAAATCCGAACCGAAACTAGCATCACTATAGTCGCTGGGATATTTACTAATGGTTTTAAAAATTTTACCATTACTGCTTTGTTTTGTGGTTTGGTTTACCAGTAAATTTACATTATTGTAAGATAGGTTGGTTAAAGTGGTGATATCTCCCGAATCATTATAATTAATTTCTTCAATGGAAGAAAGTTTAAATGCACTCATAGATATGCGATAGTCTAAAGACCTTACATCGTCTTCCCACGAGCAACTTCCTAAAGGGAAAAACCTAATTCGGAATACATTAGCAAATCTTTCAGAATAACCGTTTAAGCCTGAATAAGCATAGTTTTTTGCATTTGTAAGTTTAAAGTCATTTAAAGCCGTATCATATTTGTAAGTACCCTCGTAAATAGGTTGGCTTGCCTGGTAAGTAGTATTTTCAAAATAATCTCTTCCGCCAGGTGTATTGGGGTTGTAGATTGAATTTGCATTTAATATTGCATCTGTCCGAAACTCAGTCATCAATTTTCCGTTCGGTTTACCTAACGCATCTACACTCGTTTTGGTTACTTGATTGTAAACAACCTTACCTCCAGCAAAATCTCCAGACGGGTAGGTTGGAGACCCCACGTAATTAATGTACCTTACTATTTTTGGATTACAGGTACATGCACCACCTGCACACTGATATTGATCCTCTTCAACCTGATAATAATTTTCATTTCTAGATAAATCATCCCGGGTAACAGCGCCAACATTTGCTCCTCCTTGATTGCTAAAATAGGTATATATATCTTTGCCTTTAATCACATTGTTTTCATCAAAACTGGTAATATCGGCTATTCTTAGGCCTCCTCCATATTTAATATTATTATCTTGGGTAGTAACCATGTATTTGGAAGTGGCATTAATCTTAATATAAGTGGCAGATACATCATCAATTAAACTTTTAATTTCGTATTGATGGTTTGGAACCAGCATAAGTCCTGGATTAATGGTTTGGTTTTGAGTAAAGTCACCCGTATGTTCATAAATCCACTGTGTTCCGCCTGTTAAATCCTTTATGATTACTTTTTGTGCTACATCAATTGCACTTGGGTTCGTGTGGGCAGAAAATTCTATGATAAAAATGGCTTCATTTGTATAAGCATTTTCTGGCCAGGTAAATGTGGTCGTTGCGGTGCTGATCTTTCGCTTCCCTATACCATAATTATTTAAATTGGCAAATGAATTGGTAACAATATTGTTTTGGATATCTCGCCCAATGTAATTGTTCGATTCAAAATTAAACCTGGTGTAACCTTTAGTCGGAAAAACTATTTTTTCTAAAACCCCAGCCTTCACGTATTCAGGATTACCATCACGGTTACCTACACCTATAGGCATATTATTGTTCAGGTAAAGCCCCAATTCAGGTGCTCGAGGTAGCGATTTCGGCAGCAAATCATTCCACTCAGGTGTACCGTTGTAATAACCCCAAAAATCCTGGCTTGTTGAATTGTACTTAGGTAAAGTGATGTTATTATACTCAAATGTATGTGTCTGTCTGTCATTGGGGTTACTTACGCTTACCTTACTAAAAGAACTGAGGCGTAAACGATAAAAATCTCGCGTACTAGGGTTTGTGGAAACAAAATAATCGTGATCTAAAACATATTTTTCTAACCTTATGTAATTGTTATCTTTTTTACTAAAAATCACAACACTATCTAACATCCTACCTGAATAATCCTGCCGGGGGTTAACGCTGTAAAATTTTATCTTACCATTTTTAAACAAAATCTCATCCGGTTGCATATAGCTGGTAAAGGAATTCGACCCTGTTGTGGTAACACCTTCATTTGTCCACATATTTGAATTGTCATAATTTTTATAAGTACGGGTTGAGGTATAAGTAGTTTCTTCTCCTTGTACTCCACCATTGGGAGTCGTATCATAGGTAAAAACTACAGAATCTCTTTGGTCAGCATTTAATATTTTGGTGATATACCAGGATTGAGTATTAATCTTTAATCCATTGTCATCAGAACCTGCTGTCTGTTTAGCTGTAAAAAAGTACCTCTTGCCATCAACATCTCTAATGGTATAAATATTTTCGGTACTATTTCTCGTTATTTCTATTCCCTCATCAGGAATAGACTGAAATTTATTCAGGTCTTTAGAAAAAATAAATCGGCCGCTTTTTCCTCCCGGTAGGTTGTAATTAAAAATATCTGGGTGTGTATCAAAAGAATTATCTGCAAATCCTCTTAAAACTGTTTGATTTTGAGAATTCATGTTCATAATCTGATCGGCTGTATAAGTCAACTCAAAATATCCACCATTGGATTCGTCAGCTTTTCCCCTGATAGTTCTGGTAATTACGCCACCCGAGTTTAAAGACCAACCAAGGCCAACCCAAGTGGCTCTTTGATTTACCTGCACGCCCGAAGCATTATAACTTAAACCAATAGGAATTTTAATCCATCCGGTGTTAAGGTCGTAGATAGGAAGCCCAATATTTGGTGTACCTGTGATTAGTGAAACTGGAAAGGAGCCATACTTGGCAAATTCAGCTGCTTCAGGAGCCAAAGGTATAATTGGCTTAGGCTTCCCCGATTGAGAATATGCCTGTACGGCAGACATCATCATCATAATTAAGAATTGAATTTTGAATTTGTGCATATAATTATTTGTTTGAACGTTATAATGGATAATAAATGGTCTGAATTTAATTTCATTCTACTTTTAAAAACTACTGCTCATCTGGAACATCGGCAGATACATGGCAATCAAAATCACCCCGACTACCAGCCCTAAAAAGATGATAATTAAAGGCTCCAATAAGCCGCTGATGGCATTGGTTTTGTATTCTACCTCTTCGGTATATTGTTCGGCCAATTGTTCAAAAAAGTATTCGAGGCGGTTTACTTCTTCGGCAATTTTGATCATCTGGATAAATTTTGCGGGATAAAAATCATATTTAGAGAGTGCTGCCGAGAGGCTGCTTCCTAAAAGGATATCTTTTTCAGCCAGGCGAAGCGAATTTTCTACAGGGTAAAAAGTAATCATCTGCCTTACCAGTTCTAAGGCCTGTAACAAAGGGGTATTGGTTTCGGTGAGCAGGCGCATGGTATTGGCAAAACGGGCCAGGTAGATTTTCCTGGTAATTTCGCCCACTATCGGGATGCGGAGCAAGAGCAAGGCCGCTCCTTTTTTAAACCAGAATTTATTCCGGTTTACAAAATAGAGAATCACCAATGCTACAATAACCAACAGCATGAGGTAGATATAACGATCGAACCAATCGGAAAAACTCACGATGAGTGAGGTGATATAAGGTAGCTTGCCGCCAAAACGTTTAAAAACATCGGCAAACATGGGTACCACAAATTTGATCATAAAAAACACTGCTGCGAAAGAGGTAAACAGCACCAATAGTGGGTAGGTAATGGCACCGATAATTTTCCGTTGCTGACTGATTTTCGATTTATAATATTTGGCCAGTTCGCCCAGCACCTCGCCAAGCTTACCTGTTTCTTCCCCTATTTTTACACTGTAATATTCGTATGGACTGAATTTCGATTCGGCCTGCATGGTTTCTGACAGCGATTTACCGGCTATTACCTGTTTCTGTACGGAAGAAAAAAGTTCTACATCCTTTTTTTGGGTATAAGAACCCGACGTAAGTTCGAGCGCAGAGCGGATATCGATACCCGACCGGATCAGCGTACCCAGTTCATTGTAAAACCCTTCCTTTTTCTTATCAGATAATTTACCCTTTCCGAAAGAAATATCTTTGCTCAAAAAATCAAAAAAACCTGCTTCCTCCTTTTCTTTGAGCGGAGCATTTTTTTTCTGGATTTTTGAAATATCTATTGATGGCATGTTATTTAAGTAAATCGTGGGCACTATAAAATTTCCCTAATGTGATCGGGATCATCTGTTGTTTTTCCGTTTTAAGCCTAAAACTGATGTGATCAACGGTATCCATCTCAAGGCTTTCCCTTCCTTCAAAAAGAAAACTGGTTTCAACCGGACTTACATGAAAGCTATCGGTACGCAAATTTTCTGCCTTTCGTAGTATTACTGTATCTGCAAATTTGTAAGCGATATTCACACTATCTCCGGTGATATTGATTCCTTCGGCTGTTCTGATCAGGTAGCGGCCCTTAGCCATATCTCTTTCCATGGTTCTGCGTAAAGTAAGTACTTCTTCTGTGGCGGCATTTTTTTTCTGAAAAGCACGAAAATAATCTCCAATCATACTGTACGCCGTGTAACAGATGCTCATACATATTGCAGCCAGCAGCATAGCAATAGCTATTTCCATCAGGGTATAGGCCTCAATTTTCTTTGCTTTCATCGTTCATTTTTAAAAGAAACCTGATATTACCTGCCGGTGTTCCATGGTCATTTGCCTTGATTTCCAAAAGCTGCATGGCTGGAGCAATCTGTTTAACTACACTGATTTTATAATCGACACTATCAACCCGGAGATTTTCCTGTTCAATACTTCTACTTTCAACAACCTGCACCCTAAGGCTTTCCAGCTGCTGCCCGATCTGCACTTTCCGCATGGATACACCGCCGCTAAGCACATTGGAAAAAAGCCCCATCGCAATAGAAAAAACAACCATGATGATCACCATGGCAATGAGTACCTCAATCAATGTAGAGGCTTCGAGTTGCTTGCCCTTTAATTTTGCCATCTCAATATTTTTTGTCTTTCATCCCCCCCCGTAAATATGGCCGAGCTAAGGTATACCCGGCTCCTTGCCTTTCTGTTCAGTATTACATCAATCAGGAAATTCTCATAGAGTGTTGCGGGGGTTTTCATGATAAAGCGGTTACAGGAAACCTTTCCTGCTACCTTTACCTTCTTATCGAGTTTAATCAGTCCTGTTGCGTACACTTCGCCTTGTACCGTAGTTTGCTCGCCCAGGCTTACCAGGGTTTGCAATGCCGATCTTTTAGGTTCGTAACTGAAAATAATGCCTTCAAAGCGATTGTTTTTACCCAGTGTAACCTTGGCCTGATCAACCATCTTTTCTTTACTTAATAGTCCCAGCACCGATGGGTAATTCAGGGTTACATCATTTCCTGTAACAATAGAATCTCTGGCAAAAAGCTGGCAATTGCCTTTAAAACCATCGGCCACTACAATGCTTTTGGCATAAATGATGGTATTATCAAGTTTTGCCGCTGCCGAAATCTTCACGGTGGTATCAGAATACAAAATAACCTGACCTGAAAGCTGGTTAGTGATCTGACTTAGGCCCGATACATTAAACTTTTTAACCCTGTCGAAAAAAGAAACCTGTTCATCATCAGCATTTAAAGTGGGAAGTTTCGCCAGATCAAAATCGAGTTCGCTTTCTATTTCCTTAATCCACTTGCTTTCCAATCCGCCCAGTGTTCGTTTACTGTCGGCAATTTTACCATAAACCAGCTGATCGCCCGAATATGGCCGGCTATCTACATACGATTTGCGCATCCCTGCCTTGGGCACTTCTACATTACCGGTAATGCGGGTATCGCCACTAACCGATAAAGGCCGGTCTTCATCGCTGAGGTAAACCGCCAGACCATCGTTACTGGTTTCCTGCCCCATCAAAAAACTCCGCTTCAGGCTATCGGCCAGTACGAAACTTTTTACGGTAGCCAAAGTAAAAATGCCCCAGTGTTTTTTTTCAATCAATACGCTGTCGGTCTGGTCGCCAAAGAGATCTAAAGCGACGTTGTTTTGCCCGCTGTTTGCACTTTCTGCAAGTACATAAGCAATACCCGAATCCATATTCCTGCTTAACCTGGCCATCCGCATCTCTTGCAGGTAACTTCCGCGATAATGCGCAGCCAGCATGATCAGCGATGCACAGATCGCTGCAATGATGAAAGCTACAATGATGGAGAAATATAAAGCGCCGGCTTTGAGCATATTTTTAGTTCATTGGTTTATTAGTCATTGGTGCTTTCAAATTGGTTATTGCTTGGTTATTGGTTCATGGTTGATAGTCAAATTGTCTAAAACAATTGTTGATAATTGGTTATTAAAAAAACTGAAAACTGCCAACTGAAAACTGTTTACTGTTTAACTTTCTTCTTCAATTCATCTATTTCTTTTTGTTGGCTGATCATGTACAGAGTAAGCTCTTCTATCTTTTCGAGCAGTTTTTTATTCATTTCTCCAAGTTCAATGCCATTCTTTTCGGCTTCTTTTGCCGAAGGAAGACCCGGCAGGTGTTTATTAACCGAAATATATTTTTCAAGTTCACCTAGACTAAGTTTACGATAGTCTGTAGCGAAAACATAATCAGGCCAGCCCTGCATATTTACCTTAATTTCCTTTGCTTTAATTGTTCCATTGACCGCAAGTTTCTCAGAAGGCGTGGAAGTACCAATACCTACATTTTTGGTTACAGCATTAATATGAAAAAGATAATCTGACTGCACATTTCCAACATGGTTAGAAATTGAAAAATCATTCCCAGTATTAGCATTATAGCCAACTGCCCAATTGCCATCATAATTATTAGTTAATGGATCTAATCTTGCTATCCTCAATCCGCCCCATCCTGAAGGTTTTACCACCAAAACTCCCTCAGCCCATGCGGCATCTTTAGCAAAAATTTTTAAATTATCCTCCATCAGAGATCCACCAGCAACATGCAAAAGGCTTTGAGGATTTTCGGTACCTAAACCAATGTTCCCATTATCTAAAATCGTTAATCTGGATTGATACAAACTACCATTATAATTACCGATACTCAACCTCCCTACAGTACTGCCGGATGGCGCTTTCGGAAAATAAATACTGTGTTCATATGAATGCCCGCCCATATCTGTCCCAAGCCCCATCCAAGCACTAGGGTCTTCCCCCAAACCATAAATCTGCAATCTTGGCGTCCCCGTATACCCTCCACCAATCATAATCGCAGGAGCAGAAGATTCCTTTTGAACTTGTAACCGAATAACAGGAGAATTTGTTCCAATGCCAACATTACCTGTTATAGGAAAAGTATTCTGGGCAATACATACAGTACTTAGGCATAATGTACCAACAGCGAATAATATTTGAAATTTCATCATCAGTGTGCTTATTTTTTTATTTTTTGCTCCATTTCGTCCATCCTCTTCAATATGCCTTCAATTGTTTTATCCTTTTCAATCAGATGCAGGGTTAGTTCTTCGATTTTTTGCAGCAACAGTTTGTTCATTTCCCCTAGTTCAATCCCGTTTTTCTCCACTTCTTGTGCGCTTGGAATACCCGGAAGATGTTTATTTGCTTTAATGTAACGGTCTAAATCTGATAGAGAGGAGATTTTATAATCCTTTTGGAATACATAATCAGGCCAGCCTGTTGCTTCCACTTTAACTTCTTTGGCGCGGATATTGCCATTAACGGCCAGGCGTTCAGCACCGAAAGTTTCTGTGCCAATACCCACCTTTCCATCTGCGCCCACAACCATATGCGCGTAATATTGGCCATCCTGCCAGTTATGAGATCCCACAAGAAAACGATCATCACCGCTACCATAATTATCGCCAATATTTACCCTCAGATCGCTAATATCTGCCCCTCTGTTAAAACGATAAATAGATAACTCATCTCCATTAAAGCTTGCTCCATTAAAATACACCCTATTCCCTGGTCCAGTCAATGCTGTCCCCTCGACACCTATAGATAAATCACCATTGATGGTCTGACTTTGCGCCTGAACCACTATAGATGAACAGGCTAAAATGAGTGCTAAATAGATTTTTTTCATGTTTTTTATTGCTGATTATTTTTTTTCAATTGATCGAGTTGTTTTTGCTGGTCTAAATTTTCTTTTTTCAACTCAATTACATAAAGCGTTAATTCTTCTATTTTTTGAAGTAAAAGTTTGTTCATTCGCCGAGCGCTACTCCATTTTCCTTTACTTCTTTGGCCGCCGGCATATCAGGCAAATGTTTGTTTGCTTTGATATAACTTTCCAACTCTTCTAACTTTCCAACCCTGTAACCCTCGTCAAAAACATAATCGGGCCAGTTGGTGGCTTCTACTTTGATTTCTTTAGCGCGTATTTTGCCATTTACTGACAATCTTTCGGTGGGATTAGTTGTACCAATACCCACATTGCCATAAGCATCAATTCTTAATTTTTCTTCATTCGCATTAGTGCTGAAACTAATAAATCCTCCTGTCATATCTCCACCTCTATGGAAATTGATAGAACTGTTTGTTTGACCGTAAAAGTTATGTACAATGGAAAAGCTTTTCCCTCCTAAGGCATTGGTATTATGTCCTTGTGTGCCCAAAAAAGTCCCACTTCCAACATCGTCACCCTCAGGTAATCTTCCTAATACCGCACCTAATGCTCCGTCGGGAATTGGCTTGGTAATGTCAAAAACAGCACGTGGAGCAGAATGCCCAACACTTACATTTGCAGCTTCAATAAATAAGTTATCATAGCCGGTTGTTATATCATAAGCACCAATCCTTGCATAGCCAGGGGTACCACCAGCAAAAGCATATTTGTTTGGATTTGCCTCTGATCTGAATTGGATTTCCTTATTTGTTGTCGTCCCCCTATCGGTAACTGACTGTAAAGTTTCTTGAGCAAAGCTGTTTATGCATAGAACAGCAAAACATAATGTTGCTATTGTTTTCATATTAATCTTTAAGTTTATTTTTAGATTCCTCGATTGTTTTTAACTGTTTCGCAAAAGCCTTAAGCATTTCTGCCTGCAATTTTAACTGTTCTGTTAGCTGTGTAATATTTTTATCTTTCTCTATTAGGTGCAGGGTGAGTTCTTCAACCTTTTGCAACAGTTTAATATTCAATTCTCCCAGATTTATACCATTTTCGATCATCTGCTTTGCAGTCTGAATATCAGGTAGGTGCTTGTTGGTTTTCACAAATTTTTCAAGTTCTGCTAAGTCCGGAAGTTTATAATCAGCCTCAAATACAAAATCTGCACCTGCGTTAATAGAAACCTTTATTTCGCGGGCGCCAATGTTTCCAGCTACTGTAAGCTTATCCTGTGGGTTAGATGTACCAATACCAACGTTTCCATTCCAGGCCAATCTTATTTTTTCTGTTTGGCCAGAATAAAAAGATAAAGCGGTTTTATTGCTATGCAAATCCTCTGCCACGCTAGCTATACCTGCCCATTTATCTTCACCTATGTATCCTGAATAAAACTTTATCCCGTTAATATCACCAGGACTAAAGGCATTGGCCCGTAAACTTAATGGCCAACCATTGCCTGATGTTTGTACTTCAAGCTTCGAAGTCGGGGTAAGGGTACCCAAGCCTAAGTTCCCGCCCGATAACACCATATAAGTTTGGCTCGCATCTCCCCACATCTGTGTTCCGCTATAAGGATTTCGCTCCCACCAGGTGCGCGTATCTACTTGCGGATTCCAGAATGATACATCAACAGCAATTCCATCGTGTACGGATGCTGTGTACCAACTATCTCCATCGTTGTTACGTAAAAGCCATGTTTTATGCATCACGTTGTTTGTGGTTGTACCACCTGATGAAGATATCTCAAAAGCATTTCCCTTAACATTTCCCAATTGTGCTTTTACCTGATTTAGAACACTTCCAATTAATATAGATACGAGTAATATTTTTTTCATTTTATGGCTTTTTAAGTTCAATTTTATCTATTCGTTCAATCATTTTTTTAATGGCGGTGTCTTGTTCCACCTGTTTTGCTTTCAGTTGGGTATTTTCGAGTTCTACTTTTTTAAGGGCTTTATCTTTATCTATTAAATGCAATGTTAATTCCTCTATCTTCTGTTGTTGCAATCTTACCATCTCTCCTAATTCCAATCCATTAGTGGCAATTTCTCTAGCAGCCGGCATATCGGGCAAGTGTTTATTCGCTTTAATATAACTTTCCAACTCTTCTAACTTTCCAACCTTGTAACCCTCCTCAAAAACATAATCGGGCCAGTTGGTGGCTTCTACTTTAATTTCTTTAGCACGGATTTTGCCGTTTACGGAGAGTTTTTCATTTGGGGTATCCGTACCAATACCAATATTGCCATTGGCTTTGATTAATAATGCAGTTGCGGGGCTGGCATCATTTACCGATACTTTAAACGCCAGTCCGGAAGCTTGTCCGAAACCTCCGCTCCCATCTTCATATAAATAAATGCCAGCATGGCCAGAAGTACCATTTACCGCCTGCGTACCCGAAATTAATGGATACTCGCTATTACTCCCGGCGCGTAAAGTTTTAATAAATACACTGCCATCCTGAAGATGCAACTTCGATTCGGGATTTAATGTGCCTATTCCGACTTTGCCACTTCCATCAATAATCATTCGTGCCTCTCCCCAGGTAAAAAGCTTAATTCCTGCAAAGCCCGACATATACATATAAGGCGGGATGCTCATCGCTTCGCTATACCAACCTAAACCATAATGAGCTACCGGTTTTCCTAAATAGTTAAACCGATCGACGGCGTCCATTGCTACTGCCGGACCATTGCCACCGGCATCAAAAGTTTGTGCCTTAGCAAGCACACCAACAGAAAGCATTGCGATTAATACCAACCTTTTCATTTATTTCCCTTTTTTAATTGCATTAATCTGAATTTTAAGCAGTTTGATCTGCTTACCTTGCAGTAAAAGCTTTTCATTTTGAGTGTCGATAGCCTTATTCTGCTCAATCAGGTATAAGGTAAGTTCTTCTATTTTTTGCTGTTGGAGTTTGAGCATTTCACTTACTGCTATTCCATTCGTTTCCACCTCTTTTGCAGCCGGCATATCAGGCAAGTGTTTATTCGCTTTAATATAACTTTCCAACTCTTGTAAATTTCCAACCTTGTAACCCTCCTCAAAAACATAATCGGGCCAGTTGGTGGCTTCTACTTTAATTTCGTGTGCCCTGATTTTACCATTTACCGATAGTTTTTCGCGGGGAGTGGTAGTCCCAATGCCTACATCGCCATTGCCCGAAATGGTTAATTCATTTGAATAAAGGCCTGGAAGGCTTGATGGTACAAGCTGAACATAATCAAGATACACATCGGTTACTCCAGGCTGAAAATTCATTCCCCTCATTTCCAAATTGGTAATTCCGTGCGGGATAGATACGGGGATGGTAATCAGCTGCCATTCGTTATTCGCTCTGAACATATTTGGCTTGATCCAAATAGCTCCATGTGTTACATAACCAAACTGACTTACAATATCAAGCATGAAAAGGTTAGCGGCTGAGCCATTTGAGGCTACTTTTATTCTTGCTTGAAAAAGATAATTACCCGCGGTAACCGATACATAAGGGCCTGCCCAGATGGTCCCACCTGGAGCGCCAGCAGGCCTGAACATACAAGTCCCCCCGTTCGCATTCCCATCATTAATCATGGTCGTACCTTCAATTACGTTAAGTCCGTTACTTTCATCGTAGAAAAGGGGTGATATTGTACCCTGAGAAAAACAGTTGCAAAAAATAAAGGCAAATGTTAAGGTTAAAAGGAGTTGTCTCATTTGTTATTTATTTTTCTTTTTGTTTTCCAAAACATCTACTCTATTGATCAGTGAGTTGATTTGTTTATCTTTTTCAATCAAGTGTATGGTAAGTTCTTCTATCTTCTTTAGCAGAAGCTTATTCATTGCGCCTAATTCTACTCCATTCGATTCAACTTCTTTGGCTATGGGTATTTCGGGTAAGTGCCTGTTGGCCTTAATATAACTTTCCAATTCTTCTAATGTTCCTGTCTGATGTCCTTCTTCAAAAACATAATCGGGCCAATTGGTAGCATCTACTTTGATTTCACGGGCACGGATCTTGCCATTTACCGCTAGCCTTTCACTTGGTGTAACGGTGCCCATGCCGATATTACCATTGTTTACCACTAACCAGTCGTTCATAAAACTGAGTTCCGGGCGACCGGAGAAAGAAGGTGAAAACTTAATTAATTGTTCTTCCTGATCTATGTTATTGGTGGCGACTATATCCAGATCTATGGCATTACCTCTATCTGTCGTTTTAAACTTCCAGCGGTAAATATTTTCGTAGTTCGCCGATAAGATGAGGTTTGTTGCTGAAGGGGAGTTACCGTAAATGTGGAGTTCGTTATTGTTAAAAGAATTGGTGTTGATACCTATTCCTGGCACACTGAATGCACCGGATGAGATCAATCTGTTTCCAAAAACACCAAACCTTAAAGAAAAATCCTCTGTACCATTATCACTTTCATGGAAATCGATATATTTCCCCAATTCTGTCACACCATCACCACCAATATATACCGGCTTATTCCAGTTCTGTGCACCTGCACTTGTAAAAGCTAAACATAAAACCAGTACAGCTATAATTTTATCTATTCCGTTTTTCATCTTTTTTTAATTTTAATTCAATTTCATTTAAATGATTCTGCTGTTGTTTTAATAAGGTTTTTAGTTCATCTATCTCTTTGTTGCGTACAACAGTTCTATTGTGTTCTTCAATCAGATGAAGAGTAAGTTCTTCAACCTTTTGCAGCAGTTTGATATTCAGTTCTCCAAGATTTACACCGTTTTCGACCATTTGTTTAGCAGTTGGAATTTCGGGCAGGTGTTTGTTGCTTTTTACGAACTTCTCCAGTTCAGTTAAATCGGTGAGTTGGTAATCAGGTTCGAATACAAAATCGGCTCCTGCATTAGTAGAAACTTTAATTTCCCGTGCACCGATTTTACCAGCAACAGTAAGGGCATCAGTTAGATTTGCTGTACCGATACCCACATTTCCGTTTGCACCCGAAATAACCAATGAATTATTCGTCACTAAAGTACCATCTCCATTATACACCTGGATGTGCAGATTTTGATCTCCCCCACCATTATTAATCTGAAAGGCCTTACCCGAAGGATCGAATATGGCTCCTGTGCCCGACTCTCTGTTAAAAGCCAAAGTACCGAAATATGGACTGGCACCGGGATTAATACTTACGCCTGTGGAAGCCGATCTTATAGTTAAAGTAGAGTTTGGGTTACTTGTACCTATACCTACATTCCCATTAGTCTCTAACAGAACTTTCGACCAATTTTGTGATGCATAATTATTCGTTTTCCTGAAATATAATTCCTGATTAAAAAAACTACCTGCAAACTGCATGGCGAAATTATTAACCGTGTTGCTATGGCGAACATCTAATAAATGCCACCAGCTACTTGCTCCTGCCGGGTAATTTACCGGAGCGGAGGTTTCAAAAAAGCCGGATACGGCTCCGGCATCACCTTGCAAACCAGCATTATCTCTTGTAGCGGTTTGTGCATTTACCAATAATGAACAAATGCTGAATAAAACGAGGGCTGATAATTTGATGGTATTTCTCATTATTTTATTTTCTTTAAAATTTCCTGAATGGTTTTTTCTTGTTGGGTGAGTTTACTTTCCAACTGAATAACTTTATTTTCTTGATTTCGAAGCTGCTTTTCTTTTTCGATGAGGTGTAGAGCAAGCTCTTCTATCTTTCTCTGCTGCATTTTTACCATTTCGCCCAATTGTAAACCTTGGGTATCAATCTCTTTGGCCGATGGCATATCAGGCAGGTGCTTGTTGGTTTTGATATAACTTTCCAACTCTTGCAACGTTCCAACCGTATAACCTTCTTCAAAAACATAATCAGGCCAGTTGGTGGCTTCTACTTTAATTTCGTGTGCCCTGATTTTACCATTTACCGATAGTTTTTCGCGGGGTGTACTTGTTCCAATTCCAACATTACCATTTTGCAAAAAACTAAAAACATAGGGGTTATTCGTATCGGAAAAATTCCCTGTATGCCCGCCAAAGCCGTTATCCATTGCCAATAACTTAAACACTCCGTTACTCGTTCCCATTTTAAAGGATGAGATACCTGGTTGATGAAAGGTGATAACTGGCTGGTTAGCTCTAATTTCGAGCAACTCTTCAGGTGTACTTGTTCCGATCCCGAGGTTACCCATCAGATAACTTCTTCCGCCTATTTCTGTTGAAAGTGAAACATTAGGTGTTTGAGGCGCAGCCCATACTGAGAAATTAAAGGCATTCCCCGTATTACTAATGCGCGAGGCGCTCAAATTAGACCACCACATGATGCTACTGTCGTGCCTTGTTCCTCCAGCAGCATCACTACCGATAACCACATCGGCCGCATAGGGGTTGGAGGCATCTATAACATTGTTTCCTGTGGTTACCACCTGTGGCTGAGCCATTACAATGCCTGCTGAGCATAGCAGTATGGAGAGTAAGAAAATTTTCATTGGTTTGGTTTGGATTAAAATTTTAAAAAGAGCAGTATTATTTTTTGTTTTTTAGCTGTTTGATATAAGCATCCTGAGTTTCTACTTTTTTACTTAATTCGATGAGATGCAGCGTTAATTCTTCTATCTTTTTCTGCTGCATTTTCACCATTTCGCCCAATTATAAACCCTGGTTATCAATCTCTTTGGCCGATGGCATATCGGGAAGATGTTTATTGGTTTTGATATAACTTTCTAACTCTTGCAATGTTCCAACCTTATAACCCTCCTCAAAAACATAATCGGGCCAGTTGGTAGCTTCTACTTTGATTTCTTTAGCTCTAATATTACCCTTTACAGAAAGTTTTTCTTGTGGAGTCGAAATTCCTATACCTACATTTCCTCCTGCAGTTACGATAAATCTCTGGTTGCCAAAACCACTACCGTAAACACCATCCCCCCCATCTTCCCATATTCCAAAGCTTGTTGCTCCCTTGCCGCCACCAATAGACCATTGCTTTGATTTATTCCTATAGCTGAACAATAACTTTGCATCATCATTGCCATTTGTAGCATCTGTTGCTAATGTTAATACATTTCCCCAAGCTTGATCGCCACGTAGATGAAAAACGCCTGCAGAACTTTCATTAATTGCTGGTGGCATTACTTCCAACCTTGTGGATGGTGATGAAGTCCCTATACCAACATTACCATTTGTTTCTAAAAGAACTTTCGACCAAGGCTGACCGGCATTATTATTCGTCTTTCGGAAATATAATTCCTGGTTAAAAAAACTACCCGCAAACTGCATGGCGTAATTATTAGCTGTATTACTATGGCGAACATCTAATAAATGCCACCAGCCATTTGATCCGGCCGGATAGTTAACGGGATTAACGGTTTCAAAAAAGCCGGATACGGCTCCTGCATCACCTTGCAAACCAGCATTATTTCTTGTAGCGGTTTGTGCATTTACCAATAATGAACTAATGCTGAATAAAACGAGGGCTGATAATTTGATGGTATTTTTCATTATTTAAAGTATTTTTAGTTATTGGATTTGACTCCATTTTTACTAAGTTTCTTATCTTTTTTAAAAATGGATTTTAACCAACGGGTAATTTTAACTGCTTTGCTGGGTTTGTAAGCCATAACCTTACCTTTCTTATATAGAATTACCTGGATACTATCTGCACTAACACGCTTTTCCAATTTCCCGTTTAATTGTCCGTTGCGATAGATTCCCCTTTCTAATAATATCCCTTCATTATCGTATTTCTCAAATCTGCCATTGGCTTTTCCATTAGCATAATTCACAATCGAATCTAAAACGCCATCCTCTCCCCAGCTTTTCCATTTTCCGATCTTAAGTCCCATATCAAAAACACCCTGGGTTTTAAGTCCTTTGGTATCGTAAAATTCATTGTATGCCCCGTCAAGCAGTTTACCACTATAACCACCCTGGGTATAACGGATCTGGTTGCCACTAAACCAGGCATATTTCCGGTCTGATTTGATGTTACCCGCTCCTATTTCTGGCCTTTGCACATAAAAAACAGCTTTGTAATGGTCGTAATTAACCGTATGGGTATAATTATCTACATTAAAATAAGAATTTATGCGTTGTGCATCAGCCTTAAAAAACAGCAGGCACAACAGGAACATGGTGATGTAAACTGATTTCATTGTTTTATTGATAAAAATTTTGTTGCATTCTGGTATTCGACTTTTATCGAGTCGCCAACCCTTTTTATAAATTTTAAGCCATTTGAGCGTTCACCCTCACTAAGCATTACTTCTTTACCGTTTACACTAATGATGGCTACGTGTTTTTTTTCTGTAGGATTATAAATCTGTCCGCTGTAAATAATTCCGGTCCAGTTTACCTGTGTTTTTATTGGTATTGGCGCTGAAGGCAAAACAGGGGCAGCTGATTTAACAATAGGTTCAGGTTCTGAATTGGCCAAAGCAAAAGGATCAGCATAGCTCATTTCTAATATCACCTGATCTTTTGCATGATCGGTCATATTAAAATAAGGTTCTTTAATTGTTCTCGAATTAACTGGTATATTATCTTCTGCAGCCAATCCGGCAAAAACCCTATAAAAAATAATGCCCCATACACCTGCAACACAGCAAATTAGGATATAGGTAGTTTTTTTACTTTTCATACTTATTGTACGGTAAAAGTTCTGATCTCGCTATAGGCACCAGCGTTTCCAGCTTTATCAAAAGCCCTTACCCTCCATGCAATGGTTTCTCCAGGATTACCGGCATCAAATACGTGTTCGGTCGAAGTCACCATCTGTGGATAACTCTTACTATAGGGCGTCTGCTCATCACTTTGGTATACCGATATCTCATAGCGTTCTGCATCAGCAAGTCTATTCCAGGTTAGTCTTACCGGCCGCGATACGCTTTGCTTATTCAGTGGTGTATTTAGCAGCACCCGATCAGGGCCTGTAGCATCGTAGGTAAAGCTTCTTACGGTACTCCATTTCGAATTCTCTGTACTGTTTTCTGCCCTTACACGGAATTGGTAGGTTCCTTCCTTAGTAAGTGTTTGTAAAAAGCCCAGGTTATCTGTGGTAACGTTAAGTGTCATGTTATTTTCGTCGAGAAAATTATTGTTATCTACCTGTAACCTATACACCGTAGCACCAAAGAGCTTAAGCCATTCGTACCTGACGTCTGGTTTAGACGAGTAAAGCCCATTTGCCGGCCCCGTAAGCTGTATGCTCTGATCTTTAAGACTGGATGGAAATATTTGGAGTGAACGGGTATTGTAACTACTTGCGCTACTGCCGTTTTCGCCCCTCACACGCCATTCATATTTGCCAGGATCCATCGTGTACACAAATTTTTCAGTCCTGATCAGGGTATCCAAAACCAGTTTACTTACACTGTCAAATTTTGGCGAAACAATCTGTAACCTGTAAAACAGTGCATCGGCCATTGGATTCCACCAAAAAGTTTGTTGATAGCTATTGGTTTCCAATTTATTTGCAGGAGCCAGTACATCTATATTTCTGTTTTCAATAGATGGCTCAATAAATTCGCTACAGCCTGCCAGCAATAGCAAAATGCTTCCCATTAAAAGATTTATATTTTTTCTCATATTTTAAAACTGTATGTTAAATTCGCCTATGGCCTTGGCTTTTATTAGCACTCCTCCAAAGGTAATTAAAGCCACCGCTAACCTGGAATAAGAAAAGATTTGGACACCAACCTTTTTTTTAATCATTTTTTGCGCTTTTTTTTCAAAAAAAGCTTTCCGGTATGTGCTCCCTATCAGGAGTTTATTGGTTTCATCGCCATTCAGCATTACCGTATTCCCCTCTATAGCGGTAATTTTTTCATCGTTAATGATGTAAGATTTATGTATCCTGCTAAAACAATTGGCAGGTAAACTATCTTCCATTTCTTTCATAGAGTTGTGGCAGGAAAAACGCTGGTCGTTTTCCATGTGAAGCACAACATAGTTCTGCATGGCCTGTATGTAGATCAGTTGATCGCATTTGATCAGGAATTCTTTCAGACCTTTGGAATCTGCTTTGATAAAAAAAGAATCTACCACCTGCTGCTTCCTAGGGCTGTGTATAGAATGGGCCAGTTGTGTAAGGTGATCAAATTTATTGATGCTTTTTACAAAACGGTTAAATGTAATCGGTCTGAGCAGGTAATCAAATGCCGAATGCTCAAAAGCTTCGAAAGCCATTTCCGTATTTTCTGATACCAAAACAATTGAAGAAAACTGCTTGATACGTTCCAGCCAGCCATTGCTACCGCTTAAAAATGCAACATCAACAAAAACAATATCCGGCCTGATGGAATATACTGCATCAAAGCTTTCTGGCCGCTGTACTGCGTATCCTTTTAATTGGGTAAGCGGATAGTCGCTCAAGTACATACATAAAGATTCAACGGTATGCAGTTCACCGATTACGTAACAGCTGATCATAATGTTAGGTCTAAAATGTAATATTGTTATGCCCCTTACCAGACATTGAAATTAATTATTGATTACAGCAGAAACCGACTGGTTTGTTTATGAATCTTGGGTTGGGATAATACCTGCGTTGCAGAATAAATTGAGAGAAGCATTAACAATAGACGAGTACATTTTTTTGCCATTTAACCATGTCTAATATCCTTAAAAAAATATAAAACACAAAAACAAAATGCAAAAAAAAATAAAATATTGCCCAGTTAGTTGTATTCATGCAAATACGATTAAAACATTAATTTTAAAAGCATAAAAAAACTACATTTACAAAACAAAATGCAATATTATTATTACAAAATAAAGTTAATGAAATATACAAAACCGCTCAAAAATAGCTTATAAGCTTTTTTAATTTTATTCATATCTGTTGGTGTGTTTGGAGATGTATTTTTCCAATCATCTTTCCGGTCTTTGGGTCTTTGGCAAGTTTAGCTAGCACATTTTCAAAATCAGCTTTACCGTAACTATACCCAGCGTTTCTTTTTAGTCCAGCTTGATTACCGCCATTGGTATAATTTTCTTTATTAATAGAAAGAATTAGGAACTTCTCTCCAACCTGGCTGAGCATATGTTTTAACATTGCTACCATTTTGCCATTGATCACCATCTACAAAATGAACATCGCCTCCTGGATTAGGAATTCTCGAATTTGCAATGGTTCTCAAAAGTTGGTAATCCCAGTAAGATTTGTCTCCTCTTTGATTTTCTGCAGTAACCTGCCCATTAATATAAATGGAGGCCTACCATCTTTATCAATAAAGTTAACAGGGCTGTTCACCGAGTAAACATACAGCGAAGACATTTCAAATAGCTCGGATTTGGGATCTATGACATTCCACCTACCAAAAGTACAATAACTGAAGCGCAACCGAGCTCCATAAACACAGTTAAAAAAATAAACAAGCAGTGAATAATCATTGCGTTGCAATACTTCCAACTGGTTGGTGTTTGGGACTGAAAACGCTTCTCTATTAATTGGTCCGTAGTCTCCTTAAGCTCAAGACTACGGACAGATGGCATTTCGCACACGCGACACGCGTGCGCCAGCTTAGGAGGAATAGATGGTTACTTTCTGTAAGTATCTCTGTAATCCAAGATAGATCTGTTATTACCCTTGTAAATAATCACTTCGAATGATCCTTTTTTCTTTGAAATTGAATCTTCTACTTGAATTTTAGGCTCCCATTGTCTAAAAATTTCATATTTATATCCATTCGATAATAATGCAATCTTAACATTATGATTTTGCTTGTCAAAATATAAGGACTCTACTTTTCCACTGAACCGCTCGGCAAGATCATCCTCCTTTATAAGCTCAGAGGTCGGTTTACCAAAAACAACAGGCCAAAAGAAATAGCATAACACGAGAATAGCGGGGATATAAAAAATACTATATAATATTATTTTATCTGTTCTTTTCATTACTATTTATTAGTTAATAAACCCATGTTTTACCATAGCTAAACATAACAGATGCACCAGCACCGGTTCCAGGTGACAAGCCAATTTGCTCTGTTTTATATCCGCCATTATTTCTACCAAAATTACCAGGATTCATCGCTTTCGTACCCCCTACGTGTGGATCAAGACTTCCTCCAAAACCATATCCAAAATCTACTATAGGAGTTGAGACTCCGAAATTATATGAACCAGAATTCCCTGCAAAATCTTCTTTATAAAATTGATTTGAACCAGTTGGAGTATTTTTACCTATATCTAAGTCCACACCACCACCAATACCAATATTACCATTAAAAGTAAAATAGGTAGACCACTTTCCAGTAGCATCCTTTACCACTCCTCCACCATAACCAAACCCACCAAATAATGCGCCGTTTACAGACAAACCATAGTGAGATCCAACTGTTTGTCTTGGTACAAATTCCGATCCAGCTGCATTTGTGAATATCTGATCGGAATTCTGACCTAAGGTAACACCCTCTCTAGTTATAGTTCCATCATTGTTAAGACTTATAGTAGCACCAACAGTACTTCCATCCGTTTTCATAGGAGTTATTTCTGCCTGCTCCCCAATATACTGGGAGCCACTTTGATACTCGTTAGCAGTTTTTTGATCTATAACCCTATCATCCCATAGATATTTGTTACCCTTTTTGACCTAATCCGTTCCTTCCATCCCATCAGGATCAACAAATCTAATCGGATTATTAAATCCATAATTATATGGCGAATACCTCCGCATCTTCTCTGCCAACGGATCCACCACATTCCACCTTCCAATCACCGGATCATAGAACCTTGCGCCATAATCATACTGCCTACCACAACTTTTCAGCCGTTTTTTAGGTTTTCCTACCGGATTTTTAAGCTGTTATAAAGAACGTTCCTTATCCGTAAAGTTAGTTTTTTGTTTGGCTTTTACCAACAGTGTTTCCGTTCATTTTTCCTGTTCCCTCCGGGATTTTTAGTTTTTTTTAGGCATTGAGTGCTCTGAAGTATGAACAAAAAAAGAAAAGCCAGAACCTTAGCCCTGACTTCCTTTTCAACGTTATACTTCGTCGCACACTGGTGTATTTCCTCGCAGGTTGCTCCTCAGCAGAGCCTGTTTCCGCTTTCGCCAGCGATATAAAGATAATGGCTTTTTATTTTTTCTATCGGTTCTTTTTTCAACATTCCCGGGGCATCATCTCTTCCCTCAAAGGGATGGAAAGAGCTTTGGTTTCGTGTGTTGGCTGGTGCGGCTCTTTCTATCCCTGAGAGGTTGGGCGGGTGCAATATCCCTGCTACGAAGTTCTACCGTTGTTCCCCCGACCAGTCTACCACTGAACCATTTTACCATTATCAATCTCTGCCTTGCTGCCGCAGGCTTCGCCGATGACTGACCGGAGGGAGACGGCGGTGCGGTGGCCAGGCGTCGGGAAGAGCGGCTATTTAACATAACACCCATTATAATGACGGCTTTGCACTTCGACGGGCTCAGTGTGACAGGCCTGCGCAGGCGTTGGGGCAGTTTTTAGGCAGACTTTTTGTTTGGAGGCATCAAGATTACTCAGCTCGCCAAACTACATTCCCGCACCTATGGAGCTATTAAAGCTAGACTCCTCAAACTTAAACTCCTACAGAAATAACAAAGCCCAACAGTTTTTAAACTGCCGGACTTTGTCGTCTAAGTTACATTTTAGTCTTAGCGAGACGCTAAGACCAGATGGGGCTAACTTTTTCAGTGCCCTCCATTTCTGTTAGGCTCTGCTTTAATTTCCTTCTCTGCAAATATCGCGGACACAGTCCTGGGTTTTCATTTTGGATTTAAGTGACCGCTAAAAAGCGAACACTTAAACCAGGGGCGAGAATTATCTAAGTACTTTCTTGCTAACTATATTTAGTAAAATCAAAACCAATATTAGCCCACCACTACTTAGTCCAAATGCCCAATTAGTTTTTGATGGTATAATATGACCACTTGCATGTGCCATCATCCAAAAAAGCAAATCTATGATTAGCAACAAAATAACAATACTTTTTACAATCAAAAATACAACTTTCATAATCTAGTTTGTTTTAAGTTTTCCTTCAAAACCCTGTTTAGATAACAACTGCAAAAACTGCATTAATTGATTGTTAGACATTCCTGCAACATTTAAAGTGTCTCCATCTTTTAAATTTGCCTTTTTACCTTGAAGAACATCTAAAACAATAAACGCTGATCTTGTAATATCTGATGCATCCTTAGTCGAACCATACAAATCATTATAAAATTTTCCAAAAGAAGATGAATTCCATCCTAGATGATCATTAGTTTTAACACCTCCATGTGCGATTGCATCTTGCAAAGCGTGTATACCTTGCCCAAGTTTTCCCAAATCTTTTCCTCCATCAGAGCCAAAGATATTATCCCAGCCAAATTTGAGACCTCTATCAATTGCTTGTTTCTCTGTCATACCCGCATCTGCTTCAGCATCACTCATCATAGAGTGCCAATGACTATTTTTCTCCAACTGTGATTCTGCAGTTTTACTATAATCAATACCTTTCCTGTAATGATGGGTTTTAGTTTCAAAAGGATGAAGCATAAAGTCTGCAAAACCTGCTCCCGCAGGGGGATGATCAGCATATGTACTAGAATAATGAGCAATTAAATCTGCTCGCTCTTTAGAATATCCTAGCTTAATCAAAGCTTTATATGTTATGTCATAATGAACAGAGACAGCATATTTACCATCATTATCTATCATGCTAATAGGATTATTATTTCCATAGGTATATGGATTAATACTAAGTGTCTTCTCTGCCAACGGATCCACCACGTTCCATCTGCCAATAACCGGGTCATAGAACCTGGCCCCGTAATCATACTGCCCCAGCTCCTCTTGCAACTCCTTGCCATTGTAAAGATACTTGTTAAGCCCAGCTTTTGCAACAGGTTCTTTTCTCAACCCAAAGGCATAGTAATCATCACGCTGCAGTACTTCCAGTTGGTTGGTCGTCGGGTTCTGGTAAAAAGTTGCCCTTACATTGCCCAAATGATCGCTCAGATTATATTCGTAACTGTAATTACTGCCACTTCTACGGGCTAAGCCCTTTTCGGTTTGGATAAAATCAATGCTGTTATTGGTGTACTGGATACCATCAATATAATTAGTGGTAGTACCACCTGCCTGTTTTTGCAGTTTTTCACCAGCAGCATTGTAAGTATAGGTTAAATTCTGGCTTCCACTTATCGTTTGCGGCAGGTTAAGGAAGTTGTATCCCAGAGTGATGTTCTTCTGGCTATCGCTGGTGAGGTTGCCATTGGCGTCGTAGCCATAACTGCTGTTGGTAAAACCACTGATAGCTGTTAACCTGTTACCATTGTAGCCCGTATAGTTGTTCGTGCCAAAACCATCGCGGGTTAAACTGGTAATATTGCCCATTACATCGTAACTAATGGCCTCGCCCAGGTTATTGCCTGCTGCGGCATTGGTTAAGCGGTTCAGCCTATCATAAGTATAACTGATAACTGAAGGTATTGGCTGTACTGAAATAAAAAGCTTGGCACTAAGACCAAGATAAAATCATTTTTAAGCATAAGTCATCTACTAGCACTCACTAAGCATAATACAATTGCAATACTTAAAGGAATTTAATTAATCCGTAGTCTCCTTAGCCTCGATCCTAAGGCTCAACTCAAGACTACGGACAGAGGGGGAACAGAAATGATGTTGTTTATCATTATGTAGAACCCAATATTATTCTTTGTGGCATTCCTGCAGAAAGCAAATCGGCCTATTTTGAAAAAGGTGATATTCCTATCGGGCATTTTGAAAAGAATGGAATCGAATACATCGATTTACAGTTATAGTGTTGATGGGAAGGGGATTTTTGAGTGATAAAGGGGTAAACTGAGTTTAAGCTCTTGTGGATAGTAAAGAGCTAACCTTTGCGATATCCCTAATAAGAATTAAGACTGGTAGTAATAGCAAAGCGCCGCAATTTGAAATTGCAGCGCTTTGCTCTATTGGCTAAATTTTGGTTTTAGCGAGACACTAAGACCAGCTAAGACAATTACAAATTTCTAACAACATCCATATTCGTTTCAAGTTTAAAACAAACCTCATTAATTAGCCCGTAGTCTGCTATTGCTCAACCTAGCGCTCAAGACTACGGACAGTTGGGTAACTATGGCATTCCATATTCCTGTTCTTCCTAGGGCCTATTTAGTTAACAACTCATATATTATATTAAATATCCACCATACACCTGTTACCAGAAAAATTAAACCAATTGTTTTTTTTCTGTAATTGAAAAACAAAAATAATCCTAAAATCAACAATATTGGACCACTTAAATAGACTTGAATATAGGCTTGTTTTGGAAATATATCTGGTAAGGATAGATAGTAAGATATTATAGGTATGATAAAAAAAATACCTATAATATAAAAAAACCAAATGCACTGTTCCTTAATTTTTCTATTCATTAATTTAGTTGTTTTAATATATCATTCACTACGTTTTGAAGTAATTTATCATCAATTTTACCGTGTTCATTTGTGATTTTTGATACATCAATATTTCTTATTGTATTTTTATTTTTATCTCCATCCCCCTTTTTATTTCTATCCCCCCTAGATCTAATTAAAGAAGGTGTAGTTTGATAATAATTAATGTTTTTCTCAACATTTGATGATATCGTCCGATCTACATTCGACGATTCTGGTCCTGCAGCAGCGTCAACAGTAACTAAAAGATTCACATCAAGCTTTGCTTCTTTAAGCCTTTTGGTTAAGTGATTCGCTAGAACTCCTCCGTAACTATATCCCTGTATTATAATTTGACCACCTTCAACATCTTCTTGTCCTACTTTATTATAATTGGCTAATACAAAATCATAGGCGTATTGAGTGGCTTTATCTAAACTTTTAGAATCATCTAGAGAAGTCCCCCAATAGGTTGATTGAAAAGCTTGTCCCACTCCTCCTCTTTTATCTAAATGGCCCTCGCGAATTTTTTGTAATATTAATGGAGCTCCTCCACGATCACCATTTCTACTTAAATCAGCACCTCCAAAGACAACAACAACATCTCCGGGATCTCTTCCCTTTAAATCAACGAATCGGGCTGGATTATTAAAAGCATAAGAATAATTTGATATTGATTCGTATCGTTCACCATGTGGATCCACCACATTCCACCTCCCAATCACCGGATCATAGAACCTTGCGCCGTAATCATACTGCCCCAGCTCCTCTTGCAACTCCTTGCCATTGTAAAGATACTTGTTAAGCCCAGCTTTTACAACAGGTTCTTTTCTCAACCCAAAGGCATAGTAATCATCACGCTGCAGTACTTCCAGTTGGTTGGTCGTCGGGTTCTGGTAAAAAGTTGCCCTTACATTGCCCAAATGATCGCTCAGATTATATTCGTAACTGTAATTACTGCCACTTCTACGGGCTAAGCCCTCTTCGGTTTGGATAAAATCAATGCTGTTATTGGTGTACTGGATACCATCAATATAATTAGTGGTAGTACCACCTGCCTGTTTTTGCAGTTTTTCACCAGCAGCATTGTAAGTATAGGTTAAATTCTGGCTTCCACTTACCGTTTGCGGCAGGTTAAGGAAGTTGTATCCCAGAGTGATGTTCTTCTGGCTATCGCTGGTGAGGTTGCCATTGGCGTCGTAGCCATAACTGCTGTTGGTAAAACCACTGATAGCTGTTAACCTGTTACCATTGTAGCCCGTATAGTTGTTCGTGCCAAAACCATCGCGGGTTAAACTGGTAATATTGCCCATTACATCATAGCTAATGGCCTCGCCCAGGTTATTTCCTGCTGAGGCGTTGGTCAAGCGGTTCAGCCTGTCGTAGGTATAACTGAAGGTATTGGCGTACCGTAAGAAAATAAAAAGCCTGGCACCAAGGCCAGGCTAAAGAATAAAATTATTTTTAAGTATCAATCCTCAACTCGCGTTCAATATTAATGAATCCGTAGTCTCCCTACCCTAAATCCAAAGGCTCAAGACTACGGACAGTGGTGAATATGTAATCGTTACATATCAATAGCTCCTTTATTTTCCTTAAGATGAATATCGAAACTTCCTATTGATTCAGAATTAATAATGTTATCATAATTTATTGTCATCGAAAATTTAAAATTTTTATCAACTATGAAGCAGGTTTTACTATAACCATATTTTGCAATATTTAAACAAAATTTTTCAACAAAATTCGATTTAGCAAGATACATTCCACAAATATCATAATCATCGGAAAACATGTAGCACTCTGCAAGAGTATCACTACCACTAAATGCTATTGATAATAATTTAGAATCTATCGGATCTCTACTATCGGTTAATATTTCAGTTTTCTCTTTGATTGGTGGAAAAATTTGTTTAATGCTAGCTATTATTTTATCTGAAGTTTCCAAGTCAACATATTTGATATCTTTCTCGGCAAAGCCCGCATCCAGAAATATTTGTTTATACCTATTGTAAACCTTTTTACCTTTATTTTTTCTTATTAAAAAATCTAATTTAGAATTACCCATCATTTAAAGTTTAAATTATAATTATTAACCTGAGATAATCACTATATTTTATATATCCTATTTTAAACACTAACAGTACATTAAATACTTAATTTTGGATTAACACCTTATCAAACGTTATTTTCAGATATCACTCAATCCTTAATTCACATTATTAGTTTATGGCTTATAATATACTTTACCTTTAGGTTGTTCCATTCTTGGCTTATTGGTTTGTGATCTACCGTTTCCACTTCGATTTAATCCATCGGGCTTTGTTGGATCTTTTTTTGTTTTACCTGCTTCCCAATGTGGTTGACCTTTATGGCTTTCGTCATTTTTAGCATCTTGAACCGTATGATTCCCATCTCTATCTAAAAGTACTGCATCTTCAGATTTTGTATCTTTATCTTTATGCAAAGGCTGACTTGTAGGAACACCTGCTTTACGCATGGCCCCACGTCGGGCTGCTCTACTGGTCGCCTCTGGATTTTCAGGAGTATCACCTTTCTTATCAGAAGATTTTGACGAATTACTACTTTTAACAACAGCCTTGCTATAATCAATACCACTTGAGGTATAATCATCTCTTTGAAGTGAATAACGGTTATTATTGATGTAATTTCTTCCATTATTGATGACAACAGCAGTAGTGATTACAGCCGCAGTCCCAACCGCTGCCTCATAAATAGAGATACCTTCAACGACTGCCCATATTATTGGACAGATCGGACAGTTCCCATCAGGATCCCTAAGGTTTACCGGATTGTTCCATCCATAAGCATATGGAGATTTATCAATTTGATTAGGATGGTCAGAAAGTGCGTCTACAACATTGAAACGCCCTATCACCGGATCATAGAACCTTGCGCCGTAATCATACTGCCTACCACAACTTTTCAGCCGTTTTTCAGGTTTTCCTACCGCATTTTTCAGCTGTTATAAAGAACGTTCCTTTTGCGTAAAGTT
>NZ_JACHCQ010000040.1 GCF_014205835.1 Pedobacter sp. AK013 | reverse complement strand
ATGTTGAAGGGTTTTCTTCGTTTATAACTATTACAAATGAAAATGGACGATGTCCTTCTTGCCATTAAGAAGTTAAGCTCATTAAGTTCTCTGAGTACAGGACCATTCCAGGCAGCCCTGATGGGAGTGGGCACGGAGCCGATTCTTCATTGGCGGAGTAAAACAGACAGCAGGACGGAACCGAACCTAAATGCCTCTTCCAGTGCGCTTCAAAATATAAACTTATAACGTAGCACTCTATGTTCCTTCTAAAACACTCTGAATACAATAAATAAAAGCATTTATATCAATGTGATTAATCTCAGCCAAATTTAAAGCTGATTAATGCTAAATATGTTTAATATCATAAGGTTTGCCGCAATATTTGGTTATCTTTGTTGTTAACAATATATAAACAAAGATAATGAGTTTTTTTGCAGATAAAAGAAGGGAAGTAATGGTGCATATAGAAAAGTATATGCTGGAGATGATGGATACCTATCTTAAACCAATCGATACTAACTGGCAACCGTCTGATTTTCTTCCTGATTCTACTAGTGACACATTTTATCAAGATATCAGAATTTTAAGGGATAATGCAAAAGATCTTTCTTACGACTTAGTCGCCGTGTTAATCGGCGATACGATCACTGAAGAAGCTTTGCCTACTTACGAATCGTGGTTAGCGATGGTGCAAGGGCCGAGCATGAAAGAAGATGGTGGATGGATGAAATGGAACAGACACTGGACCGCAGAAGAAAACCGCCACGGTGATTTGTTAAATAAATATTTATATCTGTCAGGTCGTGTAGATATGCGCCAGATGGAAATTTCTACACAATACCTCATTGCCGATGGTTTCGATATCGGTACTGGCCATGATCCTTATCGTAACTTTATTTACACCTCTTTCCAGGAGATGGCGACCAACATTTCGCACAGAAGGGTAGCTTCTTTAGCAAAAAAAGATGGAGATACTTTATTATCGAGAATGTGTGGGGTAATTGCTTCTGATGAAGCGAGACATGCAAAAGCGTATAAAGATTTTATGAACCGTATTTTCGAGGTTGATCCTAGCGAAGCCATGTTGGCTTTTGAAGATATGATGCGTAAAAAAATTGTAATGCCGGCACATTTCTTACGTGAAGTAGGTTTAAAAATTGGTCAAACATTCGGTCACTTTACAGACGCTGCACAACGTTTAGGTGTTTATACCGCGATTGATTATGTTGAAATTATGCAACAATTAATAGTTGACTGGAAAATTGAAGGTATGCGTGATTTGAATGAAGCTGGTGAAAAAGCCCGTGATTATATTATGGCTTTACCTTCGCGTTTACTGCGTGTTGCAGAGAGAATGAAAAACCCTACTATAGATTATAAGTTTAGCTGGATTGCTGGATAAAAGCACTTAATAGATATATGAAAGCCTCGATGTAAATCGGGGCTTTTTTGTGCTTATTTGTTATCTCGATCAATATACATCCCGTACCGTTATTTCGAGCGGAGTGCAAAGCAGCTGAGAGATCTGTCTCAAGAGAACTTTAGATTTTGATCTCTCCACTTCGCTGTGCTCAAGTCGATGACGATTACTTTGGATCATCAACTAATAAATATCTCCTTGTTTCGCAATATTAAATCCATTTTTTAAAACCTGTTTTTGGATTGTTGAATCCCAAAGTAGCGGGTTGGTGTGGTTGAAATGGATTAAAAAGATTTTATTTTTAATATTACGATCTTCTTTGCCAAATAATTCTTCTGTTTCGGTGACCAGTGGATGCGGTACTTCGGCAATTGGCCTGTTCCCTAATTCGGTACTACCATAAAAAGTAGCGTCTATCATTGCAATATCTACCTTTTTCACTTCATTAATTATATTTTTATCCCATTTGTTCCATTTGTCAATGTCGGGGATAAAGAGGTATTTTTTAGTGGGTGTTTCAATTTTAAAACCTGCAGTCTCCGAAAATTCATCGCGATGAGGTACCGTAAATGCAGTGATCTTATTTTCTGCTATATCAACCGGATCGTTTGCTTTAAGTTCGACAAGGTTTATGTTTTTTAAGGAAACCAATTGGCTCCACGGGCCATTTTGTTCTAGAAAAGACTTTAATTTAGGAAGTATATAAACTTTTAAACCATTTGTTGACATTACTTCTCTACCGAACTCCATTAAGCCTGTATAATGGCCAATGTGTGCATGGGTAATAAAAATGCCTTCGGGTAAATAAGGATAAACTTCGTTTGTTCTTTTTCGAAAATCCTGAAGTTGAGTCTTAATATCGGGCGTAGCTTCAAAAAGCCACCATTTCTTTGTATTGGGATCTACCAAAGCAAGCGAAACCACATTTCTCCTTAACTTTTCATCTTTCCATGCCATTTTGCAACAATTTTTCTGGCAGCCCATGTGTGGGTAGCCGCCATCTTGAGCAACTCCCAGTACCATGATGAAAGAAGACGCTGGCATTTTCTGTGCCCAAATTTGGAATGAAAAGCCAATGAAGAAAAATAATAATAGTGCTCTCATTTACATGTTTCTTCTATACTGGCCACCAACTTCGTAAAGGGCATTACTAATCTGCCCTAATGAACAGATTTTACATACTTCCATCAGCTGCTCAAAAATATTGTCGCCAGCGATAGCAGATTTTTGAAGCTGTTTTAAGCGATCTGCTGCATGGTCTGCATTACGGTTCTGAAATTTTTGCAATGCCGAAATCTGAAATTGTTTTTCATCTTCTGTAGCTCGGATTACCTCACCAGGAACAATAGTAGGAGAGCCATTCTTGTTTAAAAAGGTATTTACGCCAACAATAGGATATTCGCCAGTATGTTTTAGTGTTTCATAGTACAAACTTTCCTCCTGTATTTTTCCACGCTGATACATTGTTTCCATGGCGCCTAAAACACCACCACGATCATTGATGCGTTTAAATTCAGCTAATACTGCTTCTTCAACCAGATCGGTTAGTTCTTCGATGATAAAAGCTCCTTGTAAAGGATTTTCATTCTTAGCCAGTCCCAATTCCCTGTTAATGATCAATTGAATGGCCATTGCCCTCCGAACTGATTCTTCAGTAGGCGTAGTAATGGCTTCATCATAAGCATTGGTGTGTAATGAATTACAATTGTCATAGATAGCATAAAGCGCTTGTAAAGTGGTGCGGATATCATTAAAGTCGATTTCCTGCGCATGCAAGGAGCGGCCAGAAGTTTGTATATGGTATTTTAACTTCTGTGAACGATCGTTCCCTTTGTATTTGTTTTTAATGGCTTTGGCCCAGATTCTGCGTGCTACACGGCCAATTACAGCATATTCAGGATCGATACCATTAGAGAAGAAGAAAGAAAGGTTAGGTGCAAAATCATCAATATGCATGCTCCTGCTTAAATAATATTCTACAAAGGTAAATCCATTGCTTAGGGTAAAGGCAAGCTGTGAAATCGGATTAGCGCCTGCTTCGGCAATGTGATAGCCAGAAATGGATACTGAGTAGAAATTCCTTACTTTTTCATCGATAAAGTATTTCTGGATATCGCCCATCATCCTTAAAGCGAATTCGGTAGAGAAAATACAGGTATTTTGCGCTTGGTCTTCCTTTAAAATATCGGCCTGAACCGTTCCGCGTACTGAGCTGATGGCTTTAGCTTTAATTTGAGCATAAACTGCTTCAGGAAGGACCTGATCGCCGGTAACCCCCAAAAGCATCAAGCCTAAGCCATCGTTTCCTTCTGGCAAAGTACCATTGTATGTTGGCCTTGGTATATTTTTCGCTTTATAGATGGCCTCAATTTTAGCTTCAACTTCTTTTTCCAGTCCGTTTTCGACGATATATTTTTCACATTGCTGATCGATCGCAGCGTTCATGAAAAAGCCAAGTAACATTGGCGCAGGGCCGTTAATTGTCATCGATACAGAGGTTGATGGCGCACAAAGATCAAAACCTGAATAGAGTTTTTTAGCATCATCCAAAGTGGCAATACTTACGCCTGAGTTACCGATTTTTCCATAAATATCTGGTCGGATATGCGGATCTTCACCATAAAGGGTAACGGAGTCGAAAGCTGTAGACAAACGGTGTGCCGGCTGACCCAAAGAAACATAGTGGAAACGTTTATTGGTTCTTTCTGGGCCACCTTCTCCAGCAAACATCCTGGTAGGGTCTTCGCCTTCGCGTTTGAGTGGAAATACTCCAGCTGCATATGGGAATTCGCCCGGAAGGTTTTCGGTTAACAGCCACCTTAAAATATCGCCCCAATCTTCATATCTTGGTAACGAAACTTTAGGGATATTCAGCTTTGAAAGTGATTCGTAATATAAAGGTTGTTTAATCTCTTTGTCGCGGACTTTATAGATGAAAAATTCTTCTTTATAGGCCTTTTTTGTATCAGGCCATTGCCGCAATAAACGTTTGCATTCGCCATCTAATTGTTCTTCAAAATAGTGGTATATTGAATTTAAATTACTTAACATCCCGTCCTGCTGCCCCCCCTCTAGGAGAGGGGAATTAATGTCACTAGCTAAATCGATTACACCTTTAAGCTGGTACATTTTACGGGCAATGGTTACCTGTTTATCTACCCATTCGTTATACATTTGGCTCGATTCGGCAATTTCTGCCAAATAGCGGATACGATCGGGCGGTATGATGTAAATTTTCTCTGATTGATCGGAAGTGAACTCCATTTTAGCCTTGAAATCGGTTCCGGTTTTCACCTTAATTTGCTCTATTAAGGCTACAAAAAGGTTGTTCATGCCCGGATCGTTAAACTGCGACGCCATAGTGCCATAAACCGGAATTTCTTCATCCTTGGCATCGAAAATATTGTGGTTGCGTTTGTATTGTTTGCGTACATCACGCAAGGCATCTAAAGCACCTCTTTTATCAAATTTATTAATGGCTACCAAATCGGCAAAGTCTAACATATCGATTTTTTCCAATTGTGTAGCTGCACCAAATTCTGGTGTCATCACATAAAGCGAAACGTCGCAGTGTTCGGTAATTTCGGTGTCTGATTGGCCAATGCCTGAGGTTTCTACAATAATTAAATCATAACCTGCTGCTTTACAGATATCGATACTTTCCTGTACGTTCTTTGACAGGGCAAGGTTGGCCTGGCGTGTGGCCAGCGAGCGCATGTAGACCCTTGGGTTATTGATGGCGTTCATCCGGATACGATCGCCAAGCAGAGCGCCTCCGGTTTTTCTTTTAGAAGGGTCGACAGAGATAATCGCCAGTGTTTTATCTTTCACTTCGACCAGAAAACGGCGTACCAGCTCATCAACCAGCGATGATTTTCCGGCTCCCCCTGTACCGGTAATGCCTAAGATAGGGGCGGTATTATTTTTTGATAAACGCTTTAATTCGTCAACAAATTTCTGCGCACCTTCGGGATCATTTTCTGCAACAGTAATGGCGCCGGCAATGGCTTTGATATCTTTTGCTGGAATGGTTTCGAGCTCATTGGAGATGCTGGCTTTGGTAATGAAATCGGTTTGTACCAACATGTCATTAATCATGCCCTGCAAGCCCATTTTACGGCCATCATCAGGAGAGTAGATTTTGGAAATTCCATAAGCCTGAAGTTCTTCAATTTCTGAGGGTAAGATTACGCCACCGCCACCTGCAAATATTTTAATGTGACCTGATCCTCTTTCTTGCAGGAGATCGTACATGTATTTAAAATATTCGGTATGCCCACCCTGATAAGAAGTCATTGCAATACCCTGAACATCTTCCTGGATGGCACAGTTTACCACCTCTTCAACCGATCTATTATGGCCAAGATGGATAACTTCAGCCCCTGAAGATTGGAGAATACGACGCATGATATTAATGGTTGCATCGTGTCCGTCGAAAAGAGAAGCAGCAGTTACAAAACGGATTTTATTTTTAGGTTTATAGATTTCTACTTGTTGCATACTATGGGAATTTTAAGGGGCGATATGCTTTGATTACCGATCCTAGTTTCCAAATATATTTGGTATGCAAATGTACTAAAATAAGCAGCTTAAACAGCGAATACCTTATACCATTATGGCTTTTGGTTCAGCTATAAATCTTGCCCAAACTGTAATAAATAACCGTTATTGTCGTAAATGGCAAACTCGCGCATACCGAATTCGAAATCTTCGAGCGGATAACAGATTTCGCATTGATCTTTTAAAGTTTCCCATAAATCCGTAACCTCGTTTGTTTTAATGTAAAGTGAGCCACTCATGATCTGTTTAGGCATGTTTCGGTGTTCGTTTGGCGTAGAAAACATGATTTCTATACTATCTTTTTGGAGCGCTACCCAGCTCAGGTCGTCGAGTTTTGCTACACAGGTAAAGTTTAGCGTTTCGGTATAGAATTTTAAGGTTGCCTGCATGTCGCGCGAATCGAGCATGGGCGTAAGTTTGGTAGCAGTATATGTTGACATGATCTAAAATAAAAAATATAGTTTAATTTTTACCATATAAGACATTTGTGATCATATAAGCTGCAAAATGAAACTACTGTATAGAATCTTAGGTGTGCTCAGGTGACTAAGGTGGTTCAATATTTATAGTGTAGTTTACGTTTTTTGTCACCACCTAAGTCACGTGTGATCATCTTAGCGGTTAATCATAAAACAAAAAAACTATGCTGGTGGGCATAGTTTTCTTAAATTATTTATTGGTGATTTCGGTGATCGGCTCTCCAACGGTACCATTTGGCATTTGTATATGGAGCAATGCTGCCAGTGTAGGCGCAATATCTGTCATGTAATGCGTGGTGTTGGTGGCGCCTGGTTTAATTCCCCAACCCATAAATACCAATGGGATATGTGAATCGTAGGGATTCCAGTTTCCGTGGGTGGTACCGGTGCTACTTCCGTTAAACCAGTTTGGTTGTAAAACATAATAGATATCGCCACTTCTGCGTGCATTGTAGCCGTTAGTAATCATTTTTTTCTGGATTTCCTGCAAAGTAGATTGTGATATCTTTGCAATGTCTACTGCATTTTGGAAACCATCCAAAGTTTTTAAGAATTCAACTGATGCAGCTTTGATCACATCGAAGCTCACATTGCCTTTGTCGGTTTTATCGTGATCAAAAATGATCTGGTTATTCATTGATCTTAAAACAACATTGTTAACTTTAAATCTGTCATTTAGATAAGCATTTAATTTATTTGCAATATCTCTATCACTCACTACGCCAGAAGGCAGTTTATTCTCCTGCATAAAGCCTGGTACATGTGCAGCACCATGGTCAGCGGTTAAAAATACGGTATAGTTTCCTTTACCTACTTTTTTATCCAGATAGTTGAAAAATTCTTCGAAATCTTTATCTAAACGTAAATAAGTGTCTTCTGCCTCTACTGAGTTCGGACCATAAGCATGACCTACATAATCAGTAGATGAACAGCTTACGGCTAAGAAATCGGTGATGTTATCCTGTCCTAAATCTTCAGAAAGGATGGCTAATTTGGCAAGATCCAATGTAATGGTATTGCCATAAGGCGTACTTCTGATGGCATCGAAATTTTTATCGATGTTTTGGGTAAGCTGGTGAGGGAATGTGCTCGCTTTTCCTTCGTAAGCTTTCTCATCTGCAGTACTGTTTACATAGGTATTCATCGGATACAAAGTTTCCCAGTTTTTTGCATAGAATTTATTCGCTAGTTTCAGCTTATTATAATCGGCAATCCAGGTGGGTACTTCTTTCATATAATAGGTACTGGTAATCCAGTTTCCGGTGCTACCTTGATACCAATATGCCGCATTTGCTGCATGGCCCGCAGGAAGGATCGAGCCTCTATCTTTTAATGAAATACCAATTACTTTACCTCTAAAGTTTGTGGCTAATCTTAATTCATCGGTAATGGTAGTGGTTAGCATGTTTTTAGGCGACATATTTCCTTCGGATGAAGGGCTACTGCCAACAGTAGATACTGAGGAATCTTCAGTACAATATACATTCTTTTTAGTTTCAGGATCGTACCAATCGTTACCAATAATACCATGAACAGCTGGAACTGAACCCGTATAGATACAGGTATGGCCACACGCTGTATAAGTTGGTGTATAGGGAATAAAAGTATTTTCTACAGAAAAACCTTCGTTGATTAATCTTTTAAAACCACCATTGGTATAGCGGTTATAGTAGCGGTACAGGTAATCCCAACGCATTTGATCAACCACTAAGCCTACCACCAGTTTAGGACGTGCTACTTCGGCAGGAAATGCCTTAGGCTGTGCCGCAGTAGATTTTTTAGTTTGTGCTGAGGAGAGCGTGATCGAAAAAATAGAAATGGAAAAGATTAGACAGGATATTTTCTTCATTGTGTTTTAGTTAAAGGGCTAAAGTAATAACTTTTAAGTAAAGATATTTTGAAGTTTGTGTAAAGATTTAGAAGCGAAACAGGGTATTTTTGGGGTAATTTAAACGCAAACGATTGTTTGAATATCTAGAAATCAAAAAAGGGCATTAGATATTGCGTTTTGACGGCTTTCAACTTCAGGTAATTAATAAATTGTGAGATTCTAATTGCGAAAGACCTTCATTTTTATGTACTTGTGTATGAGCAGTCTCACAAATCGTAGTTGATGCTAATTGAAAGGAAGTCAATCGTTTGCGTAGAGAAAAATAGCATCAGTTTGATTTTTGTGGTTAATTTAAGATTATAATTACTCACCTAACCAATTGTAAAACGATGAAATCAACTAAATTTTCAGCATGGTCTGTAATGGCTATGGGTATGCTTGTACTTTTTCTCTTTTCCTGTCAGAAAAGCATCATTGCAGAGAGCCCCAAATTATCAAAAAATGCACTGAGTTTGGCAAATGCTACGGCAAGTGGAGAGAATGCTGCACCTTCAGAACACCTTTATTTTTCTTTTCCCTCTGATGCAATTGCTAAGCTGCATAAAATAAAAATTACACAATCAGCCAATGCCGAATATTTTTCGGTTCACAATTATGCCGGCGGCTATGCGGGTTTACAGCAAACCCCGGATAATTCTTTTGGAACGCCAAATATTTTGATTTCGTCTTTATGGGATCCAAATACGGCCGGAGGAGTGTATTCGGAAGTAGCTTATACAGGTGCCGGAACTACGAGCAGCAGGTTTGGAGGGGAGGGCGATGGTTACAAAACCATTAATCCTTATCAATGGGAGCTTAACACCTGGTATAATATAGCTTTAAGGGCGTGGAAATTAAACGGGAAATTATATATCGGCACTTTTATTCAAAATCAAACCAGCGGCGTGTGGTTTCATACATCCACACTGGCTATTCCAGAGCGCACCCAGTTTCTGGGCTCAGGTAATGATGCATTTTTGGAAAATTGGACAGGCTCAAATCCGGCTTACGATGGCAGCTTTATCAGAAAAGCTTTTTTTAAAGATTGCTGGAATTTAACTACCAATAATACCTGGGAAAAGCATACCGGCAGAAGTTTTAGCGCCAATGCAGGCGATGCAGGCAGAAATGGAATCTACGACAGGGCTTTCAATTCGGGATATGATGCTACAGAAGATGCTTATTTTATGGAGCATGGCGGAAATATTCAACCCAATTCGGGTTTCGGTACAGGACGTACTTTATCGCTTCCGGCACAAACCAATCAGGGTACCGCACCAACACTAACCATTGGAGAAGTACAATCGGCAACAGCTGTTTACAATGGTAGTACAGTAACCATAAACTGGTCGAACAATCAGAACAAAAGCCCTCAATTTTCATCAAAAGTAGAGTTACTTAATCCATCCGGAACTGTGGTAAGTACGGTAAATGAGGTATTGCCGCAAAAACGATCGGCCACCATTAGCAGTACCTTAGGCAGTGGAACTTATTCAGTAAGGGTTACAATTACAGATATTTTTAATCAGAATTCAGCACCTGTAACTGTACCGGTTACCAGTGGTATTATAGCTAATACCTGGTACAAAATCAAAAATGCATCAAGCGGTCTTTATCTTGCTATCGAAAATAACAGCACAGCTAATAGTGCTTTTCTGGTTGAAAGCACTAGTGCCATCGGAAATGGGCAAAACTGGAAATTTAATGCTCAGGGAACAAATTATGTGATCGTTAATGCGAACAGCAGTAAAGCGCTGGATATAGCTGGAGGTACTCAAACTTTAAACGGCAATATTATTCAGTATACAGTTACTAATGGTGCAAATCAGCAGTGGATTTTACTTCCTGTAGGGGCAAATAAATATGTAATTCAGAGTAACCTGTCTAACCATTATGTGCTGGATAATCCGGGAAGTAGTACAACCAGTGGTACTAAGATTGTGCAGTATAGCATAAATGGCACTTCTGGTTCTGCAAACCAACAATGGATATTAGAAGCGCAATAAATCAATAACAAAAAGAGCTGGGACTATACAGCACTCAGCTCTTTTGTTAATCTTCGTAAAGAGGAAATTATTTGTCTGTTTACAGTGCTTCAGCCACCACAAAAGTGCTTCCACCAATGTAAACAAGATCTTTTGCACCCGCCGATTGGATAGCCATTGTTTTGGCTTCTGCTACCGACGAATAAGTGTTTCCTTTTAGGCCAAACCCGGCTGCCTGGTCTGCAAGTTCGTTAGCGGCTAAACCACGTTCTAAATCTGGTTTGCAAAAATAATAAGTTGCATTTTTAGGCATCAGGGATAAAACTTTCGAAATATCTTTATCCTTTACCATTCCAAAAACAATATGTAGGTTTTGAAAAGGGGTGTGCGCGATGTTTTTAATCACCTCGGTGATTCCGGCTTCATTATGGCCTGTATCACAGATCACTAATGGATTTTTACTTAGGGTTTGCCAACGACCCTGTAAACCGGTTTGTTTTTTAACCTGGCTTATTCCTTTATAGATTGCTTCCTGATCAGTTTTAATGTCCGTTTTCTCATTAAGGACTGCTAGAGCTTCTAAAACGGTTAAAATATTTTTATGCTGATAAATACCAGTAAGATCGCTTTGTAGATTTTTGTATTTGATTTCCCCTTTTTGATAAACCGATAAGGAAAGTTTATTATTCTTGATTCTAAAATCCTGTGCGGTTAATATGGCATCGGCAAAAACAATTGGTGCAGCTACCGATTTAGCCTTCTGTATAAATACAGGAGCAGATTCTTCCTGTGTTTCGCCAATAACGACTGGGATATTCTTTTTAATGATGCCTGCTTTTTCGCCTGCAATTTCTGCCAGTGTATTGCCTAGCATATTCACGTGGTCGAGGCTAATATTGGTGATGACCGAAATTTGTGGGGTAATGATGTTAGTTGAATCTAACCTTCCGCCTAAACCCACTTCAATTACAGCCACATCTACCTCATGTTTAGCAAAATGATGGAATGCCATAGCGACTGTTACTTCGAAAAAGGAAGGCTCGGTTTTTTCGATCAACTTTTGTTGTTTTCTGACGAACGATACTACTTCAGTTTTACTCATCATTTTTCCGTTGATGCGGATACGCTCGCGGAAATCTTTTAAATGGGGAGAAGTGTACAGTCCTGTTTTATATCCTTGTGCCTGCAATACGGAAGCCAGCATATGCGAAGTGGATCCTTTTCCATTGGTACCTGCCACATGGATGCTTTTAAACTTATCCTGAGGATTATTCAAAGCTTCGCAAAGGATAATGGTATTGGTTAAATCTTTTTTGAAAGCAGAGGCCCCAACGCGGGTAAACATCGGGAGTTTACTGTATAAAAAATCTAGCGTTTGTTGATAGTTCATAATATGCGTCAAATATAAGTTGACTATTATAATAAAATGAAATGTTTAATATTTTCATTAGTTATCAGGTCAATTTCGCATTTGCCTGAAATTCAATTTTAGTATATCTGCCTTTCTCATAATAAATAAAAAAAGATCTAAAATTACCCCTAATCTTTAAGATTTTTCACCCTACGTTTTTTGAAAACAGATGATATTTGATTGAAAAATTTTTAACCAAATTCTACTAAAAAATGAAAAACTTATTAATTACCTGCTCGGCATTAACTATGCTGCTGTTTGGCGGATGTAAAAAAGCTCTTGTACAGGCTAATGAAGGCTTGTCAAATCAGAAACAAAGTAGCAATACCAATAATCTTCTTGGAATTGTAGGAACCATTTACTATGTTGATCCTTTAGGAGACGATAATAATAATGGTACGAGCACCAGCTCTCCGTGGAAAACCATTAGCAAAGTAAATACGGTTACGTTTGCACCCGGGGATCAGATTTTATTTAAAGCGGACGGCGTATGGACCGGAAATCTTGCCCCTTTGGGCTCTGGAAGTGCAGAAGGTTCGATTATTATCGATCAGTATGGGTCTGGTAATAAACCTGTTATCAATGGTGGAGGATTGACCAATGGTTCAATAACACTTTTGCTAAACAATCAATCATACTGGGAAATTAAGAACCTTGAAATTACCAATACGGCACTTCCAGGACAACAATATGCCGTAACAGGTATTAAAGTGAATAATTCTGGTGCTACGGCTGCAAGTAACATTACCATTAATAATTGTTATGTCCATAATGTAAATTCAACAGGTTATGGTACACCTAATTACAATAAGGGTTCGGGTGGAATTATTTTTACTGGCCTGATCAATAATGTACTGGTTCTAAACTGCCATGTTAAAGATTGTGATATTGAAGGAATTAGAACATCGAGTTCAGTAAAAGCAGATAATGTAGTGTTTGAAGGCAATTTAATTGAAAATATTTATGGTGATGGTATTGTATTTAACGGGGTTAAGAATTCAAAAATTACCCATAATATTTTACGTAATACTTGTAAAAGTGATGCGGCTAACTATGCTGCCTGCTGGACTTACGGAAGTTTAGGAACCATTATTTCTTATAATGAAGTTTCGGGTATTAAAGGTGGTGGGCCGTATGATGGGCAAGCATTTGATGCAGATATTGATACCAATGGAGACATTTTTGAATATAATTACTCGCATGATAATGATCGTGGTTTTATGTTATTTATGCCAAGCGCTCAAAATATTATTGTTAGATATAACCTTAGTGTAAATGATGTGAAGAATGCCAATTCTTCTCCTAGCGGTTCGAAACTTATTAATTACACCTCAAATTATACTACTAATAAGATTTACAACAACACTTTTTATACCAACGATAGCTTTACCAGAATATTTCAATATACCAATACGGCCAGCACTTTTGCATTTAACAGTACATTTAGCAACAATATAATTTATGCTACAGGAACAATTACCAGATTTTCGGATAAACCCATAATGGCGTCTGCCGTTTTTAAAAATAATTGTTTTTATCCTCAGTCTATCACTGCTGTAAATGGACCTGCGGGAACTGTTTCAGGCAATACTTATACCGACCCGAAATTTAATAATGCATCTGCAGTTGGCACGCCCGCAGATTTTAAATTGCAAAAGATATCTCCTCTGATTGCCGGGGCAGTTAATTTTACTAATAATGGCGGAATTGATTATTTTCAAACTGCGCTACCGCTAAGCAATCCAGATGTTGGTTTTGCGCAGAGCGTGTACTCATTTACCGGATTTGTTGCTAACGCTGATACCTATGTAAGAAACGGTACTTATGCTGACAATAATTACGGTACTGAAAGTACCTTTATTGTAAAATCTGATGCAAGTTCTTATGCCAGAAAAGCCTATATTAAATTTGATTTTTCTGCACTATCTGGTACAGCGGTTTCTAATGCAAGATTGGTTTTAAATGCTTCCTCTGTAAATACAGATCCTTCCAGAACAATAAGTGTATATACTGCAGCAACAAATACCTGGACAGAAACCGGATTAACCTGGAATAATGCACCTTTAAGTAATCCATTGGTTAATAGTTTTGTCGTCTATGGAGCGGATAATTATTCAATTGACGTAACCAGTGTAATTAACCAAAACCTAAGTACAGGGAATAAAATTATAACTTTTGTGCTAACCAATGATGGTGCGGCAAGTAGTAAAAGCGATATTTATTTTACGAGCAAGGAACAAGCAAACAATAAACCTCAGCTCAATATAATTTTATAGTGGTGATCATAAAAAAAGTCCCGATGCAAATCGGGACTTTTTTTATGCGGATCGGCCATTATTCTATTTCACCTTGAAATTAAATATTACAATTCCGGTTTGTACATCGGGAGCTGATTCCAATTTATTTAAACTTGAACCTAATACGGCCTGTTCACATTTTCTCCAGAGTGCTAAATCAGATAGGGTAGTACCTTTTGCACCTGCACGGGCCTGTACAACTTTGCCATTTTTATCTACACGGATTTGAACAGCAATTTTCCCAGCACTTTGTCCGTCATCTTGTATTCTTGGGATATCGATAAATTTTCTGCTGGCTAATGATAACTGCACATTGCCGTTTCCTGAACCACCTTCGCCATAATTGGAAGCTAAAGGATCGCCATCCTTATCACCCTGGTTACCTGGTGTACTCCCTGTTCCATCTCCCTGCCCCTGGCCTGTATTCTTTTTGCCTTTGTAAAGTGCATTCTGATTAATTACTGGTTTGGCAGGTTTATCTTCAGTTACCGGAGTTGGCGCAGCTTTAGTCGGTTTTGTAGGCTTGGTATTTACCGCAATGGCGTCTTCGGTATTTTGTGTCTGTATTTCCTTATCACTACTTTGGGTAGCAGTGGTTGGGGTAACTTTCTCTTCAGGCGTTACTTTTTCTGGCGGTTTACCGTTCGCGTTTGGATCTGCTGATGGTTCTTCTATACTGGTATAATCATCGCCCATACCTTCTGCAGAAGTTCCATAATTAACCACCATACCACCCATACCTACTTCTTCAGGCGGCTGGAAAGAACCAATCACGATAAAAAAGCTGATCAATAATAAAAAGCCCATAATTCCGCTTGCTATGGCAATGGCCTTAGGGTAATTATTTTCCTCATTAGGTATTTGTGTTTTGTAGTTCATTATTTCTTAGGCTCAACGGCTACAACAAGTTTTAATTTCAGTTTATTGGCAATATCGTTTACCACAAATCCATCCTGATAAGTTACATTGCGTGAAACATATAAAAGTATGGTCATATCTGGTGCCAGTTTTTGGTATGATGCTAATGTAGGTTCTAATTCCTCAATGCTAACCGGTTTTTTTTCAACGAAATATTTTAAATTTTCGTCTATTGTAACGGTAACTGCTTTCTTGGCGGTAGATTGCTGTCCGCTTGATGATTGTGGCAACAATAATTTAACCACCGTAGGATTTACCACGGCAGAGGCCAATAAGAAAAACAACATCAGGAAGAACATAATATCGTTCAACGCTGAAGTATGTACTTCTACCGATCCTTTTGTTCTTTTGCGTAAATTCATTATTTGCCTGGTTCTTCTAGTAAATCAATAAAATCAATTGCATCGGTTTCCATTTTAAGAATGATTTTTTCGACCATAATATTTAAAATGTGGTACAGTACGTAAGCGATAATACCGATAATTAACCCGGTTGCAGAAGTAATCATTTTCGTATATAAACCACCAGAGATCGTTCCGATTTCGATCGCCCCTTTTATTGATACCTGGTGGAAAATGGTAATTACCCCCACAATTGTACCAACGAAACCAAGCATTGGCGCAATACCTGCCACAATACCCAATATACTGATGTTCTTCTCTAATTTGGAAACCTCTAGTTTACCCACATTTTCAATCGCACCTTCAATATCTTTAATCGGGCGACCAATGCGTTTTAAACCTTTTTGCAGCATGCGTGAAAGAGGAGAGTTATTGTTTTTTAAAAGGGACATGGCACCATCTAAATTTCCCGATTGGATATAAGACCTGATCTGACCCATTAGGTTCGATTCGTCTTTAGTTGCTTTTTTAATGGTTAAATAACGTTCAACAAAAATAATCAAAGCTAAGAAAGCTAGAAAAGCCAGTGGAATCATTACCCAGCCGCCCTTAAAAAGCAGATCGATAAAATGTAATTCTGGTTGTGGTTGTGTTACAGCTTGGTTAACCGCATTTGCTGTGTCTTGTAATGCTTTTGTGGTGTCCTGAATTAATAAAGTTATCATTATGGTTGTGTGTTGTTAAATATTTGTTGTACGTAAAACCCTTTTCCTTTTAGTTTTTTCTGTAAAACCTCTTTCTGCTCTTCGGCTTCTTTTTGCGTTTTAAAACTCGCTATGCTTACTTTTTTCCACGGTCCGGCCATATTTGCAATTTTAGCATTTAAGCCAAGGGTTTTCATAACGGCGATGTATTTTTCAGCCCCTGCTACAGTTTTATACGATGCCGCAATAACATCAAACGTAGAAGGACCTGTTTTTGGTACAATGTTATTTTCTTTTGATGTTTCTACAGCAGGTTTAACTACAGGTTTTGCCTCTAATTTTTTAATGGTATCTGCTTTTTTCTGAACCTGATTGGCCTTTAAAATGCTATCTGTTTTGGCTATCGAATCCTGTTTTGCTTTTAGGGTATCAACCACAACCTTTGGCGAATCGATAATTACTTGTGCAGGCTTTACCACTTCAGTTGTTTCACCTGTAAATAATTCGGGTTTAACCAAATAGGTTATCGCTGCAATAACAACCAAAGCTAACACTGCAATTGTAATCATCAACCAGGTTGACATCCCTTGTCGCGTTTCGTCTCCATGTTCAATTGGGTCGTGACCAAAACGATTAGGATGCTCTGCATGTTGCTCTTTTATAAATGCAGGAGCTTCAATTACAGGTTCTTCTTTTTTAGTTTCGTCTTCTAAATTGATATATGTTTTAGGTTCTTCTATTTCCGACCTAAGCGAAAAACGGCTCGAAGGTTCAGTTTGTGGGACAATCGTTTCTAGTACCTCCACGGTGTTGATTTCTTCAGGTGCTGAGGTATTTTCTGTAGCAATTACTTCGTCCTGCACATCATCAGATTCAGGCGTTTCAATAGCAGGTTGTTCAGTGGCAATATTTTCAACTTCTGATACTTCTTCAGTTGTATTTGCTACTTCTTCTATTTCTTCTTGTGCTTCGGCAGATTCTGGTGTTTCAATTGCATGTTGCTCAGCCATAATATTCTCCACCTCCGATTCTGGTGTATGGCCAAAGCGGCTTGGATGTTCTTCGTGCTGTTCTTTGATAAAATCTGGCGCTTCGGTAATTTCTGCTGCACCTGTTCCCGTATGTTTTAAGGTGTTTTTAAGATCATCCTTAACTTCATCCAGCTCTACATTTTCGATTACCGGGGCGTGGTATGATTTATTCTCAAAAGGTGAGGGTACACTTGGTGCTTCAGCGATTTCATCGTAAACCTCTTCCTCTTGTTGAGGCGAATCAGCTTTTGTTTCTTCAATTACAGTTTCTGCCAATGACGGAAGTCCATAAAATTCAGAACCATAGTTCATGTTTTTAACCGGTTCGAAACCTAATCCTTGTTCGGTAAAAAATAAACGACCAGTATTTTGCAACTCGGCCTCATGGTCTAATTCTAATTTCTGATTTACTTCTTCAACAAAATGGGCAATTTGATTACGGGCATCTTCGTTACTGATGTTTGCTTTGGTAGAAATAAAGTTGGCTAAAGCTTCTTCTTCGGTTAATTCGGCCGAAAACTGCAGTGTATATCCGGGAGGCAAAAACGTTTGTTTTTCCTTATCGTATCTTCCTGGGTATTTCTTTTTATAAAAAGTGCCCAAGCCGGTAATCCCAACTTCTTTGCGTTGCTGCAAGAGTTCTAATAGGTATGATAAGATATCCATTCGGGTAAAATTAAGCGTTTAAAATTAAAAATTATATTCTACCTTCAAATAGTGTCTACAGGTGCTATTATACATCCTATTCCAAAAGGGGGACAAAAACGAGTACAGTTTTGTTGTTTTAATCATGAAAAAACACAGTTTTTTAAGCCTATATCTGTATCCGTGCAAAGATAACGGTTACAAAGATAGAAATGGTATGCTAGTAAGCAAATGGCTAAATCGATTATAATATCGAATTTGAAGCTAAAGCTTAAGCTATAGAAACGCTTTAGTATAGAAAAGCGTATGTAGAAAGCGCAGATGTAAAATTTACAATGGACGGTGAAGACACTGTCCATTGTATTTTATAAGTGATGGGCCGAAACACTTATCACAAGAATAACCACTATATAGAAAACCTATAAACAAGGAACTGTAGTAGACCAATCGCTACTCTCCATGTTAAGCAGGCTAGCAGTGTGGCCATGTCCGGTTGCATCGGCTACGGTAGTTCCAGTTCCTTCATCAAATTTCCAGTAAGCCTCTAAATTGGTACTTGTTGCACTTACACCACATTTATTGGCAGAAATTGTTGATTGTGACAGTGCCGATTTCCAAACCCGCATTTCATCGAACTGACCATTGAAACCTCTATTGGCATCCCAGCTTCTCGAAATCTGAAATGTGCCGTTGGAAACAATAGTACCTGTTGCGCTCATGCTGGCATCTAAAGTGCCATTGATGTAAATTTTCATGGTCGAGCCATCATATGTTGCTGCAATATGATACCAGGTATTGGCACTTAGTGCTGTAGTAGAGTTTAGCTTTTTAGGTGTTGCACCACCTGTATTCAGTACAAATTGTACTTTGTTGTTGGCCAGGGAAGCATCACCTAAACGGAGCAAAGCCACATTGGCGTCGCTCACTTCGACCCCCATAATGGTAGAGATATTTGGAGCAGTAGCTTTAAAAGCGGTTGGTTTAATCCATGCTTCGTAAGTTAAGCTGGTGCCTGCAAGATTAAAGGTATTCGAATTTAAGTACTCATTTGTTCCGTCGAAAACCAATGATCGGTTTCCTGCTGGTGGAGGGGTGCCTCCATTGCCATCAATACAGTTCGGTTTTACATCGGTTGCAGCGCCATAGAGTACGTTAGACATGGCTGATAATTTAGTTTGCGAGTTGTTGGCTACATTGTAAACCATGGCACTGGCCAAACCATTATTTTTTACATAAGTGGCTACCGCTGCCTGATCGCTATTGCCCAAATCTGTTCCTAAACCCAATTTACTTTTAGGTACGCCAGCGTTAATGTAAGGCTGTAAACGACCGGCATAATTTGTAGAGAAATAAGTTTGCTCAAATACATAATCTAAAATATCGCCCAGTTTTTGGTTGTTATAAGTAGAAGTAAAATAATTGGCCTGGTTAAATGCAGCCATGGTAATAAGTTTGTCGGTACCCATATGGGCCCTAAGCGCTGCTGCTGCAAGAACCAGCGAGCCATCATTTGCGGTGCAGGTAGAATATTCATCATCAATATCAATTCCATCTAAACCATATTGCTGTACCGCATTGGCACACTGAATGGCAAAGGCATCAGCCTGGGCATAAGTGGTAAAACAGCCCCAACCTGCATCTTGATGATTTCCAAGTACATCGAGTACAACTTTTATACCTAATGATTTAAGGTAAGCCACCTTGCCAGAATTTAAGGTTTCTTGTACCTGTGGATTGAAGTAGAGGGTGGGAGTGCCATTTACCGAATTGATATTGGCGGCGAAAATGACAGAAACACCAAATAATTGGCTGGCCGAAGTTCCATAGGTATAACAGCCCGGATTTACAAAATTGTTGCTGTTTACTTCTACATAGGCGGTCATGAATGGACCTGTTAAGGCCAGGGCAGAGGCATTGGTGGCGGCTCTGGCAGTGCCTTTGGTGTTTAATAGGTTGTCTTCTTTTTCAGAATTAGCTTTTTTACAGGCGTACAACAAGGCGAAAGCTGTTAAAAGCATTACGCCGAAAACGGTTAGTTTTCTCATAGATTTAAAAATTTTGGTTAGAAATTGGTTTGGGTAAAAATGGATAGGATTAAACACGCTTAGTCCTATTTAGAAAATTATAGTAAGATATTTTTCGTTTACAAAAAACCGGGAGCTTAAAAGCCTCCCGGTTATTATATTAATTAAAGATTTTTGTTCGGAATATCCCACCATAAGCGGGTACCTCCAGTATCTGTACCTCCTAACAAGGCTACAGCTTTAGATACTTCTGCTGTGTTGGTTTTATACTCATCATCAGAAAATGGTAATCTCCTGATTTGAATTTGAGTATCAATACGGCCACCGCTTGCGTTGTTTACAACTGGGAATATTTTTGGATAGCCCGTGCGTCTGTATTCTGACCACGCTTCTTGTCCATCTGGAAAAACAGCAATCCATTTCTGAGTGATGATCCTTTCCAGTTTGATTTGTTTTGAAGCAGATTCATCCCATTTCACCGTTGTAGTACTTAATAAATTTGAACCTGCAGGTACATTATTTGCGGTAACACCAGTTGGATCTGTATAAGCTGCCTGGGTACCTGTATTGTTTGCAATATATTCATCTACTCCATTAGCTCCATATTGTGCAAAAGATAACCTGATTCCTTGCTCATAAAAAAACTGTGGTGTTCCTCCCATATTCCAACCCCTCAATGCGCCTTCAGCTCTTAAGAATGATACTTCTGCTGCACACATATATTGTACAGGGCTTTGTTCAGTTAAATTTACCGAGTAAGTTCTTGCCTCATAAGTTCCGCCATTCATTACAATACCAGTTCTAACACCTTTAAAATCGCCTACTACCCCCAGATATCCTTTGTCAAGATTAGGGCTTATTTGAAAATATTTGGATAAACGGCCATCATTAAAACCTTTGAGAATTGATTCGATACTAGCATTCATTCGAGAATTTTTATAATCAATATCTGCAACCCTTAAGCCGTTATTCGTCGTAATACCTTTTCCTCCTACAACTAAAGCATTATCGGCCTGAGTTGTTAATAAACCAAAAGAATTGGCAACAGCCTCCTCTGCTTTGGTTTTAGCTAAACTTGGGTTAACATAAGCTATTCGTATTGCCAGGCGTAATTTCAATGAATTTGCAAATTTTATCCATTGTTTATAATTGCCATTGTATACTAGGTCAAATTTCGATAAGGAATTATCAGATGGGTTTTTGGCAATATAATCAGTTAATACTTTTATGGCATTGTCTAATTCCTGGAAAAAGGTATTGTAAACTGTTTCCTGGCTATCGTAAGGAGTAACTAAAGCATTAACACCAAATTTACTATAAGGTATAGGCCCGTATATATCTGTAACCCTGTGCATACCTTCTACTTTCAAAATATCAGATACGGCTATAACCTGTGGCGCACCCGATGCGAAGCTCTTTAAAGCCCTCCAGTTGCCCATAATTCCTTCGTAAGCTACTCTGAAGGGCCATGTATTCCATCCAACATTTAGATTATAATTTGCATTACTTTGATCTCCAAAGCCAACAGGAGCAAAATATCCAGAAAATGCATCGGCATTTAAATTCTGTTGTACCTGATATTTCCAGTCATCTTTTTTTAGATTATAGAATACATTTACCTGCATGGTAGGAATAAACGTTCCGGCACCAACGTTATCTTTTTGTAAATCATCAGGGCTTAATGTATTCGGGTTTGTATTATACAAATCGTAATTTTTTGTACAAGCGCTAAATAACGCTACAAGCATTAATGCAGAAATTGCAAAAGGCTTATTGAGTATCTTTGAGTATTTCATGTCTTTATGTGTTATAAAGTAACTTTTAAACTAAATCCAAAACTGCGTAAACTTGGTGATGAGAAATTTTCAAAACCCTGGAAAGCATTTCCAGTTAATGTAATTACTTCCGGATCGAATGGAGCTTTATTGTAAATCATCCATAAATTTCTTCCAATTACTGATAATTGAATATTCTGGATTTTGTTGTTAAAAGCTTTACCAGGTATGGTATAGCCAAGCGACAATTCTCTTAAACGGATATTAGTAGCGCTATATACATACGAAGGCGACAACTGGCTTGAAATTCTGTTGTAATAGGCCTGGCTGTTATCTGCATTATTAAATTTCTGTGTTCCGTTGCTACGTGAATCTGCTGTTCTTTGCGACATGCCATACTGATCCAATTTCATCTCTGTATTAGATACTACCTGACCACCAAAACGACCATCAACTAAAAAACTTAATTTGAAATTTTTATAATTAAAGCCGTTATTAAAACTAAGCTGGTATTTAGGATTTACATTTCCAACGGTAATTAAATTGTTCGAAAACGTAGGTAAACCATCTTTATCTAAAACTATAGATCCATCTGCATTACGGTTATAGTCGTTGAGTTTGATATCTCCGTAGGCACCACCCTCTTCAATAAAGGTATTGCCACCCAGTTTTAAAGAAGTGAAGTTTACAGGTAATCCCGTTGTAGGGTCTGTTTTGTGCAATAACTCAACAACCTTATTGCGGTTAAAAGAGAAGTTAACAGCAGGTGTCCATATCACTTCACCCAGATTTACATTAGAACTAAGTGAAGTTTCTAAACCTTGATTTTTAACTTTTCCGGCATTAAAATCAACATAAGAATAACCTGTTGAAGGTGCTGCTGGTAAACGGAAAAACTGATTAGTGGTATTGGTTGTGTAATATGTTGCCGTTAAGTTCAATTTGTTTTTGAAAAATTTCAAATCTGCACCAATTTCAAAAGATTTGGTTTTTTCTGGCTTTAACTGGCTTTCTAGTTGTTTACCACTACTTAGGGTGATACCTGCGCCAGAAACCGGGAATGTTGCAGGGGCAGCAGCATAAGCATATTGTGGAGGAATGGCATTACCTACCTGGGCATATGAAAGTCTTAATTTGGCAAAAGAGATTGCTTCTGGTAATTTAAACATTTCACTAAGCACAGCACTTAAACCAACAGAAGGGTAAAAGAACGATTTAGGCAAAGAAGAATTCCAGTCGTTGCGGCCTGTTACATCTAAAAACAGGTAATTATGATAACCTAAAGTGGCTGTGATAAATGCTGCCTGGTTTTGCTCTCTATATTCAGGACGGGGATCAAATCCAAAAGGCGGGTTATTCACTTGAAGTGTACTTGGATTTATATTGTACAAACTAAAAAAGTTAGGTATCTTATAGATATCCAAAGGCCCTCCAATATTGGTTGTTCTTTGTTTATTATTCAAAATACTTGTACCTAAAGTGGTATTTAAGGTAAATTGACCTAAGGTTTTATTAAAGTTTAACAATAAATCGGCATAAGTTTGGCTATTTAAATCGTTAATTTCTCTGTAAAAACCATTTGGGCTTGATCCTGATAATGTGGCTATAGTACTTGCATAGATTTTATTTGTACCAAAATCGGTAGTCCTGTCCATCTTAATTCTACCCTGTAAATTTAAATAACTGGTAAAATTGTATTTTGCTGTAACAGAGCCTAATATTCTGTTTCTTTGGTTAGCGAATAAATTCCTGTTAGCTACCCAATACGGATTTTGTACTGACAGGTCATTTACCGAATAAGCCCAGTTTTGAACATTTATATTTCTTATAGGATCGAATGTTTCGTAATTTTTATACTGGTTAAAATCTGCTGAAGCCCCAGGGAATAAGTACACACCAACCAACGGATTGTAATACGTTCCCTGGCCAGGCATATTCAGCATATTTTGATAGGTATAATCTACATTCGCATCTAAAGTTAGTTTATCATTAAAAAATGAAGTTGTATTCCTAAACGAGAAGTTATACCGGTCTAATTTATTATTCGGTATAATACCATCGGCATTTGTTGCTGCAGCTGAAAAATAAGTTTGATTTTTTTCTGTTCCTCCAGATATAGACAAAGCGTTAGTAAAGGTTTTGCCAGTATTGAAAAAATCTTTAGGATTGTAGCTGCCGCCATTATTTGCTTTAGAGCCCCAGCCATCAAAAGCTTCTGGCGCTGATGCTCCGTAACTATTTTGAACTTCTGGTAAGATAAATGGCTTATCAAAGGTTACACTTGAATTAAAATTAATGGATGTTTTACCAGCTTTACCTTTTTTTGTGGTAATTAATATTACACCATTTGATGCTGCTCCACCATACAAGGCTGCAGCAGAAGCTCCACTTAACACACTGATTTCTTCAATATCATCCGGATTTAGGTTTGAAATACCATCTCCAGAATCTGAAAGCTGAAATCCATCCGATAGTGCCGAACTCGATAAGCTTGGTAAAGGAACACCATCAACTACATAAAGCGCATTGTTATTTCCGGTAATTGATTTATTACCACGCAAAACTGCTTTTGTAGAACCACCAGGAGCTGAAGAGTGTGTTAACGTTAGACCCGCCACTTTACCCGTTAAGCTATTTACAAAACTTGGGTCTTTTACATCGTTTACTGCATTTGTATTTAATGTTTGAACATTGTAGGTAAGTGCCTTTGTAGATCTTTTTATCCCCAGTGCCGTTACCACAACAGTTTCAAGATTTTTAGAATCAGGGGTTAAAGTGATATCAATAGTACTCTGCGTACCTACGGTAACCTCCTTACGCAGGTAGCCGATAAATGAGAACACCAAAACATCGCCTGTTTTAGCAGTAATACTGTATTGCCCTGATGTGTTGGTTTGGGTTCCGCCCTGCGCCCCTTTTATGGTAATGGTTACACCCGGCAGTGTTGCACCTGTTTCGTCTTTTACTGTTCCTTTAATGACATCCTGGTAAACAGCATGGAAAGAAACTGCTCTGTTAAAATGATCGTTCGGTGTAGCTGCGTACAGGCCTGTGGATGCATAAAGCAATAAGCATGTTAGCTGTAAAGATTTTTTCATATTCATTACGAATAATTTTGAATAAGTATTTGGTTAATTGTTTTTCGCCTTAAGGATTTCCATCCGGGCTGTTTTATAGATAAGAGTATTTTGCTTACACAAATTGCCTACAGGGAAATTGAAATATTTTTATTTTTTTCCTGGCGTACTGCCGCATCTTTTAGCTTTCTACACTTCAGTATGGATTTATATACAAAGTTTGGTGCCTTGAAAACAAACCGCTGTTCAATAAACCTGACAGCAGCGGGCATCCCGATTCTTCATCGGGATAAAGCGGATGGCAGGACTACAGTACCTATGAAATACTGCCATTCATTTTCTCCAAAAAAGCACCATATAGGTTTTTATACAATAAATGATCTCTCGAAATGACTATTACACTCTTCCCAGCCGCCAAAAATTAACGGCTTAAATCAGATTTTTCGGTCACTTTAGCAATACCTGTAGCCCAACAACCTGCGGCACCAACCAGTGCTGCATCTTCATTCAGCTTGGATATATGAATAGGCGTGTCGATCCCTTGCGATTCGAGGTATTTAATCACATTGGGCATAAAACGAACAGACGCATTGGCAATGTTACCGCCAATTATAATTGCCTCTGTTTCATGATCCTGTTGAAAATCCTTAAGAAAAAGACCAAGGTTATGCCCAAATTCTGTAAATATTTTACGAACCGTCTGGTTCTCCTCGTAAAGCAAGGTCAGTTCGCGGACATTTAGGATGTTCAAACCTGTAAGCTCATAATAACGTTTCAAAAACCAACGGGTAGAAAGGTAATCTTCTGCTATGCCATTCAAAAAAGAAGAGCACCACAGGTTGGCATCGGTAATTTTTCCTTCTTTACACACGGCACTTCCAAGTCCGGTGCCCAAGGTAACACCAATTAGGTTTTGGTAGGCACGGGCTTCGCCTGCAAATACCTCTCCGGCCAAGAAGCAGGCAGCATCGTTGTTCATTAAAATCTGATCGCGGTTAATCCGTAGTTCGCTGGCCAGCATGTCTTTTACGTTTAGACCATAAAAAGCTGCATATTTGTCATTTCCAGCTATATAAGAGATGCCATTATCATAATCGAAAGGCCCTGGCATGGCAATACCTAAATTGCCAATTTGGATACCTACCTTTTTATAAGCGGCTTTAATTGCACTGCACCAGGTGTTGATAATCTGTTCTGTTGAGCCATGAGAATCGACGCGTTCGCGTGTATAGGAATTTTTAAGAATGTTCCGTTGCTGCATATCGAGTACTGCAACCGTAATGTGCGAACCCCCGATATCAATGCCCATCACATATTTGTTTTTATTCATTGTTTTCTGCTTCAATAGATCTATAAATGGCTTGTACCTTATTATGGCACTGAATGAAGAGTCCTTTTTTTGTTAAATTGCCTACAACGGGAAGATTTTTTTATGAAATATTTTTTATTACCTTACATTTGATTCACCAAACTAACCAAGTTGAAAGCAGCTAAGCCAGACCTAGTCGTTTTATGGAATAAGATTTGCCTCGAGGATGATATAAAATCTTTTGAGCAACTTTACCGCTTTCTGTACAGTAGGTTAATTAAGTTTTCTATTTACTACGTAAATGATAAACAGGTTGCTGAAGATCTTGTAGCCGAGGTGTTTGTGAAATGTTGGGAAAACCGGGCAGCAAGTACCCATGTGTTAAATCCAGAAAGTTACTTTTTTATCGCAGTAAAAAATCAATCGCTTAAGTACCTTAAAAAAAATTCTTCCATTACGTTTATCGATTTAGTTGATGAAAATGATAACATTTCAGTGTCAACTAATACACCAGAATACATTCTTGAAACTAAAGAACTTCACCAACAGTTAAACTATGCCATTGCAGGTTTGGCACCACAGGCGGCTACTGTTTTCAGATTAATAAAAGAAAGCGGAATGAAGTACAAGGAAGTGGCAGAACTGTTGGATATCTCACCCAGAACGGTGCAAACTCAATTGTTCAGGGCTATTGCAAAGCTCCGTATGGTATTACAACCTTTAAACGATAAGGGAACCGATGAAAAAAAACTGGGAAACCTGATTTCCCTGATTATCTTAGTAAGTAATTATCTTTTTTTATATTTTCTGTAGGCAATTTTAGCAGGAAAAGGAACATACCATAAAGGACGGAAAAAAATGACAGATCAAAGATTTACAGAATTGCTTGGAAAACAATTGGCTGGCGAAATTTCGCCGGATGAATCTGTTGAACTGAAATCTATTTTAGCTGACAATGCCTCACTTAGAAAGGAGTATGAAAGGCTACAAACTTATTTTGATACTGAAACAGTTGAGGATGAAAATATTGATCGGGTTTTTGATCGGATCAAAGCCCAAATTACAGTTCCTGGCGAACAGGGATTAAAGGTTGTTAAAAATAAACCTTACAGCACCTGGTTAAAAATTGCAGCAGTTGTAGCCATTGTTATTGCTGGTACACTAGTTTACAATAGCGAAGCTATTTTCTTCAATAAAACAGATCAGTTAGTATTAACACAGGCGCTAACCAAAGCCACAGAAGTGAAAACCATTGTACTGGCAGATGGCTCTACTGTAAAAATGAATTCGGGGAGCAGCTTAAGATATCCTGATCATTTTAGTGGAGATACCAGAAATGTTTATCTATCTGGTGAAGCCTTTTTTGATGTTAAAAAAGATCCGGAGCACCCCTTTATTGTACACACCGAACAGTTGGCTGTTAAAGTGTTGGGTACTGCATTTGATGTGAAGGCTTACCAGGACGATACCTTTACTGAAACCACCTTAATCAGGGGAAAGGTATCTATTACAATAAAAAATAAAGTTGCACAAACTTTTATCTTAAAGCCAAACGATAAGTTTACATTGGCAGATGGTAAAGCAAGCATGAGCCAGCTCAGCCATTTTAACGGCACAGGTACCAACCGCATAGTAGAAACTGCATGGACAAACCACGAGCTTATTTTTAAAAATAACAGTTTTGATGAAGTTGCTAAACTTTTTGAGCGTTGGTACGGTATCAAAATAGCTTTTAAAGAACCTGAACTTAAAGCAGTAAGATTTACAGGGCATGTTGATAAAGAAACATTACCTGAGGCCTTAGATGTACTAAAACTGATCGAAAACTTCAATTATTCGATAAAGGATAAAAATGTATATATCTACCGCTAGCACAAACAGTTAAGCAATGTATATTTGTAGCCATGAATTGTGCGCAGCGGATCATATTGTTAATTGGATTGATTTTTCCGCTGTGTGCCAATGCGCAAACTAAAGTTACTTTAAATTTTAACGGGGCAAATTTTGAGCAGGTTGTAGAAGCTATACAGCAACAAACTGTTTACCATTTCGCCTACAGCGAATCTAAAATCCCTAAACATCTGGTATCTATTAAGGTAGAAGAAGAGGAAGCCATAAAGGTGATCGATCAACTCCTGCTCAACAGTGGTTATACTTATTCTGTGCTGCCCAATCATCTCATAGTGATCAGAAAAAATGCCGAAGGAAAAATAGATACAGATAGTGTCCGTTTTTTAAAAGAGGTGGTAATTACGGCCTTGGGTATCGAAAAAGATAATTATAAAGTAGGTTATGCCCTTACCACCATTAAAGGCTCATCTATTACCAAAGCAAGAGAAAGTAATCTGATTATGGCGCTGCAAGGCAGGGTTGCCGGACTAAATATTACCGGTGTAAACGGCGGCCCGGGTTCTGCCGCACGCGTGCTCATCAGAGGTGTTTCGAGTATGACTGCCACTTCTCCATTATTTATTGTAAATGGTGTACCCATTGATAATAGTATCAGGGGAAGTGCCAACGAGTATGGTGGCGCCGATTACGGCGATGGGATCAGCAATATCAATCCTGATGATATTGAAACCATTACCATATTAAAGGGGTCTGCAGCTTCGGCTTTGTATGGGGCCAGGGCGGCAAATGGTGTAATTCTTATTAACCTTAAAGGTGGGAGAGAAAACACCAGGGCTAAGTTTGAATACAATACCAACCTGGCTTTCGATATTCCTGTTAATTCGACCGATTTCCAATATTTGTACGGGCAGGGAGCTCAGAACAAACGTCCAGCCGATTTGTACAACGCCATTTCTACCGGTTTATTAAGCTGGGGAGAAATTATGGACAATAAATTAACAGCCCAGGTAGATGGTTCTATGCGGCCTTACACTCCAGTTAAAAATAACATTCAGACTTTTTACCGTATAGCTCCTGCATTTATCAATACACTTTCGCTTGTTGGAGGAAATACAAAGAATAACTATCGCGTTTCGGTTTCTAATTTAGATTACAATTCTGTTTTAAGCAATGGCGCCCTCAACCGTAAAACGTTAAATTTTTATGGCACATTGGCTTTAAGTCCTAAAATATCGCTGAGCTTAACAGGTAATTATATTTACGAATGGAATAAAAACAAGAGTTACCTTAGCGATGGTCCGTTAAATCCTAATTATGGAATTTCTGCCCTGGCTACCAGCTTAGACCAATCTATTCTGGCACCTGGTTTTGATGCAAAAACAGGTTTCGAAAGTCGCTGGAATGCCGATGAATACAAAACTAATCCATATTTTTTGATGAACAAACAAGCTGATCATGCCAGCCGGAACCGCTATATCTCATCGGCAGTGTTGAAATATCAGCTGGCGAGTTGGGCATCTATTCAGGGAAGAATTGGTTACGATTCGAGCAAAGACGAATTGATAAGTATTTTGCCAACTGGAATTGCCTTTTCCATCAATAGGCAAGGGGGAATAAACGCCTACGATCAGAACCATACTTCTGAACTCAATAGCGATATCCTGTTTAGTGCCAGCCGGAATCTTAGCGATAAATTAAATCTCGAACTTTCAATGGGGGCTAATTACCGCGAAAGAAAAGGCAATAGCGAAAAGCTAAAAGGCTCGCAATTTAAGGTGCCTTATTTATATACTCCCGAAAACCTGATTACCAGTACCAAAACATTGGCCGTATCAAGGATCGTAACGGAATCTGCTTATTATACGGCCGACCTAAGCTATCAGCGGTTTCTTAATTTCTCGGTTACGGGGCGATACGATATTTATTCAACCCTACCTGCCAATAACCGTGGTATTTTTGTACCGGGGATTTCAGGCAGTTTTATTTTTTCAGATCTATTGAAGTTGAAAGAGCTGAATTTTGGTAAACTGCGCATTGATTTTGCCAAAACCAGTGGCGAACCCATTGTACCCTATACTACACAAATTTATTATACAGTAGATAATCAGGTAAATGGTACCCCCGTTGGCAGCTTTTCTGGCGATTTACCCAATTACAATTTAAAACCTTTTACCTTAAACGAAATAGAAGCAGGCCTCGATCTTAAGTTTTTCAATAGCCGGTTGGATATCGATTTTACCTATTTCAATCGCATTACCCACAACGAAATCATTAACGCAAAACAATCTGTTACCACAGGTTTCACCTCAGCTTACGTTAATCTTGGCGAAACCCGTAATGCAGGGATAGAACTTGCGTTAGGATATACACCAATCCTCACCACGACCAGTAAATGGCAGATTAATTTTAATCTTACAAAAGTGAAAAATACGCTACTCTCCATCGATGGAAATAGCAATTATACACTCACGGGTACTTACAGGCCTTTAAACGCCAATACCGCATTGGTAGTTGGCAAACCGATTACCCAGGTTATGGCCTACGATTATCTACGCGATGACAGAGGCAATATCATTATAGGGTCTGATGGCATCCCCAAACGCGGCAACTTTATTCCTATGGGTGGCACTATGCCTACTTTGTATGGAGGGATAACGAACAGCTTTAATTACAGGCAGTTTAGTTTTTCCTTTTTGATCGATTACCGTTTTGGTAATAAAATTCTTTCTGCAACAGAATATTATAGCTACGTACTTGGCTTAAATAAGGCAACTCTTGTGGGTAGAGAGACGGGTATCGTTGCCGATGGGGTACTAGAAAATGGGCAGAAGAATACGATAAATGTTCCGGCTTATGCTTATTATCCTGAATTGGCCACCAATATTTCTACATTATCGGTACTTAATGGCAGTTTTATCAAACTGCGACAAGCTACACTGGGTTATTCTTTTAACGAACGTTTTTTGAAAAGGACACCATTTAGCAGTATAGGAATTGATTTGGTAGCCCGGAATTTATTTACCTTGCTTAAATACACTAAAAACACAGATCCCGAATCACAGTTTTCGCCTACATTGGGTTATGCAGGGATAGAAGGAGCTTCATTACCTGCTACACGTAGTTTTGGGGTCAATTTTAACTTTAAATTCAAATAAAGGATGAGCCCGAACAAATTATACATAATTGGTGTATTCCTCCTCACTTTAGTGAGCAGCTGTTCTAAGGCAAAGCTGGATGAGATTAATACCGATCCGACCAAGCTCACCGAAAATAATTATGACCCTAACAGTTTGCTTGGGCAAGCACAGCTAAAGTATTCTAATCTGGGCTATTACCAGCTTTTGTATCAAAGCACAATGATGCAGTTGCTGTCCTCTACTTATTATTATTATAACAATGGCGATAAATACATCAATGTAGCCAGTTTTACTGATTATCAGGGACGTATTTTTGACGAAGGCTATACTGATGCTTCGTATATCAGAGAGATGCAAAGACTCGCCAGATTGAAAGATCCAGTAGCTTATAAAAATCTGATTGCGATAGGTGATATTATGTTTGTGTTGATTTTGCAACGGATTACCGATACCTATGGTGATGTGCCTTATACGCAGGCTGTTAAGGCTATGGAGGGTATTAAATATCCTGTTTACGATCGCCAGGAAGATATTTATACCCAAATGCTGAACGATCTTGAAACCGCTACAGCACAATTGGATGCCGAAAAACCTGGCCCAACCGCCGATCTTTTTTACAAAGGCGATATTACAAAATGGAAAAAGTTTGGTTATTCGCTAATGCTTAGGATAGCAATGCGCTTAACCAAGGTCGATCCGGCAAAAGCAAGGCACTGGGCAGAGAAAGCTGCTGATAAAACCTTTATGGGTATAAATGACAATGCGATCTTGTTGACCGATGCTTCTTCGTTTAACAGTCAGAACGGAACATCGCTTGCTTTGAGAACCTTTTCAGATTATCTGGAGGTACGTTGGAGTAAAACCTTAATCGATCAGTTAAAGAATACCAACGACCCCAGGTTGAGTGTGATAGGTGAGGTCCCCAAAGATGGATTAGCCAAAAATGCCGATCAGAACCTAAATGGAAATATCGATGCCGCAGTTCAGCTGGGTATGCCTAATGGGTATGATTTGCAGGGCGGTGCCGCTGATATCAGTCATTCGCCAAACTATCCGGGGGGTACAGGCAGTGGAAGTGATTTTGCTCCGCTCGGGAAATACTCTCGACCACGAACTTCAGTATATCTTAAACTAGGTGGGCCAATCTTTATTTTGAGTTATGCAGAAACCGAATTTCTACTGGCAGAAGCAAAGGCGAGGGGATGGAATATAAATGGGACGGCAAAACTACATTATGCCAACGGATTAACCGGAGCTATACAATCACTTACGCAATTAGACCCTTTGGCTGCGGTTGATGCCAATAAGATTACTACATTTGTTAACCAGAACCCACTTGATGAAAGCAGCACACAAAATGCATTAGCTGAAATAAATACACAATACTGGGTGGCCACTGGCACTAATTTTAATTTTATAGAAGCCTGGTTAAATTGGAAAAGGAGCGATTACCCCAAACTTTTTCCTATAAATTATAAAGGTAACGTAACCAATGGTACTATCCCCAGAAGAATGATTTATCTCTCTACAGAGATCCTGAATAATCCACAGCACTATAAAGATGCAGTGGCCCGCATGGCTGGCGGCGATGTGCTTACCGCAAGGGTTTGGTGGGATAAATAATCAATTGCCATAATAAGGAAAACAATAATAGCGGCGCTTCGGTTACAGCAATACTGGTCATACATAATCAGTTTTCATTATTATGCTGTTATAAATATCTAACGTGTTTTTTTTCCTTGCTATGGTTAAGGCCTTTTATCGCCAGGTATATGCCCAGAAACAAAAGAATGATAGCAATACTTATTCCAACTGCAGTGGGCAAGAATATACCTGCTGCAGCAAAGAACCTACTCCAATTTACCCGGGAGTAAAAGAAGTATGTAAATATTAGAAAGCCCAATAAAATTAGGGTAGAGAAAAAATAAAGGGTTTTAGGCGTAAAGTTAATTTTCATATTATTAAGCGGTAGGTGAAATGATAAGAGTGGGTATCGTTTAATTTAGATAAGGGTTTTTGGGAATGTAAACCAATTGGTAACCACTTTTCTTAAGCAAATTAATGGTGTGCTCATCAGGTAATTGTTTAAAAATAACTGCTGCTAACACCTGCGAGGGCATAACCCTTAATTTAACGAGGGTATCAAAAAGAAATTTCTTCATTTTAATAAAAAAGAACGGCCAGTTATATTGATCGGTTGATATCGATTCCGTCCCTTTAAACCAGTAATTTGGATTGATTTTTTTAAAACCGACCATGGGTAGGCCTAAACCAGCGGCCAGTTTTTCAAATTCCCGTTCAGAAACCTTGTATACAAAATTTCCAACAGGCTCAAATGAAAAACGGTTTTTCCATAGTTTGTTAATAAATTGCCCGTTCTGGGCAAAAAGATTACTTAACATTAATAGTAAAGGCATTTTTATTACCGGATCCTGAGGCTCCATCACTACTACAGCCGATCTGGCCACTCTGATCATCTCGTACATGGCAGCATATGGCCTAGGGAAATGGTGGTAAGATTCTTTGCAGAGCACAAAGTCAAAGCTATTGTCTTCTTGCAATAGTTTTTCTGCGTTTTCTGCAGCACAGGCATTAATAATTCCCTCTTTTAGTGCAACATTTAAAAAATCAGTATTGAGGTCGGTTGCCAATGCTTTGTTACCTGAGTTTAGGATATACTGTGCATCGAACCCGTACGCGTCTCCTACGGTGAGCCAGCTCTGGCCTTTTTGGTTCAGAAGTGGATCGAGACAGTTAAAAAAGAGCTTTTGAAGCCAATTAGCTACGTTATTTTGGCCTGTAGCCTTGGCTTTTTTATAAAGATCGGTTTTAGCGCTTTCGGATGGGAAATGTGTATTGTACCATTTATTATGTCTGTTATAGCTTTCGTTATGCTGCATAGAATACGGTTTATAAGCTAATACGAATGCAGTGCTTAAAACGCTTGGTCGAAAAATAAATAGCTTGAAGAAAAATAAATTAATTTTAACCCAGCGTTTTTTATACCTGCTGCGTAACCTTATTAGCATACGATGAAAAACCGCTTACCGAACCAAATGGATGAACCTTTTTTTTAAGCAGGATACTAAACTAATCAAAGGCTGTAAAGCCAATGAGCGGCAGGCACAGGAAGGTCTTTATAAACTTTACTATGCAGACATGCTGCGTATATGTTTACGTTATTTAAAATCTGATGATCTGGCTCATGATGCACTAAACATTGGTTTTTTAAAGATTTTTCAGCATATCCATACCTTTGATGCTAAAAAGGGCGAATTTGGCGCCTGGATTAGAACAGTAATGATGAGGTCGTGTATTGATATTAGCCGGAAAGAGGCGAAGTTTAACGAAGCGATCAATCCTGATGAAATAGAGGAAATTTTTATTCAGCCATCGGTGTTAGATAAACTTTTTGTAGAAGATCTCCTGAAATTGATAAGGCAACTGCCTACAGCCACCCAGCTGGTTTTTAACCTTTCGGTTATAGATGGCTATTCGCATAAGGAAATTGGAGCGCATTTGAATATTACCGAGAGCACCTCCAGGTGGCACCTCACAGAAGCAAAAAAACAGCTGAGGAAAATGTTAGCTTCCTCTGCCATTGATAAACCAACTGAAAACATAAAAAGAAGATGAGAAATTCAGCATGGTATCATAAACTCTGGCGCAATAAATTCGATAGCCTTCCAGTTCAGGATGCTGCGGATGCTTCATGGGCAGGTATGCACAAACTGCTCAACGAGCAGATGCCGATTAATACGATCGGTGGCCATGGCCCTAATTTATCTACAGGGGCCAAACTGTTTAAAATAATTGGATATACATTGTCTGTAGCTGCTACGGTTTCTACTGTAGGTTACTTTACAGTTCTGAAATCGAAAAATAAGCAGAAACAGATAGAAAAGAAAGTTAAACCAGCAATTCTGGATTCAATAATTGCTGATAGTAGCAAGGTGATAGATTACAGTAATTTAACCGATACGATTATAAGCAGGGATAGTATAGACAAGAATGGAAATGCAATAGACGATGTTGCGGTGCAAAACACAGTGGTAAACAATGATTCTGCTCAGGTTGTAAAACATATGAATAACAATGAAAACATGATTTCATCTATCGAGAAAGCGAACGCTGTTTCTCTTTTTAAAAACAGACATGAGGCTACACAAAGGCGTGATAATTTTGGACAATTTGAAAATTTCAGTTCAAGATCATCAAAGCCTAGCTCAAAAGTTGATGATCAGGAATCTAAAGGCCGGAATGTTGATCGTTCATTTACGAACGGACAAAATCTGTTATTAATACCGGGTAATTATCAGGAAACAAATGGATTTTTTAAACAAGGCGTTTCACCTGTTTCCATTTTAAATCAAGGGGCTGTTTTACAAATCTATGCTCCAGTAGATTTACGAAGTGCATCCTCAATAAAGAACAGTAGGAGTGGAAGCAACAATAAAGCAGATCGCACCACTCCAGGTAAAACCCCGAAAGTGAAAAATATCAAATTACCCAAAATCAAAACAACTAAAATTAAACAAGAAGGTGAAATTATAGAACCTACATACAGTTATGGTGTAACAACGGGAATGAATGTACAAAAAGGGAATAGCAGTTTTTATGCAGGTATATTTGGTACATATATGCTAAGTAAGAAATGGAAACTTGCTGTTGGCGTAAATGTTAATAGCTATCAAAAAATTATCGGCGAATTTACACATCCAAGTTATTATCGTCCCGATTCTGTACCTCCGTTTACAATCGCAGCTACACGAAAAGTAATTACAGTAGATATTCCTTTAACCGCTGCCTACAGGCTTTCAAAAAATATAAGTGTTAAGGCTGGTCCGGTAATTAGTTTTGTGGGCAAGCAGTCTGAAATGGTAGCCAGATTAAACCCAATAGCCAATCCTCGTGATACATTATACCATAGCAAGCAGATCGACTCGATCTTAGTAAACATTGGAAATACAGTAAATAATAAGATAAATATTGGTTTTACGGGCGGCATCAGTATTCACATAAAACAATTTGATATCAATGGAAGCTACCAATGGTTAACCCCATACAAGGTGAGTAATAGTTTGGGCACTTTTAAACAGACCAACCGGGCTTTTAGGATCGGGATAGGATATAGATTCAAGTAAATTATAGTCGAACCAAGATTAAAAATGAGATGTATTGCAAATTCAAAAAAATAATAAAGCGGAAATTTCAGGTGTAAAGCGTCTCAAATTTTATTGATCTGCTTCAGGGTTTTTAAGTCATAAATTAAAATTTCGCTTTTATCTGTTTTATCGTACTTGTTATTGTTGTTTGTATCGGTATGGCCCGTTACAACAATAGTTCCGGTTTGTTTATTCACAACCCAGGTTCTTACGAAGAGTTTGTTATCCGTTAACTGTGTTCTTTTTTGCCCATCAGGAGATAAGATTATAATCTGTTTTGGGTCGTTCCAGTCTATTCCCTTTTTTTCGTCAAGATCAATAGTTTGGGCTGAAAGAATAATTTGATTGATCCCTAGATGGTCGATCTTAACTTGTTCCAGTTTTCAAAATAACCATCACCTGGAAAATCCACCTGTTTTGTTTGCCCGTTTTTAGTATTAATAAACAGTAGGTATTTATTTTTCGCATCAGGCATTTTTCCCCAATTTTCAACACTTGCAATTACATAATCTGTTCCTTCAACTTCTGTTAATTTATTGAAATGAACATAATTGTTTTTATCCTGACCGTAAGAGGTAAGGGTCATAATACTAAAGATGGTTATGAGTATTTGCTTCATATGCTGTAGGTTTTTATGTGTAATTATCGGTTATGTTGCTGCCTTTAAGTTAAACTACAAACAAAATACGCCTTTAAGTTTAACTTAAAGGCGTATAAATCATTAAAAATGAATTTTATAGATTTTTATTGCTTAAAAAGAGTAGGTTAAACCACCGAAAATATTAAATCCATTTACCTGATAATATAAGTACCTGCTATAGTTGGTATTTAATATATTGTTTGCTTTAGCGAAAACAGAGAACTTTTTGTTTATCCTGTAATCTGCACCAAGCCCTAAATCTACAAACCCCTTCACGGTAACGATCGATTCAATCGATGGGTTTGGAATCACATATTGCGAAGGATTAACAGGATTCGCAATGTTTACTTTTGCCTTAACATCATCCTGGATCACTACACCAGCATTAAAGCTTAATTTTTTATTGTAGGTATAAACAAGGTTCGAACTTACTTTTAACCCTGGTTTAAACCAAGAGTAAGTTTCTGAAGCAGGTTTCCAATCGTCGAGATTTAATTTGCCTGTCCATTTTAAGGCGTCGCTTACCTGAACAGAGATTTCGCCTTCTAAACCGGTTAGTTTCGTTTTACCGAAATCGTAGATTACATCAAACTTGTTAAAATCAGTATAATTGTTGATGAATAGCGGCATGTCGTCAAACTGTTTTACATATACACGTGCTTTGTAACCAAAGCCTGGCCCTCCTGTACCTTTAACACCAGCACTGAAACTTAATTTTTCAATTGTATTTTTAACTACAATATTGCTGTTTAACCAAGGGTTTTCATCTGTAAATCCTTTTAATGAGTTTCTGTTTACATCACCTTTAACTTCTCCAAAAACCTGTAAATAATCAGGAATTAAAGTGAAATCGGCAGTAACGGCCGGGAAGATTTTAGAGCTGCTAACGGCGCCAAATTCCTGTACAAAATTAATTCCCGCAGTAATTTTAGCCCCTTTAACCTGTAAACGGATATATGGATTTAAACGCAGCAGATTATTACCAACACTGGTTAAAGCATCTTTGCTATTGCCAAATTCAGTTGATGCCGCCAAGCCCAGGTTTAACGAATTAATGCGTTTGTTTACATAACCGTTTAAGCTTAGGTAGTTTTCTTTGGCACTGAATTTATCATTCCAGATGTAACCGTTGGCTTTTAAAGCATAACTAAAAGCATCTTCATCTTCAGTAAAGTTTTTAACCAGTTCGCCTTCCAGTTCAATCGTAGTTAAAGCCTGTTTGTCAGGGTTAGGATTAAGTGTCGGCCTGGCATCATCTATACCATAAAAATAGGTGCCGTTGCGTTCAAAATTGATGCGGCCACTCACGGTATTCTGCTCTAAGATACTACGGCCAAAAACACTTAACTGTTGGTTGCTGCTGTTCTGTTTGTTCAGCTTTCCTTCCTGACTAAAGTGTTTAAAATAACCACCTACCTGCAAGCCTTCATCTTTACCGGTATTAAAATAAGCTTCTCCTAAAAGGGTAGCCAACGATCCGAATGCACCTTTTACATAGTTATTAACCAATATGCTTTCTTTTTCTTCTGCTAAAGCTTGTGCCTGTAGCTTTTGAATATCACTGTTCAGCTCCAGCTTTCTATCAAGAATGCTGTAGTTTAATTTTGCTTTGTAAGTTTTAACATCATCCAAATTCGGGCTTCTTCTTAGCTTTACAGCCTCGGCCAAAATTGGTTTATATGGGCGTACTACTTCTATCTCCTCATTTACAACCCCTTTTTCCTCTGTTTTTTTATCCTGCGCCTGAGCAGTCATTAATCCAGCAGCTAAAAAAAACAGTGAACTATATATATATTTAATCGATTTCATAATGCTACTTCTTCTGGTTTAGTTTTTCTAGTTTTTCTTTGGCCGTAGGGATGATATCATCCTTGCCTTCGTAATTATCAATTATACTGAGAAGTGTACTTTTCGCCTGTAAATTGTCTTTTAGGGCAACATAATTATCAGATAAAAGGATAAATGCTTTTGCTACCCAATAATCATAAGCGGCCATGTTGTTAATCAGATCAAAACAGGTTTTAGATGAGGTTTTGAAATCACCTTTGTTGTATTCCAATAAAGCTAAATTATATTTCGCTTCGGCAGCAGCAATGGTTTTTGTTTTAGCCACCACATTTTTAAATTCTTTTATGGCTGTAGTGGTATCTCCCTTTAACAGGTAAGCTTTACCAGAATATAAGCTAGAGCTGTTTTTTTCTTCTTCTGAAGCTTTTTCCGATTCTTTGGTCAGCTGTGCATATTTAAGCATGTCATCTGGCATATTTAAGGCGGTGTATGCCTTTAATAAATTGTTGATGGCAAAACTATAATGCGACTTGTAATCGGTTGTAGTTTCTAATCTTTTCAGGTAAACAATTGCTTCGTTGTATTTCTTCTGGTTTAAGAAGAGTTGCGAGATACTCACCAATGAACGTTCTGTATAATCACTTGTCCAGTCGTTTAAAATAAACTCGTAATCAGGAATGGCTTCATCCGGGCGACCTAGTTTAACCAATGATTCTGCTCTGATAAACTTAGCCTCCTTTTCGTGGTTAGCCTTAGGGAATTTATCGAAATAAGCATTTACAGCCTGGAATGCACCATTGGCATCGCCTTTTAAATAGGTATTATTGGCTGCGGCAAAAACGATGTTATCTTGTTCTGAGCCCGAGTAATTTCCAAGCGGCGTTGTAGCTGCATAAGTGATAAAACCATTTGCATCGCCACGATCTACATAAATATTTTTGATTGATTCCATGGCTTGTTTAGCTTCGTCGGCTGTCGGATAATCGCGGATTACCTTTTTGAACGATTCTAATGCGGCATCATCCTGATCCTGGTTGTATTGAACCAAACCAATGGTAACTAATGCTTTTGCTACATAACTACTGCGTGGGTATTTGGCCACCAATTCTACCAGATCTGATTTAGATTTATCAAAATCGCCCTTGTTAAAATAAGTATAAGCCGTTTCGAAACCGGCATCATCTGCATAATTCGAATTCGGGAAAGCTTTCAACAAACTTTGCATCGTTGCAATTTTTGCATCATACTGCGTTTCCAGCCCCTGGATCATTCCTTTCTGGAAAGTAGCATAATCCTCAGAAGTGGTGTGTCTGTTGATGATCTTGTTGTAATTCGCCATCGCATCACCATAGTTCTTATTTACGAAGTAAGAATCTGCTAAACGGATGGTGGCATCATCAATTGTTTTTTGGTCTTTATCATTACCGGCCAAGAACTTTTCGAAGTAGTTGGCTGCTTTACTATATTTCTCGTCTTCGAAAGCAGCATAAGCCAAAGCATAATTTGCGAAATTGTAAACGCCTGTTTTATCGGCATCAGGCATCTTCAAGAATTTCTCGAAAGTGGTAACGGCCTCGCCATACTTACGCAGCTCGTACATCGATTCTGCTTTCCAGTAAGTGTTTAAGGCATTGATTTCATTATCTTCAGGGAACTTCTCAGAACGCAAAAACATCGATAATGCATTTGGGAAAGCCCTTTCGTTATAAAACTCTAATCCACGGAAATAGGTTACCTTTTGATAAGCTTCCTTAGCTTCGAGGTTTTTATCCGGAATAGGTTCTAAAATGTCTACAGCTGCCTGGTAGTTTTTGGTGGTTAATAAAACCTCGCCCAATAAAGTTTTGGCTTCGTTTATTTTACGCGATTTTGGGAAAGTTTTTAAGAAACCCTGTGTAGCCTCTAAAGCTTGCTGATGGAATTCTAACTCGTAACTTAATTTGGCATAGTTTAACCAGGCTTCTTCCTGTATACCCTTGTCAAAACTTAAACGCGATGCCCTGAAAAAAGCACTTTGAGCTTTCTGTTTGTTGCCCAATTGAATAAAGGCTTTACCCAAAGTATGCATACCGTTTTGTAGGTAAATATCATCGGTATTTAGTTTTTCTAAAACGGCAACAGACTCTTTATACTTTTTATTCTGGAACAAAGCGTACCCATATTGGTAAATGAAGAGGTTGTTTTTGGTTTCGCTTTTATCTTTTGCATAATATTCGGCGAAATATTTTTCAGCGTTTTTGAATTCAGATTTTGCAAAGTACGATGCCGCAACCAAACTCAACATTTCTGGTTCGAACTGTTGTTTGGTTTTTTGAATCGCAGTCAAAGCATAACTGATTACATCATCGTAACGCTCGTCGAGATAGTACATCGAAGTGATGTAGTATGGATAACTGGCCTCATAAGTAGGAGATCCCTTTAACTTTTCGAAGTTGGCCAGTGCCGTTTTATACTCTTTGTTTAAGTAATTGATATAAGCAAAATAGTAGGTAGCACTTTCCTGAAAATCGCCTTCTTCTTTTTTAACTTTTTCGAATAAAGGTTCTGCCTTATCGTAGTCTTTGAGTTCGAAATAGGCGTAACCCTGCTTAAACTGATATTCGTTTCTTTGTTTGCCCGAAAGTGTAGAAGGGTCGGTTTTTTCGAACCATTCTAAAGCTTTTTTATAGTTTTTCTGGTTGAAATAAGTTTTTCCAACATAGAAATAAGCCAGTTTGGTATTTGGGTTTAACGGATAATCGCGGATAAAAGCCTGAAACAAACTCTCGGCATCACTATTGGTTAACTCTAATGCGCAAACGGCAGCATAAAATTTTGCATTCTCCTTTAGTAAAGATAATTCGGCATTGCTCTCCGTTTGGGTAGAAGGTTTATAACGTTGCAGCTCAACAAGTTTAAACTGTTGTGCAGCTGCAGTGTATTTTTCTTTGTCTAATAATTCTAAGCCCGTTTGATAGTTTTTATTGAGGTTTTGCACAGCGCTAACCTGAGCGTAGGTGCTAAAACTTCCTGCTAAAATTAGCGGAATTAGTAAGTATTTTTTCTGCATTGGTTTCAAATATGGTTGGTACTAAATTAGAAATAGTATCAAAGCTTATCAACAGAAGTAATTAACATCTGTTAATAACACAAATTAACGATAGGATTTTTGGTTTGGTATTAAGGGGTGAACGAATGTGGAAAAATGATGGTCATTCGTTCAATAGTTATTGGTTTATTGGTGGCAGCAAACTTTATTGATACAATTTATATCGAATCTACTGTTAAATCTTAATTTTATTAACTGATTGATATGGATCAAGCGGAAAAGTTGGGGGATATTTTAGGCATATATTTTTGCTAATCTGAATAGAAAGAATTTAATATCCCTTACACCTCTTGAGGTTGCTCTAAAGGCTTTGATCTTGGCATTGAAAGATTCTGCAGAAGCATTTGTAGCCCTGTTGATAAAGAAGTTAAGGATATACAGGTAATGCGATTGGATTGATCTGGCAACAGTCCTAAAGGAATCAATTTCGCATGCTTCGACCTCGTTATACCAGATTGCCAATCTTTTAAAGGCCTGTTCCTTGCTTTTGCACACCCTGAATATATCTCCCAATTTTTGGGCAATATGATATGCATTCTTTAATTTGGGATACCTTTCGAAAAGTAGCGCTGCTCTAAGTTCTTGATTCCGTGTCCATTTTGAGGGATGCTTAAACAAAAGGTACCTGCTCCGCGCCAGCAATTGCTTTAATGTATCTCCATTGGCCAACACTTCTGGATGGTAAGCAGTTTTGTTCTTTTTTACCGTTGCAATACCCTCATTTTCTGCATCGATAGCCTCCCAACGGTACTTTACCCTAACTTCCTGAACTGCATCATAAGCCAATTTCTGAACATGGAAACGGTCAATTACCCGGTGCGCATTTACAAAACACCGTTTTATGGCCAATTGCATGTTGGCAGCCATATCCATGGTTACTTCCTGCACCCGTTTTCTCAGTCTTTCCGGAATCTTTTTCAGTACAGAAATAATGTTTTCGGCAACTGTACCCTTAATCATGGCCACAATAGCGCCCTTTCTGCCTTTGGCTTCCTTGTTGGTTACAATGGTATAAAGTTCCCCATTGGATAATGCTGTTTCATCAATACTGAGTCTAGTGCTTACATTGTTCACAAAAAGCATCCAATCTTCCGCATGCGCTTTCTGGTCCCAATGACTATAATCACTGATATGCTCTTTATATTGCTCCTGGAGCTGTTTGCCGTCAATCTGGAAATAATGCCCTAAATGATAACAGCTAATGGGGTGATTATCCAAATATTCCTTTTAAAAAAAGACCGAATTCCGTAGTCATCCGAGTCCCTTTTCTCACTAAATCCCAGTCCCTACTGATGATATCGCCAGTCTTTTTTACTGTCCATCTGCGCCGCTTGATACGTAAGGCAACTTTTTGACCACGGATAGGAAAATCCTGAATACTGGCTTCCGGAAGAAAGCCCTTGGATTCAAGCTCAGCCATTTGATAGCCAGAGGGGCTTATGGATTTGAAAGCGGCTATCGCAATTGCAATTTTAGAAGTTTGGATGTTATTTCCGATTATTAATTACTAGGATTATTTTACGGGGAATAGGGTTGAGTTAGCTTTCTTTTCTCCAATCATTTTAATTCCATTTATCTTAATAGTTGGTATAAAATGGTTTATGTTCGTTTTCAATGATACATGGAAGGTATACATAAAAGAATTTGATAAATGGCCTAAAGGAAAAAACAGGATGGGTACATGGATTTTAGTGTTTTTGTATTATTAGTTGTCTTAAATTTTGCATTTTCGTTTTATCTCAATCCACCGCCAGGTGGGTGGAAATAGTAAAACTTAGTTACAGGGCATGCAAAAGAATAACTCAACTTCGTCGACACGATATTGGGAATCATTATTTCAATGATATGACAATTTATCACATTATTGGACAGACAAATGTTTGGAAATCAAAGATTATTCTACTTTATTAACAGCCGGAAATACTGGTAATGTTAGCTGTTACATATTTACGTTCATATGGGCTAAAATATGCAGTTACAAGTATCGACGGAAATATGGTTATAGTGACTTTTACCGTTACCAATTCCTCAACAATTTCCTCTGCAACGCATCCCCCAGTTATTGGATATACGAATTGGTGGAACAAAAATATAGGTGATCCAATAAATAAGAGTTTTTCATCTGGACCGTTCTCTAAAACAACACAAACATTTATATGGATGGAAAATTTAAAATGGAAATAAGAAGAATATTACGCATAATTTTTGTAATTATATCAGTTTCGCTATATCAAGGATGTAGCGAAATTCAACAAAAAAAAATGATATTGTTGGCATTTGGCTTAACGGAGACGGGGCTGTTATTGAATTTAAAAAAGATGGTACATTTATAGCTAAACATTTGCCTGCCAGCAACTTCATGTCAGATAATGAAAATAAAGAAAAGAGATTTGATTGCTATCTTGGAAAGTGGGTTATAAAAAAAACTGCTAAATCGCTAAATCAATTTCCTTGGTCTGTTGAACTGGATTTTATTAAAACCTCAATTAATGATTATAATAATACGATATTTTCTTTGATTAGTTCGGGTAGCAATATCATGGAAAATAAAGCTCCTTGGAAAAAACTTTTTAATTGGATAGGAGATCCCGATAGCGGAAATAGATATGAGTTTTCAAAAAAATAAATACTACTTTATTGCCCATAGTTTTGAATTATTCTTGTGCAAGTGCAACTGGCACCTTTAATTCAGAGATAGCCATACAGGTGGAAATGTTGAAAGTGTATAGCCTAGGGGAGTAAGCATTGCAGAAACCAGGAGTAACCAAAATTGGTTGATTGAAAGGCAGAAAGAAGCATTTGAAACGCAGAATGAAATAACTACCGATCAAAGTAAGATCGATTGGAGGTCACTCGGTGAGGCAACGTTATCTTTTGTACGTGGCGCCACGGAGGTTGGCGCTGCCGCTGCTGGCGAATGGTTTTCTGGAGGTTTGGCTACTCCAGTAGCAGTTGGCTTAGCCGTGGATGGTGGATCTAGAATGGCACTGGCCTTCGGAAAATTTGTTGCAAGTTTAAGTGGAACAACGGGCCGGCAACTTCCTGGGAATTTGGGCGGTGTTATTGGATTAACGATAGACAATATTGCGGGAAACTAAAAACGGTAAACAGATTGGGGGATTGGTTAACGATGCTTTTTCTGTAATTTTAACCGGTGGAACAGTTGGTACGGCAGCCACATTAGCAGACCCTGCTGTACCATTGGGCTTAAAAGTGCTCACATTAGGAGCCCAAACAGGTGTTTATTCGGATGTGTTAAGTAATGGAGATGTTTATGATAGAAAATAAAATATCGATTTTAGAGGCCAATGATAAAAGCGATCTCTTTTATCTTAAGTGGAAAAAGGATGCCGTACAAAGTGTTTTTATTGCAACCCCAGTCGCGATTGTGGTTTGTTTGGTATGTTTTATCCTCATCGTTGGGATTTCAATCAAGCTAGTTTTTATTTTATTGCTTCCAGTGGCAGCAATTATAAGTGGTTTGGTTTACAGTCCTATTTTTCTAAGGAGAAAGTATATTAATGGAATGGTGAAAAAAGTTCACGTAGAAGATAATGTCATACAGATCGAAACTTATGGTTGGTTTAATTACCAGCCAATAGTTGGTTCCTTCATAAAAACAGACCTTCAAATCAGTCACCATTTAGATAATCCTTTCTTTAAAGAAAAGCCACTCTGGATATTGAATATTAAGTATATCAAAGAAATTGAATTGTATCTTGTTGAAGATTTTTTTGACGATCCAATAAAACTACTAGTATCTGAAATCAAATAACGATATAAGAGAGCCCCTTTTAATATGTTTGATTATAAATTTTTATCAAAATTATAAAAGATCATACTGTTTTAGATAAACAGGTAGATGGTTTGCAATAAATTCGGTTCTCAATCATTATGAACTGTTGTTTCACTCAACACCTATAGCGAGCGCCTATGATGTTCTGAATAATGGAGGTCCAATTAAATAAATATGATGGAAGAAATCAATTTAAAAGTGAATCAAAAGGGTGTAGAATTCTATGATAAATGGCTTAAGGAAACTAAATCTGGGATATTCCTTTATGCGCCAGTTTTTTTATTATTTTACTTGGGCATAGGTTTGGCGATTTATGGACTAAATTTAAAATTTATATTAATTTCAATCCTTCCTGTATTCTTGATACTAATTAGTTTTGTTAGCCCATACTATTCCAGAAAAAAATACTTCAATCAAATGGCGAAAAGCATTTCAATTAATGATGACGTGGTTTTAATTGAAACTTGTGAGTGGTTTGGCACAAGTTCGGTTGTCAAATCATTTCCTATAAATGAAATAATTATAAGTAACTCTGAAAGCATTTCTTTTTTTAAAGAACTAAAGGTCTATTCCTTAAAAATAAATCCAGAGGACACGGTTCCGATATATATAATTGATGAATTCTTTGATAATACTATCGTCTTATTAAGCCGTTTGAAATATCACCGATCAAGTAGCTGATGACACATTGGCCTAACCGCCAAACTTACCCCTGACTAGCCAGAAGATACAGCACAGCCATTCTTACTGCCACTCCGTTTTCTACCTGTTCTAAAATAATCGATTGTTTGCTGTCGGCCACATCGCTCGTAATCTCCACACCTCTGTTTATTGGGCCGGGGTGCATGACAATGATTTCTTTATCGAGGTTATCTAAGATCTGTTTGTTCAGGCCGTACATCATGGCATATTCCCTTAACGATGGGAAATATTTAATGTCCTGGCGCTCCAGTTGGATTCGGAGCATATTTGCTACATCGCACCAGTTCAGTGCTTTAATTAAATTATGTTCAACCTTTACTCCCAGTTGGTGGATGTGTTTGGGGATTAATGTTGTTGGACCGCAAACCATTACTTCGGCACCTAAACGCTGCAGGCAAAGGATGTTTGAGATCGCTACACGCGAGTGCAGGATATCACCTACAATGACTACTTTTTTGCCTGCTACATCACCCAGTTTCTGGCGAATAGAAAATGCATCAAGTAAGGCCTGTGTTGGGTGTTCGTGCGCACCATCTCCGGCATTTACAATCTGGGCCTTTACATGTTTGCTTAAAAACTGACCTGCACCGGCATAAGGATGACGCATCACCACCATATCAACTTTCATGGATAAGATATTGTTTACGGTATCGATCAGGGTTTCGCCCTTACTCACCGACGAAGATGAAGCCGCAAAATTAACCACATCAGCAGAAAGTCTTTTTTCGGCAAGTTCGAATGAAAGTTTGGTACGGGTAGAGTTTTCGAAAAAGATATTGGCAATCGTAATATCACGCAGTGAAGGAACCTTTTTGATCGGTCTGTTAATCACCTCCTTGAAATTATCTGCAGTTTCGAAAATCAATTCGATATCATTCCGGTTAATATCTTTAATGCCTAAAAGATGTCGGGTTGATAGTTTTTCTGCTGCCATTTTTATTTATTATTGTCCGATATTAAAATCACTTTATCCTCACTTCCTTCACTCGCCCAGGTTACTTTTACCTGTTGTGAGTTTAGACTATCTACCTGATGCCCAATGTAATCTGGTTCGATAGGTAAATGTCTACTAAACCTACGGTCTATTAAAACCAAAAGTTCCACTTTCTCTGGTCGGCCATAAGCTAGTAAAGCATCAAGAGCTGCCCTGATGGTTCTGCCCGTCCAAAGTACATCATCAATTAAGATTACTTTTTTACCTTCGATGATAAAATCGATAGAGTTGCTGCTTGCGGTAACCAATCCATCTTTACGGCGAAAATCATCTCTAAAGAAAGTAATATCAAGGTTTCCCTTTAAAATTTTCTTGTTTTTAAGGATAAGCTGAAGATCCTGATGAATGCGATCTGCCAAAAAAATACCCCTTGGCTGGATGCCAATTAAAACGGTATTTGCGAAATCGTCGTGGTTTTCAATTAATTGATGGCAGAGCCTCTTAATTGTAATCTGAATTTTTTGTCCGTCAAGAAGTGTTTTCTTTTGCATTGAAGAAGGATTGGGCAAATATATAAAATTGTTTTAAGGTAATAAAGTTGAAGATCGATTTGTTTTAGGATTCTAAGGCTAAATTGTTCTTTATCAAAATGTAAAAGCAAAAAATAATTTTATACACATGGAAATACCAAATTACAAAGAAAGGTAAAAGACTTATAATACATCATGGTGCCCTTTAAGCTTTAGACTTTCTGCTTTAGTCTGATATTTTTCAGAACGCTCTGGTTGCTTTTGCATTTAAAACATTATTTTTATATGCTATGATGCAACAACCCGTAATTTTTTTTGATGGCATTTGTAATCTTTGCAATGCATCGGTTCAGTTTGTTATTGCGCACGATAAAAAGGATCAATTTAAGTTTACTGCATTACAAGGTGATTACGCCAAAGAAATGCTGCCAAAACTTAATGCGGATCCAGAAAAGTTGAATACCATTTTATTGCTGGAGGATGGAAAACTCTATACCAAATCATCAGCAGCATTGCGTGTGGCCCGAAAACTTAATGGATTAATTCCGCTTCTTTATGCGTTTCTTATTGTTCCTAAATTTATACGCGACTGGGTTTACGATATTATTGCCAAAAACCGTTACCAATGGTGGGGAAAGCAGGAGAGTTGTTGGGTGCCAACGCCTGAATTGAAAAGTAAGTTTATTAATTAATTTTGTTGGTCATTTTTCTTTCTACCCGGCGACCAAAGCCAAAGTGTTAAAATAATCAATGGTATGGTAATACTTAAAGCGATTACAATCATGATTGCTTTTTGCTTAACCATGTCTGCTTCAGTAGAAGTAAATACATACACCGTTTCTTTAATGGCAAATAAAGTAATGATAGTAGAAAGAACGGCAAATAGTTTACGCATGGTTTAATTTTTATTGCAAAGATTGCATTTTATTTTATAATAGACCAGCGTTAAAAGACGCTTCTTTTAAAAAAACATTAATTTTCTAAATACCTTTTCGAATAGGTAATGCCCATTAAATCATAGCGTTTAAACTGTGTTTTGAGGCGTTTCTGGAAATCAGGATAATTGCGTTTTTCTTTAGGGCTCCACAGTACTTCGCTTAAAGCATCCAATCGGGGAAAAAGCTGGTATTGTACTTTTGCCGGGTTGGTAATGTATTCGCTCCATAAACAGCCTTGTGCACCCCAAATGTATGTTGCCTGTTCGGTATTTAATTCTGCCGGTACAGGTTCATAGTTGTATACATCAGCCAGCAGTGATGGGGTACTTGCGGTTAAACTATCTTCTTCTACAAACTGACCATGATTAAAGTACATTTTATTTTCGGGGGTCATAATGGCTTTGTGGTTTTGCTTTGCCGCTTCTATGCCGCCTTTTTCGCTCTGCCAGCTCATTACCACTGCATTTGGTGCCAGGCCTCCCTGTAAAATTTCGTTCCAGCCGATGATGGTTTTACCTCTGCTGTTTACAAATTTCTCCATCCTGCGGATAAAATAACTTTGTAATTCACTTTCAGTTTTCAAACCATTGGCTTTCATTACCTGTTGCGAAACTGCCGATTGTTTCCACCATACTTTAGAAGCCTCATCGCCACCTATGTGAATATAAGGAGAGGGGAATAAGGCCATTACTTCTGTTAAAACATTTTCTAAAAACTTAAAAGTAGTATCAGAAGCCTGCAATACATTGTTGTATTTATTCATCATTCCCCAGGTTTCGGCCACGGTGTACTTTTTGTTAGGTTCGGTACCTAATTCCGGATAGGCCGCCAATAAAGCCATGCTGTGCGCAGGCATTTCAATTTCGGGGATAATGGTGATGTAACGTTTAGCAGCATAATCAACTACCTCTTTAATCTGCTCCTGTGTGTAAAAGCCGCCATGGCGAATACCATCGGTTTTAATTACAGCATCTTTTGGCGTAATTTTAATTTCGTTGGGCAGTACCTGGTATTTAATATTTTCATTGCCTTTTCCGGGCCATAAACCAATAATGCTGCCATTACGCCAGGCGCCGATTTCGGTTAGTCTGGGATATTTTTTGATCTCGATCCGCCAGCCATGGTCATCGGTTAAATGCCAATGGAAGTAATTCATTTTATGCAGGGCCAGGTAATCGATGTATTGCTTAATAAAAGCTATATCAAAAAAATGACGGCTTACATCGAGGTGCATGCCGCGATAATCGAAACGGGGGTAATCTATTATATCAACAGAAGGGATGAAGAGTTTATCCTCAGTTGTTGCAGGTAATAGTTGGATAATACTTTGAACTGCATAAAATAAGCCCTGTTCTGAAGATGCTCCTGCATTTAGACTTGTAGAAAGTACCGATACAAAGTATTTGTTTGGGTTTTTATACAATTGATCAGATAATACAAGTTTAATGCTGTTTTTATTTCCGTCTTCTGCAGCATTACTTATTTTAAGATTGAGTTTGTACTGTTTAAATAAATATTCTGCTAAAAATGTAGCAGAATTCATCGCTTTATTATCTGTTATGAAAATAATAGTCTGATTATCAATTTTAAATTTATCGGTTGGGTAGAGTCCTGGTCTTAATTGTGCCGGCTGTGGGATAATATTCACTTCCTGAGCAGAAACTTTGAACGAAATAAGGGTCAGAAACAAAAAGATAAATTTTTTCATGCTGAAAAGGCTTGGTTACGTTTTTCAAAAGTAGTCATTATTGACGGATGAAGGGAAAGGGATGGTAGAACGGATTATTTATGTTACATAAACCCGATGGGAGCGGGCACGAAGTGTAACGGAGTAAAGCGGACAGCGGGGCAGGAGTTACTGATTTAGGATTGCGTTCGTTTTCAAATATTTAACCATATAAGACATTTAAGAAAATATAAGCTCATGTTGCAAATTTCTTCAATGTTCTTACATTTCTTATATGGTGAATGAAAATGAGATTGCTTCCCCAAAAATCGGGGCAAGCTGTCCGCTGAGAAAGCCTGCCCACAATTTACGATCCATTAAAGAAATCCATGTTTCCGTGGCAAAAAAAAAGCAAAAAAAATCCCGATAACTTTCGCTATCGGGATTAATATTTCAGTTAAAAAGAACTAGCCTTTTTTAGCTTTGCTTTCTTCGCCTTCTAATTGCGATTTCAATTGAGCTAATACGTCTAAGTCTCCTAAAGTAGATTTCTCTACAGAATCTTTAACTTTTTTAACCGCAGTTACAGCAGCTTTAGCTTCTTTTTTCTTAGCATTTCTTTCTTCTGCTACAGCTTCAGCTTTAACCTCTTCCCAAATACGGGCGTGAGATACTACGATACGTTTTGCTTCTTTGTTGAATTCAATGATTTTGAAGTCATTGGTTTCTTCAGCTTTAACTGAAGTACCGTCTTCTTTAACCATGTGTTTAGTTGGTACGAAACCTTCTACACCATAAGGTAAAGCAATAACAGCACCTTTATCAGTTACTTTAACAACAGTACCTTGGTGAACCGAATCTAAAGTGAAGATTGTTTCGAAAGTATCCCAAGGGTTTTCTTCTAATTGTTTGTGACCTAAGCTTAATTTACGGTTATCAACGTCTAATTCTAAAACAACTACGTCTAATACATCACCAACTTTAGTGAATTCGTTAGGGTGGTTTACTTTTTTAGACCATGATAAGTCAGAGATGTGGATTAAACCATCAATACCTTCTTCGATTTCAACAAATACGCCGAAGTTAGTCATGTTTTTAACAGTTGCTTTGTGCTTGCTTCCAACTGGGAATTTAGCAGCAACTTCTTGCCATGGATCGTTAGATAATTGTTTAATACCTAAGCTCATTTTGCGCTCGTCTCTGTCTAAAGTTAAAACTTCAGCTTCGATCTCATCGCCAACTTTTAAGAATTCTTGTGGGTTTCTTAAGTTTTGCGACCAGCTCATTTCAGAAACGTGGATTAAACCTTCAACACCAGGGATGATTTCTAAGAAAGCACCGTAATCTGCAACAGTTACGATTTTTCCTTTTACTTTAGAACCAACTTGGATGTCAGCACTTAAGTTCTCCCAAGGGTGTGGAGTTAATTGTTTCAAGCCTAAAGCGATACGTTTTTTCTCATCATCGAAATCTAAAACAACAACGTTGATTTTTTCATCTAATGATAATACTTCTTTCGGATGCTCTATGCGGCCCCAAGAAATATCAGTAATGTGAAGTAAACCATCAACACCACCTAAATCGATGAACACACCGAAATCAGTAATGTTTTTAACGGTACCTTCTAATACCTGACCTTTTTCTAATTTAGAAACGATTTCTACTTTTTGTGATTCTAAATCGTCTTCAATTAACACTTTATGAGAAACTACTACGTTTTTAAACTCGTGGTTAATTTTAACAACTTTGAATTCCATTGTTTTACCCACGTATACATCGTAATCGCGGATAGGTTTAATATCAATTTGAGATCCTGGTAAGAAAGCCTCAACGCCCATGATATCAACAATTAAACCACCTTTAGTACGGCTCTTAACGAAACCATTGATGATTCTGTCATTTTCAAGTGCCTCGTTAATTGCTTCCCATGATCTTTGGGTTTTAGCTCTTTTGCGAGAAAGGATCAATTGACCGTTAGCATCTTCTGGTGCTTCAACGAATACGTCAACTGAATCGCCGATTTTTAGATCTGGTGTATCACGGAACTCAGAAGTAGAAACTAAACCGTCTGATTTGAAACCTACGTTTAATACTACGTCTTTGTTGTTGATTGAAACAACGATACCACTGATAATTTCACCTTTAGTGATCTGGTTGAATGTTCCGGCATACATATCTTCAAACTTTTTACGGTCTGCTTCATTGTAATTACCAAAAACTTTTTCATCTGCATCCCAGTCGAAATCTTCGCTTGGTGTTGCTAATGATGATTTGATCGATTCGATCGAAACTGAATCAGCTTCTGATTCAATAGTTTCTTTTTCAGTTAGGCGTCCGCCTTCTCCCTGAAGTTCAGCTGTTTTTGCTGCTAATTCTTTTTCTGCTACTTGTTTTTTAGCCATTAATTAATTGTCTCCTTTTTTCCCTATTTAGGGACTGCAAAGGTAAAAATATTTTAATTAATAGAAAAGATTTTTTTAATAAATCTTGCTGATTTTTAGCGTATTAAGATTTCTAGTTTGTCTTGATGAATTTATTTCAGCATCTAAATCATAGAATTTGCAAATTGTTAGCATGGGTTTTCGTAATTATTTGAAAATGAGCGCCCAGTATTTCATCGGAAGCAGCAGTCCTGCTATCGCTTATAGTCCTCGCTGCGCTGCGGGCTATTCCGCTCTATCAGGTTTAAAAATAAGGGGCTGTACACAAATACCTACCAAACGTTCCTTTACAGCGATTTATTAAGTTAAGGTGAAAATCAAAAAATATTGTCACCCTGTGCTTGTTGAAGGACAGTCCATACCTTTAAAAAAGATTCTGAAACAAGTTCAGAATGACGAATAAAATAAAGCACATCGTCATGCTGAATTTATTTCACTGTTGTCCGGAGAAATATTTTTTTGTTTATAAAAAAGGGTAGCTTTAAGTCTACCCTTTGTAGTGTTATATTTGAGTTACCACACCTAAATACAACATGGGCAAAAATACATTTTTTACCGGACAGCCGATATTAAATCAGCTAT
>NZ_JACHCQ010000039.1 GCF_014205835.1 Pedobacter sp. AK013 | reverse complement strand
GGGTTTGTTCGGCTTGATTCAAGGGAAGTTATAATTGTTGTAATACTACAAAGAAACAAATTATTCTAATCCCCCCAACTTTTCCGCTTGATCCCGATAGTTAAAGTTTTGGTTCTTAGCCTCCTCATTGCACCCAGGATAAATTCCTCGCATGGCCCTAAATGCAAAAAACCCACAACTTTCGTTGCGGGTTTTGCTCCCTCTGCTGGGCTCGAACCAGCGACCCTCTGATTAACAGTCAGATGCTCTAACCAGCTGAGCTAAGAAGGAGTACTGGTCGTTTCCTAAAACGAGGTTCTTTATACTTTGCAGCACATATACCCTTGTTCGTTTTGGGAATGCAATATTAGGGCTTTTAAATTATTTATGCAATATTTGCAGTGAAAAAATTTTAAAAAAAATTAATACATAGATATGAGCCTGATAATCATAGGTACTGTAGCTTTTGATGCTATTGAAACTCCTTTCGGAAAAACAGATAAAATTGTAGGTGGAGCAGCAACTTACGCAAGTTTAGCGGCTTCTTACTTTTATAATAAAGCAAAAATTGTAGCAGTAGTGGGTGATGATTTTCATCAATCAGACATCGACACCTTCACCGCACATGGTATTAATACCGAAGGACTACAAATTAAAGCAGGTGAAAAATCATTTTTCTGGTCAGGTAAATACCATAACGACATGAATAGCCGTGACACTTTAATTACGGAATTGAACGTACTGGAAAGTTTCGACCCGATTATCCCAGCGAGTTATCAAGACTGCGAATACCTGATGTTAGGCAATCTAACCCCCCAAGTGCAGCAAACAGTAATTAAACGCCTTAAAAATCGCCCAAAATTAATCGTAATGGACACCATGAACTTTTGGATGGATATTATGATGGATGATTTACTGGAAACCATTAAAATGGTAGATGTATTAACGATTAATGATGCCGAAGCACGTCAATTATCAGGCGAATACTCGTTGGTGAAAGCAGCAAAGAAAATCCTTGCAATGGGTCCAAAATACCTGATCATTAAAAAAGGCGAACATGGCGCATTGTTATTTCATGAAGATCAGATTTTCTCTGCTCCGGCATTACCTTTAGCTGAAGTATTTGATCCAACAGGTGCGGGCGACACCTTTGCAGGTGGCTTTATCGGTTATTTGGCTAAAGTAGGTACAATCAATTTCAACAACATGAAAAACGCAATTATTTATGGCTCTGCGCTGGCTTCTTTCTGCGTGGAGAAATTTGGAACTGAAAAGTTATTAAATCTAACTGAAGAAGAAGTTGCCGCAAGAATTCAAGAATTTGTTAGCTTAAGTGCTTTTACGATAGAAGTATAAAAACAAATTGTCATCCTCGAGCTTGTCGAAAGACTTTATACAAGCTGTTTCGACAGGCTCAACATGACCTATCTTATCAGGCGCCCGTAAGCCTTCGTGTCAAACAACGATATCAAAACCCAGCAGCTGCAGGTTGTTTATTTCTTAAGTTAATTACTGTTCTGCTAATTACCGGCTGCAAGGCGATAAGAATAATCGATAACAGACAAAGTACCGCAATCCACTCGTAATAGCTTACACAGAACTGCAGAAAAGTTTGTTTCTGCACTGCTTTGTTTAACAAACCGATTGCTGCTTTCCCAGCTTCATCGTGAGGCATTCCCCTACTGCTTAATACCGCTTGATACATTTTCAATCTATCCGGCAGGTTAAAATCGAGCAAAGTTAGGCTACTCCGTAAATCATCATTATATTTTCCTTTAAAATATAACTGATAGAAATTAATAAAGGCCAAACTCAGGCTAAAGGTAGAAAAACGAACAAAAATACCTACAGAAGATGCTGATTGACTCAGTTTCTCTGGAACAGAAGACATAATAAACATTACAATCGGCGACATCACCATCCCAGCCCCCACTCCCTGCATAAATAAAGGCAGGTAAAAATTTCCGGTTCCGGCTTCAGTTGCAAATAACTGGCACATCCATAAGAAAAACACAAAAAGGAATATAAACCCCATTATCCAGAGCACCCTTAAATGTTTCTGGCGGATGAGAAAGCGGATTGCAATAACAGAGCCTACAATCACTCCGCCAATATTAAAAATCATAATTTCGTTGGCATGGAGTGAATCCATCCCCAAAATGTTAATAAAGTAAGATGAGGTGAGGCTGAAAGCACCGCGGATCACATACAAAATCACCAAAAAGACAATGCCGATGACAAAATTTCTTGATCTAAATACACTCAGATCAACAGCCGGCCTTTTTAAAGTCCTTTGCCTCGCTATAGAAACCAGAAACAAAAACAGAATAGCAAAAACAGAGAACAGAATACTCGAATCATCAAGCCAATCGTACTGTTGCCCATAAACAAGTACATAGGCGATTAACACCAGCATTGTAGCAAAGAGCACAAAACTCATCCAGTCTATTTTGTATAGTGGTGTTTTGCGTAAAACATGTACCCTGTTCATTATACAAAAAAGTAGCATAGCACTTGGCAAAAAACAAAATATAATAGCTTTATACACCACATTATACTCAAAATTCTCTACTATAGGCACAGAGAACAGGGCAGTAACCGGCGATACACACAAAATCATCCCATAAAAAATGGTGTAACCCGTTTCTTTTGCGTGTTCCGATTTTAACCTGCTAAAAAGCAAGTTTAGTGAAATGCTGGTTAAACCACAGTTTACAATGCCCTGCAAAAATCTTAAGGCAAAAATCAGCCAGATTTCTCGAGTATGATAACACCAATAAGCAATCAGAATTTCGAGAATAATACAGATCAAAAGGTAATCTTTGGTAACCACCCTGGCGAAAAATCTTCGCTCTACTACCGCGAAACTGGCTACGGCAGCATAAAACATCAACAACGAAAACTGGATATCAGAAGCAGTAGCCCCATAATAACCTGCCGCAGCAGTACCATCGGCAGTAGACAGTGCAAAAAGCAATACAGATGATAAAAGAACTGCAAAAATGCTCAGTATGATCAGCCATTCAGGAACCTTTGCTTTAAATATAGGCCATTGATCAGTCATTTTTTTTCACTTTAACAATGGCGCTCATCCCGGCACTTAATGCATCAATCCCTTTTCCCTGCTTATCTAAACGGATACGAACCGGGATTCGTTGCGCAATTTTCACAAAATTCCCCGTCGAATTATCAGATGGCAACAATGAAAATCTCGAACCAGTTGCACCAGACAGCGATTCAATTTCACCCCTAAACGATTGTCCGGGGAAAGCATCCACCTCAACATTAACCTTTTCACCAATATGCATTTTCGCAATCTGTGTTTCCTTAAAATTGGCTACCACCCATTTTCCTGCACTTCTGTCTACTAAATAAGCTATTGTTTGGCCGGTTTGAACCAATTGCCCAACCTGTATGGTCCTTCTACCCATTTTGCCATCATAAGGTGCCACAATAACCGTGTAAGAGGTATTCAGGTTATTTCTTTTCACTACCGCTTCTCTCCTTTTTATTTCAGATTCTAGCACGCTGCGCTGCGCTTTAATATCGTTCGTTCTCGAAATAGCCGTTGCATAATCTTCTTTGGCCGCCTGGCACTCTGCCTGTGCCACCTGCAATAAACTTTCAATTGTTTCCAGCTGTTGCCGGGTAGCCGATTCTGCATCGAACAATTTTTTATAGCGATTATATTCCGTTTGCTGTTTCCAAAGCTTGGCCTTTGCAGCGGCAATTTTAGCCTCAGCAACCAAAGCGGTGCTTTGTGCTGTTTTAATATTACTTTCTTGTACCGAAACCTGTGCTTTTGCATTTAACAAAGAAGCCGAAGCCTCATCTTGTTGAACGGTATAATCATTATCATCAATCAATACCAACGTATCGCCCTTTTTCACTTCCTGGTTTTCTTCAAACCTTACCGCCTTAATATAACCGCTCACCCTTGCTGTTACCGGGTTAATATATTCATCTACCTGCGCATCGTTGGTTTCTTCGTATTTCATATAGCCAAAAAGGGTTTTCCCACCCCATATTACCAACACCACCAACACGATGAGTGCCATTACGGTAGTGATCCTACTGATAATTTTATCGGCTTTGCTTTGTTTCTGTGTGTTCATTTTATAAGTTTCCTACGGCTTTTTGTAATTGATAGTATTGTATTTTCGCATTCACTCTTGCTGTGGTCAGTTCGAATTTCGATTGCAATAATTGCGTTTCGGCATCTAACAGATCGGTTAAAAGCGACAGCTGATTGAAATAGGTATTCTGCACAATCCGGTAACTTTCTGTAGCCTGTTTAATGTTTTCTTCGGCCAATGTGATGCGCTGTACCGATTCTTTATATCGGATATAATTTTCCTGCACTTCCTGGCGGATATGATCTTTTACATCTTCATCTTCTACTTCCAGCTGATGTACTTTAAGTTCTGCTTCTTTCACTTTGTGCTGATTGGTATACCAGGAAGAAATTGGGATTTTAAGTTTTAACCCCACCATGCCTGTACTGTAAAGCGAAAGTGCATAAGGATAAAACTGGATCTGCGGATAGGCAAATGCATATTCACCGAAGAAACCGAGAGAAGGCATCACGTTCGATTTTACATTTTTAAGTTTCAATTTCGCGAGTGCCTGTTCCTTTTCCGAAATCTGGATGTTGTAAGAAGATGTTTTGGCATCGTTAAAATATTCATCAACCTGTTTTAACGCTATCGCATCCGTTTCCTGATCCAAAATCTGCGGATTTAAAGGTGCATCATCTGCCCTGCCAATTAAAATATTCAGCTTCTGTTTAGCTATTCTGATACTGTTTTCGATTTCGGTAAGCAGCATACGTTGTTTGGACAGGCGTAATTCGGCCCTTAGCACATCGCTTTTTAATATCGTACCGTTTTTATACAGCTGGTTAATTTCGGCCAGTTGCTTTTCGCGGTCGCGGATATCCTGTTCCAACAAGCCACGGTACGAAATATTGCGAAATACATCGTAAAAATAAACTGCCGCCACATAATGTATTTCCTGCTTGTGCTGTCCTTTTTGTATCCTGCTCAATTCGCTTTCTACTTTCGAAGCATTGATTTCAGTACTGGTTTTTCCGGCATTATAAATATTGAAATAAGCATCAGCACTGGCTTTATAATAAGTAGGTGCAACCGGAAACTGAGCTGGGGTATGAAACAATCCATTTTCGTAAATAGGCAAAGGCAAAACATGTGCGTATACCCCTTCAGCAGCAACTTCGGGCAACCGTTCTGCTTCACTCGCTTTTACATGGGCATCTGCTGCCTGCACATTAAGGTCCTGCATCTGGATCCTTTTATTATTGCTATCAGCCATTGCCCAAACCTGGTTGATGGTAAAATTGCTTTGATCCGGAACAGTTTGTGCATGTACAAAAATTGATAATAAAAGAAAGGGCATGCACACCCAAAACATCCTTTTACGCTTTAAAAAAATCATATCTGTTAATTAATGATGCAAATTTCGCTACAGATCTGTTACTTTGTTTTATCTAAACTGACATATATTTATTCAAACCAGCCAAATGATAAAAGTTAAGAACGAAGACCTTTTATTTGCAATCGACGAAAAACCAGAAACCATGTATGTTTGGCATAGCAGGTTTGAAGACCGATTTCAAGACCATAAGCATTTAAAAGGGCAGCTTACCTATGTAGAGGGGGGCATTATTTTTCTTTACACCAAAGAGAAATCTTATTTTCTGCCAGCCCGGCATTATGTTTGGATCCCCGCGGGGGTTGAACACCATTTGCAGCACCGTTACCATGCTGCCATTGTACGGAATATTTATTTTGATACCACGACAGATGATGAAAACCCATTTTACAAACAGATTGGTATTTACCCGGTAAACAACCTCTTACTAGAGATGTTCCTTTTTTCTGAGCGCTGGAACGGAAATATTGTACCAAAAACACACGAGTACGATTTTTTAAATACCCTTAAAAACATTCTGCCTGTGGTGAGCGAACATCCACTACCTATTGCGCTACCTACCACTGAGAACATGCGCTTAAGGCCGGTATTAAGATATATTGTAGATGGATTAGGCAACGATAGCATGAGTTTAGAAAGCGTGGGCAAAGCCATGGGCTTTAGTGAGCGTACGCTCTCAAGGCTATTTCAATCGGCTTTAGATACTTCTTTTTTCCAGTACCTGAAACTGGCCAGAATGATTAAGGCGATGGAAAAGTTATTGGAAAGCGATGCCACCATTAGCGAAGTGGCCTACCAGGTCGGCTATAACAGCATTTCTTCTTTCAGTAATACTTTTTATAAAATGGTGGGCAAAAGGCCGTCAGAATTTAAGGAGCTAAAACAATCAACCCTTACTAAAATGAACCTGGTTTAACTCAGTATAGCAATCGGGGTAAACTTTTCAAAAACAGTCTCGGTATGTGGTGCATCCGGCAATTCGTCGGTGAGGTCCTGCCCGGCCCAGTGCTCGTAATGTTTACCATTTCGCCATAACCTGCTATCGGTCATGTCGTAAATCAGCCCTTTATAAGCCACCCAGATCTCTGGTTTATCCTGTCCGTTGCGTAAAGCGAGCTGCTGTTTGGTATAAGTGGGTAAATTCATCGCATCAATTTCGCGTTGAATATAGAGAAAAGGTTTTTAACCAGAAATAAAGAATATATAAGCTTATGTTTTCTAAAATGTCTTATATGGTATAAATGAGCTTTTTTTGGAGCGAACTGCCTGAGCATAACTATACGGTTCTTCTCACCGCCAAGAACCACAGTCCATTCGTTTCTCCATTGTAAAAACACTATTATCATCTGGAGCGCTTTGCCTGTACAAAACACTCAGCTTCTTCCCGTTTTTCGCTTATACGCTTCGCCGCCTCGTACCTCGTTGCTGCAGGGTACCGCTTCAACCGGGGCTAGGTGGCAACAGCAGTATTTCATTTTTGGGGTTGCAGGGGTGCAGAAACCCTTGTTCCTAAACCCGTATTCAATGTAAAGCCTGCAGTGCAGCGAGGACTTGAAATGAAAGGCGGGACCGAACCCCTCCAAGAGCCAGGCCATTCATTTCCCCATTGTAAAAACACTATTATCATCTGGAGCGCTTTGCCTGTACAAAACACTCAGCTTCTTCCCGTTTTTCGCTTATACGCTTCGCCGCCTCGTACCTCGTTGCTGCAGGGTACCGCTTCAACCGGGGCTAGGTGGCAACAGCAGTATTTCATTTTTGGGGTTGCAGGGGTGCAGAAACCCTTGTTCCTAAACCCGTATTCAATGTAAAGCCTGCAGTGCAGCGAGGACTTGAAATGAAAGGCGGGACCGAACCCCTCCAAGAGCCAGGCCATTCATTTCCCCATTATAAAAACACTAATATCATCTGGAGCGCTTTGCCTGTATAAAACACTCAGCTTCTCCCGTTTTACGCTTCGCTGCCTCGTAACTCGTAGCGGCAAGGTAACACTTCAAGCGGGACTAGGCGGCGAAAACAGCATTTCATTTTTGGGGTTGCAGGGGTGCACTTACGCTATCGCCCCCCCTCCAAGAACCACTGCACTTTCATTTCCGAGTAAAAACGACACATTAAGACATGATTTTCTTGCTCCTGCTCTTAAAAACTTCATACAGATAAATATTCATCAACAACAGTCCCATTAAATAAAAATGATCCTCGAAAGGGATAGTACCTACTCTAAAACCCAGATTTTGCTTATCGTTGTACAATACAACCGGAATAGATGTTAAAAATCCATTAACAATATAAAAAGGGATAAGCGAAACCAGATAAGCCCTGTAAAATTTATACATAAATCTGAACTCGACATTTACATACTCTACATAGGCCAGTACCATAAATAAAAAGCCAAAATTAATCAGCGTGTACCACCTGTTATAACCAAAAAACAATATAGCCCCACAAAGTCCCAAAAACAGATTACTTAATGCGAGGCTATATTTTTGCAGGTTATTTTTTGGGAAATAGACGTTTAAACACTCGTAAATAAATACACAGGCATACGGAACGGTTAAAAAAAATAAAATCTCTTCTAAAGGTAACCCAAAAAGGTTTACTCCTACCAGGTAATCGGAATTAAAAGACCATACATTGAGTTTGGTAAATAAGATATCCCAGATTAAAAAAACAACACCCGTAAGCAATATGGCAGGAAATACAAACTTCCATTTGCTAAAAAAACGAACCTTTTTATCGAATGATAAAACTAACGGAAAAAAAATTACAGCAAGGTTAATAAGTAGATAGGTATAATTCATTCTAAAGGTGTTTTGTCAAAATTTTAACTTCAGCAGGGCTGCATTTTTTACTGTCGATCATAAATTTAGCTACGTTTTTAACCAATTCGCGATCGGCAAGACCAAAATTTTCATTTTGATAATGTTTAATGATTTCTTTTTTATCCTGCGCTAAATCTTTACTAAAACCAAGGAAAGAGGGTGTATAAAATTCAATAGAAAACCGCATAAAACGGATCTCCATATTCTCCTCATCCATATCAATGGCTTTTTGCATGGTTTTAAGCGATCGGCTCACATACCTAATCTTATTATATGGATTCCAGGAGTGTTTGGCTTTAAGCGCTTCTAACGTTCCGGTGTAGCCAGTTATCAAAGCTGTTTTATTGGGCAGCTTGTTCAGCTTAGTAAACAATGAGTCGGTTAGCTTCGAATTTTCTACCGCCTTAACCATATTAATTTTTAATATCGCAATTTCTTGGGTAGATAATTGAGCGTAAGTAATATGGCTTGCTGTGAACAGCAAAAAAAATATAATGCGTAGTTTAATCATGAGATGTTGGCAAATGTAAGAAATCTATTAAAAGTTCTCTTTACTGATATTCACTCTTTAATATTAAGATAACTCCACTTAACTTTCTTAGCTCCTTGATGGTAAACATGCTTTAAAGTCCTTCACTGCGTTCAGAATGGCAAGTACTCCTCTTGGCTGTCAATCCTGAGCGCAGCGAAAGATCTCCAAACGAAGAAATGCAGAACCCAAGCTATTGATCAAAGTAAGCCCTCAAAGATCATTTCCAATAAAAGAAAGATTCTTCACTCCGTTCAGAATGACAAGTACTCCTCTCGGCTGTCATCCTGAGCGCAGCGAAGGATCTCTAAACGAAGAAATACAGAACCCATGCTATTGATCAAAGTAAGTCCTCAAAGGTTATTTCCAATAAAAGAAAGATTCTTCACTCCGTTCAGAATGACAAGTACTCCTCTCGGCTGTCATCCTGAGCGCAGCGAAAGATCTCTAAACGAAGAAATGCAGAACCCAATCTATTGATCAAAGTAAGCCCTCAAAGATCATTTCCAATAAAAGAAAGATTCTTCACTCCGTTCAGAATGACAATACACTTTAATTAAAAATCATAAAAAACATTTATTTTTAACAATGGATCATAATTATTTCGTTTACATTTTAACCAATAAAAACAAAACTGTGGTTTATACTGGAGTAACGAACGATCTAGAAATAAGGCTTAGACAGCATATAGAGAATAAAGAAAATAAATTTGCTTTTACTTATAAATATAATTGCTACTATCTGGTTTATTTTGAGCGTTTTGAAGACATTGAGCATGCTATTGAACGGGAAAAAGAAATAAAGGGTTGGACAAGAATTAAAAAGAATGCCTTAATAGAACTTGAGAATAAAAACTGGGATTTTCTTAATGATAGGATTATTGAAGAATAAATCATTTCTGTAGTCTTTCATCTTACGCTGTCAATCCTGAGCACACCGAAGAATCTCTAGCCGAAGAAATGCAGAACTTAAGCTATTGATCAAAGTAAGCCCTCAAAGATTATGTCCAATAAAAGAAAGATTCTTCACTCCGTTCAGAATGACAAAGCATTTGCCCTTACTGTCATCCTGAGCGCAGCGAAGGATCTCTAAACGAAGAAATACAGACCCCAAGCTATTGATCAAAGTAAGTCCTCAAAGATCATTTCCAATAAAAGAAAGATCCTTCGCTGCGCTCAGAATGACAACCGCAGAATGGCAAAAAACAAAAACAAAACGCAATAAAATTCCTTTATTTACACCATGGAGAAAAAAACTACGGTTACCATTATAGGTGCTGGTTTTGCGGGTTTGGCTGCTGCAGCCTTATTGGCTAAAGATGGCTGTGATGTTACAGTTATCGAAAAAAACGAAATGGCCGGTGGCAGGGCACGGAGCTGGCAAAAAGACTGCTTTCTTTTTGATATGGGTCCAAGTTGGTACTGGATGCCCGATGTATTTGAAAATTATTACAACCTATTTGGTAAAACTACTTCTGATTTTTACACGCTGAAAAGGTTAAACCCTTCTTACCGAATTTATTTTGGCAAAAAAGATACTATTGATGTCCCGGCAACATTAGATGACTTATACGATTTATTTGAAAAACTTGAACCAGGAAGTAGCAAAAACCTAAAACATTTTCTCGAACAGGCCAAATACAAGTACGAAGTAGGTATGAACGAATATGTTTTTAAACCTTCACACAGCGTAATGGAATATTTCGATCCGAGATTGGCCATTAGCGGTATTAAACTACAACTTCTGGGCAATATGCGGCAGCATGTGCACCAATTGTTTAAAAATGAACGGTTAAGGAAACTTTTGGAATTCCCGGTCCTATTTTTAGGTGCTACTCCCCAGCATACACCTGCATTATACAGTTTGATGAACTACGCCGACCTTGTGTTAGGCACCTGGTACCCGATGGGCGGGATGCATAAAATTGTGGCCGCTATGCAGCACCTAGCTGAAAGCGAAGGTGTGAAATTTATTTTCGACACAGAAGTAACCAAAATTGAAGTAAAAAATAACCTGGCAGAGTACGTCATTACGAAAAATGGAAATTTTAAAAGCGACTTTGTAGTGGGCAATGCAGATTATCATTATATCGACCAACATCTGTTTGATAAACCTTATCGCAATTACAATGAAAAATACTGGGAAAAAAGAACCATGGCTCCTTCCTGTCTACTGTTTTATGTAGGGTTAAATAAAAAGCTAAACAATCTATTACACCATAACTTATTCTTTGATGAAGATTTTGATCAGCATGCTAAAGAAATTTATACCCATCCGCAATGGCCATCAAAACCACTATTTTATGTCTGCTGTCCTTCTATAACAGATAAAAGTGTAGCACCGGAAGGCTGTGAAAATCTTTTCTTTTTAATTCCGGTTGCTCCCGATTTACCAGATAACGAAAGTAAAAGAGAAGAATACTTTAATTTATTGCTTAAAAGGTTCAAAGATTTAACCGGAAACGATATTGGTGATCACATTTTGTTTAAGCGCAGTTATGCCATGAATGATTTTGTAACAGACTATCACGCTTTTAAAGGAAATGCGTATGGCTTAGCAAACACGCTGAAACAAACTGCTTTTTTAAAACCTAAAATGAAAAGTAAGGTAACAAATTTTTTATACACCGGACAATTAACCGTTCCAGGGCCTGGTGTACCACCTGCAATCATCTCGGGGCAAGTGGTAGCAAAAGAAATAAAAAAAAAGTTAAAAAAAGCTTGACAAATTTAAAATTTCCCTTATCTTTATAACCACAAAACAAAAATACTGCAATAAAGCTTCAAAACACATAATCGTTTGGGGTTTGTATTTGTTTCGAAATAAGAGAGAAGGCACATTGTTGAAAGAAAAAATAAGAATCAACTAACCAAATATATGATAAGCAAATAAGGCCTGATTTTTTCAGGCCTTTTGCTTTTACCATATTTCTACCTTCACCATCTTAAAAGCAAAGTTCTATACTATTCATTATTATTAAAATTAGCTGAAACTATTATCGATATGCTAATTATAAATAAAATTTAAAAAAATAAAAGCCCTGGTAATACCAGAGCTTTCAAGTTAAAATGTTCTTCAACGGGATTTGAGAATCATGTTTACATCACTTCTGACGTTACAATTTCTTTAGAATATGTTTTTAAGTATTTTTTAAGGATTCCTCTTGCTACGTGGATACGTGTTTTTACTGTTCCAATCGGAATAGCTAACATATCTGCAATTTCATGATACTTGTATCCTTCGAAATAGCGGATAAACGGCACATAATATTCTTCAGGTAATTGAGATAATGCTTTATCAATATCGCCTAACACAAATTTACTCTCTGCCTGATTTTTGGTTGCACTGTAAGAAAGATTCGCAGAAGAAATATCCTCGCTCTGCGTAATTAAAGTATTCGTTTTCACCAGTCGGCGATAGTTGTTAATGAAAGTATTTTTCATGATGGTAAACAACCAGCCTTTTAAATTCGTACCCTCTTTAAACTTATTGTAATAAGTGATCGCTTTCAGCATGGTATCTTGAACCAAATCATTTGCGTCTTCTGCGTCTTTAGTAAAATTTAAAGCATAAGATCTAAGCGATACCGAGTGATGATTAACCAGATGATTGAATTCAAATTTTGTCATGATATTTAGCTTTAGGTAGATAAAAAACAAATGAATTATTGTTTATTCATTTAAAACCAAACAAACTTAGTACCAAAATTTTCTGGCATGGTGTTAAAAGCGTACAACTACTTAAGAGCAAACTTTCGTCACAGAATATTTACTTCTCTTTCTAAAGTGACTCCAAAAGTAGACTTTACACTGTCTATAATCTGTTCAGAAAAATTATACACTTCCGTGCCAGTTGCATATCCGTGATTAACTAAAACCAAAGCCTGGTTTTTCCATGTGCCTGTTTGGCCAACCACCTTACCCTTCCATCCACACTGCTCTATTAACCAACCTGCTGCTAACTTAATTTTATTATCGGCAGTAGGATAATGTACCACATCGGGGTATTTTGCCACAATATCAGCAAATTCATGTTTTTCAATCACTGGATTCTTAAAGAAGCTTCCAGCATTACCAATAGTAGATGGATCTGGCAGTTTACTTACCCGGATATGCGACACAGCAGATGAAACATCGGCAATATTTGGGTTTTCGATTCCCCTGTTCAACAGCTCCGTTTCAATTGCACCGTAGGAGGTATTAATTTTCGCTTCTGCTGATAAACGAAAAGTAACCGATGTAATGATATACTTACCCTTAAGCTCACCTTTGAAAATACTTTCGCGGTAACCAAAGTGGCAATCGCTATAAGAAAAGGTTTTCATTTTTCCGGTTTTAACCTCAAATGCGATACAACTTTCGAAAACGTCTTTCAGTTCTACCCCATACGCACCGATATTCTGTATGGGCGAGGCACCAACCGTTCCGGGGATGAGGCTTAAATTTTCTACGCCCGCAAAATGATGCGCAACGCAGTAGTTCACAAAATCATTCCATACTTCGCCAGCACCGGCCGTTACCAAAACTTTGTCATCAATAACTTTAGATTGAATTCCCTTAATGCTAATTTTAACAACTAGCCCATTATAGTCCTGCGTAAATAACACATTACTCCCCCCGCCTATCACTAAAAGTTTCTGAGATTTTACGATCTCGTTTTTAAACAACCTGGCCAGATCTGCTTCAGAAAATATTTCAGCGAAATAACTGGCCTTAACATCTATACCAAATGAGTTGTATGGTTTTAGCGAAATATTTTCCTGAATTTGAAGCATAGTGATTTTGTATTATGCTGCAAAAGTAAAATAAAAAATAGTTAAGGAACGATTTTGGTAATTCCCTTATCGAAATTAAAACTTAAAGTATCCAATTTTCCTCCCTCAACTACTACTTCAGAAAGTTTCCATCCCATAAAAGTAGGTTTGGTTTTCGTAAGATCCAAAATGCGGTACCTTTCTTTTGTTAATTTAGCACTAATCAACCCTATGCTATCTGACTCCGCCTGATTCAACTGCTCAATCTGGCTCTCTAAGGCAGCTAAAGTATCATCCAGCTCATTTCCCCTTTTTAGGCTAGCAGCATAAGCTGCTGGAGAAATATTGTAGAGGCTATCCAATTTTGAACCATTAAAATTCAAATCCTGATTACTGTTTTCGTATTTAGCTTCTACTAGCGCAATAGCACGATCTTTATCAGTCTTTTTACCGCAGGATGCAATGACAACTAGCGATAAAAGCGCAAATGCATGGTAAATTTTTCTCATGATAAGTTATAGGTTTAACAAAAGCGCGCAAGCATCCTGCCAAGAATAGGTAAAGCATAAAACAGGATTGATAAGCCTATTTTTTTAATGGCCCATCAATTTTCTTTTTAATTGCCTTTCCTTCATCAGTCTGTTGCAACCGACTTGAAAGCGCGCTGTATAATTCTGCTGGCGAACTAAAATCAAACTCTTTAAAAAAACCTGGTATGTTGGCATACCGAACAAGGTTACCGACTTCAATAAGTGCCACTGGCGAATCGGCATTTTTCTTAATAAAATTTAAAAACTTTCGCTCCTTTAATGCATTTGTGGCATCCTTTGTTTGCTGAAGATAAATCCCTCCACTAACTATCTTTGCAGACGCCAAATTATATGGGTTTTCAATATCCAATTTAACATCTTCCAAAAAAATTCTTTTCAGGTTAGCACTGCCTCCCACATACCAAGCCTTCTGTTTTATCTTGGCTTTTACTTCAGCTAAAGTAATAGCTCCACGTTCATCAACAAAAATAAAACCCTCTCGCAAAAGTTTACCCTCCAGGTCGGACGTGGCTGATAGTTGAAAATGATTGCCATCCATTGGCCTCACCAAAAACAAATCTGCTTTTCCTGCTAATGGTGCATCACTTACCAGATAAGCGAATTTTGCACTTTTGGGATTCTGAACTATTCCCTCTACTGTGAATTTAATTGTTTGGGCATGCAGCGAGCTTACAAAAAGTAGCGCAAGGCAAAGAATTAGTTTTCTCATCGGTTTTATATTTATAATATTAAATATAAAACTAATTAATTAGTTAAAAAATATCTTAATCACTTTTTATTAAATTTTTCCTTACAAACAACAATCCAAAGGCTTTACCTTTTTCTCTGCTCCTGTTTTTATGATGAATTTTATGTGCTTTCCGTACCGCCTGCAAATAGGCATTATTGCTTTTAAAAGTTTTAAACCTACGGTGTACAAACCAATCGTGCACTACAAAATAAACCATACCATATAGGGAAATGCCTAAGCCAATAAAAAACGGGTAACCAAAGCCGTTCCGATCGATATACATTAAATACAGGGAGAGCGCGGCAAAGAGCAGCGCAAACAAATCGTTCCATTCGAAAAAGGATTTAGACTTTTGGTGGTGGCTTTTATGCATAAACCACAGCGGGCCATGGAATAAATACTTGTGTATAAACCACGACAAACACTCCATGGAAACAATGGTAAAGAGTACAATTAAAATGTTAATTAATACGGACAAATTCTCTAAATGATTGGTTTGTAAAGATATATAAACAGACCAAGAACCAAAATTATGTCATAAAATTGTAAGCTTAATGCGCTTTTCAAAAAACCTTTCATGACAAATCATTTTTTAGCACTATTTTTGACTAAAATATTAAAAAAGTCAGAAAGTAGAAAAGTAAAATGATTGTAGCCGATAAAAAGAGAGAGCAAATTATTGATGGCGCTATAAAACGCTTTATCCATTTTGGTATTGGTAAAACCACAATGAATGATATAGCAGAAGATCTTTCTGTTTCCAAACCATCGCTTTATTATTATTTCCCAGATAAGAAGCATTTAATTATTGGAGTGATAGAAAGGGTATTTAATGATTTCTTTGAGTTGATCAAAAAGAAATACAATCCCGATCAGCCCTTAGAAGAGATCCTTTTTAGCACCATTGATGTTAGAAATACCTTTTTTCAAAAATATTACATGTTAAGAATTAACGAAGGTATTCCTGACTTATTAAACGACGATGTGATAAAAGGCAAGTTAAATGCGCTTAAAGGCTCCGAAAAAGAATTCTTTGCAGAAATTTTCAGTCAGGCAAAAGCAAAAGGAGAAATAGAGCACGATGATACTGCACATGTTGCAGAACTTTATCTGGAGAGCTTGATGGGTCTTTGTACTATGTGTATTATGGAAACAGGTAAAGATCTTTTCCCGGATAAAAAAGCATTTAATAGAATGACACTGAAGCAAAAAAACCTCACTACCATATTTGTGCGGGGTTTAAGGTGTGCAGACTAAATATAAAGCACAAAAGGAACCCTTATTACCTTTTAGCTTGGTAAAAACTTAAATAGATAAGAACCCAAAAACAAAAAACAATACATTATGCTTAGAGTAAAAACGGTAAAATTAATGCTCATACTGCTAATCGGTACGGTTTTACCGCAACTGGTAGTTGCTCAGCAGCAAGTTACCTTAAAAGATGCGCTAACCTTTGCGCTCCAAAACAACACCAAAATCCGAAACGCGAAATTGGATATCGAAGGCGGAAGATATAAGGTAGAAGAAGTAAGGGCCCAGGCCTTACCTCAGCTTACTGGAAACGTAGGCTTAACTTATAACCCTATCATCGGCCAGTTGGTTGCAAATTTCGGCGGACAAACACAGGCGATCAAACTGGGTCAGAACTGGAATTCGACAGCAGGTGTTCAACTTTCACAACAGTTATTTAACCAACAGGTTTTTACTGGTTTACAGGCTGCGAGATCAAGTGAGGAATATTACAGCCTTACTTCAAAATTAACAGAAGAGCAGATCATCGAGCTGGTAGCCAACAATTACTACCAGGTTTTGGTAAACAGACAACAGTTAAATGTGATCGACACCAACATTAAAAATGTTAAGGTGGTTGAAAAAATTGTGGGCAACCAGTATAAAAATGGTTTGGCAAGAAAAATTGATGTCGATCGTATTAGTGTGAACCTAACCAACCTGAACACCCAGCGCGAGCAGGTAATCAATGCCATTACCCAATTGGAAAACCAGTTGAAATTTTCGATGGGCATGCCGGTTTCTACACCGATCAATTTACCTGCTACCGAATTAACAGAAGTGACTACTTTACCTGTATTTACAGATTCTATCGATCTGACCAACAGAACAGAAGTTAAACTTTTGGATAACCAGGATAAACTTTTATCACTTCAGAGAAAATCTTACGTTGCTGAATATTACCCATCACTGGCTTTAACGGGTAATTATACCTACTCGAGCCAAAGCGATGGCTTCGATTTCTTAAAATCGAATGCTGCAGCTATTGGATATGGCGCATCGGCAATTGGCTTAACTTTAAGGGTGCCGATTTTTAACGGGTTTTTAACACGTTCAAAAATCCGCCAGGCAGATGTAGATATTAAGAAAGCAAGAGAAAGCAGAAAAGAATCTGTAAACGCTTTGAACCTGGCTTATGAGAATGCAAAAATCCAATTGCGCAATAATATCAATACCATTAAATCACAACGTAAAAATGCCGATTTAGCGCAAGAAATCTACAAAAGTACCCAAAACAACTATAACAACGGCCTGGCCTCGTTAACTGATCTTTTGGATACCGAAAATGCACTTACCTCGGCACAAAACAGTTATACACAGGCTTTATTGAATTACAAAATAGCCGAAATACAATTAATCAAATCAAACGGAAATATTAAATCGCTAGTTAAATAGAAATGAAAAGAGTAATTATCATAATTATCGTAATTGTTGTTGCCCTCGGCGCAATAGCTTATGTTTTAAGCAACAATAAAAAGAAGAACGAAGAAAAAACTGCTTTCATTGCTAAAGGTGGTGGTGCTGTTGCCGTTCGTGTTGCTCAAGTAGAGAGAAAAACTGTGAATTTAGATTTTAGTGCAAACGGAAACTTTATTCCTAAACAAGAACTTAATTTCTTATCAGAAAATGCTGGTCGCGTTACGGCCATTTATGTTGACGAAGGTGACCGCGTAAGCAAAGGCCAGGTTTTAGCGCGTGTTGATGCAGAAATCATCAATACAGATCGGGAAACTGCTGAGGCCAACTACCAGAATGCGGTAAGAGATGAAGCCAGATACCAAAGCTCATTCCAAACTGGCGGCGTTACGCAACAACAGTTAGATCAGGCAAAATTGGCTACAAGAAATGCAAAATTGCGCTTACAGGCTTCGCAAAGAAGACTAAGCGATGCAAACATTAAATCACCAATTAACGGTATTGTAAACAAAAGATACATCGAAGTTGGTGCTTTTGTAAACACCCAGGGTACACAGTTATTTGAATTGGTTGATGTTTCTAAATTAAAATTGAAGGTAAACGTGAACGAATCACAGGTGGCCAACCTTAAAATCGGCGATCAGATCGAAATCAAATCTTCGGTTTTCCCAACTGATAACTTCTCTGGAAAGATAACTTTCATCGCTGCCAAAGCTGATGCAACCCTAAACTTCCCAATTGAAATTGAAGTTGAGAATAGTCACAAAAACACTTTAAAAGCCGGTATGTACGGAACTGCCATATTTAAGTTTCCTAAACAAGCACCAAGCATCCTCATTCCACGTACATCATTTGTGGGAAGTGTGAGCAGCAATCAGGTTTTCGTATTGGATAAATCTAACAACACTTCTAAAACCCGTAACGTTGTAGCAGGCCGTATTTTAGGAGATAATGTTGAAATTCTTGATGGCTTAAAAGAAGGTGAAACTGTAATCACCAGTGGACAGATTAACTTAACTGAGGGCGCTGCCGTTAGTATCGTAAAGTAAGTTAGAGGAATTTTTCGGCTTTAAAAACGCGATACGCCAATCGCTAAACGCAATACTAATTAAAATGAAGATAACAGACATATCTATAAAAAGGCCTTCGCTGGTTATTGTGGTATTTACCGCACTTACCTTGCTTGGGCTACTAAGTTACTTTTCGTTGGGTTATGAATTACTTCCAAAATTCTCTAACAACGTAGTATCTATTTCAACCATTTACCCTGGTGCTTCACCAAACGAGGTTGAAAACACCGTAACCAAAAAGATCGAGGATGCGGTATCATCTATGGAAAACATCAAAAAGATCAACTCTGTATCGTTTGAGAGTTTATCTACAGTTACCATTACCCTAACCGATGCAGCAAACATCGATATTTCCTTAAATGATGCACAAAGAAAGGTTAACGCCATTCTTTCTCAATTACCGGAAGATGTTAAAACGCCATCATTGAGTAAATTCTCGTTAGATGATTTACCGGTTATCACCATGTCGGCATCGGCCAATATGGATGATATTACCTTTTACGATTTGATTGATAAACGTATTGCCCCGGTAATTTCGAGGGTAAATGGTATTGCTCAGGTTAACCTGGTTGGTGGTTCGGAACGCGAAATTCAGGTTTCGTTAATCGCGGATAAACTACAAGGTTACAACCTTTCAGTTCCACAGGTGCAGCAATTAATTTTGAGTTCTAACCTAGATTTCCCAACGGGAAGTGTTAAAACCCAAAACCAAGATGTATTGATCCGTTTATCGGGTAAATACAGAAGTATGGAAGAATTAAGAAACCTGGTTTTAACAACTACTAAAGATGGTGCACAGATCCGTTTAGGTGACGTTGCCGACGTTCAGGATTCGCAAAAAGAAACTGAAAAACTAGCACGTATCGATCGTAAAGCATCTATTGCCATCCAGATTATTAAACAAAGTGATGCAAATGCGGTAGAAGTGAGTAAAGGTGTACACGCCATTATTGCTAAACTTAAAACTGAATACGCAGCAAATAAATTAGACATCAGAATTGTAAATGATAGCTCAATCTTTACTTTAGAGTCTGCTGATGCGGTTATCCACGATTTAATCCTGGCGGTTATCCTGGTGGCTTTCGTAATGCTTTTCTTCTTGCACAGTTTGCGTAATGCGATCATTGTAATGGTATCGATTCCGGTTTCATTAATCGCTACGTTTATCGGGATCAGCTTATTCGGCTTTACCTTAAACTTAATGTCACTTTTGGGACTATCACTCGTGGTAGGTATCCTGGTAGATGATGCAATTGTGGTACTGGAAAATATCCAACGACACATGGAAATGGGTAAAAACAAAGTGCGTGCAGCATCTGATGCAACACGTGAGATTGGTTTTACAGTAGTATCCATCACTTTCGTAATTGTAGTGGTGTTCTTCCCAATTGCCGTAAGTACGGGTTTAGTTTCAAACATCCTACGTCAGTTCTGTATTGTGGTAATTATTGCAACGTTACTTTCATTAGTAGCTTCATTTACCATTGTACCACTTATCTTCTCTCGTTTTGGCAAGTTAGAACGTATTGAAGGTAAAAACCTTTTTGGCCGTTTCATTCTCTGGTTCGAAAAACAGTTAAAGAAATTTACACTTTGGATTACCAGCATTTTAACATGGTCGTTAAACCACAAAGCCTTAACATTAATTATTGTTGTGGTGATGTTCTTTAGCTCATGCGGTTTATTGGTAGGCGGTTTTATCGGTTCTGAGTTCTTCCCTAAATCAGATAAAGGGGAGTTCCTGGTGCAGTTAGAGTTACCAAAAGATGCTTCTTTAGAACAAACCAACTTCTTAACGCAAAAAGCAGAAGCTTTCTTAGATAAACAACCAGAAATTACGCAGTTAATTACTACTGTTGGTCAATCAACCGGCGACTTTGGTGGTACACAGGCTACAGCATATAAATCGGAGATTAACGTTAAGCTTGTTGAACGCGATCAGCGTAAAGGAGTTTCTTCAGATATTTTCGCAACAAAAATGAGCCGTGCACTGGCTAAAGAATTAATTGGTGCAAAAGTAAAAACCGTTCCAATCAGTATTTTGGGTATTGCAGAAAATGCACCGATCCAGTTGGTGGTAATGGGTTCTGATTTAGATAGCGCCTTGAAATATGCCGAGGGTGCGCAGAAAGTGCTTGCCGCTATTCCTGGTGCTACAGAGATTAAATTATCAGTAGAAAAAGGAACGCCTGAGATTAACGTTCAGGTAGACCGTGATAAGATGTCGGCAGTTGGGCTAACTTTACAAACTGTAGGTTCTACCATGCAGACTGCTTTTGCGGGTAATACTGATGGTAAATACCGTAAAGGGGAGTATGAGTACGATATCAATATCCAGTACCAAAACTTCAACCGCCAGAATATTGATGACGTACGTAACCTGATTTTTGTAAATAACGATGGCAAACAGATCAAATTATCACAATTTGCAACCATTACAGAAGGTTCAGGTCCAAGTCAGTTAGAGCGTTTAAATAAATCTACTTCAGTATCGGTTAAAGCACAGTCAATAGGTAGACCAACCGGAACGGTGGTTGCCGAATTCCAGTCAAAATTGGAAGAGATGCAAAAAAATGGCAAGCTCAAAGCACCAATTGGCGTAAGTTATAGCTGGGCGGGTGATCAGGAGAACCAGAGCGAAGGTTTTGGCACTTTAGGTATCGCTTTATTGGCTTCGATTATTTTGGTTTACCTGATTATGGTTGCCCTTTACGATAGTTTTATCTACCCATTGGTAGTAATGTTCTCGCTCCCTCTGGCGGTAATCGGAGCATTGTTAGCCTTGGCCTTAACCAACAATTCAATAGGTATCTTTACTATTTTAGGTTTAATTATGTTAATGGGTCTGGTAGCGAAAAATGCAATTATCCTGGTCGATTTTACCAACCACCTAAAGGCTGAAGGTAAAGAGACCAAAGAAGCACTCGTACTGGCCAACCATGCACGTTTACGACCAATCTTAATGACAACTATCGCCATGGTATTTGGTATGCTTCCAATTGCATTGGCAAGCGGTGCAGGTGCCGAATGGAAAAATGGTTTGGCATGGGTTATTGTAGGTGGATTAACCAGTTCGTTGTTTTTAACTTTAATTGTTGTACCGGTGGTATACTTAATATTCGATAGAATGTTAGAGCGTCTTGGCTTCAACAAAAAAGGAAAAACTATCGATGAGTTAATGGTTGAACCATACGACCATAAAGATGTAAACGAATACGACTTAGATCACGGACATTAATCAACATCCAGATTAACAATCAATTTAGCCCCGACCCCAAATCGGGGCTTTTTTGTGGAATTTCAAACGTAACGCTGGCGTGGCTCGCTTTCCCATGAACTATTCTGTATCATTTCCCAGAAAAGGGGCATCGCTATTCACTGCGCAGATAATTATACAATATTGTCTCCAAACAAATGATGGCACAACATTGTATATTAGGCATTATGTTCAAAATCATTCTTAGCCTGTTCCTAATCTGTTCTACACTCCTTGTAAAAGCCCAACATCCACCTGTTTTTGCGGCAATGCGTACCGACTCGAGTTTCGTTAAACTCTGTAATCTGGATATCACCTTGGTAAAATACAGCTATAAGCCCAATGGCGTAAAGTTTTTAGTGGTGCACGATAATGAAGACACTGGCGTAAAGGCTGGTTTTGATTATATCCGCTGGAACGGCGGCGAACTGATCGACAGTCAATATGGAGCGGTGAGGGATTATAATTTCACCTATATGGATGATCAATATCGTATAGACCCAAATGCCATTTATACCGAAGTAGGTGTAAATACAAGGTTAAAAAAAAACCGGTTCAGCACTAACGAAGTTGAAAAAGCCATTTTAAACGCTGGAAAGCAAATTGTTGATTTTTACGACCCAAAAGCTACAGGTTATTTTTTAACTCTCCATAACAATGCCGATGGTGGCTTTGGTATTTCATCTTATTTACCAGGTTACGATTTAGCCAGCACCGCCGATTCGGTTTACATCAACTTCCAAATGGACGGAGACGATCTTATTTACGTAACCGAGCCGAGATTATTCAGTAGTTTAAAAAAGGCAAATGTGAATGTAATTCTTCAATCTAAATTTGTCTCCAATGATGGCTCCCTTTCGGTTTATGCCCTGCAAAATAATATTCCTTATATCAATGTAGAAGTGCAACACGGACATCTTCAAGAAAATTTAAGGTTGATCGAGCTCGCGGTTGCAGCCCTAAAAGAACACGGATTGGTGAAGAAAGAATAGCGAATTAAGCATTTTTTTATAATCTCTTTGGCGTGGCGTTCTAAAGATATTACTGTTTGATAATTCGGAAATAATTGGCCTGTAGTTCTTGAAAGTCTCCTGCCCCGCTTTTCATTTCTAGTCCTCGCTGCACTGCAGGCTTTACATTGCAATACGGGTTTAGAAACAAGAGTTTGAGTGCCCTGCAACCCCACAAATGGAATACTGCCGTAGCCACCTAGCCCCGGTTGAAGCGTTACCCTGCAGCAACGAGGTACGAGGCAGCGAAGCGTATAAGCGAAAAACGGGAAGAAGCTTTGTGTTTTCTACAGGTATTGCGCTCCAAATGAAAATTGGGTTTTAAAACTAGGAAATAATTGGCCTATAGTTCTTGGAAATCTCCTGCCCGCTTTTCATTTCAAGTCCTCCCTGCACTGCAGGCTTTACATCTAATTTATAGCCTTTATTTTCGTGACCAAAAAAGTAATCAGCAGGCCAAAAACTGAAATGATACCGAAAGAATAGCGAAGACTGGATAGCTGTGAAACATAACCGATTAATGGAGGGCCAAACAAAAAGGCAAAATAACCTATACTCGAAACCATGGTTATGGCTTTACCCGCAGGCACTTTTTTATTGTTACCAGCAATGCTATATACCATTGGTACAATACTCGAAACGCCGAGACCAATAAGCATAAAGCCAAAAATGGCGATAATAATATCCGGGAATATTACGGCAAGCGCCATACCTATCGATATAATGGCACCACTAATTTGCAAAAGATTTTTCCGCCCGAATTTACCGATCAGGAAAACCCCTAAAAATCTTCCGCTTGCCATCATAAACATAAAGGAGGCATAACCAATAATTGCTTTATTGTGAGGCAATTTTACAACATCCTCGAAATAAATGGCACTCCAATCGAACATGGTGCCCTCGGTGGCCATACTACAAAATGCGATAACGCCCAACAGCACCAAAATACCTTGTGGCATAGTAAAAAACTTCGTTTTCTCGAGCACGGTATCTGGTTTATTATAGTTTAGCAACTTTTTCCAGTTAAGTGCAACATTGGTTAAAGATATTAGGGCAATAATCCAAAAATGAGCATACATGCCCAATTTTAAGTTAACCAAACCAAGCGCAATTAATGCACCTGTTAAATTTCCGATACTCCAGGCTCCGTGAAAAGAACTCATAATGGGTTTGCCATAATAGTTTTCGCCAGCAACCCCCTGTGTATTTAAGGCAATGTTACAAAGATTACCTGTAATGCCAAATAAAACCAAAAAAGCGGCTAATTGCCAGCCTGCAGTGGCTAACGCTAAAAAAGTTAACGCAATTGCATAAAGCGGCGCAGTTGCCCTTAACATTTTCTTACTACCAAAATGTGTCGTTAGTTTTGCAGAAAAAAACATTGTTATAATCTGTCCTGCAGGTAATGCAAAAAGTATAGAACCTAATTCTGCATCATTTAAGCCCATTGAAGCTTTAAAAGTTGGAATTCTACTGGCCCAACTTGCAAAACAGACCCCTTGCATAAAGTAAAAGGCAGATATGGCTAAACGTACTTGTTTTGGAGAGCTTTGTGCTAATACAGGTTTATCTTCTTGTTTACTTAAAATTTCCTGTTCTTGCGTGCTTTCTTCCAAAGTGATGTTTTAAATTATAGAACTACAAAGTTCTTTAAATCTATTGGAAATACCGACAAATTTTTAACATTTTATAAAAAAAATGCTACACATCCGGTTAAAATATTAGATTTTCCATTTTTCCAATTCATAAGCGCTATCCCAGAACATCCATTCTAAACGGGTTGCCATTTCAAAAACATCCAGCATTTTTTGCCGGGTTGCTGCATTAGCCTGCGTTGCCAGTTGATTTGTAATATCAATTGCTTTTTCTACTGCAGCAGCAAATTCGATTCCTGCATACATATCGATCCATCTTTTGTAAGGATTCTGGTTGGCATTTTGCTGTTCAAAAATATGATCGCCCACTGCCTTATAGATCCAAAAGCATGGCAAAACAGCTGCTACTGCTATTTCTACATTGGCGTACACAGCCTGACTAAGAATATAATTGGTATACAAAAGTGTAGATGGAGTGGGCTGCACTTTGTTGGGTAAACCAAATTCTACAAAGTAACTTTCGTGCAAACTACGCTCGGCAAAAATGGCACCTGTAGAAAATCCGGCAAAAGCCATCACCAAATCTGCATCTTGCATACGGCCACTAATGGTGCTTAGCGTCCGCCCAAATTCTAAAAGGTAATAGGCATCCTGCGCTAAATAGAAGATAAATTTTTCTTTTGGTAAGGTGCCATTGCTTAGCTCCGTATTAAAAGGCATGATTAAAATTTTGTTATAAATAGGTTTAACCCGTTCCCAGGCTTCCGTGCTCCACTTCATTTGATAATTAATTTTAAAGGTTCGAAAAAGTGGTTTAGTGGTCCATTGCCTTCGCCTGTTTTTACTTCGCTACCAGCTTGTAAGGCCTGGCTAATGTAGTTTTTAGCCTCTTTAATTGCGGCCAGCAGCGTCTTGCCTTTAGCCATTTCGGCGGCAATAGCTGATGAAAGTGTGCAACCTGTTCCATGTAGATTTTTAGAAGCAATAAAAGCACTTTCTAATATAACAGGGGCATCGTTTCCAAAAATAAAAACATCGTAAATCTTTGGCCCTATTAAATGTCCTCCTTTTATTAAAACAGCCTTTGCCCCTTTTTTTATAATTTTCTTACCCGCAGCAATCATATCATCGAGGTGATGAATGGGTTGTTCGGCAAGGATAACAGCTTCATCAATATTCGGAGTAACCAGGCTTACTAATGGAAACAATTTGTTAATTAATTGCTCAACAGTATCAGGCGCTATTAATTTATGGCCACTGGTAGCTATCATAACGGGATCTAAAATAACAGGTACTTCCGGTGAGTAATTCTTAAGTTCTGTTTCAATGATACCAACTACTTTTGCCTGGTTAAGCATTCCGATTTTAATGGCTACTGGCGCTATATCATCCAGTACCGCTTGTAACTGATCTTTGATTATTTCGGCGGGAATACCATGCACTGAGCGCACTCCCAATGTATTCTGTGCTGTTACCGCTGTGATTACCGATGTACCAAAACAGCCCAAGGCAGAAAAGGTTTTTAAATCGGCCTGAATGCCTGCACCACCGCCACTATCTGAGCCGGCTATTGTTAATACATTAATATAATTCATTGCTAAAGACTTCATTTTGTTCTACAACTTCAGGAGTCTTCAAATGCAGCATGCATTTTACGCATTTTTTTCGCAGACAAACTAATTTCCTACGCCGGCATGATCCGGATCAGGTTCATTTGAGGTTGATGGCTGGAGGAATTTAAGGCTGAAGGAATTACCCTCTACCTTTTTACGTTCTAGCTTTAACCTCAAAAAGGGTATATTCTCAGCCAACTGATTTGAAGGCACCCCTAAAGTTTTATATTGTTTGCAATATAGGACTTAGTTTTTATTCTTCGTTTATAGAAATGAATTATATATGCGAAGAGTTGTCAACTTTAATACGCCTTTCGCTGTTAAGTTGACGACTCTAAAAACAAAAACCCCGATTTTACATCGGGGCTAAAACATAATAATTAATAAGGGGATAGCGTCTATATTTTATCGGGCTGATAGAACCGAACGGTACCATCTGCCTCGTTTGATACAATTAATAAACTTCTTCCATTCGGACTGTCTTTTGGCTTAACAAACATCAAGCCCTCGGGTGCATCGCCGGTAGAGAATAACTGAACAAATTTTGGTGCTGCCGGATTGGTCACATCATAAATGGCAATTGCATCAGCACGTTCCATACCAATAAAAGCCAGGGTTTGCCCGTTTACCTGTGCAACAGTTACGCTTTCTACTTCTACGCCTTTATTATCCGAGCGATCATCATCATATTTACCAGCGTCTATTATGTGTTGCTCAAGATCTTTACCGATGTTGGCTACCAAAGCTCCCGTATTTGCATTAAGAATACTCACACATCTTCCTCCTGTTGAAAATAATTCCTGATATACTTTGTTTGTACCAACCATAGTAAAACCAGCTGTATTGGTTACCGTAAGCCTTCCCAAATTTGCATCTAACTGCAGGGTTGCAGCATTAGGAAACTTAGCCGGATCTAAAACAAGATCTTTTACGCGTACTTCTTCTTTCGCTTCTTTTGGTGTATAGTCCTGGCGGGTATCGCCTTCATTTGCCAGTGCCAGATAAGCCGTACCATTGGCAGTAAAATAAGAGATTGCATCTGGCAGGTAATAAGCCTTGATTGGCCATGTACCCAATACTTTTTTACTGTCTTTATCGCTAACATCGAAAGCATTTTCAGCCAGGCTTATATCCCTTGTGCCTAGTGGAATAATCTTCGTAATGGTTCCTGACAAGATATCAACTTCAGCAACACCGTTGTTTTCCTGTAAGGTAACATAAGCCTTTTTTGAATCGCTGCTTACCGCAATGTATTCCGGTTCGATATCCTGGGTAAAACTGGCATTGTAACCATAAATCCTGAAACCACCCGCCAGTAATGTAGCTTTTTGTGATTCGAAAGCCGAGAAATCAAGGGTTTTTACCGAATAGTTATCTTTGATATTAATGATAGAAATGGTGCCTTTAGGATCAACCGTATATGCCAGGTTTGGCTCACCTTCGTTGGCAGATAAAATGTAATTTCCATCGGGACTAAAAGTTACCATATCGGGCATGGCACCTACAGTAATTTTTTTCACTTCTTCTAGTGTTGATGTTTTTAATACTATAACATCGCCATTCCCTTGTTTATCTGAGCCATCCAGGGCTATTGCCAATAAACCATTGCTCACAGCCACGCTGTTAATGCCTGCATTATTGGGATACAATAAGGTTTTTAACTTGGTAACTGTTGGGTACTTACTCATATCTACAACATCAACCTTGGTTCCTCCATCGTTGCTCACTACAAATAATTGTTTGGTTAAGGGATCGTATGCAGAAATCTCCGAAGCAAATTCTCCACCTAAATCAATAGAGGCGGTTTCTTTAAAGCTGTCGATTTTTTCAGGAACAATGGCTTCGATTGGAGGATCTACAATCGGATCATCAGTTGAATCTTTTTTACAGGCAACAATTGCCAACGACGCAATAAGAATTGCACCAAATAGTTTTTTACAGTTCATGGTTTTAATATCTGAACCGCAAAAATAAATAGCTAAAACGCTGTTTTTCAGTCGCCCGATGTTATCATTTTATTAAGGAATTATGAAGAACGATTAAAGCGGAAAGACCAAAGCGAAAAGTAAACAACCTCTTATTTGCGCTGGGTTTTGCGCAGCTTGGGGCATGCCCAAAAGATTTTAAAACCAAAACATTTACCATATCTTCCAACACGATGAAAAAATAACTAAAACAAAAAATCCCGATATAATACCGGGATTTTTCTATCATTCATTAAACAGAGACTGAAACAAGTTCAGTATGACGCCTCGTGATTAAAAACTATTTTTAAATATGTATTGCTCTGTTATCAGTTGCAGCAAGTGCAGCTTCTTTTAATGCTTCAGTATAAGTTGGATGCGCATGGCAGGTACGTGCAATATCTTCTGCAGATGCACGGAATTCCATTGCAATAACGGCTTCAGCAATCATGTCTGCAGCACGTGGGCCAATCATGTGCACGCCTAAAACCTCATCGGTTGCGGCATCGGCCAAAACTTTAATGAAACCATCGGTATCCATACTCGCTTTCGCGCGTCCACTGGCTTTGAAAGGGAATGAACCTGCTTTATATTTAATACCTTTTTCTTTTAATTGCTCTTCGGTTAAACCTACAGAAGCAACCTCTGGCCAAGTATAAACCACACCTGGGATTAAGTTATAATTGATATGTGGTTTCTGACCTGCAATGGTTTCGGCAACGTATGTACCTTCATCTTCTGCCTTGTGTGCCAACATAGCACCGGTAATTACATCGCCAATGGCATAAACACCTTTAACAGAAGTTTCTAAATGCTCATTAACCGGAATTTTTTTGCCTCTTTCTTCAACAGTGATACCGATTTTATCTAAACCTAAACCTTCGCTATAAGCCGTACGACCAACAGCAACAATACAATAATCGGCTTCTAAAGAAATGGATTCACCTTTAGGTGTATCAGCTGTAACGGTTACGGTTTTACCTTTTGTGGTAGCACCGGTAACTTTGTGCCCCATGTAAAACTCCATGCCCAGGGTTTTCTTTAACACCCGTTGAAGTTCTTTACCCAAACCAGCATCCATAGTACCGATGATAGATGGTAAAAACTCAACAACAGATACTTTTGTACCCAAACGGGCGTATACCGAGCCTAACTCTAGACCAATTACACCACCACCAATTACGACCATCGTTTTTGGTACTTCTTTAATATTTAAAGCCTCAGTTGAGGTAATAATGCGTTTTTTATCGATTGGTAAAAATGGCAAAGCTGTTGGTTTAGAACCTGTAGCAATGATTACATTTTTAGCTGATAACGTTTCTGTAGTGCCATCTGCTTTAGTAACCAGAATGGTGTTTTTATCAACAAAGGAACCAACACCCTCGAAAGAATCGATTTTATTTTTTTTGAACAAATAAGTGATACCGGCAGTATTTTGGGCAACAACATCGTCTTTACGGGCAATCATTTGTTTCATATCAACCTTTAAATCTTTCAAGTTGATACCGTGAGTAGTGAATGTGTGAGCTGCGTTGTGAAAATGCTCTGAAGAATCTAATAAAGCCTTAGATGGGATACAACCTACGTTTAAGCAAGTACCTCCAAAAGTTTTATATTTTTCGACAACTGCAGTTTTTAAACCTAACTGAGCACAACGGATTGCGCCTACATAACCGCCCGGCCCTGAACCGATAACAACGACATCGTATTGCATATTTTTTTGAGAATTTTGATTAGCCAAATGTAGGGAAAAAAGGCGGAAAGCTGAAAGTAGATTAGGCAATAGTCTTGCAATCATAGCCATCGGCACATAGCTTATTAATCCATCCCTATAAACAATGCTTCATTACTGAAGCCAAACAGGATAATCCCACAAAGTTCAAACATCTATAAGTTGATGAGCATAAAAACATTTTACTTTAAGACTATAAAATTTTTGATTCGGCTCAATAAACAAAATAGATAATTTGAGCTAAGGCTTTGACGTTTTGCCTTAATTAACCAATTATACTATCAACGCTAAACCACATAAGCGATCAACCATGAACCAGTTACAAATGAACTATTGACTAACTGAATCAATATTAGCTGTTTTTCTTGTTAACAAATAAGCAACAATCAAATTTGGAACCCAGCATAACCAGGCAACAACCAGGTAGGCTTTTAAAAAATCGCCATAAATTATGGTCAAAATTGGTAACCAAATCCTTAATGTAACCGCTGCAAAACAAGCTGCATAACTATATACCATCATTTTTTGATGTTGTTCAACTTCTCCGCGTTTAATGTATAAATAAGCCTTTAAGGTAGTGTAAAACCAAATGATGCCCAAGCATATAAAGCCTGTTGAAGAAATTATGCCACCTGTTGCAAAAAGGCCAATATAAATACCCGCTAATGCACTAAGCAGCACGGCAACAACATAAACTTTACCCAGTTTTCGGTGTAATGCCATGCGTCTCTTTCTCATTTTTGGACTAAATTGTGTCCAACCGATCGATAAAGCGATTCCTCCGAAAATGATATGCGTATAAAAACCAATGTTCCAAAAAATATTGGTCAACAACTCAACCGACTTTGAATTTAGCAATCCAAATTTTCTATCCATAAAAAAGTAAATCGTTGGATAAAGTCCAATCAGCATTGCCAAGATTGCCAATAAAATCCATAATCCTTTTTTTACCATAATAGATTCAATTGCTTTCCACTAATCTAGCTAATTTTCAAGAACTAAATTAATTCCTTTGGCAGCATAAATTCTTTTCCCTGATGAACATCTCCTACCAGCTAAACATGAATTTTGTTAATAAAAATGGCTGGTATTGCTACCAGCCATCACATTAACTCAACAAACAAAAGCTTCCGTATTTAAAATTTAAAAGCAATTCCGACGTTTAAAAACGAGAGACTTTGATAGCCTAATTCGGCATATAGGGCGGTACTTGATTTTAAATAATATTTACCTCCTGCATATAAACCAAAGCCCATACCACTAGCTGTACCCTCGTAAGACCCCTGATTATCACTTACACTAACGGTAACGTAACCAAGGCTTGCTCCGCCATAAAGGTCAAATTTAGGATCAACATTAAGAAGTTCATTAAAATGATAAGAACCTCTTGCGCCTATGTAAATAGCATTTTGCTTAAAACTATAACTATTATTAAAGCCTTCATATTTAGAACTTGCATACGATAACTGCCCACCTACACTAATTGCATCAGAGACTCCCCTTTCGTAACTAATTGATGGATTAACGGGTAACGATGAGGTATAACCAGAACCAAAAAACGGGCTACCAATACCTACTCCGATGTTAAAGAGGTTATCGCCTTTACTAAATGAGCCAGATTTAGACTGGGCCATTCCGGTTAACGCTACAAGAATAAATAATGCGGTAAGCTGTAAGTGTTTTTTCATTTTTTTTAATTGTTGTATAAATAGATTGATAATAAAAATTAGCACATAGAAATCCTATTAGCGGCAAAAAACGCATATCTTAAATAATTTTACACTTTGCTACTGTTAGTAGGAAGGTTATTTAGCTGTACAGCCTGTTTTAACATTTGCTAATTGGTCCCCCCCCTTAACCCACTTAAATTTGTGGTTTTGGCTTGCCCGAGCATAAATTAATTTAAAATCTAAATTACAGCCAATAAGAATGTTAATATATAGCTGTAAACAGCCTTTTTGTGTATAGCTACTTATAGCTATATAAGATTATATTGCCCTAGAATTAAGCGGGTTTGTGATTTGCGTGTGTTTTTGACATGCCCATTAAGCAATGTCCTGTAGAGGGGTGATCAAAATTACCATCAACAAACAGGCGCATTTAGCTACAAATCGCCGTTTTTTTTATATAGCTATAAATAGCTATACGTTGTGTGTTTTTTAGCATAAATTTATTGTAGTTAATGCATCCGTGCTTTTTCTTCTTAAACAATAAACCAATGTTATATTTTAATGAGAAGGTTATCAATACTCTGTTTATTATTCTTTAGTTACCAAACTGCGTTTGCCCAGCTTCTTGAAACCGATAAACGTTATTCCGATAGTTTACAATATGTGGTCAAACATGCAGGTACAGATAGTGTAAGTGCTATAGCAAATTTCGCCTTATCCCGACACTGGATTAAGCAGCGAGATACTAAAAAAGCAAATTATTACCTGGCCGAAGGAAGAAAACACAGTAAAACCTCGCGCTACCTGTATGCTTTATACCTATATACTGCAGGCATAAATTCGACATACCAGGATAAGGATGCTGCGGTTGCCAAAAATTTTTTATTAAAGGCCGATCATATTTTTGCCCTTACCAAAACCAAAGAATGCAATCTTTTAAGGGCCAAACTCTGGAATAATTATTCAATTCTCTTATCGAGGGAAAACAAACAGCAGCAATCAATAGACATTTTATTAAATAAGGTAATTCCCTTGGCAAGGGCATCAGGCGATCTAGCAATGGAGGGTGTGGCCTACCATGCTGTTGCCGTTTTCATGGACTTGGTGGCGCAAACCGAAAAAGCATCCATTTATTTCAAAAAAAGCATTAGTATACTGGAACACATTAAAACAGACACAGTGCGTTTGGCCAGGGCTTATAACAACAGCGCAAGAAACAGCATGTTGAGAAATAAATTTAACGAAGCCAAAGCGACAATCGAAAAAGCCAGGCTACTGTTTAAAAACCATACCGAAACTCCTTCTTACGCGTATTTCTGTGGATTTGAAAGTTATTATTTCTTAATGCTGAAACAATACGATAAATCGCTCAAAGCATTAAATAAAGGATTGGAAAGCGCAACAAGATTAAAACTTGTTAAAGAACGGAACGACCTCTTGATCCAAAAATATAACATACTTAATGCACAGCAGAACTATGAAGCAGGTAAAAATGTGATTTTAGAAATCATAAAAAGTGACAGCAACACTTATATCGAAAATAAGGTTACCCATTATAAGCAAGCTGCTGAATCTTACGAATTGCTTGAAAATTTACCTGAGGCTTTTAAGTGGTTAAAGAAATATACACTTTTGAGAGACAGTGCCAATAACATCAGGCTAAAAGAAGAAGTAAATGCGCTGGAGATCAAGTTCAAGGCTTCCGAGAATCAGAAAAAAATTGCTGACCTGAATCTGGCCAACCAGAAAGCCAACTTATCAGCTAAAAATAGCCGCCTGTTAAACTGGTTATTGGGCGTAGTGAGCCTGTTAATTTTATCTGTATCCATTTTTGCAGTTTATTATTACCACAACCAGAAAAAACTTGCTACACAGCGGGAAGAAATTAGGCTGAGCAATGCCATGCTTCAGGGCCAGGAAACCGAACGTTACCGCGTAGCTAGAGATCTGCACGATGGTTTGGGCAATTTACTTACCGTAATAAAATTTAACCTCGGACAACTGATAAAAGAAAAACCAGCTATAGAACTTAATGAAATTGCCTATCAGCTTGATCATTCTATAAGAGAACTGCGACGTATTGCGCACGACATGATGCCCGAAATGCTCCTTAATATTGGTTTGGAAGCCGCACTTAAAGATCTCTGCGAATCGCTTACATCCGATAACCTGGAAATTGATTGTCAGCTCATTAACATTAAAAGTACCATTCCCCAACAAATACAGGTGTCCATTTACCGCATTATACAGGAACTCCTAACCAATGTAGTAAAACATGCGCAGGCCCGGAACGTACTATTACAATGTACCCAGCAAAAAAATATATTTTTTATTACCCTCGATGATGACGGTAGAGGATTTGATGCCGACCAGCAAAAGGAAAAAGCGGGGATCGGCCTTAATAACATAAAAAGCCGTGTGGCTTACTTAAACGGAAAAATGGAAATTGTATCCCGTACTGATCAACCAGGTACTTCAATTAATATTGAACTCGATGTTAAAGCTTAAAACCGTATTTGCTGTGCAATAAATTTTAGATTACACCTTAGCTCGCCTTTTGGCAATAAAATATTGCTCTATTTTTTTATGATAATGGAGATCTGTCCGTCTTCCATCCCTGAAATATTTTTTTCGGCAAAAACTATAGGATTTGTTTTTTGAAGTGCTTTTAACAGATCATCACTGGTACCACTATGTTGCAGGCTAATGCTGGAACCACCAGTACTGAATTTCGTTTTTACGCTGATTACCCCTTTTGTATTTTCTGCTTTTTCTGCAATACTTTTTAAGGTAGCAAAATCAGCACCGCTAATATTTACAATGGTTTGTGTTTCTGCAGCCACAACTGCACTTGTATTATCTTTCTTTTTACCGAAAAAATTACTGATCAAACTACCTGTTTTTCCGGCTTTATCAGCAGTGGCGCCTGCCTTATCTACTTTCTCGCTTACCTTGTCAATTTTACCTAATAAGCGATCAACAGCACCTTGTGCCTTTGCATTTACTAAGCCTAACAACAGAAAGGCCAAGCATAAAATCCCTATCTTTTTCATCATATTTGTTTCCTTAATAAGCCTACTCTTATCAACAGTTTTCGGCATCCCTGTCGTCATCCATAATCAAATTTAATTTCAATTAAGCACCATAACTATAGCGAAAATTAACCTTTTTTACATATGGCTATAAATAGCTACTTAATGTCTTTTTTTTAAGCTAATTTCGGTCATCCCGTAAAATTAAATTGTGGTGATGGCTTCCGCTCGTTTCTCCCATACCACGTACAGCGGATTAATGTGCAGTATTAGCAAATGAGGAAGTTATTGATATTTTTTTATTGATGTTCTGCAGGTTTTTGATTGCATTTCCGCAAACACCTGTAATGAGCAAACAATATCCGGAAAAATAGAAACCGGTACCCGGATCCAATCAACCAGGTACTTCAATTAATATAGAATTAAATGTTAAAGCCTAAACCAACACTCGTTCTTGCTGATGACCATCCCATTATTATAGAGGGATTAACTAAGCTATTGGGCAAAAACGAAGGATTTGAAATTATAGCCAGCTTTACCAATGGGCAGGATCTTCTCACTTACATTAAAAAAAATCCGGTCAACATTACCCTTATCGATATTATCCTGCCAGATATCAATGGCATGATATTGTGTAAGGAAATCAAAAGAATAGCACCCGACACCATTGTTATAGCACTAAGCAATCACCTGGAAAGGAGCGCCATTACCAAGATGCTGGAGAACGGCGCAAACGGTTATATCCTTAAAGATGCGTCGATAGATGAAATTGGCAACTGCATAAACGAGGCTCTTGAGGGTAAGATCACTTTTAGCAAAGGGGTTACAGATGTGATAACAAAATCGCCCTCAAAAACAAAATGGGGTCTTATAAAACTCACCTCAAGGGAAAGCGAAATCCTGAAACTGGTAGCACAGGGCTTAACCGCATCAAAAATTGCCGAGATACTTTTTTTGAGCAAATTTACGGTCGATAACCATAAGAAAAACCTGTTACAAAAACTTCATGCCAAAAATATTGCCGAACTCATTAGCAATGCCACCGGTCAGGGCCTACTTTAATATCAGATCAATTCTTTTTGCAGCATAAATTCTTTGGCATTCGCAAAGCTGAGGAATAATTCGTCTGCTATTTTTAGTTTTTGATGTGCCCTTACATTGCTTTGAATGGCGTAACAGGTTATGCCTGCAGCCAGAGCAGATTTAACTCCGTTTAAAGTATCTTCAAAAACAAGGCATTCATCTTTTTCAAGGCCTAACCGCTCTACACAAAGATTATAACTTTCGGGATCGGGCTTAGATTTATTTACATCTGTTCTGGTAATAAATAAACTGAAATACTTAGCCAAACCATTTCGCTCAAAAACAGCTTCAACATCAATTTTAGGACTAGCGGTAACCACAGCCAGTGTAAGCCCTTTTTCGTATGCAAACTTAATAAATTCTAATGCAAAGGGCATTAACTGAATATCAGTTGTCCTAAAACCATCAAAAGTTACTTTTTCTCTTCTATCAATAAAGCTTTCTAAATCTTCATCAATTTTATAGCGCTCTATGATCGTTTTTGCATTTTTAGGCAGAGGAATCCCAGCATAATTGCTTAGCCAGTCTTTAAATTCAATGTTAACATTATATGGGCATAAAAACGTATTCCAACAATCGAAATGAAACTTTTCAGAATCAATTAATGTACCGTCTAAATCGAAAAGCAGGGCTTTTATTTTACTCATTTATAGATTTTAAATTGGAATGATGTTATGGGATGATCTCGAAAAGAAAAAACTGCTGTACCTGCGATTTTCCAAAATTATTATCTACACAGAATATCAGGGAATGGTGTCCGTTTGCAAGTTTTGGTCCAAAAGTTACACCTTCAAAATTATCGATATGCTTGTTTAAGGAATCAAAATCGAAAAGCAATTTTTTAGTTAATGGCCTTGGATGATTTTTAAGGAACGATGTATTATCAATTTCATTTTCTGCACCACTCAGATCAACCAGGTAAAGTTTTATAAAGGTATGATCGTCATGGCCTTTGGCCCAGGCCCTTTCCATTACCAAAAGTGTATGATTGTTAATGGCGAGTATTTCTGAAATGCCATTTACATTCCAGTCATTGTCTACTGTGGGCTTCACAGGTAAAGCATCAAGATTATAGGCATATTGTGCCGTATTCTTTTTAGTAGCCACATCGAACTTTAAAATCCTGGTTAAAGCCTTATCATAGCCAAAAGAAGATTGTGGGCCATCCTGGTATAAAGGCTCCTCTAAACTGGCATATAATGTTTTATAATGATCGGTATAAGTTAAACCCTCAAACAATGCATTCTTGCGTGGACCGCTTTCAGTTTTCGTAAATTGGAAACCTTTGGGTAACGGAATGGTATCCAAAAACTTCCCGCCTGTAGAAATAAAAGTTAAACTGGGTTGAACAATGGTTGTATCGCCATTTTTAAACAACCGTTCTCCTTCGCTGCTCCAAATTAATTGTCTGGTAACCGGATTATAACGAACAGACTCGCCATCCGGCTTCACGCTTTTATCCGTATCATATTTAGGATATTGCTTTCCGTTTTCCTGTAAAAGATAGGTAACACCTGTTATACGGATCGTATCAATTTTATTTTCTTTGAGATCTAGCTGTGCAGTGTAGATCCTCGCCGGACTAAACTGCGAAGGATCATCACTGATCAGGTAATACAAATTGTGAACGGCATCATAATCAATCCCTGATAAACCACCAACCACCGAATTTTCGAAAACCTGATTTAACGGCATAACATATTCATGGAGAAATTTAACCGACGAAATACGGGTTTCATTCTGGCTAACCGAAGCATATCTTGTTGCAGAGCAAGAAACCAGAAAGAGTGCAATTGCAAAATAAAAGGTGGAAATCTTTGAGAATTTTTTCAAACCTAAAGTATTTAGGCAGTAAAATTTAGAAAATACTGGGAGAAAACCAAAAAGAGTTGTCAACTTTAATAGCCACCTGGCCGAAAAGTTGACAACTCTGAAGTATCAAAATAATTTACCGATTACGCGGTAAGTAATGTTTGTTCCATCTACTATTTCTTCATAGTAAACATCATCGGGCGAAACAAAATATTTTTCGTTTTTAATAGTTACCTCTCTGCATCCTTCTGGCAGTTGATTAATAATATCACCTATATTGTGCGTATCAACTGGCCCATCCGTTGTATTTAAAATACTATCTTTTCCGGCAACTACGTATACACTTTTACCATCAGCATTTTCTTTTTGGGTATAATAAACGCCTTTGTATTCGTAATAATCAACACCATTAATGGTAACCAGATTAGCGTCTGATGGTAAATTAGGAACCTCGGCACCAACTGGCGGAGTTACCACTTCATATTGATCGTTATTTTGCTGATAAAATAATCCACCAGAATAATAAAACTGGGTTGGACCGTACCAGAATGGATAATAGCCATAAGGCAACACACTAATCCTGAAACCTAAAAACGGTCTGTAAAAATTGTAATAACTGTAGTATGGCCTGTAGTAAGCTCTTCCATAACCAAATCTGTAACCATACCCCGGCCTGCCATATCCTGGGCGATACCCTGGCCTGTTATAACCATAACTTGGTCTGCCAGAACGGATACCCGGAGAAAAACTGCTCCTGCTTGGTGCGCGCATAGATGGCTGGCGGGAAATGGAACCACCACCCCTTGATGAGCCAATTGAGCCCGATCTGCCTCCGCCAAAAGAACCGCCACCACCGCCACTCCTACTTGGTCGCTGTGCTGAAACACTTTCGATACTCAAGGTTGCAATCATCGCTGCTGCAGCGAAAACAACCAATCCTTTATTCAATAACCTATTCATTATTTTGTGTTTATGTCGATATCTATATGACGATGAAAATTCCTAAAAGATTATCCCTTAACAATATTTAACTAAATTTTGATAAAGTGATGACGAAGAAAGGGTTATAAATAGCAGTTTCTTGCACACCAGGTTGCTAATCTCTATCTTCCTACTTTCTGACTATTCCATTATCCGACATATCTCTTCCATTCTATATTACTAACAAACCTTTTACGAGCTATTTTTTTTAATCAATCGTTAATCAACTATATTTAAATTTTATTCCTAAAAACTAGCTTAAATGAACCTTACCAGAATTTTCAGCCTTTTATTTTGTCTGTTTATTTCTAATGAATTAATAGCCCAGCAAACCGACTCGGCATATGTTAGAGAAAACTACACCAAAATAGAACGCCAGATCCCCATGCGCGATGGAGTTAAACTCTTCACTTCCATTTATATACCCAAAAATCAAACCAAAAAATATCCATTTTTAATTAACCGTACCCCCTATACTGTTGCGCCATATGGCGAAGATAAATATAAGCTCAGTTTGGGGAACTTTCCGGCAATGATGCGTGAAGGATTTATTTTTGTATATCAAGATGTTAGGGGCAGATGGATGAGCGAGGGTACTTTTACTGATATCCGCCCTCAATTAACTGGAAAAAAATCTAAAACAGCGATTGATGAAAGTACGGATACTTACGACACCATTGATTGGTTAGTTAAAAACGTGAAAGGCAACAATGGCAATGCTGGCATTTATGGCATTTCGTACCCTGGTTTCTATTCTACCACCTCATTGCCCAATGCACACCCGGCACTAAAGGCCGTTTCTCCTCAGGCACCGGTTACCGATTGGTTTATGGGTGACGATTTTCACCACCGTGGTACATTATTTCTAATGGATGCCTTTAGTTTTATGAGCAGTTTTGGCGTGCCAAGGCCTAAATCCATTACACCAGATAAAGGGCCTAAAGGTTTTCAGTTCCCCATTCAAGATAATTATCGCTTTTATTTAGAAGCCGGATCGGTTAAGAACCTAAAAGACCGGTATTTTGCAGATAGTATTAAATTCTGGAACGATTTATTTAAACACCCAAACTTAGATACCTTTTGGAAAGCACGTTTAATTACCCCTCATTTAACCAACGTAAAACCTGCGGTGATGGTGGTGGGTGGCTTTTTCGACGCTGAAGATGCTTATGGAACTTTTGATACCTACAAAGCCATTGAGAAACAGAATCCCGGCGCCAACAATATCCTGGTTGCAGGACCTTGGTTTCACGGCGGTTGGGTACGTAGTGATGGTTCTTACTTCGGCGATATTAATTTCGGCAAAACCACCAGTATCGATTATCAACAACAATACGAACTGCCCTTCTTTAAACATTATTTAAAAGGTGAAGGAGATTTTAATGCAGCAGAAGCCAATATTTTTGTAACCGGAAGTAACGAATGGAAAAAGTTCAAAACATGGCCACCACAAGAGGTAGAAAGCAAAAACCTGTATTTACAACCTAATGGGAAACTCAGTTTCGAAAAAGTGGGCAGAACCGATAGCTGGGATGAATATGTGAGCGATCCAAATAACCCTGTACCTTACCAGAATGGTATTCAGGCCAGACGTACCCGCGAATACATGATCGACGATCAACGTTTTGCTGCCCGCCGTCCGGATGTAAAAACTTATCAAAGTGATGCCTTAAGGGAAGATATTACCTTAACAGGCCCTGTTTTAGCCAACTTAGTGGTTTCTACTACTGGTACTGATGCCGATTATGTAGTTAAATTGATTGATGTTTATCCTGAAGATGCACCAAACCCAGAGCCTAATCCTAAAAACCTGATTATGGGCGGCTACGAAATGTTGGTGCGCGGAGAAATTATGCGTGGAAAATACCGCAACAGTTTCGAAAAACCAGAGCCTTTTGTTCCAGGTGCCATCACTAAAGTAAATTACCCTTTGCCAGATGTAGCACATACTTTTAAAAAAGGCCATAAAATCATGATCCAGATTCAAAACTCATGGTTCCCTTTAGCCGACCGCAATCCGCAGAAATTTATGGATATCTATCAGGCTGAACCGCAGGATTTCCAGAAAGCTACGCACAAAATTTATCACGATGTGCACAACAGCTCGTTTATTACTGTTTCAGTGTTGAAGTAAATAAAATTCGTCATTGCGGGAAAGCTCACGCTCGTTTCTAACGAGCGTGTAAATAGCCTGACCGTTTTTAACGATAAAATAACAAATGAAAAAATTACTATCCATCCTTGCCATCGCCCTCTGCATTTTTGGTGCACAGGCGCAAATGCTCGGCAAAAACCAGGTAAACTCCCGGGCCGATAGCCTCCGCGGAACACTTACCCCTTTACGCACCTGTTACGATATTAATTATTACCACTTAGATGTGAAAATAGATATCGACCAGAAAACAGTAAGCGGGAGCAATGAATTTGCTTTTACTGCCACGCAAGATTTCACCAAATTACAGTTCGATCTTTTTGATAACTTAAAAGTAGATAAAGTAGTATACAAAGGTGCTGATTTACCTTTTACCCGAGCATACAATGCGGTTTTTGTAACCTTCCCTAAAGCAGTAAAAAAAGGAAGCAAAGATAAATTCACAGTTTTCTATTCAGGCAATCCTTTAGTAGCAAAAACACCGCCTTGGGATGGTGGTTTTATCTTCAAAAAAGATGAAGCAGGTAATCCTTTTGTTTCTGTGGCCTGCCAGGGTTTAGGAGCAAGTGTATGGTGGCCAAATAAAGATCACCAGAGCGACGAGGTAGATAGTATGCTAATCAGCATTAGTGTTCCTAAAAATTTACAGGAAATATCTAACGGAAGGTTGAGAAATACGGTAGATAAGCCCGATGGTTACAAACAATACAATTGGTTTGTTGCTAACCCCATCAACAATTACGATGTAACCTTTTACATTGGCAAATATGCCCACTGGCAAGACAGTTATGATGGTGAAAACGGGAAACTCAGCATCGATTACTGGGCGTTGCAAACCGATAGCGCCAAAGCCCGCCCACATTGGGATGCCGATGTGAAACCCATGCTAAAATGTTTCGAATATTGGTTTGGTCCTTACCCATGGTACAAAGATGGCTACAAATTGGTTCAGGCACCACATTTAGGCATGGAACATCAAAGCGCAGTAGCTTATGGCAATCAATTTAAACCAGGTTATCTAGGTAAAGATTTAAGCGGAACCGGCCATGGCTTAAAATGGGATTTCATTACCATCCACGAAAGCGGCCACGAATGGTTTGGTAATAATATTACCTCAAAAGATATTGCCGATATGTGGATTCATGAAGGTTTTACCAATTATTCAGAGGTATTGTTTACCGAATGTACCGAGAACAAAGCAGCTGCAAATGAATATGTAATCGGATTGCAGAAGATTATCCATAATGATTCACCCGTGATAGGCCCTTATGGCGTAAACAAAGAAGGCTCTGGCGATATGTATCCGAAAGGTGCAAATTTGATTAGTACTATCCGCCAACTCATCAATAACGATGAAAAATTCAGACAGATTCTCCGCGGAATAAACAAAACATTTTACCATCAAACGGTAAGCACTGCTCAGATCGAAAATTACATAGCCAAACAAAGTGGCCTTAAATTAGACAAAGTTTTTGATCAGTATTTACGTTATACGAAGATCCCTGTTCTGGCATATAAAGTCAATAATGGTATCCTCTCTTACCGATGGATTACGGATGTAAAAGATTTTGATATGCCAGTACGTGTAACGCTAAAAACAGGCGCTTATACCTTAATTAAACCCACAAACGATTGGAAAACCATTAAAGTAGATGCCAGCATAAATGCAGATAACTTTAAACACGATCCGTTGTTTTACATCAAGACAAAAAAGGGGAGCTAAATCTTAGAGAAGAGGTTGTATCATAAGTATAAAATATCGTCCTGTCCAAAGGAGTCCTACGGAGAGCTTATCGTAGAACCTCTTTTTAAATGTTTCGAAAGTGTTTCGATAGGCTCAACGTGACCAATTAGAGTGATCCAGGCTCTTCTTTATTAGGCACATTAAAAAATACTGATAAGGAGAATTAAATTGCATCTTATGCAACTTTTCAACAAAACCATCGTCTTATAAGAAAAAGCTCATTATTTATCTAAAAATAAAACTATACCATGAAAAAAGTATTTGCAATATTATTGGCATCACTTACATTAACCTCTAGTATCAATGTAATTGCTAAAAATCAGATCAGTATCAACACTTCAAAAAATAACGGCGACGACAGGGAGGTGAAAAATTTCAATGGAGTTGCTGCAGCAGGCCCTATAAACGTAATTGTAACTTTAGGCAATAGTGAAAGTTGTCGTTTAGAAGGCGATGCAGATGCATTGGCCACAATCGTTACCGAAGTAAAAGGCAATGTTTTAGTTATCCGTCCGCAAACCAGCATCACAAGCTGGTCTAGAAAATATGAAGGTAAAAAAATAACAGCTTATGTATCGGCCAGAGAATTAGCAAGTTTAACTGTTAGCGGTGATGGAAGTTTAACCGTAAATGGAAAAATCAGCACTGGTAGTCTAACCACAACCGTAAGCGGTTCTGGAAGCATTAAAGCAACAGCAGATGTAGATAACTATAGTGGTGTAATCAGCGGTTCTGGTTCGATAAATATTACAGGAGGTGCAGATCATGCCAAAGTGGTGATCAGTAGCTCGGGAACTTTTGCAGGTAAATCTTTTTCTACAAAAACTTTAAACAGCACCATTAGCGGTTCAGGAACTGTGAATATTGCGGTAAGCGAAAGCATTAGAGCAGTGATCAGCGGATCAGGAAGTGTAAATTATTCCGGTAATCCAAGTGTAGATAAAACTGTTATTGGCTCAGGCGGAGTAAGAAAAGTATAAATTAAAGCCCTTTTTAATAGAGAAACACCTACAAGAAATTGTAGGTGTTTTTTTGTTGGTAAAGGATAAATTTTTAGCGTTATTTCCAAACGTGATCGTCATGCTGAACTTGTTTTATTAGTTGTTTCCTATTGGTTTTAAAGGCCTAATAGCTACTGCGTGGTCAGTACCTTTTTTACAAAAGATCTTTGGTCCCGCTATCATTTCAATTCCTTCACTTAACTGGATAAGAAATGCTTTGAAAAGCTACATTATGCTATCAAATATTTATATTCGCTTGGTAGCAATACAAATAATATCTTAAGAATTTTCACATGCTTACTCAAACCTTAAAAACACTTTTCAACCGGGATCTCAACAAATTAAAAACCGAGATCGAATCGTATAAAAACGAAGCTAACTTATGGATAATACACCTAAGTATAGCCAATTCGGCCGGCAATCTATGTTTACACTTAATTGGTAATTTAAATACCTACATCGGGGCAACATTGGGAGGCAGTGGTTATGTACGAAACCGTGAACTCGAATTTTCGTTAAAGGATCTGCCTCGCTACGAACTGATTGAAAAAATAGACAAAACCATTGCTATTGTTGGCCAAACACTCGATAAATTAACCCTGGCTGAAATTGATGCTGAATATCCTTTACTGGTTTTGGAAGAAAAAACCTCAACCGAATATTTTCTCACGCACCTCGCCACTCATTTGGCTTATCACCTGGGGCAAATTAACTATCACAGGCGATTGTTGGATGTATAATAAAATTCAAAACATGTACAGCTGCATTAAACATTTTTCACTTTGTATGTTAGTTATTTTATGCTTTATATCCTGTAATAACAATACAAACTATTTTAATGCAATAGCCAAAAATGATATTCCCTTAAAAAAGCCCCAAAAAGGCGATTGGCTTTTTTCTCATAAGGAACGTATGCTAACACTTGGTGATTACCAAAAGACCTATCCCTTAACTCCTGATGGTACACGTCATACCATTTATCTAAAACCTATTGGAGATTTCTCAGGTCTCGAATGGAAGCAGATCGAGTTAACCCGCCAATACCTGGAAAATTTCTTCCAGATTAAAACCCGGATACAACAAAGTTCAAACAATAAAATAATCCCTTTAGGTGCAAGGAGAATAAACCAACACCATGAACAGCTTTTAGCCACATACCTGCGCGATACGATTATTGCAGTGCAAAAACCGAAAGATGCAATTGTAATGATGGGCATAATAGAAATGGACTTATACCCAAGCGAAAAGTGGAATTTTGTATTTGGGCTTGCGTCTTACGATAAAGGACTGGCAGTAGGTTCAATTTACAGATTTCACCAAAGGCCACTTACCCCCAAACAATTTAATTTAAGCCTGCAAAGACTTTTAAAAACCTCGTCGCACGAAATTGGTCACATGTTTGGCCTAACCCATTGCATTGAAGCGAATTGCTTAATGAACGGCACAAATAGCCTAGCTGAAACGGATAGAAGCATAGCAAGATTATGTTCCGGATGTCAACAAAAATTAAATTCAACATTAAAATACGACAATAAAAAAAGGCTCCAAGACCTATCAGTCTTTTTCAGTAAAAACAAAATTGAAAACGAGCTTGCATTAATAAATGCTGACATCGTTATTTCCGAATAACAATATTCATATTATTTAATTTACACACGATGCACCAGCAATTTGCCTTGAACGTCACCGAAACACTAAAAAATGATGAATCCGTTATCGGCCTGGCCGTTGGTGGCTCCTGGCTCAGCAGCGACATCGACGAATTTTCAGATCTCGATCTTGTTCTTGTCACTAAAGAAAAAGTATCGGCCGATAAATTAAAGATGATTGAATACGCCGGTCGCCTGGGCGAGCTTATCTCTGCATTTACAGGCGAACATGTTGGCGAACCACTCGTATTGATCTGCCTTTACAACAATCCTATATTACACGTTGATATTAAATTTCTAACCCTGGATGAATTTTCCTTGAGAGTAGAAAACCCGCTGCTACTCATCGACAGAGACAATCAATTACAACAAATCCTCGATCAAACTGAAGCTAAATTCCCCTACCCGGATTACCAATGGATTGAAGATCGTTTTTGGACTTGGATGCATTATACCCTTTTAAAAATCGGCAGAGGTGAATATCTGGAAGCTTTTGATTTCTTTGGTTTTTTAAGAATGGTCGTGTTTGGTCCACTACTGCACATTAAAAACAACAACCTTCCAAGAGGTGTGCGTAAAGTAGAATCGCAACTTTCAACCAAAGATTTTAACTTGCTCAAAAGTACCATTGCCGAATACAATAAGACATCTTTAATCGCTGCGTTAGAAAATTCGATAGCGCTTTATAAAGACCTGAGAATTGAACTCTTCGAAAAAGACATTAAGCGGAACCAAAAAGCAGAAGATGCTGTTAAAAACTACTTAACAATAATCAAAAGTGAATAACTTAGATAAATTTCAATATCAGTAATAAACAGTTATCGAAACTGAAAGATTTATCCTATTATTGAGCAAATTAATGCCTTCGATTTTATAGAAATGCAACGCGATTTAACTGTAAAGAAACTAAATATTCTGTTCATACCATTCCTGTTAATTTCTATATCAATATGCGTGGGTTACACTTTTATACATTGGCTACTCGCAATCAAACTAGAACTTTTCTCTCTCAATGACACTATAATTCAATTTGCAGGACCTGCTGTAGTATCGTTACTTGTAACTTTGTTCTTCTTTAGACGAAGAATCCGCATTTTAAATTTAAAGTCAGATAGGGACAAACTACCTGATTTATATTTCATGATCATTTTGATTGCCTTATCTATTCCAAACGTAATCGCTCAAAATTATCTTCCAAAAGTTACAGGAAAACTCACTCTACTATTTAGCATAAATGAAATCGATCAACACAAGCCATCGAAATATTACACGCTGAAAAAATTTAATATCGATAAAAATAATATCGGCGTAAATACTTCTGTTGAAGTTAGTGGGAGAAACAATGAAAATTTCAACATTTATATTTTCGTTGTGCTCCCAATTATAGATAAAGATGTGAAAAACGATGAATGTAAAGCATTCCTAGGCGTCAAATATTCTAAACACATCAGCAACAGGCTCACACCGGCCGAAAAACAAGAAAACTACGAAACATTACTATCCACAAGTCAATATGATGTTGAACACAATAGCTTCAACGAATTCAGATACTTGGAACAAGTTGGAAACAGTAGTGATAAAGATGGTTACAAGGCTGCAATACTGCACTGTATTAAATATGACCGGAGTACTGCGCCGGTACTTATAGCCCGAAAAGAACCTTTTGAAGATAGATTGGGAAATCAATCAAACTGGATATTTATATCTTTTGGTATTTTATCGATTATTTGGCTGATCATGGTATTGATACCCAAAATTGACCGCCCGGCTCTCAGAGCATTTGAAAGCGGGACGCCCATAAAAAATGATGATTTAATTGAATTCCTGCGTTTCTTGCAGCCAAAAAATGGCTTTTATTTAACGCCAATTTTAGTTTTCATAAACATTTTGCTCTTTTTAACAATGGTGATTAGTGGTCTAGGTTTTATAAATTTCGCCACGACCGACCTCTTAACCTGGGGCGCAAATTTCGGCCCATTTGTAAAAAACGGAGAATGGTGGAGATTAATCACCAATACCTTCTTACATGGAGGTATCATGCATATTCTTACCAATATGATTGGCCTTATATTTTTAGGTTTTATACTCGAAATGCGCTTGGGCAAAATCAGATTTCTGCTTTCCTACTTGTTCACGGGGATAATGGCCAGTTTAGCAAGTATATGGTGGAACCCATCGATAGTTAGTGTTGGTGCCTCTGGGGCAATCTTCGGTTTATCAGGAATATTTCTTGCACTACTGGTTTCAAAGTTTTATGACGAAAACTTCACCAAGTCCTTTTTAATCGGGACCTTGATTTTTATTGGTTATAACCTGTTCTATGGCTTAACTGGTGGTATTGATAATGCAGCCCATATTGGAGGACTGATTAGTGGTTTTATTTTAGGCCTGATATTTCGGTTTACACTCGAAAAACCTGTAACAAAGAAGACAAGAAAAAAGCGTGTACTTAAGAAAGAAATAACTGCCGAAACCAGTTTATAACTTGCGCATACTTGTCACGTTAGCCAACACAACTTCTCCTCACTGGCTAAGAAAGAAGAAACAATTTCTACTAAACAACAAAGGAGACTTAAGCCTCCTTCCATATCTTTTAAAACTGAACTCCGATCAGCCATATATTTTCAATATAGTTAATCTTCTGACTGGCATGGTCGTACTCGTCCCAGCCAGTGGTATGCACATTGGTTAAATTTGTAGCGCCAAACTTAGTGGTGTTCTGTAAATAAACATTTTTCCAAACATAAAACTTAAGACCAACTTTTGCAGAAACACCGTAGCCCGAAATACTGAAGTGGTTATTTCTGCCCTGTCCGAACAAACGTACATCTGAACGCGGAACCATCATGCCACCGCCTAAACCGGTTTCTAAGGTTAAAGAAGTATTTCCACCTGGAGCAACCCAGATATCGTCATAACGTTCAATCTCGATATTGGCATAATTAAAACCATCTGTATGCTCATAAGTAAGCATACTCTCCTTAACGTTAATGCTTTGGCCATTGTAATCGCCAGCTAAATTACCTGTAGGAGTGTTGGCTGGAGAAATATTTGGCCCGATGTGACCAGTAATAGCAACAGTTTGTGGAATATCCATTACATACTTCATATGGTCCCAACCAATGGAGATACTATAATTATCTTTGATGAAGTATCCGGCACGGATATTATATTGCGGTACAGTAATCAAACCAGGATTTAAATAGGCCCAGCTTAATTTCGATTGTCTATCGTGCGCAACTACATCTTTCAGGGTAAAATCGTAGTTAGGCCCTTGAAACCTAATATCGCTTTTACCATACCAGGAGCTATTATATCCCCAGTGAAAATAAAAATCACCTTTACGGGAAAATTTCCTTTTATGTTCAGGATTGAATAAACTTTTCGAAGTTGGCGTACTATTAGTTGAAGCAGCTTTAATCTCTTGTGCCTGCATGCGCTTGCCAAACAAGAGTGCTAAAAATAGAATGGTAAATCTTTTCACGCGGCAAATTGAGCAAAAAGACCAGTCAATTACAACAGCTTTAACATTTTTAAGAGTTGTTGAACAAAAAATGACTTTAAAACATTAAAACCTCGTATAAACAGCCAGTTGAATAATATTATTAACTGTATTGTTCAGAACACCATGGGTAGCCTGGTTCATATATCCAGCTTCCAGGTCAAATTGCTTAGAAAAACGATAGCCCGCAGCGAGGTATAACCTATTCTGATCGAAAACGCTATTGTTAATTTTATCTCTATTCTGAAGATTTAAAAACACCTCGTTCTGCAAAGCCGCAAATGGCCCTTTTGTAAATGTAGGCTGAGTTTTTTGCAGCGGCTGAATTAACCTCACGAAATAACGGAAACGTTGCGAAAAAACATCTTCACCAGTGCGACCAATAAAGCGTTGCTCAAGTCTTACCCTATGGCTGGCAAAAACCGATTTTATTTTATGGTTATATATATACTGTTCAAAAATGCGATGTTCATGTGCAAATGAATTACCAGCTACTACCGATTGTGACTGCGTAGTTTGCCATAAATATCCTAAGGCTACATTGTGCTTATTATTAATGAAATATTGTAAAGCTGGGCGCACTAAGGTATTTCTCAAATAACTCCAATCATCAGCCGAGCGTAATTGAACATCAAACTGAAGGCCCCATTTATCATTAAACTTGGTATTATTTAAAAACATAAACCAACCTGAATTTTGATGTTGGGTTTGTGCATATAGCTTTCCAGCAGCCGTAATGAGAACCATAGCGGCAGATAATAATATTTTTTTCATAAAAAGATAAACCGGTTTTATCTGTGTGCCGCTAAATTAATAGAAATATGCGAAAGAAGAGCATAATTAGTCCGAAAGTCGGGAGTCTGTAGTCGAAAGTCTTAGGTAAAATCTAATAATATATATGCTCAACTTTGTATTCTCCGTGCCTTTCTCCTTTACCTCGACAGTAAAATTAGTCGCAAATTGGTGGAAGAGAACCGGAGGTACAATCACCTAACAAAAACGCTCAGCCAATACCATGTAGTGCGCTTCATAAAACTCAATTCCCGCTGTGATAAGTCTTCGTCTCCACTCAGACCTAACATAAAACTCAGCACGATTCCCGAAAACCTTACATGCTTTTACGGTTAAAAACAAATTTCATTTAACGTTAAGCAATTAAAAATTTATCTTCGTTAAAGATTTGGGCATTATGGTATTTTCAATATCCTTAAAATGGCACTTATTTTAACATTACAAAACGTAAATAGAACAAAAAATGATTATCGAACCTAGAATGAGGGGCTTTATCTGTTTAACCGCACATCCTGATGGTTGCACGCAAAACGTAAAGAATCAAATTGAATATGTAAAATCTAAAGGCGCTATAAACGGTCCTAAAAAAGTATTGGTAATTGGTGCATCAACCGGTTTCGGTTTAGCTTCGCGTATTACTGCTGCTTATGGTTCCGGAGCTTCTACAATTGGCGTATTTTTCGAAAAGGCACCTTCTGAAGGCAAAACTGCATCACCAGGCTGGTACAATAGTGCAGCCTTTGAAAAAGAAGCCCATGCTGCTGGTTTATATGCAAAAAGCATTAATGGCGACGCATTCTCTAAAGAAATTAAAGAAAAAACAATCGAATTGATCAAAGCTGATCTCGGCCAGGTTGATTTGGTCATTTATAGCCTGGCATCACCAGTGAGGAAACATCCTGATACGGAAGTGCTTCACCGATCTACCTTAAAACCGATCGGAGGAACTTATACCAATAAAACTGTCGATTTCCACACGGGCAATGTAACCGAAATTTCTATCGAACCTGCTACCGAAGAAGATATTGCCAACACCATTGCGGTAATGGGCGGCGAAGATTGGGCTATGTGGATTGATGCCTTAAAAGCAGAAAACCTGCTTGCCGAAGGTGCAACCACAGTAGCTTATTCATACATCGGCCCTGCTTTAACCGAACCAGTATACCGTAAAGGAACTATCGGAAGAGCCAAAGATGACTTAGAAGCAACTGCTTTTAAAATTAGCGATAAATTAAAAGATATTGATGGCAAGGCTTACGTATCGGTTAACAAAGCATTGGTAACACAGGCAAGTTCTGCTATTCCGGTAATCCCGTTATATATTTCGTTGTTGTATAAAGTAATGAAAGCAGAAGGTATCCACGAAGGTACAATTGAACAGATCCAACGTTTATATGCTGATCGTTTATATACAGGCAGCCCTGTTCCTGTTGATGAAAAAGGAAGAATCAGAATAGACGATTGGGAAATGCGCGAGGATGTACAAGCTAAAGTTGCCGAACTTTGGAAAGAAGCAACAACCGAAACTTTACCAACAATAGGTGATTTACCAGGGTACAGATCTGATTTCTTAAGCTTGTTTGGTTTCGAAATTGATAAAGTTGATTATCAAAAAGATGCCCAAGAAGTGGTAGAAATTGAAGGTTTGGTAAACTAACAACACAGATGCGTCACCCTGAACTCGTTTCAGGGGCACAAAAAATAAATTATAAACGGCTGGCTCCATAGCCAGCCGTTTATACATTCAAGCCATATGAATTTCGATCTACAGCCTACACTAGCAAACGATTTAATTACCGTAGTTCCCTTAAAAGAAGAAGATTTTGAAGTTCTTTTTGCAGTAGCTTCCGATCCTTTGATTTGGGAGCAGCACCCCAATAAAGACCGTTACAAGAGGGAAGTTTTCGAAAATTTCTTTAAAGGTGCAATAGAATCGAAGGGTGCTTTTATCGTTTATGAAAAAGGAACCAATAAAGTTGTGGGTAGTTCCAGATACTACGAACTAAATGAAATAGAGCGTTCGGTTGCCATTGGCTACACTTTTATTGCCCGTGAGTTTTGGGGCAAGGGGCATAATAAGGCCTTAAAAGCTTTAATGCTCAACTATGCTTTTCAATTTGTAAACAAAGTAATTTTACATATTGGAGCCACTAATTTCCGTTCACAAAAAGCAGCTGAAAAATTAGGGGCCGTTAAAATCGCTGAATTAGAAGTAGCCTATTATGGTGAGCCATTAAAATGGAATTTTGTTTATCAGGTAGATAAAGATAAATGGGATAATCAAGCATCTTAAAGTTTAATTACATAAAATCCTTTAACCTATGATAAGCCGCGAGTAGTCGTCAGCAATGACGATCTATCTATAAAAAGCGGTCAATTGTAGCGATGTCAAAGCATCTATTATTTATCATAAGTATTTCCTCAACGAAACTGCTTGCTTATTATCTATGGTTAACTACGATGACAGAGCATAACCGAATAAAATCGTGTTTATGCTTTAGTATTGTTATCTTTGTATAATTCTCCATTCCACTCACCTTTCAAAACAAAACAATTAAATAAAATATGGCTAAATCTCAGGCAACATACAGTAAAAAAGAGAACGAAAAAAAACGATTAAAAAAACAAAAAGACAAACAAGAGAAAAAAGAAGAGCGCCAGGCTAATGCAAAAAAAGGCTTATCTCTTGAAGATATGATGGCTTATGTTGATGAAAACGGAAACATCTCCTCTACTCCACCAGATCCGAAGAAAATGAAAGTAATTAATACGGAAGATATTCAGATCGGTATTTCAAGACAAGAGGACATCGTTGATGAAAATCCTGTTAAAAAAGGAACAGTTACTTTCTTTAACGACAGTAAAGGTTACGGCTTTATTAAAAACACTGAAACACAAGACAGTATTTTTGTTCACGCAAACGGTTTAATCACCCAGATTAAAGAAGGTGATAAAGTTACATTCGAAGTAGAAATGGGTCAAAAAGGGCCAACAGCTGTTAAAGTATCAAAGGTTTAATAACCACAATTCAATTCCCTTTGCAATTCTTATTGCAAAACAGGATTAAAATTCTGCAGAAAAACTCTGCTGCGCTAGGTTTTATAACCATTTATAATTCCGTCTATTTAAGCATAAAACCTTGCGCATAATTTTATTCATTCATTGGTTTTCAGTATATTTTAATATGAAAATTAAGCAAGACCAAAAACAAAAGAAAGCTAGCTTGAGAGTACAGATTATGGAATCTATGCTTGCTTCATTTAAAATTGAAGGTATTTCTATCCCTCACGATTCAGCTCTTTCAGCTTTAAAAAAAATAGAATTTAGTCTGGAAAAATAAATGTTATAAATTTTTCCATTAAATTATATTCATTATTTGCAGTGGCCTGTACTGCTAAAATATAATCTTCAAATTCATTATTTCTTATCTTTTCGAATTTTAAGGAACCGTATCCCGCCTTTCTACTCATTAAATTGGCTAAAATCCTTGCTGTCCTACCATTTCCTTCTCTAAATGGATGAATTAATAATAACTCAGCATGCACCTTAGCTATATCGCTTATCAGCTCTTGCTTATGAGCATACTTTTTGGTAATTTATACAATACTTCAATCTCAAAACGCTGCATAGTGTCATTTAAAAATCTTGCAGCTGCAAAAGGAAAGCCTCCCTTTGAGATATTTACATCCTGATATTTACCAGCAAAACTATATAAATGCGACAATGCTAGTTTATGAATTCCGAGAATATAAGAAACATTAAATTTTGTCCTTACGGTTAAAGTTTTCGACAAGATAATCTCTGCTTTTAAAAAACCTTCAAATTCAGATAGATTAATATCAGCTAAACTTGTTAAACTTAACTTATTAGGCAGTATTTCGTCCTGATTATTAGGAATTTGATATTTCATAGTCCAATTTAATTAAAATCAATTAATTCGTCGATTTACAAAAACACCTAACCGCTTCATTATCTGCCTTCTGCACTATTTTATTATTAAAAAATTAAAATATTTAAAATAGCGGTGTGGAATTTGTGCATAGTTTACATCATTACAGTACACACAAAGAAAAATAATTATGAAAAAGTTAATAGCACTTGCACTGGTTGCATTTTTAGGATTATCATCAGCGATGGCTCAACAAGTAGACTTACGTAGAAAAATTAATGTTAGCGGAACCGCAGAGACAGAAGTAACACCGGATATTATTTATATCGGTATTTCACTTAAAGAATACTTAAACGGAAAGAAAAAAGTAGACATTACAGAATTGGAAAAACAATTGTACGCCGCTGTGCAAAAAGCGGGCATTGCAAAAGAAAATTTAACCATTAGCAATTTAAGCAGCTGGAATTATGCTACAGAAAAAAAGAAAAATCCCGATTTCTTAGCGAGCAAACAATACCGTTTAAAAGTTAGCGATCTGAATAAGTTCAACGCCATACTAGAATCGATAGATGCCAAAGGAATTGCGAATACTAACATTGAAAGCTACGATTATTCTAAAATTGAAACCTTAAAAAAAGAGCTCAAAATTAAGGCCTTATTAGCTGCAAAAGAGAAAGCAGCATATATGGTAGAGGCTTTAGGTGATAAATTAGGTGGTGTAATTGAAATACAAGACGGTGGAGACAATGTAATACAACCCGTTTATAGAAATTACGCGATGAAAGCTGAAATGGCTGATGCCGCTGGCGCACCCGAAATTGATTTTAAAAAAATTAAGCTGAATTTCACAGTAAATGCCATTTTCGAGATCAAATAAGAATTTTAACAGTTAAATTAATGCTTTTCAAAACCTACCAGAACATTTTGGTAGGTTTTTTGTTATCTAGAGATCGAACACTAAAAAATTAGATATTATGAAAAAATTCATCTACACGCTAGCCTTGGTTTTCTCTCTAGGCATTAGTTTTAATTCAGCTCAAGCAGCTGATAAGCCTGCAAAAAATCCAACAGAATTGACTGCAGACCAAGCCGTAAAGCTGGAAAGAATTAAAACCCGCGTTGAAGAAATCAGAGACATGGACAAATCTAACTTAACGAAAGCAGAGCGTAAAGCTTTACGTAGCGAGTTAAGAGAATTAAAAGGTCAGGCCCGTGCAATTTCTGGAGGTGTTTACCTTTCAGTTGGTGCAATCATTATCATCATTTTATTGTTGATCCTGATTCTATAATCAAATGAATACGCATAACATCTATCTATAATAAAACAAAAAGCTTTGCACTACTGCAAAGCTTTTTTTATGCCCAATATCGTCATTACTGTAAAGGTTTAGTAATTCGGTAATGAACTAGAGTTTATTTTTTGTTATTTATATTGACCATTTCCGCCGGTTTTTTACCCTTAATTCCCTGGT
>NZ_JACHCQ010000038.1:31664-57353 GCF_014205835.1 Pedobacter sp. AK013 | reverse complement strand
GGGTTTGTTCGGCTTGATTCAAGGGAAGTTATAATTGTTGTAATACCACAAAGAAACAAATTATTTTATTCCCCCCAACTTTTCCGCTTGATCCCTATAGCCCTCACAGGTAGAACAGAATAGAAATCGCTAAAACCAAAAAAGCCTTACATTTCTGCAAGGCTTTTGGAAGTGGTGCCACCTGGATTCGAACCAGGGACACAAGGATTTTCAGTCCTTTGCTCTACCGACTGAGCTATGGCACCATCCGTTTGGGATTGCAAATGTAGCGTTCTTTTTTCAAAAGCAAAACTTTTTTTCGATTATTTCATTGCTACGCTGATTATCAATTAATTAATTTTTCACATTTCCTTAATGAGGCCTTAATCATTGCTTAGAATGAGTACAAACAAACAATTTTATTATTTTTTTTATGCATGCATAGTAATTTATTTAGATTAATATCCTATTTTAGCATTACAATCTAATATTGCATGGTAGCACAGATCCTTTTTCTAGTACTTACACTTGCAGCAATTGCGCTGTTCACAGTTAATCTGCGTAAAATAATTCGCAATATCCGTTTAGGCAAACCGGTAGATCGACAAGATCAGCCGCAAAAAAGATTAATGACCATGCTCCGCGTGGCTTTCGGTCAATCTAAAATGGTTGTTCGCCCTATCCCTGCCTTTCTCCACTTTTTTGTTTACATCGGCTTCGTCATTATCAATATCGAAGTATTGGAGATCATGATCGATGGTCTATTCGGCACGCACCGTATTTTTAGTGGTTTAGGTGGTTTATATAACTTTCTGATCGGGTCTTTCGAAATTCTTGCTTTTACCGTTTGGGTTTCCTGCGCTATTTTTCTTATCCGCAGAAATATTCTAAAACTTAAACGCTTTAGTGGCGTAGAGATGAAAAGCTGGCCAAAATCTGATGCCAATTATATTCTCATCACAGAAATTTTATTAATGAGTGCTTTCTTGTTAATGAATGCAGCTGATGCAAAATTACAACTTTTGGGCGCCAGTCATTACATTAATGCAGGTGCATTTCCGGTAAGTCAATATTTAATCAATATCCTGCCTTCATCAGAAAGCGCCTTGGTTATGATAGAGCGTAGCTGCTGGTGGTTCCACATTATAGGCATTTTGGCTTTCTTAAACTACCTGCCTTATTCGAAACATTTTCATATTCTTTTCGCCTTTCCAAACACCTATTTTTCTAATTTGGAACCCAAAGGTGAATTTACCAATATGGCCTCAGTTACCAATGAGGTGAAAGCGATGCTCGATCCTTCTTTTGTTCCGGCAGAAACCGAACCTGGTAAATTTGGTGCAAAAGATGTAACCGATTTAAGCTGGGTAAACCTGATGAACGCTTATACCTGTACCGAATGCGGAAGATGTACTTCGGTATGCCCGGCAAATATTACAGGTAAACTTTTATCACCACGAAAAATCATGATGGATACCCGCGACCGGATTACCGAGGTAGGCCAGAACATTGATAAACATGGCGCAGAATACCAGGATGGGAAATCTTTATTGGATGATTACATTAGCAGAGAAGAAATTTGGGCCTGCACCAGCTGTAACGCCTGTGTAGAGGCCTGTCCGGTAAACATAGATCCATTACAGATTATTATGGAGCTCCGTCGTTTTGCAGTGATGGAAGAGTCGCAGGCTCCAGGAAGCATTAATGCGATGTTGGGAAATATTGAGAATAACCAGGCACCGTGGAAATACTCTCCAGCCGATCGTTTTAACTGGGCACAAGAAAGTTAGTAATTGACAGTTTCAGTTAACATTGAATTTATAATAAATAACGACATCAAGTCTTGATACTAAATACTTGATACTAGATAATAGACAAATGGAATTTAAAGTCCCTACAATGGCCGAGTTAATGGCCGCAGGTGAAGAACCGGAAATATTATTTTGGGTTGGATGTGCTGGAAGTTACGATGAAAGAGCGCAGAAAATTACCCGCGACATTTGCAAGATCTTACATCATGTAGGCATAAAATATGCTGTTTTAGGAACAGAAGAAAGCTGCACCGGAGATCCCGCTAAAAGGGCTGGTAACGAATTTCTTTTCCAGATGCAGGCCATGACCAATATTGAGGTATTGAATGCCTACAACATCAAAAAAATTGTAACAGGCTGTCCACACTGCTTCAATACCATTAAAAATGAATACCCGGGTTTAGGTGGCACTTACGAGGTGATCCACCATACGCAATTGATACAAGATTTAATTAACGAGGGCAAACTAAAGGCCGAAGGTGGCGAAAGTTTCAAAGGCAAAAAAATAACTTATCACGATCCATGTTATTTAGGACGGGGAAATGGAATTTACGAAGCGCCTAGAAAAGCGCTAGAGGTGCTTGATGCACAGTTAGTAGAAATGAAACGCTGCAAAAGCAATGGCTTATGCTGTGGTGCCGGTGGCGCCCAGATGTTTAAAGAACCAGAAAAGGGGAATAAAGACATCAATGTTGAACGTATTGATGAAGCCTTACAAACCAGTCCGCAGGTTATTGCAGCAGGTTGTCCGTTCTGTATGACGATGCTAAGCGACGGTATTAAACTAAAAGATAAAGAACAGGAAGTTAAAGTATTGGATATTGCTGAGATTACAGCAAGGGCTAACGGACTTTAACAATTTTTTATCAAATAAAAATGGCCTGAGTATATTAAATACGCAGGCCATTTTTATTTATTTTATGTTCTACACCGCATCAGATAAAGAGGTAAAAGTAAAATCTCTTATTCTTAATGGTGGCAACAGGTAGTTCGCTTCCGATTCAGCACTTACTGTTCTTTCCGCTATCCCGATCTCATCCAGGTTATTCAACATAATGATCGGACTTTCATTGAAACGGAAATTTTTGACCGGGAACTTGATTTCTCCATTTTCGATGTAAAAAGTACCATCCCTGGTTAGCCCAGTTAGTAATAAGGTCTGCGGGTCTACCGTACGGATATACCATAAACGTGTAACCAATATGCCTTTTTCAGTTCCTTTAATCAGTTCTTCCAGCGTTTTTGTTCCACCCTTCATAATGCCACCACCCGGAAAAGGGATTGCTTTAATTCCGGTTTTCTGCGCCCAGTATCTCGAACTGTATAAATTTTTAACTACTCCTTTTTCTATCCAGTTTACTTTCTGCTGTGGCCGCCCGTCGCCAGACCACGTTGAGGTTGGAAGTTCAGGATTCCATGGGTCTGAATAAATATTTACTCTTTCATCTACCAACTGCTCACCCAATTTTGTCTTACCTCCGGGTTTGCTCATAAAGCTCCGCCCTTCATCAGCCTGCCTCGCATCCATCGAGAAGAATAGGTTTTCCAGCATCACCGCTACCGCAGTTGGTTCTAAAATAACGGTATATTTTCCTGGTTCAATAGCCTTTGCCGTTACCGACGACATTGCCTTTTTAGCTGCTATAGCTGTATCGGCCTTGGCATTGAGCTTGCTAAAATCATTATACCCCCTGGTGGCATAACCAGAGCCTTTACCATCATCAGTTCTTACTGTAATATTAAAAGCTACATCGGTTGAAGTATTGTAGGCAAATAAACCTTTACTATTCATCATTGCAGCACAACCCACGCTGTTCGATAAAAATCCCGCAGCATTCAGTTTGTTATCCATAGCCTGTTTTAAACTGGCCTCTACTGCATCGGCCCTGTCTTTTGGGGTAACGGCTGCTGTAGCAGGAGAAAAGGTAGGTGAATCGGCACCATATTCCTGAGGACCAAGAAAAGGCATAAATTCAGGGTTTTCGGGTGCAAGTTGCGCAAGTTCTTCTGCTCTGCGCACTACTTTTTCTAAGGAAGCATCGTCAAATTCATTTATGGTTGCTGTACCGAGTTTTTTTCCGAAGGCAGAACTCACCACCAAACTGTTGGCACTAATTCCACCGCTGGTAGAAACTGCGTTTCTGGCATACCTCAGGTTGCCGCTATCCGAACAATTTAAATTTACTTCACATTGTTCTGCTTTAGAGTAAGAAAGTACTTTAGTTAAAAGTGCCTTTGCTTCTGCTTTTGTTAAGATTGGCATAATTTCTATCAGATTTTTCTAGCGGTGTTGATTACATTAACTTTATTAAAACGCGCGGTTGCTGATCCGTGAGATACAGCACTTACCTGGCCAGGCTGGCCTTTACCATCAAAGAACGAACCCCCTAAACGGTAATCGCTTTGATCACAAATGGCCACACACGAATTCCAGAATTCCTGGGTATTGGCCTGGTAAGCTACATCTTTAAGCATACCAACTATTTTCCCCGCTTTAATTTCGTAATAAAGCTGACCTCCGAACTGGAAATTATAACGTTGCTGATCGATAGAAAAAGATCCATCGCCTACAATGTAAATGCCTTTTTCTACATTTTTGATCTGATCTGCTATACTCAATTTGGCCTTACCTGGCTGCAATGAAATGTTTGCCATACGCTGAAACTGAACACTGCTCCAGTTATCGGCATAACAACATCCTTGCGAGGCATTTAAACCTAATATATGTGCTTGATCTCTGATGGCCTGGTAATTTACCAGTATACCATCTTTAATTACATCCCATTTCCCGCATTTCACACCCTCATCATCATAACCAACAGCCCCTAATGATCCAACTTCTGTTTTATCGGCAGTAATATTAACTTCCTTGCTACCGTAATTAAATTTTTTAGATTCCCATTTATCTAAGGTTAGGAAACTCGTTCCTGCATAATTGGCCTCATAACCCAATACACGGTCGAGCTCGGTTGGGTGACCACATGATTCGTGAATGGTTAACCATAAATGTGAAGGGTCTAATACCAGATCATACTTACCTGGCTCTACCGATTTTGCCTTCATCTTTTCGCCTACCTGTCTGGCTGCCTGTGTAGCATCTTCAAGCATATCATACCTGCCCTTGTAAAGCGTGCCTGAAGCCGTTTGTATTTTATCCTGTGGCCTTGCATTTAAATATTCGTAGCCTTTGCCTGTAGGTGCGCTCAATGCATTTCTGGTTTCAAACTTACCCGTTTCCTTATTTATTTTAGTGATAAAGAAAGTAGGCCAGATGCGATGAATATCCTGATCGATATAAGAACCATCAGTTGAAGCAAAATATTTTTGTTCATTTACCGCAAATAATACAGAGTTGATATAATCAGCGCCACCTTTCATAGCAGCATCATTCACCGCCAACAATAAATCTACCTTTTCTTTTACCGGCACCTCAAAAGTATTTTTCTCAATCGGCGCTTTCCAGCTTACCTCACCATATCCTTTTTGCGGCGCTAGCTTTACAGGTTCTCTTAACAAACGGGAATTTTCTTTGGCAATAGTTACCGCCAGTTCAGCTGCTTTGGCAATGCTATCTTTATCCAATTTGTCGGTTGCCGCAAACCCCCAACTACCATTCGAAATTACCCTGATACCAATCCCATACGATTCGGTATTTACAATATTCTCTACTTTATCCTCGCGTGTAACTACGTATTGGTTCAGGTATCTGCCCACACGAACATCAGTATAAGTTGCGCCTTTTGATCGTGCCGCATTTAAAGCCACATCCGCCATGATTTTTTTAGCTGCAGGATCAATATACGCTAAAGCCTGCTCGGGGGAAATCTCTTTCCCAAAAACTGGAATGGCAGGAAGCATGGCTGCAGCAGCACCTACACCAGTTAAATAAATAAAGTTTCTACGTTTCAAGATGAGATTGTTTTAAGTTGACTGAATATAAGTGTTTTAACTTATTCCCCGAAATTTCCTATATAAATTTTAAGGATTTAGATCTTCATAAATGTTTTTTGCCAAGTAGGCACGGAAAGCGCTGAATAAATGCCTTAAATTATCATATTTAGATAACCAAAGTCCTACGTTTAACTAAAAAGATTCTTAATGAGAAAAGACTACATCTATAATTTATCCGCCATTAAGCTTCTGCAACAGATCGATCAATGAAAAAACGCCTTAGAAAACGTTTTTGATGCCAGCAGTAGTAAAAAAGACCACCGGCGAAATAAGCAAATACATCTGCAATATCAGCCTTGGTATAAAGTGCTGTAGCTGGTAATATCCATTCGTAAAGCAGCGATACTGAAAAGCACACCAAAAATATTTGCCAAAGAGCATAGCCTTTCAGTTCATCTTTGTCGAATATTATGCTGGATAACGCTAGCGAGAAGTGAACAATAATTGGTACAAATACAATGTCTGCCAACCAATTATTTAATATGGGTAAGGGCATTCTATAAGTTCTTGTGATACGGATGATCAACCAACAGCTCCAATACCCAATGAAGAAAATATCAAATGTTCGCACAATTAATGTACGAAGGATATAGAAATAAGGAGTGCACCACATGTACATAACAAAAGAATAAGGAACATAACGAAACTGACCTTCTTTCTGGCTCTTGTTGACCTGGAATCATTAGGATAGATCGGGGCAATGGTTTGCCTTAAGTAATCGATATTACGTTTGAGCCAATTTTTTTCAGCTGTTTTCATTCTGTTTATTTCATTAAAACCCGCATCATATTGACAGCCTCTTGCATTTCAGTTAATTTAGAACAAATGTACTAATTAATTTATTTAGAACAAATGTTCTATTTTTTTTATTTATCAGCCAGATTCGAGTAACTTTGAATTATGCAAACAAAAAGGCGGATTTTAGATTCGGCACTCGAGCTTTACAACGAGTTCGGGATCAGCACAGTAACCAGTAGGCACATTGCCAAAGATTTACGCATCAGTGCCGGAAACCTGCATTATCATTTTAAGCGCACAGAAGACATTATCTACGAACTTTATCAAGATCTAGTAAATGAATTCGATAAAAGGTTTCTCCTTTGGGAGAACATAACCAACATAGATAATCAATCCATGAGCGACTTTATTCGGGACTCTTTTGAAATTGTTTATAAATATCGTTTTATCTTCCTCAATGTTATCGAACTATCGAACAGGATCAATATTTTCAAATCGGGCTACAATGAGTTGAGATTGAAACGGGAATACCAGTTTAAAGATATCTGTAATAAGCTTACAGATGCCGGATACTTCAAAATTCGGATACCTGAACATACGTTGTCCATCATGTTAAGCCAGATATTTATCATCAGCGATTTTTATCTTTCCTATAACCAGATTGGTAACGGCCTGGAAAAAGATGCTGCCTTAGCCGAGTATGGCTCACTGATCATCGCGCTGTTTAAACCTTATCTTTAATAATTGCTAAAATCCGCTGATAAACGAAATTTAGAGATTGGAAGAAAATAATCCATTAAACTTGAAATTTTTATAATCTGAGATCGATCTAAGGCTTCTGAGAAATTGAAACCTCTGCATTAATTTTATTCAGGTTATCACGGATCAGGTTTAAATCTTCAGCTTCCATATTTTTTAACGGAATAACGACCTGTGTAGCCATCGAATCTACATCGCCTCCCCTATCTTTATAAGTCTGTACAATTACATCATCACCTTTGGTATGAATATATAGCCTACCCGAAGTGGTTGTACCATAATAATCCATATCTTTAAATTTCGACAACTTAAATGCGAAATATTCGGTTTTACCGTTATTAAAATACCGCTTATAACGGCAAAAGCCATTGTTGGTAACATTTAGCTCATAACGCTTTACCTGGTCGCTTTCCTGGCTGTTATCGTAATGATCGGTAAATGTTTTTTGAAGAAAATTAAGAGATTGCGTAAGGGATTCGGGATCGGAAAAAGCACATAAAAACATACAAAAAGCCGAAAGAAGCGATATTTTCAAGCAGAGTGTAAACTTTTTCATCAGGTTAGCGTTTTAAACACACCAATTTAATTAAAATCATAAATTTGTATATGAGTTTTTCTCCACAATCAAGAGTTTGGATATACCAAAGTGATCGCAAGTTTACTTCTATTGAAGAAACTGAGATCTTAAACAAATTAGCAGCTTTTACTAACCAATGGAAAGCACATGGAAACGAATTGCTTGCAAAAGCAGAAATCCGCTATGGTTTTTTTATTATCCTAACCGTTGATGAAAGTCAGGCAGGGGTTACCGGTTGCTCTATCGACAGCTCTGTAAGATTGATCAAAGAAATTGAGCAGGAATACCATGTAGATCTTTTTAATCGCTTCAATATTGCTTATCGGGTAAACGGAGAGGTTGTGGTAAACAGCAAAGAAGATTTTGAAACCCTTGTAAACATTAAACAGGTTACACCAGAAACCATTGTATTTAACAACATGGTTCAAAACCTGGCCGAGCTCGAATCTAAATGGGAAGTTCCTTTTCAAAATAGCTGGCACTCTACTGTGTTTGCGCATTTATTGTAAGCCTGTGTTTATTGTAGATCTTCAATATATTGTTCCGTTAAGCGAATTAGATGCACATATGGAAGCTCATGTTCAATATTTAAAGAAATACTATGAAAAAAATATTTTTGTGGCTTCGGGCAGAAAGGTACCCCGAACTGGTGGAATTATTCTGGCCCTTACTAAAGATGAGGCTGAATTAAAAAAAATCCTGATGGAAGATCCCTTTTATAAGCACCGTTTGGCCGATTTCACGATTACACAATTTCTTACCTCACAGTACCACCCCAATCTGCAATCACTTTTAGGCTAACTGATTCGTAAAACCTGTAGCGCTATTACAGCTATTTTTTTATTATCAGCCAAACAATTAGCTAGCAAAAAACATTATATTGGATAAATCAAATAATGTCTATGAAGCGCTGGCTCAAAATCTCTTTAAAAATTATATCGGTTATTGTTGTGCTGATTATCTTAACCTGGCTGGCAGGTGCATTTTACATCAGCAAAAATAAAAAAGAAGTACTTGCTTCTATCCTGTCGCAACTCAATAAAAATTTAAACGGAAAAATTACCGCAACAAGTATGGAGCCAACGCTACTTAAAAGTTTTCCAGGCGTTTCGGTATCCTTAAATGGTGTTTTACTAAGAGATAGCCTGTGGAACCAACATAAACACGACCTTTTAAAAGCGCAGGATATAGATGTATCTTTAAATGTACTTTCGCTTATTGTAGGCAATATCAACATTAAACAGATTGCCATTAACAATGCATCTATCTACATCTACACCGATTCTACGGGCTATAGCAACACCAGTATCTTTAAAAGAAAACCCAAAACCGAAAAAAAAACATCGCCAAAATCCTCTGCGCTAGAAATTAAAAAAATTGACTTTAACAAGGTGAGTTTGGTATTGGACAACAAAAAAAGATTCAAATTATTCAACTTCGATATCGATCAGATCCAGGGCCGGATGGAATACCCTGATAGCGGCTGGACTGGTAAAATCAAGTTAATGACTAAAGTAAACAGTTTCGCCTTTAATACGCGTAAAGGTAGTTTTTTGAAAGACAAAACCTTAGCAGGCACCTTAAACGCACATTATAGCCGAGATCTCGACGCTGTAATACTAAATCCCGAAATATTAAATATTGGCGGCCATCCTTTTAAAATCGGTGCTAAAATAGAACTGGATAAATCTGCTTTTGCCATTAGCATTGCTGTTGATGATATTTTATATAAAGATGTTGCTTTACTCCTATCGCCAAATATCTCTTCCAAACTCTTAAAGTTTGGGATCGAAAAACCAATCAATATCCGGGGAAATATCGTTGACGATGGATCAGGAAAATATGGAGATCCGTTAATTAAAGTGGGCATAACCGTTCGGGATAATGTAGTTTCTATTCCGGCAGGTAAATTAACGGCTTGTAATTTTGATGGTTCCTTTACCAATCGGGATACCGCTGGAGGTATTATTGGTGATGAAAACTCATCGATCAAGTTCCACAGGCTTACGGCAAAGTATTTTAATGCCCCCCTTAAGATCGACACTTTTACGGTAAATAATTTATCTCGTCCAATTGCCACCGGATTGGTAACCTCGCAGTTTCCCTTATCCAATTTAAACAACTCTTTAGGTACGAACGATTTTGAATTTAAAGACGGGACAGCCAACCTAAGGTTATATTGCAAGGCCGACATTGATAACTTCAGGTTTACCAAACCTGTTGTTTCTGGAAAAATACAGGTTGCCGATGCCGACATCCTTTATATCCCGAGGAAGCTTCATCTGATAAAAAGTGCCTTAAACATCAATTTTAACCAGAATGATTTATCGATACAGAACGGGCATTTCCAATTGGGTAAAAGCGAACTTAATGTAAGTTGTAGCATCGCCAATTTTGCTAACCTGTATTATACTGCACCAGAAAAAATATTGGTGAACTTAAAAATGTCGAGCCCTCAGCTCTATCTAAAAGAGTTTTTACCCTTCTTAGGACCAAGAACGGCAAAGAAAAAATCGGGCGGAAACAAACAAGTGGTTTCGAAAGAGCTAAGCAATGTATTGGAAGTTTCGAAAATGAATATCCGTTTAACGGTTAATAAAGCCATTTATGATAATTTTCTGGCCAAAAACCTCGATGCCGATATTTCATTGCGGGGCGGGGGAATATTCTTCAACAAAATAAGCGTGGCACATGCGGGTGGTCTGTTATCGCTTAATGGAAATATTATGCAGGAAGCTGCTTCAAATAGTTTTAAGATCAATTCCAAGATTAGCCATGTAAGCGTGAAAGATTTCTTTTATTCGTTTGATAACTTCGGACAAAATACCATCACCAACAAGAATTTAAAAGGTTATTTATCATCGTTGGTTAATATTTCAGGCAAGATATCGCATACCGGAAAAATTCTTCCGCGATCGATAAATGGTAAAGTGGTCTTCAACCTGAACAATGCCGCACTGGTTAATTTCGACCCCATGGTTAAAGTAGGGAAATTTGCTTTTGCCAACAGGAACCTATCTAACGTAGAAATCAAAAACCTTGATGGAACCCTTAATATCCGTGGTGATAAGGTAGATATCAGTCCGATGCAGATCAACTCCAGCGCTTTAAACTTTAACGTAAAAGGCACTTATGCTTTAGGAAATGGTACAAATGTACAGATGGACATTCCACTAAGAAATCCAAAGGGAGATGAAAACCTAACCAAATCAGAAAAAAGAGAAGCCCGCATGCGTGGCATTGTATTACACTTAAAAGCTATTGATGACGAAAAAGGCGGGATAAAAATCAGGTGGAATAAGGATCACGATTAGTTTAGTCCTAAGTCTTTAGTCTAAAAATCCAGCGGTCCTAACCGGTTCATATTCCTTAAAATCAGGTATTGGCGATGCCTGATATATGGGGTTGCATTTTTGGGTGTCCAACGTAATGGATTTGGGAAGCAAGAGGCAATTAAAGCAGCTTCTTTCTTCGTCAGTTTTGTACAAGACTTGCCATAATACTCCTGTGCGGCAGCCTCGGCGCCATAAATGCCGTCGCCCATTTCGATTACGTTAAGATAAACTTCCAATATTCTTTCTTTACTCCAAAATAGCTCAATCAGCAAAGTAAAATAAGCTTCAAAACCTTTTCTAATCCACGAGCGGCCAGGCCATAGGAAAACATTTTTAGCAGTTTGTTGCGAAATGGTACTCCCACCTTTTACCTTTTTTCCCTTGGCATTACTAGCAAAAGCTTTTTCAATGGCTTTCATATCAAAACCGATATGGGTTAAAAAGAGCTGATCTTCGGCAGATACTGCTGCCCTTTTCATATTATCAGATATATCGTCGAATTTCACCCACTTTTTCTCGGTTTTAAAAGGTTTTCCGTCGGCTTTACGCTCAATATTCCTCAAAACCATTAAAAGTGTTATCGGTGGATTAATAAAGCGCAATGCAATTACCCAAAACACAGAAACCAGCAAAAAATATAAAAATAGCTTTGTGGCAATATTGGTAATCTTCTTTAGAAGAGGGTGTTTTGCTTTGCTTTTAGCTCTGGTTGTCCGCGTTTTCGCCATGCGCCAAAGTTAATTAAACAGATGGAAGATGGGAAATGAAGGAAGCTGGAATAATGCAAAAAAATGGTTTTTATGACCAAAAAATAAAGCCAAAATGCAAAATTCTCGTGGTAAACCCTTAATGTACATTAAAATCAGTTTGTTTATGTATTTTGTGATTCACATTTTTAAACAGAGCACAAATCCAAATTAACGAAATGAAAAAATTAGGCTATCTCTTTCTTGCTGTTACACTATGGAGCTGCAGTACAACCAAAAACATGAATAACAGCCACGAAAAGTGGGTTACTCTTTTTAACGGAAAAGACATTAAAGACTGGAATGTTAAAATCCACCATCACGATTACAATGTAAACTTCGGAAATACCTTCCGCGTTGAAGATGGCATCATAAAAGTACGTTATGATCAGTATGGCGATTTTAATGATCAGTTTGGCCATCTTTATTACAAAACACCTTTTTCATACTATCATTTAAAGTTGAAATACCGCATGGTTGGTGAGCTGCAAAAAGGTGCACCCAGTTATACTTTACGCAATAGCGGCTTAATGTTCCATTCTCAGGATCCGAAAACGATGCCTAAGGAACAAGATTGGCCAATTTCCATTGAGATGCAGTTTTTAGGCGGCTTAAGTGATGGCCGTCCTCGCCCTACAGGAAATATGTGCTCGCCAGGTACAGATATTTTTTATCAGGGCAAGTTATATGATGGACATTGCCTGGACTCTAAATCAAAAACATACGACGGCGACCAGTGGGTATCAGCAGAACTGATTGTGCTCGGCGATTCGCTTGTAACACATATTATAAACGGCGATACCGTTTTACAATATAGCAAACCACAGATAGGTGGCGGGGTAGCCAACCACTACGATCCGAAAATAAAAATTGACAGAAAAGCGCTTACTCAGGGTTTTATTGCCTTACAAAGTGAAGGACAGCCTGTTGATTTTAAAGATATCCAGATCATGGAACTTCCACACCATAACAAGAAAAAATCTAACTAAACATTTTTCAATATCATACGTTACAATAACATGAAAGTTGCATTAATTACAGGCGGAAGCAAAGGAATTGGTTTCGGCATTGCAGAAGCCCTTTTAAAAGAAGGCTATAAGGTAGCCATTACAAGCAGGACGATTGCTAGTGCAAACCAAGCTGCATCACACCTTGCGGCACACGGGGATGTATTGGCCATTGAAGCAGATGTTGTAGATTTTAAATCACAGCAGGATGCTGTAAATCTGATACTCGAAAAATGGAGACAATTGGATATACTTATTGCCAATGCTGGTGTAGGGCATTTTGCACCAATTGATGAATTGGACATTAATTTATGGAAAGAAACCATTGATACCAATTTAACAGGTGTTTTTTACAGCATTAAAGCCTCGGTTGATGAAATCAAAAAAACAAAGGGACATATCTTTACTATATCAAGCCTGGCAGGTACAAACTTTTTTGCAGGCGGCTCGGCATATAATGCCAGCAAATTTGGCTTAACGGGTTTTACACAATCGGTTATGCTCGATTTAAGAAAGTATGGCGTAAAGGTGAGTACCATAATGCCAGGATCGGTAGCGAGCCACTTTAACGATCATCAGCCTGATAGCGAAAATGATGCCTGGAAAATCCAGCCTGAAGATATGGGAAAACTCATTGTTGATTTATTGGCCATGCCAGCAAGAACATTACCAAGCAAGGTAGAAATCAGACCCACTATACCAAAAGGATAATAAGGATGGAAGGTGTGGCTAGTGCTACAGCATAAAACGCATTTCTTTATTTATTACTGCGGGAGACCATAACAACTTCCCTCAGGCTTCGCTAAAATTCAGCGTTCAGCCCAATTACACCAAAATTGCCTGACTTTGCCACAAAAAAAGAGTAAATTGGGCTGACTTTATCACAAAAAGGATAAAAAATGCCCTGACTTTGTTACAAAAAACACATATATTTGGGTTGACTTTGTTACAAAAAGCAACGAAATGGCATTTAAACGATCTATTGAAGAAAACTTAAATCAATGGAAAAACAGCAAAAATAGGAAGCCGCTAATTATCCGCGGAGCCCGTCAGGTTGGAAAAACAACATTGATTAAAGACTTTGCAAAAAGTTATCCTTACACAATTTTTCTTAATCTGGAGAAACCTGCACACCGCCAATATTTCGATGATTTCGATGATGTACAAAATATTGTCGAAGCACTTTTTTTAGGTCATGGCATTCAATCGAATAAAATAAATGAGACTTTGCTCTTTATTGATGAAATCCAGGAAAGTGCCAAAACAATACAATTGTTGAGATACTTTTACGAAGAAATTCCCGAATTGCACGTAATCAGTGCAGGTTCCCTTTTGGAATTTGTATTGCAAAAAGTGAAAAGTTTTCCGGTTGGCAGGGTCGAATTTTTATACTTATACCCTCTAAATTTTCAAGAATACCTTAAAGCTAACCAAAAAGATGATCTGTTAAAACACCTACTTCAAACGCCTGTAAAAGCAGTTGCACACAAATTATTATTAAAAGCCTTTCATAGATATGCCATTATCGGGGGCATGCCAGAAATAGTAAAAACCGATCTCGAAGATCATAATCTTTCTGATTTGCCTATCCATTATGAGAGCATTTGGGCAACCTATAAAAATGATATAGAAAAATACACCCAGAACGAAACATCAAGGAGAACGATTAATCACATAATGGGGACTGCTTATCTTTTTCTAGATAAACGTGTTATTTTTCAAGGTTTCGGTAATTCGAACTATAAATCAAGAGAGGTTGGAGAGGCTTTTAGAATCTTAGATGACGCAAAAATTATCCGATTGATATATCCATCTACCAATACGGAAGTTCCCATTATTCCTGACTTAAAAAAATCGCCCAGGCTACAGTTTTTAGATACAGGACTGATCAATTATTCATTAGGTATTCAGGGAGAAATGCTTTCCTTAGACGATTTAAGCCCAGCTTATAAAGGCGCCATTATTCCACATTTATTTACCCAAGAGTTGATATCAATTGAGCGTATATCTTCTCACAAGCCTAATTTTTGGGTAAGAGAAAAAAAACAATCCGACGCAGAAGTTGATTTAATCTTTGCTTATAAAAAAATAGTTATACCAATAGAAATCAAATCAGGCAGTACAGGAAGCCTAAGATCACTTCATCAATTTATAGACGCATCATCACATCCTTTTGCCGTTAGGGTATATGGTGGTGAATTTAGGCTAGAAAAAACAACTACACCATCAGGCAAGCCATATCTGTTGCTAAACCTTCCGTACTACCTGGGCACACGCATAGCAGAATATGCTGAATGGTTAACAAATCAGTCGGTGTAAATCACACCATCACTCATCTTACCTAATCCATTTTCCATAAAAAAAGTCCCGATTTGCATCGGGACTTTTTAACGATTCTTTAAAGAATGCTTATTCAGCGATTACTTCGAAAGGAACCTGAACTTTAACTTCTTTGTGTAAGTTTAAGTTAGCAACATACTCGCCAACAAATTTAGGTTCAGTTTCGAAAGTAATACGACGACGGTCTACATCAAAGCCTTGTGCTTTTAATGCTTCAGCAATCTGGATGGTATTAACCGCTCCGAAGATTTTTCCGCTTTCGCCTGCTTTAGCACCGATTGAAAGTTTAACATCAGTTAAACGCTCAGCAACACCTTCAGCATCTTTCTTAATTTTATCTTGTTTAAAAGCAGCTTGCTTTAAGTTTTCAGCCAAAACTTTTTTAGCTGAAGAGGTAGCCAATGCTGCAAATCCTTGAGGGATTAAATAGTTACGGCCAAAACCTGGCTTTACTGTAACTACATCATCTTTCTCACCAAGGCCTTTAATATCTTGTTTTAAAATAATTTCCATATCTCTAGCCTCCTATTTTAATTGATCAGCAACGAAAGGTAACAAACCGATATGACGGGCACGTTTAACGGCCTGAGCCACTTTACGTTGGAATTTTAACGAAGTACCGGTTAAACGGCGTGGTAATAATTTACCCTGATCGTTAATAAATTTCAACAAGAAGTTTGCATCCTTGTAATCGATGTATTTAATTCCGTTTTTCTTGAAACGGCAATATTTTTTACGGTTATCCTCTACTTTAGGGGCAGTTACGTATTGTATTTGTTCTCTTGCCATTACGCTGCAACCTCCTTAGTTTTTTTGTTAAAAGCACCACTACGCTTTTTCTCATTGTAAGCAACAGCGTGTTTGTCTAAACGGATAGTTAAGAAACGTAACACACGCTCATCGCGTTTTAATTCAAGCTCTAATTTTGCGATCAAATCTCCTGAAGCTTTGTATTCAGTTAAGTTGAAGAATCCATTTGATTTTTTCTCAATTGGATACGCTAATTTTCTCAAACCCCAATTATCTTCTTGGATAATTTCGGCTCCGTTATCAGTTAGAACTGCTTTGAATTTAGCTAATGCCTCTTTCGCAGCCTCTTCAGATAACAACGGGGTTAGAACGATAACAGTTTCGTACTGATTCATTGTTATAAATTATGTTTTTAATTTTTTAATCCCGAGGTATATTACGGGGATGCAAAAGTAACAATATTTTTCTTAAAATCAAATGATTAGTAAGAAATAATAATAGAATTTGGTAAGATGGAAAATAGATGATGGAAATTAGAAAACGGATGACAGGGGCGTTGGTATTGGTTCATCCACTTTACCTCTTCCATATTATAAAAAAAAGGGAATTACCTATCAAGATAATCCCCTTATATCAATTAGCTGTTGTTATTAATAAGTTTGTATTGTTTTAACAAAAGACTCATCTTTAAATTTAACCATGAAGGTTAATTCTTTAGAATCTGTTTTGCTGATATTGAATTTTTTGGTCAACTGAGTTCTATCTTTAAAAACCTCGTAGTAAACCTCATCATTGTATTCGTTGTAAACTTTCACTTCGATTGGGCTTTTATCTAAATTCTCGAGATTAAGCGTAACAACTTCATCTTTTAACGTGTAAACAGGTTTAAATACGTTAGAGATTTTAGGCTCAGAAACCATAGCCTTACCATTTTTAATGGTAACGGTATATTTAGCCAGTTTTAAATCAGACTCTATTTTAAGCACATAATTTCCATCAGGAAGTGCATTTAAATCATAAACTTTGCTTGAGGCAGCTGAAGAATGAATATTTTCTTCAAACAGTACTTCTTGATCCGAACCAACAAAAGACAAGTTAACATCTTCTGCCTTACCTATAGAAAAACGGATAAATTTATTTTTTTCACTTTTTACGTTTGGCGTAAAATTATCATCGTTAGCGTGAACACCCGTAGCAGTAAAAAACAACGCTGCTATTAAACCGATTTTTAAGAACTTTTTCATAACCAATATTTTATAAGAGTTAATCATTATTTGATGATACTAAGGTAAGGGGCTAATTTGGATATAGTGAGTCGCATATTTTCCACTTTCTATGCTATATTACCCCAACAACACCTTCATTTGACAAAATGCTATAATAAAGCATATTTTTTACGTATTTTGGTGAAATAATTTAGCATATATGAAACCAAGTTTCGAGGTTGTTGAACCTTCTTTTGGAAGTTCGTTCTATTATTCCAAGTATGTGGAAAATGCAAACAACATGGCACATCTTTGGCATTACCATCCTGAAATTGAAATGGTGTTTGTTAATGGCGGGTCGGGGAAAAGGCAAATTGGAAGTCACGTTTCTTATTATACAGAAGGCGACCTGATTCTAATTGGCAGCAACCTCCCGCACTGCGGCTTTACCGATACCAATACCGGGAACAAAAACGAAACTGTGATCCAGATGAAACCCGAATTCCTTGGCAGTGTCTTTCTGGGCCTGCAGGAGATAAAAGGGATACAAGAACTGTTCGATAAATCGAAAGCTGGAATTGCCTTTGGCAGCGAAACCATGCGGGTAGTTGGCGACAGGATAGAAATGATGGACGACCAGCCACCTTTTGAAAGGCTTTTAACTTTACTCAGCGTATTAAAGGAACTCGAGCACGCTAAAGATTACAACATCTTAAACGCCGATGGTTTTTCGATGGAGATGCAGGTGCAGGATAACGACCGTATTAATATGATTTTTAACTACGTAAAAGATCATTTCCAGGAGCAAATCAGTTTACACCACATTGCAGAAATGTCGAGCATGACGGTTCCTTCATTTTGCCGTTATTTTAAAAAGATTACCAAAAAAACCTTTACACATTTTGTAAACGAATACCGGGTAGTACATGCTTCAAAGCTATTGGCCGAAAAACCCACCAGCATTGCCAATATTTCTTACGAAAGCGGTTTTAACAATTTCAGCCACTTTAATAAATTATTTAAGGAGTTTACGGGCAAAAGCGCTTCGGAATATCGGCATGAATTGAAATCGGTAATTAAATAATATATTAGAATAAGTCTTAAAAAAAATGAACAAGCCTCTCCTTTTAATATTTGCTAACCTGATCAGTATTTCACTCTACGCCCAATACGTTAACATTAACTTAGTTAACTGCAAAATAAACGATAATGAGCAAAAGAAAATAGAAAAACTAATTGCTTATGAACGCATGTTCTGTAACGAAATTTTCGAAACAAGAGAGAATATTACCGCTCCGGTAAAAATAAACCTCTATGGAAAAAGTAAAGATTACCGCTTAGCACAAAAAACATATAACGCACCAACAAATAGTGCCGGATTTTACATTGCCGCAATTAACGAAGCCTTTGTATACAAGAGCAGCGATTTCATTTCTGTTGCCCTCCATGAGGCCAGCCATAGTATTTTTCAGTTTAATTTTAAAAATTCGCCCAAATGGTTAAACGAGGGGCTTGCAGAATTTTTCGAAACACTGGATTTTGACAGCGACGGAAATTTATACGCCTACCCGCAAAGCGGTAGAATTAAAAGTATAAAAGCAGGGATAGATTCAAAAGACAGCGAAAGGCTAAAAAATTTCTTTAGAATATACAGTGGTTCATTTTACGGGCATGATATAGACGATAATTATAATACAGCCTACAGTGTGATCTACTTTTTTATAAAATCGAAAAGAACAGACCTGCTCAAAAAAATAATAAAACTAAATACTCAAGGTTCCGATACTGAAAAAGCAATTGAACTTACTTTTGGTAGTTTTAATGCATTTGAAGCAAGTTATAAACAGTTTTACAACCTGCACCATTAATATGGTTAAAATTGCTTCACTTTTATACGATAACTGCCCTTATAATATTCTTTCATTTTAATCACCTCTTTTGATTTCTCGGTTAGCCAGAAAATGGCATAACTGTCTTGGCTATAATTGATTTTAAGCAGCCAGCATTTAGCTGTTATATCTGCATTCAATTTCAAATTATCTTTGCCAACCACTTCATAACGGTGGTAAGTTGCTGATTTTTCATTGGGATCAAAAAATGAAATATCAAACTGCTGGCCAACCTTTTTAATTGGTAATAATGGGTAGGTTTCTAAGTCCTGCTCCCAGGAAATGACCGGAATATCCAGTTTAACCGGACCTTTTTTGATCGCAGCATTATTTTTCACGGTATCAGATGGCTGCATTAATCCATTTTTATAATCGTAGGCAAAAATACCCCGGCGTTTATAACTGGCATAATGATAAATTGGAGACATTGTTTTTCGGTCACAGATATTTGTAATTGTGGCGAAAAGAGAATCGTTATGGAACCATTTCCAACCAAAATCTACAACTTCATTTTTATCTCTTTTTTTAAAAGTAGTTGTTCTCTCCCATATATCTCCAATAGTCCGTTTCGTTTCAAGAGAATCGGTCATATAAACCAGATAGCTGTTTTTTCCCTCTTTCAGATTGCCCATCACCAGTTTATGGTTTTGTGCATTTATAGTATCAACCTGTGCCATCGAAGTACCTGCAAAAGACAATAATATCGCGCTAATAAAAAATAATACCCTCATTTATAAAGTTTTACAATTAGATTAATCTTATTATTAAATGTTACGCGATCTTTTATCAATCATTTCAATATTTCAACTTTTCCACATTCCAACTTTTCAATCTTACAACACTTAAATTTTTCCTATTTTCGTGCCGATGGAAAATTTTATCGTTTCTGCCCGTAAATACCGCCCAGCCACCTTCGAAACCGTTGTTGGCCAGCAGCATATTACCGGTACGTTAAAAAATGCCATTAAAAACAATCAGCTTGCCCAGGCATTTCTATTTTGCGGGCCACGTGGCGTGGGTAAAACAACCTGTGCGCGTATCCTTGCAAAAACCATTAACTGTACCAACCCTACTGCAGAAATGGAAGCCTGTGGCCAATGCGATAATTGTCTTTCTTTCCAGAATGGGCATTCTTTTAATGTCCACGAATTAGATGCGGCTTCAAACAACTCTGTTGATGATATCCGTAGTTTAATTGAGCAGGTTAGAATACCCCCACAAGCCGGAAAATATAAAATCTATATCATTGATGAGGTTCACATGTTATCGCAAAGTGCATTTAATGCCTTTTTGAAAACATTGGAAGAACCACCTTCTTATGCTATATTTATTTTGGCCACTACCGAAAAACATAAAATCCTGCCAACCATTTTATCGCGTTGCCAGATTTTTGATTTCAACCGCATCCAGGTAGAAGATATTGCCAATCACCTATCAACCATTGCCCAACGCGAAAATATTGCTTTCGAAAGCGACGGTTTGCACATTATTGCACAGAAGGCAGACGGTGGACTGCGTGATGCACTTTCGATGTTCGATCAGATTGCCAGTTATGCAAATAAGAACATTACATATAAGGCCGTAATCGATAACCTGAACATTCTAGATTACGATTATTTTTTCAAGCTTACCTCTTATTTAACCGCAGCAGAAGTTAGCCAAACGCTGCTCCTGTTCGACGAAATTTTAAATAACGGTTTTGATGGCAATAACTTTATTAACGGCCTGGCCACCCACTTCCGTAATTTATTGGTAGGTAAAGATGCATCGACCATTAAACTGTTAGAAGTTAGCGAAAACATTAAACAAAAATATCTAGATCAGTGTAGACAAACAGAATTATCGTTTTTATTAACAGCATTAAATCTGGCCAATACCTGCGATCTAAATTACAAAAACTCTAAAAACCAACGTTTACAGGTAGAGCTAGCGCTGATTAAAATGTGCCACATCCGGTCGGTCGTCAACTTAGCACAACAGCCTTTAAGCCCTAATAACACAGCAACTGACGGAGATCAGGATAAAAAAAAAACTAATGTCGTAGCTGCGCAAGCTGAAAGTCCAACGCTGAAAGCTGAAAGCGAAAAGACTATTTCTGTACCGGCACCTGCCGTTAGTACCTCTGTTTTACCCAGTATCCCTGTTGAAGAAAAAACCAAGGAAACGCCAAGGGTTAGCAGCCCTCCACCATCTGCAACTTCCATCAGCATCAATATTCCGAAAGCAAATGCGATAAGTACACTCATCCCTTCATTAAACGATTTGGAACGTATAGCCCAAGGAGATGATGATGAGGGGCCAAAGAAAGTTACCGGCGATGCGCGCGAAGCATTTAGTTACGATCGCTTACTGGAAGTGTGGAATGCCTTTACCCAGAAAATGAAGGCAGCAGATAAAATCAATCTGTTTACCATCTTAAATAATTTCGCTCCTACACTTTTAAATCCTGAGCTGATCGAAATTTCGGTAGAGAGTAAAACGCAAGAACATCTCGTACAACAAGAGTCAGTTGAGCTTTTAAATTTCTTACGGAACGAACTCAGAAACTTTGGCGTTGAGGTTACGTATAAGCTTGTTGAACGTAAAATAGAAAACAGGCTCTATGGTAACCGCGAAAAGTATGATTACCTGGTAAACAAAAACCCAAAACTGGATGAACTGCGGCGAAGATTTAATTTAGATATTAACCCTTAGTCAGTTTCCAGTTGGCAGTTCCCGGTTAGTGGTTTTTAAATTACTGGAAACTGAAAGTTGCCAACTGCAAACCGGATACTGCTCACTAGGATTGTGTATCATTGATCGGATAACCTTCTTCGTCTAAGTCGTCGCGGTTATCTTCCGGTGTACGGGCAAGGATTTCATCCTCCGGACTAAGTTTAACACTTTCACCATGGTCTACATGCATACCCAGCTCTTCTAAGTTATCTTCGGCAATTTCTTCATTACGGGCATATTCATCGCCAACATAAGGATTTGCTTCATCATAGGTAGAATCATCGTCTTTCGCACCTGCAGCAACCGTTTCGTAGCCCATCGGATGATCGTAATCGCTATCCGTACCTCTTACATCCAGTTCATAACTTTGTTTATTTTCGTCGTAAGCTAAGTTCTCTTTATTGATTTCGCTATTTTCTGTAGTGCTATGTATTTTATCCTGCGATCCTTTATTTTCGTTAATTGCCATGGTATGGGTCTCCTTTAATTTATATGAATATAACAAATTGATATGAATAAGGTTTGTTGTTGAAAGAGAATCTTACATTGAAAGAGAATCTTATAATTATTAGGGCGTGCCCCAAGCTGCGCAAGGGTCGGGCTATACACTACAAGTCCTCGCCAACTGGGCTTTCCGTTGCTATCCCTCAAGCAAAAAATTACCTGTTAAGGTTATTTCGGCCTGTGAGAACACGAGCTCATGAAATTAGCAGACACTGACCGGGGAAATCCGTAAATAGTATCAGTCACTAAGCCACCTAAACCCGATCAAAGCGGGATGCTACCGATCCTTCATCGGGAGCAGAAGCGGGAGCGGGACTGCTATAACCCAAAAGCTTCTGCACCTGCTTTCCAAATGCAAAATATTTACACCTAACAAAATTGCTAATCAAGCTGACAAACCTACAGCATAAAAAAAGCGTCCCGATATTTACATCAGGACGCTCCTATTATTATTTTCCTTAGCTTACAAAGAAGCCAAAGCCGTATTTAATGTTTCACTCGGGCGCATGGCTTTGCTGGCCAAGTCATCGTTAGGGTTATAGTAACCACCAATATTTTGAGGTTTTCCCTGTGCACCGATCAGCTCATCATTAATTTTCGCCTCGTTTTCCAATAAGGTTTTAGCCAATGGCGCAAATCTAGCTTGTAAATCAGCATCTTTGCTTTGGGCAGCTAAAGCCTCAGCCCAATATAAAGCTAAATAGAAGTGAGAACCACGGTTATCGATAGTACCTAATTTTCTACCCGGCGATTTGTCAGTTGCCAAAAATTTAGCGTTAGCTTCATCTAAGGCATCGGCCAATACCTGCGCTTTTGCATTATTTTGGGTTTGAGATAAATGCTCTAAAGAAGCTTGAAGCGCCAGAAACTCACCTAATGAATCCCAACGTAAATAACCTTCCTCAATAAACTGCTCAATATGTTTTGGGGCAGAACCACCAGCACCGGTTTCGAACAAACCACCACCATTCATTAAAGGCACAATAGATAACATTTTTGCAGACGTTCCTAACTCTAAAATCGGGAATAAATCTGTCAGATAATCGCGCAATACGTTACCGGTAACTGAAATGGTATCTAAACCTTTGCGGATACGCTCCAAAGTAAATTTGGTTGCTTCAATTGGTGCTAAAATGCGAATATCTAAACCTGTAGTATCATGATCTTTTAAGTATGTATTTACTTTAGCAATAATTTCTCTGTCGTGTGCTCTTTTCTCATCTAACCAGAAAACCGCAGGCGTTTCTGATAAACGTGCCCTGTTAACTGCTAATTTTACCCAATCCTGAATCGGGGCATCTTTAGTTTGGCACATGCGGAAGATATCGCCTTTTTCTACTTTCTGATCGAAAAATACTTTGCCATCAGCATCGGTAACACGGATAGTCCCTGCACTGGTAGCCTGGAAAGTTTTATCATGTGAACCATATTCTTCAGCTTTTTGGGCCATTAAACCAACATTTGGTACCGAACCGATTGTGGTTACATCAAAAGCACCGTTTGCTTTACAGTCCTCAATGGTTGCAGTATAAACGCCAGCGTAAGAACGGTCTGGAATTAAAGCAATGGTATCCTGAAGCTTACCTGCTGCGTTCCACATCTGCCCAGAGGTACGGATCATTGCCGGCATAGAAGCATCAACAATCACATCAGATGGTACGTGTAAGTTGGTAATTCCTTTATCAGAATTTACCATAGCCAAAGCAGGTCCATTTTCAATAGCCTGAGCCAAAGCCGCTTCAACTTCTGCCTGTTTAGCATTCCCTGCAATTTTTGCGTACACATCGCCTAAACCATTGCGGGTATCAATGTTTAGTTCCTTGAAAAGATCAGCATATTTGGTAAAAACATCAGCAAAATAAACCTCAACAATGGCACCGAAAATAATCGGATCAGAAACCTTCATCATGGTCGCTTTTAAGTGCGCTGATAATAAAACGCCTTCAGCTTTAGCCTCGGCAATTTCTTTGGCTACAAATGTTTTCAATGCCGATAAGCTCAATGCAGAACTATCAATCACCTCTCCTGCTTTTAGCGGCAATAAACCTTTTAATTCGGTTACTGTACCATCAGCTGCTACAAATTCTATTTTAAACTGGCTTGCTTCAGCAACAGTGGTAGATTTCTCTGAACCGTAAAAATCGCCTTCAGTCATGCTGGCTACTTTGGTTTTCGAATCTGCAGACCATTTACCCATTGAGTGTGGATTTTGTTTAGCGTAGTTTTTAACGGCTTTGGGCGCCCTACGATCAGAGTTACCTTCGCGTAAAACCGGGTTTACCGCAGAACCTAAAACTTTTGCATATTTAGCTTTAATTGCTTTTTCCTCGTCAGTCTGTGCATTATCAGGGTAATTTGGAATGGCAAAACCCTGCGCCTGTAGTTCAGTAATTGCACCTACCAATTGCGGGATAGAAGCAGAAATATTTGGTAATTTGATAATGTTAGCTTCTGGAGTGGTAGCCAAAGCACCAAGCTCTGCCAGCGCATCACCAATTTTTTGATCGTCTTTTAAATACTCAGGAAAGTTGGCCAAAATTCTTCCTGCTAAAGAAATATCTCTGGTTTCTACATCAATACCAGCTGATGCGGTAAAAGCTTGTACGATAGGTAAAAGTGAGTAGGTTGCCAACATTGGCGCCTCATCGGTTTTGGTGTAGATAATTTTTGATGTATTTGACATGTTTATATTGATTTTGCTTATTAAGGTTAATTATTCGACTGGTTTATGGCTTTGCGAACCAATCTTTTTAAAATCGCCTAAAGATAAAATAATCGGGTGAATTAAGGAACATCGTAATGTTATTTATGACGCAGGTTGGAAACTAAAACATCAGTAATATAAAGATGGCCGGTTTTTTTGGAGCGCAATGTTATTCGCTTCTTTTAACGTTACTCCTGCTCTTCGCTTTATCCCGGTGAAACCTGTGAAACAAGCTAGCACACAAGAAAACAATAAATACCAGTGCTAAAACCGGGATGCCGCTCCGATCAGGGCTATAAACTTAAGGCTGTGGCACGGAAAACCGACCTAGTAGCAGAAAAATGCCCTAATTAAACCTGATCGAACGGATGCCATTTTTCATGGCAGCAGGTAGAGCAGGAAGAAATTAACCGATGAAATACTGCAGTTGCTTTCCTAAAAACAAGAAACTAAACCATCATAATATAAAGATTGTCTTTTTTTGGAGCGCTTGTTATTCGCTTCTTTTAACATTACTCCTGCTCTTCGCTTTATCCCGGTGAAACCTGTGAAACAAGCTAGCACACAAGAAAACAATAAAAACCAGTGCTAAAACCGGGGATGCCCGCTCCGATCAGGGCTATGAACTTGGGCCTGTGGCACGGAAAACCGACCTAGTAGCAGAAAAATGACCAAACTA
>NZ_JACHCQ010000038.1:0-31568 GCF_014205835.1 Pedobacter sp. AK013 | reverse complement strand
TGTGGCACGGAAAACCGACCTAGTAGCAGAAAAATGACCAAACTAAACCTGATCGAACGGATGCCATTTTTCATGGCAGGAGGTAGAGCAGGAAGAAAATAGCCGATGAAATACTGCAATTGCTTTCCAAAAAATAAGAAACTAAAACAGCATAATATAAAGATGGTCGGTTTTTTGGAGCGCAATGTTATTCGCTTCTTTTAACGTTACTCCTGCTCTTCGCTTTATCCCGGTGAAACCTGTGAAACAAGCTAGCACACAAGAAAACAATAAATACCAGTGCTAAAACCGGGGATGCCCGCTCCGATCAGGGCTATGAACTTGGGCCTGTGGCATGGAAAACCGACATAGTAGCAGAAAAATGACCTAATTAAACCTGATCGAACGGATGCCATTTTTCATGGCAGAAGGTAGAGCAGGAAGAAATTAACCTATAAAACACTACAATTGCTTTCCAAAAAAATGAGCGGCTTTAATAAGCACTGGTCCTATCGTACCCATTACTGCAACATTCGCGATAATTTTTAAATAAGCACATGCTTTGGCTAAACTTTTGTAGCGGGAAACGCACATATCTATCTATTTTAAAAATTTTAATTGAAATGACCGAACCTACCTTAGATCAACAGTTAAATGACAGCAAATTCGAAGAGGCCAAAAGCTTGATGCAAAACGGCGAGAAGCTCTCTAAAAGTTTACAAGAACATCATAAATCATCGATTTTCGATAACCTGATCAGAGAGAAACAATACGAAATACTCAGCTTAATGTTAAATGATAAAACCATCGAAACCGATATTTACGAATTCGACAGTTTTGACAAAAGCATTTTTCAGGCTATTGTTCGGAACCTGGGAAACGACCATGAGGATATCGCATTTTTCGATGGATTTATTACCCATTTCGATAACTTAAACGATGAGGTAAACACCAAAACGCTGTTAAGTTATCTATTCGAAAATGGCGTGGGCTTAGCGGTGATCAAGGCTTGCATCAACGCGGGCTGCAGCGCCAACTTCAAAAACAATGCAGAAGAAAACTACATTCATCAAGTAGTAAAAAGCAGTTTTCGCAGGTATAACCTAAATGATGAGCAGACCACCGATTTACTTAAGGGATATATCGATATTCTTCTCAACGAGGGTATTGATATTAATGAAGGCAATGTGGTGCAGGAAACCCCATTAATTACCGCAATAAAATTTAACAGGAAAAATTTAATTGCCCACCTGCTTGAGAATGGTGCAGATCCGAACCACACCGATCGTGATGGAAATTCTGCCTTTTTTTATGCAGTAGCACAAGCTCAGAGTGAAAACATATACGATACGCTACGTGATTTCGCTTTACCAGCTTTCGATCAGGTCAATAAAAACGGCCAAACGCTTTTGTTCGAATATGTACGCATGATGTCGAACAGTGAAAGCAGCATCAATTTCCTTAAAAAACTCCTAAATGATGGTGCCGATTTATATCAGTCCAGTACCTGGTACAGTGCAGATAAAACTCCGTTAGACGTAATTGCAGAAAAACAAGCTGATATTTTACAGGCCGTTTTAGAAACCGGACAAGTAGATGTAAACAGGCCCGATAATGAGGGGAATACCCTGTTGCATAAAGTTTGTGCCTACAATGTAAACTACGAAGCAGAAAAAGCAAAGGAAACTTACCGGAAAGTAAAACTCTTGATTGAAAATGGAGCGGATGTTGCTTTAACCGATGATAAGGACCAGACTGCTTTAATGCTGGCCTCAGATGATAACCTGAAAATAAAAACTGTTGAACTGCTCATGAAACAATCTTAATATATGTCGATGTCATTTATTATTGCCTGCGAGAGCGGCAAGCGCAAAATAGCCGAACTTTTATTGGCCAACCAGGAAGTAGATGTAGGATATACAGATGAAAAAGGGAGAACAGCACTCCACTATGCTGCCCATCGTGGATATTTAGATCTTGTACAAATTTTAATAGATTGTGGGGCAGCTTTAGATTATGAAGATCATGCTGGCGAAACACCTTTTTACTTTGCCTGTTTACAAAAACAGAAACAAACCGCCCTGTTTCTTTTAGATAAAGGTGCAAGAGCTGATATTAAGGATTTTAAAGGCAATAGTTTATTACACCTTACTGCACAAAGCGGGCAGATTGAAGTGTTAGAAAAACTGCTCAATAAAGGCCTTGAAGTTGATAACGAAAATAACGAGGCAGAAACTCCTCTCCTTATTGCGTCTTCCTGGCGAAATAAAGAAATTGTTCAAAAACTATTGGAATTTGGTGCCAATATCAACACCACGAATAAACACGGCGATTCACCCTTAATTTTTGCGGTCAAATCTAAAAACACACCAATGGTTGAGCTTATTCTCGAAAAAGGCGGCAATATCAATCACATTAATCATGCAGGAGAATCAGCTTTATTAATTGCCTGTTATGATGCCAATAGGATGTTGACCAAAACATTGGTAGAAAAAGGTGCAGATGTATTCGTTTCTTCAAAAAATGGTCTCTCGCCAATCTGGTATGCCTGCGCCAATAACCAAAAAGAAATTGTAGATTTATTTTTAACCCATGGTATAGATGTAAACTATTCAAAGCCACTTTCGGGCAACGACGATTCGATGTATTCGTACTTAGAATGGGTAGAAACCGCTAATAATATTTCCATTTCGGCCAGTTTCTCTTTCCAGAACGATTACAACTACGGAGGCGAAAGTATGCTGCATGTTGCGGCTAAAAGCGGTCATTTAAGCATGCTAAAAATGCTAACAGAAAAAGGCGCCAATGTGAATATTCAGGATGAAAGCGGAAACACCGCATTACACTATGCAGCTGCGAATGGTAAAAAAGATGCAGTAAAATTTTTACTCGAAAAATCGGCTGACCCTTCCATTGTAAACGTAAAGGAACAAAAAGCAATAGATTATTCGAACATTAAGGGTTTTAATGAAATTACAGAACTCTTGTTACAATTTGGTCCCTCAAACATTTCTAATCAGCCAGTTAAAAATGCGGTACCTGTTGAAAACAGTACAGCGCCAGCTAAAAATGATATCGCATCAAAAAAGCAGGCACTCTTAGATCTGAAAGAATTGTTGGATGCCGGTATTTTATCGCAAGAAGAGTTTGATACCGAGAAAACGAAGATTTTGAGAGGTTGAGTTGAAACGCTATTACAACTGATTGACTTAAGATATCGTCGTTGCTTTTTTCAGCCGATAAAGCAACGACGAACTTTTCTACTGAAAAATATTGTCTAATTAATTTTTAGTTATAAATTTATTTTCAGGGATTTCCCTGATCAGGAAATCTAAAATCTGATCAAGAAATTCGACATTAATGCTCACACAAATGGAACATATTCTTAAAATCAAAATACGGTTATTTACTCTTCTCTTTCTTTCCGCCTTGGTGTATGCCTGTTCTCCCAAACTGTATGTTGATGAAAGTAAACGCTATCAGGCTGGAACATTAACCGATTCGCAAGTAGATTCCCTGCATCTTTTTTTAAAGCAAAACGAAAGGCTTGCTTTAAAAGACACTATCATTATTAAATACGATTTCAATAAAGATGTCTGTTGGAAAGACCTGAGCTATCAAAACGCAGAATTCCTGAATAATGTTAGATGGGCCTTTCAAAAAAACATTCTCGAAAAAGCTGAGGCCAGACCGAAAGTTGCGATTTACCAATACCGGGAGGAAGGAAAAAGTTTTAGTCCGGTTAAATCGAAAGGTTTAGAAATAGAAACCGATTCGGGTTTTCTTAGAAAATTATTATTTAAAGAGGTTACTTCTTGCGGAACCTCAGCAATTATCCTTCCTAACGGAAAGTTCTTGCTGGTAAAATCAGATCCTCAATTCTCGGCATTGATATTAAACGCACAAGATATCGAAAAGAAATTACAGGAAAATCTTGTCAAATAAATACCAGATAATCAGCTTGAGTTAAAAACGATTTAACAAAATTTAACTAAAAAGTTAGGTGTAATGTCGTAATTTGGTTCTAATTAATCGTTTTCAAATGAACAACTGGAAATTTATGATCAAATTCCTTTACTCCACTCTCCTCACCTTAAGAGTATATTATCTTTTCGATGATCAGGTTTTTGCTGATCAAGCAATATCTCAATTTTAGAATTATATCAAGATACTTTCCTGTTACCATTATTGCATTGAACCAGGGAAAATAACATGCGCTCTCAAGGAAGGTGCTCTAGGGCGCTTTCCTTTTATTATTTTAAACTTATGACAACTAGGCCGGCGCTAAAGACCGCTCTCTGCTTTTGATTTTATTTTTTTAAACTAATTTTCTTTATCAAAACGAGTTGACTAGAAAATAAAAACTTTCTGCAGTAATACACTTATCCACTGTTACTTTTTCCTATCAACCAGGTTCATAGCGTAAAAAATAGGAGACGATACAATAATAGTTCATAAAATAACCGTGCTTTACCAGAATATGCGCTAAATTTATCTGCCAATCTGTGGTTAAACGATCAATTATTATCCTATTGAAACCGAACCTTACTTTACTCTTAACATTACTTTCTTTTACTGGTTTAGCCCAAACAATAAAACCCGATTCGACCAAGAAACTCGAAGAAGTTACTGTAAAAGGTTATTATAACCATCAAACCTTGCTAAGATCAGTATCGGCCGTAAACCTGGTAGATAGCAGCTTAATAAAAAACCAGCCCAACAGCTCATTAGTGAGCATGTTAAATACTGTTCCTGGTGTACGCATGGAAGAACGTTCGCCTGGTAGTTATCGTCTATCAATCCGCGGCAGTTTACTCCGATCACCCTTTGGCATTCGGAATATTAAAATTTACCTCGATGATTTCCCCTTAACAGATGCCGGTGGAAATACCTATCTAAATGCTTTAGATGTTTCTGCGGTAGGTGCGATGGAAATTTATAAGGGGCCTGAAGCCAGTATTTTTGGTGCAAATACGGGAGGTGCTATTTTAATCAGCGCTCCTGCTATAAACCACAATGAAATTAATGTTTCAGCCATTGGCGGTTCGTATGGTCTCTTCCATCAAACCGCATCGATTAAACAGCAATATAAAAAGTACAGCTTTAGTTTTAGCGAAGGATATCAGAGAAGTGATGGATACCGACAAAATAGTGCAATGGATAGAAAATATTTTCAAACCTTGCAGCAATGGGATTATAGCCATGCCGGCAATTTAAAGGCTTTTGCTTTTTATAGCGATTTAAAGTACGAAACACCAGGTGGGTTAACGGCTGCTCAATTAGATCAAAACCCTAAACTGGCCCGTCCGGCAACTGCAACATTGCCTGGGGCCATTTCACAGCAAGCCGCCATTTACAATAAAACCATTTTCGGAGGGATAGCTAATTCCTATCAGATCAGCCAGCGGTTGAAACACGTGATTGCTTTATTCACCTCTTATACCGATTTCAAGAACCCCTTTATTACCAATTACGAACAGCGCTACGAAAGTACACTTGGATTAAGAACATTCTTAGAATACGCCCAGGCAAAAGAACGCTTTAAATTTAATGCTCAAATTGGATTAGAGCATTCTACCACCAAAAGTCAGATCAAAAATTTTAATAATAATGGTGGTGAAGCTACAGCAATGCAGGCTTCAGACCGTTTAAAAGCTGGTCAGGATTTTGCTTACTTTAGATTAAACTTCGACATTAACAGTAAATTCCTGATCGAACTTGCTTCTAGTTTAAATTTCTACCGATACAATTACGAGAGTTTTTTTCCCGTTATTATTGCCACAAAACAAAGAAAATTCGATGCCCAGTTTATGCCAAAGGCAGCAGTATCTTATCTCATCACTTCTGATTTTTCGGCCAGGGCTTCAATCAGTAAAGGTTATTCGCCCCCAACCATTGCGGAAGTAAGATCGTCGGATAACAATATCAACAATAACCTACAGGCTGAACTTGGCTGGAATTACGAATTAGGCCTGCGTTATAAAACCAAAAATAATCGTTTTTACGCCAATGGAAACCTATTCAGTTACCATTTGAAGGATGCCATTGTTAGAAGGTTGAATCAAAACGACGCCGAGTATTTTATCAATGCTGGTGGAACCAAACAACAGGGAATTGAACTGGAAGCCGCCTTTTGGATGATTAGAAATAATCAGTCCTTTTTAACAGGTTTACAATGGAGAAGTAATTATACTTTTAGCCATTTTAGATTTGAAAATTTCGTGAACGGCACTAGCACTTTTAGCGGCAACAAACTTACCGGAGTTCCAGAGCATATTTTAGTCAATAGTTTAGAGTTTAACTTTCCGAAAGCATTTTACCTTTTTATACAGCACAATTATACTTCTTCAATCCCTTTAAACGATATCAATACCGTTTTTGCGAAAAGGTATCACCTGGTTGAAAGTAAATTAGGCATTAGAAATTTAAGAATCAATAAAACCCATTTAGATCTATTTGCAGGAGCAAATAACCTACTCAATATGAAATACAGTTTAGGCAACGACTTAAACGCCGCAAATGGAAGGTATTTTAACCCGGCACCAGGAATTAATTTTTATACAGGCCTCTCCATTAAACTGTAATCTTTAAATCGCATCATATAAATTGACCATCTATATGATGCGATTACGTTATAAGCTAAAAGGCCTTTTTATTTTCTCTTTCCTTGATAATTATATCACTAACAACTATTTCGATTGCATAGCGCTTTTTTCCGTCTGCGCCGTCATAACTATTTGTCTGTAACCTACCTTCAACTGTTAAACTTGTACCCTTTTTAACCTGAGCTTCGGCAAGGTCGGCTTTTGCATTCCAGAAACTTAAATTAAACCATTGTACTCTTTTTACTTCCTCACCGGATGAATTTCTATAGTTTTCGTTTATAGCCAGGTTAACCTTTGCTAATTTTTGACTTCCAAAATTTTTAATTTCTGCATCTGCTCCTGCAAATCCGCTCAATACTACTTTGTTAACTGCACTTTCCATGATCTTTAAATTTTAAGTTTCTAAATGTTTAACGAACAGTCATCACCTCGATAACCGACAGGACAAAATTGCAAACAGCATCAAAAATTAGTCGGATGGTAAACATTTATAGTCGTTTATAAACGTTTATACACGGATAGTATGCCCTTAAAGCTTCAATATGATGTTTTATTTTTTTTATTCCACCATTTTATTTTATAAATTAGGGCATCATCCCATAATAAAAAAAGAAATTATTATGGAACGTTTATGTTTAGACTGCGGAACCCCAATCAGAGGAAGGGCCGATAAAAAATACTGCGATGATTCTTGCCGCAGCAATTACAACAATCGTTTGAAGATTGATGATAATCTCGTGATTAAAAGGGTAAATAACATATTAAAAAAGAATCGTGCCATCCTTGCAGCGCTTAATCCAAATGGTAAAACAAAGATTACCAGTAAAAAGCTAGTTTCGGCAGGTTTTAATTTTGAATACCACACCTATAGTTATGAAACCCAGAATGGAAACACATACATTTTCTGCTATGAATATGGTTACTTACTTTTAAATGAAGCGTATTACCTGCTGGTAAAAAGAGAAGAAAGTTTGGGTTAACCTGGTTACAATGCTTTGGTTTGCTCGATTAAACATCTAAAATTTGCGGAAGCTAATCGTATAGTTTTTTAATTCAAGAGGAGATGATTAGTTTTATCAACTTATGATAAACTATAACAACAAGCTTTTTAAACCCGTAAATAATACAGAAAATGGCGAAACATCAAATGAAACCATTTTTAGATATAAACAAACAGGAAATATTTTAACCGCAGAATATGAGGGCGGAAAAATTATGTTTGGCCATTTGATTGGCTTAGTTGATGAAAACGGCAACATCAAAATGCGCTATCATCAGGTAAACAAACAAGGCGAACTCATGACCGGAATCTGCAATTCAAAGCCAGAACAATTAGCCAATGGCAAAATTAGACTTCATGAAACCTGGCAGTGGACATCAGGAGATAAATCGAAAGGTCAATCGATTATTGAAGAGCAATAAGCCTAATTCCAATAGATCCTTATCTCAATTTGCAAGCCAATATGCCGATAGAAGAAAATCTCATAAATCGAATATCATCTATACTATTAACCGCTTCTAATTCAGTTTATGGCCCGCTTGATTATCAAATAAATAACCTACAAATTGAAAATGAAAGTCAAGAATATGCAGCCTGCACTTTTGAGTTAAATAGTGTAAAAATCAAACACCGCCTTTCTAAAATCACCCCAACCAAGACGGGGCAATTTGTAACCATATGGAAGCGGGGTGAAGCAGGAATTACTACTCCGTTTACTGACCAGGATGAATTTGATCTATTGATTATATCTGTTAACAGTGCTGACCGATCTGGCCAGTTCATTTTTCCAAAAGCCATATTGGTACAGCATAAAATTATTACAGCAAAAGGAATAGAAGGTAAAAGAGGGATGAGGATTTATCCGCCATGGAATATAGTAACGAATAAACAGGCAGAGAAAACCCAACAGTGGCAAGTGCCTTATTTCCTTCACATAGACATCAATGGAAATACCGATCTTGCACAGGCAAAGAAATTAATAGACAACGGAATTAAACAAACTGGGTTTTAAAATCCAATTAAACTTAGCAAGTTTCGGGTAGTTTGCCGTTTCTTTCCAAACTACTTTTGGATATAAATTATTCAAGACCATGAAAGTACAAGAAGAAATCAATTTCAATCGGATAGCTGAGGCCATCAGCTATATTAAGGCAAATTTTAAAACACAGCCAGGTTTAGAAGAAATTGCAGAGAAAGTAAATTTAAGTCCCTTTCATTTCCAAAGATTATTTAGCGAATGGGCGGGTACTACCCCTAAACGTTTTCTGCAATATATTAGCATTGGTTATGCCAAAGAAATGCTGAAAGAAAACCAGAGTTTATTCGATACCGCATTAGAAACCGGCTTATCGGGAACCAGCAGACTGCACGATCTTTTTGTAAATATTGAAGGCATGACACCTGGCGAATATAAAAACGGCGGCGAAAACCTTTATATCAATTATAGTTTTGCAGAAAGTCCGTTCGGAAATATTATTGTAGCCAGCACCCCAAAAGGAATCTGCCATATTGCTTTTTACGACGACGAAAATATTGCTTTGGCAAATCTGCAACGCCAATTCCCCGCAGCTCAATATCAACAGATATTGGATAAAGAACAACAAAATGCTTTATATATTTTCAGTCACGATTGGAGCAAATTACACCAGATTAAACTGCATTTAAAGGGAACTGATTTTCAGTTAAAAGTTTGGGAAGCCTTGTTAAAAATCCCTATGGGTAAATTGGCCACTTATGGCAACATTGCCAAACAATTGCACAACCCAAATGCATCAAGAGCAGTGGGCACTGCAATTGGCGATAATCCGGTGGCCTTTCTCATTCCTTGCCACAGGGTAATACAATCAAGCGGTGCTTTGGGCGGCTACCATTGGGGAGTGAACCGAAAAACAGCCATGATTGGTTGGGAAGCAGCAAAGACTAATATTTAAACCCCCATGATCAAACATGTTGATATCTCAACGGAAGAATTAAAAAAACAGTTTAAAAACAAAGATATCTGCTTCGGAGGAAATGCCAGATTGAAGATTTACGGACTACTTAAGTGCAGATCGGGAAAGCGGATGAAGATAGAAAACCGCATATTTTTTCGTTCTGTAGAAGAAGCGCTTCAACATGGCTATCGTCCGTGTGGGCATTGTTTAAGAAAGGCATATAAGCAATGGATTTATTCAACACAACAATAGATAGTAATCAAAATCTGCTTCCATATGGCGGAACAGTAAATTATTATGGTAAATTATTCCCGATACCCAAAGCCGATCATTACTTCGATGCACTGATGAATACTATTGAATGGAAGAACGATGAAGCTTTTATTATGGGCAAACATATTATCACCAAAAGAAAAGTAGCCTGGTACGGAGATGAAGCCTATTCTTATACCTACTCCAATAAATCGAAAATGGCTTTACCGTGGACAAGGGAATTACTGGAGTTAAAAAAAATAGCAGAGGAGCAAACAGGTACTACCTTTAATTCCTGTTTACTTAACTTGTACCACAACGGAGATGAGGGAATGGCTTACCATAGCGACGACGAGAAGGCCTTAGCTAAAGATTCTGCCATTGCATCATTAAGTTTCGGTGCAGCACGAAGATTTCTTTTTAAACACAAAAAAACTAAAGAAACCATAACCTTATTTTTAGAAAATGGAAGTTTACTGGTGATGAAAGATGAAACGCAAACAAATTGGCTTCATCGCCTTCCGCCAACCAAAAAAGTAAGTAAGCCAAGAATAAACCTAACCTTTAGAACAATGGTGGTTTAGGAGTATAACCTGAGTTAGATTAATAATCTGTTCAGAGGATGTTTTATGAACGTTTTTATTTTCTGGTCGTCACCCTGAATTTATTTCAGGGTCTATTTTGTAGAAAAGATGCTGACCACAAAGTAACTACAAGACAATTGAAAACACTATCAATACTTTTTCAACATCAGGATAAAAACTAGGAGAAAATGCTTCTTCTCCTAGTTTTTCAATATCAGCATAAACACTATGCGTTTCACCGTTTCTATATCTATCATAAAAACTCATTACGAATACTTAAAGGCAAAACAAAAATCTTAGTGTTTAAACTCTTTAATATCCACAATGCGATTATCATCAGCATTTTTCTTTAAGAAAGAAGTGCCATTCGCATTTACTACCCAGGTATAATCTCTTTGGATATTACCAACTAATGTTTCAGGCTGGTTAATAAGTGATGCTGGCAAAGGCAGGTTAAAAGTTTCGCCGGTTGCTGTATTTACCTGGTATAATGAATTTGCGGTTAAAAAGGCTAAGGTGGTTTTATCGCTAGAGTACATAAAAAATTTCCCCTGGATACGTTCATCAGGATTTTGCCTCTTCACCGGATAAACCCTTGAATTTATAGTTGTGATAAAGAAATCGTTATTAACCAAAATATTGCTACGTGTTAATTCTTCTAACCCGTTTGTATATTTTTTATCTTCAGCACCTTTTGATGGCTTGTTTAAGCTCACCACTTCGGTTTTTCCATCATTAATAGCAATGATATAAAAAGGAGCCATTTTGCCGCTTTCGTTCGAGACCTGAACCAATACGGCAGTTTTTTGGGTATTGATGAATGATGCAACAATAAATTTCTGCGCAGCAGCATTTGGCGCGTCATCAATAATAATGGTGGTATCTTTGTATTGAATAGCAAAGCGATCGGCTGCTGCCACTGCACCAGAATCTGTTTTTACAATAGTTAGTACATTTTTCTTTGATTTTGGGAAAACATTAAAATCTTCACTGGCCGTAAATGGCTTTGCCTTGTAGGCTTTTTCTGATTTACCGCAGCCAAATAAAACAACGGAAAGTAAGAGTGCATAAAGCGTAATTTTCATGAGTATAGCTATTTATATATTTTCGCTAATTTATAAATCTTTATTGCTTTTGTGATAGCTAAGTCACCAGAAAATTACCACAGTTAAAAAAATTAACAATAATATACTTTCAGACAGTAAACTTATTCCAATATAGGACATACCAGACACCAGAATATACACACATGAAGACAAAAAAAGAGAAAGAAACCTTGACTGTAAACCTATATCAGAAAAAAAACATACTATTGTAAACCCAATCCCGTAAAATCAACAGTAAACAAATAACAGTAATAAAGACTTTTTATTGTAAACTTATTCCAGTATAGGACAAGCATAGGATAGTTTACCATTCTCTACCCCTTTGTTTACCTTTCTCTACCTATTCTTTACCCTTTCTGTACCTTTTGTTTACCTTTTCTGTACACCAAGTTAACCCCAGGTTAACCCCATGGTTACCTGTTGCTTACCTATTGCTTACCTAAATGGTAAAGAACGGGTATACATTTGACAAATAAAAACTAAGGTTAGGGTTATGCTGGTGAGTACGTGTTGGCTATAACCACTAATGCTTTTGCCAATTCTCGACTTTAGACTAAAGATTAATGACTTCAATCTAAATTACTTATTTTTGACCTAAGGATCATTCCATGGCAAACACACCGAATTTTCTGGCTAAAAACAAAAGCATCATCTTGTATGGGATTTTCCTGGCTATGTTACTTTTTTTATTGAAGTGGCTTGAGCTTCGTTTTATTATCATTAACCATGCTTTCGAAATTTATGCTGGTTCAATAGCCGTTATTTTTATGGCTTTAGGCATTTGGCTTGCACTTAAATTAACCAAGCCCAAAACCATACTGATAGAAAAAGAGGTTTTTACCGAGAAGCCTGAAACATTTATCCTCAATGAAAAGGAACTGATCAGGCTTAATATCAGTAAAAGAGAATTAGAAGTTTTACAGCTGATGGCCGAAGGACTGAGCAATCAAGAAATTGCTTTAAAGCTATTCGTTTCGCTAAATACCATCAAAACACACAACGCAAGGCTTTTCGAAAAACTAGCAGTAAAACGCAGAACGCAAGCTATAGAAACTGCTAAAAAACGCAACATTATCCCATAGATAGCTCGTACTTAAGTATTAAAATATCGCCGATTTTAAAAAATCACCCTAAAGTATGAGGGTTAAAAAAAATAATCGAAGCAATTTTGTGGTGTAAACCTCTTAAAACTATAAACAGATGAAAAAGAACGTAATTGTATTTGGATTAATTGCCGGCTTAATTGTATCAACCTTGATGGTGCTCTCTATGGCCAGATGTTATAACGACCCGAACCTTGAGCATAGCATGCTTATCGGCTATGCTTCAATGGTATTGGCTTTTTCCTTTATTTTTGTTGGCATAAAAAACTACCGGGATAAATACAACGATGGATTAATCACTTTCGGTAAAGCTTTTAAAATCGGCGCATTGATCAGCTTGGTAGCCTCTACCGTATATGTTATTACCTGGCTGATTGATTATTACGTATTTATGCCTGATTTTATGGATAAATATGTTGCCCAGGTATTAAGGGAAGCCCAAGCAAGTGGTGCATCGGCAACAGAGCTGGCAACAAAAACAAAAGAACTGGCTTCCAATCAGCAATTGTACAAAAACCCCATTATGGTAGTTCTATTTACATATATGGAAATACTGCCTGTAGGGATATTAATTTCACTGGTAGCGGCACTCATTCTGAAAAGAAGGCCGGGTACTCCGTTAAATCTTAAAACCGCTTAAAACACCTATTAATCTGATCTGCTTTTATTAATTTACACCATTAAAAACAGCCATGTACACCATCCCCTTTACCCACATAGATTGGAGCCAGATAGAAAAAGTAGAATACCCAGGAGAAACAGGCACAGCAACCTGGCAAACCTTAAACCTGGATGGCTTAAGAATCAGGATTGTAACCTACTCTGTGGGTTATCTTGCCGATCATTGGTGCCAAAAGGGCCACATTGTACATTGTTTGGAAGGTAGCTTTATAAGTGAAATGGAAGATGGAACAGCATTCTCACTTACCGCAGGAATGACTTACGTGGTTTCTGACAATTTAAGTTCGCATCGGTCGGTATCGACAGCTGGTGTAAAACTTTTAATCATTGATGGCAATTTTTTAAAATCAAGCTAATGAAGATTTTTGCCGAAACCGAACGCTTAATTTTACGCGAACTAATGCCAACCGATGCAGAGGGCATGTTCGAAATGAACAGTGACCCTGATGTTCACCTTTATCTTGGCAATAAGCCTGTAAAATCAATCGGGCAAAGTATTGCTGAAATCGAGTTTATCAGAAAACAATACATCGAAAATGGTATTGGGAGATGGGCCGTTATCGAAAAAGCAACAGGTAATTTTGTAGGTTGGTCGGGCTTAAAATTGATTAAAGAAGTTACCAATAACCATATTAATTATTACGACCTCGGTTATCGGTTCAGCAAACGTTTCTGGGGGAAGGGTTATGCTACAGAAACTGCAGTGGCAGCGCGAGACTATGGTTTTACGGAATTAAAGTTGAATGAAATTATTGGCATTGCAGATATCAATAACTTAGGGTCTATACATGTTTTGGAAAAAGTAGGTTTAAAACGAATCGCTATTTTTGATTACGATGGCATAAAACACCATTGGATGAAGATTGAAAAATCAGTTTAGCTTAATCAAAAGGCAATTTTATCTTTTTATGGTTTAGTTTTTGATGTTAAAAAGGAAATCATTTAAACCTTAACTTATGAAACACCTTATCTTCTGCGGAATGCTGATCTTATTATTGAGTTCTTGTAAAGAAAAATTAGATCCTGCAAGCTTTAACAATACCAAATGGGAGTTGAGCGAATTGCCTGGTTTAACGCTACCGAGCTCGGCAAAAGCCACTCTAAATTTTGCTGATAGTTTGAAGATTAGCGGAAAATCGTTCTGTAACAACTATGGCGGCAAGGGAGAAATTGCTGATAATAAAATTACGGTTAAAAATGTTTTTGGCACTAAAATGTTCTGTCAGGAAACTGATGCCGCCGAACGTGCATATTTACATGCTCTTAATCAGGTTAATAGTGCTAAAATAACCGACAATAAGCTATATCTGTTAAATGGCGACAAAACCTTACTGGTTTTCATCAAAACAAACTAGAATCTTTACATGCATAAAAAAGGCTGAATAAAGTATTTTTACTATTTTCGGCCTTTTGAGTTTAACGCAGGAGTGATGCCATCGATAAAAGAAGATCTGAAGTTTTTTTTCTCTACCATAAGAAAAGCATTTAATTTATTTCAGCAGAATGATCCCTTACGCCTGGCCGGTGCTACTGCTTTTTTTACCAATTTCGCCTTACCTCCAATATTAATTATCCTCATCAGGCTTTTCGGTATGTTTACCGATAGAAGATTATTGGCTACGCACTTATTCGAACGTTTGGCTAATATTCTCGACAATGATAGTATAATACAGATCAGAACTACATTAAGAAACATCCGGGGCATTAATCAGGCCTGGTATGTTACTTTGTTCAGTTTTATATTTTTCCTTTTTGTGGCCACTACGTTATTCAATGTAATCAAAAACTCTTTAGAGCAGATCTGGAATATAGGCCAAAAAGATAAAAAAGGGATTGTTAACACCCTTAAATCAAGAGCTATATCCGTTACAATTATCTTATTTGCTGGCATATTATTTTTTATAGGCTTGCTGGCCGATAGTGTGCAGGCCTATATTGGTGCCTATCTGAAATCAGGATCGCCATCTTTTGGCTTAATTTTAACTTCGGTGATTAATCAATTGGTATTTGTGGTAATTGTAACTACATGGTTCACTATACTCTTTAGGTACTTAACAAATGGGCGCCCTACCTGGCGGGCAGCTATTTCTGGAGGATTGTTAACCGGATGCCTTTTTACTGCCGGAAAGTACATTTTAAGAATTTTATTGCCCTTGAGTAATATCAGCAATATTTATGGATCAGCCGGATCGATTATCGTAATTATGCTTTTTGTATTTTACTCCTCATTAATATTTTACTTTGGTGCATCGTTTATCAAAGCATTAAGTGTTGGCAGGGCAACACCTATTATACCAAAAAACGGGTCGTTTGCCTACGAGTTAACAGAAGTTGAGCTAGAAAAAGAAGATTAATTAATTTAGAAGACAGTACCAGAAGTAACCTACTGGACCAGGTTTTGAATCAGCTTATCAAGAAGGCTCTTTAATTGATGTATTTCTTCGTAACTTATACCCAGCTTATTACCAAGCTGCTCACGCAAAACAGGGGCTTTCTCTTTTAATGCACGGCCCTTTTCTGTAAGGGATATGACGATACTTCTTTCATCTTTTAACGATCTTATGCGCTCTACAAGACCGGTTTCCTGCATCCGCTTAAGCAAAGGCGTTAGCGTATTTGATTGCAGCATCAGTTTTTGTGAAAGCACTGTTAAGTTAACCGAATCATTTTCCCATAATACCATCAAAACAAGATATTGCGGATAGGTGATCCCCAAACTATCGAGCACTGGCTGATAACATTTGGTTACCAACCTTGAGGCAGCATAAAGTGGGAAGCACAATTGATTTTCAAGTTTAAAAGCATCATTTATTTCCATCACGTCTTTTTCTATACCAATAATCAACAATAAAATATTCAGCTAAGTAAATCATTTTTAAGCGAAATATTGATTTCTGATCTTATCCTTTTAACTAAAAACTTAAGACCAAAAAAATCAGGTGCCGCTAACCAGGCACCAGATTAATGAACTAGATCACCTCTAATTTCACCTCAATATTTCCACGGGTAGCGTTTGAATACGGGCAAACAGAGTGGGCTTTTTCTACCAGTTCCTGGGCACGTTTTGCCTCAATCCCCGGAATATGCACCTGTAGAGATACACCAAGGCCAAAGCCCCCTTGTCCATTCGAATGAAGCGAAACATTTGCTTTAACTGTAGAAGGTGCTTCAGGTTTAACATTTGCCTGGCCCATCACTAGATTAAGAGCACTATCAAAGCAAGAAGCATATCCGGCAGCGAAAAGCTGTTCTGGATTGGTATATCCTGCTTCACTACCACCTAGTTCTTTTGGCATTCTAACTTCTAATGCTAAGTTGCCATTTTCACTTGTTATTTTTCCGTTACGCCCACCGGTCACGGTAGCACTAGTTTCGTACAACGTTTTCATATTACATTTTAATTTGCATCGTAAACGATTATATCGTTTACGATGCAAACATACTAATCTATTTATAGAAAGCAAATTTTATCTTCAAAACTTAGCGCAATAAAAATATAAGACATAAAAAAAGGTGTTCATTAGATAATGAACACCTTAAGCATTAAGTAAATAATATTACAAAATCCTATAACCTAAACCAACTGTAAATAAGTTTAGCTTAGTGCCAGGATAACCTGATTTATTGATTTTGGACAGGCCAAGTTCGTAACGTGCATCGAAGCTTAGTTTTTTAAGGTCTAAACCTGCACCAAACTGCCAGGCCAAAGCCTGATTTTTAAAATCGGCCCTGAAAACGCTTCCTGCAGCCTGACTAAAGCTTTGGTTTTCATCTAATATCAACGAAAACATCGGTCCTGTGTTTAAACGGAGTCCCACACCAGCAGCACCAAATTTTGTACCCACCAATAAAGGCACATCAAGACTTGTAAAGCGCACTTTATTTATCTCTCCCGTTGCATCGCTTACCAAATCTGCTTTTTTTCCTGATACATAGAGCTCTGGTTGAAAGTAAACGCCTGCGGCACCTACCCTAGCCCAAAGACCACCGTAAAAACCAGTGCGGTTATTACTGTTAAAAGTGTTTTCACTATCAAATTTCGAAAAATTTGCACCAGCTTTAATGCCCAGCTGGAAAGATGGCAGTACCTGTGCGCTGGCAAATAAGCCAACAAGCAAAAAGGCAACGGTTAAAGATAAAAATTTCATATGCGATTAAATTTAGCTGGTGGCATTGTTAATGGCTTCCTGTTCTTTTAAAGCATCAACATTGTTTTTATCACCAAAGTTTTGTGTTTTACCTGCAAAGTAATCTAAAATTCCCGAAATAGTATCTAAGTTATCAGCTAAATTTTGATGAATATCCGGTAAATCTTTATCCAGGCGGTTATCGCCCAATTCGATATTATCTACTTCAATTTTACCAATTTTTTGAATAAGTGCCTGCTGAGAGTTTTGCAAATCTTCCAATTCACGCACGATCTTTTCCATTAATTCAAACTTCTTTAAAGTGTTCATAGGTTCTTATTTTTAGTTAAACTATTCCTTATAAACCCCTTAATGCGGGTTTTGTTTTATTTCGCCAATCTTTTAACAATTAGATTTGGAATTGCCATAAACAACTAATAAATTAGTTTAAAATATTGATAATGAAAAAGCGCTTAACTTTTTTGGTCTTATTTGGACTAAGTTTAGCAGGTTATGCACAAAATGCAACCGCTGTAGATAAAGAGAAACTTTTCGATTTCTATCAGACCCAGCGTTATGCCGATGCTGCTCAATACCTCAAAGGTATTTACGGAGAAGAAGTGAATGATTTTAAAACCCTTAGCCAGCTTGGCTATTGTTTTTTAATGGCAGGCAATAATGTAGAGGCTGAAAAATTTTATAGCAAGGCCTATGCACTGCAGCCGCAGAGCTTGCCTATTCTTTTCAGTCTGGGCAGTATTAACACCAAAAGGGGTAATAGCGAAAAAGCCAAACTGTACTACGGTGAAATTGTAAAAATAGATAGCAATAATTTTAATGTGTATAAACTGTTAGCCAATCTGTACAGTTCACCAAAAGATGATTCGCTTAAACTTAACTGCCTCTTAAAGGCTAACCTGATCAACCCGTTGGAGGCTGATGTTGCTACCGATCTCGCAGAGATCCATTCTACCCATCAGCAATACGAAAAAGCTTACCATGTACTCGATATCGCCATTAAGGGAGATAGTGATAACCTGGTACTGCAAAGAGCGAAACTCCCTATCGCCAACCAGCTTAAAAAGTATAACGAAGTGATTGCTTCAGGCGAGAAATTATTGAAAGATGGTGCCGATGCAGGAGTAATAAAAGATGTGGCAAAAGCCTATTATTACACCAGAAAGTATCAAAAAGCGATAGCTCATTTTAAACTATTAGAACTAGCAGCGATGGAGAATGAGGCTACTTTATACTACACATCACTCAGTTACCGCGCGCTAAAAGATTACCCTCAGGCAGCTATTTATACCAGAAAAACCATTGATGAGGCCATTTCGCCCAATACGGCCAGTTATTATTCGCTATTAGGTCTCGTTTATGAAGAAAACAATCAACTGGCTTTGGCAAGCACCGCTTACAAAAAAGGCCTGCAGTTTAAAGCTACCCCTACTTTGTATTACCGCTTGGCGGTATTTTATGATACCCGTTTAAAGCAGGGAAAAAATGCACTCAAATATTATAACCTTTATTTAAAAAGCAAGCCGAGCTTAACAGATGATAAAGAGGAAATTAAATTTTCAAAAGATAGGATTGCACAGCTAAACCTGGCCGATTAAACCAGATCTTCGAAAACGGGTTTTACATTATCCCAAAATTCATCAAGGGCAATTATTCTGGGTTTAAAAAAGGAGATTAGCACAGGCCAGTGTTGCTGGTTAAATATGCTTACACCTGTAATCGTGATTGAAATCTGTGATACCGTTTTACCAAAATCATCAGTTGCATCTTTTATCCAGTCCCATTCTTCATCTACCGTATTGGTAAATAAAAGCTTAAATTCTTCGAACTGTTCGAAAATGAGGTGCCTGATATCGGGATCGGGATGCGACAACTGAATGCTGATAAAGGCTTTTTTACCATCAACATCCATTTTAAAGAAAATATTCTTCACGCCAGTTTTATAGTTCGTCCAGTTTACGGTTGAACCGCTTGCTGAAGGGACAGGTTTCATGTATTGCCCCAAACTGATCCAAAACTGTTGGCGCAAGCGGGCCGCTTCTTCTTTACTGTACATTATTTTACCGTATCTGACAGAGACTGTATCATCATTGCTTAAGCCGTCATTCCCACGCAGGCGGGAATCTTAAAACTAATTGCATTAAGATTCCCAATCAAGTTGGGAATGACGACTCCTTAAAATTTATATTGGTGATACAATCTCTTTAAGGAAGCTGCAATATTAGCGATTAATATTTGTATTCAAAATGATAGTTACCTGATCCTATTTCCTCCTTTTTATCGGTTTTTGGCAATACTATAGTAGCAGTGGCATTGGCTGGCACAGTTACATCCAGCTTAAAAACACCGTCTGCAATTGTCCAAGAAGATTTAACCATACCATACACTGTTTCCAGCTCTCCGGAGGCACTTGTTAGCTTCCCCCCTGGCCTTGGTGCAATTAAAATGCTTTTGTAACCTGGCTGGGCTGATACGGGATTGATACCGGCAATATTTTTATACATCCAATCGCCTATGGCGCCATAAGCATAGTGGTTAAAAGAATTCATATCAGCTGTTTGAAAAGAGCCATCCTGTTTAATGCCATCCCAGCGCTCCCAAATGGTAGTTGCCCCCATTTTAACAGGATATAACCATGAAGGATAACTTTCTTGCAACAGCAGATCATAGGCTACATCCTCGTGTCCAAAACGGCTTAATACATGGCAAAGATATGGTGTACCCAAAAAACCTGTAGTTAGATGGTTTCCATAATCTTTTACATTATCTACCAACCTTTGTGCAGCCTGTGCACGTAAGTTTTCAGGTAGCATATCAAACTGTAAGGCTAATACATATGCCGTTTGGGTGTTAGAAATCAATTTACCGTTTGGCGTCATATTTTCTTTGATGTAAGCGGCTTTAATCTGTTCTAACAACGCACTGTACTTCGTTACATCGTCTGTTTTACCCAATACCTTTGCTGCATTTATCAACAGCTGGGTTGAGTGTGCATAAAATGTTTGGGCAATCATATACTTATCCGTTACTGCGGCACGGCCGTCGTTATCATCATTAGGTCGGTAGAACAACCAATCGCCAAAGTGGAACCCTGTATTCCAAAGGTTATTTTTTGCCACTGATGAAATATAATCGACCCACTTTTTCATGCTGCCATACTGCGTTTCCAATATGCCTCTATCTCCGTAAGACACATACATATCCCAGGGAATAATGGTAGCCACATCAGCCCAGCCAGCAGAACCCGCATCATTTTGGCTCAGTACATTTGGTACTACAAAAGGAACACTACCATTAGGAAGCTGGTCTGCAGAAACATCTTTTAGCCATTTGGTAAAAAAGCCCGATACATCCATGTTATATGCAGCTGTTGTAGCAAATGCCTGTGCATCACCTGTCCAGCCTAAACGTTCGTCTCTTTGCGGACAATCTGTTGGCACATCAACAAAATTCCCTTTCTGTCCCCAGCTAATATTGTGCTGTAATTGATTTAGCAATGGATTTGAAGTATTGAATTTTCCACTGGTTTTCATGTCCGAATAAACAGCTACAGCGGTAATATCTTCCAACTTCAGTTCGCCAGGATAGCCATCTATTTTTACATACCTAAATCCCTGAAAAGAAAAATGTGGTTCAAAAACCTGTTCAGTTTCACCTTTTAAAATATAATTGTTCTGTTGTTTGGCACTACGTAGATTAGTTGTGTAAAAATTCCCTTCTCTGGTCAATACTTCGGCATGGCTGATGCTAATTTTTGTACCCGCTGGCCCCTTGGCTTTTAACATTACCCAACCCACTAAATTCTGCCCAAAATCGACAACGGTTTCACCTTTTGGGGTTTTAAATATTTTTAAAGCTTTAAATGTTTCATGTTTGGTTACCTGCGGTCCGCTCATTCCAACCAGTTTTTCCTGCCCCCCGCCCAGTTCCTGTACAGGTTTCCAGGAAGTGTTTTCTTTAAAACCAATATTGTTCCAGCCAGCTAGTTCTAACCTGGCATCGTAGGTTTCTCCGTCGTAAATATTAGATGCAAGTATCGGCCCGTAACTTGTTTTCCAGGTATTATCGCTAATGATGTTTTCTCTGGTGCCGTCGGTGTATTCCACTTCTAGCTGCATTAACAGTGCCCTGGTATCGCCATAAAATTGTTTTTGATGACTAAACCCAATGCGTCCTTTATACCAGCCATCGCCTAATGAAACACCAATAACGTTGGCCCCTTTCTTTAGCGATTGTTTAACATCGTAAACCTGATATTGAATGTGATCTTTATAACTTGTCCAGCCTGGTGCAAAATAAGCGTTGCCAATGCGCCCGCCATTAATATTCGCCTCATACAAACCCTTGGCGGTAATATAAACCATTGCAGATTTTACTTCTTTTTTCAGGTTAAATTCTTTTCTGAACAAAGGGCTGGCTAAAGAAGTATCTTTTCCATTTACCGCAATCCACTTTGCAGTCCAATCCTCAGGTTTTAAACCTGTTTGGAAAAACTGAACCGGCGACCACGCAGATACATTTCCGTGGTTATCCTTTACCCTAACCTGCCAGTAATATTTGGTTTTCGAGGATAGTACGGGGCCATCATAGGCAATCAATACCGATTGATCATTATCTACCGTCGCCTTCCATAAAACTTTATCAATATTTGCCGTTGTACCCAGTTTAATTTCGTAATTGCGCTGTTTGGTATTTTTTATATCAGAAGTAATTTTCCAGCTAAATCTGGGTTTTGGATTATCAATACTAAAAGGATTTACTAAATGCTCAACGGTTAAATCCTTTAACGAGATTTTCTGTGCTAAAACATTCGTTGTAAATAAAAGCAATAAGGCAAGTGAAGTTATTGCGCCTGAGGTACGTGAATTCTTGTTCATATTGGTTAGCGTTAATTTTTTAGTCTTAACTATACGATAATCAGAAATATTATTCAACCAACCATCCTGCACTGTTATGAAAAATTAAACGTTTAAATCACGTCAATAATTCAGCAAAGCATCAATTATCAAGACATTAGCACCTGTTTAATTTATGTCTTAAAAATATTTATAACTCATTTTTGAGCAAGCTAAGACCTGTTTTTGAAGAGATAGCAGGGCCTCGACCTCAAAAAAACAGAACAAAGTTGTAGCCGAAAAGAAGCACAAATAAATTATTGGATAAATTTTAAACAGGACCAACCAGTAGAAAAAAAATAAAGTTTAACGATTCATCAGGCGGGCTACATATTTGCCAATAATATCGAATTCTAAATTTACCGTATCGCCAATTTCAACTTCTTGTAAATTGGTATGTTCGAAAGTATAAGGGATAATAAATACCGAAAACTCATCGGGCTCAGAATTTACTACAGTTAGGCTAATGCCATTTACACAAGCAGAACCTTTTTCTACGGTTACATTTCCAGCAGAAGCATCGTATTTAAAGCGATACTCCCAACTACCATCCAGTGCTTCACGTTTCACACAAACAGCAGTCTGGTCTACGTGGCCCTGCACAATGTGCCCATCTAAGCGGGCGTTCATCTGCATACAGCGCTCGAGGTTAACCTTACTGCCTACTGTTAAACCACCAAGATTGGTTTTATTTAGCGTTTCCTCTATAGCGGTAACAGTATGCGTTCCGTCATTTAGTGCCACCACCGTCAAACATACGCCGTTATGGGCTACGCTCTGGTCAATTTTCAGCTCATGGCTAATTGCCGAAGATATGGTAAAGTGAATATTGGTATGGTCGTTTTTAATGGCAGTAACTTCGCCAAGTGTTTCTATAATTCCTGTGAACATTTTTTTTGTTTTTGATGGGTCGTCATCTCGACTGAAGCGTAGCGGAATGGAGAGATCTATCTCGGGATAGATTTCTCGGCTGCATTATACTCCGCCCGAAATAACGGACTTCATTCTTATTTATTAGCGAGAAAGATGCTGAAACAAGTTCAGCATGACGCCCCTAAAGAGGACTTCTCTATGTTGTTAATATTTCAATCTATTTTTTCTCCAATCCGAAGTACTTTTAACTGCTTCATCGCTCAATTTCGCCTCTTTCTTATCAAACAGTTTTGCGGCAATTACCGCGGCAATCAGCGCTTCTGTTTCATCCTGTAACTTTAAGCTTTCTGGTTTAAAGTATTTGCCTACAAAATGCGTGTCGAAATTACCCGTTTTAAAAGCCTCGTGCAGCATTACAAATTTACCAAAACCCAAAGTAGTTTCTATCCCCGTAATATCATATTCTTCAATAGCCCTCACCATTCGCTCTATAGCCTCTTCCCTATCTTTTCCATAAGTAATCAATTTTGCAATCATCGGATCATAATAAATCGGGATTTCCATGCCTTCCTCAAAGCCATCATCAACCCTTACCCCATTGCCTTTGGGTGTGCTGTAAGTCTGCAAAGTGCCAATATCTGGCAGGAAATTATTAGCCGGATCTTCGGCATAAACACGCAGTTCTATAGCATGTCCATTGATTTTTAAATCCTCCTGACTAAAACTCAATTTTTCTCCTGAAGCAATTTTGATCTGCTCTTTTACCAGATCTATGCCTGTAATCAGTTCGGTTACCGGATGCTCTACCTGCAAACGAGTATTCATTTCGAGGAAAAAGAAATCGAGATTCTCATCTAAAATAAACTCTACCGTGCCAGCACCGGTATAATTTACCGAACGGGCTACATCTACTGCACATTTGCCCATCTGCTGCCTGATTTCTTCGGTCAAAACAGCTGATGGCGCTTCTTCTACCACTTTCTGATGGCGGCGCTGCACCGAGCATTCGCGTTCAAAAAGGTGTACAATATTACCATGGCTATCGCCCAAAACCTGTATTTCGATGTGCCTTGGCGAGGTAACATAACGCTCGATAAAAACTGCTCCATCGCCAAAAGCAGAGGTAGCTTCGCTTACGGCCAACTGCATCTGTTCTTCAAAATCTTCGGGCCGCTCTACAATACGCATCCCCTTACCTCCGCCACCTGCAGCAGCTTTGATTAATATGGGGAAACCAACTTCAATGGCACGCTGCTTGGCCTCATTTACATCTTGAATGGCTTCTTCCGTTCCCGGCACCATTGGGATATTGTATTTTAAAGCCGCTGCCTTTGCCGATAGCTTATTACCCATCGTTTCCATTGCTTCTGGCGAAGGGCCGACTAAAATCAGCCCTGCATCAGCAACTTTCTGTGCAAAACCAGCATTTTCAGATAAAAAACCATACCCTGGATGGATTGCCTGAGCACCTGTTAGTTTACAGGCGTCGATAATTTTCTCGCCAACCAGATAGCTCTGGTTAGAGGGCGCGGGGCCAATACAAACTGCCTCATCGGCATAACGCACATGCAAAGCATTACGATCGGCTTCAGAAAAAACAGCAACCGTTTTAATTCCCATTCCCTTTGCCGAGCGCATAATACGCAATGCAATTTCGCCACGGTTAGCCACTAAAAGTTTGGAAATTGGGGTTTGGAGTTTGGAGTTTTCGGGCATTTTGGTTAGAATTTCATTAGACATATTGACTCGGGGCTAAAGACTCATGACTTAGGACTCTTTCTAAGACAAATGTAATATTATTTCAATTGCCCGATCGATCATTTCGGCATTTAGATCGAGATGTGTTACCAAGCGAATGGTGCTGGCACTGGTGGTATTGCAATGCAGTCCTTTTTCTTTCAATTGATGCACAATTTTCTCTGCCGTCCCTTTTTCTACTTCGAAAATAACAATGTTGGTTTCAACGGGCATTACCGATTTAACATATTTTGCGCTGGCCAGTGCATTGGCCAATGCCTGCGCATGGGCGTGATCGTCTTTTAAGCGTGTTACATGATGATCGAGCGCATAAATACCTGCTGCAGCTAAAAAACCTGCCTGGCGCATGCCTCCGCCAAAAGCTTTTCTAATTTTCCGGGCTTTATGAATCATTTGTTTGCTCCCTAATAATACCGAACCTACAGGTGCACCAAGTCCTTTAGACAGGCAGACCGAAATACCGTCAAAATATTTACCATATTCGCCTGCCTGATCGCCTGTGGCTGCCAATGCATTAAAAATACGCGCACCATCTAAGTGCAGTTTTAATCCTTTTATATTACAGAGGTGATGAATAGGTGCAATCTGTGATAAAGTATAACAACTTCCGCCACCTTTATTTACTGTATTTTCTAAAACAATTAAACTAGTGTTTGGATAATGGATATTGTCTTCATTGATTTCGGGCTCAATCAGCTCTGGTGTCAAAATTCCGCGCTCGCCATGCAACAACCTTACCGATGCGCCGGAGTGATAGGCAATGCCACCGATTTCGTAACGGTACACATGAGCGGTCTGATCGCAGATTACCTCATCCATCGGCTGGGTAAAACACTTGATCGCAATCTGGTTGGTCATCGTTCCAGATGGGCAAAATAATCCGGCTTCCATGTTAAAAGTCGAAGCCAGTTTTGTCTCCAATGCATGCACTGTTTCGTCTTCACCAAAAACATCATCACCCACTTTTGCATTCATCATGGCATCCAACATTCCAGCAGTTGGTTTGGTTACTGTATCACTCCTGAAATCTAAAAATCTGTTGTTCATTTCGCTATTTTGTTGTAAAATATTATTGATGTTAAAAAAAAAGACCAATGCCCTTTCTGGTATAATTTTAAGGTTTTTCGGCGATTAAACGCCCTATATAGTGTATTTTTTACACACTTAATTTTCGACAACAACAAATTGTTAAAAAATTATTAAAAAAAAGGATACAAAATATAAGACTTTTTATACTTTTATCGTGCTAAAACCAAAAATAAATAAAATGATAGTAATTGCAGACGGCGGATCTACCAAAACAAATTGGTGTTTGATTAACGAGGCCGGCAGAAAAATTTACTTTAACACCGAAGGTTACAATCCATATTTTTCAAAAGGAGAGTACATTGTAAAGTCTTTGAATGAGACTCTTCCAGACCACTTGGAAAGAGAGAAATTAACAGCAGTTTATTACTACGGTGCAGGCTGTTCTACACCTGCAAATGTTAAGATTGTGGCTGATGCCATGCAACAGATCTTCACCAATGCAAACATTTTTGTAGGCCATGATTTACTTGCTTCATCTAGAGCACTCCTTGGAAACGAGCCAGGATTTGCAGCTATTTTAGGTACAGGTACAAATTCATGTCTTTACGACGGATCTGAAATTACCATGAACATCGATTCATTAGGTTATTTCTTAGGTGATGAAGGCAGTGGTTCGTACATCGGTAAACGTATTTTAAGCGATTACATGAAAGGTTACATGCCAAAAGGATTACGTGAAGCTTTTTACGATAATTATGCTTTAACCAACGAAGATATTTTTGATAACATTTATAACAAGCCATTGCCGAACCGTTTCTGTGCAAGCTTTAGTAAATTCTTATACGACTTTAAAGATAACTACGAGGATTATGCTTTTGCTACCATTGATTATGCTTTTACTGCATTTTTCGAAGCTTTGGTAATTCACTACCCTAACTACAAAGACCATAAATTAAACTGTGTGGGCTCAGTAGGTTATAGTTTCCGTGATATTTTAAGTATTGTAGCCGACCGTTACGAAATGGGCGTGGGTAAAATTATCCGCTCACCTATAGATGACCTGGTACATTACCATTTAGAATTAGCACCGAAGGTTTAGTTTTAAGTCTGGAGTCATTAGTCCAAAGTTGGATTACAATAACACAAAAATCCCCGATTTGAATTTCAAACCGGGGATTTCCTTTTTATAAATGGCCACGTTGCTTGGGCCTTTCCGCTTTAGTCTTTGGGCAAATCTAACCTCTCCAATCTCAATCCACTAAAAAGAAATCTCTTTACCAAAAAGTTTCGCGTATTTACGTTTATCAAAACGGTACAAAGTAGCCGCACGGTAAGAAACACCTTTTTGTTTTTCATCAAGCTCTTTCAGCACACCAAAACTCACAATCTTTTTCCTAAAGTTCCGTTTATCGAGTTTTTTACCCAGAACCAGTTCATAAACATGCTGTAATTGTGTTAAGGTAAATTTCTCCGGTAAAAGTTCGAAAGCAATTGGTTGGTGTTTAATGCGGCGTTTTATTTTTTCTAATCCTTTATCGTAAATTTTCTGGTGATCGAATGCCAGTTTAGGCAGGTCAGTAATCGGCAGCCAATTTGCCCGTTTGGCATAAGTACTAATCGGACGGAGTTCCTTATCGCCGCCCAAACGGATCAAAGCATAATAAGCCAAAGTAATTACCCTGCCTTGCGGGTGCCTGTTCGGATCGCCAAAGGCATAATACTGCTCCATATAAATGCCACGCAAACCAGTAAGTTCGTACAAGATCCGGGAGGCCGATTGATCTAAACTTTCATCAGGGCCAACAATATTACCGGGTAATGCCCACCAATCTTTAAACGGTTCTTCATTCCTTTCAATTAGCAGGATTTTTAATTCCTTACCATCAAATCCAAACAAAACGCAATCTATCGAGAATACAGAATCTAAATGAGGTAAAATTTGTTCCAAAGTAAAATTTAGTTATTTTAAGCAGATAAAGGTATGACTTTCAATATTAAGTAAAAAAAATAAAATAAATTACTTAGTGTAAAAAATACACACTATATTCGTGTTATAAAGATGAAGCCAAATATAAAAAATATAGCTGTACTTACTTCTGGAGGCGATGCCCCTGGAATGAATGCTGCAATCAGAGCTGTTGTTCGTACCGGAATTTACCATGGCATTAATATGTTTGGGGTAATGCAAGGCTACCAAGGTTTAATTACCGACAACATAAAACCAATGGACGCCCGTTCTGTAAGTAACATTTTACACTTGGGCGGCACCATATTAAAAACTGCACGCTGTTTAGAGTTTAAAACAGACGAAGGCCAACAGATTGCCTACAATAACTTAAAGAAAAATGATATTGACGGACTAGTCGTAATTGGAGGTGACGGGACATTTACCGGAGCGAAACGTTTTTCAGAAACTTTTGGCGTTAAGGTAATTGGTATACCGGGCACTATAGATAACGATTTAGTTGGATCTGACTTTACTTTGGGTTACGATACGGCTATTAATACTGTAATCGAAGCGATTGATAAAATCAGGGATACTGCGGATGCACACGACCGTTTATTCTTCATAGAGGTAATGGGGCGCGATTCTGGTTGTATTGCACTAAGAAGTTCGATAGCCAGCGGTGCCGAAGCTGTTTTGTTACCGGAAAAGGAAACCAGTGTTAATGAATTGATTGATAAACTGGCCTTAGGCGCAGCAACAAAAAAAACATCAAGTATCGTTATTGTGGCCGAAGGCCATAAACAGGGCGGCGCTTACGATATTGCTAAAAAAGTAAAAGAAACTTTTGATCATTACGATACCAAAGTAACCATACTTGGCCACCTTCAACGTGGCGGTAGCCCAAGCAGTTTCGACAGAATTTTGGGCAGTCGTTTAGGTTTTGCCGCAGTAAATGCGTTAATTGCAGGCGAAACGGAGCAAATGGTAGGTTTAAAAGGAAACGAAATAAAATTAACCAGCATAAGAGAGGCTTTAACTGCTCATTCTTTTAAACTCGAGCCCGATTTAATGGAAATGACAGAGGTACTTTCAATATAATATGGTAGCAGTTGTTTATAGCGGATCAAAAACAGCATTTTGGAAATTAACACAAAATGGACAGGTAGTAGCACATTGTAATACTACAGGCCTAAACCCTTGCTTTGTTGATCCAAAAACGATTTTGCAGATTTTAAACAAAAAAGTTGTTTTAGTTAACAATGCAGAAAACATAAAGAAAATTTATTTTTTTGCAGCCGGAGCATCATCAGCAGACAGAAAAGAGGAGTTAGCCAAAACCCTGGCATCGTTTTTTAAATACAGTAAAATTGTAGTAGAAAATGATTTATTCGGTGCCGCTAAAGCAGCTTGTTATAATAAACCCGGTATTGTTGGTATGCTTGGAAGTGGCGCACATTGTGCATACTTCGACGGAAAAAAGCCAATAAGCAACAACTTTGGATTAGGTTATATACTGGGCGATGAAGGTTCTTCGAATTACTTTGGAAAAATACTTCTTAAAGAATTTTTAAGCCAAAAAATGCCAAAGGATATTGAAGCCAAATTTACATTAACACACAATCTAGACCACCCTCAAATATTAGAACGCATTTACAATAAGCCGCAGGCGAATATATTTTTAACTTCATTTTTCGATTTCATTACCCAGAACAGCAAACACGAATACATCCGCAGGCTGATTGATGAAGGATTTGAAAAATATTTTGAAACATATATCTTACCTACCTTACAAAAACATAAAGACAGCGAACTGCATATCGTAGGTAAAGTAGCTGCTGAGCTGGAAGACCGCTTAAGGCTTACAGCAGGTAAATACGGCTTGGAAATTAAAAGCATTATTAAAGAACCAATACAAAATTTATTAAAACATTACACTAATTAACAAAAACAATGAGCAAAATTGGAATAAACGGCTTTGGCCGTATTGGCAGACTGGTTTTCAGAGCCGCATTAAAAAGAGGATTAGATATTGTAGCGATTAATGATTTGATCGAGCCAGATTACATGGCATACATGTTAAAATATGATACTACACATGGCAAATTTGATGGCACTATTGAAGTTGTTGATGGCAATTTAGTTGTTAATGGCAAAACAATCCGCGTAACTGCAGAAAGAAATCCAGCTGATTTAAAATGGGATGCTGTAGGTGTTGAAGTAGTAATCGAATCTACAGGTCTGTTCTTAACCCGTGCTGATGCTGAAAAACACATCGCTGCCGGTGCTAAAAAAGTAGTTTTCTCTGCACCTGCTAAAGATAGCGATATCCCTACTTATGTTATGGGCGTTAACCACCATAAATTAACTGCAGATCAAACTATTGTTTCTAACGCATCTTGTACTACCAACTGTTTAGCCCCAATTGCTAAAGTTTTAAACGATAACTTCGGTATTGTTGAAGGTCTAATGAGCACCATCCATGCTGTAACTGCAACTCAAAAAACAGTTGATGGTCCATCTGCTAAAGACTGGAGAGGTGGCCGTGGCGGTTTTTCTAACATCATCCCTTCTTCTACCGGCGCTGCTAAAGCAGTAGGTATGGTTTTACCTGAATTAAAAGGTAAACTAACTGGTATGTCTTTCCGCGTTCCTGTTGCTGACGTTTCTGTTGTAGATTTAACTGCACGTTTAGAAAAACCAGCTACTTATGAGCAAATTAAAGCAGCGATGAAAGCAGCTTCTGAAGGCGAATTAAAAGGTGTGTTGGCTTATACTGAAGATGAAGTTGTTTCTTCTGACTTTATTGGCGATGATCATGCCTCTATTTTTGACGCTAAAGCTGGTATCTCATTAAACGATAACTTCGTTAAAGTGGTATCTTGGTACGATAACGAATGGGGATATTCTTCTGCATTAGCTAAATTCGTAGAATATTACGGAAGTTTGTAATAAAAAAAATGCATTAAGCAATTTTCAAATCATATAAAAGGCAACATTATTCAATTAATGTTGCCTTTTTGTTTTAAACACAATTTTCACCTATAAATTTTATTTTAAAATCGACGCTAAAAATATTTTTTGATTAATTTTTCATACCAAAATCAACTTTTAAACCTTAAAAGCAATAAAAAATACATAAAAACAGAACAGAAATCATTTTAAGCAAGGAATTAAATAAACGTTTGACTAAATAGCGCTATAAATTGATAATATTTAACAATTATTTAACAAAATTTTGCCTTATCTTTGCAGTACTATCATTTTAAATCCTAAAAGCTTATAGAAAAAGAACAGGAAATAAAAAATGACAAAAAAAATACTTAAAATTTTCTTAGTGTATTTTTTACACTATCAAATTTTTTACTATATTTGTAGAGTAATAAACGGAACGATGTTTATCACGATAAAAAAAGATAAATCATTTTCTTGAAGAACCCCGGTTTAGATAGAAGATTAAAGACAAAGCCTGGCTCATAACAGGTTTATATTTGGTTAGAAAAAAGAGACAAGTCTGGATAGATTGTCTCTTTTCTTTTATACGGCCTTTTTATTTCTTCTTATTACTGTTGCTTACTTAAAAAGGGATCAAGCGGAAAAGTTGGGGGGATTAGAATAATTTGTTTCTTTGTAGTATTACAACAATTATAACTTCCCTTGAATCAAGCCGAACAAACCC
>NZ_JACHCQ010000037.1 GCF_014205835.1 Pedobacter sp. AK013 | reverse complement strand
TTAGGTGTGGTAACTCAAATATAACACTACAAAGGGTAGACTTAAAGCTACCCTTTTTTATAAACAAAAAAATATTTCTCCGGACAACAGTGAATCAGGTTGGGAATGACGTACGTTACAATAATATTCAATTTGAGGCAGCTTTTCTTTTAGAAGAGAAGCTATAAATATTGCAGTAAACTTTCCAGTTTCATCCCTCTCGAACCTTTCAATAAAACTAAATGATCTTGAACAGGGTTTTCTTGCAAATATTGGACTGCCTCTGTTGGGGTTTCAAAAAACAGGCCTTTAATGGCATCTTTAAATGCATAAAAATCTTTTCCAATAAAAATTAACTGGCTCAAACCGCTTTCGCTGGCCTGTTTTGCAATTATTTTATGCTGGCCGTGAGATTCCGGACCTAATTCGAACATATCGCCCAAAATCGCAACCTTTTTATCGGCCGATAACACTGCGATATTTTGAAGTGCAGCGGTCATACTGCTTGGATTGGCATTATAAAAATCGCAGATGACCGTGTTTTTTTCGGTTTTGGTTAACTGCGACCGGTTGTTCTTCGGCTGATAGTTAGATAAACCGGAATTGATTTCATCAGGAGTCATGTCGAAGAAATCGCCGATACAGATTGCGGCAAGAATGTTTTCGAAATTGTAACTGCCTGTTAAATTGGTTTTTACCGACGATGAAACCTCATGGTTTGTCCAATCTACTTCGATAAAAGGATCGCTGCTTTTTAACGCGCCTTTAATGGTATTACCATTTTCTGTGCCATAATAAATGAGCTTGTTTAAGCCTGCCGCAGTACTCATCTCTATTAAATAAGGATTGTCTCTATTGATAAAAGTGTAACCATGGGTCTCTTTTAAATAGGCATAAAGCTCGGCTTTACCTTTTTTTACGCCTTCAAAGCCACCAAACCCGTCTAAATGCGCCATTCCAATATTGGTAATAATGCCGTGGGTGGGCTGGGCGATGGTACAAAGCATTTCTATTTCCTTTTGGTGATTTGCGCCCATTTCAATTACTGCAATTTGCACATCGGTAGTAATGGATAATATAGATAATGGAACGCCGATATGATTGTTTAAGTTGCCGAAAGTGGCAAATGTTTTATATCGTTCTGCCAAAACAGCATTTACCAGCTCTTTACTCGTTGTTTTACCATTGCTCCCGGTTAAGCCAATAACTGGGATATTAAGCTTTTTGCGATGATGGCGTGCCAGATCCTGCAAAGTGTTTAATACATTTTCTACTAACAGGCATTGACTGTTAGTAGCATACTCTTCTTCATCTATAACAGCATAAGCTGCTCCCTTTTCAATAGCTTGAGCAGCAAATTCGTTAGCATTAAAAAGATCTCCTTTAAGTGCAAAAAAAATACAATCAGGGGTAATGTTTCTGGTATCGGTAGAAATAATGTTGTGCTGTAAGTAATGCTGATAAAGGGTTTCTGTACTTGTCATTTTAAATAAATTGCGAAAGTAAAATTACGAATCAAGCCCAAATAAAGCACTCTTTTTCCAATCTTCATTATTTCTTCATCAATTTCCTTTCAAAAGGCGTTAATTTCATTGTTTATAAATGAATTGTGTCTGTTTTTAGCACCGCTTTTCGATCATTATTAACTAAACTAATTTATATCATGAAGAAACTACTACAAAGTTTGTTCATCCTGTTGTTATTTGCATCTGTTGCAATGGCACAAGAGAGAACCATTACGGGTACGGTTACCGCTAAAGAAGATGGTATGCCAATTCCCGGGGTAAGTATTAAGGTAATGGGCACCAATATAGGCGTGTCAACTGGGGCAGATGGGAAGTTTTCAGTGAAAACTTCATCAGGAGCAAAAAGCTTACAATTTTCATCTATCGGATTTTCAACGCAAACTGTTAATATCGGTGCTTCTAATGTAATTAATGTTGTACTGGTTACTGATTCTAAAGTTTTAGGTGAAGTGGTTGTTACGGCTTTAGGCATAAAAAGAGAGAAACGCACACTAACCTATTCTACTCAGGAAGTTAGTGGAGGTGCTTTGGTAGATGCAAAAGAAAATAACCTGGTTAATGCCTTGGCTGGTAAAGTGGCAGGTGTGCAGATTACAAACTCCAGCGGCGCAGCCGGAAGTTCTTCGAAAATTATAATTAGAGGTAGTACTTCATTAACTGGAGAAAATGGAGCGCTTTTTATTGTAGATGGCGTACCGATTGATAACACTGAAGCGGGTAATCCTGATGGTGCCTTAAGTGCCGGAGGAACAGCTAACCGTGCCATTGATATCGATCCAAATATTATAGAAAGTGTAACGATATTAAAAGGCTCAGCAGCAAGTGCATTATATGGCTCAGCAGCAGCGCGTGGCGTTGTTTTAATCACAACAAAAACAGGTAAAGGAAAACCTTCAATATCTTTGAGTTCAGGTATTACCTTTGATACCCCCATTTTGCCAGAGTTTCAAGATAAATATGCCCAGGGTAGTAATGGTGTATATGTTGACGGGAATAATGGTAAGCTAAGTTCATCTTCATGGGGACCACTTATAGACGGTTTAATGGTGAATGGACAGCCTGTACAGAAGCATGATCCTAGGAAAGAATTTTTCAAAACAGGTTTCACAACCGATAATACTTTAGCCGTAAATGGTTCAACAGATAACTCTACTTATCTGGTTTCTTATTCTTATCTAAAAACGAACGGAACTGTGCCTTCGACAGATTTTGGCAGGCACTCATTATTCACAAAATTTTCCAATAAAATTACAAAAGACATTACTTTTACCGGGCAGTTTAATTATATAAATTCTATAAATAATCGTTTAGCTGAAGGGAATGGCTTGGCTAGTCCGTATTGGACCGTCTATGCAGCTCCCATCTCATGGAATCCATTCCCAACGACAAATCCAGATGGCACACAGCGCGTTTACCGAGCTGCTAGAAATAACCCGTATTGGTTGGTCGATAATACAAAATTTACCTCAGCTGTTAACCGCTTTTTACCTGTACTTACAGTAAGTTATAATCCTTTGCCATGGTTAACCATAACAGAACGTGGTGGAGCTGATATCTATAATGATGCAAGTATCTACCATGAAGCACCAGGAATAGTAGGCGGTGAATCTGCAGATGGAAAGGTTTATGATCGTGAAATAAATTTTAAGCAGTTTAACAATGACATTATTGTTGAGGCTAAGAAGAATTTTAATGAAGATTGGTTCGGTAGCATAATAATTGGAAATAATATTTTGAGTAAATCTGTGAAAACGGTGTTTGACAAGGGAGTAGGTTTATCTGTAAGTGATTTTTATAGCATTAGTAATGCCTCAACTCAGATATCTAGCGTAACCAACTTGTTGAATAGAAAAATTGGTTATTATGCCCAATTAAATACCGAATATAAAAGGATGCTCTCTTTATCCTTGACAGGGCGCTACGATGGCACTTCTGTTTTGAGCCAGGATAAAAATTATTATCCATACGGTTCTGCTTCTGCCGCATTTATTTTTAGCGAACCACTTCATTTAGACGATAATCCAATATTAAATTTTGGTAAAGTTAGACTATCATATTCCTATGTAGGGAACGATAACGTATATCCTTATGCAACAAGCACCCCTTATTTACATCCTATAATTTCAAATATAGAGTTTCCTTACCAGGGTCAAAATGGCTTTTTATTAAGTAATACCTATGGTGATCCGAACCTGAAAAATGAAATTGTAAAAGAATTTGAGACAGGGCTTGAATTGAAAATGTTTAAAAGCAGGTTAAGCATGGAAGCTACTTATTTTGACAGGCGAAGTGTTGATTTGATTACAACAACTCCAATTTATCCGTCATCGGGTTTTAATGCAGCAACAATTAATGCCGCCAGTATGTATAATAAGGGTGTCGAATTAATCCTTAATGGTACACCAATTAAAACCAAAGATATTACCTGGAATATTGGGCTTAATTTCTCGAAAATTAAAAATGAAGTTACCGATTTAGGAGGCTTGGATAATATACAATTTGCCGGCTTTACGAACCCAGGTATTTTTGCCTTTAAAAACCAGCCTTATGGCGTAATATATGGTTCCAGGTACAAAAGAAACAATGATGGTAAACTATTGATAGATGATAACGGATATCCTGTTATCGATGATCAGTTAGGTGTAATCGGAAATACAGTACCGAAATGGAATGCGGGCTTAACCACAAGTTTCACTTATAAAGGATTGAGCTTGTCTGCTGTATTCGACATGAGGTATGGCGGTGATGTTTATAACTTAGATGGCCATTATTTAGATTTTTACGGGACAACCAAAAAGACTGAAGATAGAACGGCCACTACAGTTTTCGACGGAATTAGAGAAAGTGATGGGCAAGTAAATACAAAAGTTGTAAAGCTGGATCAGGGATATTACCAAAACAATGAAAGCGTTGTTGATGAAACAGGTGTAGAAGATGGTACTTATTATAAATTAAGACAGTTAACCTTAGCCTATAGCTTTAGTCCTTCACTTTTAAAGAAAACGCCATTTAAAGGCTTAAGTATCGCCGCGACTGGCAGAAACTTATGGGTATATGCTCCACATTATACAGGGTCAGACCCAGAAGTGAGTTTGTATGGAACAGCTAATGGAGCCAGTTTTACCAATTTCGTTACCCCAACAAATAGGAGCTATAATTTAGCAATAAAAGTAACCTTTTAATCTAAAAGAACATGAAAATTATATATTATTCAATAGCCACTATGTTACTGCTTTCTTTTAGCAGCTGTAAAAAATTCCTTGATGTTAATGAAGACCCTGATCATCCATTAAAAGTACAGGAATCGTTAATTTTAACCCCAGTCGAACTTTATACCACTACGCAAATTGCTGCTGGATATCCAACAGTTACTACATCATATTGGACACAGCAACTGGCGCTAAATCAAGAGTCGCCAAATATCGATACCTATCGCATTACCCCTACTGATGTAAACAATACCTGGAGCTTTGATCTTTATCCTGCTATTTTTTATAATTTGCGTACCATGATCAGTAATGCGGATAAGAAAAACAATACTAGTTATTCGGGGGTTGGAAAAATATTACTGGCCTATAACTTGGCCGTTTGTACTGATTTATGGGGCGATATACCTTACACACAGGCGTTTAATGCCTTGGATGGGCCTAAGCCAGTTTACGATTCGCAAGAAAGCATTTACAAGGTTATTCAAACCATGCTTGATGATGCCATTGTAAAGCTAAATACACCCAATACGAATAAAGCAATGGGGGCAGACGACCTCATTTATGGTGGGAATTTAGCTGCCTGGAAGAAATTTGCTTATACCCTTAAGGCAAGATATTATCTGCGTTTAAGTAAAGCCGCTGGTTACAATGCCGCGACTCAGGCTGACTTGGCACTTACGGCTCTTCAAAGTGGATTCGCCTCAAATGCAGATAATGCATCAATAACATATGCAGGTTCGGCAAAAGCAGAAAGTCCTTGGTATCAAAATACATTGCCGGGTGCTGGCGGCGTTGTTTTGTCTTCTTATTTGGTTAATATTTTAAAAGTAAATAACGACCCAAGGTTGCCAATTTTGGCAAACCCAGGTTCAGGTGGTGGCTATATTGGAAGAACAAGTGGTACAGCGGCGGCAACAGACCCAAGTACATACGCAACCGTAGGAACATTTTATGGCGGATATATTGATGGGAATGATAGTGGTTCAGCAGCTCCTGTATTCCTGGCTACTTATGCAGAAGCATTATTCATTAAAGCGGAGGCTACACTTTACAAATCTGGAGCTGCTGCGGCAACACCAATTTATAATAGTGCCATTGGAGCCCACATGGATATGCTAAAGATTGCTGCTGCAGACAAGGCTATTTATTTGGCCGCCCATGCAACACTTGATCCTTCAGTCCCTCTAAAAACAATAATTGGCGAAAAATACATTGCCGATTTTTTATCGCTCGAAGTGTATAACGATTGGCGTAGAACAGGGTATCCTGCTTTATCAGTGGTTCAAAATGCCTTTAAGCCTTATATTCCACAACGTTTTCCTTATCCATCTCAAGAAATCACTTCAAACCCGCAACCTCAGCAAAGTATAGCTACTTCTACTAAGGTCTGGTGGGCCAACTAAGTTTTTTAATCTTTTTTTAAAGGCAATCCGATTTTTGGGTTGCCTTTTTGGTTTTTGAGCCCCGTTATCTGTTTTTATAATAATTTAACCACAAAAATGATATGAATGAAGGTGTTCAAATCATATTTATTTTATGTATTATTGGTTAAACAATTATTTTTCATGAGATACGTCCTGTTTTGCATTGCTTTATTCATTAATCTAGGTGTTTATGGCCAAATACAAAGTCCCGATGATTTTTTGGGGTACCAGCTGGGTTCGCACTTTACCCCGCACCATAAAGTAGCCGATTATTTTAGACAAACTGCTGCGGCTTCAACCAGGAACATGAAACTGATAGAATATGGTAAAACCAATGAGGGTAGGCCATTAATGGTAGCCGTTGTTTCTTCGCCTGAGAACATAGCCAAGCTGGAACAGATCAGAAGTAACAATTTAGTTTTGGCAACAGGTACGAACAATAGTGTAGATTTAACAAATCAGCCTGCTATACTCTGGTTGAGTTATAATGTACATGGTAATGAGGCAAATTCTACAGAAACAGCTATGAAAATGCTTTATACGCTTGTGTCTGGTTCGAATAAACCAGCTACCGAGTGGTTAAAAAATACAGTGGTGGTGATTGATCCTTGTTTAAACCCCGATGGAAGAGATCGTTATGTGAATTATTTTAATAGTGTGGTGGGAAAAACACCCAATTCTGATCCATTGTCAAGAGAACACATCGAGCCATGGCCAGGCGGTAGACCAAATCATTATTATTTTGACTTAAACCGCGATTGGGCCTGGCAAACCCAAATCGAAAGTCAGCAAAGGTTAGCGCTATACAACCAATGGATGCCCCAGGTGCATGTCGATTTTCATGAGCAAAGTTATAATGAGCCTTACTATTTTGCGCCGGCGGCAGAGCCAGTTCACCAGGATATTACACCTTGGCAAAAAAGTTTCCAGGTGGTGGTAGGTAAGAACAATGCCAAATATTTTGATGCAGAAGGTTGGCAGTACTTCACCAAAGAGCGTTTCGATTTGCTATACCCCTCTTATGGTGATACTTATCCCTTATACAATGGATCAATAGGTATGACCTATGAACAGGGCGGAATCAGGGCCGGACTATCTGTGGTAACCAACGATGGAGATACCTTAACCTTAAAAGACCGTATTGCGCACCACTTTACAACAGGAATGTCGACCCTTGAAGTAACCTCTTTAAACCATAATAAATTATTAGAGGAGTATAAGAAATATTTCCAACAAGAATTGGCCAATAGTCCTGGCATTTATAAAAGTTATATTATAAAAGCGACTAATTTATCCCGCTTAAAAAAACTGGCTGAACTGCTAACTAAAAATAAAATCGAATTTGCTTTTGGTGGTGATAAAACGGGAAGAGGTTATGATTATGATACCCAAAAGGAAGAAAATTTTAGCATCGCCCGTAACGATTTAATTGTTAATATTCAGCAGCCAAGGGCCGTTTTGGCTAACGTTTTATTAGAGCCCCAAACCCTCGTAACCGATTCTAATACCTATGATATTACAGCTTGGGCCCTACCCTACGTTTACGGATTAAAGGGTTATGCCAGTAAAGAAAGTATTAAAGGGAAATATTCAGCAATTGAAGAGCCAAAGATAATCAGTAATGAACTTGAGAAGCCCCTAGCCTGGTTATTTAGCTGGGGAACAAGCGAAGATGTTCAGGTTTTAACGGCGCTGCAAAAGGAGAATATAAAGGTTAGACAGGCTGATCAGCCATTTTCTGTAAGTGGTAAAGATTATCCTGCCGGGACCCTAATTGTGTTGCGGGCAGAAAACGAAAGACTGATCAAAGGGATGAAGGATAAGGTTACTTCGATTACCAAAACCCTGAACAGGCCAATTCAGGCCATTAGCAGTGGTTTTGTAGAGAAGGGAAAGGATTTCGGTTCTAACGTTTACCCATTGTTAAAACAACCTAAAATTGCCATTGTATCTGGTGCTGAAGTTTCTTCTCTGGCTTTCGGCGAAGCCTGGTTTTTTCTTGAGCACGACTTAAATCTTTCACCGGTTATCATTAATGCTAAAGACCTGAATAACCTCGATATTAATAAAGTAAACACCCTGATTTTGCCGGATGGAAGTTACAGCCCTTTTATAGGCGATGGTTTAGCCGCTTGGCTAAATAAAGGAGGAAGATTGATTTTGATGGAAGATGCCATCGAAAGTGTATTCGAGAAAAAAGGATTTGATATTAAAAAGAAGGAAGCGCTTGTAAAAAAAGATGAAAAGCCAGAGGCAAACAAGCTTCTTTTCAAGGATAAGGACAGGGACGATTTCGAAACCACCATACCCGGTGCAATTTATCGGATCAATCTCGATGCCAGTCACCCGTTTTCTTACGGCTTGGGTAAAACCTATTACAGTTTAAAAACAGACCGGAAGATTTATGAACCTTTTGTTAAAGGCTGGAACGTGGGGTTAATTAACGATAAAAGCTTAATGGCAGGTGTAGTGGGCAAAAAAGCAAGGGAAGAGCTTAAAACCGGGCTCCTTATCGGTGTACAAGATTTCGGACGAGGCAAAGTCGTTTATCTGGCTAACGACCCCTTATTTAGAAACTTCTGGGAGGGCGGAAAAACCTTATTCGGGAATATCATTTTTTGTGGGTATTAAAAAATACCACCAAAGTCAATTTTATTCTCGCTTTTTAGCATAATTTTCTACTGCGGAAAATACTACTAGGTTAAACGTTTAATATGCTATAATAGCAAAATCTGTGATGCTAATTAGTTTTATTAGCACGGCCCATACCTCTAAATTGTAGCAGAAAATGTATTGAAAATGTGACCATAATCAGACATTAGATATGTCATTTAAGTGTCATTATGACTAGTATTTTAGTTAAATTTTGTTAAATTGTTACTCACCTCTATTATATTAGCGGTTTAAACAATTAATCATTAATTAACTTAAATTTCATGAAAAAACTTCTACAAAGTTTGTTCATACTTTTGTTTTTTGCATCTACCGCAATAGCTCAAGACAGAACAATTACTGGTACGGTAACATCTTCAGACGACAAACTGCCGATTCCTGGAGTAAGCGTAAGGGTAACAGGGACACAAATCGGAACCATTACAGACGCGAATGGTAAATACTCCGTTAAAGTTCCCTCGGGTTCGAAAACCTTAGATTTTTCTTTTATCGGTTATCTAGTTAAAAACCAGGTAATAACCGGATCAAACACAATTAATGTCACTTTAGAAGCTGATGCTAAAACTCTTTCAGATGTTGTGGTAGTGGGTTATGGTCAGCAGAGCAAAGCGCTTAGTACCCAAACTACGACCACAGTAAAAGCTGAGTCTTTTAAAAATATGCCAATTCAAACACCTCAGCAAGCTTTACAAGGACAGGCTGCGGGCGTTAATATGGTTAACTCTTCTGGCGTTTTAGGCTCTGAGGCTCAAATCACTATACGTGGTGGTTCATCAATTGCAGCTGGAGGTAGACCGTTGTACGTTGTAGATGGTGTTCCATTAAACTCGGCTGGTGGTGAATACACTCAAACTCAGGGTGGGTCTTCTGGTTTGAATCCTTTAATCAACATTAGCCCGAACGATATCGAAAGCATGACAGTTTTAAAGGATGCTTCTGCAGTTGCGATTTATGGATCGCGTGGTGCAAACGGCGTAATCTTAATCACTACTAAAAAAGGAGCTGCTGGTAAAACGAGAATCACCGCAGACTACCAAAATGGGTTTTCTTCTCCAACTTCCTTAGATGAAATGATGACTGCAGATCAGTTCCGTCAGTTCAGAACAGATTATCTTAAAGCAAACAACACAGCCGTACCTGCTTATCCAACTACAAGTTTCGACTGGATTGATGCAATTGTGCGTACTGGTAAATCAAATACCGTAAACGTAAATGCGACTGGTGGTGATGAGAAAACACAATTCTACTTAGGAGGAACTTATTCAGACGAAAGTGGTTATACCATTGGAAATAACCTGAAGCGTTTATCAGGAAGACTAAATCTGAATCATAAATTATCAGATAAGTTTACTGTTGGATTAAACTATAATCTTTCTCATGTAGATATGGATCGTATTGGTACTGAAAATAATACTTATGCGCCAATTACAGCTGGTTATCTGCAATTGCCTTATGTTACGCCTTACGGACCAGATGGTCAATTCCAAAATACAGGTTTCGTTGCCAATGTTATTGCAATTGCTGAAACAGGGATCAATAAAAACTATTCTGATAGAAGTACAGGAAATGCATTTTTAGACTGGAAGATTTTACCTGGATTAAAATTCAAAACAGATTGGGGTATTGATAACTATGCTATTGATGAAAAATACAGAGAAACAGATTTGTTAACTCCTGGAGGTTATGCGTATAGAACCCACTATACTGATAATAAATGGGTAAGTAGTAATACATTAAATTACGACAAGACCTTCGGTAAACATACTATTGGTGCATTAGCAGGTTATAGCTTTGAAACGGCTACATTGACTAAAATGATGGTTGAAGGTTCGGGTTTTGTGAGTGATGATCTTCCAAACGTGGGTTCGGCTTCTACACCAATCACAGCTTCTGAAGAAGTATTTGATTGGGCACTTCAGTCAGTATTCGGACGTTTTAACTATGATTTTGATAAAAAATATCTATTTGAAGCATCATTAAGAAGAGACGGTTCTTCAAGATTTGGTCAGAATAAAAAATACGGTACATTTTATGCTTTATCTGGGGGATGGTTAATTTCTAACGAAGCATTCTTTAATAAAGACAATAAGATTGCTCAAAATGTTAAGTTAACAGCAAGTTATGGTACTGCGGGTAACGACAATATTGGTTTCTATCAATATTATGGAACATTCTCAGCGGGATCAAACTACTTGGGTGAGGCCGGATTAACACCAAATGTGGTTCCTAACCCTAACTTGAGCTGGGAAGAAACTACACAGTTAGACATTGGTCTTTCTGCCAGATTATTCAAGGCCATTGATGTTCAGTTTAACTTTTACGACAAAAAGACTACAGGTTTATTGTTAAACGTTCCGTTCCCATATACTACTGGTTATGCATCTGCATCACAGAACGTAGGTAAGATGAGAAACAGAGGTTATGAGGTTACGATCAACTCGGATAATATTGTTGGTCGTGATTTCTCTTGGAGAACTTCATTCAACATCGGTTTCAACAAAAATACCGTGTTAGAGTTACCAGCTAACCCTGATGAAGATGGTCGTAATTTTGTATCAGGTGGTACGGCACAACGTGCAATTACCGGTTACTCTAAAAACTCTTTCTACTTAATCCGTTATAACGGAATTAATCCTCAAACAGGTAATGCGGAGTGGTTGAAAAAAGATGGTTCAGTAACTACTTCACCTCTTGCGTCTGACCGCGTAATTGTAGGAAAAGGTGACCCTGATTTCTCAGGAGGTATTACCAATACCTTTACCTATAAGAACTTCGATTTATCAGCTTTCTTTAACTTTAGTTATGGTAACGATGTTTATTTAGATGGTTTACAGTTTTCAGACAACTTTGGCACAGGCTCTTATAATAAAAGTGTTAAATTGTTAAATTATTGGAAACAACCAGGAGATAATGCTTTTGCTCCGGCGTTAAATAGTTCAACCAGAACAACTTTCCAGCAGGTGTCTACGAAACAATTATTGGATGGTTCATACATGCGTTTGAAAACGTTATCTGTTGGTTATAGTTTTCCTAAGGAGTTTTTACAAAGATCAAAACTTTTCTCTAGCATAAGACTTTATTTCCAAGGTCAAAATATCTGGACCATTAAGGATAAAGACTTCAGAGGTGATCCTGAGATTTCTGCGAATGGTGCTTCTAACCAGGTTCTTGGTCAGAGTTTCTTTGCTTTACCACAGGCAAAAACCTTTACTTTCGGTGTAAATATTGGCCTTTAAAAATTGAAAAGATGAAATTAAAATATTATATCATAACATCAGCCCTGGTATTATCGTTATTTGGGTGTAAGAAAGAATTGGAGAAATTACCACAACAAGATTTGTCTGATCAACTTGTTTTTAATTCTCCAGCAACAGCTCTAGGAGCTTTAAGAGGCGTGTACAGTACGGCTCAAACTTTTGACTTTTATGGAAGTTTACCACAAGTGATGGGTGACTACATGGGGAATAATGTTGATTTTGTAGGGACATTTCCAACTTTACAAGAGCTAAACACTTTCTCCAGTGTATCAACAAACGGAAATGTGGCTACGATGTGGCAGGTTCACTATCAGGTGATTACCCGTGCAAATACAGTTATCTTTAAGATCAATGATGTGCCTGGCCTATCAGCAGCAGAAAAATCGCAATACGCAGCTGAAGCGAAATTTTTACGCGCATTGGCTTATTTCCAATTGGCTAATTTCTTTGCTCAGCCTTATCAGGTAAACTCGGGAACAAATCTTGCTGTGCCTTTAGTTTTAGAATACTTTGACGGAACTATTAAGTATCCATCAAGAAATACTTTAAATCAGGTTCATGCACAGATTGTTCAAGATTTAACTGAAGCAGCAGCGGCCTTACCTCAATCATATACTGATGCCGCTGAAACCCGTGGCCGTGCAACCAAAGGCGCAGCTTTTGCGCTTTTATCAAGATTGTACTTATATAGAGAAGAATGGGCTAAAGCAGAAAGTGCAGCTAGAAGCACTTTGGCGCAGGGTATTTATGATACTGCACCAAACTATGCCTTCTATAGTGGTAATACTAGTGAAGATGTATTTACGATTCAAAACAGTGCTATTGATAACGGTAGAACAGGTTCTGGTGGTTGGGCTTCATACTACAATCCGGCAGCTTTAGGTGGACGTGGTGATGCACCTTTCTCTCAAGATTTAATTAATGCCTATACATCAGAGCCTGGCGATAAACGTTATAATTTAAAGATATCGGGAACTGCGGCAGATGGTTTACCTCACCTATTTACCTCTAAATTTCCAGATGCGGTAAACAATTCTGACAACTCACCTGTTATCCGTACAACAGAAGTGTATTTAAATCTCGCAGAAGCATTGGCTCGTCAAAATACAATACCAAATGCAGAGGCGATTACAATTTTGAATACCAGAATTAGAAATAGAGCAGGACTGCTTCCTAAAGCTGTAGCTACTCAACAAGCCCTGATTGATGCTTTGCTAATCGAAAGACGTAAAGAATTGGCTTTTGAAGGACATAGCAGAATGGACTTGCTTCGTAATAGACAAGCGCTTAGATCTGGTAATGCAGCAGCAGCGTTTGGCGGTGCTAAAACCATACTACCAATTCCTCAAAGAGAGATTGATAATAATCCTGGCTTACAAGGTCAACAAAATACAGGTTACTAAAAAAAACCTATAATTAAGATCAAGCGATATCATATTAAGTTATGATATCGCTTTTTTATTTTTAATTTTTGCCGAAGTATCATATACTTAAATACAAAATCACTTCATTCAGCCTATACTGATAATTATGCGATTTGTCTAATAGTAAGAATATTTAGTATACAACATAATGCTACTATTAAAAAGATGCCTATAATAATAGAAGACCTCTTTTAATGTTAACAAAATTTAATGTGTAAATTTTCATTGAAAAAACTGTGTTTTTTGGCACAGTTTTTTTATGTTTTTAATAGCGGCAATACGGCCTATAAACTGCAATTTTCGCTTATACAGGGATAAAATATGGCCATAACTGCCCATAATATTCTACATTTTGCGGAAGAACTCCCCAATTCCGCCTTTTTAATCAGACAGGATTATTGTCAAAATAAAGTCATTATAGAGGTTAGTTTTGTTAAAATTTGTTAAACTGTTAGCAAACTCCATTATATTTAGGAATTCAAATAACTATATCATTAACTAACTTAAATTTCATGAAAAAACTTCTACAAAGTTTGTTCTTATTGATGTTCGTCGCAATAAGTGCGATGGCTCAGGACCGAACAATTACTGGAACAGTAACATCTACCGAGGATAACATCGGCCTTCCAGGTGTAAGTGTTAGAGCCATCGGGTCGCAAGCAGTAGCCGTAACAGGCGCTGATGGAAAATACTCCCTACGGATCGGCTCTTCAGTTACAGCAATCCAATTTTCATACATTGGCTTTACAAGCAAAACAGTCAATGTTCCTTCATATAATATCCTGAACGTGGGATTAGCTTCTGACTCGAAGAATCTTGCTGATGTTGTCGTTGTGGCTTATGGTACTCAGAAAAAAGAATCGATTACAGGTTCTGTATCTAGTATTAGTGCGAAAGATTTGGAGAAAAGGACTGTAACCAATATTACGGCTTCATTACAAGGATCGGCGCCAGGTATTTCTGTATTGGCATCTAACGGGCAACCAGGAAATAGCTCTGCTATTCGTATTCGTGGCTTTGGTTCTTATTCATCTTCAAATAGCCCACTTATCGTTTTGGATGGTGCGGTTTATGATGGTAATATTGGTGATATTAATCAGAATGATGTTGAGAGTATTTCGGTATTGAAAGATGCATCTTCTTCAGCTTTATATGGTTCTAGGGGTGCCAATGGAGTGATTATCGTTACAACGAAAAAGGGTAGATCAGCAGAACCGGCAATAAATGTTAACTTTAGTCAGGGATGGTCTACTCGTGGAATTCCTGAATACGATCGTTTAGATGCTGCTCAATATTATCCTGCAGTTTGGCAAGCGATTAAGAATAACTTAATGTTTTCAGCTTCTCCAGCGTTAACAGATGCTGCAGCATCCACAAGAGCGTCGGCAGATGTGTTTACGAACTTGGTTTATAATCCGTTCAATGTTCCTGGAGGTCAAGTTGTTGGTACTGATGGTAAGCTTAATCCCAATGCATCTTTATTATATAACGATTTTAACTGGTATGCGCCTTTGGAGCGTACAGGAAAAAGAACAGATGCAAACATTAGTACAGCAGGAAGAAGCGATAAAACAGATTACTTCGTTTCATTAGGTTATTTAAAGGATAGTGGTTTCATTTTGAAATCAGACTTCCAACGTTTTAACGCACGTGTAAATGTAAATACGAAACTAAGGTCGTGGTTAAAAACAGGTTTGAATTTATCAGGTGCGATGTCTGATGCAAATACTGCAAGTGATGCCTCTACAGGAAATGGTTCAAGTTTTGTTAATCCGTTTTCATTTGCAAGAGGAATTGGGCCAATTTATCCAGTACATGCCTTTGATGCAACCGGACAGCCAATTGCTAATACTTTAACAGGTGAGCAATGGTATGATTATGGTATCCATCCAGGAGCTGTGAATCGCCCATCAGGAGCTTCTCCAGGTCGAAACGTTGTTTATGAAACTATGCTTAACGATAATGCTTATAGAAGAAGCCAGTTAAGTGCAAGAAGTTATATTGAGGTGAAATTCCTGAAAGATTTCACTTTCACTCCAACAATTAGTATGGATTTGAGAAACAATAATGTTGATCAGTTCCAAAACCCAATCGTTGGTGATGGTGCCGGTTCGAATGGTTACAAGTTCCAAAGTAATGCGGTTACTAAATCATACACCTTCAATCAAATCTTAAATTATAATAAAACGATTGGAAAACATACGATTTCAGTACTTGCAGGTCACGAAAACTATAATTTTAAATATAAAATATTCCAGGCAGATAGAACAAATATGGTTGCTCGTGGTAACACAGAGTTTGCAAATTTTGTTACATCATCTAGTTCATATGGTAGAGAGGATAACGATCGTATTGAGTCTTATTTATCTAAAGTTAGCTACAATTATGATGATAAATATTTCATTGATGGATCGTTAAGACGCGATGGTTCTTCAAGATTTTCTGCAGAACAAAGATGGGGAACATTTTTCTCAGCAGGAGCTACTTGGGCCATCAAAAAAGAAAACTTCTTAAAAGATGTAAGCTGGTTAGATGATTTAAGACTAAAAGTTTCTTATGGTCAGGTGGGTAATAACGCTTTGCTTGATGGTAGTGGAAATAGCAGATATTACGGAGATAGAGCCTTTTTTGATCTAGGTTCGAATAGCAATACTGAAGGTGGTGTTTTATTGGCGTCTATTGCTACACCTGATTTAACTTGGGAAAAACAAAACACGCTAAATACAGGAATTTCATTCGCGTTTTTTGGAAGAAGATTATATGGTGAATTAGAATACTACAACAAGCAGGTAGATGATTTGATTTTTAGTGTCCCTCAGCCATTATCTGCAGCGGTTACTAGTGTTTATCGTAACATTGGTGCCATGTATAACAGAGGTGTTGAGCTTCAGTTGGGTGGCGACATTATTCGCGAACGGGATTTTACCTGGGGCCTAATTACCAACTGGAGTATTTTTAAGAACAAGATTACTAAGCTTCCTCCAGAAACGCCAACAATTATCAGTGGAACTAAAAAACGAGAAGTAGGACATGGAATCTATGATTATTGGTTAAGACAATATGCAGGTGTTGATCCAAACGATGGGGCTGCATTGTATGTACCTGCTGATGGAACGCTTGCTGCAAACATTCGTACCGTGAATGGTGTACAATATGTAACCAATCAATCATTTGCAAAATTTGATTATTCAGGTACAGCAATTCCTGATTTGATGGGCTCATTTGTAAATACATTCAGTTACAAGGATCTAACGTTGTCGTTTATGGTAAATTACCAGGTTGGAGGCAAAGCTTATGATTCTGTATATCAAGGTTTAATGAGTACAGGTTCTTATGGCGGTGCATTGCATCAAGATATCTTAAACTCTTGGACTCCAGCAAATAATACTTCAGATATACCAAGAGCTGATTTTGGAGCTACTGCAAATACTAACGCAACATCCAACAGGTGGTTAATTGATGCTTCTTATTGGAGCTTACGTAATGTTAACTTATCGTATAATTTGCCTAAAGCTTGGTTAAACAAAATTAAGGTGCCAAGTGCCCGTATTTTTGCAACAGGCGAAAACTTATACCTTCATTCAAAAAGAAAAGGATTAAATCCTTCTGAATCTTTTGACGGTGTAAATGGTAATACTTACCCGCAAAGCAGAAACTTTAGTTTGGGTATTAATTTAACCTTATAATCTTTAAAAATAGTGTAGAAAGAGATATGAAAAAGCTTTTAATATTAACCAGCTTAATGGTAGCTTTAATCGCGCCCGGCTGTAAAAAGGAATACCTTCAAACCAAACCAACTGATCAGATTGCTTTGGAAGAGGTGTTCACTTCAACAACAAATGCAAGCGCTGTAATCAATGGCATTTATGCCTATATGAATACCAGAACTACAACCACCACCTCAAACGCACAAGGTAAACCAGGTGTTGGTGGTATACTGTTGGGTATTGATTTTATGGGAGAAGATTTGCATCAGGCAGCAGCTACATGGTTTACTTCAACCGGTGAGGGTAACTATGTGTCGCCACGAACCGATACACATGCGAGTAACCTATACTATTACCGTACCTTTTACCGTATGATTAACAACGCTAACTATGTGCTTGATAACATAGATTTACCAAGTGTAACAGGATTAGAATCGGAAAAAATTAGGTTGAAAGCAGAAGCTTTAACTATTAGAGCCTATGCTTATTCATATTTAGTGCAATTTTACGGAACAAGATATAATGCTGCAGCAAAGCCGAACGTTCAATTGGGCGTTCCATTGGTATTAACTACAGCTGACCTTATAAAACCACGTGCTACTGTAGAAGATGTTTACACTCAGATAGTAGCTGATTTGGATAAGGCAATTGCTTTAAATTCTACGACGAAGACAAACAAAACACATGCTGATGTTTGGGTGGCAAAAGGTTTAAGAGCAAGGGTTGCTTTAACAATGCAAGATTATCCAAACGCAGTTAAATACGCAAAAGATGTGATTGATGGGGGTAAATATCCATTAATGAGCCAATCTGATTATGTAAGTGGTTTTAATAATAATGCGTTATCTGAATTCATGTGGTGCGCAATGCCTACTACTGAACAAGGAGATACATTTGGATCCTTTTATGCTCAAATTGCTTATAATGCAAATACCACTTACATGCGTGGTACACCAAAAATGATTAATTCAAATTTATACAATCAAATACCAGTTAATGATGTGAGAAGAAAATTATGGGAACCAGCTCCTACAGCGGCTAACTTTCCACTTCCTACGACAGCATTTACGCGTCGTGCATATATGAGCAGAAAGTTTTCTGTAAAAACGGTAGGTGACCCTTCTTTGGGTGATACACCTTGGATGAGAAGTGCAGAAATGTATTTAATTCTTGCTGAGGCTTATGCTAGAAGTGGCCAGGATCCGCTAGCTCAAGCTGCTCTTTTTGCTTTGGTTTCTAAAAGAGATTTAACTGCAGTACAAAGTACTAAAACGGGAACTGCACTTGTTGACGAGATCATGATTAACCGTAGAGTTGAATTGTGGGGAGAAGGCTTCAGATATTTAGACCTAAAACGTTTAAATCTACCTTTAGATAGAACTGCTGCAAATGTTCCTAATTATGTAGGTACATCAGTAGCAAATCTTTTGACTATTCCTGCGGGTGATGTTAAATTTTTGTTCTTAATTCCTCGTGATGAGTTGAATGCAAATCCTCTCATTCCACAGAGCGCTCAAAACCCATAAATCAAAATCTTAAAATTTTGAGGGCTGTCTTGCTAGGCAGCCCTTTTTTGTGGGCATTTATTACATAATTAGGCATCTGTTTCAATGTTTTGTTTGTCTTATTGTGTTTAAAATGTTTTTATTCTGATTTAGTGTCTAAAATAGCTTTGTGTGTATGCTTTTTCTTGATTTATGATAATTACGACTGTTTTTTTTGAAAAAAAAATATACTTATTTTGTAAATAATGGCGTTATATGATATTTTTTTTATAGAATTTGTATTTTTTGCTTGTATTAAATGTTTTTAAGTGGTATTTTGGATTAATAATTAACTAAACTAATTTTTTTTATGAAAAAATTTATGCAAGGCTGTTTAACTTGTCGATTTATTGCGGATTTTGCAATAACATATGATGAAACGGTTGCAAAACCTCCTTTAATGTCGGATTATCCATTCCTTCTTTCTGATTTAGATGCTAGAATGAAATTACAATTGATAGAACCAGCACAGTTGTAAATTACAATAACATATTTTATCCATTCAATAACAATATTATTTCTCTTAACTTAAAAATAGCAGATTCTCTAACTGTAGGAGGCTAATGACTTCTTTACAAGGGCATTGATTTCTATTAAATAATGCAAATTTAAAAGTGTAAAATTTGCATTACAAAATACTAAATCCTATATTGTACTATTATTAACTAAACTAAATTTTTTATGAAAAAACTTCTACAAAGTTTGTTCATATTGCTATTTATTGCCACCTCAGCAATAGCGCAAGATCGAACAATCACCGGAACAGTTACGGCTCAGGAAGATGGATTACCACTTCCAGGGGTAACTGTTAAAATCAAAGGTGCAACCGGTGGAACCACAACCGGTGCAGATGGTAGGTATTCTCTTAAAGTCAATACCAAAGCAACCGTACTCGAATTCTCTTATATAGGTTTCTTAAGCCAAACAAAAGCTATTGGTGGTAGTAGTGTAGTTAACATACAGCTGCAAAGTGATTCTAAAACATTATCCGATGTAGTTGTAACAGGTTATACCACACAGTCAAAAAAGGATGTTACTGGGTCAATAGCAAGTGTAAGCGGAGAAAAGCTTAAAAACGTCCCCGTACAGAGTTTTGAGCAGGCACTCGCAGGTAAAGCAGCAGGTGTAAACATCATTCAGCCAAACGGAGTTTTAAATAACCCTCCTGTTTTTAGGGTGCGTGGTTTTAACTCTATCTCTTTGAGCTCTTATCCATTAATTATTGTTGATGGTATTCCTGTGTTTACTGGGGATCAATCCGCTAACAGTGCTGCGGGTAACGCATTGGGAGATATCAACCCTTCTGACATCGAGTCTATCGATATCTTAAAGGATGCTGCTTCTTCTGCCATTTATGGCTCAAGGGCGGCTAACGGTGTTGTGGTAATTACTACTAAAAAAGGTAAACAAGGTGTAACCAAAATCAATTACGAGGGTTGGGTAGGAACCACAAAGGCTCAAAATCTCACTCCCTTATTAAACGCAGCAGAATACGTTCAGATCAAAAATGAAGCTAGAACTAATATAGGCCTTGCACCAGCATTCTTTTTACAAACAAAATCAGATGGCTCACAAGTAGAAACAAATTGGTATGATTATGCCTATAGAACAGCAACATCCCAAAATCATGCCTTAAACTTTTCGGGAGCAAACGAAAAAACATCTTATTATGTTTCACTTGGTTATAGTAATCAAGAAGGCTTTATTTTAGGGAATTCATTTGAAAGAAAAAATGGCAGAGTAAATTTAGATCATAAATTATTTAAGAATGTAACTATCGGAACTAATTTTTCTTACAGCAATACCATGAACCGTGCCCCAAATACAGGCTCGCTCCCTGGACAAACCTTTTCAACTGTTGGGTTGGGCAGGCTAGCTATAGTGTTACCTCCTAACGTTGCTGCTTATAATGAAGATGGATCTTATAACATGAATGGATCTGCAGTTGGTTTAGGTGCGAATACTATTGCTTCTAATTATCCAAATGCTGCAGTTCTGGTAAATGAAGATAAAAATACATCTGAAAGCGACCGGATCATTGCTAATGTTTATGCCTCTATTCAATTGGTTAAAGGGCTAAGCTTTAAAACCACTTATGGATTAGATAATTTAAAGATTGATAATAACGCTTTTGTGAATCGTTTACAGGGCGATGGTGTTGCTTATAACGGTGGTGCTACCAGTAGTTTTGTTAAGAATGCCAGGTGGAACTGGTCTAATACCTTAAACTATGCAAATACCTTTGGAGACCATAGCTTAGGCGCTTTAATTGGTGCTGAAGATCAACAAACAAAATCTGATGGTTATGGCGCTACCAGGCAAAACGTAATTGATCCTTTCATTAAAGTATATCAAGGAGCCTTTGGTATTATCACCCCATCGGGATTAGTACAAGGCGATAATTCATTCCGGTCTTATTTTGGAAGTTTGAGCTACGATTATAAGAAAAAATATTACTTATCTGGTTCATTCAGAAGAGATGGTTATTCGGGCTTATCAGCAGGTAATAAATATGGTAACTTTGGTGGTGCTTCAGCAGGTTGGGCAATCTCTGAAGAAGGTTTTTATAAAAATTCAGGCTTAAGTAAAGTATTAACTCGCATTAAATTACGTGGCAGTTATGGCGAGGTTGGTAATATTAATATCGGTAATTACCCATCTCTATTTTTATATAGCCCAGGTTTATACGGATCTGACCCAGCATTATCATTCTCTCAAGCAGGTAATCCCGATCTTCAGTGGGAAACCAGTAAGAAGGCTGATGTAGGTGTTAATTTAGAGTTTTTAGGTGGTAGGTTCTCGTTGGAGGTTGATTATTATCATAATAATATCGATAACCTAGTTCAAAACGCTCCTCAGGCACCTTCAAAAGGTGTTCCGGGTAACGCCATTACTACAAACGTTGGTAAGATGTATAATAAAGGATTTGAATTTACTGTAAATTCAAGGAACATTGATACTGATAATTTCACATGGTCAAGCACTTTTACATTTAGTACATTAAAGAATGAAGTTACTGCTTTAGGTAATAACAATGCAGATCTTTTTGGAGCTACTTCTTTAGAAACGGCAAATATTACTCGTGTAGGTTATCCAATTGGATCAATTTATACCGTACAAACAGCTGGTGTGGATCCGGCAACAGGTGAACGAATTTTTATCAACAGAAATGGTGAAAAATTAAGATTCAGTTTCCAAAGAGCAACAGCTGCCCGCTACCAATACCTTGACGGACCTAAGGCGGGTCAGAATGCACCAGCAATTGATGCTGCGCTTGATGCCGTAATTGATGGCCCTTCAATTCCGAAATGGTTTGGTGGTCTTGATAATAATTTCCGGTATAAAAATTTCGACCTTACCTTGGGTTTAACATTCTCTGGTGGTAATAAACTTTATTATGGATCATTAGCAGGCCTTCGCGATCAACGCTTTTGGAATAACGAAGCAGGGGTATTAAACAGATGGACCACTCCTGGACAGGTAACGGATATTCCTCGTTTGGTTTACGGGGATAATACTTCAAATGGATCAGCCTTTGCACAATCTCAAAATGTTTTCTCTGGTAATTTCTTAAAAGTTAGAAACTTAGCTTTAGGTTATACGCTGCCAAAAACACTTTTAAGTAAATATGGCGTTTCGAACATTAGAGTATATGCTCAATCTAGCAACCTTTGGATTATATCAGGTTATCCAGGGCCGGATCCAGAGGTTTCTGTAAACGGAAACTCTACAGCAACTGGAAATAGTGGTAATTTGGCTCCTGGTGTTGATAGGAACTCTGTGCCATCAGGCAGAACATTTACTTTCGGTATTAATGTTGGATTTTAAAAATTAGAGATCATGAAAATTAAAATAAATAATAAAGTAAAATATCTTTTTCTTGTCGCACCATTTTTCTTTGCAACATCATGTAAAAAGGATTTCTTAAATGCTGCACCTGATACGGCCTTGCCTATTGAAGATGCCTTTTCAAATCCTTCAAGAATTTTATCTCAGGTTAACGGGATATATGCAGGGGTAAAAAATGGGCAGTTTTATGGAGGAAGATTTTTAATCTATAATGATATCCGAGGAGAGGACTTTATAGTAAACAAACCGAATGGAGTAACTGGTTTAGATACCTGGAGGTTCAATTTAACTTCGAATACCAATGAGGTTGTTAACTTATGGGGTGCAGTTTATGCTGCTATAAACAGAGCCAATTTGGTTATCGAAGGCGTAAATGCTAATGCATCTTTACTTACCCCGGCGGTAGCAAAGCAATATATTGCAGAGGCTAAATTTTTACGTGCCTTATGTTACTACAGCCTATTGCAATTATATGCTAAACCTTACATTACTGATAACGGTGCTAGTTTGGGCGTGCCACTGAGACTTAAAGGAGAAAAAGATTTAACAGGTAATGATTTAAAAAGAAGTACAGTAGCAGAGGTTTATACTCAAATTTTAAAAGACCTAAACGAGGCCGAGCCTGATTTAGCTTTGACTTTAACTGCAACTAGGGCATCTAGAAATACCGCAATTGCGTTTAAAACAAGGGTATATCTCTCAATGGGCAATTTGCCTGCTGTGGTAACTGAAGCAAATAAGATAGTTAGTGCAACTGCGCCGTTTCAAGCTACAACGGGTGCTCCTTTGAAATTGGAAAGTAATGTTTCTACGCTTTTTGGCGGTTCTTATACGGGTAATGCAACAGCTACTGAAGTTGCATTAACTTTGCCTATGGCCGATCTTGATGCCCCTGGTACACAAAATCAATTGGCATATTACTATAATGTTTTTCCGAATGGAGCCGGAGGTAACGAAGAATATTTCTTAAACCCTACAGGGATTTTCGGAAATGCAGCTTTTGCCGCCGCCTCAACTGATGCCCGGAAAGGCTTAACAGCAGTTTCTGGCGCTAATACTTATTTAACTAAATTTAAAAGACCATCTCCATACACAGATTATGTTCCTGTAATTAGATATGCTGAAGTTTTGTTAAACTTAGCAGAAGCCACGGTGGTAACCGATCCGGTAAGGTCTATTGCATTGCTAACCGCGGTTAGACAACGTGCTAATCCGGGTTATGTGTTTCCGGCGGCTGATTTATTACCGGCAAACCTTAAAAATACTATCCTTACAGAAAGACGGATAGAATTACTGGGCGAGGGATTAAGATCTCCAGATGTAATGCGACTAGGCGCAGGCTTCGTGGCAAAAAGCGGGGCTCAAGGTAGTGCTCCTGCAATTCCATTTAATACCGCAGGCTATATCTGGCCAATATCGGCTAATGAAGTTCAAAACAATAAATTAATTGTTCAGAATTAATTTTATGTTATACAATTTTAATCTATGATCAATATGAAAAATCTTTTAATTAGTGCCATTGCTACCTTTTTAGTTTTTATTATTGTAAACAATGTGAAAGCTCAAGTACAACCGGATAATCCAGAATACATGGCTGGTTGGAATTATTACAATACAAGTATGAGTAATGTTAAATGGAATATTACAACATATGGTGCTAGCACTGTTGAATTTAAAAATAAAGCAGGAGCAGTAATATTTACATCGACCATTTCTGGTTATGACGTAAATCAATTATCTGCGATGGCTGAGATCTTTAGAAATTGGCAAGCTATTTATGAGGATCTTTATCAGTCAAGTGGCGACATTTATTACAGGGGGGCGAGTGACCTTTTAGAGAATTATGCATTAAATCCCGGTTTAATGTTCTATGGAGGGCCTAACGATTCTTGGTAAATTTAATTATCTGAAAGTCTTTTATTTGGAAAAGACTTTCAGATATTATATTCAAATCCTATCCACACTATATTTCCCAGGGCCTATAAAATCAGTCCGAAAAATACAAAGCCTAATTCATTTCCTGGCTATCATCTTTTTATATGTATCCAAATAATAGCTATCATTTTTTTTAAAACTAGATAGCATCTTCTAAAAGCTAACCAGTTTGTTATAAGTGGTTTGGTGTATGGTCGGCTGAAAATTTAAAACCGTAAAATTTGCTTTATAAGATAGCAAATCATGTCTTGAATTATTATTAACCGAACAAAATTATTTTTTATGAACAACCTTTGTAGAAGTTTGCTCATATATCTATTTATTGCCTCCTAAGGCAATAACGCAAGAAAGAACAATTACATCTCAGGAAGATGGATTGCCTCTCCAAGGGATAAGTATAAGAATTAAAGACGCATCAAACTCTGAATTCCTTACAAGTGTTTCGAGTAAATTCTCTATTAAGGTAAATGCAAAAGCCAGGTGCTAATTTTTTCCTCAGTAAACCATTCCCCGTATAAGAAATTGTTATTGGAGGAGATGTTGTAAACGCATTTTTAAAAACAGATTCAAAGTCTCCATTAGAAGTTGTTGTAACAGCATTAGGCCCAAAAGAGAAGCCAAATCGTTAGGGTTCGCAGCTATAAGTCACTTAGGATAAATTCTATGATTTGGTTAGAGGGTGTCTTCAAACAGTTATCTAACAATCCCCAGGTTCAGCAGTCTTTATCTCAAAACTAAAAAAAACTCAAATTGAAGGTCAGGGCGAACTTGCTTAAAAGATCACCTAAATGGACTTCTGGGTAAAGCTATAAACATTGGTGTGATGTAGCATTAACCTACGATTCAAGAAATAATATGCACACTAAAATAGAAAACCATGCTAGATAAGTTTATTTGGGTGATAAGAGAAAAGATTTGTTAAATATATCTTTTAAGAGCTGTAAGATGTTAAATATAAAGTTTAAAAGATATAATTGATAGTGTTATAGTCTCGTTTTAATGTATTTGTATCTTTTTTGATAAACTATTTGATGATTTTGATTTGTGTTAGTGCTGTTTTTGGTGTTTTTTATGTTTAAAATGGTGTTTTTTAATGATTTTTGTTTTCTTTTCTCTAAAATAGCTGTTTTTTTGTTTTTTAAAAATTTGTATAACGTTTTTCTAAGTGTTATATTGGATTGTTAAACGGAAACTAAACTATTATTTATGAAACAACTCGCCCAGAGTTTGTTCTCATTGTTATTAATTGCAACCGGAGCAATAGCACAAGAAAGAACAATCAAAAGCACTGATGTGGCCAGGGAAGGCTACAAAGATCCCCCAGTAACAAGCATTCAAATTAAAGATGCGACTTAAGAACCACCGTTGGCGCATTTAAAAAAAATTAAAATGAATTATCCTATTCATTCACTCAAATATTCTAGTCATTAATCATTAAGCTTTAAACCAGCGCAGTAAAAATATGTGCAGTTTTTATTGTTGAATTTGTATTGCAGAATACAAGACCGTTGCACGATTATTAGATTATTAACTAAACTAAATTTTTTATGAAAAAACTTCTACAAAGTTTGTTCATATTGCTATTTATTGCCTCCTCGGCAATAGCGCAAAATCGAACAATCACAGGAACAGTTACGGCCCAGGAGGATGGATTACCCCTCCCTGGCGTAAGTGTTAAAATTAAGGGTACCAAGAGTGGAACCATAACCGGAGCAGATGGCAGGTACTCGATCAGGGTAATCTCAGGTGAGACTTCACTAGAGTTTTCTTTTATTGGCTTTTTGCCGCAGACAAGAACGATTGGATCAGGAAATGTAATCAATGTCATTCTGGTAGACGATTCAAAAACACTTTCGGATGTGGTTGTAACAGGTGTTGGCGTAGCTACTCAAAAAAAGCTCGTGCCAATTGATGTAGCAACATTAGATGCTAAAGATTTCCCGAAAAGTGCCACAACAAATGTGACACAGGCATTGCAAGGCCAAATTGCAGGTGCTCAGATCATACAAAGAAGCGGTCAGCCGGGTGCTAATGCACAGATCATTCTGCGTGGATTTACTAACCTTTCTAGCGCTTCGCCTTTAATTTTGATAGACGGCGTACAGGCGAGTTCCGATCTATTAACCTCTATTGATCCGAATACTGTAGATCATGTGGAGGTTGTTAAAGGGTCGGCCGGCGGGATGTTATATGGCGCCCAGGGTGGTAATGGTGTAATTCAGATTTTTACAAAAAAAGGAGCTAAAAACAGCAAACTGATTATTGACGTGGCCTCTAGGTACAGCAATGATAGGATTGTTAGATTAAATGATCTAATTGCAACTAACCATCACTGGGTTACTGATGCTAATGGCAATATAGTGGCAAGTAATGGTGCTATATTAGCACCAAGTGCAATTGGTGTATGGCCAAATCCCACAGCATTACCTTTTGGTACAGACAAAACAGTTCAAAACAACAAACCTATTTTATTACCCGTTTATGATCATATAGACCAAGGAAATAAAGTAGCTAACACCTTTACTAATTCATTAACAATTAGAGGTGGATCAGAGAAGTCTGATTATTCATTCGGAGCTTCGAACCTTTCTCAGCAAGATGTATATAGTAATAATTACAATAGAACAAATTTGAACCTGAATTTCGGATTTAATCCTGTTAAAGGATTAAATTTTAGAAGTGCTACACAATTAATCTACACAAAGGAGGATTTATTATCGTCTAACCGTTTCAATTTGGTCAACTCTTTGCAATGGATTGATTTTACATTCCAAAACCCAACAAACGGACAGTATGTAGTTAAGCCAAGCACTTTAACTGATGGAAATAACCCGCTGGCAGAACGCGAAGCCAGAAACCGCTATAGTAAAACACCAAGCTTGTACAAAATTTTAACCTGAATTATAAATTTCCTAAATTCTTGGAATTCGACGTTAAATATGCGTTAGACACCCGGCGTTGGGAACAAGGTGATTTTTATTTCAACCAGGTAGGAAGGGCTCAAACTGTTTTCTATGGTTCGGTGATTGAAGGAAGCATCACTAAAGAATATGAAAACTCAGCAGTGAATTATGGCAATGCCAGTGCGTTCTTTAGAACCGATTTTCAAAATGACTTCAAGCTGAAAGTGCCGATAAAAACCACTACCCAGGTTACGTATGATGCCAGAAGATTCAAAAGTAATTATTTTTATGCCCAAGGCGTAACCTTGCCTGCCTATCCACCATTTACCTTGTCAAGCGCAACAACAAGAACCGGTGGCGAAAGCTTTGAAGAGTCTTTGATTTATGGTTTCTTGGTAAACCAAACGGTTGAGTATGGTAACCTTTTTGGTATTTCTGCTGGCTTCAGATCTGATTATTCTTCTGCTTTTGGTGGCCAGGGCACGGCTGCCACCTTTCCAAGAGGAACTGTTTTCTTCAACCCATCAGAATTCTTTACCAATAAAAGTTTAGTATCCAACTGGAAACTGCGCGCAGCATATGGTGAGGCAGGTGTTCAACCAGGTATATATGACAGGCAGGTAACTTTCAGTAGAGGGAATTTTGGAGAAAGCGGATCAACACTTTATACTAGGGCTACCGCAAATAATCCAAATCTGCTCATTCAAAAAACAACAGAATTAGAAATAGGTACAGATTTAAACTTAACTCCTTTAAAGGGTAATTGGTTAAGTAGTGTGGTACTGAACGGGACTTATTGGAGCAGAAAATCTAATGATGTTATTCAGGAAGCACCTGCTGCACCTTCTACAGGTGCAACAGGAGTTAGAGACAATTTAGTGAGCTTAAAAAGTAGTGGTTTTGATATTTCAATGGACATAAGCGCCTATAAGTCTAAAAACCTCGATTGGAATTTTGGCTTTAGATTAGGTAAGGCTAAAACTGAAGTAACAGCGGTATCTAATAACGTGCCGATTACAAATGGCGTGTTCTATCTCGCTCCAGGTGGAAATTTAGGAGATTTATATATGCAAAGACCATTAACCAGTATAGATCAGTTAAAACCCAATGGAACAAGGTATATCCCTGAAGCCAGTGCGGCAGGTTATGCTGTAGCCAGTAATGGTTATGTAGTGAACTTGGCCAACTATAATGTTGTATTAACAGGTGCTGACGATTTGGCTGTAGCAGGCAATGTGAATCCCGATTTCACCAGCTCATTCATCAATAACTTTACATTATTTAAAAAATTAAGTATAGGCGTTCAATTTGACTGGGTGCAGGGAGGTGATGTGTATAATCAAACCAGGCAATGGATGTACAGAGATAGGTTGCATAAGGATTTTGATGAGCCTGTTACTATCGCCGGGCAAGAAGGTTCATTTGTTGCATTTTATAATAGTCTTTACAATACCAATACTCCATTATCTCATTTTATTGAAGACGGTAGCTATTTAAGATTAAGAGATTTGTCAATAACGTATGATTTAACAAATGTGCTTAAACAAAAGTGGTTAAGAACGATATCAGTTACAGCTACGGGCCGAAATTTAGCTACTTGGACTAAGTATAAAGGACTAGATCCTGAAGCTACATCGGCATTAACAAATCAAGGGGGTACAATTTCTGGTATGGGGTCGTTTACTGGTGTAGATTATTATGGTGCGCCAAATTTGAAATCGTTTCAATTTAGTCTCAATATTGGTTTCTAATAAATGATTTATAGAACTTTTAATTTAAAAAAGATGAAGAAAATAATAGCATTTTTTGCAATAGTCGTGTTTTTGACAAATTGTAAAAAGTCCGAATTGCAGTTGGATGATCCCAACTCGCCAACACCAACAGGTTCATTGGCTTCGGTAAAGGGAGTAGAGCAGTTTGCTTTGGGGATTTGGAGTAAGTTATACGTTGGAAACAATTTACTTGTACATGCGATGAATATGCATAGTTTCATGGGTGATGAACAGTGGTGTTCTGCCGGTAACTGGGGATGGAGGTATGTGAACCAAGTAGATAAAATTACTTTACCAGCACCATATAATAAAGTTATACCAGGTGTATTGGTAATTGATCAACCTACACAATTGAAAGCTTTAAATAATCTCTCAGCAACCAATGGATCCCAAACAAATGCTTTGATTTATGAATGGAATCTGGCTTATTTTGTTAACGGGCAGGCGAACTTCTTACTCCAGGCTATAGAAAATCCAGCAATTGCAATTCCGGCAACAGAGAAGGCTACATTACAGGCGTGGGCTTATTGGTGGAAAGGGTTTGCTTATTCGCGTATCGGCTCTATGTATGTTGCTGGGGTAATTAACGATAAAACGGATGGCAGTACAGATTCTCAGTACAAAACGCGTCAGCAGATGATCACTGAGGCAAATGCTAACTTTGATAAGGCAATCGCTTTGTTAACGCCGATTGCCGCTGCTGATGCTGTGTACACCTCAACAATGAATGCAATTATCCCTGCTTTTAATAAACCAACACCGAATGTTGCCATTACACCACAAATGTGGATCAGAGGATGTAATACCTATAAAGCCAGAAACATTTTGGTAAATAAGAAAGTTGGTGAACTGACGTCCGGAGATCTAACCACCATTAAAACACTAGCCACCGCTGGTTTGATTCAGGGAGATATTACGTTCCTATTAGGAATCTCAGCAGTTGCTGCCGAAGGGATTTCTCCAAATAACCAACAGCATATTTTATTATGGAATTCGCATGCTAATAACCCTGGTTGGATGTATCCATCTGAGCGGTGGGTACAAGACTTTAAGTCTGGTGACCAACGTTTTGTAAAAGGAGTTAGTACGTTGCCTCTTGCTGAAGTGAACAGACAAGCCCGGGGTTATCAATTTGGTGGACGGTATTTCTTCACTGCAATTCAAAATGGAGGATATTGGTCTACAAATGCCAGAACTGGTTTTGCAAATTTTGCAGGTTCTTGGGAAGAAAATGCCCTCATGCTTGCTGAAGTTGAAATTAGAAACAACAACATCGATGCGGGATTATTGTTTGTTGATCGCGTACGTACTGCTAACGGTGCAGGTTTGGCTGTTACAGTTGGAACCGGTTTAAATCAGGTGCAGGCACTTGAGGAATTGAGGAGAGAACGTAGAATTGCACTTACCCTTAGGGGACTGGCATTTTACGATGCTAGGCGCTGGGGTGTTACCACAAAAGCCAGTGCAGGTGGAGGTAGAGCAAATGCAAATGTAGTTGTTCCAAATGCAGAGATAGGAGCAACGCCGGCAGGAAGCTGGACATTATTGCCCTGTTTTATAGACTATAACTATTGGGATTACTGGGATGTTCCTGTACATGAGTATAGTTACAACAGTCCTGCTTCTGGTAGTCCTGCAATTGCAAACTAAAGATTCTTTTTATTTATTTAAAAAAGCGGCAGGTATTTAATCTGCCGCTTTTTTTAGAGACTAATTTCTGAGTCTTTAAGATAGAAGCGACTATTGAAATTGCACTAAGATCACTTCTTATCCACGCTGTATTTCCCTGGGCCAATAAAAATCAGTCCGAAAAATACAATGCCCAATTCAATTGCATGGCTGGCTCCGCCTAATCCATCTCCTTTACCGAAATGAACTAAAGCTGCTATAATCATCGTAAAGATCAATAAAATTAGCGCCGGACGGAAAAAAAGCCCCACTATCAATAGGAAACCGCCAAAAGTTTCGGTAGCGGCTGCCATAAAGCCCCAAAATATCGGTAAAAAATTTATGCCAATTACTTTCATACTTCCGCCTAAATCAGTCCAGCCGTTTGGCCCACCTGCAAGTTTTGGGAAACCATGAATAATAAACATGACGCCTAAACCCAAGCGTAGCAGCAACAGGCCCGTATTGCGGTATTTTCCTAAATTGTCTAAAATTGCCATCTCATAAATATTTAAATTGAACGTTGTTTGTTTCTACTTTTAAGTATACCTCAGCACCTAAAACCATGCTGAGATTATTATCGATATGCCCCGTTGGAAAATTAAAGCAAACCGGGAAATCATAGGCCTTAACAATATCCCAGATTACCTCATCAGCCGTTTGCCCAAAAGAAATCTTTTCTTCTTCAATTTCATTAAAGGCACCAATAATCAAACCCTTTAAGGCTTTTAGTTTGCCCGCTCTTTTCAGCATACGCAACATACGGTCTATACCATATTCTTGCTCGCCAATATCCTCCAAAAAGAGTATTTTATCGGTAAAATTCATTTCCGAAACCGAGCCCTGTACCATGGTAAGCAAACTTAAATTACCACCAATCAAAATCCCGGTTGCTTCTCCTGCCCTATTTTTAAAGCTACTTTGGTAAGAATAGGTCTGTTTTTCTCCAAATAAAGCCTTTTGCAAAGAAAGTAAAGCCTCGGGTGTAGAGGTATCAAATGTATAAGGCATTTGTGCGTGCATGCACTGTGTATTGCATTGCGCAACCAAGTGCGATAGCAGAACGGTAATATCGCTGAAACCTACGAACCACTTCGGGTTTTTGTTAAATTCTGTAAAGTCCAGGTCATCAATAATCCGGATGGTGCCGTAACCACCACGGCCCGAAATAATTGCTTTTATAGATGGATCGTCTAAAAAACGCTGAATGTCTTTAGTTCTTAAAGTATCAGTTCCGGCAAATTGGTGGTGGCTGGCATATACACTATCGCCAATAATAACCTCCAAACCCCAACTTTCTAATAGCGCTATGGCATGGTCTATAGGTTTGGGTAATTTCTTTGCCGGACATACCAAGGCAATCTTATCTCCTTTTTTTAAATACGGGGGCTGCTTAATCATCTTCAAAACACTTATCTTTGCCAAATTAATAAAAATTGTTTTGGATAATAGTAAAATAAAAAGATATACCGTAACTGCAGCGCTTCCATATACTAATGGACCAGTTCATATTGGGCACCTGGCTGGTGTTTACATCCCTGCAGATATTTATGCACGTTATTTAAGGTCGAATAAACGTGATGTAAAATTCATCTGTGGATCTGACGAAAATGGTGTGCCCATTACTTTAAAAGCCAAAAGAGAAGGAATTACACCTCAGGAAGTAGTAGATAAGTACCATAAGATTATTGGCGATTCTTTTAAAGAGTTCGGCGTATCTTTCGATATTTATCACCGTACTTCATCGCTTACCCATCACCAAACCGCTGCCGATTTCTTCGAAACCCTTTACGATAAGGGTGTTTTTACCGAAGAGATTACCGAGCAATATTACGATGCCACTGCAAAACAATTTCTGGCCGATCGTTATATTACCGGTACCTGCCCTAAATGCGGTAATGAAAACGCTTATGGCGATCAATGCGAAAACTGTGGGTCTACGCTTAATGCAACCGATCTAATCAATCCAAAATCGACCTTATCAGGTGATAAACCAATTTTAAAGGAAACTAAAAACTGGTTTCTGCCGCTGGATAAGTACGAAGACCGTTTAAGAACTTATATCGAAAGCCATAAAGAATGGCGCCCAAATGTATATGGACAATGCCAAAGCTGGTTAAATGCAGGCTTGCAGCCCAGGGCAATGACCCGCGATTTAGACTGGGGCGTACGCGTTCCACTTCGTGATGCTGAAGGTAAAGTACTTTATGTGTGGTTCGATGCCCCTATTGGATATATTTCTGCAACCAAAGAGCTGTGTAACTATGCGAAGCTTGATGTGTGGAATCCTAAAGCCGAAGAATATTACATCAATAGTTACGAAAGCGATAAATGTGGCTGGGAAGAATACTGGAAAAGCAACGAAACCAAGTTAGTTCACTTTATTGGTAAAGATAATATCGTTTTCCATTGTATTATTTTTCCAGCGATGTTAATGGCCCATGGTGAATATACTTTGGCTGATAATGTGCCTGCTAACGAATTTTTAAACTTAGAAGGACAAAAAATATCAACTTCTAAAAATTGGGCAGTGTGGTTAAACGAGTATTTAAGAGAGTTTGAAGGGAAACAAGATGTATTGCGTTATGTATTAACTGCAACAGCTCCTGAGACTAAGGATAACGACTTTACCTGGAAAGATTTTCAGGCCAGAAATAATAATGAGCTGGTTGCTATACTTGGCAATTTTGTAAACCGCGTGGTGGTACTTACGCATAAATATTTTGGTGGTTCAGTGCCTACCTGCATGGAAATTACCGATGTAGATCAGGCTGTTATTGATGAATTGGCTGGCTACCCTGCTAAAATCTCTGCATCCATAGAAAACTACCGTTTTAGAGAGGCTTTATCGGAAGTAATGAACGTAGCCCGGTTGGGTAATAAGTATCTGGCCGAAACCGAGCCTTGGAAACTCATTAAAACCGACGAAGACCGCGTAAGAACAATCTTACATATTGCGCTTCAAATAGCGGCCAATATTCAGATCCTGATCGAACCTTTCTTGCCGTTTACAGCCGAAAAGTTAATGAAGATGCTCCAAAATGGCGGTCATGATTGGGCTGATGCTGGTACGGTTAGCCTGTTAAAGCGTGGTCACGATATTGGAGAAGCTGTGCTCTTGTTTGATAAAATTGAAGATGCAGAGATCGACTTCCAGATCGAGAAACTGAATCAGAGCAAAGCTAGTAATGCAGCTAATAGTGTTGTTGCTGTTCCGGCAAAAGAAAATATCCAGTTTGACGATTTCTCGGCAATAGATATCCGTGTTGCTACAATTGTAGCCGCAGAAAAGGTAGAGAAAACCAAAAAGCTGTTAAAATTAACAGTAAATACAGGTATTGATGAAAGAACAGTGGTTTCTGGTATTGCCGAATATTATAAACCAGAGGACATTGTTGGCAAACAGGTAAGTATGGTTGTTAACCTGGCGCCGAGGGAGATCAAAGGCATTTTATCACAGGGCATGATTTTAATGGCCGAAAATGCAAAAGGCGAACTCACTTTTGTGGCACCAACAAGTAAGTTTGAAGATGGGAGCGTGGTAAGATAGGGCATTTCAGCATTCACAGTCGTTTATTCTAGATCGTGTCACCAATAGTGCGCTTATAAACATAAAATAAATCCGATAGGAGTCTGCGTATTTTCATAAAAAACAGACTCCTGTCCTATCGAAACGGTCTCTTTCAATAAATTATTATTGATTAAAACTTCAACCGCAGGTTAACCTCAAAATCGCCATTGGTATAATTGGATAATGATGCGGTTTGCATAGTATGCGAAAAACCAAGGAGGTATTTTTGCTGATAATCCATTCCAATACCAAAACTCGCACTTCCACTAGTGTGGTAAAAGGCGTTTAATAATATCTGTTTCTTTGCAAAACTTAGTTGTGCACCCGTATCCCATATATGATCAAAACCTTTAACGCCTCTAAAAACAACTTTTGGTTCTAATTCTGCCTCATTTACTTCAATTTTATAGCCGAAAGCCGAATAAAAAATGGGTAAATCAGCTACTGCACCATTATTATTACTCCAGAATAAATTCTTTAAGTTGGGCAATGATACTTCCAAGCTGATTTTACCAGAGGTTAACGCCAATCCGAAATCACCATCGAAATAGGTTTGACGTTGGTTATAAAGGCTGATTAAATTATCATTTGGATTACCGTTAATTTCGTCTAGAGCTAAACGTTGGTTCCTTATTCCTGCCGAAAGGCCAAAGTGCAATGTGGATGCCTCGTTAATTTGCAAGTGATAAGCATAGCTGGCTAATGCACGTACATATCGTTGCAGACCAGCTTTATCTAATGTTATATTAAGACCAATACCAACCTTTTTGTAACCATACTCTGCCGTTAGGTTCTGTACTACTGGTGCGCCAGGAATATCGTTGAACTGTGAACGATGAGATAGGCTTAATGACCATCCTTTCTCAATCCCTGCCATTGCCGGGTTGCCTAAATAGCGGTTTGTATAATATTGTGCTTGCAAGGGGTTTAGCTGTGCCCTGAGTACCGTTGGAGCGAAACTAGCGATAGCAATAATAATTGAAAGCCTTATTTTCATATGAGTTATATTAGAGGAACTTGACGCCAAGTTCTACATTGTGTTATTGTTGCCTAATTATGGTAATGAAACCTTTTTGTTTTAATTTTTCAGGCCCAAAATCGATGATGTAATAGTAAGTACCTTCTGCCAACGCCTGCCCGTTTACTGTTCCGTCCCATGTATTGTTATACCCTTTCTGGGTGAATAAGATTCTTCCAGCCCGATCAAATACCCGCACCAGATTGTTTGGATATGCATCTATGTTTGCCACAGTCCAAAGATCGTTTACGCCATCACCGTTCGGCGTAAGAATGTTATTGGCTTTTACAGCTTGGAAATCATCACGAATGTTTATGGTAAAGCTACTGCTCTGGCTACAGCCACTGGTATTTCTTGCGGTAACAATGTAGGTAGTGGTTTGGCTTGGCCTAATATTCAGCACAGCTGTATTTTGGCCTGAAATAATTCCATTAGCATTGGCCCAGCTATAGGTATTGCCTCCTGTTGCCGTTAAGCTTAACGTTTCGCCTTTACTTACACTATTTCCTTTACTGCTAGAAATCTCAATATCGGGCAATGCATTAATGGTTAAGCTTCCATTTACATAGTTAAAACTATAGTTATTGGCAACTGCACCAGCAGGCGTTAATGTGTAGCTACCAGCCAAAGAATTGCTATTGGCATTAGCAGTTACCGTGGGTTTGGCACTAAGGTTATTTTCATTGTCGCCATATTTAAAACCGGAATAACTTGCATCAAACGCCGGAAGGTTATTGCTTTGACACATCACCTTATTATTGGCGGTTATGGCGAGTACAGCTTTGGTGATGGTTAGGTTAGCCGGATTATAAGTAATGGCATAATTTGTACCAGCGCTCAAGTTGCCTTGTCCAATGGCATAACTACCAGCATTTTCGCCAACTGTTCTTGCTAATGAGCCTGCAAGTGCATCAGCACCTAACAAACCGCTGTAGGTATAGGTTAATGTCGGATCAACATCGCCATAAACTTTACTTTTTGCAGCGGCAGTAACGACTAATGTTTTTGCAGTAATCGTTAAGCTTGCCGGAACATAGTTGATATTGTAATTGCTTCCTGCCGTTAAATTTCCTTGGTTAATGCCATAGGTACCAACATTCTCGCCAATAGCCCTTAGCAATGAGCCCGTAAGCATATCTGCGCCTACCAAACCTGTACTGGTATAGGTTAATACAGGATCGGTATCGCCATATATTTTGTTTTTTGCCTGTGCTGTTATGGTCAGGTTTTTTGAACTAATGGTAAAATCAGCTGGTGTATAAACAATGGCATAGTTGGTGCCCGCCGAAAGGCTTCCATTCGTTATTGCATAAGTGCCTACATTTTCGCCTGTTGCCCTGGCCAACACACCTGTAATCACATCAGTACCAACTAAACCCGAGCTGGTGTAGGTAAGCAAGGGATCAACATCGCCATAAACCTTGCTTTTGGCTTGGGCAGTGATGGTCAGTACTTTATTGGTAATTGTTAAGGTGGCTGGCACATAGGTAATGTTGTAGTTGTTCGTTGCAACGAGCGTCCCCTGACTGATGGCATAGGTGCCCACATTTTCGCCTGTTGTCCTGGTTAAGGCACCCGTAACCGCATCAGTACCAACCAAACCCGAGCCGGTGTAAGTAAGCGAGGGATCAACATCACCATAAACTTTACTTTTTGCTGCCGCATTAATGACTAATGTTTTTGCGGTAATTATTAAGTCAGCAGAAACATAGTTGATGTTGTAATTGCTTCCAGCTGTTAAACTCCCTTGATTGATGGCATAGGTGCCTACATTCTCGCCTGTCGCCCTGGCCAGCATACCTGTAATCACATCAGTACCAACCAGACCCGAACTGGTGTAGGTGAGTGAGGGATCAATTTCGCCATAAACCTTGCTTTTGGCTTGGGCAGTGATGGTCAGTACTTTATTGGTAATTGTTAAGGTGGCGGGTACATAAATAATGCTGTAGTTATTCCCTGCTAAAAGTGTACCCTGACTAATGGCATAAGTCCCCACATTTTCGCCAGTTGCCCTGGTTAAGGCACCCGTAACCGCATCATTACCAATCAAACCCGAACTGGTGTAGGTGAGTGAGGGATCAACATCGCCATAAACCTTGCTTTTGGTCTCAGCCGTTATAGTTAATTCCGCTTTAGTTATCGTTAAGCTTCCGTCCTGATAAGTAATGGCATAGTTATTTGAGGTATAACCTGTTGGACTGATAAAATAGCTCCCCACATCCTTGGCCCCGGTTGCCGTGCCTGTATAACTTAATATGCCTTGCAGAACCTGTTCATTTTCTCCATTCACAAATCCATTATAGCTTACCCCATTTCCTCCGGTATAAGCTACCGCATTATAGGTTTTATTGAAATTATTAGCGGTAATGGTGAGTGCTTTTTGTCGCACATTGATATTGAAGCTTACCGGGGTGGCCGCATTGTGGTTCACATCTCCGGGTTGACTAGCTGTTATCGACGCCGTTCCTGCAGCCAAAATCTGTACCTGTCCGCTTGTATTGACCGAAGCCACCGCAGGATTGCTGCTGGCGTAATTCACTGGTAATCCGGATGAAGCAACAGCTGAGGCATCAATAACCGTATTTCCGTATGTTAGCTGAAGCATGGCACCTGTTACCTGGTTATTAAACGTAATTACGTTGGCCCCAGATGGCACGATGCTTAATGTTCCATTTTTGTAGTCGAAATCGTAATTGGCGGCAAGCAATCCGCTAGGCGCGATTACATAATTTCCTGTATTTACAGCACCCTGCGCGTTACCACCATATACTAATGTTCCACTTAATACCGCCTGCGTTTCGCCATTTACAAAACCATTATAGCTTACACCATTGCCACCGCTAAACGTCAAACCATTATAGGTTTTGCTAAAATCATTGGCTGTAACTGTTAGTCGCTTTTTGACAACCTGCACCTGGAAACTTATTGGGGTAGCCGGGCCGTAATTCGAATCGCCAGCCTGGCTTACCGTTAGGGTGGTTGTACCTGTTCCCAACAAGCTTACCTGACCCGAAGCATTTATGGCTGCTACCAATGGGTTGCTGCTTTGGTAAGTTGCTGTTAACCCGGAACTGGCATTGGCGGATGCATTGAGATCGGCATCACCATAGGTTTTGGTTAATAGGCTGCCCGCAGCCTGGGCATTAAAATTTAAAGTATTTACATTATTAAGCGAAATAACCAATTGTCCGTTTAAATAACTGATGGCATAATTGGATGCAGTTAATCCCTGAGGAACAATGGTATAGCTGCCCGTATTTATTGCGCCCTGGGCGGTGCCACTAAAACTCAATGTTCCAGAAAGCACGCTTGGATCTTCACCTAAGGCAAATGTGCCATAGCTTACTCCGTTGCCGCCGCTATAGCCAAAGCCATTATATACCTTGCTAAAATTGTTTGCAGCAATGGTTAATGGCTTTGGCGTAATTGAAGCAGTGGCACTAAAGAGATCACCCACATTTGCTATCTGATAATTTCCGGCTTGTGCACCACTTAGCAACAGATTGGCTATAGGCAAAGTAATCGTCTTGCCAGTGCCCGCCTCTTTTGTATTGTATTGAGCACTGGCCGAACTCAGGCTTAATTGTACATCGTCGTTGTTAATGATATCGCCATTGGCCAACATCAGATCTGAAGCTTGAAAAGTACCAGTAGTATTGGCATCGTAAACCTTACTGAATGTGGCCGTTGGTTTAATGCTTACGTTAACCGGCTTTTTATTTATCGTTAGGCTGAAAATAACATCTGTAGCTGGATCGAAGCCACTACCTCCAACTTGGCTGGCCGTAATGTTTACAGTCCCTGCCTTTTTGATGTTCAGTTTCCATTTGTTGGAATCCGCGGCATCCTGCAAGGCTTCGGCAATGCTGTTATCAGCAGAAACATAGGCAACCGTTAAGCCAGAACTTGCCGTTGCACCAGGTTCAAAAGGCAAATCGCCATAGGTTTTGCTTAAATTATGGGCAGTAATGGTTTGCGATTGCACCAGCGCTTCGTAAGCGCCTAAATCAATATTGGCACCTGTTAAACGTGGACTGCCATCGAGGTCTTTGGTATTGGCATTCAGACCCGAAAAGAGGCTTTGGTCGCCGGCATTGATAAGGACGCCTCCTGTTTTTGGCCTATAATCGCCCCCAGTTGTTAAAGCTGGCGCAAGTGGCGATATAAATAAATCTGTTGCCGTTCCATTAAAAGCAATCAATCCGGCACCACTTGCCCCCTGTACCAAACTATTTTTATAAATGGGTACATCTGTAGCTGCATTGTTTACCATGCCTGTACTATTGCCAAACACAATGGTATTTTGTACTTGTGGCGAAGCACTATTGGTATTGAAGATTACACCTCCTGTATTAGACAGGTTGCCACCAATAGTAACATTAGTTAATACTGGCGATGAATTGTTATTATAAATGCCCGCGCCATTGTTGGCGGCATTGCCACTAATGAGCACATTAATAAGCATTGGTATTGCTCCGGAACTATTATACATGGCTCCTCCATTAGCATCTGTACTATTTCCACTCAATGCAACATTAATTAGCCTAACCGCACCTGTACCAATATTAGCTATTCCAGCACCGCCACCGCTGGTTCCGAGCGAAAAATTATTACTAATGGTTACATTGCTAAATTGGGCTGTTGATGCCATGTTAGCAATAGCCCCGCCAAATCGACTTCCTGTAACAAGGTTGCCCATAAAACTGCAATCGGAAATAACTGGGCCTGAACCAGCATTGTACATGGCCCCTCCACCTTCATCGCCCCAGCCCTGACCAGCAATATTGCTACTTTTATTATTTACAAAGCTACTTTTAGCAATCGCTGGACTGGCCACCGCGCCATTAGTTGGAGCACTTATAAAAATGGCTCCGCCCATACCTGCTGAAACATTGTTGTTTTCAAAAGTACAATTGGTAATCGTGGGGCTGGATGAAGTGATGTTCATTCCCCCACCCTGATTTTTAAATATGGCCAAACCGTTAACCGTGATATTGCTTCCACTTCCATTCCCCCCTTTAATGGTAAAGCCATCCAATTCGGCAAGGCCTACATCACCCGCAGCGATGAGCACATGGTAGGCATTTTCACTGTTATTGGCAAAATTAAGGGTAGCACCGGCACCGCTTACAACATCATCATTGTTAAAATCGCCACTGAGTATACTTTTATTAACTGTTAAAGTCAAATTACGATTGGCAAGCGTCGTTTCTGTTCCGGCTAAACCACCGTAAAGTTTTACGTTTTTGACCAGCAAAAAAGCATTATCCCGTCCTGCGGGATTACCGAAATCATTATCGGCTGGATTATACAATGGTTTGTAAGTACCTCCTGCTACCCAAATCTGCTTTACCATACCCGCTGTAACCGCATTTAGGTTTCTGGCTGCAATTAAAGCATCGGCCAGTTCGGGCATGGCATTGGCCCAACTATCTCCAGCACCATTGCTGCCTTTCTTTACATAAAGGACTCCATTTGCATCTGGCACGGGAGTAGGATTTTTTACTGTTAAAAAATACGCTCTCGAACCTGTATAAGGCCCATTACCATTAGAGGCATCGGTGCTCGTTATCGTAAAATTAAAAGTCCCGATGGTTGTTGCGCCGCCATTCAAAACACCTGTAGAACTGAGGGCTAAACCCGCCGGCAAAGCACCTGCTGTAATGGCAAATGTATAGGGTGCTGTACCCCCACTGGCAGTAATTGTCTGGTTATAAGCAGTAGCCGTGGTAGCATTTGGCAAAGTTGAAGGGCTTACCACAATAGTTGGTGTATTTACCACTAAAGTATAGGTTTGTGTTCCAGTGTGTGGTGCGCCTATTCCGGTTGATGAACCTGTCGCGGTAACCGTAAAACTAAAAATGCCCCCACTGGTTGGCGTTCCGCTTAAAACCCCACTATTGCTTAATGTTAATCCTGCAGGCAATGTTCCATTAGTTACTGCATATCTATACGGTGCAATACCGCCAGTTGCAGTAATTGCCTGGCTGTAGGCAGTACCAACGGCAGCACCAGGTATCGAGCTGGGCGCAATTATAGTTACCGGAGGGGCAACAACCAAACTATAGGGGCTGGTGCCCGGGTAAGATCCTGAAACGTCAGTGGCATCAGTGGCTTTTATCGTAAATGAAAAGCTTCCGGAAGCTGTGGGTGTACCTGTCAAAACTCCTGAAGTCGTATTGAGGCTTAACCCTGCAGGCAATGCCCCCGCACTAACCGCGAATGAATAAGGGGGGGTACCCCCGATACCGGTAAATCTTAGATTGTAAGAACTCCCAACCGTAGTTGACGAAATGCTGGCCGGATTAATAATTATGGTAGGAAGTGTATTGATTAGATTGCTATCCTTTACCCAGGTAAAGCCATCTAAACAAACATATCTGAATCCCCCGTTTGCAGTAATCTGCAGTTCATCAATTAATAGGTTCGAGTAGTTTTGTCCGTTAAGATTAGTTAGATCAATCAGCGTATAGCCATTGGTATTGCCCAGACTTGTTGCAAATCCGGTACTTTTGGTTTGCGTAAATTTTGTTATACCACTCAGTTTTCCGGTTATGGTAATACTCCCGGTTACATTCAGATCAAGATTCAGAGCTGAAAGAAACATCCAGAACCTGTTTACTTTAAATAAATTAGAGGTTGTTTTGATGCTGAAAGAGGGAGGGGACTGAATATTGTTAGAATTGTCGATGTATCGGTTATCAACCGTATTTCCATTCCACCCTGTTCCCGGGTAATTCCCTTGAATGTCAAAAACACTTACATGAGAAATGATATTAAAAATAACGCCATTATCTGTAAAACTTGGGCTCCCATGAGATTCGGTTTCAAAAGTTTCAGTACTGGTTTGCCCCCATAAAGTTGTTGTATAGAATAGGGCGATAAGGAGCGGTAAAATTCTTTTCATTTTTAAAAATTTAGATGACGATAAAGCGTACCTATTGATAAATAAACTGGAAATGGCACCTGCTTTTCATCGTACGTTAAACTCGTTGCATACGTTGATCAAAGAGCCACCAAACCAGTAGCATAACCAGTAAAGCCACCAAAACAATGGTAACTACAGCTTGTACGGTTGTTCGCTTTGGATTGGACATAGGCCAAATTTAGGCGTAGAAAGTGCCTTCAGACAAGAAAAAGGTGCGGACAAAAAGCGGACAATTGGGGATTTCAGTTATGGGTTGTGAGTTAGCATTGGAAAGCTCCGCACTTAAAAACGGCTGCTAATTACTGAAAACTTTCAACCCGATTGTCTGTCAACGGGCTCAGGATTGACAACTGTTTTTATTCGTTGGGCCGTCCTCTTTGTTTCTTGTCAAGTGGCCTATTGGAAACTTACCTTAAACCAAATCGTTCAGGTCACAAATGTATTTTTCGAGGGTTTGGCCTTCAGGCACTGTAATCCGTTGTTTTAACCTACGCTTGCTACGGGCAACACTAGAGGCACTAATGCCAAGCATATTGGCAATTTGGTGGTTATTTAAGTCGAGGCATATTAAGCTCGCCAAGCGTTCTTCTGCAGGATTTAAGTGAGCAACAATTTGTTTCAATCGAGGAAAAAACAAAGGATAGGCCTTGCTAAAAGCTTCCTTAAACCTGAGCCATTCCTCATCTGTTACAAGCACATAATTGAGCAAGCTATCGCTAAGGTTATCTGTTCCGTTTGCTTTGATCGTTCTTTCAAGGTTTCTGATCAGTTTTTCCTTTTGTCCAATGTTGAGTGCAAAGGAATTGATTCGTTCCCTGGCTTCTTTTATTTCGAGGTCTTTGGCCATCCGATCGCGATTTAAAATCTCGGTTTCGTGCTTAACTTTCAGTTTCTGTCGGTTATAAAGCAAAAGGCTGATTACTGCTAAAAGAAAAATACCGCCTAAAATAAAATTCCGGATTATTTTCTCCTGTCGCAATTTGGTGCTGATGTTTTCCAGGTTAGTTTGTATATCATCAAACTCTATTTTGGTCTTAATGGCCGACAACTGTTTAGAGCCAAGTTCTAAAAGGCGTTCGTTATTGAGCCTATTGTATAAATCGTCATATTTATAGGCACTGTCTGGCACCTGGAGTTTCCGGTAACACATCACTATACCCTTTAACGCGAGTAGCTTTTGCTCCACTACATAATATTCGCTCTGCAAGGCCCAATGGTAAGCCTGTTTCCATTTAGATACTGCTTCTTGATATCTATTGTACTTAAAGTCCAGGCCGGCCAGGATGTTCTGGGCAATAGCCATGTTATTGTACGATTTAATTGCCGTACTGTTTTGCAATTGCAGGTTCACCAAAGGTATACCCTGCGCTTCCTTACCCTGCAAAATTAACGTATGTCCGATGTTTCCTTTGGCAATGCCCAACCATAAAGATTGAACATTCGCATTTTCATCGGGTGTTTTTATTAAGGTATCTATAATCTGCTGATAATAATATCTGGCACTGTCGTACTGATTCAGCTTGAGATAGGATGCACCAATAATATCCAGTTGAAAAATATAGACTCGTGGGTCCCAGGTATCTTTTCTTACATTTTTAAACGTCAAACATTGTAAACCATATTCGATACTTTTTCTGTAGTTATTGCTCTGGTATAAGCCCAAGCTTACATTAAAAAAACGATTATGTACGTATTTAAAATGCGAAAATCCAACCTTATGTTCCAGTTCTATTGCTTTTAGGTTATAGAGCACATATCTGTTGGTTCCCTTGCCAACCTCTGCACAAAGGGTGTATACTTCGGCCTTAAGCTGGTCATCTTTCAATTTGTACGCAAGCTTTATGCAGTCATAAATATTTGTTGAATCCTGCGGAAGAATTTTCAGGCCCAGTTCAAATTTCCCCAAGATTTCGTACATGGTTAGCCGTACTTTTAACCGGTCATCTGAATTTTGGCCAACATAAGCATGTAATGCTTTGATAAGGCGCTGATGCTGGGGCAGGTTTGTCTTCCGACTTTCTTTTTGCAGCTTTAATTGCGCATAACCAACTTCAGCCCGATGTGTTTGGCTGGTATCGTCAACTTTCCAGGCATTAATAAGGGGTTCGATCAGCTTTTGCTGAGCAAAAACAGGAACAGAACAACAGCATAACAATAGCGCAAGGAGAATTAACCTGTTCATCATTTAGAGGTATCGCTAAAATACAGTTAATAGTTGAAGGTTAAAAATTGGACAGGATAAACAGATTGTTATACCAATTGTAGATCATGATTGGGTGAATTGCGATTCTGCATGGCCGAAAACTTGAAAGGTGAACTCACTTTTGTGGCACCTTTAGAAAAGTTCTGGGAAGGTATAATCAGCCATTTGAAATTAATCAAATGGCTTTTAATTATTTATCTAGCTGCATAAAAACTTAATCTAAGGGTTCATCCGGTTAAAATATGCGGCTATCGTCTCATTATTGGCCTTCGCCCTGTCTGCACTTGTACCAAAAGTTAATTCTGTTTTGCCTTCTTTCATCTGCGCAAATACCGATTCTACAAAGTCGCTTACCGATGGGTGTGCATTATGTATCCCTTTACCGCCCAGATCGGTATTTAAAGCTGGAGGAATCATTTCAATAACCTCGATATCCGACTTTAGGCTATGACGTAAAGAGAGCGTAAAAGAGCGCATAAATGCTTTGGTTCCACAATAAACAGGTACCGCCGATAAAGGTACAAATGCCAATCCCGATGTTACATTAATAATGGTATCTAACGAATTTAGCTGGCTAAACAATTTTGTTAAATGGAGCGGCGCTAAAATATTCGTCGTAATTTCAGCATCGGCTTTTTGGTAAAAATCGCTGTCCTTAATGTTCATCCAGTTCTGGATGCCTGCATTATTAACCAATACATTTAAATCGCCGTGATGTTCCGCAATCCAGTTATACAACTCAATCCGATCAGCTTCAACGGCCAAATCGCAAACTTTGGTTATAACAGAAGGTAGTTTTTCTGCGGCTTCCTTTAAAGCTGATTCTCTTCGGCCACAGATAATTACGGTATTGTTTTCTCGGATAAACCTTTCTGCTAGCCCGAAACCTATGCCACTTGCACCTCCTGTAATCAGGATTTTATTTTTTGTTAGTTTCATGTCCTTAATAAATTTGATAGAACAAAGATGAGGCTATTGAAAAGATTTATTATGGTGAGTAGTACAGTTTTTATTGATGCGACTAAAGGCCAGATAATCTCGACAGGGCATTGTTATAATTGATTTTTTTAAACAATTTCCTTGAGTTAAATGCTGGTTAAAATGAATTTTCTTGCGACAAAACTTTTGTTATATTTGCGCAATAAATGGTCCCGTAGTTCAACGGATAGAATAGAAGTTTCCTAAACTTTAGATATGAGTTCGATTCTCGTCTGATTGTCAACACTTTAAATGATTTAATCTTAGCCTTGGGGCATCAAATGAGGTTAAACCATGTTTACAACACCAAAAATCTTTACACCTAAAACGTCAAAAGGACGTTGCTATGTAATTTACAATTATGATGGTAAAAGAGTCCGTCATTATAATGGCAACTGCTTAAATCTTAACATCAATCCCAATCAGTTTACCAATATCAAGGATAGAGACAGACTTGCTCAACAATTGTTATTTGAGGTAAACTCAGCTTTAAAAAGCGGTTGGAATCCTTTTGAGATCGAATCTGAAAAACCAAGTCTAAGACAGTCACTATCAATGATACTCGCTGAGAAATTGGAATCTAATCTTTGTGACCTTTATAAACGTAATCTAAAGGCTGTACATCGAATGTTTATCGATTTTCTGTCATCGTCTGACTTAAACAGTAAATGCGACAGTTTGAAGCTCGATAAGGTTGAAACTTTCTTAAATAAGTTCCAAACTAGTGAAAGAAATTATATTAATAGGCGTAGATGCCTAGGTATGTTCTTTAATGAAATGGTTAGGAAAGGATTTGCCACACAGAACATCGTAAAAAATACAAAACCTGCCAAAGCTAAAGCATCATTGCATGTTCCTTATTCGGATAAGCAGTTGAGAAATGTACTTGATTATTTAAAAACCAATCAGCCAAATCTCCACTTATGTTGTCTGCTGACTTATGGGTGTTTACTTCGACCACACCATGAAATACGGTTATTAAAGTTGAGGCATATTGTTAAGGACTTTACTCAAATTCAGTTATCGGGAAGTGAGAACAAAAGTAAACGTATCAGAACTGTTCATATTCCTGCTTATATTCAGGATGTGCTTCGTGCAAGATTAATTAATGTCGACAATCCTGAAGCAAATATTTTTACGCTTACGACTGAGCCTTATAGCGTTGGTTACTTTAATTTGATGTGGGGAAAGGAGAAAATCAAGATGTTTAAAGAAAGAATTCTAGAAGCTAACCAAACGATTTATTCATTTAGACATACAGCGGTTATTAATGTTTATCAGAAAACTAAAGATTTGCATATCGTACAGCAACTTTTACAGCATTCCAACATGAGATTGTCACCCTAAACTATTTAAGAGGCTTAGGGGAGATGAATGACGATAAATTAAAGGATGTACTGCCATCATTATAGAGAAAATCTATCATGATTCTTTATGTTATAAAATTATAATGCCCTGGGCGAGTAGCCCAAGGCATAATTATGTTCTTGATAAAAACTTTATTAACTATAATTTAATATAGACTGTCAAACCCAGCCTGACTTAAGACAAGACAATTCATCCCACTTCGATTTTCACAAGTTATTGACTTATCCTCAATCATTTCATCAATAGCAATACCCAGATACTCTTGTTCCCTAGGATTTAAACTTTGCATTAAAACCTGATTTATCCATCTATCTTGTATTACATGATTTGGCTTGCTATTCTGACTTCGAAATTGGGTATTTATTGCATCTTTAATTTTTTGTTTCGTTTGAACTTCATTAATCGGGTAAATGTGTTTATAACCATTTTCAGTTAGCACCAAACAATATCCTATAGCTTTATTTTCCTCAACTATATAATCTTTACCAACTAGATCCTTAATGGAGTCATTAATTAAAGTTTGTTCTTTAGGGTTTAATGATGGTAATAAAACTTGTGTTAGCCATCTTTCCGGTAATATACCATTCGGCCTTGATTTGGTTTCCCTGAAACGTTCAAGGATGCGAGCATTTAATTTTTCTAGACTCATAAATGTAATTTAGTATAGTACTAAGTTCGTGATTTAAGAAAGTCTTTGCAATTACGGAGTGAAAAATGACAAATTAAATCGCATGAGGTGATTAAATTGTGCTTTGTCATAAAGTTAATTAAATCATTCCATCATCGGCAAAACTGTAATAGCTGTAGTTGGTAACTATCAAATGGTCGCACACCTCGATATCTAATAGCTTTCCTCCCTCAGTTAACTTTTGGGTGAGTTTCTTGTCAGCCTCACTAGGATTTGTATTGCTGCTCGGATGGTTATGCGCCAATATTATTTTACTACTATTCGTCTTTAAAGCAACAGAGAATATAATCTTCGCATCAGCTAATGTTCCTTGTACTCCACCAGTGGATATATCAACAATTCCCAATACTCGGTTACTGTTGTTTAGTAAAATCACCTTAAATTCCTCTAATAGCTCAATCTTTCCCAAGTGCCAATGTTGCATTAATACTTTGTAAGCATCTCGAGAACTGTTGATTTTTGGCCGTTCCGTAATGTTGTAGTTTGATTTGTAGCTTACTTCGACTTCAGCCACTTTAAATTGGTTTTGTTCTTGTACCATAAGATTTGAATTAATTATGGTACGATGGCAAGCTTTAAGATCAACTAAGCAAAGGAGGAACGGATATAAATAGGCTGTGCGGTTGCCATAGGAGCGTTTATGCCGTAGATCCTTTAAGCGTGTTGAGATTACAAGCTTAAATTAGTGTAATGATTAATTTATATGATACATTGATAACTTGTCTTGTAGAAGTTTTCTGTGGCATCATTATAAGTTAAATAGTGCTTTACCCACATGTCATTTGATCGTTCATATCCAAAAGCATCCTTAAATTTGTGATAACGTAGATCATCAAATAAATTTATGTGCACAATATCTGATATACCAATATGGCTAATAGAACTGCATTGATCACTTATAACTGTAGATTTGTTCACGGCATTACCAATCCATATCAAATCTTGAGTTGTATTATCTCTACCGACTCCAATTTTGGAACAAAGTATCTTTCCGAAATCGATACCTATTCCAAAGTCTACGGCCGAATATTTAGATAGTAGTGGATTTATTCCTGACTCGGAGCTTGTAATCAAATAATTAATTTCCATTGCAGCTCTAACAGCATTGTTTATTGCTTCTTTGGAATTCCCTTGAAAGAACGCTAAGACACTATCACCATTAAAACTTCTTACATCTCCTCCTAAAAAAGTGGCAACCTTAACCGTCGTGTGTAGATATGCTTTATGTATTTTAGCTATTGTGGGGCGATTGTGTTTATTTAATACTTTTGTTGAACCGCGCATGTCGATGTATAATACTGCTGCGTAGAAACTCAACCCGGAACCGTTAAATGTGAGTTTTGTATCTGATATATCGGGCACGTAACTTACCTCTTGAATAGGCACATTTGTCTCAAGTATCTCTTTTACCTTGTTCGTTATATCTTCTTTCAGTCCCATTATTTATCATTGTTTAAGCATAACTTGTATATCACCCATACCAATGGGCTCAAGAGACCAGAAAAGGTGAAAGCAATAGCTGCATTAAAGTATTTGAATTTTCGACTTGCAATCTGACTTGTGATAATTACTTGACGAGCAATATCATTCTCTTGCCTTGTTCCAGAGCTAATGCATCCATACTCTGCCTCGAGTTTCGCAATCAATGGATCTGGCTCATAACAAGCTAAGGTTGCATAGAACATCAAATTATCACTCTGATACATCGGAACATTATTTGTTTTGTGTTTGATCTTTGCAATCAGTGAGCAAAAACTGACAAATACAGATACAGAACACATAGCAATAGCATAGTATAGGTACCAAGTTACTAATTGGTTAGCATCTTTGAATAATTGTGCAAAACCAACTATTATTGCTCCATTAAAGGCGATTAATGTTGTGTTTTTAGTTTCTCCAAATTTAACCATCTCGAATGCGTGATCGTATTGTTTTTGAAGGTATTCTACTGTATTATTATTCAAGCTCATGTGTACATTTAAATTAGATTATCTTGAACTAGGGCTTCAAGGGTGTATTTGTTCTGTAGACTTTATGTTGATTTCCAGATATGTTGACAAAAGTTGAAGTCCAAACATCATGTGTCCCTGTTTTATAAACAGTTGCAACTTTATCATAACTTGCTTCTGATATGTATACCTCATAAGGATATTCTCTGATGTCGGAAAGCTTTGCCGCAAAACTTGGTGCATCTCCAATCCAGATTAAATCATTATTGTTTCTAATTCCTGCCCTAACCGCTCTTGCGTCACTTACATGAACCCCAATACAGTGTTTTATCTTTATCTCATTATTTCGGATAGATGCAAACTCTTTTGTTGCCTTCGGATTTATTAAGTTTGTCACAACCCAATCTATTTTCCTTGCGCAATTCACAGCATTGGTATTCTTGTAATCTCCTATAAAAACCCCCATTACTCTATCTCCATCAAAACTCCTAATTTCTCCTCCATGATGCTTAATTAGCCGAACTGCAGCGTCTAAGTAAGAACGGATGATTTTAGCCGTAGTTTGCCATGGGCACAATCTTGCCAAGTTCGACGATCCAGCTAAATCCGCATATAGAAAAGTCGCAGTTAATTTAACCGCTCCATTCTTCAGTATAATATCTGTTGTTTCTGGTATTACCATCCCCGTTCTTTCGTCCCACGTTGTACCTAAAACGCTATCTATTTCCGTTTCAATTGTTTCTAAAATTGCCATATAGTAATAGTATCAATACAAATTACTGCATTGAGTTCATGTTGCATTCGTAAATTGATTCAGAAAATCCAATGCCAAAGCTAAGGTGTGGATTTATCACGAAACTGTTAAGAGGAACTGAGAGCACTGTTAACCCTAGCTAATATACAATTATCTTAAACAAATTCAAACAAGGCATTATCCTTCCACTTTAAATATCCATGCTCATTAATATTCTATTTACAATATGACATTGCGAAAATTGAAACCTTACCAAGCATATCATCGCTAAGTTTATATTTCTTCCGCAAATTACGATAGGACTGTTCATCTAGTTGATCAATCATTGCCATGTGCTTATCGCCATAGTCTGGATACTTTGCATCAGCTTTATGGATATTATCAAGCTCAATTTTCTTCAGCATCTCCCAAAGGATGCATAAGTCTAATCCCCTCTTCTGTAGGTATGCTTTAAGTTTCTCAACTTCGATTTCATCCTTAGTTTTGACATTATCTGCGCTATTACTCAATGCAATTATCTTAAAATCATTATATGTGATTCTGGGTTCATTTTCATTTGGTCCCTTGATTAACATCGCTATCCAATTGGATTTATCTTTAAATGCTTCTTTAGATGTAAACAAATAAACTGCAAGTACTGTCGCTTTATCATGGGTTTCGAAAACATCTTTATTGCTGTTGAGGTTATAGATTTCTAACGCCGCATCTTCTAAAGCTTCTTTTGTGTAAATAGTATCCTTGTAAATGGCATATTCAATAAGCTGAGCTTTGTAACTAGTTTCTAACTTCTGCTCGTTGATAACTTCGTATTTAATTGTGGCTTTGACAGTGGGTGTCACCTTTTTTTCTGTTAGATGCACTTCAACCAAGTTATCTGCAGGTATCCATCCTATATAAGTTTTTGATAACCAATCCGGCTCAATTACCTTTACTTTACACCAATTATCTTTGATTTCTGTTATTATTACTTTACTGGTACCATCTAGTAAACAGTATTCCTTGTGGATTTCAGAAGAGTTGATACTATCAATTAACTTTGGCGCTGATTGTGATGGTAAGGTAAGGAGAAAGGTAGTTTTGTTAACGGAATAGAACTTACCTTTAGTTTTGGAACCAGATTGATCTTTTACTTTGTTTTCCTCTTTTGAATGAGGACTTCCACAACCACCTATGATGAATGCAATTAGTGCAGCTAAGATGTAATATTTCATGGTGAGAGCTTAATATCTATAATTTTAGATCAGGTTTAATTAAGTATGCTCAAGCTAAGATAGATGGTATTTACTTTATTCGAATACGGTAAACCGTAAATACTCACATTTAGTGAGATGGAGTCTAACCTTTTCATTTTAAAGTGATATATCATCGCTGTGGTACCATACGTACAAAATTTCTGTAAGCATGTTATGTTACAAGCTTAAATTTGAAAAATGATTAATAATAATACTTAGCATCATGTATACATACTCAACACTCTATTAATATATACGAATTACCATTCTCTCTTCTTCTTTTCCCCATTGTACTTGCCATGCTTTTCCGTTGATTTGGTCAAGCAAAATGAAATTATACGTGTTCATAGTAGGATAAAGGAAGAATCTGCCATTTTTCTCTTCGGCAGGACTTACCTGAGAGACATCCGAAAGTGTACTCTCAAATCTATACTTGCTCTCTGTACCCCATTGAACTTGCCACATTTGGCCATTTCTAGTGTTCAACTTAATAAAAGTATACATGTTTCGAGTGGAAAAAAGTCGATACACGACCGTACTATCTGGTGAAATATTTTGAACAGGGGGTTCCGATGTACTTTGAGCAAAAGCTGTAATTGAAGACAAACCAATAATTAAAGAAATCAATAGACCTTTCATATTTTTAGTTTTTTATGTTTTAGAAGAAGCTAATAAGGCTAATGAGTAGATTTTAAGTCCATGTTGGAATGTTATATAATAATTAATTATGGTTCTTGTGAGACTTTAGAAGTATTCTTTATCTCTAGAACATGGAATAATAGATTTAATGCTTGTCTTCTATTGTTATACGAATGATTCCAAATTTCCTTAATGTCGTCTGAATAGGATATCAATGTAAATGCTTCATGGATGAGCATGCCGAGGTGTAATAAAATGCATGAACTGTCTTTATATAATTTCTTTTCTAATTCATCTTTCTTGCTAAAATCAAACTCTGGATCGAATGTACCAACATGATAAGTACAGCCATATAATGAACCATGAAGAGCTTCGGAAGCATCAGAATAGTATTGGATTTTGTTAATTGTAAAGAATACATCCATAAACTTACCCCATTTCTCAAGAACCTCTATTCTTTGAAACAGAGTTTTCTTTGTCCAGTTCAAATTTGGCTTTGTTTCTGAGAACACCTCAAGAGCTTCTTTTACAATAGGGATTTCCTTGAATTTTGATTGTTTATCCTTTCTTGCAGATATATTATCTATATATAAATCTAAATCATCCTCAATTCTAAAACTGCCTATATTGTGATATTGCTTGTAGATTGGATGTAGAATAAACGCCCGATACTCGTGCTCATCGCAAACTCCAACGTAACAAAAGTTGGTTATTGTTTCCATAAAAGCACGAGCAAGCATTGCTGATTGTGTTGTGAAAGAATCTGTTTGACTAGCCAATTGAAGAAGAGCGGCTCCTGTCTGCCCACAGCTTATCAATAAAACCCCTGCTTTAGCAATTCTTTCATTTTTAATCTTCGGTATTGCTTCTTTCAAAAGCACTAGCTCAGATCCGAAGAAACTTATCGCTTCTTTATGGTAGTTTTTAAGGTTATCAAGCGTATGTGTAGATTCCATTATTAGTGATTTATTACAACAATTGAACCATCATCATCCTTGTAAATTAATTGACTAAATTCAATTTGCAAATGACCTCCTCGGTCTTTTAGTCTATAGAAATCAAGACCTCCGAAGTAAACCTCTAAATCTTGATCCTCTTTTTCTAATTGCTCTATTAATTCTCTTACTGTTATTTTCATTTTAAGTTGGTTTGGGGCTGTTGAAATAGTTCAGGATTTGAACCCGCGTTGAGAATTTGTGGGGTTGCGATGAAGATAATAAATGATCCACCATTAATCACTTACTAAAATAGGCAGTTAAATTGAGTATTGAATACAGAAAAGCGTAAATACTCATATCTAGTATTTAGGTTGTATACTTTTATCAATTGAACATTAAGAAACAAATAACTGTAATTAGGTTGGATGCACTTATCGCAAAATTTCTATAAGTGTGATGAGATGATAAGGCTAGAATTGAAATATTATTACTAAATCACCCTTTTAAGTCCTAAATATCCAAACTTTCGTTTAATTATGAAATGCTTTAAGAATTACCTCTAACAATTGTTCCATTTCAAAAGAGTTTACTCCGATGCCTTTTTTCAACTTATCTCTAAATTTACTTTGAACAGTTTCTTTGTAGGAGATTTGCCCTTGATATTGCTCCATTTTGTCATTATATCCTTTCCACTGCACAGGTATAAAATCTTCGCCATCCTTTAAGATATCTTCTCCCAAGTAAAGTTCTATCCCACAAGCTAATTCGTTTATATTCATTCGTTCCATTCCCGTTGGCCCTATCGTTGGATAAGAATTCGCTAACTTTATGTTGGGGAACTTTATGGCTTTTATATTAAATGGGAGTTTATCAACGTGAATCCTTTTAAGCTCGTGCCTCCCTGCTGTATCGTTATCAAATATCGCAATCACATAATGCTTTATATTCAATGCAAAAAAGGCTGTTATTAATTTAACTAAAGTAGATGCATTACTTTCATGTTTAAAATCATTATTGCTGAAGTCAATAAAATGGTAATATGTAAATAAATTAGGATGAAGATTTCTTAAGCTGGCACTTATAAACTCGCTGTCTGTTTTTCCTTCTGTTATAACTATTATCTTTTCTTGTTTGATTTGCTTGACATCTTCAATATTTATATAACCGTTATCTATCAGCTCATTTAATTCATATTCAATGATGCTTTCTGGAGGTAGAGCAGACAAAACGCAGTATAAATATGTAGCAAATGAAAGACCATGGAAAGACAATTCATCAGTAATAAGACTTTCGGTGAAATTTGTGTACAATTCTTCATAGTGGATTATACCACTAGTCACAATTAGTTTTATAGTCTCTATGTAGTGATTAAAGGTGACTTTGCTTAATGAAAACTCATAGTGGTCATTAATATTTGCATTTACTTTCGCATTTCCAAATTCGATTTTAGCACTGCTAAGAGTATGTCCATAGATTTCTAATCTCTGTTTGCAGACACTGGCTGTTTGCTTAAATCCTTTAAATATATAATTATTGTCATTTTTAGTAAAAGCATCCCCCCAAACCAAGCGATTTCTTTCCCTATTTAATCTCTCTTCTTCAACAAAGTCTTGATCAGTGAATAGCAAGTTAACAGCTTGCTCATAATAGTTATTCTTTAATGTTAAGATTGGATATTCAGCAACCGTTAAGTTAGATAAGGTTCCCATTTATCTATATTGAGTAATTGTAATATTTTCCATCTTGGTAATCATAGATATTAATAGATCCATCGGTCACAGTTCCATTAAAATAGCTTCCTGTTTCATAATCATAGCCTGAAAATGTAGTGCCCGTTACGTTAATATTTATATATTGGCCAGTTGCGTAATCATACAGAGAGGATATATCTCCAGATAGGTAGTTAGATCGAGAATTGTCGTAAACATTAACCGAATTATCAACAGATCCACTAAAATTGAAATAACCAGATGTGGAATAATCAAAGATTGCGGTTGAATCTCTGTGTAATATAAACCTGCCTGTTATATAGGCGACAGCTCTTCTTTTACTTGCTTGCATATTAAGCTTAGGTTGATAAAATCTTTACATTAAAGGTAAATAAATTAGGCTAAAAGATGCTGACTATCTTACTAAATTTATACCGAATAAACCTAAGATCGATAAAACTCATCAGTTGAGTGCATCTCCTGCATTGTTTATAATCTGCCTGTCCATTGTTGCAAATCTTAAGTTGCCATTTACCACAACTTGCTCTAGAATAGTCATTTCATTGAAAATATTGATAACATCAGGGAATAGCTTGATATAATCTAGAATGAATTTACTTAATACCGCAGATAATGTTTTTATATTGTACATTGACATTCTTATGTGTGCATCTTTTCCATTATGAAATAAGTCTCCATATTGAAAAACACTTACGTTTGAAGGGTGAGCATAAAGTGAAAAATAGGTATAAAGTGTTCCAGTAAGTTCCTGCCTAAAACCCATCTCATCAATTATCGCTTGCCAATGTAGATTCAACACCTCAGTATTGCTAAGCTTTACCCTATAATCTTTATCTTTAATTGCTTTCTTGATCTTATTTTGTTTGTCCTCAGGCAAATTGATAAAAAGGGTTGTTTCATAGATACCTTTTATAAGATTATCAATTGAAATACTCTCGTCAACGAGTTTTTTCTTGTTTTCTTCTGAGCTGATCGCCTCACCAAATCTCTGCCTAAACTTTAATCCCGCAATCACCCATAGATTGTAAGCAACTAGTTGATTGTCTTTATCATTAGGCAAGCTATAGACAAGATGGAAAGTTGATACAAGTTCTGTTATATTTCTTGCTCCAGAAGCAATAATGGTAGGATCAATGAAATTCAATAATCTTTTACCATTTTCGCCATTATAATTCAATCCATCAAGCAAACCACGTAAATTCAAGGTTTTACTAAATACCATCTGCAAAGTTAGCCTTGCTTCTTCCAACGATCCATTAACAACTGGATCTATGTGTTGGTTGATAATCTTGAACAATAATTTGAGGTAAATATCTAAGGACTCTTTTGTATCGGTAAGTTCTTGAGCGAGCATTAACCTCATCGATTCTTTTCTTAGTTGTTCTTTCGTCATGATTAATTCCGTTTTCGAGCAAACTTCTTTGAATACATTAAATTTGTGGATATTACTCGATTTAAACCCGAGGTAGCTAATTGTATACTTTCTCTCATAGCAATGGGAATATATTAGGTTATTGGTAAGTTATTTAAATTTTGATACTGACAATGCTTTAGATGAGCATCTTGATATTTATAAACCTAGCTTATCTTTAGCGTCCTCTTCGCTAAGATAAATGTCATCTAAGAAACCCGTCAAGTCCACAGATCGAGTCTCATTTCTAATCTTCATTTCTCCTAGACTTTCTAGCTTCCCAGATACCAGGTCTCCAACCTCGCAGAATCCGAGCCAATCTTCCCAAATGCTAAAGAAAGTATTATTTAACTCTATAGCACAGACCTCATCTTTAACGTATTTAACCGTTCCTCTCATTTTAATTACCAATTTTATCAGATTTAGACCGATTGCAAGGTTCACATAGTAGCTGAATATTACGATAAGTAGCCGCCCCCCTTTGGCATAATATGGTCAAATTCTAGCTTTTCATTTCCTCCATATATAATTTATCGACCTCCATCTCTGTTTCACACTATATTGCCAATCACACTGAATGATTCGAAACTTAACCTCTATTTGCCAAAGCATATTCAACAAGGTTTTTTGTCTTTGACACAAGCTTTAAATCTTGCTTATCATCCATGTTGAAGTCAGCATTATCGATTATATTTATACACTTTTTAAAAGCTTTAAGTGATTTTGCGTCATCACTTAAGATGGTATACAATGAGCCACAATAGCCCTCCATCTTTTTCTGATTGTTGAGTGGTGGTAACCCTTCCGATTCATTAAGTAACCTAAACAACATTAGTATATGAAATTTTACTTTCTTATAAGCTCGATCTATATTATTTCTGCGGAATTGTCCCTCTAATTTATAGTACGCGAATGCACTTAGATAATAAGGCGCAAATGCATGGTCTTCGTTGAAGATCGGCATTTTCTTTTCATTTAATCTCCTAACAATTAAACCAAAAAAGCTCGTTACGTTATGCGGCTCATTTAGAAACATTGAGGCAAATGATTTAATCTGGAAAGGAAGGGTAATAATTTTAGTTTTTAAGATTGAACTATCAGAATTAAACTGTTTTGCTCTTCTCTCATAATAGATTCTATCTTCTCCAGAATATGAATTATAGTATTCTTCTAACGTTCTTTGAAAAGCTGTTAGGGCCGCAAGCTGTTCTTTTTTAATGGGTGTTTGGTTATTGGTCGCTAGGGTAATTCGTGTTTTAACATCATCATCTGTAGTTGCAATTAGTTTAATAGGGATATGCACCTTTTGAACATTACTTCCACTCTTATTGTTATATAACACGTTGCTGGTTTGGCATCCGTTAACAATTTGATAATCGAATATTGTAAATTGGTCTCCTGTTGTATATTTCGGAGAAACTGACCATGTGATTCCGTGGCAAACTGACCACCTGAATTGCTAGCGAACGATTGCAGCAGATGCTATAGGTATGGTGT
>NZ_JACHCQ010000036.1 GCF_014205835.1 Pedobacter sp. AK013 | reverse complement strand
TTCGGAGGGAAAGGAACTAGATACGCATCATCCGGTAATCAAATTGGTGGCCAGTTTGGCCCGAAACAGAGGGGTCACTTTCATTGAAATACACAATTCACATTCTAATTTTTTACAAATGGCTTGAAAGAGTTTCCAATCATAGCGGGGTATTATATTTTCGTTTTTGTGTATCAATTCTGAGCTCGGGAATGCTCCACCACATATCGAAAATGTTTTCCATTCTTTAAAATAGGGGAAATCTTCTAAAGAGGCGATAATGGCGTCAGAGTAATCCTCAGTCTGGGTGAAATCAGAATTCTTTAAATCAAGTATTACATGAATTGAGGCTGCAGTAACCATAATTTTTCCAAGAAGTTCGTCAACCATGCCTTTGAATTTCGGATTTGTAAGGGCATTCAGAGTGATTCTTAGCCCTGCTTGCCCAATCTTATGTTGGGTCAATATGTTTTTGACCCCAATGATTACATCATCTTGTGTACTTACCTCAATAACTGGGATAGCTTTTATATCGAATAAAGTGCTAGAGGATAACCGGCTAAATATAAATTCAAGACACGAAGTTTTATCAATCATTTGACCGGTAAGAAGTGTAGTATCTATAAAACATTCATCTAATGCCCAGAATTTAGTTATTTTCTGACTGAACTTTATCAGGTGTTCTTCAATAGTTGTTGGTTTGGTTTTAAAGGTATGATCCCATTCCATAGGAGTAATTTCGAGCAATGGGATAATCCGTTTTCTGGTATACGCATCAAGCTTAGATAGTGCGGTAAACTCCCCAGACTTCGATTTTAAAATTGGCAAGTAGAATTTATCGTTTTCTTTCATCTTCAAAGGTTTAATATTGGTCGCTAAAATTTTTACGAACTTTGTTGAGGCCAATCAGATTGTTAAACTTTGTATAATTGCCTGTTTCCCTTCTTATCCGGCCGGCAACCAGAGCAGGGCTAATTTCAAGTTTAGTGGCCTGGTTCTTGATGATTTCATCGGTCGGGCTAAAGCGTACTAGTGATTTGCGCCACGTTTCATCAGGAATCAGCGCGTTAAGTGCGTAAGCGTCGGCTTCTGCTTCTATACCATCGAGCTTTTGATCGAGGTCATCAAATATTACATCCAGTTCTCCATGAAGATGAAGAATGATGTGCGCAATTTCATGGAATAGAACAAACCAGAAGTTATCTAATCTATCATACCGTAGTGTAAGCGCTATTACTGGAGATAAGTCGTCCAATAATAAAGCTGCCCCATCTAATAGCGTACCTTGCAGTGCCGGTTCAATAATAAACCTAATTCCACTATTTTGAAGATATTCACTGGCGAGTTGAGGGCCATTTTCATGTTGGCTTAATTTTGCAAGCTCTCTAAGCCAGCTATTGCTGAGGTCATCTCTGTTGAACACTGTTTGGGGCTTCTGGTCTTTTGCCTTGATCAGAATGCGGGCATACCATGCGTTTAGTGCATGCTCATTAATATTTTTCTCTTTACCTTGAGTCCTTTTGTTAAAGCTATATTTAAAGGTGCTAAGTCCTGCATTTTCGAGAAGACTACTGATAAGTTGGGCAGAATTTTTTACCGCGTCATTCAGTGTTGAAGTGTTTAGATTGTTAAACCAATTCCTCTCGAACATCTGTTTGAATGGATATTTTTTAAGATCTAAAAATTCCGGTGCATCAATCGGTTTTAGTTGAACATCTCCGTTGATAACAACCTGAAGGCTGTCAGCAATCCTGATGAGAGTTTTTAAGCTTACAGATCCGTAGTTTTCCGATTCGTAGCGCTGGATTTGTTGCATTTTCATACCCAATTTTTCTGCCAACTTTAGCTGGGTCATCCCGTTGGCTATCCTTGCTTTGATGAGCATCAAAGGAAGTTCCTTTAAATCCCTTATTTCTGTGATCAATATATTTCCAGCTTTCAGCTCTTCATATTCGAATATCTCGTTTTCCAATTCTGAGATTTGAGTCTCTATGCTGTCTTGATAAGCCTTTATTATTTTTGGATGCACGTTTTCATGTTGTGGGCTAGAAGATAGATGAAAATCAAGAGCATGTTTAAATTCATCCAATCTAGCCTTGGTAATTTTGTGCTGCCTGTCATTAGTTATCATTTTGCCTCCCGTCTTTTAAAAAATTTTTGATCCTTATTATTCCTTTCCTACTTCCACTTGGTTTGTCATATTGGAAAAATTCCAAAAATGGCATACCTGATTTTCGTTCAGTTTGAAAATCAGGGAAATATTCACCATGATATTTTTTCTTTTGGTTGTATCTGTCCAGAGAGAAATCAAAAAAAACATAGTCGATTTGGTCGGCATCGACAAATTCTGCATTCCAGCACACTTCATAATCACTTGGTATAGGCTTAGCTGTTACATAACTTCCATCTAAGAATATTTCTAAGCAACCTGCCTGAAAAAGATTTTTTGCACCGCGATAGAGCCCTTCAAAAAGCATAAGCCTTTTGGGGTTTAGTGCAAATCGTGTTTTAACCTCTTCAATATCTGCATCCCAAATTCCAGGGGGGAGTATGGGCCATAACAAATTTTGATCATCAATAAAATCTGGAATCATTTAACACAATTATTTTGTTGTGTTGTAAAGATATAATTTAAAGTCTTATAAACCAAACTATTATTTTGACTGAGTTTTTTAACTTCTTATCCGGCCTAAGAGAATTTATAGATCTGAGAACTAAACGAGATTTACATATTGGCGATTGGATTGAGCGAGCTATATGAAATTTCTTAGGGAGGATAAAGTTTTAAGCTAATGATCTGACAAATCAAATTATCTGACCTGCTTACTAAATTTCGCTCTGTCTTTTGGTTGACTGAATATTTAGCTATTATGGTGAAATTATTTTTGGCGAGATGGAGCAATCCAGATTGATTTTTCTATCTAAAAACCAAAAATAAAATTTTTCATATTTGCCAACTTTTTAGTTCTAAAGTAATCCTCTCAAGGCTAATCCTGTCTTGAGAAGATTTGAAACATTTTAATTTTTAAATGAATTTTTTTCTCTCCAAATCCTCAATTATAGGCTCTATAAGCTGTAAAAACCGTTCTAAGTGTTCAAAGTATTCCTGCTCAACCGTACTAATCGGATTCAAGTCCGTTTTTCAAAAGGGTTGCTCCAAAAAGAGCAACCCTTTCTTTTTTGATCATTAATAAGTTATCACCGGCATAGCGTTGGAAAAATTGTCCATCAAAAGACATGCTCTAGGTCTCGGGTTGTTTATTTTTAAATGTAGGCAATAAGTTATACTTTTACTTGTTGATGATTCCTGATTATGCCACATATAATGATGAAAAATTACTTTCGCTATTAATAGATCGGGATAATAAAGCTTTTTCAGAAATTTACAGCAGGTATTGGCCATTACTATATAAACATGCCCTTAGAATGCTCAAAGAAGAGGACGAGAGCGAGGATGTAGTTCAGGAGGTGTTTACAAAATTATGGCAGAAAGCACCTCAATTGCCAGCTGACACTTCAATTGGTGCATATCTTTATGTTTCTACCAGAAATGCAATCTTGAATTTTTTTAGTAAAAATCAGGTGCATCATACTTATTTAACAGATCTCGGTCAATTTTTAGATCAGGCACAGGAAATTACCGATCACCTCATCAGAGAACGCATTCTAAGTAAACTAATTGAAGAAGAAATTGAGAAACTCCCTCCACGGATGCGTGAGGTTTTCGAATTAAAACGAAAGCAAAATCTTTCCTATAAAGAAATTGCCGGCATCATGGACATTTCTGAGCTCACTGTTAAAACGCAGATGAACAAGGCGATTTCTACATTGCGAACCAAATTTGGCAATCATTTGCCTTCTTTTTTTATCTCGTTATAGCTCCATTTTCAATTAATTAATAAAAAAGTAACTTTTTTTTAATGTTGAATACAACATTGTATTGAGCTACCTGTCATTACTATTATACTACCTATAATAAAATGAACAAACAAACTGTAAGTAAATTTATCAGAGACTATCTGCATAATAAACTTAATAACAAACAGAATGCCCAGTTAGAAACCTGGTATTTGTTAAAAGCTGAAGAAAATAAATCGGTTGATTCACCAATAGAATATGAAAAGTTAGAAGCGAAAATCTGGAATAAAATTCTTTCTAATGCTTCACAAACCGAAGTGGAATTACCTATAGTTCAAAAGCTGAATAGACCATATAAAAGAATGATTTCGATAGGAATTGCCGCAAGCATATTATTGATCGCTGGAATAGGTTACCTGGTGTTTAAAAATCACGATACCACTCCAGATCGGTTTGTCATCGAAAAAAAATATGATCTGCCTGCCGGTACTGATCAGGCAACATTAACTTTATCTGATGGTAGGGTAATTGATTTAAATAAGGATGCTGTTGGAAAAATTGCAACCGACGCTGGAATTGAAATTACAAAATCTTCAGAGGGAACTTTGGTTTATAAGGTATCAAATGCAAAAGGTAAAAGTGTTGGGTTTAATACCATTACTACACCTATTGGTGGACAATATACTATTATCCTGCCTGATGGGTCAAAAGTTTGGCTAAATTCAGGATCATCTTTAAAATATCCGACAGCTTTTGCAGCAAGTGGAAGAAACGTAGTCTTAACTGGCGAAGGATATTTTGAAGTTGCGCATATAGAGGGAGCTAAAGGGAGAGTGCCTTTCTCTGTATCAGTTATTAGAAACAATGCCCAATCAGAAAAGGTGCAGGTGCTGGGAACGCATTTCAATATCAATGCCTATGCCGATGAGCCTTTTATTAAAACTACTTTACTTAAAGGGAGTGTAAGTGTTACTTTAAATGATAACAAAACCACATTGCTTAAACCAGGTCAGCTGGCAAAGCTGAGTAATCAAAACATACAGGTACAAGAGGCAGATACTGAAATGGCGGTTGCCTGGAAAAATGGAGCGTTTGTATTTAGAGAAGATTTACGTAGCGCTATGAGAAAAGTAGCCCGATGGTATGATGTAGAAATAGTTTATGAAGAAACTGCACCAGAAAATTTAATGCTGGGCGGTTGGATGTCGAGAGGCACCAATATTTCAGAAGTACTCAACCATATTCAGTTAACAGGAAAAGTACATTTTAAACTTGAAGGAAGGAGGGTAATCGTATCTAAATAAATTAAAAACGATTCCAAAAAAAACCAGAAGTGCTTGGCGGCACCCCTGGATAATTGGTAGTCGACAATAATTAATCAACTAATAACTGCATAAGGACCTGATTTCGAAGCCCGGGCCGAATGCAATAACCAAACAAACAAATGTATAAAAATTTTACTTCACTCGGGATGCTTAACCGGCAGTTCCGAAAACTGCTACTCGTTATGCGACTAACTGCTGCGATTCTTCTTTTAACGTTCATGCAAATCAGTGCATCAACAATGGCACAAAAAGTTTCCATTGTTGAAAAAAATGCGTCATTGGAACGCGTGCTGAAAGAGATACGTAAACAGAGCGGTTACGACATTATTTATGACCTCAACATTATCCTGGATGCTAAACCTGTTTCTATTAATGTAAATCAGGTTAGTGTATTTGAGGCCATTCAAAAATCATTAAATAACCAGGCCCTTACTTTTTCGCTTGATGGTAAAACCATTGTAATTAAAGAAAAGAGCGTGACTGATAAACTGGCTGATATTATTAAGGCCGTTGATGTAAAGGTTACGGTAAGGGATTCCTCAGGCAGGCCACTTTCCGGAGCCAATGTTTACAACAAAACAATCAATAAGATGTACACCACCGGCAAAAACGGAGACTTAGTGATTAATGATGTGCCTGCCAATGGTTATGTTTTGCAAATTAGTTACCTGGGCTTTAAAGGCGAGGAAATTTTCGTTGACCGGAAGACGATTACTTATTATGTTACACTCCGACAGTCTTCAGCCGTGCTGGAGGAAGTATCGGTGGTCTCAAACGGATATCAGAAAATAAGTAAGGAGCGTGCTGCAGGCGCCTATTCAGTCATTACTGGTAAAGAACTTGCAGCTAACCCCGCTGTAAACATTATGGAACGCCTGGAAGGGCAGGTAGCGGGCGTGAAGTTCGATATCAAGGGCAATAGCGTACAAATTAGAGGGGTAAATAATTATGGAGCAGGCAGTGGAATTCCTTTAATTGTTCTTGATGGGTTTCCTTTAATGAATCCTAGTGACCGTGCAACCTTAACCTCACCCGTGAGTGGCAATACATTTGGTAATTCAGTGATCAGTAATATCAATATGGCTGATATTGAGCAAATTACTTTCTTAAAAGATGCCTCTGCTACCTCTATTTGGGGCTCAAGAGCGGCAAATGGGGTAATCGTTATTGAGACCAAAAAAGGTAAAAAAATTGCACCTTCACTAAACGTAAGCTATCTTTTTGGTATATCAAAAAATCCTTCTATTGCCGATTTGCACTGGATGAATAGTGCGCAATACATTGATCTGGAAAGAGAAATGGTTGATAAAGGTTTTCTGGTTGATCCTTTAACAGCATTACCTGTGAATCAAATTTATACCCCAAATAATAGTGAGGCTACAGAATGGATGTTTAGGGTTAAACGCGGTACCGCAACTGCTGCGCAGCGTGATGCGGCATTAGCAGAAATTGCATCGAGAGATGGCATGGCACAGATCGAAAAATATTTACTTCAGAATGCTACTAACCACCAGTATAACCTTTCTTATTCAGGCGGTTCTGAAAGCAGTACCTATTATATTTCTGGAAATTATACCAAGGATAACCCAATATTTAAAAGCAATTATGGTGAAAATGCCTTTGTAAATGCCAATACGTCGACCGATTTTTTTAATAAAAAAATAACTTTAAGGGCGCTGTTTAATTATCAATATTCTAAATCACAATATAATGCTGCCGCAGTGAATGCACTATCAGTAAGCACTACGGCACTGCGCCCTTATGATTTATTGCAGGACGAAAATGGCAACAGCATCGGCAGAAATATTATCATTACCGATGTTTTAGCCAATAAAATGGTGGGGCAAGGTTATTTACCCTTTACCTACAATACGCTTGATGAATTGAATTATTCAAATTCTATCACCAAAAATAATGTACTTAGAATGAGTGCTGGTTTAAATGGTAAAATCGCGAAATGGCTAAATGCCGATGTTTCGATATCTAATCAACGTCAGTTCGGTAACTCTTATACGCTTGATGACTTAGATAGCTATGCAGGAAGGATATTGATAAATACATATACTCCCCCTAATAGTAAAGCCACAAATACATTTCTCTATGGCGGGCGTTACATCACTTACGAGAGTACTTCATCAGAAATGTCATTGCGCGGACAGTTAAATTCAGATTTTACGATTGCTGGTAAACACCAGTTCAATGCCATTGCTGGTGCCGAAATTAGAGAAACCAATTCTGATGGTACATCTGAAACCAGATATGGTTACAATGCCGATACGCGTACAATTGCTACTGTTAATCCAACTCAGCAGTATCCCACCTTCGATGGTTACAGCCGATCGTTAGGTGCCAATTTAGGCAATTTGATTGCTTACCGTAAGCGGTATTTATCGTATTATAGTAATGCATCATACAGTTACCAGGATAAATACTTTGTTACTGGTAGTGTCCGTTTTGATGATTATACTTTATTGGGACTGGATAGGAGTAAGAGAGCCAGGCCATTCTGGTCAGTTGGCTTAAGATGGAACGCTAATAAAGAAGAATTTTTACAGGATTTAAATTGGTTAGATGCATTTAGTGTCCGTGCAACTTTAGGAACCAGTGGAGTGGTACCTCAAGCCGGTACAAATGTGCCCATTATTAATGTTTCTGGTACCGATATCAGAACTGGCCAGCCTGTGGCCAATATCGAAACTCCGGCCAATTCGGATTTGGGCTGGGAAATCACAAAAATGGCTAACCTGGGTATCGACTTCGGCATTTTAAAAGGACGGCTAAATGGAAGTGTTGATGTGTATACGAAAAGAACAGTCGGCATTTTGGCATCCTTCCCTTATAATGCCACCTACGGCTGGTCTACCTTATCGTTCAACAGCGGAACTTTGAGTGGCCATGGTTATGAATTCTCCCTAAATGGCGAATTGATAAGAGCAGGACGATTCAGCTGGAAATCGATTTTAAATTTTGGCTATACCACCAATACAGTTACAGATCAACGTTATGTAAATAATGCCAGTAATATCGCCGGAGCATTAACCAACATAGAAGGTATGCCATTAGGCTCGCTGTATGTTTACCGTTGGGCGGGATTAGATAACAAAGGCCAATCACAAATTTACGATCGCAACAATAATATCATCAATAACACAACCAACCTCACCACTGCCTTCACTAAAGAAGATTTGGTTTACGTTGGAAATAGGTATGCGCCTTATACCGCTGGTTTTAATCATAATTTTAAATATGGTCAGTTAGAATTGGGCCTTAGGTTTACAGGTTATTTCGGACACGTTTTCTTAAAAAATGCAATTACTAATTATCCAACTTTTGAAGGTGCATATTCAGGCGTGCTTGGTCGTCAGGGCGAACTGGCTGATCGCTGGAGAAAGCCTGGTGATGAGGCCATAACAGATGTACCAGGAATCACGGGAGTAAATTTTAACAGTATAAACCGTTATCGTTTTTCTGATGCATTGGTAAGAAAAGCAGATAACATCCGTTTTCAGCAAATTTCTTTGTCGTATATCGTTCCGCAACGCTTCCTGCCCCGCAACTTTGTGAAATCTTTGTCACTATCGGCAAATGTGCGCAACCTGGGAATTGTTTGGCGCGCAAACAAAGATGGTATAGATCCTGAATTTATCAATACAGGAAATTTTGGTAGCGTAACACCTACGCCAAGTTATGTTTTTGGAATTAATGCAACCCTGTAATCAACATGAAAAATAAATATTCAATTATATTGTTTGCCTTAGCAATTACTTTGGCAAGCTGCAGAAAATACGTGGAGATTGATCAGCTTTCAATCAGAACATTAAAATATACGTCAGATTTTAGGAATACCATGAATAATAATAATGTTCTGGAAGGTACTTTTTCCTACCCGATTTTATCAGGTGATGATACAGAAATTATGGATGCCACGAGGCAAAATACCCTTGGTGACATTCTGAGTAACGTTTACACCTGGGCACCAAAATATACTTCCGAATCGCAAAGTGATGGCGACTGGGAAAAACAGTATAAAACAATATATGTATGTAACCAGGTATTAGATGGTGTTCTTGCCTCTCAGAACGGTACTGAAGCTGAGAAACAAAAAATCTATGCCGAAGCTTTGGTTCATCGAGCTTATGCCTATCTTATTTTAGTGAACATGTATGGCAAGCAGTATAATGGTACAACTGCTGCTACCGACTTAGGCGTTCCATTGCTTACCACACCAAATTTATACGCCAAGCTTAACAGGGCTCCGGTTGCCGAGGTTTACACACAAATACTGAAAGACCTGAGAATATCGATAAGCCGTTTACCTGCCGTTGCTGATTATAATGTGCGTCCGGCTAAGGTTTCTGCTTATGCCGTTTTTGCAAAAACATATTTAAGTATGCGCGATTTTAATAATGCCGCCTTATATGCCGATAGTGCTTTGGCATTACAAAATGGCTTGCTGGATCTGAAAGCTTACGAGAACGCAGCTGGTACCATACCGGTAAGACTATCGAATCCCGAAATCATATTTTCGAAAATTGCTAACGTAGCTTTACCGGCCATTTCGATAAGTAATGATTTATTGAATTCTTTGGGAACGACGGATCTACGATATAAGCTTTTTACAGATGTGAGGAGCCGCTTCGGCGGACAATTTAGTACATCATTTACTGGAAGGGCATCTTGCAGATACTTAATTAACGAGTTTGTAATTAATAATGGGCCGACAGTGCCGGAAATGATGTTGATTAAAGCGGAATGCCTGGCTCGTGCCGGAAATACAACTGATGCCATGACGCTGGTAAATAATTTAAGAATTAAACGTTTTACAACCGCTAACTATACACCTTTAACAGCAGCCGATGCCAATGATGCGCTACGTATAGTAATAGAAGAAAAGCGAAGGGAATTCTTTGGAACCGGTATGCGTTGGTTTGATCAGAAGCGACTTAACCTCGATAGTGATTTTGCATTGACTAAAAGCCGCAATTTTAAGGGCGTAGATTATACTTTACAGCCAAATAGCAATCTTTACTTGTATCCTATCGGAGATAAATACATTCTGTTGAACCCCGAATTGCAGCAAAACCCTAGATAGAAAATCAATCCATGAGAAAACATTTTTTTAAAAAATGTATGCTACTGCTTTGCCCTTTTTTTGGGCAGCAGTTAGCTGCACAAACGTTAAACTGGCAGCCGGGGGTACTATACCAAAACCAGAAAATTAGCTTTCAATACCAACCGAAAGGTGGCGACCTCGAATTTAGTGACGAGCCAAAAGCACTCGCGGCAGTATACAGTGGTAGCAAATGGAGCACCGTTCCGGTTCAGTTAGCGAAAAAGAACGATATATGGTCAGGAAACTATCAACTTCCGGATCATGCCGTGTTTATCGCTTTAAAATTTTATCAGGGTGATATTCGGAATCCTGAAGCGTTTGACAATCAGAATGGTAAAGGCTATTACCATCAGGTTCTAAATACGAAGAGGCAAATAGTTCCAGGTACGTATTTGGCAGAAGCTGGTTTGAGGGCAGGTATAGCCGGCAATTTGATGTTGAACAGCTTCGTCAGTCCTTCCAGAGATCAAAAGATGATTGACTCTTTGCTGCAAAAGGAAGAAAATCTTTCTAAACGCATACCAAGATCACTTTTGTTCAATTATTTAGAACTTAAGCAGCTCACTATGCCTGCTTCTGAGTTCAGTGTAATGGCCGATAACCTGTTAAAGGGCGAGCTCAAAAATGGGAAACTTAACGAGCAGTTTTTGGCACAGGCACAACGTTATTACGAAAAGTTGAAAAATGAAAATGGTTCTGCAGCAGTGGAATCACTTATTTTTAGAGATTACCCTAAAAGCAGCACAGCCAGGTTTTTAGCCTACAGAAAAAATACTGAAGGAAAATCCGGAAAAGATTTCGAAACAGGTGCTGAAAATTTTCTCAAGGCTTTTCCATATATAGAATGGAAGAAGTCACCAGACAATCAGTCATTTATTTACTATACTATATTCAGAAACCTGGCGACACAATACTTTGACGGCGGACTAAATGAAAAATTTTTAGGGCTCTATAAGGATATTGATTTTAAAACTGCCAACGAAATCTACCGTTGGAACATCACCCGGTCGCAAATGTCGCGGAGAGGCGATCAGAAATTGCTTTATAAATTTAGCAACATTATAATTCCTTATCTGCTTGAAAGACAAAAGGATAAATCCTATTTAGTTGATTTTGGTGATGATGTGGATAAAGCACAGCAAAATGCAGATAATCAAATGGATGATCGTTTATTTACGCACATCTCCCTTGCAAATGCCCAGGGTGATTATGCAGCAGCGAACCAATACTTCAAATATTTATCGGAAAAAGGGTCTATCGGAAATGCAGATTTAAATGAGATGCATGTCAACATTTTGGAAAAACTGAACGATACTAAAGCAATTAAGCCATTATTAGAGTTTAGTGTGGCCGCCAATGCAGTAACACCAATCATGTTTACCAAACTTAAGGAGCTTTATAAAAGCGAGCATGGCGGTAAAGAAGATGGCTATGAGCAGTATCTTGCTGGTTTAACGCCATCAGATAAGAAAAATGAAATGAGGGCACATGTAATGGCGAATATGGTCAACTACCCGCTCATTCCATTTAGTTTGGAAAATGCCGATGGCAAAACGGTGAGTTCTAAAGATTGGGCGAATCAGATTGTGGTGATCGACTTCTGGGCAACATGGTGCAGACCATGCATTGAAGCTTTCCCGGGTATGCAACTTCTGGTTGACCAATATGCAAAAGATCCAAAAGTTGCCATATACATGATCGGTACCATGCAGTTTGGTGATTATAAAACGAAGTCTGTTAAGTATATACGGGATAATAATTACCGTTTCAATCTTTTGCATGATGCGGTAGGAGCGAAGGGCGAGCAGGATCAGGTATTTAGAAGCCTGACACCATTATTCAAGTCATCGGCGATTCCCCGTAAGATTATTATTAAAAATGGCTTGGTTCGGTACAGTTCAGAAGGTTATTCAGGTAGTCCAAGCCAGTTAAGAGACGAGTTGTCGACAGCAATAGAAATATTAAGAGCAGAAAAATAAATCAAATGAAACCATCATGATTTTTCAAACCTGATAGTGGGATGAATAAACCGAGCTTGCGAGTTCTTGAACACTAAAGAAAATAAACCACGTGTGAAAAATCTGATAGCTTCATCACTATTGAAAACAAATTTATACAGATGAAAAAAAATACCATAGTGTCCTGTTTACTCGCTTTTTTTATTATCGCGTCTGCTCAGGCACAAATGAATCCAAAAATAAAATTGCAGGATGCACTTAAACTCATTCAGGATAATTATGTAGATCCGGTAAATGACGAACAGGTTGTCGATGCGGCCATCAAAGCGATGTTAAGCAGCCTCGATCCACATTCAAGTTATATCAGCCGTGAAGAAGTAGAAGCCATGAATGAGCAAATGACCGGCAGTTTTGCTGGCATCGGTATTTCATTTGCAATGGTGGCCGATAGTACCTTTATAACTGGTATCAATGCTGATGGACCGGCAGCAAGGGCAGGCTTGCAGGTAGGCGACCGGATTAATGCGATTGACGGTGCCTCTATTTTTGGTAAGAGCTTGAAAAACCAAGACGTGATGCGGATGCTGCGTGGCGAAAAAGGAAAGGCCGTTAAGTTAGGCGTTATCCGCAAGTTGCAGCCTACACCGCTTGAATTTAATGTGTTGAGGGAACAAATTGCCGAACTCTCTATTAATACCAGTTACATGGTAAGTAAAAATGTAGGCTATATTTCACTGGCTGTTTTTAGCCAGTCTACAAGAAGAGAAATGGATGCAGCCCTTAAAAAATTAAAGGCTTTAGGCATGACTAAATTGATTCTTGATTTACAATCAAATGGAGGTGGCCTTGTAGACGCTGCTATTGGCGTGGCCGATGAATTTTTACCCGCAGAAAAAATGGTCTTTTATTCGGTAACCAATACTGGTGTTAAAGATCATTACTTAACCGGAGGTTATGGCCAGTTCATGAGCGGTGATCTTGTGGTGCTGATTGATGAATCGACCGCCTCATCAAGCGAAATATTAACCGGTGCATTACAAGATTGGGACAGGGCCGTTGTAGTGGGTAGGAGAAGTTTTGGGAAAGGATTAATGCAAAAAGGTTTGCCAATGAGCGATGGCTCGGTAATCCGTTTAACCGCAGCGAGGTATTATACGCCTTCAGGCAGATCTATCCAAAAGCCTTATGCTAAAGGTAAAACCGATTATTTTGAAGATTTTAACAGGCGCATGGCATCTGGGGAACTTACAGAGGGCGGACACATCAATTTTCCCGATTCGTTAAAACATATCACGCTTACCAATAAAAGGGTGGTATATGGCGGCGGCGGTATTATGCCCGATAAGTTTATCCCAATTGATACCGCACTTTACAGCGGATGGTTAAACAGGCTGATGAGCAGCGGCAGGGTTACGCAGGCAGCCTTTAATGAGGTACAACAAAATCGCCAGGCTTTAATCAATAAATATTCAGGTTTTGATGCTTTCAATGCATCTTTCAATGTTGAAGATAAAATGATTGATCAAATTATGACCGCTGCAGCTAAACAGGGTGGTAAATTACCTCCAATAACGGATCAGGTAGCTAGAAAAACTATTGCAGTCGAAGTAAAAGCCGAAATGGCCGATATGCTGTATGTTGGTAAAAGCTATGCACTTCGCGTTCGAAATGAAGCGAGCAATGCATTTACAACGGCATTATCTATTTTAAATGCCCAAAACGTTTATAACCGGTTTTTATCTGCCAAACCACAGAAAAATACATCACCTAAAACTTCAAAAAAATAGAAACTATGAAAAAAATATTGTTATCGGCAATTATGCTAATGAGCGCTTTTGCTGCTTCCGCACAAAAAGGATATACCATTAAAGGCCAGATTGGTAAACTGGGCAAACCCGCAAAAGCTTTTTTACTGACCACCAGAGATGGCAAGCAGGTACTAGATTCGGTACCTCTGGTGAACGGGAGTTTTACCTTCAAAGGAAATGCTCCGTCGCCCATGGAAGCTACATTGCGTTTAAAACATGATGACGCAGTTGAGATTCCGGGTAAACGGATCAAAATAGATGGTTTGAATTTAATTCTTGACAATGAAGACATCACCATTACCGGCAAAGATTCTTTAAAAAACGCTGTAGTGAAAGGATCAACGCAGACGGAAGAAAGTCGTCGGGTTGATGATTTCCTACATCCCATTTATGCTAAACTACAAGCTTTAAATAAAGAATACCAAGACATGCCTGAAGTCAAAAAACAGGATAAAGACGTTATTCTGGATTTGGATAAACGGGCAAGGGAAGTAGAAAAAGAAATTTTTGATGCAAAGATTGGCTATGTGAAAAAAAATCCCAATAGTTTCATGTCGCTGATGGTTTTAAATTCAACCCTGGCTCCAGGTTTTGACGCGATTGAAATGGAAAAAGTATACCTGACCATTAGTCCCAAATTAAGAGATTCTTATTTTGGTAAAGAAGTTGGCTTACGCATCGCCACTTTCAAGAAGACCCAGGAAGGCGTAGGGGCGCAGGATTTTGCCCAACCAGATGTTGATGGTAAAATGGTTAAACTTTCTGATTACCACGGAAAATATGTTTTAGTTGATTTCTGGGCTTCATGGTGTGCTCCATGCCGTAGAGAGAATCCTAACTTGGTTAAGGTTTATGAGCAATACAAATCAAAAGGATTTGAAATTTTGGGCGTTTCACTTGATAAGGCTGCTGATAAAGCTAAATGGATTAAAGCAATAGCTGATGATAAATTGACTTGGAAACAGGTTAGCGATTTAAAAGGGTGGGAAAATGAGGCTGCAGCTAAATACGAAGTTAAAGCTATCCCTATGAATTTTTTAATCGATCCAAATGGAAAAATTATAGCTAAATATTTGAGAGGCGAGGCTTTAGATGTGAAAATCAAAGAGATATTTGATCAAAAATCTAAATAGGCTCTTTTAGTTAGTGATGATTTTATGCGCTAAGCGCTGTTTATCAGATTAATAGGTGTGCTGCGTGATTCGCATTTCTGGTTCAATTTTCCAAATCTAAGATTTGCCCTTTTCCTAGAAGATCGAACCAATAATGTGTCATTTTTGCTCTATACCGCATAACGTGATTGTACAATCACGTTATGCGTTTCAGTCTGATACAAGCATCACCTTCGGATAGACCGGGTTTTACAGGTAATGGATTGTTTGAAATTCTTTTAGTTCTGCTTTCAGCCTTAAAATTCTTCGGAAGAAATAAAGAGGAATAGTAGGGGAGCTTATTTTGGCTGCTATTGAAAGCCGCGTTAAATTGGTAATTTTCGTGCTCACAATTGTGATTTATTAGTGGTTAGTTTCATTTTTATTGCAAAGTTGAGGTGTTAACAACTTTTTGGAATAGCCAATTGGTTGCAGCAAGGCTGGCTACAATGGATGGCCTCGGTTATAAGCGTAAGAATGGTTGCAGATTTGTATGATTAGTGTTTCTCATAATCAAAATATTCATTAGTGATCTCCTAAGGGGGGACAAATGTTAACAGTTGCAAAGAAAGATTTAGGAATAAATGCCATTCATCGACCCGAAAGCCTCCCAGTATTATTTAATTAAGCAGGCAGATTTGGCAGGATAAGCCTTACACTACTCGGGATGATGTGTTTATAGTGTGAAACCTACCCTATAAACCTGTTTTTTATAGGCACTGGGAGACATTCCTGTAAGTTTTTTAAAAGATTTGGAAAAGTAAGAGAGATTATCAAATCCGGTTTGTGTTGCAATATCTGAATAGGCAAGCCGAGTGGTGGCCAATAAATACTGTGCCCGCTCGATCCGTTTTTCAAGAATATAGGTAACAGGACGTTGGCCGGTAAAAGTTTTGAATAAGCGAGAGAAATAATCGGGGTGCTGATTAACACGCGAGGCAAGACTGCTTACAGATAATTCCTGTTGCAAATTTACAAGGATATAACCGACTGTTTCAATTATTTTGGCTGGGGCATGCCGATCCTCATGTTTACGATGTAACTGGGGTTGAAGCAAACGTCCCATCAACTGGAGCAGTATACCCTGGGTTTCAAGGTAATTGGATAAACCCTGCATATTGTTCAACTCCTGATATTCTTTATAGAAAATATTTTTCTCATAAATTTTTGGGTCATCAGACCGATTAATGCCACGGCCTGGATTTATTTCGAGCAGTCGCTTAAAAAGATCAATATCCATCTGTGTAGCCTTAATCTTTGAAACATTACGGTTTCGCGCAAATAGAGAAGTCCCGTCTACAGATTCCTCAAAAAACTGCACAAAAAACTGACTTAAATATCCATTGCAATGCAGATTACAAAGTGTGAAGCTGGGAATAATATATAGATATCCAGGCTCAAGCTTTAAAGATCCCGACTGATCAGATACCTCACCATTTCCATCGTCTATGTAATAAATCCGAAAATAAGGACTGATAACATTGAGGTAATTCCATTTTGCCGTTAATTTCACATAATCTACATTGAGTAGTGAAAAGGTATTTTGCAGTACTCTTTTAATCATTTTCTAAATGTCGGATTTTTACAATAAAAAGTCTAATTTATTCAAAATTAGATCGGATAACATGTTTAATTTTGATCATCATAACCAAGTATAAAACCGTATGGGAAGGCAGGTTATTGCAATTGACTAGACTTTTGATCATTGCTAATGAATAATTCCTCCCCGGTTCTTAACTCATTATATATTGAAACTAGAATAGTAGAGTTTAAATTATCAAACTAATGAAAAAAAGAATATTCGTAAGCATTATTGCAATTTCCACATTGTTCAATGCACAGGCGCAGCAAAATACTGCTAATCCTGAGCAGGGTAAATTCAGTCCCACTGATGAATCGTTAAAACAGTATAAATATCCCGATTGGTTCCGTGATGCCAAATTTGGTATCTGGTCGCATTGGGGTCCGCAGGCTGTTCCAAGGCAGGGCGATTGGTACGCCCGGAATATGTATATCCAGGGCAGTGATCAAAACAAATATCATGTAACACACTATGGAACGCCTTCTAAGTTTGGTTATAAAGATATAATCCCATTATGGAAGGCCGAAAAATGGAACCCTGAGCAATTGATGGCCCTTTATAAAAAAGCTGGTGCAAAGTATTTTGTGAGTATGGGCTCACATCATGATATGTTCTTTTTGTGGAATTCTAAAATCCACAGATGGAATTCGGTAAACATGGGGCCCCATAAAGATGTGGTAGGATTGTGGCAAAAGGCAGCTAAAAAAGAAGGGTTACGCTTTGGTGTATCAGAGCATCTTGCTGCCAGTTTCAACTGGTTCCAGCCTAGCCATGGATCGGATAAAACCGGCCAGTTTGCCGGAATTCCATACGATGGCCGTGACCCTCAGTATTCAGACCTCTATCATTTGCCTGCCGATTCCAGCAACATCAAAGAATGGCTTACCAATAATCCCGGGTGGCATAAAAAATGGTCAGAATATGTGACCGAACTTATTGATAATTATCATCCAGACCTACTTTATTCTGATAGCAAGCTTCCTTTTGAAGAATATGGACGTAAAATGGTTGCACATTACTACAATCAGGATATAGCCAAAAATAAAGGTAAGCTGGAAGCCGTTTATACCCCTAAAGAACCATCAGGAGGTAAATGGGCGCAGGATGTTGAGCGTGGGGTGCTGGATTCGATCAGTCCTTTCCCTTGGCAAACGGATACCTCGATAGGCGATTGGTATTACAGAACCGGACAGAGATACAAAAGTGCAAATGAAATTGCGCAGCTTTTAGTAGATATTGTAAGCAAAAACGGCAATTTATTAATTAATGTTGTGCAAACTCCCGAAGGTGATCTGGAGCCCGATGTGGTTAAAATTGTAACCGAAATAGGCGAATGGACCAAGACTTATGGAGAAGGGATTTATGCCACAAGGCCTTGGAAAGTATATGGTGAAGGACCATCTACCATTAAATCAAACCAAAAAAGAGGCGATTTCGGCGGATTGACAGACACCCGCGGGTATGAGGCCAGCGATATCCGTTATACCACAAAAGGAAACGATCTTTTTGCATTTTGTTTAAATGTTCCACAAGGGGATATAAAAATGGAATTATTGGGAAAAAATTCTAAATATCTCGACAAACCGATTAGCTCCGTTACCCTTTTGGGCACTAAAGAAAAGCTAGTCTGGAGGCAAACTGATGGCTCACTGGAGATCAAAAAGCCGAAACATTATCCTAGCTGGTTGGTAACAGGATTTAAAATAGAGTTTAAAAAATAATAGCATAATATTTAATCCTCTTTGATGGAAACTAGGCGCTCCACACTGGCGGTAATATTGATTACCTCATTGTTTTTTTTATGGGGATTTGCCCATAACCTTGATCCAATATTGATTCCGCATTTAAAACGGTCATTTACCCTTACTACTGTACAGGCAACACTTGTAGATTCGGCTGTTTTTATTGCTTATTTCATTATGGCCCTGCCAGCTGGTATCATCATGAAAAAATATGGCTATAAAAGCGGAATCATTATAGGCCTTTTGATATTTTCGGTCGGGTGTTATCTATTTTTACCCGCCGCCCAGGTACAATCTTACAATTTTTTTCTGGCTGCACTTTTTATTATTGCCTGTGGACTAACTATTCTGGAAACAGCGGCGAACCCCTATATTACACTAATTGGAAAGCCAGAAACCTCTACTTTCAGATTAAATCTCGCCCAGTCTTTTAACGGTCTTGCGGCTTCACTTGCGCCCATAATTGGGGGTAAATTGATCTTGGTAGAGGGTGTGTCTGATAATGCACTCGCAAAGATGGATCTGGCCTTAAGAAAATCGGTACTGGCATCAGAAGCAGCTTCCGTACAGGGGCCATATTTTGTACTCGGAAGCATATTAGTCATACTGGCCGTTATATTCTATTTTATCAAATTGCCAGATATCAGAACAAATGATGAAGGGCGTATTAAGCGAAGCTTTTGGGGTGTTTTCAAGCATAAACAATTGTCGTGGGCAATAGCCGCGCAGTTTTTTTACGTCGGGGCGCAAGTATCTGTATTTAGTCTGTTTATTCTTTATGCAACCAAATCAGCAGGTATTACCGAAAAAGAGGCAACATATTATTTAGGTGTATGTGGTTTTGCGTTTTTGATAGGGCGCTTTTTTACCACCTTTCTAATGCGCTTTTTTAAGGCTCACCATTTACTCGTTACCTATGCTTTTATTAGTATAATACTCTGCTTTGTTGCCATAATGGCTTCTGGCATCACAACAGTGTATGCCGTTATTGGCATCTGCTTTTTTATGTCAGTAATGTTTCCCACCATCTTCTCTTTGGGTATAAAAGACCTTAAAGAGGATACTGAGCTGGGCAGTAGTTTAATTATCATGTCAATTGTGGGCGGTGCAATACTCCCGCGGTTTTTTGGATATTTAAGCGATGGAACAGGCAATATCCAAAATGGATATTATATACCACTGCTTTGTTTTGCTGTGATTATGCTATTTGGTTTAAAAGGGCAAAAAAATACAAAAAACGATATAATTAATCAACCTAACGAAATTTTATAATTACGAATGAAAAGATACTGTTTGGCCCTTGATCTGGTTGATGATGAAAAACTTATCGCAGAATATGAAGCTTACCATGTTAATGGATGGCCTGAAATTAAACGCAGCATAACTGATTCGGGCATACTCGACATGGAAATTTACCGCATTTCCAATCGCTTGTTTATGGTAATGGAAACACACGACGATTTCAGTTTCGAGAAAAAGGCGCTTATGGATGCTTCCAATCCGCGGGTAGAGGAGTGGGAAACGCTGATGTGGAAATACCAGCAGGCACTGCCTTTTGCAAAACCAGGAGAAAAGTGGGTGTTAATGAAAAATATATTCCAGTTAAATGGTTAACGACAATAAAAACCAACAGCGAACCCAAAGTTTGCCTCCGGTTATTTTCGGAACCAGTAGTTTGGGAAATCTTTATCAGGCGGTAGACTATAGTGTTAAACTGGAGGTTGTAAAGGCATGTGTAGCCTCGTCAAAACCTGTTGCATTTTTTGATTCTGCTGGAAAATACGGAGCAGGTCTCGCGCTAGAATCGTTGGCGAAATGTTTAGCAGATTTAAAGGTAGATCCCCAGCAAGTAGTGATCAGTAATAAACTGGGCTGGTACAGAACACCGCTTTTAACTCCCGAACCTACATTTGAAGCAGGTATTTGGAAGGATATTGAACATGATGCTGTTCAGATGATTAGCTACGATGGGATATTAAAGTGTTTTGAACAAGGTAACAAGTTACTGGGCAATTACCGGGCGCAAATGGTTTCGGTACATGATCCAGACGAATATCTTTTTGCAAGTGATAGCGAGGAAGGTTATAAAGAACGTTATCAGCAAATTCTTGATGCCTACATGGCATTGAGCGAATTAAAATCTGCTGGTTTAGTATCATCCATTGGGGTAGGTGCAAAAGATTGGAAAATTATCCAGGCAATAGCGGCAGATGTTAAGCTTGATTGGGTGATGATTGCAAATAGTTTGACTATCAAATCGCATCCCGAAGAACTGATTGCATTTATAAAAGAACTTAACCAAAAAAATATTAAAGTAATTAACTCGGCCATATTTAACGGTGGGTTTTTAACCGGCGGAGATTTTTACAATTACCGGCCGGTTGAAGCGGGAAGTTTAACCGGAAAAGCGCTTTTGGATTGGAGGGATAAATTTTTCCAGATTTGCGAAGCGTTTAGGATACTCCCGGCAGAGGCCTGTTTCAGTTTTTCTGCAAATTTTCCCGGTATAAAAAGTATCGCTTTAAATACTACAAAACCAGAGAAAGTAGCTGTCAATGCTGCGCTGGCCCAAAAAGAAATTCCTGCTGGGTTTTGGCAGGAAATGCAAGCGCAAGGATTAATTGAATTATTAAAATAACTATGAAAGCATTAGTATGTAATACACCAGGAGAATTTAGCTATATCAATAAGGAAATACCTTCTGTTGAAGATGGCATGGTGTTACTCAGGATGAAAAGACTGGGGATTTGTGGAACCGATTACCATGCATTTGAAGGAACACAGCCATTTTTTGAATATCCAAGAATCCTCGGTCATGAAATTGCAGCAGAAGTGGCAAATGCTGGTACAAGTACAAACTTTAAACCCGGAGATCTGGTTACCGTTAGTCCATATTTTTCTTGCGGCACATGCATTGCATGCCGCAGTGGCAGAACCAATTGTTGTGTAAATATAAAGGTTTTTGGTGTTCATATTGATGGGGCCATGCAGGAGTATATCACTGTTCCGGCATCAGCAATTGTTAGCGGAGAAGGATTAACTGTAGATGAACTGGCATTGGTAGAACCATTGGCCATTGGCGCGCATGGCGTTAGCCTGGCACAGCTGAATAAAGGAGATACCGTGGTTATACTCGGGGCGGGGCCAATTGGTCTTGGCACTATCGCTTTTGCTAAAATAAGCGGAGCTGAGGTTATTGTTATAGATGTTAACGATAACAGATTGTCTTTTTGCCGTGAACGTTTTGGTATTGCACATACCATAAACCCATTAAAAGAAGATCCATTGGAGCAACTGTCGCTTATTACCAATGGTGAGTTTGCAAAGGTGGTAATTGATTGCACAGGAAACTTAACAGCCATTAACAACGCCTTTAGGTTTTTGGCACATACAGGTAAATTTATTATGATAGGCCTTCAGAAAGGTACTATTCAAGTGGTACATCCTGAGTTTCATAAGCGTGAAGCTGTACTAATGAGCAGTAGAAATGCCCTGCCGCACGATTTTGCTTATGTGATTGATTGCATCAGAAAAGGGTTGATTAAGCCATTGGATTTTGTTACCCATACTGTCTCCTTTACGCAGGTAAAAGAACAGTTTAACCAGTTGCTTACTGCAAATGATTCCCTGATCAAAGCATTAATCCGTTTCGACGAATAAAAGACAAATAAATCTGGTCTGGAACGTGGGCTTTAAACATCTCATAAAAATGAATAAAATAAAAGGCATAGTAATTACAATTATCACACTGATTTTAGTTAGTAATTTTCTGCGCGCTCAGGAATATAAAATACAATCGCCAAACAAAAAGATCGAATTGTCTTTAGTTTCAAAAAATGATGATGCTTCGAAGAAGTGGAACCTTAAGGTAGCTTACCTACAGGGAGACACTTATCAGGACGTAATTCCTGCTGTTGATTTAGGGCTTAAGGCCGGAGCAGTTGATTTAACTACTAGTCTTAAATTCGACAGGGCAGATAAAGCTAAATTAATTAAAGAAACATATACTGCGGTACACGGTAAACGTAAATATTGTGCTAATGAGGCAACTGAACGCAGTTTCTATTTTAAAGGTGAACAGGGAAAAGGACTCAGTATTACCCTGAGGGCATATAATGATGGGATAGCATTCCGTTATGGCCTGACCGGAAAAAATGGTGAAATTATAGAATTGACTGATGAGCTAACCAGCTATAAAATACCGGTAGATGCTGAAAGATGGTTGCAGCCTTTTAAAACTAGTTACGAGGGTTATTATCCGGTTCAAAACGGCGCGGGAACAAAAGGAGAGTGGGGGTACCCTGCATTATTTAAAAAATCGCTTGGAAAGACTGATTGCTGGATGCTGATAACAGAAGCCGATGTGAATGGTTCATATTGCGCTACCAAACTGGGTAATAAGAGCGATCAGGATAATTATAAACTGTTATTTCCTGCAGCTTCTGATGGAAATAAGATGGGTAAGGTAAACCCAACAGTAAGTCTTCCATTTACATCCCCATGGAGAACGGTTATAATCGGAGAACTGGGGCAGCTGGTCGAATCTACGCTGGTTGATGATGTTAGTACTCCTACTAAGATCAAGGATGTATCGTGGGTACAGCCAGGTGTAAGTTCGTGGATTTACTGGGCATATAACCATGGTACGAAAGATTTTAAAAAAGTATGCGATTATATAGACCTGGCTGCTCGGATGAACTGGCCTTACACACTATTTGATTGGGAATGGGATGCTATGGGCAATGGTGGAAAGTTGGAGGATGCTGTGCGTTACGCCAACAGTAAAGGTATAAAGCCCATGATGTGGTATAACTCCGGTGGCCCGCACAACGGCGTATCAGCTACACCACGTGATAGGATGTTAACCCATGAAAATCGGATGAAAGAATTCCGTTGGTTAACTGAATTAGGCGTTTATGGCATTAAAGTAGATTTTTTTGAGAGTGATAAACAAGATATGATCAAGTATTATATCGATATCCTGGAAGATGCCACCAAATTTAAATTGATGGTAAACTTTCATGGCGCAACTATCCCCCGGGGCTGGAGCAGAACCTACCCAAACCTAATGAGTATGGAAGCTGTGCTCGGAGCAGAATGGTACAATAACAGTGCTGAGCTGACGGAAAAGGCTGCTGCGCATAATGCAACTCTTCCTTTTACGCGCAACATTATTGGTCCAATGGATTATACACCGGTAACTTTTACCAACTCGCAACATCCTCATATTACAACTTTTGCGCATGAACTCGCCTTGTCGGTGATATTTGAATCTGGTATTCAGCACATGGCCGACAGGCCCGAAGGATTTGATAACCTCCCAGATGCGCCTAAGGCATTTCTACGCGAGGTGCCTGTGGCCTGGGATGATAGCCGGTTTATATCAGGATATCCTGGAAAAAATATGATTATAGCCAGGCGCAAGGAAAATGATTGGTATCTGGCTGGCATAAATGGCCTGGACAAAAGAGAAGAATTTCAGATTCCGCTCAAATTTTTGAAGGCGGGGAAGCGATACAAAGCCGTGCTGATTGCAGATGGTGACTACGATTCGGCATTTAATACCACTTACCTTAGCGTAGCTAAAGAAGACCATATTAAGCTGAAGTGGCTTCCGAGGGGTGGCTTTACCTGTGTGCTTAAGGAAATACAATAAATTTAAAGAGCAGGACTAAATTTCATCTACCTATTTTAGTATCCTGCTCTTACCTTTTAATTTTACTCACATTTGAATGTCAGATTAATTCAGATGATTCAACCTAAATACATGTGGCATTGATGCCTTCTTGATACTGGTAGCATTCAATTGATCGCATTATAGTGCTTGTGCTACTAATTTCTTTGAGGAAACCATTGTTGCCTGCCTTGCTGCAAAATTCCAGTCGTTCCCTTGCTTTATCCAGATGTTTGCGCACCGTATTTTCAAACTGCGCAGCTGTTTCCCCATTATCTTTGGATAGAAATTTAATTGCCAAAATACGCTGCTTTCTTTGAGTATACCCAAAATATGCCCTTTGGTAGCTATTTTTCCATTAGCATTACTTACCACATATGCTGATATCTATATTTTTTTAATCGCAATGGTATCTTTTTCTCCAGCAGCAAGTCCAGTGTTTTTCCAGTATCTGTTTTTTTCCGCCTTACTTACGGTGTTGCGTTTAACGGCAAATATGGTTATCTCAACAACAACAATCGATAACGATAATAGGTATATGTCTTTTCCACAAGTTTAATGATAATGCTGCTTCACAAGCAATTTTATGATTCAGATTATCAATAATTTTTTAAAACAAAGGTTTTATGTTATTATTTCTAAATATCAATTAATATTTATGCGTTTGCCTATACGCCATGGTGAGATTTTTTTATTTTGTAATATTCTGTTTTTTAATGCTTTATGTGTTTGTTTTGCGCTTTTAAATTTAATGATTTGCTGCCTGAAGCAATATAGTTAACAAAATTTCTCTTCTCTTTATCATTTGAAGCATCCCCAGATTTCATCTGAAACTATATTTGATATTCATAAAGCCAGTAGTTAATGGTATACCACGGACTTATTAATGTAATAAGATAAGTGTATAGTAGCTAATAAGTAAATATCATTTTTTACTGGCCAAACAAACCAAAATAAACCAAATATGAACCAAACAATTTTTATCAGAAAATTGCCGGCTTTTACGCTACTGGTGATTTTCTTAATGCTCGTGCATTTGAAAGGCTATGCCCAGGACCGGTTAATTACCGGGAAGATTGCGGCTAACGAAGATTCTTCCCCCTTATCAGGAGCAACTGTCTTGTTAAAAGGAAGAAACAAATCAACAGTTACAAACGAACAGGGGCTGTTTTCTATACTCGCTAAAAAAGGAGATGTGCTTATCTTTAGAATGGTAGGCTTTAAACCGCAGGAGATCACCGTGGAAGATGCCAATATCATCAATGTAGTTTTAAAGGGCGAACGTACCAATTTAGATGATGTTGTAGTAATTGGCTATGCTAAGATCGCCAGAAAAGATGCCACGGGTTCAATAGGCTCAATATCCGGAGAGGAGTTGCGCCAAACGCAGCCAACAACTTTTGATCAGGCCCTGCAAGGTAAGGTTGCCGGGGTTGTGGTTCAACAGGTATCGGGTCAGCCCGGTGGTGGTGTATCCATCCAGATCAGGGGGGTGTCATCAATAATTTATAACACTTTGGATGCACCTGGATGGGAAACCGGGTGGGGACAGCCGCCAGTTACCCAGCAACTTATTGATCTGGTAAAATCGACAGGTATGAATGCAATAAGGATTCCTTGTACCTGGAGTACACATATCATAAATAAACAAACTCAGGAAATAGATCCACTTTGGCTCGCCCGGGTAAAAGAAGTAGTTCAATATTGTTTCAATGCTAAGATGTACGTGATACTAAATACGCATCACGACGGCTATATCGATTGCAAAGTTACAGGTGCTAAACAGGATACAGTGAATGCCAAGCATAAGGCAATTTGGCAGCAGATAGCTACAACAATGCGTGATTTTGATGAGCATTTGATATTTGCCAGTGCCAATGAACCCGATGCCACAACCGATCAGGAAACCGCTGCTTTAATGCGTTATCATCAGTCGTTTATTGATGCGGTGCGCGCTACAGGTGGTAAAAATGCTTATCGTGCGTTAGTTCTTCAGGCACCTAATACATCAATTACGTTGATGAACGAACAACTTAATCCCGCTAATGTATACAAAAGAGCAACATTACCTACCGATCCCGTACCTCAAAAAATGATATTGGAATTCCACTATTATAGTCCGCCAAATTTTTGCATTATATCTGAGGACGCAAGTTGGGGAAAAGCATGGTATTTCTGGGGATCCGGTTTTCATACCACAAATCCACTCTTCCTGGATCGTAACTCTTCGCCTTCGTCGGAAGAAGCTTCTGTTGATGCTGCAATGCGTTCTGTGAAAACAAATTTTACGGATAAGGGTATACCGGTTATTATGGGCGAATACGACGTATCGTACCACGCTGATAAATTAAAAGGATATCCGGCCGATTCGTTGCTGGCATTAAAATCCGGCTGGCATTTCTATGCTTATGTTACAAAACAAGCCAAGGTGAATGGTATAGTACCGTTTTTATGGTCCAGCGCTATCTTTCAACGCCCATTTAAAAATGGTGTAACTGCGCCCGCCTATATAGGAGACCAGGTAGCGTTAGATTCACTGAAAAAGGGCGCAGGGTTTTAGTAGAAACGTGATAAATTACCTCTCAACGATCCAAGTTCGGTTTTATCGCATGAAGAAGTGAGAACTTAAATGCGATAAAAGCTGCACTTGTTTAAATCTCGAACCTATTGATATGGTCCTATCGTACCATCGCAATTTTTGTTGATATGCCGATCCTATAATCTTAAAACAATAAAAGACAGACCTATGAATCATTTTAAAAAAATAAATACAAAGGGACCTCAGTTCATTTTAGTATTTATGATTTTATTTAACTTTTTTACAGCATCGTGCAAAAAGAAGGATAATGTTGAACCACAGCTCAGTATCTCTTCATCCGAAATTGCTTTTCAGCCCGAAGGCAGTATCTCAAATGTAACAGTTGCCAGCAATGGTAAATGGAGCACTAAAAACCCTGCCGACTCCTGGCTACAGTTAAACCAGATGACAGGAAATGAGGGGAATACGGAATTGAAATTAACTGCGGCACCTAACACTACTGGTTCATCCCGTTCGGTCATATTGACGGTTACTTCAGACAATGGCCAGGCCAGAAGGCTTACACTTTCGCAGGCCAGTGTGTTGTATCCTTCGTACAATACATCGCCTAAAGCACCTGACCAAACAGGCATGAGCAGTAATGCTGTGCAATTGGCGGCTAAAATGAAATTAGGATGGAATATTGGCAATACAATGGAATCGCCTGGTAGCGAAAGTGGCTGGGGTAACCCGCAGATTACCGAATCGTATGTTAAATTTTTAAAGCAGACTGGCTTTAATTCGGTAAGGCTTCCATGTTCATGGGATTGGCACCACTTAAGTGATCGATCAAAGGCTACGATTGATCCGGCATGGCTTAACCGCGTTAAAGAAGTGGTTAAATATTGTGTTGATAATGATATGTACGTATTGCTTAATATCCACTGGGATGGCGGCTGGCTGGATCATAATATCAATGCGGCTAAAAAAGATTCGGTCAATGCCAAGCAGAAAGCCTATTGGGAGCAGATTGCTACCACGATGAGAGATTTTGATGAGCATTTAATGTTTGCAAGTGCAAACGAGCCACCTGCTGACAATGCAGAACAGATGGCCATACTCAATAGTTATCACCAAACCTTTATAAATGCGGTGCGCGCTACTGGTGGCAGGAACAGTTTCCGTGTACTGGTTGTTCAGGGGCCTAGCACCAATGAGGATAAAACCAACACTTTAATGAATAGCTTGCCTACAGATCAGGTCCCGAACCGTTTAATGGTAGAAGTGCATAATTATACACCTTCACAATTCACAATTTTGGATAGTGATGCAAGTTGGGGCAAAATGTTCTATTACTGGGGAAAAGACTATCATTCTACCATTGAGCCTGATCGTAATGCCACCTGGGGTGAAGAGGGAGAACATATTAGGTCTTTCGGCCTGATGAAAGCCAAATTTATAGATAAAGGGATTCCGGTAATATTAGGAGAGTATGGTGCTTATAAAAGGGGGGGTAGCAGAAATGTTCCTTTAGATTTGGCTAAACACAATGCCTCAGTAGATTATTGGAATAACTATGTAACCAAACAGGCCATTCAGTTTGGTCTTAAGCCTTTCTTTTGGGATACCGGTGGTGCATTAGACCGCAGAAACAATACCGTGCTCGATCAGGGCACCATAAATGCCCTTGTATCAGCAGGTAAATAGAAATAGTCATACTGTAAATTAAGCCCAAAAAGGTTAGGTACTTATTGGGTACAGTTTAATAAAAAAATAAATTTTCTGGAGATATGGAAGCTCAGCTACTGTTGAAAATCAGTACGTTGAGCTTCCGGCTTCAAGGAAATAACCATACACACAAACACACAAATGCAAAAAAATATTTGGTTACTGGTTATATTACTTTTTTCATTTTCGGGTAGATTAATTGCCCAGAATTTTAAAAAAAACAGGCCAACCACTCAAGAACGGATCATAAATGTCGATTTTGGCCAGGCTGCAGGCAAATTAAACACCATGTTTAATGAATGCGTTGGTGCAGGCCGTGCAAATGAAGGCCTTCGGGCCGATTGGCAGCAACAGCTTGCCTATGTTAAAAAAGAGTGCGGTTTTAGATACATCCGCATGCACGGCCTGTTAACAGACGATATGGCGGTATACACCGAAGACAATAAGGGTAATCCACAATATAATTATATGTATGTAGATGCTTTATTCGATTTTTTACATAGTATAGGCATCAAACCTTTTGTTGAACTTGGCTTTATGCCCGGAAGGCTTGCCAGTGGAAGTGCAACCATATTCTGGTGGAAAGGAAATGTAACGCCACCAAAAGATTATGACAAATGGGCGGCCCTGGTCAAAAATCTTACAGCGCATTTTACAGAACGCTATGGTGCAGATGAAGTGAAAACCTGGTATTTCGAGGTATGGAATGAGCCCAATCTTTCTCCCGGATTCTGGACTGGAACACAAGAAGATTATTTTAAATTATATAAATATGCTGCACAGGCAGTTAAAAGTGTAAATAAAGCCTATCGTGTTGGCGGCCCGGGAACGGCAGGTGCAGCCTGGGAACCTGAAATGATCGAATATTGCCATAAAAATAATGTGCCTATTGATTTCATCAGTACCCATGCATATGGGGTAGGGCAAGGCTTCCTGGATGAATACGGACAAGGTGGCACTGTACTCGATAAAAATCCGATGAGCGTGAGCAAGGAGGTAATCCAATCCAGAAAAGAGATAAAAGAATCGGCAATGCCAAATCTGGAGTTGCATTATACAGAATGGAGTTCATCATACACACCGGCCGATGCTATTCATGATAGCTATCACAGTGCGGCATATGTACTGCAAAAACTAAAACAGGTAGGCAATGCCGCCAATTCTATGTCTTATTGGGTTTTTACTGATATTTTTGAAGAACCAGGTCCGCGCTATACCCCATTTCATGGTGGTTTTGGAATGTTAAATACCCAGGGAATTAACAAACCGGTATTCTATTCCTATCAGTTTTTAAACCGCTTGGGAAATATCGAACTGGTAAATAAAGATGCAGCTTCGTGGATCTGCAAAGATTCATCAGGAAATATACAGGGGCTTGTTTGGGATTATACCTATACGCTTCCCGATTCAACCAATAATCAACAGTATTACAACCGTGATCTCCCATCAAAACCGAAAGAGAAACTGAAGATCAATATTACGAATGTGCCCGATGGTAATTATGCGCTGGAAGTGTATAAGGTAGGTTACCGGGATAACGATGCCTATTCAACTTATCTTTCCATTGGTAAACCATCGCAACTTTCAAAACAGCAGGTAGAACAAATAAAGAGACAGAATGATGGTTCGCCGTTTTCTAAAGAAATCATCACCATAAAAGATGGACGTGCTTTTTCGAAAGCCTTGGATCTCCGTGAAAATGATGTGTTTTTCCTCAATATGATTAAGCTTTAAACCGGAAAATACATGAAAAAAATAATGAGAACAGGGATAATAAGATTTTTTACATTTTTTGTACTACTTTTCTCCGTTCAGGTTCTAAGTTATGCTCAGGTTACATTACCAAAAGTGTTTGGCGATAACATGGTATTACAAAGAGGGATTAAAATTCCCATCTGGGGAAAATCAGCACCGGGAGCAAATATAAATGCAACGCTCGGAGAAATCAGGGTGAAGGCCACTGCAAACGGACAAGGAGAATGGAAGGTGTTTTTTCCGGCTTTTAAAGCCGGTGGACCCTATAAACTTAGCATTTATGAATCGAGAAAGCCAGGATCTGGAATCGAACTACAAGGTATACTCATTGGCGATGTTTGGCTGGCTTCGGGTCAGTCCAATATGGAATGGTCTGTACAACAGGCACAGGATGCAGTTCATGAAATTGCCAAAGCAGATTTTCCAAAAATACGTTTATTTCAGGTAGCACATGTTAAGAAACTAAGCCCTCAACAGGATGTTGCAGATGGGAAATGGAAAATTTGCAGTCCCGAAAATGTGGCACAATTCTCGGCTGTTGCCTATTATTTTGCAAAAAAAATACACCTCGACCAAGGCGTTCCAATTGGTGTGATACAAAGCACCTGGGGTGGCACACCGATAGAATCGTGGACAAGCCGCGAAAAATTGCTTTCTTCTCCTATTACCAAAGCGAAAGCAATGGCAAATGACACCCTGACTGAGCAGCATTTTGTGAAAGATAGCCTCGATCAGGCGCGTTCATGGGATATTCTTTATCACCCGTATCAAAATGCCGATAAAATAATTCCGCAGCCAGCTTACAATGATGCGGGATGGCCGGTTATCGAAATGCCTAAGTTGATCAAAGATTTTGGGATCGGGCCATATGAAGGAATGATTTGGATGCGCAAAAAAATCATATTACCAGAAACTTTTTCAAAGGCCGACCTAACACTTTACATTGGCCGGCCGGATGTGAATTATTCCCTCTATTTCAACGGTACCGAAATTTGTAAAGCGGTATGGAACACCAACCTTGGCCAGCACTATACCATTCCTGCTAAAATACTGAAAAAAGGGGAGAATACGGTTACGCTAAGGTTGGCCATGTTATGGGGAATAGGTGGATTAAACCCACCCGCTGATGAAATGTACATCACAAATGGCAAGGCAAGAATAGCATTGGCCGGTACCTGGAAATATCAAAAAGATTTAGAACCAGCGATGGCCAAAAACCGTAATTATCAATATTATCCTTCGTTACTTTTCAATTCAATGATCAACCCGCTTGTTTCATACGGAATTAAGGGGTTTTTATGGTACCAGGGTGAGGCGAATGATACCGCGGCCTATAACTACCGTAAGTTATTTCCAATATTGATCAAAGATTGGCGGGAACGCTGGAAACAGGGAAATTTACCATTCCTGTATGTTCAGCTGCCAAATTTTAAACAAACACAGCCTTTACCTTCAGAAAGTGAATGGGCCGAGCTTAGAGAAGCCCAGGCGCTGGCCTTATTGCAACCCAACACCGCTATGGCCTGTACCATCGATATCGGTGAGGCTGATAATATTCATCCAGGGAATAAAAAGGAGGTTGCACGCAGGCTTGCGCTTGCAGCCAATAAACTCGTGTATAAACAGGATATTGTAACTTCAGGACCATCATTAAAAAGTTTTTCGAAAGAAGGTAGCCGTATGCGTATCCATTTTACCGCTCCCGGTAATGGGCTAATATCAAAAGATGCCAAAGCCTTAACCGGTTTTGCCATTGCAGGAGAAGACAGACAGTTTCACTGGGCCGAGGCCAAAATAGAAGGGAATGAAGTGGTGGTTTACAGTGAGAAAGTACCCCATCCGGTAGCTGTGCGTTATGACTGGGCCGATTATCCGCTAGGTAATTTAGTCAGTTCAGAAGGCTTACCGGCCTTACCCTTCAGAACGGATGATTGGAAAGGAATTACACAGAAATAAATATTTGATTAGAGTATCTATTAAAATGAACCGCTACAAGGCTTTTATAAAACCAACCTTCAAATAACATGAATAAAATTATAATATCAATCTTATTAATTCACTTAAGCATTTGTGCAAATGCTCAACTTCAAATAAATCAGTCCCCGCCGGGTTTCTATACAAATCCAATTTTCGCAGGAGATTATCCTGACCCAAGTATACTGCGTGATGGAGATAATTATTATATGGTTCATTCGTCTTTTGAATATTACCCTGGTTTATTAATCTGGCATTCTAAAGATTTAATTAACTGGGAACCTGTGGTACATGCCTTGCATAAAAATGTAGGTTCAGTGTTTGCACCAGATCTGGTGAAGTATAAAAATAAATTCTATATCTATTTCCCTGCAAATGGTACCAATTATGTGGTTTGGGCAGATTCAATCAATGGTAAATGGAGTGAACCCGTTGACCTGAAAATTGGCAACATCGATCCAGGACATATTACAGACGAACAGGGCAAAAGATATTTATTTTTTAGCAATGGAGGATTTGTACCCCTGTCTGATGACGGACTTTCAATAATAGGTGAACAAAAGGCTTCTTACAAAGGTTGGCCCATTCCAAAAAACTGGTCTATTGAATGTTTTTGCCTGGAAAGCCCTAAGTTGATAAAAAGGGGAGATTATTATTATATCACCATAGCAGAAGGAGGAACAGCAGGTCCTGTAACCGGCCATATGGCTGTTTCAGCGCGCTCAAAATCACTATCGGGACCATGGGAAAATTCGCCTTACAATCCGATAATCCGAACAAAGGAAAAATCTGAAAAATGGGCATCAAAGGGGCATGCAACCATCATTGACGATGTAAAAGGTAATTGGTGGATAGTATTCCACGCTTACGAAAAAGATTTTTATAACAAAGGCCGCCAAACTTTATTGCTGCCAATAGAGTGGACAAAAGATGGTTGGTACAAAGTAAAGAAAGGCATAAACGATAGCGGGCCGATTAAAAAACCAAATTTGGTCAACTCTACATCTAACTTTACGCTGAACGATAATTTCGCAGGAAATAAATTGAAGCCGCAATGGTCATTTTTCCAGGAACTGGATACCAATCGGTTTAAATTAGCCAATAACAGCTTAACTATTAAAGCAAAAGGAAATACTATAGGGAACAGTTCTCCTCTGTTGTTTATTCCGGAAGATCACTCTTATACTGTAGATGTAGAAATGTTAATTGAAGGGAAAGCAACAGGAGGATTAGCTCTTTTTTATAACAACAGTGCATCTTCAGGCATGCTCGCCAACAAAGATAATATATTGGCCGATTTACGCGGCTGGCAGGTTGTTACGGAAAAAGATGTAGTGAAAAATCATGTATTCATTCGTCTTAAAAATATAAATAACACCGTTGATATGTATTACAGCAAAGACGGTATTAAATGGAATAAAATTGAAAACTCGCTCGAGGTATCGGGTATGCATCATAATGTTCTTGGTGGATTTTTAAGCTTACGTATAGGCCTCTGTTCAATAGGAGATGGGAAGGTAACTTTTAAGAATTTTAAATATAAAGCCATAAAATAATTACAGTTCATTTAGCCATAATATCAGAAAGTTTAAAATTATTCAAATAAAAACAATAAAATGGATATCAGATTTCTTAGTAAAATCATGTTAGTAACTCTTCTGTGTGGGGTAACTCTAATGTCATGCGCAGGCTCGATTGTTGATACAAAATTCTTATTGGATGCTTCTACAAAATCAGTTTCTTTACCCGCAGAAGGAGGCACAGCATATGTCACGGTAACAAGCAATGGCAGTTGGAGTATCGACAATTCTGCCAACCCTTGGTTGCAATTAGCTCAAACTAATGGTAGTAGTGGTAGCACAAAAATTCAGTTGACTGCCGGCCATAACGTAACAGGTTCAATGCGTTCAGCAGTATTGAATATCTCATCGCAAAACGGGCAGGCCATACGGATTACAGTGTCACAAGGTTCTCCGCTTGACCACATTGCAAAAGACCCTAATTTTTATATTTTTCTTGCCTTTGGACAATCGAATATGCAAGGTATGGGGGCGATTGAAAGTCAGGATAAAATAGTTAATAATCGTTTTAAGGTGTTTCAGACACTTAATTGTTCAAATTTAAATAGATCGAAATCAACATGGTACACCGCTGTCCCACCTACATGTCAATGTAATTCCGGTCTTTCACCTGTTGATTATTTTGGAAGGACTATGGTTGCCAATCTACCGGATAGTATCACAATAGGTATTATAAATGTTGCTGTTGCAGGAAGTGATATCAGACTTTTTGATAAAAATATTTATATGAACTACGATTCAACATCTAAAGATAATTGGTTTACTTCTCTGGTAGCTTCTTATGAAGGAAACCCATATCAGTATCTGATTAAACAGGCAAAACTGGCACAAAAGAATGGCGTTATCAAAGGGATTCTATTGCACCAAGGTGAAACAAACACCGGACAGGAGCAATGGCCAACCTACGTAAAGAAAATATATAATGACATGTTGACTGATCTTTCATTAGATGCCAATTCGGTTCCTCTTTTAGCAGGAGAACTGTTTTCAGGTGATGGGAATTGCTGTTCAGGCATGAATTCAATTATAAGAAAGTTACCAAATACGATTCCAACAGCTCATATCATTTCATCGGCTAACTGCACCGGACAGGATGCTGCCCATTTTGATTCGCAAGGATATAGAAAGTTGGGAGAACGATATGGTGTTAAAATGCTTGAGCTATTAAGAAGTAAGTAGAGGGTTTATATGTAATGAACAAGGTTTGCTTATATAAAATCATTAACGCTATTTGGGCACGTTAATGAAATATTTAAAATGTTGATACAAAGCCCAGGTTCTGCTCATTTTAATGGTAACCAACTAATATAGAAATGAATAAATTTTTCCGACTGTTATTATTTTTCATCGCATGTGTATCATATGTAAATGCTCAGTCAATTGAGCATTCTAAAATTCCTTTTGATTTTGATTGGAAATTTTTACTGGGCGATGAAGCCTCAGCCAAAACCAGAGATTTTAATGATAACGGCTGGCGTAGCCTGGATTTGCCCCACGATTGGAGCATTGAAGGGAAAATAAATCCCAAAAACCCAACCGGGGGCGGCGGCGGATACTTTCCTGCCGGAATTGGCTGGTACAGGAAAACTTTTAGAGCCCCTGCTGACTGGAAAGGCAAAAAGATTTCCGTTTATTTTGAAGGGGTTTATATGAATGCTGAGGTTTTTATTAATGGGAAATCGCTTGGAATATATCCTTATGGCTATTCGTCATTTAGCTACGATCTTTCACCTTATTTAGCTTTCGACCACGAAAACCTAATCGCAGTACGCGTAGATAATTCACAGCAAATGAACAGCAGGTGGTACAGTGGTTCTGGGATTTACCGCCATGTTTGGCTGACGGTTACCAATGCAGTTCATGTGGCCAACTGGGGAGTAGCCATTACTAGCCCTGAAGTATCTTCTAAAAAAGCAACTGTTCTGGTGAAAACCTTAGTGAAAAACGAAACAGGCAACGCTCAAAACATGGTGGTTAATACGCGGTTACTGGGGGCAAATGCTAAAAGTGCAGGAAATAGTCAAATAAAGGTGAACCTGGCGGCCAATAGCGAGAAAGAAATTTCACAAACAATAACTGTCGCTAATCCTTTGTTATGGGCACCTGAAACACCCTATCTATACAAAGCTGAGGTAGAGATTATAGGAAATAAAAATATAGTCGATAAAACAGTAACAGGGTTTGGTATCCGTTCTATCAAATTCAGCCCCGAAAATGGATTTCAGCTTAATGGTAAAACAGTAAAACTGAATGGCGGATGTGTACACCACGATAATGGTTGCCTGGGCGCAGCCGCTTTTGACAGGGCCGAGGAGCGTAAGGTTGAATTGCTTAAAAAAGCCGGATTCAATGCCGTAAGAACTTCTCATAATCCACCTTCCGAAACTTTTTTAGCCGCATGCGACAGGTTGGGCCTGTTGGTGATTGATGAATCATTTGATTGTTGGAAAGTTGGAAAAAACAAACAGGATTATGCCAAATATTTTAACGAATGGTGGAAACGTGATTTAGATGCAATGGTTTTGCGCGATCGCAATCATCCTTCCATTATGATGTGGAGTATTGGCAACGAAATAGTGGAGAGAGGTACACCTGGGGCTGTAGAAACAGCAAAAATGCTTTCTAATGCCATCAAAAAAATAGATACTACCCGTCCGGTTACCTCAGCCATTGTAGATAATGGAAAAGATTGGACCGTTATGGATTCATTAATGGCCGCGCATGATGTAACTGGTTATAATTATCACTTAGCGAGTGCACCTGCAGACCATAAACGGGTACCATCACGGATCATATTTCAATCCGAGTCGTATCCCAAAGATGCTTTTGCAAACTGGCAACTGGTTAAAAATAATCCGTTTGTGATTGGTGATTTTGTTTGGACCGCCATAGATTACCTGGGAGAATCGGGGATAGGCCGTTGGTATTATTCGGGTGATGTGCCCGGCGAACACTGGGAACACGACTTTTTTCCATGGCATGGTGCCTATTGTGGTGATATTGACCTTTTGGGCTGGAGAAAGCCAATTTCGCACTACCGCAACCTGTTATATAACAACACAGAAAAACTTTATATGGCGGTTCGCGAACCTAACCCCGAACCACTCGAAATAAAAACCACGTGGTGGGCGGTATGGCCAACCTGGGAAAGCTGGAACTGGCCCGGCTATGAAGGCAGAAATATCGACGTGGAGGTCTATTCTAAATATGCAAAAGTAAGGCTGTACCTGAACAATAAATTGCTCGGAGAAAAACCTACAGGACTTGAACAAGAGTTTAAAGCCACTTTCTCCGTACCTTATGCACAAGGCACACTTAAAGCAGTTGGAGTAGAAAATGATCAGGAAGTAGCATCGTCTGTTCTACAAACTTCTGGAGATGCTGCACAGCTTAAATTAACTGCCGATCGTAAAGAAATATTATCAAATGGACAGGATTTGGCTTACGTAACCATCGAAGTAACAGATAAGAATGGGATCATTCAACCAAATGCAGCAAATCGTTTGAATTTCAAAATTGAAGGAGAGGGTATTATTGCCGGAATAGATAACGCTGATATTAAAGATGTGGATCAATATACCGGTAACTCACGCAAGGCATGGCATGGACGGGCCTTGGTGGTGATCAAAAGTACGCATAATGCAGGTGGAATTAAGCTTACGGTTACATCAAATGAACTGGAACAGAAAAGCATAATCATTAAATCAATACAAAGTAATTTATAACGGTTTAATTGCCCATTTCTGAAAAACGGAAATAGCGATTAAAACACTCAGATAATAATTTTAATAACCAATATCACTAATGAATAAATTCTTTTTTCGTGTAATCGTTTTTACGGTTTTATTGCCAGCTCTTGGAAATGCCCAAACATTGCACCTTAAATCCCCTAACGGAAAAATTGATATGGCTTTGGAAAACGGGGCGAAAATATCATGGTCTGTAAAACATGAAAATACTGCGGTTATTGCGCCTTCAGTTATTTCAATAACATTGGGCAATGGGCTGGTTTTAGGAAATAATGCTAAAATTATTGATGCTAAAAAATCAAGTGTCAACACGGTTTTTAATACACCTGTTTATAAAAAGAAAGCGGTGGTTGATGAGTACAGCCAGCTAACCATAAACTTTAAAGGCGATTTTGGCCTGATTTTAAGGGCCTATAACGATGGTATAGCCTATCGTTTTTTCACCAAGAAAAAAGGCGAAATTACCATTGAGGCCGAAGAAGCCAATTTTAACTTCAGCAAAGACCATAAAGCTTATATTCCTTACGTTCGCGATTTAAGGGAAAATAATCAATACATATCTGCTTTCGAATCTACCTATGATGAAATCCCGCTTTCGAAATTTGTGCAAGATTCGCTGGCCATTTCTCCGCTTCTTGTCGATTTGGAAAATGGAAAAAAAGCAGCTATTGTAGAGGCCGAACTGGTAGATTATCCTGGTATGTTCCTCACTAAAGGTAAACAAGGACAGCATGGCTTAAGTGGAACGTTTGCACATTACCCGAAAGCAGAGCGCTTAGGCGGATTTAATAAAATGAATTACATGGTTTCAGATAGGGAAACCTATATAGCCAAAACCAATGGCAGCCGTAATTTCCCATGGAGGGCAATAATCATAAGCGAAAATGATAAAGACCTCTTAAATAACGATATGGTGCAAAAACTGTCGGCACCATCTCAGATTGCCGATGCAAGCTGGATAAAGCCAGGTAAAGTAGCCTGGGACTGGTGGAATGATTGGAACATATCTGGCGTTGATTTTAAGGCGGGAATTAACACAGATACTTATAAATATTATATAGATTTTGCCGCCAAAAACCACATTGAGTATGTAGTGTTGGATGAAGGATGGAGTGAAGAAACCGACCTGCTAAAAATTTCGCCAAACATCAATATCAAAGAACTAATCAGCTACGGGAAGCAGAGAAATGTAGGCATTATGCTGTGGGCATCCTGGTATGCCATCAACCAGATGTTGGATGATGCTTTTAGCCAGTATTCAAAGATGGGGATTAAAGGTTTTAAAATAGATTTTATAGATCGCGATGATCAGAAAATGGTCAGTTCGATTTACAACATGGCTAAAAAAGCAGCCGGTTATAAACTTCTTGTCGACTATCATGGTATGTATAAGCCCACCGGTGTACAGCGTACTTATCCTAATATTCTCAATTTTGAAGGGGTAAAAGGACTGGAAAATACCAAATGGACGCCAAAAGATGATATGCCACACTACGAAACTTCCATACCGTTTATCAGGATGCTGGCCGGGCCTATGGATTATACTCCGGGAGCAATGCGTAACGCCACAAAAGCAGATTTTCGTCCAAGTAATTCCATGCCGATGAGCCAGGGAACGAGGTCGCACCAGTTAGCGATGTATGTGGTGTATGAAGCACCCTTACAAATGATGGCGGATAGCCCAACCGCATACATGAAAGAACAGGAGAGTACCAGTTTTATTTCAAAAATACCGACCACCTTTGATGAAACAGTGGCCCTTGATGGGAAAGTAGGCGAATATGTGGCTGTTGCCAGGAAAAAAGAAGATACATGGTATGTAGGCGGATTGACAAACTGGTCTGCAAGAACAACTACGGTCGACCTGTCTTTTCTGGGCAAGGGAAAATATTCAGCAGAAATTTTTAAGGATGGAATGAACGCAGATAAGGATGCCACCGATTATAAACGCGAAATAATTAAAGTTACCAACACAGATAAGCTTACCATTAATATGGCGAATGGTGGTGGCTTTGCAATCATCATTAATTCGGAAAAATAGTTAAACTCGATTAATAAATGCCTTTAGAGATCTTCAGAAGATATTTTCAACGCGCTTTCGTCACCCTGAACCGAGCTTTAGCGAGCTCCCTGAAGGTAATTTATTTCAGGGTCTATCTAGTAGGAAAGATGTTGACCAAGATTAGTTGTTAGGCCTTTAAAAATAGAAAATATGAAAAGAATTATTACCTTTTTAATCGTTGTTTTGGGCTTCTATCAGAGCGTAGATGCCCAGGGGTATAAAAACCCGGTGATTTCAGGTTTTCATCCCGATCCGAGTGTATGCAGGGTTGGCGACGATTATTATTTGGTTACCAGTAGTTTTGAATACTTCCCTGGGGTTCCGGTTTTTCACAGCAAAGACTTAATTAACTGGACAAAAATTGGCCATTGCCTTACCCGTCCTTCCCAACTCAAATTAGATAAATGTGCCCCTTCGGCAGGTATTTACGCACCCACCATTCGTTATCACGAAGGGCGTTTTTATATGGTCACCACGAATGTTTCAGGCGGCGGGAATTTTTATGTATATACAAACAATCCTGCGGGTGAGTGGTCTGAACCTATTTTTGTAGAACAGGGAGGAATCGATCCGACTTTATATTTTGAAGATGGTAAAAGTTACTTTATATCAAATGGCAAGGGCATTACAATCAGCGAAATAGATATTAAAACGGGAAAAAAACTTACCGAAGGCAAAATTGTATGGCATGGTACAGGTGGGCGGTATCCGGAATCACCGCATCTTTATAAGAAAGATGGCTGGTATTATCTGCTTATTTCAGAAGGAGGTACCGAATATGGACATAAAATGACCATTGCCCGCAGCAGATCTATGTATGGACCTTATGACCCAAACCCTTCTAACCCTATTTTAACCCATATTAATGAGAATGCACAAAGTAATCCCATCCAGGGTACCGGACACGGCGACTTTGTTCAGGCTCACGATGGTTCATGGTGGGTAGTATTCCTGGGCTTTCGCCCTCAAAGTTTACTACACCATGTATTAGGTCGTGAAACGTTCCTGGCTCCGGTAAGATGGGATGTAAATGCCTGGCCGGTAATAAATGGTAATGGCACGGTAGATATCGATATGAATGTGCCTACCTTACCTCTAAAACCAGTAAAGAAACCAGATTATTCGACCAATTTTAATGAAAACAAGTTAGGCGTTGATTGGATCTACCTGCGAAATCCATTTATGAAGAATTATTCTCTTACCGAGAAAAAAGGTTCATTGAGGCTCAAAGCAAGCCCGGTTTCTTTGGATGATCATGATTCGCCCACTTTTGTTGGGCGCAGACAGGAGCATATTAATTTTTCAGCCACCACTTTACTGTCATTAAAGGATGCAACAGAAGACGACCAGGCCGGAATGACGGCTTACTATTCACCTCAGGCACATTACGATGTTTTTTTGAAAAAATCTAATAATGGCAAATATAAAGTGTCTTTAAATTATAAAATGGGTGTACTGAACCATGTTGCACAAGAAGTCGAAATTTCTGGCGATCATGTTTATTTACAAGTAAAAGGAGATAAAGACTTTTACTCGTTTTACTATTCTGTAGATGGTAAAGAATTTAAATTTTTAGATAAGATAAACATATGGTACCTGAGTTCTGAAACGAATGGAGGTTTTACTGGTGTTTTAATTGGATTATATGCCCAATCCAAAAATAAAAATGCCAAAGCCTATGGCGATTTTGATGAATTTATATACAAACCAGTGCTTTAAATCAGTACGGGGCAATGCTATTTTGCCTCTGCAATAATATAATTAAGACCTAAACCAAGGATGAACAAAAGAATAGAAATCATATTATTTAAACAGCTGACATGGATTGTTTTATCCATGCTGCTTGCAGTAGTTAATGCGCATGCACAAACTGCAATGATTAATGCTCAATCCAGGAACGCTACCAGCTTAAACGGTGAATGGAATGTTATTCTGGATCCTACAGGCATTGGCGAATGGAGGCAGATATGGCAGGAAAAAAAGCCCTTGTTAAAAACCGATTTTGTAGAATATTCTTTTGAAGGTAGCCCACGATTGAAAGTGCCTGGCGATTTTAATTCTCAAATGTGTGAACTGACCTATTTTGAGGGGGTTGTTTGGTATAAAAAAGAATTTAGTTATTCGCTTGATAAAAATAAAAGGCTCTTTGTTCATTTTGGCGCAGTAAACTATCTGGCAGATATTTACTTGAATGGAGAAAAGATCGGGAGCCACGAGGGTGGCTTTACGCCATTTCAATTTGAAATAACTCAAAAAATCAAACCTGGTACAAATTCACTAATTGTTAAGGTTGATAACAAGAGGCTTAAAAACGGACTTCCGGGGTTAGGCTACGATTGGTTAAACTATGGAGGCATTACCCGTGATGTAAATCTTATCGAAACGGATAATACTTACATTGAAGATTATAGCATACAGCTCCTGAAAGGAAGCCAAAAAGAGGTGTCGGGATGGGTAAAGTTGAACGGGGCAGATAAACAAAAACGTATTAAAATTAAAATTCCTGAACTAAAGTTTGAGCGTTCAGTAAAATCAGACAACAATGGAGTTGCCGGACTACAATTTTCTTCATCTTTTAAATTGTGGTCGCCAGATGATCCCAAACTTTACAAAGTGATTATTGAGACGGAAAGTGATACTGTTGAAGATGAAATTGGTTTCAGGAACATTGAAGTAAAAGGCAATAAAGTTGTTCTCAATGGTAAGGAGATTTTTCTTAAGGGAATAAATATTCATGAAGAAAATCCATTTAAGGGGGCAAGAGCATTTTCTAAAGAAGATGCAACATTGCTGCTAAACCAAGCCAAACAACTTGGGTGCAATTTGGTTCGGCTCGTGCATTATCCGCATAATGAAAATATGATAAAACAGGCCGAACGAATGGGATTAATGGTCTGGAGTGAATTGCCGGTATACCAACATATTGAATTTTCAGATACTGCTGTTTTATCAAAAATGGATTTGATGCTCAAAGAAATGGTTCGCAGAGACAGGAACCGCTGTAGCGTTGTAATCTGGAGCCTTTCTAATGAAACCTACGATGGTACACCAAACCGTACCAAGGCGCTTGCTGCATTAACCCAGGTATGCAGGCAACTCGATTCTACCAGGTTAGTAACACACGTTACCAATAGTCAATCTTATAATAATAATTCTTTTAAAGTATGGGATAGCCTTTATAAGTATGTCGATATCATCTCGGTTAACGAGTATATTGGCTGGTATATACCCTGGCAAGGTAAGCCTGAAAATGTAACCTGGAACGTGGCCTTTCCGGATAAACCGGTTTTTATTTCCGAATTCGGTGGAGAGGCTTTGTTCGGCAATGTTGGTGGAGCGGCAGACGAGGCTGCTTCGTGGAGAGAAGAATATCAGCAGCAAATTTATATCAACCAGCTCAAGATGTTTAACACCATCCCCAATTTATGCGGGGTTGCCCCATGGCTTTTGTTTGATTACCGCTCACTGGGCAGAATGCATCCCCTTTATCAGAAAGGGTATAACAGAAAAGGCCTGTTATCTGAAAAAGGAGAAAGAAAAAAAGCCTGGTTTATTATGGAACAATATTATAAAAGAAAATGAAACCTATAAGTTTAAGACAAGTCGTACTGACTTTAGGCTGTTTAATGGCAACCTTTAATGTTTTTGGTCAAAGTAAGTCAATCTATCTTTGGGGGGGAGAAGCGCCAGGCGCAATTGTTAACGCCAATTATAAACAGCAGGTAGACTCAGCAAATAGCTGGATGAGCCAGATCTCAAAACCCATACTTGATGTGTATCCTGCCCCGCGCGAAACCGCTAACGGAACAGCAATAATTATATGCCCGGGCGGCAGCTATTCCGGATTGGCCATTGCTCATGAGGGAAAGGAAGTGGCCAAGTGGCTAAACAGTCTTGGCATTACGGCTTTTGTATTAAAATACCGGTTGCCAAATGATGCGATTATGACCGATAAAGCTATCGGTCCTTTAATGGATGGACAACAGGCTGTGCGCCTGGTGAGGCGCAACGCTAAAGAGTGGGGAATCAATCCCGGAAAAATCGGGATAATGGGATTTTCAGCAGGTGGGCATCTCGCCGCTACGATATCAACTCATTTTAAGGAAAAGGTATCCTCCACTAATGATACAACCAGCGTGAAGCCAAATTTTTCGATATTGATTTATCCAGTAATATCCATGCAGGAAAATATTACCCATAAAGGTTCAAAAGTAAATTTATTGGGCCAAAATCCAGCTGCAGAAAGGGTAACCTATTTTTCAAATGAACTGCAGGTGAATGGCGAAACACCACCTGCGTTTCTGGTCCATTCTATGGATGATAAAGCGGTTCCGGTACAAAATAGTGTGGCCTATGCACTCGCGATGGAGAAAAACAATGTTCCATGCGAACTGCATATATACCAGACCGGTGGGCATGGTTATGGACTTGCACACTCTAAAAATACGGAATCATTATGGCCTGAAGCTTGCCGGAAATGGATGGAGGTAAGGGGATATATTAAGGGGCAGGAAGCAGGAACCCCCATTTTTGATAGGACCGTAAAATTAAACCCTGACGATAAACCTGCATTTAACGATCCACCGGCAGGTTTCAGAAATAAACGCGACAACATAGCACATGGCAAGGTCAGTCCGGTTCAATACGCTTCCAAAGCACTGGGGCAATCGCGCGAAATGTTGGTTTATACGCCTCCGGGCTATTCGAGTGCCAAGCGCTACCCGGTAATTTACCTGTTGCACGGACTTAATTCAGGTAACGGCCAGTGGCCATACTGGATTAATGCCAATAATATTATCGATAACCTGATAAGCGAGGGTAAAATTAAGCCAATGATAATTGTTTTTCCAAACTGTAATACCAACGTAACCGTAAATAACCCAAAACCGGATGAGCAGGAGGAACGAAAAGGCGGTTATAAAGGTTACGGGCTGTCTTTCCAGAACGATTTGCTCCATGAAATTATTCCTTTTATTGAATCTCATTATTCGGTTTATACCGACCGCGGGCACCGTGCAATCGCCGGCTTATCTATGGGTGGTGGCCAATCCCTTAATATAGGACTATCGCATATCAACAATTTTGCCTATGTGGGTGGTTTCTCTTCGGCCCCCAATACCAACCAATTCGGAGGTCTTTCTGATGCTAAACTTTTACCCGATCCGTTGGCTGCAAAACAGAAGCTAAAAGTTTTATGGCTGGCCTGTGGTACGAAAGACGGCCTGTTTAATGTTAGCCAGCGCGTACACCAATACCTCAAAAAAGAAGGGGTGCCACATGTATGGCACGTAGATTCGAATGCACACGATGATACTGAATGGGCCAATAACCTGTATCTTTTTACTCAGCATATTTTTAAATAAGGGTACTAAAAAATATAAAGAAGACATTAACAATTAAGTAGATACTAGAATAAATGATGAAGAAGTATTTAATGGTGGCCTTGCTATCAATGCTCTGTGGAGTCACGGTAAAATCGCAGACTGCAGGGGCCTATTTTCCTGAAAAAGATTTAATTACCACAGGAATATACTATTACCCGGAACATTGGAAAGAAAATCAGTGGGAACGTGATATTAAAAAGATTGCAGACATGGGGTATGAGTTTGTCCACCTTGCTGAGTTTGCCTGGTTTAAAATGGAGCCAGAAGAAGGGCATTTTGATTTTGCCTGGTTGGATAAGGCAGTTGATCTCTGCACAAAATATAAGCTTAAAGTGGTCATGTGTACTCCATCGGCAACTACACCGGCCTGGATGCGCGTAAATTACCCCGAAACTTTTATCATGGATGGGCACTATATCCGTGCTGAACATGGAACAAGGGGGCTGGGTTCAATCGTTAACTCCAGGTACCGCTCTTTTGTCGAAAAAATAGTACGCGAAATGGCGAAGCGCTACGGTAAGAACAAGAATATAACCGGTTGGCAGCTTGATAATGAGCCAGATGCCAAACCTGATTATAGTCCGTCTTCGCAGGAAGCTTTCAGACAATGGCTAAAAACCAGGTACAAAACCATCGATGCCTTAAATGATGCCTGGGGAACAGCTTTCTGGAGCCAGTGGTATAACAGTTTTGATCAGATTATGATCCACAATACCAACCTGGTGGGCTGGTGGGGAAATAACCCGCATGCATTACTCGATTTTAAACGTTATTGTGCTGATGCGCAGGCCGAGTTTCTTGATTTTCAGGCCAGCCTGTTAAGAGAAAACATTTCGAAAGCACAATACATTACCACCAATTACACTGCTGTTTCTACCGGGGCCGATCCTGGCAGAACAAAAAAAGTTGATTTTGCAGCCTACACCGCTTATCCTAATGGCGGCAGCGATAATATTGGTGAGCTGGGGTTCAGATTGGGCGATAGCAGGCCATTACTATTTGCATCTTCATATTATCAGCAATTGGGAGGACTATCTGGAGTGATGGAGATTCAACCTGGTCCGGTAAACTGGGGAAGTTATAATCCGCTGCTTTTACCCGGAACAGTGCGCATGTGGTTATACCATAGCTTTGCTGCAGGCGGAAAACTGGCCTGCTCTTACCGTTTCAGACAGATATTGTATGGTTCAGAACAATACCATTCTGGCGTGATAAAAACCGATGGTACAACACCTTCACCAGGAGGAGAGGAGTATATTCAGTTTAATAAAGAAATAAAACAACTGCGCAAACTGTACAAACCGGGCAAAGTAATGCCCGAAAAACTGGCTGTACGATCTACGGCTATTCTCTGGAACCTGGAAAATTACTGGTCAATAGACAGGCAAAAACAGACCAACCAATGGGATACCTGGGGATATCCCGTTAAATTTATGGAGATTGCAAAATCGCTAGGTGCACCTGTAGATATCATTAATGAAACTACTGATTTTTCTAAATACAGCGTTGTCATTGTGCCTGCTTACGAAATGGCTGATGCCGCTCTGATTAAAAAATGGGAGAAATACGTTGCTAATGGAGGCCATTTAATAGTCACCTGCCGTACTGCCACCAAGAATAGGATGGGCCATTTCTGGGAAGGCAAAACTGCTGCACCAATATCGGACCTTATAGGAGCCGAAATTATGGCTACAGACATGCTTTCAGGGCGTAACAGGGGCGATGTTCAGAGCGGTTCAAAGCATTATGGCTGGAATAGTTGGGCAGATTTGCTCCAGGCCGGACAGAATTCGGAAGTTACCGGTGTTTATCAGGATCAGTTCTATAAAGGGAAGTCGGCTGTGGTGAAACACAAAATTGGTAAAGGAGAGGTAACTTATATTGGCGTAGCTACAGCAGACGTTGAATTGGAAAAGGATATTTTGGCCAATACCTACACCAGTGCAGGTGCTACAACCGAAAACTACCCTAAAGGGATTTACGTATATTGGAGAGATGGCTTTTATATGGCTGTGAACTATTCTTCAACCGATTATACGTTTAATCTTCCTAAAACTGCTGAACTTATTATCGGAAAGAAAACCCTTGGGCCTGCCGGCGTATTGGTTTGGACAGAATAGAGATGAGCTATAAACTTGGAGCATTGCTGGGCGTATATCAAGATTTTATCGTAAATTAGCAATATTAACGTTAACCAAACAATTATAAATTTTGCCTTTTGATAGTTAGTGATTTCCGCTGAACGGATACATCCGTTATTTAATAAAAAATTATGTTTCGGTTTTTAGCCCTGATCTGTGTACTGGTATGGTGTGATTTACTCTATGCCCAAGAAGATACTTTTCGTTTTTCCCGTATTGATATTACCAATGGTTTATCAGATAACCAAACCAATGCAATATATAAAGACCATAAGGGCTTTATGTGGTTTGGAACAATGGCCGGGCTGAGTAGATTCGACGGGCACGATTTTAAGATTTTCAGGCACAATTCAAAAGACAGTTCAAGCTTACCGAATGGGTATGTGATTGGCATATTTGAAGGGCCAGAGCGGGAGCTGTGGATTAAATCAAACCAGGGCTTCAGTATTTACGACCCGGCAAGCGAAAAATTTGAAAGCTTTCAGCAAAAACATTTTGCGAAGTATAAAATTCCAGGCGGATACCTTAGGGAGGTAAAAACAGATGGTCGCGGAAAGTTATATTTTAACGTCGAAAACCAGGGTATTTATTGTTATGATTCTAAAACCCGTACATCGAAAAAATATACTTTGAAAGGTGAGCAGATAAATGAACTGAAGAATACCCAGATAAGTGATTTTATTGATGATTTAAAGGGGAATTTATGGGTTGTTTATTATAACGGGATAATTGATAAGTTTAATGTAAAACAACAACGGGTAACTAACCGGTATAATACTGTATATGAGTATTTTGCAGGGCAGTCAAGCTGGTGTAATTTTAGTAGTGATGCTGACGGGGATATCTATATTTTTAGTGGATCCAATCCTTTTGGCCTGTTTTACCTGAATGCGGCAAGCGGAAATTTTCATTTATTCAGGAAAAATCCAGATCATACAGGTTTAACTTCTAAAAATGTAAGCCGCATAATTGAAGGTGATGATGGAAATATTTGGATTGGTACCGATCACGGTGGAATAAATATCCTGGATAAAAAGACCAAAAAGTTAACCTATATTTTAAATAAAGAGAACGATCCGCGAAGCTTAAGCGATAATAGTATTTCAGCATTATACAGGGATAACAATAATATCATCTGGATCGGTACCTTTAAAAAAGGAATTTGTTTCTATCATAAAAGCGTTTACAAGTTTCCGGCCAATCCTTATCTGGTGGGTAAAAACCCAATAAAAAAAGATGTTAATTGTTTTGCAGAAGATAACCATAACAATTTATGGATAGGTACCAATGGAGAGGGTTTATTGCGTTTAAATAAAATAACCGGCGAGATTACCACTTATCACAATAACCCCGATAATAATAATTCTTTAAGCAGCGACATTGTAGTAAGTCTCGAAATAGACCATGAAGGTGTATTATGGATTGGCACTTATTTAGGAGGCCTTGATGCTTTTGATGGAAAAAATTTCAGGCATTTTAAGTCTGGTCCGGGCCCCGAAAAACTATCAGATAATCGCGTTTATGCTTTGTTGAATGATTCTGACAACCGGCTTTGGGTGGGTACTCTAAACGGCGGGCTAAACTTATTGGATCGGCAGACCGGAACATTTAAACATTTTAACCCTGATATTAAAAATACAATAAACTCTTTTGTGGTTTCCTGCTTGTACGAAGACAGAAATAAAAATATCTGGATTGGTACCACCGGGGGCGTTAATATATTTGATCATAAAAGCGCTACCTTCAAATACCTGAAAAATAATCCTGCAGATAGCAACAGTTTGATACAGAACGATGTAAACTCTATTTTGCAGGATGCACGCGGATGGATGTGGATCGGCACAAAAGAAGGAATAAGTATATACGATCCGGTTAAGGGTACATTTAAAAACCTGAATGAAGCCGTCGGACTCCCTGAAGATATGGTGTTCGAACTCTTAGAGGATGAGCATCACCATATCTGGTATAGCTCACGCAAAGGTCTTTTCAAGATTTCTGTTAGTCATAACGGAAAAAATTACCATTTCAGGTATAGTAAATACAGTCAGTCAGATGGGCTTGAAAGTACCCAGTTTAACATCAATGCTGCGGGTAAAACCAAAGCGGGCGAACTGATTTTTGGAGGGCCAAGTGGGTTTAATATATTCAGCGCCAGCGAAATCAAAAACAGCAGTGTCTCTGCTGCCTTGGTGATGACCGACCTGGAAGTATTTTACCATAAAGTACGTGTAGGCGAGCGTATAAACGGACATGTTGTTTTACCCGAAACCATAACCTCGCTCAGCAATTTAAATCTTACCTATAAAGAAAATATCTTTTCAATCCAATTTGCGCTGCTCAATTATTTAAATCCAGATAAGATAATCTATAAATATAACCTCGAAGGTTTTGATAAACGCTGGCTTACCGTTTCATCTGAACTGCGTAAGGCCACCTTTACCAATCTCGATCCAGGAAATTATATTCTTCACGTCAGGGCTTTTAACGAAAACGATTCTGCTCCTATAGCAGAGTCGCACCTAAATATCACCGTTTCACCTCCTTTCTGGAGAACGACCTGGGCATATGTCTTGTACCTTGCGGTGATAGGATTTGTGCTACTATATATACGCAGAAGAGGTATTAATAAACTTAGGCGGGAGTTTGCTTTGGAGCAAGAAAGGGCAGAAGCCCGGCAACTGCGGGAGCAAGACCGTAAAGAAGCAGAAAGATTACGGGAACTTGATTTATTAAAGATCAAATTTTTAACCAACCTAAGTCATGAATTTAGGACACCAATTTCCTTAATTCTTGCCCCGGTTGATAAACTATTAATTGCCGCAAAAGAAAATGAGCGTTACGGGCAGTTGGCAATGATTAAAAGAAATGCAAGGCGTTTATTAAACCTAGTAAATCAGCTGCTCGATTTTCGTAAAATGGAGGAACAGGAACTGCGGTTAAACAATACTGAGGGTGAAGTGGTGTCTTTTATTAAGGATGCTACAGATTCTTTTTATGACCTGGCCGAACGTAAGCAGATAAAACTAACTTTTGCTAGTCCGATCGAAAGTTTGTATGCTTATTTTGATCAGGATAAAGTAGAACGCATCGTGTTTAATTTGCTCTCCAATGCATTTAAGTTTACTCCGGCTGGTGGAAAAGTAGAGGTTATGCTGCATAAGCGGTTAAATAAAACTGAAGATGGTAAAATCCTGTTGGAATTGAAGATACAGGATTCTGGAATAGGTATTCCGGCAGAAAAACAAGCGCAAATTTTTGATCGCTTTTTTCAGCATGAAACCTCTGCATCCATTCTTAATCAGGGATCAGGGATTGGCCTTTCCATTACCAAAGAATTTGTGAAAATGCAGGGTGGTGAAATAACCGTAGAAAGTGAGCCTGGTCAGGGTACCTGTTTTACGCTTCAGCTCCTGTTATCGCCGGTTGTAGAAGAACAGCCGGTTCATGACAGTGCAACGGAAGAATTGCCGATTCCACATGATACCGATGATAAGGAAGCAGTAAAAGGGCCGGCAGATAAATCTGGGTTGACAAAAAATGCCCCGGTGATTTTGTTGGTAGAAGATAACGAAGATTTTAGATTTTACCTTAAAGATAACCTGAGTACCTATTACAAGATAGTAGAGGCCTCAAATGGGAGGGAAGGCTGGCAAAAAGCACTAGCATTGCACCCGCATTTGATTGTTTCGGACATCAGTATGCCAGAAATGAGTGGTACAGAACTTTGCGCGAAATTAAAATCAGATGAGCGGACAAAACATATCCCAATTATTCTGTTAACGGCTTTAACAGCCGAGGAGGAACAATTGAAAGGATTAGAAACCGGGGCAAACGATTACATGACCAAGCCTTTCAACTTCGAAATTTTACACTCAAAGATCAAAAACCTTCTCACGCTGCATCAAACCTTTAAAAAAACTTATTCCAGACATGTCAGCATGTCGTCACCAGAAATAGAAATCGAATCAGACGATGTGAAATTCCTAAATACCGCATTGTTATATATTGAAGAGAACCTCCATAATTCGCAGTTATCTGTTGAAGATCTGAGTAGCCATATGGCAATGAGCAGAGTATCTCTCTACAAAAAATGCCTGAGGGTTACCGGTAAAACCCCTGTTGATTATATCAGGTCCGTTAAACTCGAAAAAGCGGCAGTTTTACTGGAAAAAAGTACTAAAACCATATCCGAAATATGTTACATGGTTGGTTTTAGTACGCCAAATTATTTTGCAAAAGCATTTAAGGCAAAATACAATGTACTCCCTTCAGAATATATAGCAGAAAAAAGGAATTTGAGTTAAAAACAAATTCCTTTTTTAAATATATTCTTTTACTACAAAACAATAAACAAATTGAATTGCTCATCTAGCATGATTTAAAGGGCTAAAATGTTTTAAGGATGCATTCTGTTAACATTTCTACTTACATATTTAACATTACTGCTCTGCGTCCAAAATGAGGTATTGTATGTTTGAAAAATAAAAATCAAACAACATTATTCTAACCATTTAATACATTATCCCTTTTATGAGACGATTCTCTTTTTTTATACTATTGTTGCTTGTTACAACAAAACTGCTTGCAGTAGATACTGTTGAAACACTACAGAATGGTATAAAGGTTCATCCAAAGACAGGAGCAGCTAAGACAATTGAAATAAATGTTGTGAACAGCCAGATTATACGGGTACAGGCTTCGCCCGATAATACTATTCCCCAGGTGACCAGCCTTTGTGTGGTACCCGGGCTTAAACCAACAGTTCCCTTTAAGGTAACAAAAACTGCATCATTTGCACAACTGTCTACTAAAGATATTACTGTAAAAATTTCTCTCATTTCGGGTAAGATTTCTTTCACTGATCAGGCCGGAAAGGTATTGCTCCAGGAGGCTAAAAGAACCTTTAGCCCTTTAACTGTAGAAAATGATAAGGGTTATACCTTTCAGCAAGTTTTTACGGGTACGCCTGGCGAGGCTATTTACGGCCTTGGGCAGCATCAGTCTGACGATTTTAACTATAAACATAAAAGCGAAGATCTTTTTCAGTACAATACCAAAGTTTCGGTGCCTTTTATAATGTCAACAAAAAAATATGGCATTCTATGGGACAACTATTCGCAGAGTAAATATGGCGATCCTAGAAATTACCAAGACCTGAACCAGTTTAGCCTTTTCAATAAAGACGGTAAGGAAGGTACGCTGACCGCAACCTATACCAACAAAGGCAGTGCAACTATTGTACGCCAGGAATCAGCAATCGACTATGAAAACCTGACAACTGTTAAGAAATTTCCTGCAGATTTTAATTTTAACAATGGTTCTGTAACCTGGGAAGGAGAAATTCTTGCCAACCAAACCGATGTTTACAAATTCAGTCTCTATTATGCTGGTTATACCAAAGTATGGTTAGATGGAAAATTGGTAGTGCCAGAGCGTTGGAGAACTTCGTGGAATCCGAACACATTTAGGTTTTCTTTCCCGCTAACAAAAGGAAAACGTACCAAAATAAGATTAGAGTGGAAGCCAGACGGAGGTGTTTCCTATATTGGCCTTAAAGCACTTTCTTCATCTCCGATAGAGAAAAATGGTAATATATCCTTTTGGTCAGAAATGGGCGATAAGATGGACTATTATTTTGTTTCTGGTAAAAACATGGATGAGGTAATTAGTGGTTACCGAACACTAACCGGAAAGGCGAGCATTATGCCCAAATGGGCAATGGGTTTTTGGCAGAGCCGTGAGCGCTATAAAACTCAGGATGAGCTATTAAATGTGGTAAACGAATACCGGAAGCGGAAGATTCCGCTTGACAATATTGTGCTTGATTGGAGTTATTGGCCTGAAAACGCATGGGGAAGCCATCAATTTGACCTGAAAAGGTTTCCAGATGCCAAAGGAATGGTAGATTCAGTGCATAAGGAAAATGCCAATATTATGATTTCTGTATGGCCTAAATTCTATACCACAACAGCACATTTTAAACAGTTTAGTGATAAGGGATGGATGTACATGCAGGCGGTACAGGATAGTATACGCGATTGGATAGGCAAGGGTTATGTTGGCTCTTTCTATGATGCCTATAACCCCGATGCGCAAAAATTGTTTTGGAAACAGATGAAAGATAACCTATACGTAAAGGGTTTCGATGCCTGGTGGATGGATGCTTCTGAACCTAACATTCGCGATTGTACCGATATGGAGTACCGTAAAAAATTGTGCGGTCCTACAGCACTGGGCTCTTCTACAAAATATTTTAATGCCTATGCCCTGATGAACGCCAATGCCATTTATAACGGCCAGCGCGAAGCGGATAATAACAAGCGGGTATTTCTGCTAACGCGATCTGGCTTTGCAGGTTTACAAAGGTATTCTACCGCTACCTGGAGCGGCGATATTGCATCAAGATGGGAAGACCTTAAAGCACAGATCCCTGCTGGTCTAAACTTTGCCATGTCAGGTATTCCGTTCTGGACAATGGATATTGGCGGCTTTTGTGTCGAAAAACGCTATGTTGACGGCCAGAATGCTTTTGATGCAACAGGTAATGAAAACGCTGATTTAAAAGAATGGCGTGAACTGAACTTACGCTGGTTTCAGTTTGGGGCATTCAGCCCGCTTTTCCGGAGCCATGGCCAGTTCCCTTACCGCGAAATTTATAATCTGGCCCCAGAAGGTCATCCTGTTTACAAAAGTTTGGTTTATTACGATGAACTACGCTACCGCTTAATGCCCTACATCTATGCTTTGGCCGGAATGGCATACCATAAAGATTATACCCTAATGAGATCGCTTGCAATGGATTATACTGCCGATCAGAAAACCTACGGGGTGAGCGACCAGTTTCTTTTAGGTTCAGGCTTAATGGTATGCCCGGTTTATAGTTACAAAGCGCGTAACCGGGAAGTTTATTTCCCTTCGGGAACCAAATGGTATGATTTCTATACCCACAAACAGATTGAAGGTGGCCAGAAGTTAAATGTTGAAGCCCCACTTGAGCGCATCCCATTATTTGTTCCTGCTGGTACTATTTTGCCTGTTGGAGAGGTAATGCAGTATAGTTCGGAAAAGAAACCTGATAATATAGAAATTCGCGTTTATAAAGGCAAGAATGGAGCATTTAGTTTATACGAAGATGAAGGTAATAACTATAATTACGAAAAGGGCGCTTTTTCTACCATCGATTTTGAATATTCAAACGATAAAGACATCCTGATAATCAATAAACGTAAAGGTAATTTCCAAGGTATGCTAAGCAACAGGACTTTCCGGGTAGTTGTTATCGGAAAAACAAATGCAGCACCGAAGATCATTCGTTATGATGGTACCAAAACAATAGTAAAACTTTAATAGATTTTATCGCAAATACATACACACAATTAATGAAATCAATATTATTAACGATAACAGTTATATGCACTTCTTTATTGGCGCGCGCGCAGCAAAAACAGCCAGTTTATCTTGATTTGAGCCAACCGATTGAGAGGCGGGTTGAAAATGCACTTTCGCTAATGACTACCGAAGAGAAAGTGTCTCTCTGTTATGCACAATCAAAATTCAGTTCAAAAGGTGTACCCCGCCTGGGCATACCTGAAGTTTGGACCGACGATGGACCTCATGGAATCCGTGAGGAAGTTTTATGGGATGAATGGGGAGGAGCAGGCTGGACAAATGATTCTTGTACCGCGTTTCCGGCACTTACCTGTCTGGCGGCTTCCTTTAATCCTAAATTATCTTTGCTTTATGGCCAATCAATCGGAGAGGAAGCCCGTTATCGAAATAAAACGGTACTGTTAGGACCTGGTGTAAATATTTACCGTACCCCGTTAAACGGGCGTAATTTTGAATACATGGGAGAAGATCCCTACCTCAGTTCCCGAATGGTGATTCCTTACATTCAGGGCGTTCAGTCTAACGGAGTGGCGGCCTGTGTAAAACATTTTGCGCTAAACAATCAAGAGGAGTGGCGTGGCCACATCAATGTTGATTTAAGCGACCGTGCACTAAATGAAATTTATCTGCCAGCTTTCAAGGCCGCTGTGCAGGAAGCCAAGGCATGGTCTATAATGGGTTCGTATAACCAGTTTAGAGGCCAGCATTGTTGCCATAACGACCTACTCCTAAACAAAATTTTAAAGAAAGATTGGGCATTTGATGGGGTTGTAATTAGCGATTGGGGTGGCGTTCATAATACCGACGAAGCTGTTAACAATGGGCTCGACCTGGAAATGGGTACCTATACCGATGGTTTAACCACCAAGGGCAAGTTTCCCTACTCATCATATTATCTGGCTAATCCCTTCCTAAAAGGGATTAAAGAAGGGAAATATGATATCACTTTGCTCGATGATAAAGCACGCCGCATACTTAGACTGATTTTTCGCACCACAATGAGCCAAAACAGGCCTTTTGGTCGTTTCGTTTCTCCAGAACATAGTGAGGCAGCCCGTAAAATCGCTCAGGAAGGAATTGTACTTTTAAAGAATGAAAATAAGTTTTTCCCTGTTCCAAGCGGAAAATTCAAAAAAATTGCAGTCATCGGAGAAAATGCTGACCGAAGCCTGGTCATCGGTGGAGGGTCATCATCACTCAAGGTGGCTTATGAAAAATCGCCACTGGATGGATTGATCGCTAAATATGGAAAAGATCATATTACATACAGTTTAGGCTATGCTTCAGGGCCTGCATTATATGGACGTGAAGAGCCATCGAAATTAAATGCCGATTCCTTGATTAATGCAGCCGTTGAGGTGGCAAAGCAAGCTGATATTGTCTTTTTTATTGGTGGACTAAACAAAAACCACTTTCAGGACTGTGAAGGTGGTGACCGAAAATCTTTCAGCCTTCCTTTCGGTCAGGATAAATTGATTGATGCTTTATTTAAAGCAAATAAAAACACTGCCGTCGTATTGCTTAGTGGCAATGCAGTGTCAATGCCCTGGATAAACAAGGTGCCGGCCATTATGCAGGGATGGTATCTTGGCTCTGAAGCTGGAAATGCGCTGGCAGATGTGATTTCGGGTGAAGTAAATCCTTCTGGCAAACTGCCGTTCTCTTTTCCTAAAAAATTGGAAGATAATGCAGCACATTTTTATGGTAAAATTTCCTACCCTGGTGATAGCATCAACCAGTTCTATAAAGAGGATATTCTGGTAGGGTACCGCTGGTTTGATACCAAAAAAATATCGCCCCAATTTTCATTCGGATATGGTCTTTCCTATACCAGTTTTGATTTAGGGCCGTTATCGTCAGATAAAAAATTATACAGCAAAAGCGATACAGTACGAATTTCATTTACTGTAAAAAATACCGGTGCAAAATATGGTGCCGAAGTTGTTCAATTGTATGTGCACGATCCTGTATGTACCGTAACACGGCCTGTAAAGGAACTTAAAGCCTTTGAGAAAGTTTTTTTGAAGCCTGGAGAGACCAAAACAGTTGAAGTTCGGTTAAAAGTAGCAGATCTGGCCTTCTACGATGAAACTAAAAAGAACTGGAATGTTGAGGCAGGTGATTTTATACTGCAGTTAGGCAACTCATCAAGTCATATTTCTCAAAAACTGAAAATTACGGTTCGGTAGTGTTACAAGATATTGAAAATCGATGAAGTTAAAGATGTTCTCCTTTAAATCAAAAGAGATTGCACCTTAAAATAAAAATATATAATTGTCCTCCTTGAGAGATAGCTTTTAATTGAAAAACATTGAAGTGATAAATTAAGATAAATCGTCATTTCCTTTGATTAACCAAAGGAAATGACACCAGATTTTTAGCCTCTTTTCCATGGCCTGTGTCCTCACAGGCCATTATTGTCATCATCAAAATTTTGGTCTGTTATAGAGCCTTCTTAAAAATGCCAAATCGAATCCAATAAGCTTAATTCGAAATGGGAAGACTTTTCTAAACGTTAATTTCAAGTCTATATCCTTTAGCCCGTATAACAACAATGTTGATATTGGGATCGAGTTCCAGTTTTTTTCTAAGCTTTGAGATAAACATATCCAGACTACGCCCTACAATAACACCTTCGTCTTCCCATATCTCTTTTTGCAATCGGCTTCTCTCTATCGTTTCATTGGGAGAAAGGGCGAAGATGAGTAGTAACCGCGTTTCAGTACCGGTTAGGTCTACCACCTTTTCATTTTTGGTGAGTTTACGGTTTTTCGCGTCAAACAGAACTGAGCCCAAAGTAATTATGTCGGCATGCTGATCATCATTAGGTAAAGCTCTTCGCGGTTTAATAGACCTAATAAAAATAAAACCAACTAAGGCTAAAAAGGGTAGGCTGCCCAAAAGATATCCATTCTTTACTGTATTTATGCCTGTTGCTTTCAATTTAATGTCGATCATGTAACGTGCTCTTGGTTGTTTTCTTCCTATGCATGTTATAATCTCATCTTTTTTATTTTTGGATATAGCATATTCATAGACTATATTGGAGCTGTTAGCGTTCAGGACTTTAACAACATAATCATCTGCCATCGGGTCTTTGGCCAACAAACGCCTCGTTGTATTCACCAGCAAGCCGGGCTGGAAAGTAAACTCATTCTCAAATTCGATCTGGTACTCATTTTCGGCAATCTTTTTTATCGGGAGTACCCTCGATGTACTGTCGCCCGATTGTAGGAGTAGTTCATGTCCGATCCGACGGAGCAAAACTTCTCTTCTGTCGAAATTAAAATCCTCACTGCCGGTCATACCGAATGTCACGCAAATTGCAGAGATAAATAAAACTAGCATGAATCCAAAAAGGTATTTGCCTTTTCCAGAGAAATGATTTCTACTATCAAACATAGTGTCAAGTTTTTATTTACAAAGTTTACATTTTTATTTACAATTCTGGTTCTTCATAGGGAAAGATATCAAAGTATTTTTGTTGCACCAACTTTAAAAAGATATGAGAAATAAAAAAAATGTATTAAACGTATCTGATTTATCAGCAGATAGAACTATGTTAATTAAACCTACAGAAATATGAAAAAAGTTATTTATGCGCTGATCTTACCGCTGGTTGTGGTAAGCGGACTAGTATTTGCCAATCGCGAAATTAAAAATGAAACGTCTAAAAGACCAACCCCAAAAACCCTCTCTGCTGCCGAAAGGGAAGTCGAACTGAAAAAATGGGAGGCCAGCCCTGATGGTGTAACATTCAAAAAATGGGAAGCGTCTCCCGAAGGTAAAAAAGTGCATGCCGATGCTGCTAAAATAAGGGAGCATATAAGTGATTTTACCAATATGGAGGCTGTTATAACCGCTCTTTCTCTCCCGCCAGGATCAAGATTAGGTTTTGGTGTAATGGCCAGGATTAATGGTGCCGATTACATTGTAAAATTTGAGCCGGAAAAGTCTCAACTCGAACAATTGCAGAGCCTGAAAGTTAACGACAAAATAATTATAAGAAGCCATGTCGTATCATGCGCGCCCAAGTATTCATATCCAATAGTATCGGGCGAGTATGTAGAACGGGATGGTAAAGTAATTTTTAAACGTATTCCCCGCAAAGGCGGTTGCTGAGGTGATAAATTATGAAACCGGGAAGAAAATCTTTAGAAACATTCTTTCCGGTTTTTTTATTCATAAGTCTTATCGATCAGAAAATTCACCGCATTTTCAATTTCCGTTCTTCCCTCAGTAGTTGTTAAGTCTAGTCCGCAGAAAGTACAGTCGTTTGTTGTGGCGTAAATGTCCAAATAATAAATTCCCGATATCAGCAATGCAATAATGGCCCTATATCTTTTAGCGTTTTCCTTGAAATAAGGGTCAGTAATACTTTCAAATAAGCGTGCACCATTTTCTTCACGATCGTTTGCGAGTTTTTTTAGCGATTTACGGTTCTCTATTAAGCCCCAGAGCAAAATTTTCTGTAAATCCTTATTTTTGAAAACATAATCAAATTGGGAGAGGAGCATTGTTTTACAGAATGTTTTCCCCCCATCATTCGTTACAGGGCCTCCCGACTCATCTTTTACATTGCTCCAAAAATCCTGGAAGCGGATATATTCGTCAATGAGTTCGTCCTTTCCACCGAAATAGTTATAGATCAATTTTTTGTCCAGGCCTGCAGTACGTGCGATATCGTTAACCTTAAGGCCCGAGAAACCTTTGGTATGGAGTATTTTCTCTACCGCATTTAAAAACTTCTGTTTGCTTTTTTCTTTGTTTCTTAACGATTTAACCCCTGTTTTCTGCTCCATGTGATGAAAAATAATCGTGTGGGAAAATTACACAATCAATTTTAATTATTTTTATCACCAATCGGTGATATATTGTATATTTGTTCTGTAGAAGAAATATATAAAATGATTGTGTGTATCTTCTCTATAATCAAACTACATTAACTTATTTCAGTTTTGTAACGCTCATCCTGCTCATTCTGAAGGTATCAGATCTCATTGCGCTGTATCTACAGGGCAACATGCCTGGTCTGATGCCTCAGGGAAGCAGAATAATAATGAATTCCTTTCATTCACTTTTCATTTTCTTTTTTCGTAACTTCTATACAAAAATGGTATTTTTCGTCTATGGATGTGATTGCAAATTTTCCTACGCTTGATATTAGTGAATTTTGGCCTGATCAAGATTCGGGAAATAATTTGCTTTATCATGAAATAATTGGGAAAAGATACATTGAAAAACCACACAAGCATGATTTTTTTCTTTTTATGCTTTTTGAGCAGGGTAGTGGTATACACACCATCGATTTTATAGATCATCAGGTTATTGGAGGTCAGTTGCATTTATTGTTTCCCGAACAGATCCATAAATGGGAGCTAGGCAAAGACACCCATGCTCACCAACTTATGATTAGCAGGAGCATATTCGAAACCCTGGCCAATTCTTTACGCTTTTCATTAATCTTATATCAAAACTATCCCATTATTAATCTGGGCGCCAACGCTTACGAGAAAATTCTGTACGAATTTCGGAGTATCAGATCTGAACTGGCAAAACCTGCCATACTTTGGGAAATTATCAATGCCAGGATTAGGCTTATTGCGCTGATGGTTAGTGAGAAGGCCGGAACGTTATTTAATAATCAAACGGTTTATCAAAGCAAACCTGTGTTGTTTAAATACCGCTCGCTTATCGATATGCATTATAAGAAGGAAAAATTTGTTGCCTTTTATGCCGACCAGTTAAATATTTCGGCAAATTACCTGAATATGCTATGCAAAAGGCATTTTCACGTATCTGCTACAGCACTGATCCACGAACGTTTAATACTCGAAGCAAAACGGATTTTACTAACAACCGAAAGGCCAATTAAAGCAATTGCTTTCGACCTCGGTTTTTATGATGTGGCGTATTTTTCTAAATTCTTTAAAAAACAAACCCGGATTACTCCACGTGCATTTAGAGGGCAGTAATGAATTGCACAAAATTTTCCCTATTAAATTTGATAAATAATTATGGATAGTTATAAATGATACAATTTTTAATATAAATCCTACTATTCATAAACATAACAGAATACTAATTTTGTGATAAAGAATTCTGTTATGACAAACCCAAATTCGATTTCGAGAAAAGATTTTATTAAAAGCTCATCTATTTTACTTGCGAGTACCTGTTTACTTTCAGCAGAACAGGCAATTGCAGATGAAAGTGTAGGCCGTTTCTCAGGAAAAACTTTAACATTAAAAAATGTTAGGCTAGAAACTGGATTCGAATATGATCAGGATGAAGTAATCAAAACTAAAACCGGGCTTTTCATTATTGAGATTGAAGATGGTAAGTTGAAGCAGGTGCTTCCTAATAATCCTAATGCAAAAGCAATCGATGCAAAGGGACTGTTAATGCTTCCTGCTTTCAGGGATATGCACATCCATTTGGATAAAACCTATTACGGATTGCCATGGCAGGCACATTTAAAAAAGAACAGATCTGTAAAAGATATGATCGCTTTTGAGCAACAGATAATCCCCGAGCTTTTAAAAACTTCTATACCACGTTCAGAAAAATTGATTGAATTGCTCCAGTCGTACGGAACTAGTTATGCAAGGTCGCATGTAAATATTGAGCCTACCTCTGGATTAGATTCATTAAAGCATTTAGAAAGCGCATTATTGAACAAAAAGAAATCTTTTCAGGCAGAGCTAGTGGCTTTCCCCCAGCATGGCATATATTATACTAAATCTGCTGAACTGTTAAAAGAAGCAGCCAAAATGGATATAGACTTTATTGGTGGCCTTGATCCAACTTCTATTGATGGCGCTATTGAGAAGCACATGGATTTTGTAGTACAGTTAGCTTTAGATAATGGAAAAGGGATTGACATCCATCTTCACGAACCTGGTGAATCTGGACTAAAAACAATCGAATACCTGATTGATAAAGTAATGGAAAACCCAGTATTAAAAGGAAAAACCTATGTGAGCCATGCTTTTGCACTACGATATCTCGATAAAACCAAAACAGAAGAAATCGCCGAAAAACTTGGCGCGGCCAAAATGGGAATAGCTTCAACCATTCCGCTTTCTGGCAATCCGATGCCTATTCCTGCACTGTACAAACATGGTGTAGAAGTAGTAGCAGGCAATGATTGTATTGTTGACCATTGGAATACTTTTGGTACAGGAAGCATTTTGCAAAAAGCCAATATTGCTGCTCAAATTTATGGCTATCGTACAGAATTTGAACTTTCCAGAATATTGAAACTGGCAACTGGCAGTATCCTTCCTTTAGATGACCAAGGAAAAAGGCAGTGGCCAAAAGCAGGCGATAAAGCTAATCTGGTACTGGTTGATGCCAGTTGCTCTGCAGAGGCTGTATCACGTGTATCTCCTGTGAAATCATTGATCCATGATGGTAATCTGGTTTTCTAATTTATCTGCACATAATTGGTTCATATTTTGCTAACTTAAAGTTATGATTAATGTTAGCCCCGAAGCAAAACAAAAAGCATTGTTGTTTCTTTCACGGAACCAGAAAGTAGCAGCTGTTAAGGTAGTTAAAGATCACAGTGGCTGCGGTTTAAAAGAAGCCAAAGATTATGTAGACGCTTTAGAAGAAGGAGTAAATCAGCCAGTAAACAATCTGGCAGATCTGGATGCGGCGCTATTGGTTATATTAAGTCAGGGCAATAAGTTAAATGCAATTAAACACTATAAGGATGTTACGGGCTTAGGGCTGGCAGAAAGTAAAGATTATATTGAAAAACTGATGCAGTTTAAGGTTAGCGGCAATATGATGCAACAAAGCAGGGATACCGATATTAAAAATATCACTGCGAATGCCACAAATAACCAAAATTCACCCAAAAACTTTTTGATTAAATTGTTGATCATTATTTTAATCGCAGCAGCTTTAGCCTATTTCTTGGTTAAAATTTAAGGGCAAACATATTGCAATATTTCTGATAGAATTAAAATGTGGGGAGTAGAATTCTTAACTTGATTTAACACACAAAAAAATCTTAAGAATATGAAAATCACGTTAGACACAAAATCCCTTTTATTGGGTTTTTTGGGCGCCGGCTTAATGTTTACGGCCATCAGTTTTAAAAACGGACAAAATCAAACCAGTAGAAGGTACCACACCGAAGTAAATCCCAATAATCTTGTCGTTATCCTCGATACTGAAACCGGAAATTACATCATCGCACCGGCCATGCAGTCTTCTGGAAAAGTACAATGGATAAAGGGCGAGTTTAATAAAACATTTAGCACGGGGGTAGATAGTAAAAAAGAGCCGAAATAATAAAGTTGTTTTATCGTAGCAAAAGATCGTCTTTGCGAGTGCTCACCATAGCTCTAGCCTGAAAAAAATGGGGGTGACACTTTAAACTTATATGCGCTCATATGTCTTATATGGTAAAAAAATATATATTGATTATCAGTTGTTTATATAAACGTCATTATAAGAAGGCCATTTCAGCCGACGAAGCAATCTTACAACAATCGCTACCAGCGTAGGCATTAAGATTGCTTCGTTCCTCGCAAAATAACGACCTTTCTATAGGAATCTGTTAATGGGAGCGGAGTCGAATGACCTTATTACAATTAAAAGATGATGAAGAATTAGATTACTTCACGCTTATCCGCTCAACTACTGGCTTACCTGTCGATTCTTCTGTACCTTCCACTTCCGCATATTTTACATTCGGAAGCCAAAAACTGCCACCCTGTATCCTTACAAATAACCGGTTAACCTTAATGGTGCGGTTATTAATCGTTACCGAAACATGGTAGCTTTTATCGCTATACTTTTGCAGATAAAATGGTAATTTTTTATGTGATACAAACCTAAACTCATATTTATCGGCTCCAAGGGCTTTCGTATCTATCCCGTAGGCAAACTTGCGTTGGATATAGCCGAGATCCTTTTTCTGTCCTTTTTCACCGTACCGGATCCAATAAACCTGGATAGGAGCATCGGTATTGATAGTCCCGTTTTCTTTGAGATTTAGTGCATAAATTGGATAAACCGCTTCAAATTGCCCCCCCTTCGCCACTTTAAAACGCCCCCCTTTGCCGAGTTAATTTGATAAGGTCCGCCAAAGCAAAAAGCCCCCTTTGCGCCGATCCAAATTGAC
>NZ_JACHCQ010000035.1 GCF_014205835.1 Pedobacter sp. AK013 | reverse complement strand
ACCTTAGAAATAGATTTTAAAACATAAACAACCTTAATTAGCCAATAAGCCTTATTTATCTTCAATAATCAATTTTAACCGGACAACAGTGAAATGAATTCAGCATGACGATCGCCTCAAACAAAGGAGCAAAAGAAATCCATCATAGAAAAATGTGTCCACACGGTAGCTTCATAAATGAGATAAATTAAGAAATTGCAAACAGTCTTTTACGAAGCCAGAATCCCTGTCACATGTGAGTAAGCAGCACCAAGCATCGCAGCATCTTCCCATAGTGAGGTTATCCTCAATTCAGCCTGGATTCCCTGCTGACGGAGTGTCTTTTGGGTTTTGTTCAGAAACAAAGTATGCGCTTTGGCAATATTTCCTCCAATGACAACCACTTCTGCATCGTGCGCCACGATAAAAGGGAAAAGAAAATCTGCAAGGCTTCTGGCAAAATCGTTAAAGAGTACAGGTATTATAGGATCATGATCATATAAATCGACAAGAGATTTTGTATCCTTTACTTGCTTACCGGAGAGTTCTTCATAGCGTTTCACAAACCAGCGGGTAGAAATATAATCCTCCGCTATCCCGTTCTTAAATAAACTCACCCCAAGGTTTGCATCTGTGGTTTTCCCGGCAATACTTACGGCAGACCCCAGTCCGGTACCCAATGTGATCCCTATAGCCTTATCGAATCCCAAAGCATTACCCACGTTAACTTCTCCATGCAGAAAAGCTTCTGCATCATTTCTAAAAATAATATTCTCGGGCAGCAGCCCCAACTGATCAATTAAAACGGCCTTTATATCAACAAGGTACAACGATTCGTATTTGTTCATGTTCTTGATCAGCGATATCCCATTTGTGTAATCGAAGGGGCCTGGCATGGCAATCCCAAGTAGAATCTCTTCTGTGGAATGGTTTCCGATAATATTTTTAAGCAAGCTGATCCATGTGGCCAATATATCTTCTTTTGTGCCATGCGTATTAACATGGCTGCGTACTCGGGAGTGGTTTAAAACGGAATTTGATTGAAAATCAATGATCGCAGCTGTAATGTGTGAGCCACCGATATCAACACCTATCATAAGTGGCTTTATTTTTCTATTCATCAGTTGATGTATTTTTTATAACACTATCTATGCCTATTGACATATCTACCATATAAATAAAGACATAAAAAGCGCCGTTCTATACTCTTCCAGCTTTTATTTCTTAACCGTAAATCATTAGTTCAGCATCGGCAATCATACCTAGAAATTAGCAAAAGCAGGTGTGCTTTTATAAATGGCATGTTGCTGAAACTGGAAAAGCACCGGCACACAGACAACTATAAGACTTATCCTCGAAGTAGAAAGAGAATCTATTTGATCCATTCAGGAAAGAAAATGCAAAAAATTTCTAAGTACCACCATCTTTTTGTCTCTAAATTCCTGGTGTTCGTCGATTAGCTTTCGGGGCTGGTATAAAGCTGCGATTTGCCCTGAAACGTTTCCTTCAATTGCACGTCTTAATATCAAAACAATCAATAAAATATTATAAAAATTAAAACTTAAGCATATGAAAACTTTATTCAAAACATTATTCGCATCATCTTTAGCATTGGTATTATCTACTTCAGCAGTATTATCAGCTCACGCGGCTGAAACCACCAAACCTGTTCACGCTTCAAAAGCACTGCACTTCAAACGCATCAAAGTAAATGGAAATGTAGAGCTGACCATTATACAGGGAAAACGTACAGGCATCAGTTATGCAGATGAAAACACTGGCCAAGCAAAGGTAATACAGAACGGAGATGGTTTAGAAATTACCGCTTTGGATAATAGCACTGCAAAACTTACCGTTTATGTAAATGATATTTACCGTATCCAAGCAATGGATAATGCAAAAGTGAAAACACAAGGTAAAATCAATACACAATATCTACAGGTTTTTCTAAGTGGAAATGCATCGTTAGACTTAAATTCACAAACTGAAGGATTGTATACGGTGATTGAAGATCAGGCTGATTTAACGCTAACTGGCTCAACTGGCGACCATATGCTGGTAATGGGCAAAGAACAAAAGCTGACTATGGACAAATTTGTTGCAGCTAACACAAAAACCAGCTTAAATACTGAAAATGCATTAGCCACACTTAGCAAATAAAAAGAATTATATTTTTGGTTCAGGTGGTCCGGTTACGGGCCGCCTTTTTTGTTCGCCACGAAAGCCAAACATTTGGCATAATTAACGAGTGTTGTCTCCGCAAAAGGATTGCTAAATAGTTATACGAATACCTTAAACATTTCTGCTATAAAACTAAACAATCTGCGCAATCCTCAATAGATACATCAATTATCTTTAGGAAATCTGCTTAACACTTCATTTAGGAGGGAAGGAGTACCAAATAACTTAATTAACCAAATATGATGAAATTCAAATTTATTATAATTGCTTTAGGAGCAAGCCTTAGCTATGGCATATGCCAGGCTCAAAATAACACAGAGACGATTAAGGAAGACTTTAAACCTTCTGCAACGAATCAGCCCGGCCAACAATTTCCGCAGGTTAATTCTCAAGGCTACGCCCGATTCCGCATCAAAGCACCTCAATCAGACAGTATCAGGGTAAGCCTTGGCCTTGGGGGGCAGGGAGGAACTAAACTCACCAAAACTGCCGACGGATTTTTTATCGGTACCACCGCCGGTGCAATGGATGAAGGTTTTCACTATTATCATCTGACCATTGACGGTGGAGTATTTAATGATCCCGGCGCGATGAATTATTTTGGTTCGTCGAGATGGGAAAGTGGAATTGAAATTCCTGCTAAGGATGAAGATTTTTACGCCAATAAAAATGTAGCTCATGGAAATGTGCAGCAAATACTTTTTCCTTCAAAGAGTACAAATTCCTCACGCAGGGCGTACGTTTACACTCCGCCAGGCTATGGCAAAGATAAACAACGATTTCCGGTGCTGTATCTGCAACATGGATGGGGCGAAGACGAAACTGCCTGGAGTAATCAGGGCCGGGTGAACCTGATCATGGATAACCTGATTGCAGAAGGGAAAAGTAAGCCATTTATCATCGTTATGACCTACGGAATGACAAATGAAACCAAATGGGGGCATATGAAAGACTTTAAGATCGATGGTTTTCAAACCTTATTAACCGAAGAACTCATCCCGTATATTGACACCAACTTTTCAACGATATCAACTGCAAACGGTCGTGCTATGGCAGGACTGTCAATGGGTGGTATGGAAACGCATACCATTACGCTTAACAAACCGGAACTTTTTGGCTATTATGCGCTACTGAGTGGCGGTACATTCAACCCTTCCGAGCTGAAAGACAAAGCAAAACCGCGATTAATCTTCATTAGCTGTGGAAGCAAAGAACGTCCTGAAGGCGTAAAAAATGCTGTTGCAGCATTAAAGGAAGCGGGCTATCATGCAGTTTCTTATGTTTCGGAAAATACTGGCCACGAATTTCAGACCTGGCGCCGGAGCCTGCGTGAACTTGCTCCGCTATTATTTAAATAGATATAGATAATCCTAACAACCAGGCTGATTGCAATGAAATTGAGTTCGATTATTTGTCGAATGTAAACATTTGATTTATAATTACTTATTCAGATTCACTACTTAGTGGTCAGCATTTTTCCTGATGAATTTACTGTGTAGCGGTACGCAGCGCTATAGGTCAGGGTGACGACCAGAAATAAAAATTTTCAATAAAACATCTTCATAACAGATTATTAATCGAACTCAGTTTATCAAAAAGATTGGCCCAAAACTCATGCTAAATTATCTTGAATAACTATCTTATCATCTCATTTTCTATTGGCCCGAGATAACTAGTTGGAAGTTCCCCTTTGTATATTATTATTTTCTCTAATACCACTGCCGGATCAACCATCCATATTTTGATGGTATGCCTACCTGATACTTTAAGGAAATGTGAAGAAGTAAGCGTTCTTGCATTATCCTTAACTGCGTTTGCCCAGCTTGCATCAGATCCTGAGGCACTAGGCTTGGCTATAATGGTCAGGATTTGAGGTGCCGCACCATCTACAGAGATTCCAACCCTTAAGCCTTCCGGGGAGAAATTTACAGTCGGTCCAACCACAAGATCAATTTTAACCGCACCATTTTCGGAAAAGAAAACAGGATATTCTAATTCTGGGGTACCAGGTTTTTCAAGCGATGCTGAAGTGACAGGAAAAATCGACATAGCCGAACTTCCTCTTCCATAACCTGGTATAGCTTGCCAGCTTATGCCATTCTTGCTTACCTTCTTACTTGCTCGGAAAGTCTCAAATGCAATTGGCGCACCTAAACTGGCAAAGGTTCCTTTTGCTTCTGCCAACTGCTTAGGTGTTGCCTTGTTGGCTTCAACTTTTATCACTACCAGGATCGAGTCATTTGATATCTGAATTTTACCCTGATGCTTTCCACTGCCGAGTTTAGTCCAATCAATATCCACCAATACTTTATAATCATTTGTTCCGGGAACACTTTCCTTTTTCAAACGAATCCAGTGATCAGATTTCAGTTTGAAATTGATGGGAGCAGATCCCTTTGCAAAAACTTCAAAGTAGCACTGAAATTTATTTAAAGATTCAAATTTCGGAAGTGTGGGCGCTGGAACATTCGATGTTGATGGCCAGCTAGCGGATGAACCATCAATTGCTACTCCAAAGCCTGATTTTGAAGGCACCTGAATTTCATCTGTTTTGGGTATGATATTTTTCTTTGGATCATTCCAGCTGGTGTAACCAATCCTTACTTGATCCATCATATGATTCCACTTACCGCCTGCTATTTTAAGATTGTATTCATCACTAAGCTGCTGGTCCTGTTTAAAAAGATTAAGCGCAAGGTGATGTTGAAGATTGGTAGCAGCCCTTCCCTGTTTAAAATACAGCCTGTTTTTACCAACAGCAATATATAAATCCGTCACCGTTTTCATCGCCTCGATTGGATAGCGTACCAATTGATAGAACGCATCTTTGTACTGTTGTGGTAACTTGTTATTCACCTGCTCTGCCCTGTTGCTTAATGCGCTCCATTCCATGGCTACACGCTGAGCTTCACCGAAGTTTATCAAGCTAAAAGTTTCTGGTCCTAACAATTCGGGTTTGCGCCTGGTTGTATATTTAGAATATAAGTGTACCAAATCTGCAATTTCTTTGGCCTGGCCAGATCCAAATTCACGTGTTGCCCAGTGCAGCAGAAAATCAGCCAGCTTTTCACGGTCCATCGCTTTGGGGTTCCATGCCATCCGTAAAAAGAACTCTATCGGAATCTCCATTGGTTTCAGATCGCCAACATTTACTACCCAAATACGGTCGGCGCCATAATTATAGGCCAAATTCATCTGTTCCCAAACTTTTGGCAGAGCGGTGGTATTCAACCATTTATAATTTCTTGGTGCACCAACATAATCAAAATGATAATATATCCCAGATCCCCCGCTCCGATTGCGCTCTTGGACGGTGGGCAAATGCCGTAAGTTGCCCCAGTTATCATCAGCCCACAACAGGGTAATATCATCAGGAACTTTCATCCCGAAATCGTAATAGTCTTTTACCTCTTTGTATAAAGCCCAGAGCTGTGGTATCTGTTCTGCGGGCTTTTCCATATTTTCAGCAAGAATTTTACGCTGATTAGCGATAATATTTTCCAGCAGTTTCACATTGGATGCCATATCTCCACCTTCAACCATGGGTTCATCTCCATCTCCCCGCATGCCCATAGTCACCAAGCTTTCGTAGCTTTTGTTTCTTTTAATCCCATCTTGCCAGAAAGCATTTAAACCTTGAGGGTTTGTTGCATAGTTCCAGGCGCCATCACCGTGTTTCTTCCATTCCTGTTGTGCACGTATCATCGGTTCATGGTGGGAGGTACCCATCACAATACCATATTCATCGGCCAGACGCGGGTTTTCGGGATCATCTTCATTAAATGCATTACTCCACATGGCTGGCCAAAGGTAATTGCCCCTCAAACGAAGCAGTAGCTCAAAGACATGGGTATACATTTTACTGTTCATCCCACCAAACTTTTCTTTGGCCCAACCCGTCATTGCCGGGGCTTCGTCATTAATAAATATTCCGCGGTATTTCACTGCAGGTTCTCCTGAACTATAACTTCCGGAAACAGCAAATGCACTTTTACGGGTTTTAGGTGGAACATCAGCCCACCAGTACCATGGAGACACCCCTAACTGCTCAGATAATTCGTATATGCCGTATATTGTTCCCCTTTTGTCGCTTCCCGCAATAACCAATGCCTGGTCAACTCCGGGAAATGGGTTTTTAACAGTCGATATCAAGAAGCTCTCCCACTTGCCAGAAATGCTCGATTTGTCGAGCTTTCCGGAACTGATCAACTGATCGATAAGTTTGCTTTTGCCCAGTGTTCCGATTAGAATAATAACCTTCTCCAAAGGCTTAATGCTTTTCAATTCTGGCTTTACGCCCGATACATTGAAAAAATCCTGACCTAAATCACCAATCGCCCTCGTAACGCCCTTATAATCATTTGCATCATAAAAAATATTCGCCGTTTTTCCATTTTCTATCAGTACAAAATCTTCTTTATTACTTCTGGTTTCATGAATAAATTGTTTTTCCAAGCCCAAACTTGTCTGGGCTTTCGTGTAATCAACCCAAAAAGTGAAAAGGATAAGAAGCGCGAAGAAAACACGGTTTTTTTTAAAAGAATTTACTTGCATTAGGGGAATACATTAGGTTCTTGATTTATGGTTATTTGTTAGAAACGAAAGATATGTTAGATATGGAAGCAACGTTGTAGCAGTTGGAATTTTCTATTTCAGGATAGCGCAAACCAATTGCCTAAATGTTTAACAGAAAACTCAATTAAGTTTGAAAATCAAATTTTCGGGTTTTTATTTACCCAAAATATTCTGGCGGCAGGAAAAGGCAGGCTCCTTTATAAAAACGAATGAGCGACATCGATTGACGCCGCCCACCAAACTAAACCAAAGTATTTTTTAATAACCAGGATTCTGGTAAGCCTTTTTTTCATCTGCGCTCATCTGCATTCCGTCTATTTGCGCCTGAGGTATAGGACGTAGATATAATGCTGGCGTAATTGTACGAGTTACTGTCTGTGGCGTGTGATCGCCATAGGCAATTCCTGCAATGGTATATGTGGCAGAAAGCTCAGCCCATTTTTGGGTACGGATCAAGTCGTACCTGCGGTAGCCTTCAGCATAATATTCTCTTGAACGTTCTGCCAAAATATAATTAATATCTATTGTAGCTGGCGTAGCCGCAACCATTGCCGCACTGTTATCTTCAACTTTAGCCACATTTCCATTGTTATCAAAGCGCCATTTACCTGCTCTTGCACGAATCACATTAATGAGTTCGCGGGCACTTTTGCCAGCTTTGGTTGTAGCTCCTTTTACTGCTGCTTCTGCTGCAACAAAGTAAAGTTCAGAAAATTTAGCTACTGGAAAAGGGCGTGTACTGCCCGCGTTTGGTTGCCCTAGTCCTGTGCCATTATCGGTGCGATAAGGGCCCAATTTCCAAAGTCCTGGATAAACAATTCTGCTGATTCCGCCTGGAGCCACCACGTAATCAGCCCTTCCAGGCAGAATACCTGCCCCTACATTACTGATACCCGCACCCGCTGGGTAAACGATAGCAGGGTTATCTGTATTTAGAAAAGTGAGTATTGCATCTCCCGGCACTACCGATAATCCATTTGCGTTAACCAATGACGCAGGCGCACTTGATGGCGGATTGTAGCCTTTAGGCCAATTACCTCGGTAAACGGTGGTGAAAGTACCATCATATCTCGAATCCAGTGTTTTATCGGCAAAGGTATTTTTCAATACCTCAATTGTTGGTGCCATACGGTTCCATGGGCGGCCTAAATGCTGCTCGGCTTCACGCTGAACAGAACTGATGCCTCCACTACGGATATTCGGATAGTTCCAGGTCATCATCCAGCCTGCAAAATTATCTGGCGCACCCCCGCTTCCAAAGGTTAAACTACCGCCATTAAATTTCTCGCTCGTTTGGGTATGATCGGCGTACAATAACATTTCTTTATTACGGTCATTCACCGCCCAGTTCACATCGTAATAGGTATCCATCAGCCCAAATGTACCTGGGTTTTCGATTGCAGCAGTAGCCACATCGTAAGCCTGCTGGAAATACCAGTTCGCATCATGTCCATCAGGGTCAGTTCTTGCCGTTTCGGGATAGGTTGGAATATTATTGGGATTTTGCAACCACCATGCATAGGTTAAATATGCTTTTGATAAAAAAAGCTGTGCAGCAACCTTGGTTACACCGCCTGTAACCCTTCCCGTTGTAGGCAGATCTGCCGCGGCTTTTATAAGATCAGGAAACACAGCTTTGGTATAAACCACAGGTACAGTATTTCTCATAGAAGTTCTTGACGGATTGGTATTAAATTTTAATTCTCCGGCGCCTAAATCGAGCGGAACCCCACCGAAAGTTTGCACCAAAAGAAAATAATCGAAAGCACGGAAAAACCTAGCCTCGGCCACAAGTGCACTTGATATACCTGCTGCACTGGCGTTTTCGATTATTCCACTGGCATTGTTAATGTTTGGAAATGCCTCACTCCACAATACACTGCTCGGATAACTTGTTGATAAAATAGACCCCACTCCAGAGCAATCCATATCTTTAAAGTTTCCATCGGCATCTTTGCCCCAGGTAGCCTCATCGGTACCGGTTATCAAAGAATTATAGAAATACGACTGACCATACATGTTTCGCAAGTGCGCATACATAGAAGTTAACCCACCATTTACACCGGTAACAGTTTTAAAATAGTCTGGCGTAAAAATGCTGCGCGGTTCTTCTTCCAGAATTTTGGAACAACCAGAAAAGATGACCATTAGTAACCAAATACCTGCGGCGGTTTTTAATTGTATATTTTTCATATCCTATTTATTCTAAAATGTTAAATTAAGACCTGCAACATAATTTCGGGTTGAAGGTGTATTGGTACCAATAGTCAAAATTCTTCGCTGATAAGAGTTAACAGCCTGATTTTCATCACCAAAAGAGTTAGTTTCAGGATCCATACCAGACTCCCTGTGATAAGGGGAGAACATGACAAAAGGATTTTGTACCGTTAGATACATGCGCAGCTTTACATTGGATTTTTTGATCAGATCTCTGTTAAAATCATAACCAAGAGAAATGGTCCTGATTTTTAAGAATGAAGCATCGAAATAGCCAAGCGTACTTCCATATTTGGGGTTATCGCCACTTGCAATGCCACCTGGTTTAGGGTATTTTGCGTCTGTATTTTCAGGGGTCCAATAATCTACCTTAACATTATTTCTACGGCCTGTTAATAAGTTCAGGTATCCTGCCGAACCATATAGCGTACTTACCAATGTTCCGCCACTTTTGAAAAGCCCCACCACGTTCAGATCAAATCCCTTGTAGGCAACCCTGGTATTAAATCCTCCTGTAAACTTTGGATCAATATCAATAATCTGCCTATCTGCAGCACCTATGGCCCTTGTTGGAACGCCGCTTGCATTGTAATCTCCGGTATATTTAACTTTGATCATCCCCACATTGCCACCTGGTTCAAGCACATTTAAATAAGGATCTCCTGCCTGCCATAATCCGATTTTTTCATAGTCATAAATCGCATTGATATTATGACCGACAAACCACGCATTTCCTTCATCGCGGGTTTGTCCGGAAGCCAGTGCGGTTAGCTTGTTTCTGTTTGCAGAAATGTTGAACCCTAAATCCCAGGTCCATCCTCCCTGATTTTCCAGGATAACACCATTAATGCTCAATTCCCAACCCTTATTCTGAGTTTGGCCTATATTTGCCGTATAGCTACCCACACCTGCTGTAGAAGGTAATGCCACACTAAGTAATATATCTTTGGTTTTGGTGTCATAGTATTCAAAAGTACCCGAGATGCGGTTTTTTAAGATTGAAAAATCTAAACCATAATTCCACGTTTCAGAATATTCCCATCCTAAGCCCGGACTTGGAAGCTGAGATACATAATAACCAGTTGCATAAGTATTATCACCGAAATTATATGGGCGGGTACTAAGCACACCCAGTGTTTGATATGGGGCAACAGCTTGATTGGAAGTTTGTCCGTAACCTACCCGTATTTTTAATTTATCAATTGCAGTAATGCCTTTCATAAAAGACTCATTCATCATATTCCAACCCACAGAAACTGCTGGATAGGTATGCCACTTATGGCCTGGCGCCAAACGCGATGATGCATCAGACCGGAGTGTGGCACTCAATAAATACCTGTTATCATACGAGTACATAATCCTTCCCATGTAGGAAACCAGCCCACTTAGGGTATAGAGTGGATTTTGAGGGGTACCACTGCCAATTGTGATCTCACCATTTGCCTGCCCAAGATTATAAAACTGGAAAGCATCAGAAGGGATATCCCTGGCCGTCATGGAAGAAGAATTGAATTTATTTTGTTCTGCTGAATATAAAGCAACGGCATTGAAACTATGTTTTCCAAAACTGCGGTCGTAAGTGATTAAATTCTCCAAAGTCCAGTGATAGGTCTGCGAGTTACTTACCCCAGCTGTAGAAACTGTAGTTGCTGTAGTACTGCCCACCCCAACACCGGTGAAGTTGCCGTTATTGCTTTGGATAAAATCCAGACCAAGGTTGGCACGGTATTTTAAACCTTCAACCCCCGGAATTTTAACCTCACCGTAAAATGAATTATAAGTTGCAAAACCACGGGTTTCGTTCAACCACTGGTCATGCAGATTCTTTACAATGCCATTGGTGTAAATAAAAGATTCATCCTGTGGCATTCTGATGGTACGCTTTAAACTTCCATCAGCATTGTAGGGGTTTGCAATAGGGGTATTACTCAAGTTGCCATAAATACCAACCTGGTTACCCTCACTTATATTGTAATTATTATTGGTAGTAAATCCGACACGAAAAAGTTTACCAATTTGCTGATCCAGCGATGCTTTCATCGAATACCTGGTATACTGCTGCGTAGGAATTAAACTTTGGTTTTTATAATACCCTCCGCCAAAACTATAGTTACTGGTTGCCGAACCACCGGTTACACCCAGATCATGACTGGTTACAATAGCATTCTTATTATAAAATAAATCCTGCCAATCTGTATTCACATCATTCGATTCATCAACACCAAGTGTTGTAAATAGCCCTGCCGCTTTCCTCAGTGCAGTAAATTCAGGTCCGTTCATCATCGGATATTTTGCAAATAAGGTTTGTAAACCTGTATAGGTATTGTAAGAGATTTTAGCGGGCGCTCCAGTCTGTCCCCTGTTGGTAGTTAGCAGGATTACCCCGTTGGCACCTCTTGAGCCGTAAATAGCGGTTGCAGATGCATCCTTTAAGATATCAATACTTTTAATATCGTTGGGGTTAATATCACCAATGGAGCCAGGGAACGGAATTCCATCCAATACCACAAGCGGATCGTTACTTGCCGAAAGCGAACGCTGGCCACGGATCAGGATCTGCATGGTGGCACCTGGTTTGGTTGAAGTTTGAGAAATATTAACACCTGCTAAACGTCCCTGGATGGCCTGAGCAATATTAGGCGCAGGCACTTCACGGATTTTTTCTCCAGCAATAGAGGCTACAGAACCTGTAACAGCTTCTTTGCGCTGGGTACCGTAACCTACAACCACAACCTGACCAAGTTCTGCCGCGCTTGGTTGAAGGGTGACATTTATTAAAGTTTGATTTTTCACCGGGACTTCTTTGCTGGTATAACCCACATAGGAGAATACCAAAACCGGATTAGCCCCCGTTGTGGTAATAGAAAAACTTCCGTTATCCTGAGATGATGTACTTGTACCGGTTCCTTTTAAAACGATACCCACACCTGGCAATGGTATACCTTGTTCATCAACAACTTTACCTTTTACCACAGTTTGTGCCTGTGCAATAAAAGCTGAAAATATCAGTGCTGCCAATAACATCACTTTGGGGAGATACCTGAAAAATTTCCAACGTGATGTTACAGAAAATTGTAAAATTTCACTTCTCATAATAAATGGTTTATAATGGTTAAAGAATAAGAAAAGACCAGCTGTATTAATTGGAAAATCAGCAAGTGCATGCTTAAATCACACACCAAAAATTAATTATCCTTTGCTGGTTCAATTCAGATTTATTCTCTGATAAAGATATTTAGATTGCCCATCCGCTCATGATTTGATTGTGCATATTAATAGAATAAATGTTCAAATCGAAAATGAGCTATTGCCCTTGGGGTGGCAAAAAAATCAGCTGAAAAAGCAAGCCACTGGTACAACAAATGATGTGGTAAAAATGAAAATCCGTGGGTTTAAATATCTAAAGCGCAAACCAAAAACCGCCTAAACACATAAATTAAGGCAGTTTTTTAATAGAAAATCGGCATCATATATTTACCTCAACAATAAACTTAACCAACCAATTGTTTAAATAAGACGTATAGAATTGACTTATAAGCGGGTATAATATTCAAAAAAGATGAAAAATCCACTTTATGCAATCGGTTGAATTTTTTTATTTTTTTTGAATTCAGTCCGCCCAGATTAAAGACTAACTACGCAAAAAGTGAAGAAGATTTCTCGATTTTTATTGTTCTATGATGGTTAAAAAAAGTACATTTTATGACCAAACCTAATCTTACCCACAGCGCTATGCAGAAGTTTCCAAGTACACATCAGCTATCTCTATTTATTAACTTCCGCTTCAAAAGGAGAAGCTGGTAAATTAGCCTTGTTGTATAAATTAGCACGATCGGGATTATCTGCCCATGCATAGCGGACAAATGCCGGCTTTGAGACCATGGGACTTGTGAGCACAACTGTATCCCCCACTATCCTGGCCTGGGCCCAATAGAAAACCTTGTCCTCACCCGCAAGGGCGAAACCGTTCAATTTATCAGATCCTTTAATCATCAACCCAGGCAAACTATGATCAAAATTTATAATCAATTCCGATCCATTTGCATGGTTTGATTTATAAATAGGTCCAGAATACGTAATCTGTTGATCTTGATAGGCTAAATGTGAGGCCCATAGTGCCAAACGCTCACCTACGTCTTTTTTATCCAGCGGATGGATATCATTCCATTCACCAGCATCAATGGCCACAGCCATCCCTGTATTCGGTACTGAAAGTGTCTGCAGCTGGCTTTGCCTAAATTGTGCCCAACTACTTTCTTCGGGCAAATAGCTGGCTTCCATAAAATTAGGCAACTGTGCATAGATAAAAGGCAAATCTCCCTGCTTCCATTTATTACGCCAGTCTTTTATAAGCGCAGGCAACAATTGCCCGTATGCTTTCGGATCACCGGTATTCGCTTCGCCCTGATACCAGAGAAAACCTTTTATTGCAAATCTTACAGCTGGTGCAACCATGGTATTGAATAATCCGGTTGGTTCATTCTGTGCCACTAAGGGCATTTCGGCCTCACCATTAAAACCCCGGTTTTGCTTTGGCTGAGCATAGCCCACTTCGAAACTCCATTCACCGCGTAAGTCTATCTTTTTCTCTGAAGTCTGCAGGGAATAGTTTTTATCCGGTACAAAGCCTCCTTTACCGCTGCTACTTACAACTTTAACAATAAGGATATTTTTCCCGCTTTTTAACAAACCTGCAGGGATAACATATCTGCGGGGAGGATATTGATAAGTAGTGTTACCGATAAATTTACCGTTAAGAAACACTGAATCAGCATCTATAATGCGCCCCAGATAGAGCTTAACCTGCTGTCCGCTCATTTCTTCAGGAATTTGCAGTTCTTTTCTAAAGTAAAAAATCCCGTTCAAATTCTTGATTCCCTGATCAGCCCAGTAGCCCGGCATCCAAAATTTTCGCCAGCCGCTGGCATTAAAATCCGGATCGATCCATTTTACCGGGCCAGAAAGTCCCTCATCAACTATGGGAGCCAATGCCGGCCTTGCCAGGTTCTTCTCTTTAATATTTTTTTGGTAATTGGCCATAAATACCGAATCCCTGAAATTGTCTATTTTTTTCATCTGCGTGGGATTCATCAAAAACGCATCGCGACTCATCCAGGCCTCAATAGGGGTGCCCCCAACACTCGAATTGATGATGCCTATCGGAATGTTATATTTTTGGAAGAGCGTTTTTGCGAAAAAATAACTTGTTCCTCCGAAACTTAATATACCCGTACCAGTGGCAGGAACCCATTTTCCTGGAGGAAGATCGATCGATTCTCCAGACAGGTTTGCTTTAGTTGGAACGAAAAAGTTCCTGATCAAAGGGAAATGATCTTTTTCAATCACCTGCGGATAAGCTTCTTTTAACCGTTCCATTGGCAGGGCCATATTAGATTGCCCTGAACAAAACCATACATCTCCCACTAGGATATCATCCAGGGTAATTATATTTTCACCTTTAATAATCATTTTAAAAGGACCACCAGCTTTTATCTTGCTCATTTTCACAAACCATGAGCCTTGTGCATTGGTGGTGGTCCTATATGTTTTTCCGTTAAAACTGATCGTTATTTTTTCTTTTGCTGCTGCCCATCCCCATATGGTGAGGGGAGTTTCCCGCTGGAGCACCATGTGGCTGGATACCAACTGAGGTAAGGTTACCTTGGCCGAGGCTGAAAAACTGAAAACCAGTAGCCAGGCTAAGCAGCATAAAATTAATTTTGTTTTCATATTCTTATCAATTTCCAAAACTATCCAACGGCACAGAACTTTTTTTTGCCATTTGAGTATAATACTGCAATTAATGTTCAAAATTGATTTTACTAATATGTAAAATCTTACTCCAGTTCCCTTTAGGAGTAGATTTGTATTATCCTATAAGCGCCCAGACTAGTTAACTTTGATATTGAAATAATCAAAATCAGCATGTCCCCCAATTTGCTGCGTTGCATAATTGAAAAGACCGAACCGATACCCCATAAAGTGCGGTATGGTGTACGACATTTTTAGTTTTTCACCAACTGTATTCCATGATTTACCATCTAAGCTATAAGCGAAGGAAGCCAGATCCTGGCGATCTTTAAAATCACAGCTCAACTTTAAATAAATTTTCTGCTGTTTTAGTGGAATTTTAATGCTTTCTACAGGCTGATTATCGTTCATTGTAGTAACCACAATGACTAGACCCTCTTTTAAAGATTTAACGCCAATCCAGCCATATTTTTTCTGAAGCAGTAACATTCCGGCGCAGTCTCCTACTTTCATATTTTCCAAGTCTATACTGGTTTCGGCAGAACTTGCCGGCGCTACCGTTCTTTGGGTAAGCGTATTTCTAGCCCAAAGCACCGAGGTATCAATCCTGGAGGTTTGTATCACCAGATAGCCTTTTCTTCTGGAGAGCGACCAGTTAGCGTGATCTGGATTATGATTCCATTGCCAGACTTTTTTAAGACCGCTTCCCTCGCCTGTGCCATCGAAGTTGTCAGAATCTACAATACCTGGAATAGGACTTAAGTTTTTAGCCAGGTGAAGTGAATCTGGCACTTTAGAATTTACACCAAGAACAGGCCAGCCCTGCTCCCATTTAACGGGAACGAGATAAGGAATTCGACCAACTGCTCCATAATCGCGGAAAAGGTAGGAAAACCACTGCCCTTCAGAGGTACTAATTAATCCTCCCTGTGCTACCCCTTTATCCTGAAGACCGATTCTTCCGGTATATGGCCCCAATAGACTATCGGCTTTATGAATAATTACCGTACGCATACTGTTTCTTGGCCAGGTAATATTGAAAAGATAATATTTTCCTTTTACCTTAAAAAGTTGCGAACCTTCAGCAGGTAAGCCGGGGTTATTGCCAGCAATCTGGGTAGCATTTTCTATTAATACCTTAGGACTTGTACCTGTTTTTATCCCTGAAAAATCTGCATTTAACTCCGTAAGCATAATTTTACCTGCCCCATAAACCATAAATACCCTGTTATTTTCAAAAAACAAGGAATGATCATGAAGCGCAGGACTAAAGGCAGACCTTTTCCACGGGCCTTTTTCAATGTTTGTAGTAGAATATATGTATGTTTTGTTGGTTGTACCAGAAAAAGTACTTACATAAAACCGACCTTCATGGTAGCGTAAACTACTGGCCCATGATCCCCTCCCGTAATCATTTTTACCATTATTTAAATTTAGCTGATCAGTATTTGCCAGTGTGTCGTAAACATAAGTTACTATCTTCCAGTTTACGAGATCAGTAGACTTCATAATAGGAAGACCAGGGCTCATATGCATGGTTGTACTGCTCATGTAATAGGTTTTTCCTACCCGAATGATCGATGGATCGGGTACATCAGCAGCGATGATAGGATTTGTAGCGAGCTGACTATGGGCGGTAAAATGAAACAGCCCATTTAAAAGTACAATGTACAGGTAAAATACCAGATTTTTCATAATTGGGGTAAATTTGATTTATTAAAGAGGCTGTAACATAAAACAAGTTTCTCTAAAGTGCCTCGTTGAGCAGAACCTGATCAAACATTTAAACATATAAAAGTATATCTAAATCAACCTTTCGGCAAGCTACCGAAGACAGGTTACCCAAAAACATCGTCATTGCGAGAAGGAACAACGAAGCAATCTTTCCTGCTGGCGCTTCTCGCTATAAAGATTGCTTCGTCGGCTGATAAAGCCTTCTCACAATGACGAATAAAAAAAGTTACCTGCCCTTGAGTGCTTCTGCAACACCTACGTAAGCGGGTTTACGCACAAAGCCTCCTGTCCAAAGTCCAATTGGTTCATCGGGTCTCCAAAAAGAACTGGCTGGACTATCTAACGGACTCCAGATCGTAATTCCATAACGTTGAGCAGGCGGTATAAGCTCAAAATATTTATCAATCACATAACGGTACATTTCTGCCTGTGCTTTGTATTCTTCTTGTGTTACAGCAGCTGTCTTCTTATTCGAAACGCCGAGATCCAGTTCTGATACCTTTATCAATTTGCCTGTGGCGGCCAACAATTTGAACATTTCGGCTATTTTTGCTTTATCATTTTCTGTACCGATGTGCATTTGTGTACCGATGCCATCAACCTTGGCGCCTTTGCTTTCAATATATTTTACATAATCAATCAGTCCTTTGCATTTATCAAGACTACTTTCTAATCCATAATCGTTTATAAAATGAATGTCAGAAGCATTACCATACTGGCGTGCAAGTTTAAAGGCAACCACAGCATAATCTTTACCTAAATAATCCTGCCAATAAAATTCATCGGCAGCTATATTCGTTTTACCTACTCCGGTCTTCAACTGTGATGGATCTGGCCAGTCAGACATTGGTTCATTTACCACATCCCATGCTTTTACATTGGCTTTGCTGGCAGCAAGCATTCCAGCAATCCACTTATCGAGTGCACTTGTTAAAATAGTTTTTTTCTCGTCGGCCGTTTTTTCAATTATTTTATCACCACCATTTGGATTTACACGGTTAAGTGATATTTTATCTATATAAATTTTACCGGCATACGCTCCAAAACTAAAAACCAGGCGTGTTCTATCACCGGCAGTGATGGTTTTTTCCAGTTGTACCAGCTTCCAATCGGTTGAAACATCAAAAGAACCGAAATCATCTGCGCCGTAGCTTTTGGTTTCTTGTGCCGCTACAGAGGCAGATCCAGCTACACTTCCCTTAACATAAAAGCTTAGTTTATATTTTGAAGCGTTTTGAAATGGAGTTGTAAAATCCATGGCAGTCTGTGCTTCCCACGAATTAACCGCTTTAGGATTAGACATGGTAAGCGCATAGCCTGTACCACCATATCCATCACCCTTTGCCGAAACGTCCCTAACAGAACTATTTCCCCAGCCAAACCAGCCTGAAATATTTCCTGATTCAAAATCACCATTGTTAATGAGGTTATCCTCAAGCGCCGGCCCGCTGGTACCTTTAATTACAGTAGGTGCAATTAAACTATTGAGGTACTTGGCATTTTGATTGGCATGCCAGCAAAGGGTATGTCCGTACACTTCCATTCCGGAATTTTTAGCATTCTCCAGTAATTTCTTCACATTATCAAAATCCATACTGCCATCATCTTTAACAATGGCGCCGTGTTTCATTTCATAACCAATTACAATCTGGTTAAAATTGCTGTTCGCCAGGCGATATAATACCCCTTTGTTATTGTATTCGGTAAGTGATGTGGCTACTCCCAGTTTAAAATTAGGATTGGCCGACCAGTTGAAATAAGATTTCAATGCATTGTAAGCATCAATCTGTTCCTGTGCAGCTATTGATGTAGGTTTTTCAACAGAAAAATCAAGTGCTTCCTGCTTTTTGCAGGATACCGATAAAACCGGAAGACCGATGATTAAGGCAATTTTATAAATATTTTTCATCTTGATTAACATTTTATTTTTTAACCGGATTAAAGGTTTCCATCGTTACGCCACGGTTGCGCATTACGAGTGTATCAGTAGTGTTTACAGACATGTCGGTAAGATCGATGTTGTAATTCAGATAAAGGGCATCTCTATCGGTATTTCCCCAACTGTTCTTTTCCCCCCGCTTGATAAACTTGCCATTTCCGCTAGCCGTAAACGTATTATCAGCAGCAGATACCGTACAGTTTCCTGAATTATCGAAAGTAAGCAGCAATTTGCAGGTGATATTGCGGTTGTCTTTATCTTTAAATACCGCATCAAATGTATTGGATTTTAGAGAGGTGGTAATAACCTGATTAACCTCATCACTTTCAACATAGGTCATGTGCCTGCTAACGGTTTTATTTAAACTTGTATTGCCGTTTTTACCGGTGATGATATCTTTACCCCGGCGCAGGTAATAGCCATGCCAGGGGTTAATATATTTAATGGCGTACAGCGTATAATTCTTGGCTTCCAGAATCTTATCGGCATTTTGTACCGAAGTCATCCGGAGCGGAATTACATAGGTATTTTTCAGTGCGAGCGGGTCAGCAAAAAATGCATCGGTTAGCTGTACCTGTACACCTCCAGCTATTTTGCCTTTAGGTATAGTGATAGAGCTGCCCAATAGATTGTAGTAGTTTGCCGGCATAGCTACCACATTTGCGGCACCGCCAAAACTCAGATTGCTGGCCAGGGTATTATCTACCGTTACACCAATACTAATATCATTTTTAACTTCATATACACCACCTGTTGTAGCCATGATTTCGCAACGGTGCAGGTTGTCTAGTGAGGTATCATATATATCCTCGCCAAGGGTAATGGTACGAACAGGGCTCTGGTATGCAAAATATACGGTTTGGGTTCCATAATCAGGGAATTCCCAGTCTTGGTTCTTACACGAGCATAAGAGTACGGAAACCGCTAATAAAAACATTATTCTTCTTTTCATCATTTTTGAGTTTAATTCATCATTTACATTGGTGGTAAAAGCTACCACCCTGCGTTTTGAACAAGGTTGTTGTACTTCAAAATTTCACTATAAGGCAGCGGACCATAAACCATATAATTTTGGTAGGCTCTGTTCTCTACATTAATTGAATTATATGCTGGTGCTATTATGCTTATACCCTGAGCCACTTCGTTCAGGTTTGCATTCCATCTGCGCAAATCCCAAAACCTAAATCCTTCGAAACAAAGTTCCAATCTACGCTCATTTCTGATTAACGCCCTCATCTTTACCTGATCTGATTTTATGGACTCGAGATAAGCATCGTTATTAGATACGCCCACACCTGCCCGCTTGCGTATGGCTTTAATTACATCGTAAGCAGAATATGCGTGTGTACCATTACTTAGCGGCCCCCAAGCCTCATTGGCGGCCTCAGCATAGGCCAGATAAATTTCGGTATAGCGTATTCGAGGATTGTAATGCTTTTGACTTGTTGTTGATGAGGGATTAAGATTAACATCCTGTCTAAGTAGTTTACGCATATAATACCCTGTTCGGGTAGAAGTTTCTACTTTATTAAGCGCATCGTTAGTTGTTCCGTTGGCCGAGGTATTTATCACACTACCTGAAGTTCCGGAAGTACCACCATTAACAAGAATATAAAGCTTTAATCGGGGGTCTCTGTTATCGTAAGGGCTAGCTGCTACAAAACCACTATTATTTTCCAAAATGGGATAGCCATTAGCCATAGGGAATGCATTTACCAGATTTTGAGTAGGGTTTATTCTGCCGCTACCAAAAAGTGTTGGCGGAAAATTACTTCTTTCTAAATCATTACCGCTACCAACATCGCTACGCCATAAAATCTCTGATGGATTTACACCAGAGGCTAAACCATCAATACCAGCATCTTTGTCGTACCACTTGATATCGTTTAAATTAAGATTTACCAATCCTCCTCTAAGATCAATTACCGCCGCAGCATCATTTGCTGCTTTTTCCCATTTGGCAATTGCAGAAGGATTAAAGGCTGGACTTGCGGCCAATAGTGATGCTTTGGCTCTGATAGCCTTGGCAATACGTGCAGTTATACGTCCTCTAAAATAATATCCGAAAACACGGTTATAATTATCCTTGCCTACACCTGCATATTTTGCTGGTACTTGGGCATCTGTTGCAATATCCTCAAAATCAATCGGAAGTAATTGTTCGGCCATATCAAGATCCCGGTAAATTTGTGCCATACAATCATCGAACGTGGCTCTTGGCTTATTGAAATCGGCATCAAGGCCTTCAGGCTGAAGCACTATTGGTATACCTAAAAGTTGTCCATTGGCGCCTTTTCCACCGTGTGCCTGCAACAGATAAAAATTAAACAAAGCCCGGAGCGCGTACCCTTCTCCTTTCATCCTATCATTAAACATTTTGTTTATGTTTTGGTCTACAGCCCATTTTACCTGGTCGGTTACCGAAAAAAACAAGTTAAGATATTGTATTGCAGCTCTAGAATTGGTCCATTGCGATAACGGATTATTAATTGCTGTCCACTGCCCGGTCGCAATTTTAAGGTAAGCGTTGTTTTTATCATTAGTTACCGCATCATCGGTGCTTACATCATTAAACGACCAACTGTTGGTTGGAATGCGGTTATAGCCGTTTAATAGCAGACCTTGCGCGTAAGATGCATTGTTGGTGGTGCTTTCCAGATCAAGATTGTTCTCTATTTCAGGCTCTAGCATGTCTTTACAACTGGTGCAAAAGAGCAGGGCAACTACACACCAAAGAAGTTTTAATCTTTTCATTTCAAGATAATTTTATGGATGATTAAAATTGTGCCTTTAACCCCAGGTTATAAAACCTGGTTTGAGGGGAAGAAGTCACATTTAGTTCAAGAATTTCTCGTTCAGGAGCAAGCGTTAATAAATTCATACCGCTTGCATATACGCCAAGTTCTTTGATGAAACCTTTTTGAAACATACTTACAGGAAACTGGTAGGATAATTGTATTTTAGACAGGTTGAACTGATTTGTACTATAGAGCCAAAAATCAGAAGCCCTAAAATTGTTATCGCTGGTGGCCGTAGTTAGCCTTGGATAGGTTGCACTCGCCTGCGTTTCCGGAGTCCAGCGATCTCTTACTACTATTGAGTATTTATCTTCTCCATCTACCCAGAAATAGTTGCTATTCTTCATAGCTTTAGCACCATATCTGCCTGTACCAAGTACAAAAAGGGTCAAATTTTTCCATTTAGCTGTTAAGTTAACCCCCAAAGTAAACGGTGCACCTAACCATCCTCCCTTGCCAAGATAAATTTCATCCCGGGTATCGATAATACCATCGCCATTCTGATCTTTATACTTAATATCTCCAGGTTTAACTTGCCCAAAAGATTGACTTGGAGAATTGGCAATATCTGCATTACTATTAAAAAAGCCCAAGTTTTCAAGCCCCCAAATGGCATCTAATGGTTTACCTGTTCTGTTCTGGTAAGCAAACTCGTAAGACTCGGCACGTTTGGTAGCTTTGGTATCGTAATAGGTACCGGTTACACCAAGGCTCCAATCTATACTGCCTATTTTTTTATTCATCCTGATGCCAAAGTCGAATCCTCTGCGCTGATCGTTATCATAATTTACGTAAGGAATATCAGAATAAACCGGGAAACCTGTTGTTAAATAAGAAGGATAAAGTACACCTGGTTGTACCACATTGCCACGCATTTGATCGAAAAATGCAGATGCAGTAAAGTTGATCAGGTTCTTATAGAATGATCCTTCAAGGCCGATATTAATTTCTCTTCTCTGAGGAAACTTTAAATTAGGATTATCTCCTCTCCTTTTATCAAAAGTATGAACCAAACCACCATCTCTCCAACTATACCAGGCGGCATCATTATAGGTATAATACCCTTGGTATAGATTATAATTATTAATATCTAAATCGGTATTTAATATCCCTGCTGATGCAGTTATTTTTAGGTTATCAATTACATTAGAACCTTTTAAGAAAGGCTCCTCACTTAAGCGCCATCCAAGAGATAGTGTTGGGGAGAAAGCACCTCTGTTTGCCAAAGGTAATTTTGCTGAATATACGTACGCACCACTGAAATCGGCATAGTAGCGATGATCATAGTTGTAGCCCAGCTGTAAGCCAAGATTGGCATTGTTGGTAGCATGATAAACCGAAGATTCGCTAATGTTAAAACCATAGCCCAGCAATGATCCGGTAACGTTATGCTTTTGTTTAAAAGTACGCGCATAATTAAACTGACCGGAAAAAGAAATGGTTTGGCGGTAGGCACTTCCGCTCACGTTCTGTACGCCTGATCTGGCATCAATACCATACTTCGTTAAACTCGAAATCTGATCAAAGCCGGCATAATTGTTCCATGCTGCTTCGTAAACCGAATAGGTATTGTTATACGATTGATTAAAAGTGCTGGAATAATCAACGGCAAGCAAGGTTTTAAAGCTCAGTCCCTGCATTAAGCTGTTGAGGTCAAAATTTATCCCGGTATTAAACTGGAACTGACGGGATACATTCCGGTTGTAGCCTCCTGCATAAATGCTGGCGAAGCTATTCGTCTGATCCAGCTGACTTCCGCCCAACAGGTAGCTGCCATTAATGATGTTGTTGCTGTTATTGGCTTGTGCCAGCGATGCTGCATCACCAGGTTCGATCATACTGATAGGAATAAGTGGTGCAAAGCGGTACGGTCTAACCACTGCTGCGCTGCCCCAATAATCGGTATTTACCCCTTTGCCTGTATAAAAACTGGCCGTAGCATCTACATTTAGGGAAATGATCTTATTCAGTTTTACATCGATATTTCCACGCACATTAAAACGGTTGGCGCCGCTGTTTTTTACGGCTTCGCCAAAATTCAGTAGTGAACCGACTGACCAATAGCCGATGTTGGTGTAATAATGCGTGCGGTTGTTTCCGCCTGAAATTTCTGCGGTCAGGTCGTTTCGTCCATAGCTGTTTCTCAGATAATCTGAAGAATAGTAATCTACATTAGGATAACGGTAAGGATTCGTTCCGGAGGCATAGTTGTATATGGTTTGCTGACTGTAAAGGTCTGGCAATCCGTCATTCCTGCGCGCTTCATTATATAAGGTCATATATTCAGCAGATCCCAGAAATTGTGGATAGCTTTTAGGAACATTCAAACCAATATTGGCCCTTACATTTACCTTCTGTTCATAATTACCTCCTCTTTTAGTGGTAATGTACAGCACGCCCTTGGCTGCGCGGCTACCATACAGCGCTACAGCATTAACACCTTTGAGTACAGTAACCTGATCGATTTCTGTTGGCATAATGTTATTGATATCTCTCGGAATTCCATCTACCAGCACGAGGTAGCCACCCATTCCCCAAATGTTACCGTTAAAACCAGGCAAAAGGGCATCCAGGTTTTCAAGACTGGAGGTGGAATAGTTTTTTTCCATCAATTGAGAAAGGTCTAATACAGAAACATCACCTAAAAGGTCTCGTTTAGGCACCTTACGGAATGCAACCTGTACAGAATCTACCTGAGGCATTACAAATGCGGTATCTTTTGGCAGGCCTTTTTCGTTTTTAATAACGGATTTATTGTTTTTTCTGATCTGCCTATTGGTTTGCGCGAATCCTGCTGCCGGCAGTAAAAAGGCAACGGCAAGGCAAAAGGCTGATATTATCTTGATCTGTTTCATTTCATTCGTTTGAATTAGTTTACACCGTTACCAGCCTGGATTTTGTTTAAAATCTGCATACATGTTCACGTCGGCATTTTTGAGTGGTAGCCAATAATGTTTCTGACTAAATTTCCGCTCCAGAATAACCACTTCTTTAATGTTGACCACCCGGTTAGCGGTAGGATCAGTAGTATTGAAAGTTCCGCTACGGTCAAACTCAAGTGATGTTTTTAAGGTATATGGTTTCTCAATCAATAGTAACCAGCGGCGTAGATCGTTAAAGCGGTGGCCCTCAAATGATAATTCTACGGCACGCTCTCTTCTTACTTCACCCAAAAATCCATCTACCGAAGTCAGGAATTTATCGGCTACATTAGCTACTCCGGCTCTGGCGCGGATCACGTTGATGGCATCTACAGCTGTTTTAGAAAAACCCGGGTCTTTACCTGTAGGCGAATTGTATCCCATCAGTGCAGCTTCAGCATACATCAGGTATACATCGGCCAAACGCATATAAGGAACATAAATGTGAAGGCTATTGCCATATGAATAACCATTATCATATTTATTAGCAGTGATAGGAATAAATTTACGTAAGACGTAACCAGTTCTACTTCCGGTACTTACATCCCTATAACTTCCGCTTGTGTATAAATTGGCATACCTGTTTTTCTCATCACTGGCACCCATTGCACCTTGTACAAATTTTACGCCGTCAAAAACGATATCATTGTAAAACCTCGGATCCCTTCCTTTCCAGGGATATTCGGGATTGTAACCTGAATCACTGTCGGCCTTTGTAATATCCGGGATCGGCAAGCCATTGGCCATGCCATAATAATCTACATAATTGGCCGTAGGCGTAAACTTTAGATCGCCCTCTGAAATAACTACTGGTGTGTATTGCTTACTCGTTCCCCAGTTGGAGTTATTAGCACTAAAAAACGGACCACGGAATATGGCTTCTGTACTTCCGGGTAAATCCCAGTTTTGCCCACTGGTGTAAAAATTACGGTAATAATTTTTGAAATCTACCAGTGCATATTGGGTGCTACCACTTTCAGTAAGGGTAAGCAGTTCAGCAAATGCAGCTGCTGCTTTTTTACAGTATTCCGAGTTATAGGTTTTGCTGCCGGTTGATTCAAAATTCATCAGTGGACTTCCTGCCCACAGGTAATTTTTACCTAGGTAACCCAAAGCCATGATTTTATTGATCCGCAATTGGTTTTTACCCAGCGTACGTTTACCAGCTGTGGTATTGTCCCAGTTAACCGGTAAAATATCGGCAGCAGCCCTAAAATCTGCAGCTGCTTTGTCTGCACACGCTTTATAGCTTAAGCGTGGAAGATTTAGCTTTGAATCGGTAGGCAAAACGGTATCTATATAAGGTAATCCACCAAAATATTCCATCAGTCTGTGGTGAAACCAACCGCGGAAAAACAGCAGTTGCCCCTTAATGAGATTTCTTTCCTCCTCCGTAGCATCTGTCATCTTATCCATATTGGCCAGCCCCATATTTACTTTACTGATCCCATACCAGGCCGCTTTCCAAAGATCCTTGTTAAAGCGGTCGTTATTCGTGCTAAAATTATTGTGGTTCATCCATCCAGATCCCCAGCCATCAAATTCAGCTTGCCAGCCCCAGAAATTTCCATCGTCTATTTTATGGATGAAATGAAAGTTTCCGGCGGTTGAAGTGATCTCATCCTCACCCCAATTCCAGGAATTGGTCCAGTAGTTTGTGCTAAAATTTACAATACAGTTGTAGAGTTCTTCGGTATAGCCCTGGAAATTAACAAAATTCTTAAAAGCCTCTTTTTCCGAAATCACGGTTTCATCGGCTTTATCCAGGTATTTTTCACACGAAGAAAGGGATACTGTTGACCAGATAATGGTACAACATACTAACGTTTTGATATATTTTTTCATGATTGTAGCATTAAAAAGTAATGTTGGCCCCAATATTAAATCGCTTTACAGTTGGATAAGCACCTTGCGATGCCCAGCCGGTTCCGGCAAAATTGGATTCCCGGTCATCAGGCATTTTGGTCCATACATACAGGTTGTTTCCGTTTACATATACCCGCAGCGATTCCATACCGATATGTTTGATGAAGCTTTTGCTTTTTTCGAAGGTATAAGCCAATTCTGCATTTTTTAACCGGATGTAAGATCCATCGTACATGTAGCGGTTACCTGAAGTATAACCACTGGCGGTAGATAGCCACCTGGGTAGTGGTACATCAGCATTAGGATTATCTTTGGTCCAGTAAGAACCCTCATTGTACACCAGATGGTTCTGGCCGGCTAAACTGCTGAACACCACCTGGCGGGTTACATTGTTTACGCCATAAAGCTGAACAAACAGACTGAAACCTTTCCAGTCTACGCCGAATGTAGCATTGTAGGTATTTTGAGGGTTTGATGGAAAACCATAAGGAATATTATCTTTTGAATCGATAACACCATCTCCGTTATAATCTATGATATAATAATTGCCTGGTAATTTTTGCCCATCGTTATTATCGTGAATGGTACTGCCATAAAGTTCATCCCAGGTATTGTAATTTCCTGCACTCACATAGGAATAACTTTGGCTAATTTGTTTGTTAGCCCTTTTCTGGTATTCAGGCAACAATTCTGCATCATCAGCTTCGAGCACCTTATCCTTTGCATGGGTATAGTTTATGTTAGCCCAAAGTCGCCAGTTCTGCCCTAATCTTTTATTGAATGCCAGCTCGAGCTCATAACCTTTGTTTTGTACAATACCCAGGTTGGCCACCGGTGCATCAACACCGAAATAAGAAGGAATGGCACGGTTAGCGCCGAGAATCAGGATATCTGTACGACGGTCTCGGAAAAAGTCAACCTTTCCGGTGAACATACCTTTTAAAAAACTGTAATCTACACCAAAATTAGTTTTCTTTACTTTTTCCCAGTGCACATCCGGATTACCAAGCGCCGATATTTTATACCAGGTGTACGGACTTAATTCAGAACCCTCACCAGTTACACCGAGTTTGGTTTGACTGCCATAGGCCCACTGCGTAAGATAAAGCCAGCGACCGCTTACATTATCATCGCCAATGGCTCCGTATGAAGCACGCAACTTAAGCATATCTAAAAATTTGATGCCTTTCATAAATTTCTCTTCACTCAGCATCCAGCCCAATCCTCCGGATGAAAAGAATGCAAAACGATTTTTCGTACTGAATTTTTCAGAACCATTGTACGCACCGTTATATTCGATCATGTATTTATTGGCAAAATTGTAGGTAGTACGGAACACCCAGTCTTCGCGGTAGTTTGGAATCTCACTTCCTGTGGCTACTTCATTCCGGTTAAAAAGTCCCATAGCCGTAATGTTGTGGTTGGTACCCAATTTTACAGCGTAATTTAATTGGCCCTGGTAGAATAATCTGCGTTGGGTTGACCAATCCTGCACAGCACCACCGCTCGTGGTCCAGTTAATTCCATTCTGAAAATCGAAACGGTTGGTTCCGTCAAATGCCTGCTCATAAGTGGTCAATCCGGTTTTCGGATCTATCCATTTGCTTTGCATACCATTATATAAATCATTAATCCCCCTGTTTCCTTCGATAAAAGTATTATCCAAGGCTATGGTACCTTTGAAGTTCAAACCCTTTACCAAAGATCCCAGGTCCTGGTCAAGTGTAAAATCGGTGGTAATCCTGCTGGTGGTGGTATAGCCTACACCGCTAATGGCCAGGTTTCGGGCAGAGTTTAAACCTTTTTGCACATTTGGTGCATAATAGCCCCATGTACCATCAGAATATTGCGGCATAAATACATCCGGAGCAGTGGAATATGCGGATATCCAGTAAGAATAATCGCTGTTGGAATTGCCCCATGGACTTTTCTTCACACCTCTCGAACCCGATAGATTTACTTTAAACAGCGTGGATTTACTCAGCTGAAAATCGAGGTTGCTTCTCACATTTAACCTATTGAAACCGTAACCCGGCTCGTAGCCGCGATCGTTTTTAAAGGTGCGGAACAAATCACCCTCGTACAGGTAATCGGCATTGGCAAAATATTTCACTTTGGAGGTTCCACCCGAAATGTTAAGGTTTACATTGTTCGACATGGCATAATCTTTAAACAATACCTCGTCCCAGTTTACATTCGGATAGCGTTCAGATTCCGCTAAATTTGCCGGGTAACGGTATTTATTAATCGTAGCCTGTGGCAGATAATCGGCCCAACTTTCTGGTTTTAGGGAAAGTTCATTTTCAATAGCCTGGTTCTTAATGGTCAGGGCATCATAAGAATCATATTTTCCCGGTAAGCGCGATGGAGATTTAATTACATTATTGATGGTACCCCTAATAGACGCCTGCCCCTCACGACCACGTTTGGTGGTGATCAGGATTACGCCATTAGCTCCTCTTACCCCAAATACAGCAGTTGCAGAAGCATCTTTCAATACGGATACAGTTTCTACTGAACCGATATCCACACTGCTCATCTGGCGTTCAATTCCATCCACTAAAATGAGCGGACCAGTATTGTTCCAGGTACTGCGGCCGCGGATAAGTATTTGAGGATCTTCCTCGCCGGGCATTCCTGTACTGGCAGTGGTTATCACACCCGGGACATTACCGGTTAATGCAGCACCTATGCTCGATACACCTCCGGCACGTTCCAGTACCTTACCTGTAGTTTGTGCAATGGCGGCTACCACACTGGCTTTTTTCTGTGTACCGTAACCAATAACTACAACATCGTTAAGGTTTGATTGATCTTCGGAAAGAACAATTTTAAGGTTATTTTTCCCTTTTGTAGAAACTTCCTTACTTAGCATACCCACATAGCCAATTACTAGAATTGACCGATCATCGGGTACATTAATCACAAACCGGCCATCAATATCTGTTTGCGTACGGATATTTGTGCCCTTAACAGTAACTGTGGCACCCATTAATGGGGTTTGCTTATTATCAAAGATTGTTCCGGTTACCTTTGTCTGCTGTGCAAATGTTATTTCAATCATCAGCATCAAGGTTAGCATTGTTAAACAACATCTTTTAAAGAGTTGCCTCTTCGAAACCAGGTTATCCCCAGCAAAATGCAATAGTATAATTCTTTTCATTTTTCGAGATCATTTATTGAGAATGTTGGGTAAGATTGATAACATCTGTTTCGATATAGCTTTCTGAAATATTTCATTTCCGATGAAACGTTTTGAAAGAAAGCAGTTCTCCTAAATGGAATTTTAAGTAATTCTCTTAGCATTATTTATTTGGTTAGTGTTTTTTGTAAATAAGAAGAAAAGTCTGATGTGCTGATTTTTCTTCAATAACGATTAGCTACACGATATAGTAACTGTCACCCCTTCAATTAAATGATGCTATTATGTTGGTGGTTTCATCCAATTGCGTTTTAGGGTCAATATTTTTATAATCAGTATTTCCGGTCCGGGTAATTTTACTTCCATAGTTTGTTATTTTATCGGTGTATGCCCATCGGTATTTAAACCTCCTTACCAACTAGTTTTAACCAAAGCATTGCACAATTCCTGAGTTAATGAATTTCAGGTTGATCTGTTATACACCAATGCTTCCCGGTAAATGGAAAGGGTTTAATAAAATGGACATGTACTTCCTGGTTGAGGGCTTTACCCAAAAGCCTTATTTTTTATTTTATACAGCAAGCTATTACAGAGCGGTTAGTTACACAGCACTCCACAAACTTGAAAAATAAAAAAACCGGATTGGTGGGTTGATCTGGATAGAACAGCTTATGCAGGTTTGATCCCATTTAGCGGGAGCAAGATTGCATCGGCCTTCCTCATAGAAGTTGATTAATTGGTTAGTCATTGTTTAAGAGTTTATTTGGTTAAATCCAAACATAGCTCAAAAACGAATCTGAAGGTTAGAATATTTGTTCATAAATCAGCTACAAATGTTCTATCATCATAAACATCTGAAAAACAATATGTTATGAAAAATAAAAACGAACAAATGCATTAATTATCAGGATATTACATATAGTAAAACGTTTTTGGCTACCTAAAACAATCGATTGCACAAAGGCTAATTCCACCTAATTTTCCAAACCGGCAGAATTGTCTGGCTTACGGTACAGATTTAAATATTCTGAAGGCTGCATACCGAATTTTAACTTAAATGATTTCGCAAAATAATTTGGCGTTGCAAAGCCTACCAGATAGGCAATCTGAGAAATGTTCAGATCACTTTTAATTAATAAACCAGCAGCTTTATCGAGCTTTACCGAGCGTATATACTCCACAGGCGAAAGCCCTGTTAATTCCAGCACTTTGTGGTAGAGCGAGCCCCGGCTCATCCCTACATTTTTACTTAAATCCTCAACGGACAATTGCGAATTATTGATATTATCTTCAATGTATTTCAGAATATTCTTGAGTAACTTATCACCATGTGATTCAACTAAAATTTCGGCCGTCTCCATTTTTATCTGTTTGGTATAAGTATTTTTCAGGGTCCGGTTGAGTACCAAAAGGTTTTTGATTTTAATATTCAGGATATCGATATTAAATGGCTTGGTGAGGTAGTCATTGGCCCCGATTTCCAAGCCCGTCAACTGTTCCTGTTCGCCAGTGAGCGCGGTTAGTAGAATAACCGGAATATGTTTTGTCCTTTTATCTTCTTTTATTTTTTTGCACAGCTCAATACCTGTCATATTTGGCATGCTAATATCGCTAACAATAAGTTCCGGATGGTTTGCAAGTGTTTTTTGCCAACCCTCCTTACCATCAGCTGCTTCTACAATGCGGTAGTTGGACTTCAAATTATCTCGGAGATATTCTCGGAGATCTTGATTATCTTCTACCAGAAGAATGGTATGGATTTCTGCATCTGTTTCGCTTACTGCTTTATCTGAAGCCTCTTCATGAATTTGTGATAGAGTTTCCGGACTAGAAAAATCCAGATTAAGCTTTTCGATATGGTCTAGTAACGGTAAAGGCAGGGTAATAATGAAACGGGTACCTTTTCCAACTTCACTTTGTAAATCAATACTACCTCCCTGGATTTTGACAAATTCTTTAATGATGGAGAGCCCGATCCCACTTCCCTGGTTAAGAATGGAAACTTCTGTATCTGCCTGGAAAAACCTTTCGAATACTTTCTGCTGTTCTTCCTCGCTAATGCCAATGCCGGTATCGCTAACGGTTATCAAAACAGCCTCTTTCTGCCCATCGCGTTGTGTCCTTTTCAAATCAACGGTGATAGTACCACCTGATGGTGTAAATTTAAACGCATTAGAGAGCAAATTAAATAAAATACGTTCCAATTTGTCATGATCAAATTCAGTTGGATAGCTATCGAACTGGGTTTGAAAGGAAAGACTTATAGATTTACGTTCACTTAAATCATTGAAAGATTCTATTACATCAGCTATAAAGGAAACCAGCTCACCAGACGTATTATTTATCTTGAGCTCATTTTCTTCAATTTTACGAAAATCAAGAATTTGGTTCACCAGGTTAAGCAAACGGCGGGCATTTCGCTTCACTATTTTAAGAGAGGCGTTTTTGGTATCGTCTCCCTGTTGTGAAAGAAGTTTTTCAACTGGCCCCAGGATGAGTGAAAGCGGCGTACGAAACTCATGACTGAGGTTGGTGAGAAATTTAATTTTTAGAGAATCCAGTTCATGCAGCCGTTCTGCCTCTTTTCTATCCTGTAAAATCTGCTGCTCAATTTTTGTTTTCTCCTGAACCAGCGCAAACTTTCTTTCCAGGTTTTTAATCCCCCGGTGGCGAATGTAAAGCAAAGTACCGGCTATAGCGAGCAGGTAAAAGGCATAAGCATATATTGTTCTCCAGAGCGGTGGATGTACTATTATTTTTATCGAAGACTCCGTTGTATTCCAAACGCCATCATTGTTACTCGCCCGCACATGAAAAGTATATTCCCCGGGATCGAGATTGGTGTAAGAAACGGTTTTAGCTGTACCTGCATCAATCCATTCTTTATTAAAACCTTCGAGCTTATAACTATAACGGTTTTGTTCTGGTGCGGTATAGTTTACACTTACAAAACTCAGTGAAAAATTTTGCTTGTAATCCAGGTCAATTCTTTTTGCAACAGATATATGGTCGGTTATGGGTCCGTCTTCGCTCGCCTCGATTAGATTATTGGAAATCTTTAGCTCGGTAAAAAGCACTGATGGAACATTTTTATTTTTTCTAAATCCAGCCGGATTGAAGTAGTTCATGCCTTCTGCTCCGCCAAAGAATATTTCACCATCTTTACATTTCAGTACAGCTCCCCTGATAAAGTTATTGTTCTGAACCCCATTGTATATGCCGTAGTTACTGAATTTTTGTGTTTTCGGATCGAAAAGGCTAATCCCCTTGCTGGTACTTAACCAAATATTATGATTGTCATCTTCTATGATGGCGTCGACAACAGCACTTGCCAAACCGTCACGCTCAGTATAATTTATGAATTTATTTGATTTTTGATCAAGTAAATTCAAGCCACCTCCTGCAGTACCGATCCAGATCCGTCCTTTGGAATCTTCAAGAAAAGCCTGCGCAACATCGCCCTGAAGGCCCGAATTAAGCTCGTTATAATGTTTAATAATGGTCTTATCAGCACTAATCATAGCCACTCCAGAACCATGAGAACCTACCCATATGTTTGCGAACCGGTCTTCTTTAATAAAACGTATATAATTATTAAGCGGAAAATTGCGATCTATGGGCGACTGAGCTTTGCTCATATACCTAAAAACAACCTTGTGGTTTGAATCCATAACATTGATTCCGCCTCCATTGGTGCCCACCCACACTAGGCCACTTTTATCCTGGGTGATGCAAAACACGTCGTCTGAATTAAGGCCAAAATCTTTATTTGTTTTTCTAAAGGATGTAGCTTTGGTTAAAGTTGAATCCAAAACGATAAGGCCATAGCCAAAGGTACCCAGATAGACTTTCTTAGCCGAACTAACAAATAGAGACATGAGGGTTATCCTTGAGGGCAAACCCCGTTTTTCCAGCTCTACTTTGTGGAACAAGGACGTATTTCTATTGAAGATACTCAGTCCGCCCCCTTCTGTAGCTACATATATATTATTGTTGTTTTTTTCTGCAAATGAAGTTACCACGGGTGCATTTAAACCATATACATCAAAAACATTGCTTTTAATCAGGTTAAACAGGTTGAGGTTGCTATCAAACTTATTAATCCCCTCGCGGTATAAACCCAGCCAATATATTCCCTCCTTATCTATATACACATATTTTACACTGGTTCCCCGCAGGCTATAAGAGTTTCGGGGATTTGGCCGGTATACCATTACTTTTTTCGTACCGAGATCAAAAACATTAAGGCCATCTTCGGTGCCGAGCCATAATTGACCGTTGGGCGCTACCGCTATACTTTGAACAATATTATCGCTCAGTGAACTGGGATCTCCTGGAATGTGTTGATAATTCTCAAAGCCCATACCATCAGATTTAAGCATACTCAGGCCAGAGGTGGTGCCGATCCAGATATTACCGTTATCATCTTCAGCTAAAGACTTTACCATAGTTCCCGCCAACTGGACTGGTTTATCTGCTGCAGATCCTATTCTAGTAAAGGAAGATTTTTTTCGGTTATAAAGAAATAACCCATCGTCTGTTCCCACCCACATCCTATGCTTGCTGTCTTCCATCATGATATTTATCATTGTCGGCGGAAGTTTGCCAAACTGTGCGGCTGCTATTGGAAACTTGGAAACCTTTTTAGTGTCTGGATCAAAAACATCGAGCCCGGTAAAAGTTGCCACCCATATTTTACCCAAATAATCACTGGTGATATATCTGATCAGGCTGTGACTGAATCCTGTTGGAGTATTTGAAGCATGATAGTTGATGAAAGAATTTTTTCTTCTATTGAAAAGTGCAAGCGAACCTCCACTGGTACCAAACCAAAGATTTCCCTTCCGATCTTCGTGAATTGCCTTAACCTCATTAGCCTGAATACTTGCAGAATCGTTTGCCTGGTGTTTATAGGTTGTAAAGTTAGTCCCATCAAATTTATTTAATCCATCTTCGGTACCAAACCACATTAAACCGTATCTGTCTTTAAAAATTACTGTTACATTATTAGACGATAACCCGTTTTTAGAGGTGAGAGAAGTAAAACGCAATTCAGGCTGCGGCAGTTTCGGTTGTGATACGGCATTCCCAGCGCCAAAAAGCACATGAATAAATAGAATTAATGATAGATATGCAGACCCTTTGAGCATAATTTAGTGATTTTGCTGTATTAATAAAATTTCAATTCCAAGGGCGCTAAAAGACTACAAAACGAGCTAAAATCTAAAAAAGATTCGAAATTGTTTGGATACATGATCTATTTGGTTTGGTGATGGTAAGATAAAAAAAACTAATTTACTTCATTGCAACATTACAGCCTGAACGGCATATTTTCTGCACGCTTCAGATAAAACTAATTATTCACTAAAGTTAACGACACCCCGATAAGCTTTTTTTCTTTGCAGATTTTTATCAAAAAGTAGCGGAAAGTTTTTCCTTCCGGGTACCGGATATTGATCGAGCCATGTAGCGCGATCTGAAAGATTCCAGAAAGTTACACCGCTAATCTCCTTTTTAAAGGCTCTGAAAATAGAAAAAACCCTGGCGTATCTATCACTTTGCTTTTTTTCGAGTACCGCCGTGAGGCTGTCTTGCTCACCAGGTTTCTTGGCTCTTAAATTTTTCTCCCATTTATAGATAGACATATCCAGTTCTGTAATCTGAATCTGTAGGCCAAGAGAAGCATATAATTTTAAAGATTCCCTTAACTCGCTGTCGCTGGGCTCAAAAATAGACCAGTGCCCCTGCAACCCTACCCCATGAATAGGCACTTTATCATCGACCAACTTTTTCAGCATTTTATAGATTTTTGCTCTCTTTGCAGGTCGTTCCGAGTTATAATCATTATAAAAAAGTAATGCATCAGGATCAGCCTCATGTGCATATTCGAAAGCTTTGGCAATAAACTCTTCTCCGCAGATTTCTCTCCACAAAGAAGGCCTTAAATATTGGTCGTCTTCATCACCGATCACTTCATTAACCACATCCCAGGCATACACCTTTCCCTTGTACCTTCCCACAACGGTTGTGATGTGATCTTTAAGCCGTTTAAGCAAAAGTGCCTTATCAGCCCTTCCTCCTGAACTGTTCTTAAAAATCCATGCTGGCACCTGCTCATGCCAGCACAAGGTATGCCCCCTTATTTTGAGTCGGTTACTAAGCGCAAAATTAACCAGTGCGTCGGCCTCGGTCCAATTATAAACATCCTCACGGGGATGAATGGGTTGCATTTTCATCGCGTTCTCGGGTGTTATGCTATTAAATTCCTTTAAAAGCAGTGCCCCCTGCTCTCCTTTAATGGTTTGGGCCGAAACCGCAACTCCAATATTGAAATAAGACTGATAATAATCTTTCAGTCCGAGGTTACTTTTTTTAGTCCTAGTGTAACTGCCACAACTGGAAAAAGCTGCGAAAACAGCAATAGCAAATAGGACAATGTGAAATTTAGTTGTACGCATTTATATTTGGTTGAATAGCAAAGTCGATTTCATCCTATTAACGTTGCAGGAAAAAATCCAGTAAATTTAGACCTAAGTATATACACCAGCAGTCATATTTGTCAAAACAATAAGAACAGATGTTCAAAAAAGCACCAAATAGCCAAAAATTAGCCGAATTAATAACCGGATAAGTACCCAGGCCATCATGTCATAAATTCATTACATGACATTTGTTTCCTAAAATTGACGATAAGAAGCTTGGCCTGTATAAAAAACATACGATTTTGCAACCTTCTAGACTTACCTAATCAAATATGAGAAAACCGAATATTACCCCTTACCTTGCCGTTTTGCTCCTTATCTCCGGAATAGTGTTTAGTGCATATAAAGGCAATAGGGTTAATGCCAAAGGACTGAAAGACTACTATCAAAAATATTTTCCTATAGGGGTGGCCGTTACACCATGGGACCTGAGTGGGGATAAGCGAAACTTGATCCTTAGCCAGTTTAACAGCATTACATCTGAAAATGCAATGAAAATGGGTCCTATTCATCCCATGGAAAGTACCTACAATTGGAAAGTTGCAGACTCTATAGCTTCCTTTGCCCGGGCAAATGGGTTAAAACTACGTGGACATTGCCTGGTATGGCATAACCAAACCCCTCGCTGGTTATTTAAAAATGAAGATGGAAGTGTAGCCTCAAAAGAAACCCTGCTAAAAAGAATTCAAGCGCACATTAACACTGTTGTAAGCAGGTATAAAAAAGATGTATATGCATGGGACGTGGTTAACGAGGCCATTGCAGACGATTCTGCCTATTTCCGGAAATCGCCGTTATACCAAATTGCAGGCGAGGATTTTGTAGAGATGGCTTTTAGGTACGCGCACCAGGCAGATCCCAATGCCCAACTGTTTTACAACGACTATAATACGGAACAGCCATTAAAGCGTGAAAAAATTTACAGGATGCTTAAAGGCCTCCTGGCTAAGGGTGTTCCAATCCATGGAGTCGGACTTCAGGGGCACTGGTCTGTCAATAATCCGAGCCGCTCTGAACTGGAAAAATCTATTGCTCTTTTTTCTTCCCTGGGACTTAAAATTCAGATTACAGAGCTGGATGTATCGGTATATGATGGTCATCAAGGCGGGCAATTGATTAAAGGCAGTGCCCAAAAAGCAGTTGCAGTATTTACTCCAGAAATGGAAGAAAAGCAGCTCCAACAATATAAAATGATCTTCGATGTTCTCCGTAAACATAAGGATCATATTACCGGTGTAACCTTCTGGAACTTATCAGACCAATACAGCTGGCTGGATAACCGTGGCCGAAAAAACTATCCGCTACTGTTTGATCAGGAACTTAATCCAAAAAAGGCATATTTCGAGGTCACAAAATTTTAACCAATACGCAAGAAACCATCAACTAAATCAATTAGCTGTCAAAATCATCCGGTTTATTACCCAAATGCCATTAACTTCGGCAGGAAGGCAAAAAATCCTTTGATAGATGAAACTTTATAAGCCAACTCAAAATGAAAAAACTAAGTAAAATACCAGTTAAACTCGCTATCCTATTTTCCTTACTGCTAATTTTAACTCAACATGCGCAAGCTGATGACCATATTGCTGCACACAGGCACCTGGCAGACCCTGCCACATTGGTCTATAACGGACGAGTTTATTTATATGCATCTAACGATGATGACAACACAGATGACAAGGATAGCGGTTATAAAATGAAATCGATCGTCTGTATTTCTAGTAGTGATATGAAAAATTGGACCGATCACGGTGTCGTTTTTGAGGCACCCCGTGATGTAAGTTGGGCAAATAGAACCTGGGCGCCTTCAGTTATCGCCAGAAATGGCAAAATTTATCTTTATTTTGGTAATGGTGGATCAGGTATTGGTGTAGCTACATCGTCCTCTCCAATCGGCCCGTTTAAAGATCCATTGGGTAAAAAACTAATTGATAATGAAACCCCTGGTGTACAACCTGCAAAAAACATGTGGTTATTCGATCCAATGGCTTTTTTGGATGATGATGGACAGGCATATTTATATTTTGGGGGCAATGGTGAAGATAATATGCGGGTAATTAAACTGAATGAAGATATGATCAGCGTAAATGGTCAGGCAAGTTCTTTTCATGTGCCTGCCTTTTTTGAAGCTTCATGGATGCATAAACGAAACGGCAATTACTATTTTTCGTATTCCTCTAATCCTAAGGCAGAAATGAGGATTGACTATATGATGAGTAAGAGTCCAACCACTGGATTTGTCTATAAAGGCGTTATAGGCGCCCAACCACCAAATAATAACAACAATAATCACCATGGGATATTTGAATTTAAAGGAAAATGGTACCATGCCTATCATAACAGACTTGTGGCTATAAAAAAAGGTATCCCGCCTGTGTACAAACGGAACCTGGCCATTGAAGAGTTGACTTACAAGCCAGATGGTTCGATTGTTCAGATCAGTTATACCGCAAATGGCGTAACACAAATTGGCGCCGTAAATCCTTATCAACGAAATGAGGCAGAAAGCATGCAGGATCAAAACGGGATTATGACTAAAAACACGGACGACGGTGGAATGCAGATTTCGAGCATGAAAAATAACAACTGGATCAAAATTCAAGGCGTAGATTTTGGAAAAAAAGGTCCAAAAGATTTTAGCGCAAGAGTGAGCGGTCTCTCACCAGGCACCAGCCTTGAAGTACGCGTAGGCAGTTTAGATGGAAAACAAATTGCAAAACTAGCTTCTACTGGTGATCAGGCAACCGACTTACAAATACGTTCTGGAAAAGCCGAACTAATCCAAGGTAAACAAGATTTGTATCTTTTGGTATCTGGCGGTGATACCTCTGCTGCAATTGACATAGACTGGTGGCGTTTTCAGCAACGTTAAACGTCCAGGCATTTTAAGCGGCATATAATAACGTGAAGGCTCGGAGCGAGCAGTCCGGAACATTGGATAAAATACTTTAAAGCATTATACAGAAAGAAAATGGCATGTATTAAAAGGATGGTTATCGTTGCATTGCTGATGCTAAGTCACGCAACAATATCAAAAGCTGAAGATGGCCAAGCACTATGGCTCCGAAACCATTCTGCAATAAAAGTTAGTATCTCCTGTACGGTCCACTCCCCTGTTATAGACCTTGCAACAGATGAACTCAAAAAAGGCTGGTTGGGCAGGGAGAACATGGCCTTAAAACTTAATCTAAGCAAAAATCCCGCTATCAAAGGCGATGGATTCCAATTAGAAGAATCAGCAATCAATGCCCGCACAGCATTGGGTTTATTATATGGCACTTACGAATTATTGAGGCTTCAATACCTTAAGCTCCCACAGCGCAATTTTATTTCAAACCCTTCCTACTCCAGAAGAATCCTCAACCATTGGGATAACCTGGATGGCAGCATTGAAAGAGGTTATGCCGGAAACTCAATATTTTGGGGCAATACCGCTAATGGATTGGATATTACGAATCAGGACCGAGAAAAATGGAAAGCTTACGCCAGGGCAAATGCATCAATTGGTATTAACGGTGCTGTTTTAAATAATGTAAATGCATCTGCAAAAGTTCTTACCGAAGCTTACCTGGAAAAAGTAAAGGCAATTGCAGAAAGTCTGCGTCCTTATGGAATAAAAACCTATTTATCCGTTAATTTTTCATCGCCTGTGCTTATCGGCAAGTTAAAAAAGGCAGATCCCTTAGATCCCCAGGTTCAACAATGGTGGAAAGATAAAGTAGCGGAAATTTATAAACTCATCCCTGACTTTGGAGGATTTTTGGTTAAAGCAAACAGCGAAGGACAACCCGGACCGCAGGATTACGGAAGAACCCACGTTGATGGCGCAAATATGCTGGCTGATGCCTTGGCTCCTTTTGATGGAATAGTGATGTGGCGTGCCTTTGTTTATAATCCATCTCCCGAAGACAGAACCAAACAGGCTTACAAAGAATTTTTACCACTTGATGGCACTTTCAGGAAAAATGTAATTTTACAGGTAAAAAATGGCCCACTCGATTTCCAGCCAAGAGAACCCTTTAGCCCATTGTTTGGGGCAATGTCGAAGACACCGGTTATGCCTGAATTTCAAATCACCCAAGAGTATCTGGGCGCTTCCAAACAACTTGTTTTTCTCTCTACTTTATGGGAAGAATGTTTAAATAGCGACACTTATAAAATTGGGAAAGGCAGTACCGTTGCCGCCTGCACCGATGGTTCATTAAGTAAAACTGATTTTACCGCCATTGCAGGGGTGGCTAACATTGGTAATGATGTAAACTGGACCGGGCATACTTTTGCACAGGCAAATTGGTATGCATTTGGACGCCTGGCCTGGAATAACAAACTAGAGAGCAAAGTGATAGCCACAGAATGGATAAAACAGACTTTTCTCGATTATAAAGAAAAAATAACCGACGCTAACTTTGTCAAAACCACTCAAAATATTATGCTGGAAAGCAGGGATGCAGCAGTTGATTATATGATGCCACTGGGACTTCACCATATTTTCGCCGAAGGTCATCATTATGGCCCTGCACCATGGTTTTCTAACGATAAAATCCGTCCAGATTGGACCTCTGTCTATTACCACAAGGCAGACACTGGAGGGATAGGTTTTGACAGAACCCGTAATGGAAGCGATGCGGTTGACCAATATCATGAACCATTAAGTTCAACCTTCAATAACCTATCCAGTTGCCCGGAAATGTATCTACTTTGGTTTCATCATGTGCCTTGGTCTTACCGTTTAAAAAATGGAAAGGATTTGTGGACAGAACTATGCGTTCGCTATGACCATGGCGTTCAGACGATCAGATTTTTTCAAAAAGACTGGGACAAAATGAAAGGGTCAATAGACAGTGAACGTTTCACAGAAGTGCAATCTAAACTCCGAACGCAATGCAGGGATGCTCAAATCTGGAAAGATGCTTGCTTACTCTATTTCCAGCAGTTTAGCAAAAGGGAAATTCCGTTTGAAATTGAGCGCCCCATCCATGATCTTCAATCGCTGAAGGAACTGACTAAAAGCCGGGATTATCAGTAGAAAAAAAGAGGCTGTATCGGCAATATAGAATTTGTTATCCTAAGTGGTAATTATTGCATTAATAGTGGATATCAGGAGAATTTAACGTTTGGATCTCTTCGATGAATCGTCATTTCGACCGAGCGGAGAAATCTTTTAAGGTTGGTTTCAATAACTTAGTCCAAAGATCTCTCCGTTTCGTTGCGCTTCAGTCGAGGACGACTAGTCTATTGTAATCTGTCAATGTGGTTAATAGTGCAAATTAACATATAACCCAGCTTTGCATCCTTTGCCCAAAAAACTTTGTGTACTTTGCGGTTAAAAAAGAAAAAAGAGGAGCGTAAAAAACATCTCCCCATATCGCTCTACAGCTTTCAGGCTTCACTTACTCTTCAAAAACCAGTACAAAACCATCATTCCCTTTCATACTTAAATCTAATTTGCCATTCGGTCCTACTTTAACTTCTTCCGATTTTAGATTAACTTCAGCAGTACCTTCAGAGAAAATCAACCGAGCCTTTTTATTGGCCAAAAAAGATAAATTAAGAGATAAATCTCTGCGTTTGTTCTCGCCATTAATACCAGCTATGTACCATTTTTTTCCGCTTCTACGGGCAACAACATCAAATTGCCCCGGGTAACCGTCAATAAACCGTGTATCATCCCAGTTTTTTGGCAATTCCATGAGGAAGGTTTTAACAAAATCAGGTACATGAGACATACCGGAAGGTGTTTCTGCAAAATGCTGTATGCCTGAAAGAAAAACGACAGCGGTGGCCAGTTCAAAAGCTGGAGTAGTCACCCTTTTTATCCCTGGGATTTTATACAATACCATTGGCGTAAAATCCATCGGATCAAAAGCATTACGCACCATCGCACTCATCACCGCATGTGAAGGGGCTTTATTAGCAGCATTCTGGTCGAAGGAAATCATCTCGTATCCAAATACCGCCTCAGCGGTCATTAAATTAGGATAAGTCCGTTGCAAACCTCTTGGCAGGGTGGCACCGTGAAAATTGACCAGTAATTGATAATTAGCGGCGTCTTCCAAAATATCCCGATAATAATTGATCATCGACTGTCCGTCTCCGGCAAAAAAATCTACTTTTATACCCTTTATACCCATTTCTTTTAAACGGGCAAATTCCTCAACTCTGCTTTGATGGGTCAACAATTTATCTCGGGGCGTAAATTTTACCGTATTCCAGTTTCCGGCAGAATTGTACCAAAGCAGCAGGCCAACGCGCTTTTCCTTTGCATATTTGGCAAGCACGGCAACAGAATCGTAACCTATAGTTTTATCCCAGTTCGCATCGATTAAACTATACTGCCAATTCATCTCCGCAGCATAATCAACATATTTTTTCTGCACGGGATAGATTGTTGCGGCATCTTTTTCCAGCACCCAACTCCATGCCGCCTTTCCAGGCTGAATAAATGCTTTGTCCATTGCTTTTGCCGGCTGGGCAAGATCAGTTCCCAGGGTAGATTCAGAAATTGTCTTTAAATCGCCAATGGCCATAATTCTCCAGGGCGTTTTCCAGGGCAAAACCGATTCAGGCAGTATAGCAGCTCCCGGAATCCCTTCGGCTGCTTGAGGAAAATTAACCCGATATTCATTATCAACTGAGTTTTGGGCCAAAGATGTTCCGCAGTAACCCCGCCCCAGATCTGCTTCGGTGAGGAGCATCCAAACCTGATCTAATTTAAATAAAGCCGGATATACCCAGCCATTTGAGCTGCCCGAAGGCGTTCCCACCGGGATATCCATATTGTAATGCTCCTCGTAAGAAGGATTGGTATGCTCAAAACCTGTCTGCGCATCGGCTTTAGGTTGCAACCAAGCCTTTGTTCCAGCTAAAAAGCGGAAACTGGTCGATTCGCTTACAATCTTTTTTACAGATTTATCTTGCTCAGGAAACTCATATCTGAAGGCCACCCCATCGTCAGCCATCCTAAAAATAAGATTCATACGGCTCCCTTTATTGGTTCGAAATTCAAACGTTGTTTCGATGGCTTTATAAGTGATGGAACTTTTTTTCGCATTTACCATCGTATAATTTTGGGTCACCGCAGTGGGCTTAGATACTTTGGTTAATACAAGTCCCTTTGAGAAATCCTCATCCTCGCGCACAAGGCCTAGTTTCGAATCGGCAAGTACCAGCTTGCCCTTATATAAAACCATATAATTTAATTTTTTCGGGCTACACACCAGCTCCAGGTTTTTATTGGGGCTAAACAGTTTATAGTTGTTGGTTTGTGCTACGCCTATTTCACAGCACATCATCAGGCCGATGAGGCCAATTAATATTCTCATGGTTTACTTGTATAAGTGAATGATTGTAATTGGTAAACTATTTTATTTTTTATACAGGGTGTAGGTTTTCCCCACTTCAGTTTTAATATCATACAATTGAGTTTCAGGCAAATCGATAGATCCGCCAGGCGCCAGTTTGGAAATACTCGGTTTTGGCGTTTTTGTAATCAAGAAAAAAGGATTTTGATTCTCACCAGTGGCATTTTTGGCTTCAAGTTTGGATAAATTTAATTGATTAGGTACCCTGATCCGTAAATTTCCGCCCAGGTGCGATTTAATCACCAGTTTAGTGATCATACCGTTTACCCATTCTAGTTTAACAATATCAAATCCACCTTTTGCCCTTAAACCACTAACATGTCCATTTGGTTTCCAAACATCGGGAAGTGCAGGCAGAAGTTGAATAGCGCCATTATCTGATTGCATCAGCATTTCTGCAATACCAGAAGTGCATCCAAAATTACCATCAATCTGAAAAGGCGGATGCGCATCAAAAAGATTATTGTAAGTGCCCCCACCCGCCCGGTTTCCTCCCACAGGCGTTAACTGGTTCTGAATAAGTTTGTATGCATGGTTTCCATCCAATAGTCTTGCCCACCAGTTCACTTTCCATCCCATACTCCATCCTGTAGAAATATCGCCTCGCTGGATGAGTGTCTTTTTCGCCGCTAAATACAACTCTGGTGTTTGGTATGGCGATATTTGAGCAGATGGAAATAAACCATATAAATGAGATACATGCCGATGGTTATCATTTGGATCGTCAATATCATCGATCCACTCCTGCAACTGGCCATATTGCCCAACTTGCATTGGGGGGAGCTGGCTACGCATCTTTTTCAAAGTATCAACTAAGGCTTTATCTTCACCAAGAATTTCCCCCGCACGGATGACGGTGCTAAAAACATCATATACAATTTGATTACTCATTGTTGTTCCGGCATCGAGTGAAGAGCCCTGATGCGCTGGAGGGGCATTTTCCGGAGACATATCTGGATTAATGACCAAAAACCCTCTTTTAGGATCTTTAACCAGGAAATCAACATAAAACATCGCCGCTCCTTTTAAAGTAGGATAGGCCAATTTAAGAAATGCTCGATCTCCGCTGTAAAGATAATGCTCCCACAGATGCTGACTGGCCCAACCTCCACCATGGCTCCACGCTCCCCAGAATGCACCATCAACAGCCCCTGTAGTTCTCCAGATGTCAGTATTGTGATGCGCCATCCAACCCCTGGCACCGTACATATCGTGGGCGGTCTGCTTTCCGGTTTCTCCCAATTCCTGAACCATTTTCAAGAAAGGCTCATGCAATTCGGCCAGATTTGTTTTCTCCGCAGGCCAGTAGTTCATCTCCGCATTAATATTAATGGTATACTTGCTGTCCCATGGTGGATATAATTTATTATTCCAGATGCCCTGCAGGTTAGCAGGCTGGCCACCAGGCTGAGAGCTCGAAATGAGTAAGTAGCGTCCATATTGAAAATACAGGGCTGCAAATTGCGGATCATTAACTGAATTGAAATTTTTGAGCCTGATATCAGTAGGCACCTGTTCAAAATCTGTAGCGCCCAAGGATAAATCTACCCGATCAAAATATTTGTGATATTGTAATTGATGTGCTTTTAAAATCGTTTCAAATTTTTTCGGGAACGCACGGTTTAGCATTTCCCTGGCCTTTAATTTTTCATTCCCGCTAATATCTCTGTAATTGATAAAGTTTGTAGCAATAGATAAATAAATGCTTACCGCGGTGGCATTTTCTACAACAATTGCACGGTCAGTACTGGAGATTTTACCGCCAATATGCTTAAATGCAGCGATCCCATTGAAGCGGACAAGGCCCGGCACGCCCTCATGCGCGGTGGAAGTTCCGGTAATTTCAATTTGCCCCGGCACTTGCGTATTAATTTTCGCACTGGGCTGAAGGGAAGATAACGAAGCCGTAAAGCTTAATGCACCTGGTTTACTCGAGCGAAGCTCAACTGCAATTACACCATCGGCCAGTGAGGCCAGAACACGCCTGATGTAAACCACATCTTTTACCTGATAGCTGGTGGTGCTTACCGCATTACTGATGTCTAGCTCGCGATAAAAGTTTGTGTAGGCTTCATGACCTGCAAAATCAAGGTGTAAATCTGCAACGGGTTGAAAAATCTGTCCCTGAGACTTTTTGCTTATAATAACTTTATTGGAGAGCAATTCTGCCTGCTTTTGTTTACCCTGAAAAATAAGCGTTCTAATGCGGGCCAGTGAATCTAATGCCAAAGGATTATCATTTCTGTTGGGGCTACCGCTCCAAAGCGTATGCTCGTTTAACTGAATAATTTCATTAACAACATTTCCGTAAACCATTGCGCCAAGCCGCCCGTTGCCAACAGGTAATGCGTTCTCCCAAATTTGGCCAGATGGCGTATTATACCATAGCTTTAATTTTGGTTTTTGCTGAGCAGCACCTGAGAAAACAACATTTACGAATAGCAGCAGGATCACAAAGTTTTTCATGGAGAAGAATAATCAGTTGTTAAGGGTTTAGACTATACTTTTGGAAGGAAGCCTGATCAACAGGTTTAAATAGCAATTGACTAAACAGGTACAGATCATTCTTCCATACTTTAAAATCGTGCACACCTGGTTCAACATAATAAATATGTGGAACATTTTTTTCTACCAGATATTCGTGGGTACGCTGAGAGAAGTTAAGCAACCTATCATTATCACCGCAAGAAATCCAAAGCAACTTAAGCATTGCTTTACCTTTGGCCGGATCTGGCAATAATTCTGCAGGTACCTTGGTATTCGGAGCAGAAGAAAAGCCACCAACCCAGGCAAATGTATCTAGATTTCCTAATCCAAAATTTAAAGACTGTCCACCACCCATAGACAATCCGGCAAGGGCACGATGGTTCCTGTCTTTAAAAACAGGGTAATTTTTTTCCACGTATGGAATCAGGTCCTGGAGCAAATCCTTTTCAAAGTTTGCAAAGGCAGCAACTTTTTCAGGGGCCATAATATTTCCCGTGGCACGATCATCTTTCATCGCCCTGCCGTTTGGCATCACCACCAGCATAGGTTCAAGCTTTCCGGCGGCATACAGGTTGTCGAAGATTACCTGAGGTTTCCCACCATTAAGCCATTCCTTTTCATCGCCACCAATACCATGGAGCAGATATAAAACCGGATATTTTTTGGTTTTTAAATAACCCGGCGGAAAATAAATAGTGGCTTTCCTGGTTACCCCAACAGTTTTTGACACATACTGGATCGTATCTATTTTTCCATGGGGGATGGTTTCCTGGTTAACATCAAAACTTGCAGGCGCCGTAGGAATCTGCTTTTGCGCGAAAACAACGGTTTGAATAAAAATCAGTGTTGCTAAGATGGAGATTAATCGTTTCATTTTTTTGGTTAGAGGTGATTGGCAGGAATAATTGATTACCCGCCAGAAATTAATTATTACTACAAACTTAAGTGCATCGCACCGCACGATGATGGAACCATTGATTATTTTGAGGACAAAAATGTTCAAAAATGCCTTTGAGCAGAACAAATCATTATTTATTTAAAAATCTTTAATGAACTTCGGTAATAGATACTTTTCGGAAAAAGGACCTAACCAGAAGGTATTTCAAAAATAATTGACCTTAAACAGCACTAAGCTAAGAAAAAATTAAAGCTGTACAACGTTTTTTGGCAATCGATTGCATGAAAAAGCCAAATTGATGCAGCAAAATAATTTTTATAGAACCCAGACTAAAAACCAAGTATGAAACACGCCATTAAAGAGCTGGAAAATATTGCTGCTCAAATTAAAAAGCAAATTAATAACATGATGATGTGCGATCAAAATATCCTTCAAAACAACACCGCCCTGCTATGAAAATGATCCAAACAATGCGCTGGTACGGCCCTAATGATATTGTTACACTAGCCCATATCCTGCAGGCAGGCTGTACCGGAGTGGTAACAGCTTTACATCACATCGCCGTTGGAGAAATCTGGTCAGAGGAAGAAATATTGACTCGTAAATCACTCATTGAATCTTCTGGCTTGGTTTGGGAAGTAGTAGAAAGTTTGCCGGTACATGAAGATATAAAAAAGAGGCAGGGCGAATATCAGCTATGGATTGAAAATTATAAAACCAGTCTGAAAAATCTGGCCAATTGCGGTATTAAAGTGATTACTTACAATTTCATGCCGGTATTAGACTGGATGCGGACCGATTTAAAATTTAAGACCAATACGGGCGCACTAGCCTTAAGATTTGAGAAAACGGCATTCATTGCTTTTGACCTTTATTTATTAAACCGACCTGGAGCAAATGCTGACTATACACCACAGGAATTGCAAGATGCCAAAAGCTTCTTTATTCAACTCAATTCACAAGAGCAGCACACTTTAATGAGCAACTGTTTGCAGGGCCTGCCAGGGAGCAAAGATCATTTTACGAAAGATCAGGTTCTTACTTTACTGGAAGGATATAAAAACATTTCAGCAGAAATACTGAGCGATAATTTAATCAGTTTTTTGCAGGAAATCACCCCAACGGCTGATCAAAGCGGGCTACAGTTGGCCATTCATCCGGATGATCCTCCCTACCCGATTTTAGGTTTGCCAAGAATTATGAGTACAGAAGAACATGCGCACAAAATATTAAAAGCAGTGCCTGCGCCATCTAATGGAATTTGTTTTTGTAGCGGTTCTTTTGGTGCCCGGTCAGATAATGATTTAAAAGGAATGATTGAGCGGTTGGGAGACAAAATATATTTTTTACACCTGCGAAGCGTTCAGCGAGAGGGTAATGGCAATTTTTATGAGGCCAATCACCTGGAAGGAAATGCTGATATGAGCGTTTTGGTCACGGCTATCCTAAAACTCATGTATACCCAAAACCGTTCCATCCCTATGCGCCCCGATCATGGGCACCAAATGCTTGATGATCTGGATAAAAGCCCCTATCCTGGTTATTCTGCCATAGGAAGGCTGAAAGGACTTGCCGAACTACGCGGACTCGAATTGGGCATCAGCCAAACTTTAAAAACAGAAAACTTATATCATTAATACAGTAGCTTTTTTTTGAGATAAAGCGCAAAAAAAACGACAAAAAAACGAGCATATTTCTTCAATAACCAAATATACAATTATGAAAAAAATCTTTTATTTATTCTTGTTATGCTTTACTACACAAGCATTTGCACAAATAAAATTTACAAATCCAATTCTTGCTGGTTTTTATCCAGATCCAAGTATCACTAAAGTAGGTACTGACTATTACCTGGTTAATTCTACCTTTTCTTATTTTCCGGGCATTCCTGTTTTTCACAGTAAGGATTTAAAAAACTGGAAACAGATTGGAAATGTAATTGAGCGAAATACGCAGATGACTTTTCTGGGCGATGGTACCTCGCGTGGTTTGTTCGCACCTTCCATTAATTACCATAATGGAACTTTTTATATCACTTGTACCAATATAGATAAGGGCGGAAATTTTGTTATGACCGCTAAAAATCCTGCAGGTCCATGGAGCGACCCAGTGTGGCTTCGCGAAGTACGAGGAATAGATCCATCTTTATTTTTTGATCAGGATAAGGCCTACATCGTATATAATAGTGATGCTCCTGACAATAAGCCACTTTACAGTGGCCACCGTACCATTCGCACATATGAATTCGACCCTACGACACTCAAAGTTGTTGGTACTGAACACTTGCTTGTAAATGGTGGAGTGGATATTTCAAAAAAACCAGTATGGATTGAGGGGCCACACATTTTTAAACGCGAAGACTGGTATTATATATGCGCTGCTGAAGGTGGAACGAGTGTAAATCATTCACAGGTTATCCTTAGAAGTCGGTCAGCTACCGGCCCATATATTCCTTATGAAAACAATCCAATTCTAACGCAACGGGATTTAGATCCAAAACGTGCGAATCCGATAACCTCAACCGGCCATGCAGAATTGGTTGAAGGGCCTGACGGAAAAACTTATGCCATTTTCCTTGCTGTACGCCCGTACGAGGGTAATTTTTACAATACAGGACGAGAAACCTTTATCGCTCCGGTAAAATGGACAAACGGGTGGCCAGTAATCAATCCAGATTTCAAAGAAGTACAATATGAATATCAGGCGGATTTTAAAGAAGTTAAACAAAAGGGTATTCCACCACAGAGTGGTAACTTTTCTTATCGCACTACATTTGATAAGGGCTTAGATCCTTCTCTTTTATTTTTAAGAAAAAACGACAGTTCATGGTATAATCTGGATAAGAAAAATGGATTTACGATGAAACTTAAGCCCGAAACCTGTATGGAAAAAACAAATCCTGCTTTTTTGGGGAAAAGACAGCAACATATGTTCTGTACGGCAAGTACAGCACTTCATTTCCTGCCGAAATCTGAAAATGAGAAAGCAGGGTTAATGATTTTCCAGGGGGAGTTTAATTTTTACTTCATGTGCAAATCCATTAAAGAAAACAAAAACGTAATTCAGCTTTTTAAAGGTGATAAGACTACAGGCACAATGGCATTACTTACAGAATTACCCCTGTTAAATTCATCAGCCGATCTCCAGTTGGAGATTGAAGCTAAAGGCGGCCGCTATGATTTTAAATACCGAGAAGGAAACAGTGACTGGCTTACTTTAAAAAAGGATGTTGATGGCAAATATTTAAGCACACAGGCGGCAGGTGGATTTATCGGTTCTCTTTTCGCGCTGTATGCTACATCATCTGGTCAACAAAGCGACAATAAAGCCAGCTTTAAATGGATTGATTATAGTGGGAAGGATAAAATCTATAATACAAAATAACGAATGTTGATCTATAGCGGCGCTTATTATTACAGGTTCCTGTAGAAAAATCGTCCTTGCGAGAAGGAATAACGAAGCAATCTTTCATGATAGTGGTCTTACTATAAAGATTGCTTCGTCGGCTGAAAAAACCTCCTCAGCAAGGACGACATTTTTAGGCTGTATAAACTGAATATAGAATTTTCATCCTGAGTCTGTCGAAGCACTTTTCCGTAATACCTACAGTTGCTAATACCTTCAATATTCGGAGCTCGATTTAGAATCGTTATTCAAGCGCTTTAAGATTAGTTTTGCTGAGCACTGTTTGATTCTCGCCTACGGACTATCGTGTGGACTACGCGGGAATGACGGATGAGTTAATAGGAACTTGTTTTATGAAACAAGTTCCCTATTTTCACAAAGGATTAACCCAATCCTACTCACTGAACAATTACCATCGTAAGTAATTAATTTTTATTGGGTTTTATAAGCTCAATTGTGCCATCCTTAAGGTGATGAAGTTCAGTTACTTTCACGTTTCTTAAATGTGTTTTTCCAGAGAGTTGGGTATCATGATAAAAGATATACCACTTACCTTTAATTTCAACAATTGAATGATGCGTAGTCCAGCCCTCAACAGGAGTCATGAAAGTACCTTGATATTTAAAAGGCCCCCAAGGACTATCCGATATTGCCGACGCCAGAAAATGAGTGTCGCCAGTTGAATAGGTAAAATAATACTTCCCATTATATTTGTGCATCCAGGCACCCTCAAAAAACCTGCGATCGTGATCTTTTGTAAGAAGCGGTTTGCCTTGCTGATCTAAAATTACAACATCTTTAACTTTCCCATCAAAAGCTGTCATATCCTTGCTTAGTTTTACAACTTTTGCACTTAATGCAGGTTCGTTTTCTTTTCCAGAATCGGTTTTAGAACCATTCGGATCATATTTTCCGTCTTTCCAACGCTGAAGCTGTCCGCCCCAGATCCCACCAAAATACATGTAGCTGCTACCATCAGTATCTGTAAAAACAGCAGGATCAATACTAAAACTTCCATCAATTGGCTCTTTAGCTGCTTTAAATGGGCCAACCGGATCTTTAGCTGTTGCCACCCCTATCCTGAAAACATCATTTTTATCTTTTACAGGAAAATAAAGATAATACATGCCATTTTTATAGGCCGCATCTGGTGCCCATAATTGCCTGCCTGCCCATGGAATATCACGCACAGATAATCCAGGCTCATGAATGGTAACCTTGCCACCTATGCTGTCCATACTAAGAATCCGATAATCCTTCATATCAAAATGATCTCCATTATCATTTTCCTTTACGCCCGATTCTATATCATGCGATGGGTAGATGTAAATTTTACCATTGAAAACATGTGCAGAAGGATCTGCAGTATAAATTTCCTTCACCAATGGCTCAGAAAGGTAGTGTTTTTCTCCGGCCTTTGTAGTTTCGTTTTCCGCTGAACGTTTGTTTTTTTCTTGGCAAGAACTCCCTAATGCAACAATTAGGGCAATTGCCAAAGCAGATTGGCTCTTCATTTTTAGATTCATTTTTATTTATTTTTGGTTAAATACGATTACAGAAAAATTTATCCCATGCTGGGCGCTATAATTTTTATTGTTCATTTATTTGGTTAAAATTTTGCCGCAATTTTTCGCATAAAACGGATTCGAAAACCATAGGCGAGGCAAAAGATAAAACTATATTAAAAGAAGAATTTAGTATGGAAACTTTGAATAATATGATAGCAGAAATGTTGATTATAAACTTAAAAAATCTATATAGAACTCGCTTTTTTTTTTGCTGCGTAATATAATCTGTTATTCAATTGGCTAAATCAGTTTACCTCAAGGTATCAGGCCAGCCTATAAATTTTGATCATATAAGCCTTTTTTATGATGAAAAATGCTACTTCAAATCTGAGGCGTTTAATACTTTAGCTCCGGGTTAAACGATAGAAATTAAATTAATATGAAACAAAACATCACAAACGGAGTACGATATTCGATAAAAATGATAGGCACTGATCTAAATAATGCTGCTATAGAATTTATCAAACCTAAAGCCTACAACAAACTATTGGGAATTGCCCTGTTGCTTGCATCTTTGTTATGCAATAGTGAAAAATCATATGCTCAGGGCCCTAAATTATATGTTTTTCTGAGCTTCGGTCAATCTAATATGGAAGGAAATGCGCCATTCGAACCTCAGGATACAACAGTAGACAATAGATTCAGCGTTCTTCAGGCAGTTGACTGTGTGGAGTTAGGCAGAAAAAAAGGGAATTGGTATACTGCTAAACCACCTTTGTGCCGATGCAAAACTGGTTTAACTCCAATGGACTATTTCGGACGAACACTCCTGGATTCACTTCCCAAAGATGTACGCATAGGAATTATTAATGTAGCGATTGGTGGTTGCAAAATTGAATTATTTGATAAAGATAATTATCAGACCTATACGGCTACTGCACCAGAATGGATGAAGTCGGCTTTAGACGCCTATGGCGGAAATCCGTACGGCCGTTTGGTGGAGTTAGCCAAGATTGCACAGCAATCAGGAATTATAAAAGGTATTCTGTTACATCAAGGCGAATCTAATACCGGAGATCAGGAATGGCCAAAAAAAGTAAAAGTAGTTTATGAGCATCTCATCAGGGATTTAAACTTAAATCCGACATCTACGCCCCTTCTCGCCGGTGAAGTGGTTCACGCAGATCAGGGAGGAACGTGCGCATCAATGAATAAAATTATAGCCACCTTGCCAACAATAATTTCCAATGCACACATCATATCTTCAGCTGGCTGTACCGCTGCGGCAGACCATCTACATTTCAATGCGCAGGGCTATCGCATGCTTGGTGAGCGTTATGCCAAAACGATGCTTTCCCTATTAAAATAATATCAAAAAATGCAGAAAAAAATATTTGGAATATCACTTTTCACTGGCCTACTGTCAGTATTGGCAGCTTTCGCCCAGAATCCGATCGTTCAAACATATTATACAGCTGATCCGGCGCCGATGGTACACAATGGAACCGTTTACCTATACACCTCTCATGACGAAGATGTTACGGTGAAAAACTTTTTCACCATGAACGATTGGCGCTGTTATTCTTCAAAGGATATGGTTAACTGGACTGATCACGGTGCTATTTTATCCTATAAAGATTTTGGCTGGTCGCGCGGTGATGCATGGGCAGGCCAGTGCATCTTCAGAAATGGAAAATTCTACTACTACTTACCTGTAAACCAAAAAAATGGCGGGAATGCTATTGGCGTTGCAATCTCTGACAGGCCGACAGCAGGCTTTAAAGATGCAATAGGCAAGCCCTTACTTTTGGGTTTTGGATATATTGACCCGAGTGTTTTTATTGATGATGACGGGCAGGCTTATCTGTATTGGGGCAATCCTCAATTGTATTATGTAAAACTTAATAAGGATATGATTTCTTATGACGAAAAAGTAGGGATCGTAAAAGTGCCGCTAACCAGGCAAGGATTTGGTGCGAGGAAAAAAGATCCTGAAAAAAGGCCATCTGAATATGAGGAAGGGCCATGGTTCTTTAAACGAAAAAGCAAATATTACCTGCTTTATCCTGCTGGTGGCGTTCCCGAACATTTGGCTTATTCTACCAGCAATGGACCAACAGGGCCTTGGATATATGGGGATACGATCATGAAAGTGATCGAAAATCGCGGTGCATTTACCAATCACCCAGGCTACATCGATTTCAAAGGCCAGTCTTATTTATTTTATCATGATGGAAGTTTGCCAGGAGGCGGAGGCTTCAAACGTTCGGTTTGTATCGAGCCATTCAGTTTTAACCCCGATGGATCGATCCCCAGGATTAACCGTACCAAATCAGGTGTGTTAAAAAGTGTGTCGAACTTGGATCCGTTCAGCCGTGTTGAAGCCGAAACCATCGCATGGTCAGAAGGTGTAAAAACCAATCAGGATAGCTTGACAGGAGCTATTTATGTATCCAATATTGACAATGGAGATTATATCAAAATCCGCAGTATAGATTTTGGCAAAGGCGCAACCAAGTTCGAAGCAACTGTTGCCTCACTATCCTCACAAGGGAATATAGAACTTCGGGCAGACAGCCTAAATGGTAAGCTGCTTGGAAACCTGGAAGTAAAATCAATCAAAAATGCTCAAGAGTGGAAAGCCCAGCTTTGTAAAATAAACCAGATCACTGGTATACACGACCTGTATTTGGTATTTAAAGGTGAGGGTAACAACCTCTTTAATTTTGATTCCTGGCGTTTTATCCGCTGATAGATAAGTTGTTTTTATCACCTTAACATCGCCCAATATCCAAAGCAGCTTCAATCTATTCCACACTTAAGTTTTTCAATAAAACCGCTAGTGTTTTGATTGGGAATATAACGCTAGCGCTGTTGAACTACTAGTGCTATAGAAAAAACAATAAACGTCATTATAACATTTAAAAATATTTCCTAATTTTCAGTTTTTAAAACTGATCTGATAAATCTAAACCAAATAAGCTTATTCCGTTGTGATGAATATCCTCAAATCTTTAACTATGAATTATTTTAAAGGCCTTTTACTGGCAATGGTACTGATTGCGAGCCACTTTATATCTTTTGCCCAAGCCCTTAACGTTACAAGCCCAGATCAGAAATTGATGGTTAAACTATATTTAAATGAGGGTAAACTTTATTACAATGTAACGTTACAGGGAAAAGAAATGATTGAACGGTCTCCTCTGGGGCTTCGTGGAAGTCAGATAGATTTATCATCTGGTCTCAAGCTAACGGGTAAGCAATTACGACAAATTGATGAGCACTACACTGAACCAAAAATCAAGATCAGTAGTGTAAGTTATCAGGCAAATGAACTCATCTGCAAGTTTGAAAACGCCAAAAAGAATCAACTGGAAGTCGTATTCCGCGTAAGCAATAGCGACATTGCCTTTAAATATCAGGTTCCCCAAACTGGTGAGGCCGCAACCTTTGTCATTGAAGAAGAATTGAGCGGATACAAATTCCCGGCAAATACCACTACATTTTTGACACCGCAGGCTACACCCATGATTGGCTGGATGAAAACCAAGCCAAGCTACGAAGAAGAATATACACCCGATCAAGCCATGGGCGTTCCTTCGAAATATGGCTTAGGCTATACTTTTCCCGCCCTCTTCCATTTGGGGAATGAGGGCTGGGTATTGCTTTCAGAAACTGGTGTAAATTCCCTCTACTGTGGTTCCAAGCTAAGCGAAGGTACTAAAGATGGTTATTACAAAATTGCTTTTCCGGAGAAGGGTGAAAATAATGGTATCGGTAGTGCAAATCCAACTATATCATTACCAGGTAATACCCCTTGGCGCATCATTACCGTTGGACGTACACTTAAACCAATTGTTGAAACTACTGTGCCGTTTGATGTTGTAACGCCACAATATACCGCATCAAAAAACTATACCTTTGGCCGATCTACCTGGAGCTGGCTGTTATGGCAAGATGAAAGCATTAATTTCGAAGATCAGAAAAAGTTCATCGATCTTTCTGCAGCTATGGGCTATGAGTTTGTACTGATCGATAACTGGTGGGACAGCAAAATTGGACGGAAAAAAATCGAAGAACTGGTTGCCTATGGAAAAGCGAAAAAAGTTGGTATTTCCTTATGGTATAACTCCAATGGCTTTTGGAACGATGCCCCGCAGGGGCCTAAATATAAAATGAATACAGCTTCGGCTAGAAAACAGGAAATGGCATGGATGCAGCAGATTGGTATAAAAGGGATTAAGGTAGATTTTTTTGGTGGCGACAAGCAGGAGACCATGAAACTCTATGAAGATATTTTAGCTGATGCCAACACCTTTGGCTTAACGGTAATCTTCCATGGCTGCACAATACCCAGAGGCTGGGAAAGAATGTACCCCAACTATGTTGGGAGTGAGGCGGTATTGGCATCAGAGAACCTGATATTCACCCAACATGCAAATGATAACGAGGCCATCAGTGCCAGCCTTCATCCATTTATCCGGAATGCTGTAGGCGCAATGGATTTCGGACCAGTTCTTTTAAATAAACGCCATAACAGGAAAAATGACGGAGGAACAATTAGAAAAACAACAGAAACTTTCCAATTGGCAACCGCCATCCTTTTCCAGAATCCAGTGCAGAATTTTGGCATCACCCCTAATAACCTCACCGACGTTGCACCTCACGTGATCGATTTTATGAAAAATGTGCCTACCACATGGGACAACACTGTTTTTGTTGATGGATATCCCGGGAAATATTGTGTATTGGCACGTTGCCATGGCGATACCTGGTATATTGCAGCCATAAATGCTGAAACTACAGCGAAAACAATCGACATTTCGCTTCCAATGTTATCGGGTACTGATGTTACCTTATACTCAGATGCCGACGATCGTTCACCTCAAATAAAACAGCTGAAATTAAACAAGGCAAAACAATTGAAAGTAAAACTTTTACCAGGCGGGGCAAATGTAATCGTGGCAAAATAAAATAGCTCCCCGGGAGGGGAAGTTTATGAAATTATCCGGCGCGCAGGTTTACAATAGGTATCCTCAAGAACCTTCAATCGACCCATATTTATAGCAATTTTCGCAACAAAACTTAAAAATAGCTCCGCGATTTTCATTGCTCCGGTCATCTTGGAATTATTCAAATAAATAAACAAAGCTAGGTCTGAAAGCTTTTTTGGTATCCCGTTCCTGTTAGTAAAACCATCCTTTGCGAGCCCCAATAGAATTAACGAGGCCTGCTCAAATGGAATATTTCCAGGCTCTATGGTTGTCCGTATCCGACACATGCTCTCAGATCTGTTGTAAAAAAGATGCGTCTCATTAGCCAATATAACGATCTCGTCTCCAGACTTGAGTTGATAACGTTTACCGGCCTTTCCAACTTCCAGTTCGCCTTCCAGGACTTCAAATTTTTCAGAGAATAATGTGTGGTAATGCCAAGGGGTTTTTGCGCCAGGCAGCAGATCACACTCCGCTATTGTAGGCCCACCATCGGCCGCTGAGCGAATTAAATTAAAGGATATTTGTTTGTCGGAACTACTTTTTTTGGTTTTTTGCAATAAAAGTACCGGGCCGGTGATAACGCAGATTGCTATGGCGATCAAATGAGCTATTGCATGCTGCCAATCGCTTCCGTTTTTGCCCATTACAATCATGAAATCTCCCAATGGCACTACAGTTGCCGAGAGCAGTACTATACCCAGAGCCCTTCTTTCCCTCGTCCATACTAAAAACAATAGGAGAATACCTGAAAATAGATCCCTGATGCCTTTGATATAGTGAAAGGAATAATCCTGATTGGTATTAGTGAAGATACCATAGTCGAATTCAGCTTTAACCGGTGAAATCAAAAATCTTAGACCTATAAATAGCAAACCTATTCCGGTCAAAAATGCAATGCTGTAACAAATTCTTGTTGTCATAATATTTATTTTTTAAGTTGACAACAAAGTTATCTGCATCCTTTTCACCTTTCATGCACCTGAGTTAACAATTCATTCTCTGCGCGTATTTCTACTCCGGATACGGCTTAGCGATTGTGGTTTAACGCCCACATAGGAAGCAATATAATATTGTGGGATCCGCTGTAACAGATCTGGATATTCTTTTACAAATTTTTCATAACGAAGCTCTGGTGAATCCGTGTAGAAAGAATTGAGTCCCTGTAAGGTCTTGACAAAAACCTGCTCGATAACAAGCCGCCCGAAACGTTCACCACTTTTGATTGAAGTATAAAATTTTTGAAGATCATTGTATCCGATAACCAATAAAGTACAATCCTCCAGCGCCTGGATAATTTGCCGGGATGGCTGCTGAGGTAGAAAACTTTCATTGTTGCAGACAAAATCAGCTTCTTTGGCAAATCCGTAAGTCTTTTCCTCTCCATCATCGTTAATATAATATCGCATTACGCCGTTTATTATAAATCCAACATTTCGACATACATCACCTTCCTTCAGAAAACAATCGCCCTTCGCATACTTTTTTTTTCACGGAAAAGCCTGACAATGAGTTCTTTTTCATTCTGGTCTACATTTACCGCTTTTTCAATCGTCTGCAACAATATATCCATCATAATATCCTCAAATTGGTTCTTTAAAGATCGTAATTTTTTTTATGCCTTAAATCGCTCCTTTAACATGTTCCGCAACTAAGTTTTACACTGACTAAATGGTATTGTTTTTCGGTGGAATTGGAGAGAGATTGCATTATTTTCGAATCTCGCAGTCTCCCCAAGTTTTTCATAGCAGATTGGTTCGGAGCTCCCGCAGCATTACTTTTGGTGCTTCCAAAATCTGCCTTTTCCTTCGCCTATCCAAGCTATTGCTTCCTGTATCCGTTTTTGCCGCGTTTCATCGGTCTTTGCGCTGCTGATCCATACAATATATTCTTTACGGAATGAATTTGATTTGCTCACATAAACCGCTTTGGCTTTTGGCTCATTGTCCAATGCATCCTGGAAATAATCAGGCGTATCAAGTACTTTAGGTTTATTATCTTCTGTTTTTTCGCGCTTTATCTTCACCCCCTGCTCATTCAATTGCACCGCTTCCTTTATCATATCGATAAATTCCTGATCGGAAGGCAGCTCGTTAACCTTTGTTATTTTACCAAGGAACCGGCTAGTGCCCTTTAGGTTTTTTGCGGCTTTCAATCTTGCATCTCTCATCAGTTCGCCCTTTATAAAGGTGAAAGAACAGTGCGCCTTGTGCGAGGCCATCACACACATGTGGTCTCCCTTGTAATCAAAGTGGGGAATTCCCCATTTGATTGCCTCATCCACATCCGGACAGCTCTCGTGCACAAGCCTACGCCAATGTTCAAGAATGGGCCGGGCAAAATCTGCAGCGTTGGCAATGTAGGCATCAATAGCAGGGTCGTATTTTATTTTTTCCATTTCCGTGTTATTAAGATTGTCCAAATTGGTTCATGTCCATAAATACCAACTCCCACTTGTGTCCATCCAAATCAGCGAAACTATGCTGGTACATAAATCCGTGATCTTTGGGGTCTGCATAAATCCTGGCGCCAAGGGATTCCGCTTTGCTGATAAATTCTTTTACCTCATCTACTGAGCTGGCATCGAGCGCAATGAGCATTTCGGTTTGGCGTTTGGCATCACAGATTTCGGTATCAATAAATGAGCTGAAATAGGTTTCGGTCAGCAGCATCACAAAGATACTCTCACTGATGATCATACAGCCGGCCTGCTCATTGCTAAACTGCTCATTGAAGGAGAAACCCAGGTTTGTAAAAAACTCAATGGATCTGCCTAGGTCTTTTACCGGCAGATTGATAAATATTTTGCTTGGCATAAATTTAAATTTTTCCAGCAAATAACGGCAGAAACGGATTGAAAAGATAGGTTTAAATCTTGGTTTTACAGGTCAATTTAATCCCTTATGCTGACTGCGGAAGGCTGATGGAGAAAACTTGGTGTGCTTTTTAAAGAATTTACCAAAATTAGCCGGGTCAGAAAAATCTAACTGGTAGGCAATCGTGGAAATCTCCATATCAGTATAGCGAACAAGCGATTTGGCCTCAGAAACCAAACGTTCTGTGATAAAAGTCAATGCGTTGCGCCCAGAAACCTGCTTAACAGACCGTGAAAGATAATTTGGAGTCACTGAAAGCAAGGCAGCATATTCTTTAATACTTCGTTTATGGATATAATTGTTTTCAATCAACTGTAGAAAGTCCCGCAACAATAGTTCCGGCCTACCAGTTGGCACCTCATTTTGTTTACTTTCTAATACACAACTCTGCAAATGACACAACAGCCCCAGTAACTTCAATCGTGCTTCCAGGTGGGCATCTTTCTCAGAATGTTCATAAGCGGCAAAAACAGACTCAAAATGTGGGGCTAACTGCCTAAACATCCCGTGATCAAACTTAAACAGGTTGGTGCGATGGGGATCGAACAGCGTGAACTGACGGTGGAACCCTGGCTTAAAAAAAGAAAAAGCATCGGGCTTAAAATAAACCACGTATCCCTCCAGTGCATTATTATGGGTAAAGCTATAAACCAGATTTGGTGAATGGAATACCAAATAGGAATCAGCATCCTGAATGGTCTGCTCTCCGTATTCCACTTTAATTTCACCAGAATTGAAAAGCAGTGCGAAAAAGTAAAACGATCGTTTAAAAGGAGGCCTGTAAACTGGCATCTGACCACCTTCTATCGGCTTCAACCTCAGACAATAAAAATCTGGGTTTGTTGTCCGCTCAGGCCATGGAATGGAAGCTAAAAAATCATTGATTTCTGTATAGTAAGGAAGTATGCCGGTGGTTTTCCTCATGGCTATAAAAAGATTTGGCCAAAAATAATATAAAGATTTTTGAAATCGATACAATCTTACATTATCCTACTACCACACACAAAACCCAACCCGGAGCGTCTTGGTATAAGCGGCATTATACAGATTAAGAAAGAAGAAATAAGTCTTTAACACAAATATGGGAAGAAAATGAATTTAAGAAATATAAAACTAACTAAACAAGTGTCTTTTTCTGAAGGTAAAATATTTCTTTCCACAAGTGAGTATGGTTGTTGATGTTAAATACATCTATATAAAAAACAGGTTGCAGAACCTCGTCTATTTTTTATATTTATTAACTGATCATGAATCAATTTCAATTTACAATATGCTATAAGGGTATTCTTAATTGCATATTATTTATTTTTAGGCTCTGTATTGAAAGCAGTATATATAATGAAATTTAAACCAGGTAAGTCTTTTAAAAACATGAAATTTTTAGGTCTATTTTTAATGCTCCAATGGTCTGTTTGTGCGGGATATGCGCAGACCCTTCAGAAGGAATACACCTTGAGTTCTCCAGATAAAAAACTGGAAATCAAGATACATCAACAGTCTAACGGCAATTATTGCTATAGCTTTTCTGCCAACAACAAATTATTAATAGACAGATCACCAATGGGCTTTGAGACGGTAAAAAATGGCACGATCCCTTCTACAGGATGGATAGTTACCGCCCAAGACCGAAAAACAGTCAACGGTACCTGGAAACCCGTTTGGGGCAAGAGGCAACAAGTTTCTGATCATTATAATGAACTAACAATTAAGCTGTCTTCCGCGATCAACAGTTCAGATAAAATGAACGTAGTGTTGCGGGCATACAATGATGGTGTCGCATTCCGATACCTTATCCCGCAAGAAAGTAAAGTCGAACAAACGGTTCTATCTGAATTTACAGGGTTTAATTTTGCTGGTGATTTTACGGCCTGGTACTATAATTTTGAGCGGCATAATATCGGACCAGAATTACTCTCGCAGGCTGACGGTGAACGAATGCCGGTAATGACCATTAAAGCTAGCGGTAACCAATATATGGCTATCCACGAGGCCTGCTTAGACGAAGGCGAACCGCTTAAATTACGGTCAAAAAAAGGCAACCTTTTATTTTCCGTTACTTCGAAACCGCAGAAACTTCATCCGGGCTACCACTCTGCCTGGAGAGTTATCTTTTTTGGAAACACACCAGGTAAACTGGTTGATTCGCACTTACTGGAATTGTTAAACCCCGACCCTAAAATGGATTTTTCATGGGTTAAGCCGGGTGTGGCACTTTGGGATTGGAGGATAGATGGTGCAGTATGGGAGGGCTTCCACTATGAAATGAACTATACCTCTTGGGTTAAAATGATCGATTTTGCCGCCAAACAAGGCTTTCCCCACCTAGTACTCGATGCCAACTGGTACGGACCGGAATTTTCGAAAGATTCGGATCCTTTAAAAGGTGATAAAGCAAAGGATGTTCAAAATATTATCAGATACGGGAAACAAAAAGGAGTGGGTGTATGGCTCTATTTAAATGATGTGGGTGGAAAAAGATCTCCTATAGAAAAAACATTGGAACAATATCACCAGTGGGGGGCTGCTGGGGTAAAGTATGGTTTTATGGCAGGTAGTCCCGAAGAAAAAAATATCCGGACAAAAATGCTCACCGAACTGTGTGCAAAAAACAAACTGTTGGTTGATTTCCACGATGGGCCGGTCCATCCGTATGGACAGATGCGTACCTGGCCAAATGCTGTTACCCGGGAATACTGTAAAGCACAGCTTGATGGTCGGGATATATTTTATCCCAAAACGTTTGTAACCTCGGCCTTTGTGAATATGATTGCTGGGCCTGTTGATATGAACAATGGGATGTTCGATCTACGCCAAGGAAAAACCACCCGGAAAGATAACAATATGGAAGTTCCTTCAACGGTTGTTTCAGAGGCCGCCCGTACCTTAATCACCTTTTCCGGAGCAACTGTTATTCCCGATATTCCCGAGTATTATGAAAAATATCCTGAACTGCTCAACTTTCTGTCGGCCCAGAAAATGCCCTGGAAGGAAAGTAAAACTTTGGCAGGTGAAATTGGGGAATATATTGTAACCATGCGGCAAGCTTCAAACGGCGTGTACCTGGTAGGTACTGCAACAAACGAAAAGGGAAGGTTACTTCAGATTCCGATGTCTTTTTTACCTCAAGGTACTTTTGTGGCTGAGGTTATAGAAGATGGGGACAATGCAGACTATTTAACAAACCGGGAAACTTACAAGGTAGTAAAGAAGAATATCAGGAGAAATGATGTATTAAATGTTAAACTGGCTGCAGGTGGAGGTGCTTGTATTAAGCTTGTGCTAAAGCAGTAGTAATATCAGAACGGATACACCCGTTGTTTCGTGAAAAGCTATTATTACGAGGAAGCGTTCAGCGTTGGAGCAATCATTCCAAAGGAATTTATTTTGTAAATTCGAAAAAATAATCCTACCGAAGGAATGGCATCATGCACACTGACATCTAATAAAATTGGTTGGCATTTATGTCACACCACAGAACCGATGAAGTACAAAAAAATTAAACCAAATAAAGAATTAGAACCCTTTATTCATTTCTATTGGGAACTGAAAGGAAACGAGCTTGAGAGTCAATGGGAACGGGTTTTTCCAGACGGCTGTGCTGGTGTATTAATGAATTTGGGAAATACCTGTTTGACAGATAACGGATCGGTTTCTATAGACTTTGGAAAAACCTATGTAGTTGGTGCCATGAATTCTTTCAAAGACAGTTTTATTGGCAGTGATACGCATTTATTTGGAGTGTGCCTGAAACCTGCAACTTTTGCCAATTTCTACAGCTATGCTTCACAAAATGAGTTGACTAATGATACTGTTGAATTTGAAAAATCCAATTCATTTAATGTTGATAAAATAGTTGACAACCCTTTCAATTATTTTGATCTTTTTTTTTTCACAAAGAATAAAAAGCAAAAACAACCAACTACAATCAGTTATTAATGATATACATTCTACAAACGGACAAACTAGTATTTACGACCTATCAAAAAGAAATTTCACAACCATAAGGCAACTCGAGCGAAGCTTTAAAAAATACATTGGATTATCACCAAAAGAATATTCAAATATCATCCGCTTTCAGAATGCTTTGAATATCATCAAAAATTCAGATAAAAACCGGAGCTTATTAGACATTGCATTTGAATGTGGTTATTATGATCATTCACATCTTAGCAATGAAATCAAACGAAATACTGGACTTTCACCATCATTACTTTAATTTGTCGCTTTTTTACAAAGTCTGATTGTTGGTCTATAGGTAAATTTGCTGAAACATTAGAATTTAAAGCAGATGCGAAAATTATCACTTTTCATTGCAATGAGCCTGGATGGTTACATTGCAAAACCAAATGACGACCTAAGCTTCCTGAAGCTTGTAGAAAAAGAAGGGGAAGACTATGGCTATGCAGAATTTACGTCTAAAATTGACACCATAATTATTGGTAGAAGAACCTATGACTATGTAGTTAACGAAATTGGAGCATCTCATTATGATAACGGACAACGAGATGTTTACGTTATAACAAGAACTGAAAGACCGAAAGTAGGCAGAACGACTTTTTATACAGGAAACATAACCGAATTGATCAAACAGCTAAAGTCAGAAGACGGAAAAAATATCTATTGTGATGGTGGTGCTGAGGTAATAAATGAATTATTGAAGCACAGCCTAATAGATGAATTTATCATTTCGGTTATCCCAGTTTTATTAGGTAATGGAACAAGCCTATTTAAAGACAGAAGGCCTGAACAAGTCCTAGAATTTATAACCGTAAAAACATTCGAAACTGGATTAACACAACTACATTACAAACGCAAAAAGTAGGTAACGGAGCACCAACAAATGTGTAGATATAGAAACCCTGGTTAACATGATTAAATAATTTTCTTTTTTTATTCTATTTTGGTTCATAGCGTAGTCTTTCGTTTACACATTTAGTATTGATAAGCTGCATCAGTATCTATGTAATAAAGTGATCTTAGTTCAAGTGGTCTTTAGCAAGCCACAATTGTTAAATTTAAACAAAGAAGAGAACTAAGATCATGA